>NZ_CBDQZP010000008.1:0-311772 GCF_965341865.1 Nocardia sp. bgisy134
ATCGGCATCGGACTTCATCAACGCGTCGGCGGCGTAGATCCCGGCCGGTCCGGCGCCCACGATCGCAATGCGGAGCGGACGGGTCGCCGCGGTGTGAGCTTCAGGCCTCTGTTCGGTCATCTCTTACGCGCACCCTTATGGTCGAAACGTTCAATGGCGTCCGTCTTAGCTTAGGCTAAGTTGACGGACCGCTTGTTTGCACCCTGCGCCACGAGCGCTGGTGATGCTGGCTCGTGGCTCCACGGTCCCCAGGTCGCATACGACGGTGCACTGCCATATGGCTACGGCAGCAGATCTCAATCTCGCGATTCTATCGGTGCTACCCATGATCACCCGCGCCGGTGCGGTGAACCAGCCGGCCGCCCACCTGCGCGGGCGTCGCACCGGTTCGCTCTCTTCTCCACCATAGCGGCGTCGAGGGGGCCGCTACGAGGGCCGCGTGGCCCACGGCGGGGCCGGGCGTCGGATACCCGCGCCGACCAGGGATGATCGATCCATGACCGAGCAGCAGTCCCCCGACGAAGACGAACCGATCGTCGTCGATCAGACCGACAAGCGTTCCCTCGCGCCGTTCCTGGCCGCGGCCGTGCTCGCCGTCATCGTGTTGGTGGCCATCGGGCTCGGCGGCGTGCTCTCGCCCGCTGAGAAAAATGTCACAGAGGCCGAGAAGATCGCGGGCGCGGTCGGCAACTTCGTCGAGGGCGCCAACAACACCGATATGGTGCCGCCACCTGGTACCGGCTGCGCCGAATTCGACCCCGCCAAGTCGCCGTTGGCCGGGCAGGAAGGTGTCGGCAAGACAATCGAACTCATCGCCGTCACCGATCAGACCCTCAACGGCGATCGGGCCAAGGCCACGGTGACCACGAGGGTCGACGGCAAGGAGTACACCGCGACCTGGAACCTCACCAGGACCGACGGCAAATGGCTGGTCTGCAATGTTTGACACGGTGACCTCGGTGCAGGCAATCTCAGTCCCTAGGTCATGAGAACCAGCGCCAAGCCCCGGCTGGCTGGTCGGCAACCCTCCTCCGCGGTGGGGTGCTCCGGGTGACGACCTGGCCGCGCACCGAACCTGGTGCGGCAAGTGCGGATTCACAGGAGGTTCCAGATGAGTTATGCCGGTGACATCACCCCGCAGCAGGCGTGGGAAGTGTTGCGCGACAACCCCGCCGCCGTCCTGGTGGACGTGCGCACCGAAGCGGAGTGGCGCTTCGTCGGAGTGCCCGACACCAGTTCGATCGAGCGGCCCACCGTGCTGATCGAGTGGGTGGACGGCACCGGCACGCGCAATCCGCAGTTCACCGAGCAGCTGAGCAAGGCGCTGGAGAGCCGCGAGCCGGAGGCGCCCGTCGTCTTCTTGTGTCGCTCCGGCCAGCGTTCTGCGCACGCGGCCACCATCGCCACCCAGCTCGGCATCGGGCCGTCCTACAACGTGATCGAGGGCTTCGAGGGCTCGCTCGACGCGTCCGGACATCGCGGCGCGACCGGCTGGCGCGCCACCGGCCTGCCCTGGCGGCAGTCGTGATCACCGGCGGCGCGTTCGACAAGCCGCTGCCCGAGGGCGTCGGCCCCGCCACCCTCGGCGTGCGCGGCGGCCTGCGCCGCTCCGGCTTCGAGGAGACCTCCGAGGCGCTGTACCTCACCTCCGGCTTCGTCTACGAGAGCGCGGAAGCGGCCGAGGCCGCGTTCACCGGCGAGGTGGAGCACTTCGTCTACTCCCGCTACGGCAACCCGACCGTTGCCATGTTCGAGGAGCGGATCCGCCTGATCGACGGCGCCGAGGCGGCGTTCGCGACGGCCAGCGGCATGTCGGCGGTGTTCACCGCGCTCGGCGCGCTGCTGAAGGCAGGCGATCGGCTCGTCGCCGCGCGCAGCCTGTTCGGTTCCTGCTTCGTGGTGTGCAACGAGATCCTGCCGCGCTGGGGCGTGGAGACGGTGTTCGTCGACGGTGAAGACCTCGACCAGTGGGAGCAGGCGCTGTCGGTGCCGACCACCGCGGTGTTCTTCGAGACGCCTGCCAACCCCATGCAGACCCTCGTCGACGTGCGCCGGGTCACCGAGCTCGCGCATGCCGCAGGCGCGAAAGTGGTGCTGGACAACGTCTTCGCCACGCCGCTGCTGCAGAAGGGCTTCGAGCTCGGCGCCGACGTCGTCGTGTACTCGGGCACCAAGCACATCGACGGCCAGGGCCGTGTCCTCGGCGGCGCCATCCTCGGCTCCCAGGAGTACATCGACGGCCCGGTGAAGACGCTCATGCGCCACACCGGCCCCGCGCTCAGCCCGTTCAACGCGTGGACCCTGCTCAAGGGTCTGGAGACGATGCCGCTGCGGGTGCGTCACAGCACCGAGTCCGCGCTGCGGATCGCGCGTTTCCTGGAGGGCAACAAGTCGGTCAGCTGGGTGAAATACCCATTCCTGGAATCGCATCCGCAGTACGACCTGGCGCGCGGCCAGATGTCCGGCGGCGGCACGGTGGTCACGTTCGAGTTGAACGCACCCTCCGACGAGGGCAAGAAGCGCGCCTTCGAGGTGCTGAACCGGTTGCGCGTCATCGACATCTCCAACAACCTCGGCGACGCCAAGACCCTCATCACCCACCCGGCCACCACCACCCACCGCGCCATGGGCCCGGAGGGCCGCGCAGGCATCGGCCTCTCCGACGGCGTGGTTCGCATCTCCGTCGGCCTCGAGGACGTCGAAGACCTCCTCGCCGACCTCGACCACGCGCTGAGCTAGGCCCTCGCAGCGGCTTCACACGCTTCACAGGGGTTGTTGCGCCTGCGAAGCGTGTGGAAGGTCTGCGGGGTACCAGCTTCCGATACGGGAAGCGGTACGGAGGTCGGCGGCGCGCGTCAGGCGGGTCAGCCAGGGAGCGTTGGGGGCTTCGAGTTCGGCCCAGGTCCAGCGGACTACGAGCCAACCGAGGGCGCGCAGCGCGTCTTCGCGGGCTTTCTCGGCGATCACCACGTCTTCGGCGGTGCGCGGGCCTCGGTGTGCCGCGCGGTATTTCATGAGGCCGTCGAACTCGCCGACGACGCCGAGTCCGGGAAACAAGAAGTCGACTCGGGCGATACACGTACCCTCCGGTGTGGTGATTCGCGCCTGCAACTCCGGGTTCGGCAGGCCGGCCGCTCGTATGGCGACTCGGCTTCGTGACTCGCCCACGCTTTCGGAGCGGCCGTCCATGGAAGCGATCGCGCGACGGGCGGCGGAATTGCCCGGTCGCCCCTTCGAGCGGCCGAGCTGTTCGAGCAGATCGGCAGGGGTGACCGCACCGAGCCGTAATGCACTGTCGCCGACCACTACTGCCCGCTCGAAGGGGATCGTGCGAGCAAGGTCGACCACTGTTCGCGCCGCACTGGTCATCGTGAGACCGCCGCACCGCACGACCTCGTCGGCCTCGATTCGGGCGGCATGCAGAACGACCTGCCGTGATGTTCGAGCACCCGCCGAGCGGTCGCGGGTCAGGTGCACCCGGTGCGTCGGCACATCCCAATGCGAAAGCCCATGGGCCATCGCGGCCGAGATATGACTGACCACGGCCTTCGGACTGGAAACCTGACATACAGCACGGGCCAGCGCCAAATGCTTCTCCTCGGCCGACAACTCAGCCATCCGCCCGGCATTCAGATATGCGCCGCGCCGCACGCGCCGCCACTCGAGGCCGTGCAACTCCCGATCGGTGAACCCCTCGGCGATCGCCCGCCCCCGCTGTACCGGCACCGGTATGTCCATACCTCGGATCGTCCCGCACACCTACGACCCGAACACCCATCTCCGCCCCCACCTGTGCACAACCCGCCAATTGTGTACAACCCCTCCCAAATCGGGTCCTCGCAGAGACTTCACACACCTCGCAGCGGTTGCTGCTGCTGCGAGGTGTGTGGGCGAGCTGCGAGGACGGATCAGGTGAGGGTGATGCCGAGAATCCAGGTGGCGGTGGCCAGGAGGGCGCCGAGGAGTTCGATGAGCATGGAGAGGCCTACGCCCTTGAGGGCGTGTTTGGTTGCGTGCCAGGCGGGTTGGTTTTGGCCGAGGCGTTGGAGTTCGGAGAGGTAGACGCCGAGGACGAAGCCGACGAAGAGGCCGACGACCGGGATGACGAAGAAGCCGACGACGCCGAGCACCGCACCGAGGAACAGGGCGCGGTTGGAGACGCCGGCGTCCTTCATCTTGCGGCCCGGCCAGGTGTATTTGACGATCCCGGAGAGCACAAGGAAGACCGTGCTGATCGCGAAGACGGTCCACGCGGTGGCGCCACCGGTCATGATCGCCCAGGCCAGGATCGCGCCGAAGACCAGGATCACCCCGGGGAGGATCGGCACGATGATGCCGAGCAGGCCGACCAGGATCAGGAGGCCGATGACGACCTCGCCCCACACGCTCATGCTGGGATTCTCACCTACCGGGCCGCCCGGTGCACGACGGAGGGTTCCGATAGAAAGTGGCGGCGTTATTGTCATACTGTCAATACATCCGCGGGCGCTGCCCGGGGGACCGCACCGCCGGGCGGTGCGCAGGGATCAACGACGAACCGAGGTAGGGCGTGACCACACCATCCACCGCCACCAAGCAGGGCCCGCTCGCGGGCATCAAAGTTGTCGAGCTGGCCGGTATCGGCCCCGGTCCGCACGCCGCGCTGTTGCTGGCCGATCTCGGCGCCGACGTGGTGCGGGTGCAGCGGCCGAATCTGCTGCCCGGGTTCATGGAGCGTCCGCAGTGGCGCGGCCGGACCATCGTCGAGGCGAACCTGAAGGATCCGGCCGACATCGAGAAGGTGCTCGGGCTGATCGAGAAGGCCGACGTGCTCATCGAAGGCTTCCGTCCCGGCGTCACCGAGCGCATGGGCCTCGGCCCCGACGAGGCGCTGGCGCGCAATCCGCGACTGGTCTACGGACGGATGACCGGCTGGGGCCAGGACGGCCCGCTGGCCGACCGCGCGGGCCACGACATCAACTACATCTCGCTGACCGGCGTGCTGAACGCGATCGGCCGCAAGGGCGAGCGACCGGTGCCGCCGCTGAACATGGTCGGCGACTTCGGCGGCGGCTCGATGTTCCTGGTGTTCGGCATCCTCGCCGCACTGGTGGAACGGCAGAGCTCGGGCAAAGGCCAGGTGATCGATGCCGCGATGATCGATGGCGCGCTTGCCCTTTCGCACATGATCTGGGGCATGCGCGGAGTCGGCCTGTGGTCCGACGAGCGCGGCACCAACCTGCTCGACACCGGTATGGCCTTCTACGACACCTACGAGACCTCCGACGGCAAGTACATGGCCGTCGGCGCGATCGAGCCGCAGTTCTACGCCGAACTGCTGAAGGGTCTGGAGATCGACCCCGAGGGCCTCCCGATGCAGATCGACCCGAACGGCCAGGACCAGCTGAAGAAGCTGTTCGCGGAGAAGTTCAAGACCAAGACCCGCGACGAGTGGGCCGCGGTCTTCGACGGCACCGACGCCTGCACCACCCCGGTGCTGACGCTGACCGAGGCCACCGAGAACGCGCACATCGCCGCACGCAACGGTCTGGTCGACATCGACGGCGTGGTGCAGCACGCGCCCGCGCCGCGCTTCTCGCGCACCCCGGCCGCCATCCCGACCCCGCCGCCGACCGAGGCGACGCCGATCGAATCCGTTTGGGCGGACTGATATTTCCGCCGCGAACGCCCCGTGGCCGAACGGTCACGGGGCGTTCGCTTTCGGGTGCGGCCCGCGAAACTCAGTAGCAGGTGAGCGGATTCAGCGGATCGGCAGCGCGAGGGGTGAGCGCCCCGTAAGCGGAGGCGACGGCTTTCACCGCCAGCCGCAGATCGGCCTCCTGATGCGTGAACGGCAGCCGGAGGAACCGCTCGAAAGCTCCCTGAACGCCGAATCGCGGTCCGGCGGCGAGCAATACGCCGTGATTGGGCGCGGTGGCTGCGAGCGCGGTGGACACCGGGGCGGGCAGCTGAGCCCAGACCGACATCCCGCCCACTCCCGAGCTGATCCGCCAATCCGGCAGCTCTTCGGCCAGCGCTTCGCGCAAAGCGGCTCGCTGGCTGCGCAATTGATCGCGGCGGCGGTCGAGAATGGTGTCGGCGTGCTCCAGCAGGTGCACCGTGGCGAGCTGATCCATCACCGGGGTGCCGAGGTCGACAGTGGAACGAATGCCGAGCAGCTTGGTGATGAGTGTCTGGTTGGTGCGAATCCAGCCGACTCGCAGACCACCCCAGAACGACTTGGACGCCGAACCGATCGTGATGATCTCGGCGCCCTTGGCGAACGCGGCGACCGGCGGCGGCAGGGTGTCCACGTCCAGCCCGAGGTCCACCATCGACTCGTCGACGACGACCGTCATGCGGGTCTCGCGCGCGATGGCGGTCAGTTCCGCGCGACCTTCGGCGTCGAGCAGCATGCCGGTCGGGTTGTTGAAGTCCGGGACGAGGTAGGCCAAGGTGGCCGCGGTTTGCCTTGCGGCGCTGCGGATTCCGTCCAGATCCCAGCCCGAGTGCGGGCTCTCCGGCAGCAGCGGCACCGGGACGGGACGCGCACCGACATCGCGGATGGCCTCGATGGCGTTCGGATAGGTGGGGTGCTCGATCAAGACACGAGCGGCCGGTGCGGTGAGCACGTTGAGCAGCAGGCGCAGGCCGTGCTGGGCGCCGAGCGTGATGAGGATCTGCTCGGGCTCGGTGGGCAGTCCGCGCTCGGTGTAGCGGCGGGCCACCGCCTCGCGCAGCGCGAGCACGCCGACCGGATCCATGCCGTGGGTGCCGAGATAGGCCGGAAGTCCTTGCAGCGCGTCGGAATACGCGTCCTGCATCTCGCGCGGCGCGGCCATCGCGGCGTAGGTCATGTCGATGGTGGTCAGCTCGGGCTGCGCCATCAGCGCCAGGATGCTGCGCGCCGGTTTGGTGCCGTCGTGCGGCACCGCAGGGGGCAACGCCACGGTGCTGCGCGAGCCCTGGCGGCTGATCAGGTAGCCGTGCTCGCGCAGCAGCGCGTAGGTGGACGTGATGGTCGTCCGGCTGACGCCGAGCGTGCCCGCCAGGTCGCGTTCGCTGGGCAGGGCGACGCCGAGCGGCGCGCGGCCGTCGTGGATGAGCAGCCGAATGCCCTCCGCGAGGGCCAGGTACGCGGGACGAGCCGCGCGCCGCGCCGGGTCGTCGTCACCGGCGCTGCGCCAGCTGCCCAAATCGCGCGCCAGGCTGGCCGCGCCGATCACTCGTGTCGCCATAAGGTCCAGTATTGAGGGATTGGATATTTATTGGCAAGGCCAGTTGGCGGAACGTGTCCAGTATGACCGCCCTGCTCACCTTCCTCGTCGCCGCCGCGTTCTGCTACGCGATCTACCACTACGCGCCGAATCGCACCAAGGACCTGTTCGAGCTCGAGCGGTTCCGCCCGCTCGGCTCGCTCCTCGACGCCCGCCCCTCGCACTACGATGACCTGCGGCAATACTCGGATCTCGTGGCCATGCGCGGCCGTGACCACGAGCCGGAGCCGGAGTTTTCGCCGTTGCGGCCTTCGCTGGCCGCTGTGCTGCGGCGAAGCCATGACGCGAGCCGGAGCGCGGTTAAGGCCAGTTCTGAAAAACTGGCCTGATATCCGGCAACAACGGGTTTTGTCGGTGCCGGGGTGCACACTGACGGTATGAGTGAGTCCGCTCGCCCGGCCGTCGCGGCGCTGTTCGACACCGAGATCGGGGTGTGCGCGATCGCTTGGAGCGGTGACGCCGTGTTCCGGTTCCAGCTGCCCGAGGCGGACCGGGAGGCCACTCGCGCCCGCATCACCCGGCGGCGTGCGGGCGCCGAGGTGCCCGAAGACGCACCGACCCCCGTGATCGCCGAGGCCATCGCGGGCATCCGCGCCCACCTCGCGGGCGAGCTGGACGACCTGCGCTGGATCCCCCTGGACACCAGCGCGATCCCGGAATTCCACCGCGCCGTCTACGCGGTGACCCGCGCCATCGACCCCGGCCACACCCTCAGCTACGGCCAGGTCGCGAACCGCGTCGGCGCGCCGGGCGGCGCGCAGGCGGTGGGTCAAGCGTTGGGGCGCAACCCGATTCCGCTCATCATCCCGTGCCATCGGGTGCTCGCCGCAGACAACGCGCTGCACGGGTTCTCCGCGCCGGGCGGCATCTCCACCAAGGCACGACTGCTGGAGATCGAGCGGACGCCGGGGTTCGGGGAGCCGACGTTGTTCTGACGCTCGGAGGGTCCCGGCGGATACCGAAACCAGCGTTGATGCGTGGTCTTCGCACCGGGCGGCTTGCGCCGTTCTCGCCGACGACGGACTCCGGCGGCGTCGTACCCGCCCACGGCGGATAGCGTTGCTCATTGCGAATGATTCGGCGAGTTCGCGCCGTCCGACGACCGACCGAAAAGGAGCGCAGGCATGGAGACAGTCACTTCCGCGGACGGGACGACGATCGCGTTCGACCGCGTCGGCGACGGCACGGCAGGCACGGTGATCCTGATCGGCGGGGCGTTCGGGTATCGGACGTTCCCGAAGATGGTGCAGCTGTCCGAGGCGCTGGCCGAGGGGTACGGACTGACCGTGATCAACTACGACCGCCGGGGTCGCGGCGACAGCGGGGACACTCCCGGCGTGTACGACGTGGACAACGAGATCGACGACATCGCCGCGCTGGTGCGGGCGGCGGGCGGGTCGGCGGCGTTGTTCGGCTGGTCGTCGGGGGCGGTGCTGGCGCTGCGCGCGGCGAGCTCGGGACGGGTGCCCGGCATCACGAAGGTGGTGGCGTTCGAACCGCCGATCGTGGTGGATCGCTCCGAGCGCGTTCCGCCCGCCGACCTGGACGTCCGGCTGCACGAATTGATCGCGGACGACAAACGCGGCAAGACGGTGCGGTACTACATGACCAAGGCGATGGGCGTGCCGTGGACGATGGTGACGGCCATGCGGATGACGCCGTTCTGGAAGAGCCTGAAGGCGGTGGCGCCGTCGACCGCGCACGACTGGGCCGTCGTGCGCCAGTACATGCGCGGTGAGCGGCTGCGCGCGGCCGACTGGTCGGGCGTCACCGTGCCGACGTTGGTCGTCGCGGGCGCCGACAGCGCCGCGCTGCTGAAGAACGCGGCCAAGGCCGTCGCCGCGGCACTGCCCGACGCGAAGCACCGCGAGCTGGCCAAACTCGGCCACGACCCGAGGATCGACATCCTCGCCCCCGCGGCGGGGGAATTCCTCACCACAGCCCAGTGATGAAGTACCGCAGCGCAGCGACGAAGTACCCCAGCGCAGCGACGAAGTACCCCAGCGCAGCGATGAAGTACCCACGCAGCGATGAATTCGCATCCGCAGCGATGAAGACCTAGCGGAGCGATTAGTTCGCGGGCGGGGCGCCGTCTACACCCGTGACGGCCCGAAGCGGCCGATGACAACCCCGCCGAGGAGTACTCATGAAGACCGAAAAGCTTTTGGCCGCAGGCATTCTCGCCACCCCGATGTTCTTCGTCGTCGCGCTGGCCCAGGCGTTCACCAAGGACGGATTCGACCTGCGCGAGCACATGATCAGCCAGCTGGCGATCGGCTCGCTCGGCGGAATCCAGATCGCGAACTTCCTGGCGACGGGCGCGCTGTTCGCGCTGATGGCGGTCGGGCTGCGCCGCCGCCTCACCACCGGGATCGGAAGGGTGTGGGTGCCGCGCCTGGCCGGGGTGTTCGCCGCCGGGATGATCGGCGCGGGGGTCTTCGTCTGCGACCCGTACCAGGGTTACCCGGTGGGCGCCACCGAGGTGATGACCTGGCACGGCACGCTGCACGGGGTGTGCGCGGCCGTCGCCGGACTGTCGCTGGTCGCGGCCATCGTGATCCTGGCGCGGCGGTTCCGCAGCGAGCGGCGCACTGGGGCGGCCGTACTCGGCATCGTGATCGCGGTGGTCTACATCGTGCTTCCGGTGTCGATTCCGGCGCTCACCAGCATCACCTTCGCGATCGCCTCGTTCCTGGCCTGGGGTTGGGTCGCGGTGTTCGCGGCCGGGTTGCGCACCGAGCGGGTCGCGAACCCTGTCGTCCCGTCCCGTGGGTTGCAGCCCGCCTGAGTGCCGATGGACGAAGCCCCGGGCCCCTGATTTTCGAATCAGGGGCCCGGGGCTTTCCCGTTCACTGTTCCGGCGGATGCTGCCGGTAGAACTCGCACGCCTCGCCGGTGAGATAGCCGTCCATGCAGGCGAAATACGTCTGGATGCAGCTGTTGGTCGTACAACCGAGCTCGAGCAGTCGCTCGTGGATGCGCCGGTTGCGCTCCTGCTGGGGGTTGAGCGCGGGCGCGGTGCTCACCACGGCTGACGAGGGCACGGGCGTCCCCGACTGGGTGCACCCGGACAGCGCCGTGAGCGCGACCGCCGCCACACCCATCGCCACTGTCCACCGCACCATGCTCGACAACCCTTCTCGATCGCTTAGAGGTGACCGTACCCCGTCGGCCCCGGTCATTCGATCCGGTAGCCAGTAGGTGGCCAGAGATCCGACGCACGCCCGAACGCTCCGCGCTGTGGATGCCGCAGCTCGACGAACGCGGCTGCCCACGACCAGCTCGAAGCGCTATGCGGACGATTCCCCACGCATCAACGCCCCCAGCGACTCGCGGTCGGTGACGTCCATCTTGATGCACGCCCGATACAGATGCCCCTCGACGGTGCGGACGGAGACGGTGAGCCGGTCGGCGATCTGCCGGTTGGACAGACCGGCCGCGACCAGATTCGCGATCTCGCGTTCGCGGGCGGTGAGCGGCAGCGGTTGAGCGGCCTTGCGCAGGGCGGGGGTGGCGGCGCCGCCGCAGGCCGCGGCGAGTCGGTTTGCGGCCGCGGCGGATTCGAGGAGGCGGCGGCGGTCGCCCGCCCGCTCGTGCGCCGACGCGGCCTGCGCGGCGGAGTCGGCGGCCGAGAGCACCGCGCCGATGGACTCGAATTCTGTTGCGGCGGCGTCGAGTCCGGGGCCGTCGTGGGCGGCCAGCGCGACCGCGTGTTTGGCCTGAACCTGGACGAGCCGACCGTCCACCCGAGCCGCGAGGTCCGCGAGCCTGCCCGCCACCGAGTGGTCACCGAAGCGCGCTGCGGTGTGCAGCGCCATCGCCTCGATCGCGTGCTGGTGCGAACGCGCTGCCGCGTCGGCCGCGCCGATCGCCAGCCGGACGGCGGGGGTGACGGTGCCCTCGGCGCCCGCCACGCAAGCCTTGGCGATCTCCAGCTGCGGTTCGTAGACGGCGCTGTGCCTGCCGCCGCGCCGTACCGCCTCGGCCACCGATTCGGCGGCGTCGTGCGCCCGGCCCAATGCCGAATACGCTTCCGCCAGACGGATTCTCGCCGGGAACAACCACGCCGCCGCACCCTCGGTGGTCAGCGCGGCCAGTGCCTGCTCCAGATGTTCGATACCGTCGATGAAACGTCCCTGCGCCACATCGACGGTGCCCTGCAAGATCTTGGACATGCCCCACGCCAGATACTGACCGGGCGCGGTGTAACCGAAATACGGTGTGGCGCAACGCCTCGCGGCCTCGAACTCGCCGCTGTAGATCAGCGCCAGCACCTCGGCGTGGGTGGACATGAACCGGTTGAGCCCGTCGATCTCGAGCTCCACCTCGTGCCCGCGGGCGGCATACTGCCTGGCCGCCTCGGCCTTGCCCATCAGCGCCAAGGCCAGCCCGCCGCCGAAGGACGCCCACCAGACCGCCCAGTGCGGAGCGCCTTTGGTGGTCATCACCGACTCGGCCTCGGAGAACGCGTCCTCGATGCGGTTCTCGTTCACCGCGCACGCCGAGGCCAGCCCGGCGAACGTGGCGATGATCTTCGGATGCCGCACCCGCTCCCTGACCTGGGCGAGCACCTCGTCGGCGCGATCGGCATCGCCCATGGCCCATAACAGGTTCGACACCCGGGTGCTGCCCCAGCGGGCCAGCTGCACCTCGTTGAGGTTGTCGGCGTCGAAGCTGGCCAGCGTGCGTTCGGCCTCGATCCGATGCCCCTGCCACAGCAGCGCCCTGGCCAGCAGGTCGGCCGACTCGACACCGCCGCGCCGCTCCACCGCCGCCCTGGCGAACCGTTCGCCGAGCGGCAGGTTGGCCAACCCGATGGCGTCGGCGGCGGCCGCCTCGAAGAGCTCCAGATCGGCGGATTTGTCGCTGTCCAAGGCCAATTCGGCCAATCGGATGCGGTCGGCGGCCGAATTGATGCGGCGCTCCTTGAGCGAGGAGTACAGCCTGCCGCGCAGCCGCCGCGCCGACGCGATGCCGAGCCTGCGCCGGATCACCTCGCCGAACAGCGGATGGTTGTAGCGCACGATGAGCTGGTGAGCGTTCTCCACAACCCGGATCACACCGCGGGTTTCGGCGGCCTCCACCGCGTCCTCGCCCGCCAGCTCGGCGAGCACGTCGAGGTCGATCGGTTCGCAGAAGGTGAGCAGCTCGAGCACCCGAAGCACCTGCTCGGGCAACTGCTCGACCCGATCCTCGAGCAGCGCAGCCAATTCCGAGGTCACCGCGGCGCGGCCGCGCAGCTGCCAGACGCCGTTGACCTGGCGCAGGGTGCCCGCCTCCAGCGCGCCCTCCACCAAATGCCGCAGAAACAGTGCGTTTCCGCCGGAGGACTCCCACATCAGATTGGCGGTGAAGCCCTCGAGCTGACCGCCGAGCATCGACTCCACCAGGTCGACGCTCTGCGACTGCGTGAACGGGTTGAGGTCGACGCGCAGCAGGTGCCCATCCTTCCACAGCGAGGTCACCGCGTCGGGGACCTGCACCCCGCTACGCACGGTGGCGACGATATGGGCGGCTTTGTCGATGGCCAACTGCAGCAGCAAGGTTGCGGACAGTTGGTCCAGAAGATGCGCGTCATCGACGCCGATGATGGTGTGCCCGTCGGCGAGCAGGGCCTCCCGCGCCGCGGACATGAACGTGACCGGGTCGTGTGCGGTGTAGACGCCGACCATGTGCGCGAATACGCCCAGCGGAATACTGCGGGCCGACTCCGTGCCCGCTACCCACCGAATATTCCCGCCGACCGCCGCGGTCGCCTGTCTGGCCAGCGTCGTTTTGCCCACCCCGGCGTCACCGGTCAGGACCGCACCCACATACGCCGATCCGGTGAGCGCGGACCGAATCGCCTCGAACTCGGTCTCGCGCTCGATCATCGGCCAGTTCCGAGCCATGATCTAACTGTAGTTCTTCGCCGTTCATGATCGAAGGGAACTGCGAACGGCAACCGCTCTCAGCGCGTCGTGAGCGGAAAAACGCTGTGGTTCAGCCGAGGACGTCGTGTCGAACGATCGTTTGGTCGCGGCCGGGCCCGACGCCGATGCAGGAGATCCGCGCACCCGAGAGCTCCTCGAGCCGCCGCACGTACGCCTGCGCGTTGACGGGCAGGTCCTCGAAGGTTTTCGCGCCGGAAATATCCTCCCACCAGCCGGGCATTTCCTCGTAAATCGGCTTGGCGTGGTGGAACTCGGTCTGTGTGGTCGGCATCTGCTCGACGCGCTGACCGTCGATCTCGTACGCGACGCAGATCGGCACCCGGTCCAGGCTGGACAGCACGTCCAGCTTGGTGAGGAAGTAGTCGGTGATGCCGTTGACGCGCGTGGCGTAGCGGGCGATCACCGCGTCGAACCAGCCGCACCGGCGCGCACGGCCGGTGGTGACGCCGACCTCGCCGCCCTGCTTGGCGAGGAATTCGCCGTGCTGATCGAACAGTTCGGTCGGGAAAGGACCCGAGCCGACGCGGGTCGTGTAGCACTTCAGGATGCCGAGCACCGTGTTGATCTTGTTCGGTCCGATGCCGGAACCGACGGCCGCGCCGCCCGAGGTCGGGTTGGACGAGGTGACATACGGGTAAGTGCCGTGGTCGACGTCGAGCAGGGTGCCCTGAGAACCCTCGAGTAGCACGGTTTCTCCGCGCTCGAGCGCCTCGTTGAGCTGCAGCCTGGTGTCGGCGATGCGGTGCTTGAAGCTGTCCGCCATGGAGAGCACTTCGTCCACCACCTGCTGCGGGTCGAGCGCGCGGCGGTTGTAGATCTTCACCAGCACCTGGTTCTTGAACTCCAGGGCGGCCTCGACCTTCTGGGTGAGGATCTTCTCGTCGAGCACGTCCGCGACGCGCACGCCGACGCGGGCCACCTTGTCCTGGTAGCACGGGCCGATGCCGCGGCCGGTGGTGCCGATCTTCTTGTTGCCGAGGAAACGCTCGGTGACCTTATCGATGGCCACGTGGTACGGCATGATCAGGTGCGCGTCGGCCGAGAGCAGCAGGCCCGAGGTGTCGACGCCGCGATCCTCCAGCCCGGCCAGCTCGGCGAGCAGCACGGCGGGGTCGACCACGACACCGTTGCCGATGACATTGCGCACACCCGGAGTGAGGATGCCGGACGGGATGAGGTGTAGCGCGAACTTGTCGCCGTTGGGCAACACCACCGTGTGACCGGCGTTGTTGCCGCCCTGGTATCGGACCACCCATTGCAGCCTGCCGCCGAGCAGATCGGTTGCTTTGCCCTTACCCTCGTCGCCCCACTGGGCGCCGATGAGGACGATTGCCGGCATGGTCGTGTCTCCTACGGTTCGACGCGCAACACACTTGTGCTGCAGCTACCTGCCGTACTGAGGCGGTGGCCGGAAGCACAGTTTACCGAATGGCCTAGGGCACCCCGGTGGGAAGGCACCCTACGCCGGTCACAATGCCGACTCGGCCCGGGCACAACGGGTTGAACACGGCTATGGTTGCTGCGGGCGGACCGGGGCAGCGTGCCCGCCTGGATAGGTGCGAGGGAGCCGGCGGGGTGTGCCGGCAGGATCCAAGGAGGGTGTACGGCAGTTTGAGTACCCATGTTCTCCGCTGTGATGGCGCGCCCGTCCCGATCGCCCTCGCCGCACTGCCGACAACTCAGACGGCCGCAATCCCCGACACCGCGGTGATCGACGAGCTCCTCCCGGTGCTCGCCGCCGACAGCCTGCCGCGCCTGATCGTGCTCGGCGAAGACGCGGCGCTGGCCGCGGTGCTGACCCACCTGATGCGCACCGAGCGGCTGCACGTCGAGATCGGTTACGTGCCGATCGACAAGACCTACGGCTCGCGCGTCTACCAGACCGGCACCGGCAACGCCGCCGCCAAGCGGGCGATCGAGGGCAAGGCGACCGAGACTCCGCTGGTCCGCGACGACACCGGCAAGGTGCTGATCGGCCGGGCGACCATCACCGGCCCCGGGGGCGCGAAGCTGGAAGGCGAGGCCTACGTGGACGACACCCAGCTGTTCTCCGGCAAGGTCGCCGCGATGCACGTCTCCCCGACCCTGGACCTGCCCGGTGTCCGGGCGACCGTGCGGAAGGGTCTGCGCAAGCGCCGCTGGGTCGCGGGCCGGGCCGCGCAACTCGGGACGCCGGGTGCGGTGGTCACTCGTGACGGCATTCTCACCGAGCGCCCGGTGCCGCGCTCGACCTTCTACCGGCACAACGAATCCTGGCTGTTGGTGCGATGAATTACTCCTTCCCGCAACGCCGAACGGGTCTCGGCGCGGTTCGCCCGAGCCCGGTGTTCCTGCTCGTCGTCGCGATCACCATCGTGGGCGGCGTGCTGGCCTGGGCGTCGGACTACGGCTCGACGCGGGCCGACGTCGGCGTGTTCGTGCTCGTGGTGGCGGGCTGGATCGTGACGCTGTGCCTGCACGAGTTCGCGCACGCGTACATGGCTTGGCGCGCAGGCGATCACGAGGTGGAGCTGCGCGGATACCTCACGCTGAATCCGTTGAAGTACTCGCACCCGCTGCTGTCGATCGTGCTGCCAGTGGTTTTCATCGCGCTCGGCGGATTCGGTCTGCCCGGCGGCGCGGTGTACGTGCACACGCACAGCGTCAGCGCACGGATGCAGCGGCTGATCAGCGGCGCGGGCCCCGCGGTCAACGCGGCCTTCGCGGTGGCGCTGCTCATCGTGGTCGAGGTGTTCGGCAGCCAGACCTCGCACGCCGCATTCTGGTACGGGCTGGCGTTTCTCGCCTTCCTCCAGGTGACCGCGGCGGTGCTGAACCTGCTGCCGATTCCCGGTCTCGACGGATACGGGATTCTCGAGCCGTCGCTGAGTTATCAGACCAGGCGCTCGCTGGATCAGCTCAAGCCACTCGGCATGCTGCTGCTGTTCGCGCTCATTCTGACGCCCGCGGTCAACGAACCGTTCTTCGACGCGATCTACACCATCTGCGAGGTGTTCGGCGTCGAGTCGTCGTGGATCGCCAGAGGCGCAGGCGCCGTGCGTTTCTGGTTGTGAGAATCGGCCGCCCGGCCCTCGCCGGGGCCGGGCGACCTTGCTCCGCACGACGTCGCCGCGCCGCTACCCGCCCGGCCACCACAACCGCTATGGCCGGTGCGTCGCCGCATCGTCGTGCGAAGTGTTCGACCGCAACACCCCTCGTTGTCGCGGTCACGAAACGAGATTAGGGAGCGGGGCGCGGCCGGGCGCGAGTAGTGGACTACCCGAAGATCGGCTCGGCGGTGCCGCAGCAGCCGCCGAATACGTCGCGGGCGGTGCGATTGTCCGAAAACCGCTGAGTAGCTGAGTCAATCCTCCGGGCGCACATAGGGATTCGGGACCGTCGGCGGCAACAGCGCGATCGCCGAGATCCGTTTCATGCCACACACCTGCATCAGGTCGACCACGATCGAACGCACCTGCGCGAACACCACGTGCGCCGAAAGTCCGGCTCCCGCCACGAGTTCCGGCCGCGCGCCCTTGGCGACCGTGCGCAGCACCCTGGCCGCCTCCGCTTGATCGGGCTGCTCACCGGGGTCGGCCAGCATCATCTTGCGCACCACCTCGACGGCCTGGGCGAGCCGCTCCACCTCGTCGACCAGGCGCGGGTCGAGGATTTCGTCGTCGCGCACCAGGCTGAGCGAACGACGCAGCAGCACCCTGGTATTGCGGACGGCGTTGTCGAGCGGGTCGGCGGTGGCGTGAATGCGCTCCAAGCGGGGCCGAGAGTTCCAGTACAGCGGGGAGATTCGGCTGATCTCGCGTCCGCCCTCCAGGCTGGAGCGCAGCGAATCGATCTGCGACTGCGTCGCGCGCGCGGCCGAGAGGCCTACGCGGATCTTCTCCGGATCCTGCTCGAGCAGACCGTCGGCGCACTGGGTCAGCGATTTACCCATCACCGCAAGGATTTCCGCCGCGTGCTCGCGGGCGCGGCGCACCGGATGCAGCGGAATCGCCGCGACGATCACGACCCCGACCAGCCCGCCGATCAGCGCGTCGATCATGCGGTCGAAGCTGCCGCCCGCCGAAGGCGGCATCAGTGTGGCGACCAGCACCGCCGAACCGGCCGCCTGCATGGTGATGATGGACCCGCCGTCGAGGAACACGGCCAACGCCATGGCCACCGCGACCACCAGCGCGATCTGCCAGACGCCGGTGCCCGCGCTGGAGATGAACAGGTCGCCGATGCCGATGCCCACCGCGACGCCGACCACCAGCTCGATGGCGCGCTTGAGCCGAGCGCCGAACGAGATGCCGATGGAGACGACCGCGGCGGTCGGCGCGAAGAACGGCACCGGATGGCCGACGATCTGGTGCGCGATGAACCAGGCCAGCGCCGCGCCCAGCGCGCACTGCACGATCGGGAGAGCCGACAGCCGCAGGCGCGCCCACGCGCCGCGCAGTCGCTCGGCGCCGCCTGCCGTGGCGACGCCGAAACGCGAATCCGGGTCGATCAACTACGACTCAGTCGAGGCCGAGCTCTGCCGCGGCGCGCGGGTCGCAGTCCTCCAGCAGGTCCAGGCAGCGCGCGTATTCCTCGGTCTCACCGATCGCCTTGGCCGCCCTCGCCAGCGCGCCGACGCTGCGCAGGAAGCCTTGGTTGGGTTCGTGGCTCCACGGCACCGGGCCGAAACCCTTCCAGCCGTTCCGGCGGAGCAGATCGAGGCCGCGGTGGTATCCGGTGCGGGCGAAGGCGTAGGCGGCGACGATGTCGTGGTTCACCACGGCGTCCGCCTCCCCCGCGCCGCCGCGCTCGAGAGCGGCCTCGGCGAGGTAGGCCCAGGCGATCGACGCCGCCGGGTGCGCGGCCGCGACCTGCACCGGATCGGCGTTGTCGAGCAGCGCGTCCTCCGCCTCGGGGTTTTCGGGTAGCAGTACCGGTTGCGGGCCGAGCAGATCACCGAACGAGGTCATGCGGTTCATTGTGCACTCCGGCAGGGCGGGCGCGCCCGCGGGCCGTGGCGAGGGCGGTGCCTCGGTGTTTGCTGCGGCCGGGCGCGGGTTATTGACGGACCTCGCCCGGCCGTTCCTATTAGGCTGGCCGTCGACTTGCACAGATCTTAGGAGCGAGGGGTAGTAGGTGTCCGACCCGAACGACGAGAAGAACCCGGCGCGCGACGCCGGTTCCGCCGATCAGGCGGGGGCGCGGGACCCGCGCGACCAGCGTCCCGTCGTGCCGGAGAACCCGCAGGCCACCACCCCCACGCAGCCCATGCCCGCCGCGGGTTCGGGCCAGTCGCGGATCATCTCCGGCGGAGGGTTCGGCGCAGCCTGGGACCAGGACGAGAGCCCCACCGATTCCGCTGCCCCGAGCGCGTCGGCCGACCGCCCCGGCGCATCGCAGGCCGGTCAGCAGGGAACCTCCGCCGCCGCAACCGCCGACCGCCCCGGCGCTGATGCCGCGCAGTCCGGCGCACCCGACGCGGCGACCACGGAAATCCCACGCGGCGGCTCGCCCGCAACCGAATGGGATCGACCGACCGTCGCGGGAACCGCAGCAACTGGAGCCGGGACCACGACCGCCCAGGCGCGGCCCGCCACCGCTGGTGGTGCCCAGTCCGGAGAGCCGAATGCCGCCCCGCAGCAGGGCGACTTCGAAGGCAGACCGGACACGACGCCACGACAGCGTGATGCCGCAACGACCCCCGCCGCAACCACAGACCGCCCCGGCGCTGACCCCGCGCACCCCGGGCGACCCGACGCGGCGACCACAGAAGTCCCACGTGGCGGCTCCACCACATCCGAATGGGAGCGACCGGGACCCGCAGCACCTGCCGGCACAGGAGCGGGGAGCGCCGTAGACACGACCGCCGCCCGGCAGGGCGCACCCGGTTCCACGGCCGCCGCTCAGCAGGGCGCACCCGGTTCCACGGCCGCCGCTCAGCAGGGCGCACCCGGTTCCACGGCCGCCGCTCAGCAAGGCGGGCCCAGTTCCACGCGCGCCGCTCAGCAAGGCGCACCCGGTTCCACGGCCGCCGCTCAGCAAGGCGCACCCGGTTCCACGGCTGCGGCGCAGCAAGGCGCGGCCGGAGCCAACGCTGCTCAGGCCGGCACCCCTGCCGCCACTCAGCCCAGCGCGGCCACGACAGCAGACTCCAGCGCCGCCGCAACCGGTTCCGACGCCGCTGGATCGGGCGCTCCCGGAGCCGACGCTGCCGCCGGACAACAGGGCACGGACGCTTCGCAGGCGACCTCCAGCGGCCACGGCACCACCCCGACGCAGGGCGCTGCTGCCACACAATCCGGCGATGCCGATCGACGAGGTGCAGGCGCTCAGCAGAGCGCTCCTGCCGCACAGCAGGGCGCATCCGCACCCCGAGCCGGTGGCGTTCAGCAGGGTGGACCCGCCGCACCGCAGAACCCGGGCGCGGCCGACGTGGGTCGCCCGGCGGCAGCCGCAGCAGGGGGCGCAGCTGCCGGACAGCAGGGCGCTGCCGCGCCGCAGGCGACGTCCGGAGGTCAGGGCGCGGCCTCGACGCACGACGCTGCCGCCGCACAACCCGACGCTGCCGCCGAACAGCGAGGTTCAGCCGGTCAGCAGAGCGGACCCGCCACGCAGCAGAGCACACCCGCCGGACAAGCCGGTGGCGTTCAGCAGAGCGGACCCGCTGCGCAGCAGGGCGCACCCGTCGCCCAAGCCGGTGGCGGTCAGCAGAGCGGACCCGCCGCACCGCAGCGTCCGAACTCGGGAGGCGCGGGTCGCCCCGCCGCGGCCGCAGCAGCTGCGGCCGCCGCGCAGCAGGGCGCGGGTTCGCGACCGCAAGGTTCTGCCGCGCAACAGGGCGGACCCGCCGGACAGGGCGCGGCCGTCGACAACCAGGCTGCCGCGCAGCAGGGCACCGCTCCCGCTCGGCAAGGCGGCCCCGCCGAACAGGGCTCCACCCCCGCGCAGGGCGCTCCCGCCCAGCCCGCCGCCGAAGCCGAAACCACCGAGATTCCGCAGAACCGGCCGGGTGCCGGAGCCGGTGCGGACGAGCAGGGTCCCGCACCGTCGAGTGCCGACTACGAGACCGTGGTCATGCGGCGGGTCGATCTGGTCGGCCAGGACGACGAGGAGGACGAGCCCGGTCCGGCAGGCGCGGAGGCCGCGACCGTGGTGATGCGGCGTGAGCCGCAGGACGCGCGGGCCGATATCGCCGGGGCCGACGCCGCGACGATGGCGATGCGGCGTGAGCCGCAGGATGCACAGGACGATATCGCCGGGGCGGACGCCGCGACGATGGCGATGCCGATCGTCCGGCCCCTCGGTGACGACGACGCGAAGACGATGGCGCTGCCGATTCAGCGTCCGGCGGGCACCGACAAGGTGCAGGGGCAGCGGCCGCTGTCGAAGCCGCCGACCACCCCGCGTCCCGCGCCGGGTCCGAAGCAAGCCGGTCCGCAGGGTCCGGCGGGTCCGCACCAGGCCGGTCCGCAGGGTCCGCCGCCGAGCTCGCCCGACGAGGTCGAGGACACCCGGCCTTCGCCGCCGCGCCCGGCGCCCCAGCAGCGCCAGGTCGCGTCCGCGCCCTCGCCCGCCGACCTCAACGCGACCCGTCCGGCGCAGTCGGTGATGGACGGGGCGGGTCAGCGTCCGCCCCAGCAGCACCCACAGCCGCAGCAACCACGCCCGATGGCCCAGCCGCAGCGCGTCCCCCCGGCTCCGCCGACCCAAACCCCGGCCGCGGAACCGGCGCCGGCGGGTCGCTCGAAGCGCTGGCTGCTCGTGGCGGGCGCCGCGGCCGCGGTGCTGGTGCTCGTTCTCGTCGGGTTGTTCGCGTTTGCGGGCAGTGAAACCGAGGAGGACAAGGTCCGCACCGCGATCGGCGACTACACCAGCGCGCTGCGCGACGGCGACCTCCCCACGCTGCGCGACAGCACCTGCGGGCCGCTGCACGACTTCTACCAGAACATCCCCGACGACCAGTTCGCGGGCGTGCACCGACTCTCCGAGGAACGCAAGAACATCCCGGTGGTGGACAGCATCGACGCGATCCGCATCACCGACGGCACGGCCATCGCTCAGGCCACCGTCTACACCGATGCCGATCCGAGTAAACGTTCGGCGCGCACCTTCGATTTGGAGCGCACCGACAACGGCTGGAAGGTGTGTGATCCGCCCGCGGGAACTCCATAGGCGTCAAGCCGGGTGAGCGGTGCCAGTGATCACACTTACCTGGTCAACGGACCGGTACGGCCAGTAGCATGGCCCGGATCATGCGCAGGGAGCAGACGATGGCGGAGCCGGGAGCCGTGGATACGGCGTCGCTGGCAGGACGACGATTCCAGGTTCGGGACCACTACCAGGTCGGCCGGGAGAAGGTGCGCGAGTTCGCGCGAGCGGTGCAGAACCATCACGACGCGCACTACGCCGAGCCGGGCGCACGCAGGCTCGGCTACGACAGCGTCGTCGCGCCGCCCACCTTCGCCTCGGTGATCGGCATGGCGGGCACCAATGCCCTGCTGGACACGGTGCTCACCGACTACGACCTGACCCAGATCCTGCAAACCGATCAGGTCTTCGAGATGCACCGGCCGATCCTGGCCGGTGACTCCATCCGCACCCAGATGCTGATCGAGTCGATCCGGCAGTTCGGCGACAACGACTTCATCACCGTGAAGTTCGAGCTCGCCAACCAGCACGACGAGATCCTGCAGGTCGGCTCGACCACGATCGTGGCCCGCCGCGGCGCCGAGGTGGACCCGAACCTGATCGAGGCGGTCGACAAGATCTTCATGCACTCGCGTCCGGAGCCGGAGCCCGGTGATCCGTTCCAGCACGACACGCTCGTCCCGATCGAGTCCGACACGGACGAACAGACGCGCATCCCCCCGCCGCGGGCCGTGCACACGGGCCCGAACTTCGACGAGCTGACCGTCGGCGGCCAGCTGCCCCCCGGGACCGCCTCGCTGACCCGAGGCGACCTGGCCAACTACGCGGGTGTCGCGGGCGATCCCAATCCGATTCACTTCAGCGAGCGCGCCGCCGAGCTGGTCGGGCTCCCGACCGTCGTCGCGCACGGCATGCTGACCATGGGCCTGGCCGCCGAGTACCTGACCGCCTGGCTCGGCGATCCCACGGCCTTCGAGAAGTTCAGCGTCCGCTTCTCCGGTTTCGTTCCGGTGCGCGCCGACGCGGCGAGCACGATCGAGTTCACCGGCAAGATCAAGTCGCTCGACCCCGAGCGGCGGGCGGGCACCATCGTGCTCGGCGGCACCGCCGAAGGCCGCAAGCTTTTCGGCCGCGCCGTCGCCGAGGTGCGCTTCTCCTGATCGTCACTCCTCGATGGCGGCGTGCATCAGGTAGACGTTGTAGTCGCTCCAGGTCGAGATCTTGAAGTACAGATCCGAGCCCGTCGACCACGGGTGGATGAAACCTCCGTACAGCTCGGGGTAGTCGAGCACGGTGACTGTCGGCGTGCCCGCGGACCACACGCCCTGCGGCGAATCCGCTTCGCGCACAACGATGGCGGCGCGCGCGGTGTCGAGATAACTCATCTGCCATACACCGCGCGCCGCGTCGTAGCGGACCGAGAGTTCGCCTGCGGGCGCGTCGACGATCGGTGTCGCGCCGCCCGATCCGCCCACGGGCGTCCACTCGCCGTCTCGCCAGTACTGATAGGCGGTGGTGTTGAGGATCTGGTCCTTCGCGACCCTCGCCAGGCCGACACTGCCGAGCCGAGTATTGGGCGTGCCGAACACGTAGACGTGATCGCCGTGCGGAACCATCGCGCTCACTTGGAAATTCGCGAGCCCGAAGATGTTGTCCCAGCGCGCGTGCGGGTCCTTGGTCCAGGTCTGGCCGTGATCGTCGGAGTAGGCGATGCCGCCGTAGTTGGTGAAGAACGTGCCAGGCACGCTGTGCCAGGTGCGCATCGACATGTAGCTCAGGTACTGCCGATCGCCGAGCGCGAAACCGGAGGTCGGGATGGTGGTGATCTCGACGTTGTCGAGCTTGCGGCTGGACAACACCTCGGCGGCGTGGCACCGGCCGTCGGTGACCATCCGGTCGTAGGTCATCCCGTCGGACAACTCGCGGTCGGTGCTGAAGGCGAGCACGTTGCTGCGCCAGTCGCCGCCCATGCCGCCGGGCGGATGGAACCCGCGGCCGACGGTGTCGCCGAACGCGACCGCGATCTCGCCCGGCGCGCTCTCCCACATGATGCCGAGGTCGGTGCCGTCCACCTGCCAGCGCTTGTCGGTGCGGTTCACCGAGTTGGCGCCGGTCTGTTTGGCCACCTCGCGCACCGCGGTGATGCGCGGCGCCGGGCGCTCGGGCGACTGCGCCGCGGGTTCGACGGGCGGGACGACGCGCGGCGGAGGCGGCGGCACCGGACCTGGATCCGGGCCGGGGCCGGGCACGCCGAAGTGGAAAGGCTTGGGGCTCAACAGGATCTCGGGGATGCCGAGCCGACTTGCCAGGCCGGGCGGAGGCGGCGGGCCGTCGGTGAGATCGGGGCACGGGTTCACGCACGGGTCCTCGGGCAGCGCGACGTCGGTGCGCACCGGCACGGGGTCGGGCTGCTGGGGCGGCAGCACGGTGATCACCGGATACGGGATCGGCACCTCGAGGGTCTTGGGAACGAGCGGTTCGTGAACGGGCCGAGGGTCACTCACGCACGGGCCGCTGCCCGGCACACCCGCCGCGACGCCCGGCGGTGGTGCCGCCTGCGCGAGCGGTCGATCGCCGTACACCAACGCGCCGGCCCCGAACACCACGGCGCCGACCGCGGCCATCAGCCGCATGGCCATATGCAACCCCTCGACGTTTGACGGACTCACGGTCGGGTCGACCCTACCGGCCATCACCCGCAGACCAGGAGATACTTTTCGAAATCCCCTGGACAGCCGAGAGTGTCGGCCGGTCGCCGAGGCTGTTGACGGACTCCGTCCTGAGGCGCACGTTGGATGCGTGAGCACTTCAGTGATACGCCGCTGCGCCGTCGCGGCCTTCGGCGTTATGAGCGTGATGGGCGTCGCCGCACCCGCTGTCGCCGAGTCGCCGCCGTTTTCGGTGGTGTCGGGCCCGCGGGATGCCGATCCCGGACCGACGTACCGACCGGGACCCAAGGGCAACAACGTGCCGCCGCCGGAGGAGAACGACGAGCGTCCGCGCCGGTACTACACCGACTGCGATCAGGTGCGCGCAGAAGGGGCCTGGCCGCTGTACCGAGGCCAGCCCGGCTACGCGTCGTACCTGGACACCGACGGGGACGGCATCGCCTGCAACTGAGGCGTACCCGCCCTACTGCACCGCCTGGAAGACCAGGACGGTCGCCCCGATCCGGATGACGTCGCCGTCGGCGAGCAGCGCACCGCTCTCGATCGGCTCCTCGTTGATGTACACGCCATTGGCGGAATGCAGGTCCTTGATGAGGAGTCCGGCCCGGCTCGGCATGATGTGCGCGTGGTAGCGGCTGGCCTTCGGGTCGTCGAGCACCAGGTCGTTGTCGGTCATCCGGCCGATCCGCATGCCGCCCAACGCGATCGGCTGCACCCGCCCGTCCGGCATGCGCAGCTGACCGCTGCGCACCGAGCGCGGCAGCTCGGTGACGGTCTCGGTCATGGCGGCGGCCAAACGCTCGGTGCGCTTGAACTCCACGGTGTTCAACGGCTCCTGGCGCAGCACCCGCTGCTCCAACTCGACCAGCGCGGGGCCGGGGTCGATACCGAGTTCGTCGGCGAGCACGGTGCGCACCCTGCGGCACGCGTCGAGCGCGTCGGCCTGACGGCCGGAGAGGTAGAGCGCGGTGATCAGCTGACCCCACAGCGGTTCACGCAACGGATGCTCGTTGGTGATCGAGACCAGCTCGCTGATCACCGAAGACGTACGCCCGCAGGCGATCTCGGCGTCGATGCGGGCCG
Organism: Nocardia sp. bgisy134; assembly: GCF_965341865.1. Lineage (GTDB taxonomy): Bacteria > Actinomycetota > Actinomycetes > Mycobacteriales > Mycobacteriaceae > Nocardia. The sequence goes on from NZ_CBDQZP010000008.1 coordinate 25,069, forward strand.
AGACAGCGAGCAGCCGCTCCTCGTCCATCGCGGTGGCGAAGCCGTCGGCGAATTGCAGACCGGCGAGGTCGGACATCGCCCGGCCGCTCCACTCGCGCAGGGCGTTGCCGAACAACTGTGCCGCGCCCGCGTGATCGCCGACGCCCGCGGCTTTGGCCGCGGCATCTCTGGTGGCCTCGAAACGGCCGAGGTCGCAGGCCTCCTCGGGGATCTCCAGGCGGTAGCCCGAGGACTCGGTGCGCAACACCTGCGCCGGATCCACACCCGAATTCCGCAGCGCCTTACGGATGTTCGAGACGAACACCTGCAAGCTGGCGGCGTAGGAATCCGGCGGATCCTCGTTCCACACCATGTCGGCAAGTGCGGCCGATGCCACCGCGCGCCGCCGATTGACGGCCAACGCGGCAAGCAACGCTCGCGGCTTGGGCCCGCCGACCGCCACCGGCTCACCACCGACGAGCAGCCGAACGGGCCCGAGCACACGCACATCAAGACTCATGAGCTCGGGCCCCCGGAGAGACAGGGGTCAGGCGCTGATCGACCGCCCCGCAGACTTCAGATCATTGCACGCCTCGAGGACGCGCGCCGCCATCGAGGTCTCGGCCTTCTTCAGGTAGCTGCGCGGGTCGTAGGTCTTCTTGTTGCCGACCTCGCCGTCGATCTTGAGCACACCGTCGTAGTTGGCGAACATGTGCGCGGCGACCGGACGGGTGAAGGCGTACTGGGTGTCGGTGTCGACGTTCATCTTCACCACGCCGAAACGCAGCGAGTCCTCGATCTCCGACTTCAGCGAGCCCGAGCCGCCGTGGAAGACGAAGTCGAACGGCTGCGCGTCCGAGCCGAGGCCGAGCTTGGCGGCCGCGACGCGCTGGCCCTCGGCCAGCACCTCGGGCTTGAGCACCACGTTGCCCGGCTTGTACACGCCGTGCACGTTGCCGAAGGTGGCGGCGAGCAGGTACTTGCCGTTCTCGCCGGCGCCGAGGGCGTCGATGGTCTTCTCGAAGTCCTCGGGCGAGGTGTAGAGCTTCTCGTTGATCTCGGCCTCGACGCCGTCCTCTTCACCGCCGACGACGCCGATCTCGACCTCGAGGATGATGTTCGCGGCGGCGGTCGCCTTGAGCAGCTCCTTGGCGATCTCCAGGTTCTCGTCGATCGGGATCGCCGAGCCGTCCCACATGTGCGACTGGAACAGCGGAAGGCCGCCCGCGTTCACCCGCTCCTGGGAGATGGCGATCAGCGGACGGACGAAGCTGTCCAGCTTGTCCTTGGGGCAGTGGTCGGTGTGCAGCGCGATTGTCACGTCGTACTTCGCGGCGACCACGTGCGCGAACTCCGCCAGCGCGACCGCACCGGTGACCATGTCCTTCACGCCGAGGCCGGAGCCGAACTCCGAACCACCGGTGGAGAACTGGATGATGCCGTCGCTGCCCGCGTCGGCGAAGCCCTTGATGGCCGCGTTGATCGTCTCCGACGAGGTGCAGTTGATGGCCGGGAAGGCAAAGGAGTTCGCTTTGGCCCGACCGAGCATCTCGGCGTAGACCTCCGGAGTCGCGATGGGCACTGTGAAGACCTCCGTGTCGTGCGGCAAAAGGCGGTAGCCAAATTCTGTCAGGCCATACCCTAAGGCAGGGGCGTTTCGCGACCTATACGGCCCGGTATCGCGGGCGGGTCAGTCGGGGCAGCCCGGAACGAACCGGGCGGCCCGTCCGGTTGTGATCCGGACCACGGCCGACCACGGCTCTCGGTCACAGCAGCGGTGCGATCCGCCTGGTTGATCGAGGGTAATTTCTCGCTCGACGGGGGATTCTCAGTCCGACCCGGTACTGTGGGCCGGGTAATTGCGCTGGCAGCTTCCGACGCGGTGGCAAGCAACGTATATAGGCCAGCCGCATCCCGGGACAGGAGGCCGCGTGATTCTGCAGGCAGCGACCGAATCGGTGACGACGAACCTCGCGCTGACCCAGTTGCTGGACCCGATGTACCTGCTCCAGGAGACGTGGCTCAAGAACGCGGTATTGCCCGCGATCCTCGTGATCGTCTTCATCGAGACCGGTCTGCTGTTCCCGCTTCTGCCCGGCGACTCACTGCTGTTCACCGGCGGCCTACTGGCCGCGCAGGACCCTCCGGTGGTGTCAATCTGGGTGCTGGTGCCCGCCGTCGTCTTCATCGCCTTCGCGGGTGACCAGTGTGGTTATTGGATCGGACGCGCCATCGGCCCGGCGATCTTCCGCAAGGAGGACACCCGCTTCTTCAAGAAGTCCTACGTGACGGAGACGCACGCGTTCTTCGAGAAGCACGGCCCGAAGACGATCATCCTGGCCCGGTTCGTGCCGATCGTGCGCACCTTCATGCCGGTGCTCGCGGGCGTGTCCAAGATGGATTACCGCAAGTACGTCGCGTTCGACATCATCGGCGCCGTCCTGTGGGGCGGCGGCGTCACCATCCTCGGCTACTTCCTCGGCGGCGTCGACTTCATCCGCGAGCACGTCGAGGCGATCTTCCTGCTCATCGTGTTCGTCTCGATCCTGCCCGGGATCGTGGCGGTGGCGAAGAAGCTGACGAACCGCGGCGCCGCCGAGCCCGAGGTCGTCGAGCCCGAGCTGACCGCCTCGGCGAACGAGACCACCCGCTGAGGCCGGTGTCCAGCGCGTCGTCGCCCCTCGCGGTGGGCAGTTTCGATCCGCTGATCTCGGCGGGCCCCGCGCTCGTCTGGACGGTGGTACTGACTTTCGTCTTCCTGGAATGCGCGTTCATCATCGGGCTGTTCCTGCCCGGTGACTCGATGCTGATCACGGCGGGCATCGTGATGGCCTCGCACGCCACCGGCGAAGCGCAGGTGTGGGCGCTCTCGGTGGGAGCGATGGTCGCCGCGATCTCCGGCAACCAAGTCGGGTACGTCATCGGGCAACGCACGGGCCACCGCTTGGTGGCCCGCAAGGACGGCCGATATATCAACGCCCGCAATCTGCAACGGGTCTCCGAGTTGCTGCAACGGCACGGTTTTCTCGCGGTGCTGGTGGCCCGGTGGATTCCGTGGGTGCGGACACTGTGTCCGATGGTCGCGGGCGCCGCGGGGATGGAGCACCGCAGATACACCGTCGCCAGCACCATCGGCGCCATCATCTGGGCCCCGGTGCTGCTGCTCATCGGCTTCTACGCGGGCAGCTTCCTGGAGCGCGTGCCGTGGCTGATGCCCGGCGTGATCTGCACGCTGGTGCTCGGCCTGATCATCGGCACCATCCTCGGCATCCGGCACTACCGCCTGGAGATGGCGAAGCCCGCGGAGGAGTTCGACGTGGACGTCGACGCACCGACCGTGGTGCTCCCCCGGGTCGAGTACTGAGAACCGGCGGACCAGCACACGAATCGAGCGCTCGGCGTCGTCGCCGAGCGCCGAAAGTGGATCAGAGCCCGGCCGCGCTCACCTGGTAGGCGGCCTCCATCAGCAGCCAGCCGGACAACTGCACCGACAGATCGCGCTCGGGCACCTTCGACGAGGTCACCGAGCCGCCCGAGGTGAAGTAGCCCGCCCCGGCCGTGCCACCGGGCAGCTGGGCGGGCTTGCTCCAGTCGGCGCCGAACAGCGGCTCGCCCTCGACCTCGAGACGATTCGCCCAGGCCGCCGTGGCCGAGGCTCGCACGATCGCGGCCGCGGCCTGTCGGTCCGCGACCTGCTGGCGATCGTCCCCGGGCAGCATCATCGCGACCACCGCGAGGTAGCGGGCGAGGATCCCGTTGAACAGTCCGCCGTCGCCGCCACCGCCGCCCTTGATGACGCCGCCCGCGGTCATGTGGTCCTCCACCGCGACCAGCAGCCGGTGCACCCGCTCCAGGTGCCGCTCCTCACCGGTGTGCATCGCCAGCTCGGCCTCGACACCGAGCACCACGCCCTGGCAGTAGGTGAACGTCGGGCGCTCGATCACCCCGGAGGGCAGGTGGATGCCATCCAGGATCAGGCCGGTGCCGGGATCGCGCAGGGTCGCGTCCAGCCAGTCCGCCATCTCCTGCGCACGGGTGTGCCGACCGAGGCGGTTGAGCGCGATGGCCGCGGGGCCGTTGGCGGGCGCGTTGTAGTAGTCCGCGCGGACCCGCCACGGGATGCCGCCGCCGACCTCCGGATTCCACGCCTCGTACAGCTTCTTCTCCAGCGCGACCAGCGCGCCGCGCGCCTCGGTGACGCCCTGGGTCCGCTCGGCACGCTCCAAAGCGATGGCGAGCCAGGCCATGTCGTCGTAGTAGTTGTTGGTCCAGCCGGTGATGTTGCGAATGCGGTGCGAGCGCACGAGTTCGCCGATCCGCTTGCGCCGCACCGATGTCGGCGCACGGTTGGCCGCGTCCACCGCGCAGTCGATCAGGTGCGCCTGCCACCAGTAGTGCCAGGACACGAAGGCGCGCTCACGCTTGGTGGCCGGCCAGCCGACGACGCCGAGTTCCGTTCTGGGACAAGCCCACAGGGCCCGCAGGTGCCGGGAGACGATCGCGGATTCCGCCATATCCGCCCGCTCCGACCAAAGCGCGGGCGTTGGTGCAGCATCCTGCCCAGTCCGTGGGCTCCGCGAGGTCATCCCTCAATGGTGCCAGTTGGAAGCCAGTTCCCGCCGCCGAATTGTTACCCGGCCGACGCCGAATCGTGCACACCACAAGATCGTTCACCACGCCGTCGCGAGATCGGCGTGCTGGCGAATCCACGCGTGCATGGCGATCCCGGCGGCCACCCCGGCGTTGATGCTGCGGGTGGAACCGAACTGGGCGATCGAGACCGTCATCGCCGCCGCGTCTTTCGCGTGCGCGGTCACGCCGGGACCTTCCTGCCCGAACAACAGCAGGCAGTCGCGCGGCAACTGCGCGGACTCCAACGGCACCGAGCCGGGGACGTTGTCCACGGCGACCACGGTGAGACCCGCGCGCTCGGCGAAGGCGAGCAGTTCGGCGAGGTCGGTGTGGTGCTCGATGTGCTGGTAGCGGTCGGTGACCATGGCGCCGCGGCGGTTCCACCGCCGCCTGCCGACGATGTGCACCGCGGCGGCGGCGAAGGCGTTGGCGGTGCGCACCACGGTGCCGATGTTCGCGTCGTGCCCGAAGTTCTCGATGGCGACGTGGAACGGATGCCTGCGCGCGTCGATGTCGGCGACGATCGCGTCGCGCGACCAGTAGCGGTAGGCGTCGACCACGTTGCGGCGGTCGCCGTGCGCCAGCAGTTCGGGATCCAGCCGCGGGTCGTCGGGCGGCGGGGCGCCGTGCTCGTCGAGCCACGGACCGACGCCGTGCGGGTGCTCGCCCCACTCGGTGGGCCCGGGGAGGTGCTCCCCCGGGGAAAGGTCCGTGGTGTCCGACGACGAGTAACTCACCTGGACGATGCTAGTTCCGGCGCGCAAACGCACCTCGGCCCGCGCTCCCGACTGCGCGGCGCCGCCCGCGGTCGTCGCCGGGCTGCGCCGCTCAGTAGGACGACGACGAGTTCGCGGCGATGATCGAGATCACGATGACGGCGATGATGCCCACGAGGTAGACGAGCATGATGATCGTGCCGACGATGCCGCAGACATAGCCCGCCTTGACGTTGCCGCGTCCGCCGATCGCGCCGCCCGACGCGTCGATCTCGTCGAGCGCCCGCTTGCCCATCACCCAGGCGAACGGCGCGCAGAGCTGGCACAGCACCAGCCCGAGGATGCCGAGCACCAGGATCGTGGTGGACTGCGGGTGGTCCGGCGGCGGACCGTACGGATTACCGTAGGGCTGCTGCGGATAGCCGTACGGCGGTGGGTAAGTCATGCGGGTGATGCTAGTTCCAAAACCGGCCGGGCGGCCCGGACAACCGCACCGGCCGGTCGCGCCGCTCACGGTCGCGCGATGGTGTAGCTGGCCACACCCTCGATTCGGCGGTCAGCTCCATCGAGAACGCCGAGGTCGGCGAGAAACATGGAGCCCATGACCGAGACACAAGCCGAACCCACCCTCGTGCTCGACAAGCAGGCCGCACCACGCGAGCGGACCGGCCGCGCAGCGCTGTCGGCCGTCCTCCGCGCGCCGATCCAGGCAAGGACCTGGAAGGAGTTCGCCTATCTGATCGCCGCGTTCGTGCTCGGATGCCTCGCCGTCTGCTACCTGTTCTTCGGTTTCGGCGGCGGGCTCTACGCGTCGATCGTCCTGGTCGGCATCCCGCTGCTCGCGCTCGTGCTGCTCGGCGGCCGCGTCTGGGGACGGGTCTACCGGACGCTGTGCCGCGGCCTGCTCGGCACGCCGGTGGAAGCGCCACCGGCGTTCACCCCGCAGCGCGGGCTGTTCGGGTTCCTGAAGAGCGCGTTCACCGACCGGGCGAGCTGGCGGGCGATGCTGTTCCTGCTCGCGCAGTTCGTGCTGGGGGTGGTGATCGGTTATCTGACACTGATCGTCGTCGCGATGGTGGTGTTCATCGCGATCTCGCCGATCCCGTGGGCGCTGTTCGATCCGATCAACGTCGACGAGAACGGGGTCGAACACCATTCGCTCATGCAGTTCGGTTCCTTCTACGTCGACTCCTGGCCGCGCGTGCTCGTCGTCGCCGCACTCGGCGTCGTCGGCTGCTTCGCGCTGCCCTGGCTGGTGCGCGGCGTCTGCCACCTGCACCGGCTGCTCACCGTCTGGCTGCTGGCGGCCACCGTGCGAGACCGTCAGCTGGTCGAGCTGCGGGCCAGCAGGCGCGCCGCCGTCGAGGACGCGGCCGCCACGCTGCGGCGCGTCGAGCGCGACCTGCACGACGGCACCCAGGCCCGGCTCGTCACCATCGCCATGGCGCTCGGCAGGGCCGAGGAGCGCATCGCGGCGGGCGGCGACGCCACCGATCTGATCGCCGACGCGCACGCGAGCTCCAAGGAGGCGCTGACCGAACTGCGCGAACTGGTGCGCGGCATCCATCCGCCCGCGCTGGAACTCGGCCTCGGCCCGGCGCTGGAGACGCTGACCGCCCGCAGCGCGGTGCCCGTCGAACTGCGGGTGCACCTGCCGCGGCGGCCGAGCCCGGCCATCGAGGCCATCGCCTACTTCTCCGTCGCGGAACTGCTCACCAACGTGGTCAAGCACGCGCACGCGGACCGGGCGTGGGTCTCGGTACTGCCCGACAGTCTGCGCACCATCGCGGTCACCGTGCGGGACAACGGAATCGGCGGCGTGCTGCCTCCGGCCGAAGGCGCACAGGCCGGGGGAAGCGGCCTCGCGGGTCTCGCGGCGCGGGCGCGCGCGGTGGACGGCACCCTTGCCGTGCACAGCCCCACCGGCGGGCCGACCGTGGTGACCATCCTGCTGCCGAAAGGGGACCCGCAGTGAGCGCGCCGCTGCGCATCGTGATCGCCGAGGACAGCGCCATCCTGCGCGATGGCCTGGCCGGTCTGCTGGTCGAGCGCGGCCACGAGGTGGTCGCGATGGTCGGCGACGCGAGCACGTTGAGCGACGTGGTCGGGGAACACCACCCCGATGTGGCGGTGGTGGACGTGCGGATGCCGCCCTCGTTCACCGACGAGGGCTTGCTCGCCGCCATCGAACTGCGCAGGAAGTACCCCATGACGGGCGTGCTGGTCTTCTCCCAGTGGATCGAAACCCGTTACGCCACCGAGCTTCTCGCCGGTGGCGCCAGCGGCGTCGGCTACCTGCTCAAGGACCGGGTCGCCGACGTGCGCGATTTCGTCGACGCCCTGTACCGCGTCGCCACCGGCGGCACCGCGCTCGACCCCGAGGTGGTGAGCCAGCTGATGGGTGCCTCCCGCCAACAGGATTCGCTGGCCAGGCTCACCCCGCGCGAACGCGAAGTGCTCGAGCTGATGGCACAGGGCCTGTCCAACAACGCCATCGCCGACGCCCTCACCGTCACCGAGCGGGCCGTCGAAAAGCACATCGGCAACATCTTCGCCAAACTCGATCTGCCGCCATCGGATACGCACCATCGGCGCGTACTGGCGGTGCTGCGGCTGAAGGGTTAGACGCGGCGCACGCCTACCGCGCCATCGTGCAGGCCGCGGCGATTTCCTTCGTATCCCAGTAGAACGGGCGGATTTCCGCGATCCGCCCGTCCTCGACGCGAAGCGTCTGCAAGATCGGGAAGCGCAGCTCGCGGCCGGTCGCCCGGGCCCGGGCGCGCACGTCGGTGCGCACCACGGCCGTCTCCCCGGTCGCCAGGAGCTCCTGTGCGACCATCTCGAACGACTCCCATACCGCCGCCATCGCCACGAAGAATCGCTCCAGCCCGGCATGCCCTCGCCAGATCCCGCCGTACGGCATCCCGTCGGCCTGGTACAGCACCACGTCCTCGGCGAAGAACGGGGCCAGAGTGGTTGCGAAGGGTGCGCGGCCGGGGCCGCCCGCGGCGAAGTACGCGGCCTCCGCGGCATACATTCCGGTCAGCACGTCGGTAGTGGTTGCGCTCGGCATGGGAACAGCGTGGCGCGCGAGGCGCGCCCGGCGCTGGCGGAGATCGGACAGGGCGATCGGGGGTTCGACGGGCTCGCGGAGGGAGCGACCGCCACCGCACGACCACGCTACGAAACCGATATTCGCAAGGAACCGAATCGGAGCATGGTGGCCGCCTATGCTTGAAGTACGAGGTCAGGAGGGGTGTACACCGACTGGCGCAGCCGGACGAAGTCCGTTCGAAGACCCGGGCACGACCGGACGAAGTCCGTCCACAGACCGCACAGCCGGACGACGTCCAGCCACGACCGCACACAGCCGGACCGAGTCCCCACAGATGCGCACGGCCGAGAGAAGGCGGGAGGCACGCATGGATCACGCACGGATTCTGCGCACGGTGCTCGGCGTCACCGCCGCGTACCTGATCATCCTGTGCTTCTGGCTGGGTTGGCTCGTGCACCGCACGCCGCCCGGCACGGTCCCGTTCCAGATCGTCGCCCTGGTCGGCGTCTTCGGCTCCTGCGTCGGCATCGGCATGATGCTGGCCGCCCGCCCCTCCCGCGCCGACCGCCACCTCTGGCGCCACGGCCTCGAAGGCTGGGCCACCGTCGAAGGCGTGCACCCGCTCGAGCGCACCGACCACCACAGCGAACTCACCGAGATCGACCTCGAGCTCACCGTCCCCGGCTCCGAAACCTACCGGGGTTCTATAGTTTTCGACGTCATGCCCGCCGACAAGCCGAAACTGAGCCTCGGCGAGACCATTTCGATCCGCGTCGACCCGGCCAACCGCGACCGGATCATCCTGGTGCTGTGAAGGCGGTGGGCATTCGGTCGGGCGTGTCCTGAACCGCCGTCACCGGACCGGCCGGGGAATGCCGAGAACAGATCGTCCGGTACCCGACGCAGCGGGTTCAGCGTGCGGCGAACCTGCCGTTGCGCACGCCCTCCACAAGGTGATTGATCCGCTGTTGCACGGTATTGATCAAAGCCTGCTGCGGCGCGGGTTTGGCGACGACCTTGTCCTCGCCGAAACTGATGTACCGCCCATCGCCCTCGAAGTCGTTGACCTGAAAGTCCTGCCTGCCCGCGATGTGTCGATTGTCGACACTGCCCAGCGGATACACCGCCACGTGCGCGATACAGGTGGTCGGCCGGTTGAAGAAGCGATCGAATTCGTCCTTCGGTCCGCGCCGCCACGGGTCGGTGTTCACGCCGCGCGGACCGGCCAGATCGCGGACATCGATGGAGAGCGAATCACCGCGTCCGGGAGGGCATTTCGGCAACGCGCCGATGATCGCGGGCGCGACCTGATCCGCGGTGAGGAACGCGAGCTCCACCTCGCCGCCGTGATCGTGATCCACACCCGGCCGCTGCGTGACGATCGCACCGTGCTGGTAGTGCACCCCCGCGTGCGCTCGAATCCGGTGCTCACGCCGCAGACCACGGAATCCTGCCACCTCGACGCGCGCCTCGGGCCGCAGCAGAACGTCCAACGCGCGCAACAGGTTGTCGTCCATATGCGTCCACACCGCCATGGCCGCCACCTGCCAGGCACGACGGAAATCCTCCGGCACACCGGTGTCCTGCCATCGATGCCCCAAGGGGTACGGGAGCACGTCCCGACCCGTCGACTCCCACAGCACCCGAAACTCCAGCGCGCTGAACCGCCAGCGCGTCACCCCGCTCAGCATCGGCTCCGACTCACTCCCCGATCACCGGCGGAACCGTCTTCGGCGCATCGGTCAACCCGGTGAGTTCGTCGCCGTGCTCCTGCGTGATCAGGTAGTCCGGAATACCCTTCGTCGACTCGTCGTCCCCCTTGCCGCGCGCCCCCGGCGCACCCATACCCGGCATACCGCTCATGCCCGTGCGGGCGTTGGCCGCGGCCGGGCGGGTCGCCGCCGGATTCGCGCCACCCGGAATGCCGGGCATGCCCGGCACGCTCGAGCCGGGGCGGCCGGTCGGGGTCCCTGGACCGCCGGGCCCGGGACCACCCGGACCTCCCGGAAAGCCAGGGGTGCCGGGCGTTCCCGGGGCGGTTGGCGTGGTCGGCGACGTCGGCGACGCCGAAGCCGGAGCAGTCGTGCCGGTGGGCGTCGTCGGCGTCTCGGTGGACGCGGCCTGCGTGTCGTCGTTCGACTGTTGCTGCTGCGAATTCTGTTGGCCCTGTGAGGGATCCTCGGTCTCGCCGGATTGGGTCGTGTCGTCGTTCGTCGTCGGCTGGCCGCCGTCGTTCGTGCCGCCGGGTTGGACGCCGGTGCTCGTTCCACGTGGTCGCCCACCGTCGTTCTGGCCCGGGTCGACGTTGTTCGCGGTGGGGTTGTGTGGTTTCGGGATCACGGGGACGCGATCGGTTTCCCGAAGCACGGGGTCGTAGACAGTGCGAAGTACACGCTTGGCCTCGGCCCACGCGGTGTTGTACGCCTCCTCGTTGTCCCGCCAGCCCCGACCGGCAATCCACCGCCGAGTGTTTTCCCAGTTGGTGTTGTGTTCGGGGACGTGCGGGACCAGTTGCAGTGTTGGAGCGAGACCTGTGTAAAGCTCATCGACCTTCTTCGCCATCAGCTGCGCGGCTTGCGATGCTTTCGAAGCTGAGGACAGGAACGTGGCGACACCGTCCGCCGCGGCTGCCGCAGATTTGCCGTGCCACACGTTTGCGTTCAACGCGCGCTGCATCTCCAGGTCGAAAGCCTTCTGAGCATCAGCGGTTCGGCTACCGATCTGCTCCCATGCGGTCTTCAGATCGTTCACTGCTGTTAGGTCGATCTTTTCGACTTTCTCCCGGAGCTGCTCCAGGGGCGCCTCGTAATCTTCACGACTCTTGATTCCCGACTTGTAGTCACCGACGAATCCGATCTCCGACGCCCGACCGCGTACAGCTTCTCGCTGCTGGTTGAATCGGCCTTGAACATCGCCTGGCCTGGTGCCCGCTTCGATATCCTCCCCGGCAATCCAGTTGGTGAGACTGTGAAACATATTCTCACCAAAAGTGTAGTTCTCGAAGAATCCCAACCCCGGTAGTGACATCTAGCGATCCCCCAGCTCGTTGGTAACGCCCGCGATCTGCGATGCGTGGTCGACCACCTGCTCTTCGATTCGGTCCATCGAAATCTGCATAATCTCACGCATAGCTTGGACTACTTTGATCGATTCCAGAACGACTGCGTCGATGGAGTCAGACTCACCGGTAGCTTGCTTCAGGAAGAGTGCAGCGAGTTCACCGGCTATGTTGAAGTCGCCAAACCCAGACACACGTGCGGCATTTCGAGTAAAGGTGAACAGGCCGTCGTAAGCCGCTAGGAGTCCGTCGCAGGCAGTAAGACACGCAGTTGCCGCATCCTTATCCAAATAAAGATCGCCAGCTCGAGCCTGGTCGGCGAAACGTTGCCACTGAGAAAGATCTTGCTCGCTCATTTGCCAATCCTCTGCCTAGTACTCATCTGGGAAATTCCGAAACCAGGTACTCGGCAGCCCGCGCAGATAGTGCACACGGGTCTACGTGGCCATTCTGACTCGGCTTGTTACCGACCTTGACAGATATGGACCCTTGCTGAGCGCTGAAAGCAGTGTCACAGTCGAGCGCCTTACCCGCACCTTCGACTCGATATCGAAGACCACCCCTACCGGCTATCTGAATCTCTTCAAAATCCACATTCCCCGGTTTGTTCCGAATCTCTTGCTCTGTTCGATCCGAGGAAAATATGGTCAAGTAGTATTTGGGCGCCGCCCAAGTGCAGATCTCCCAGCCGGACTGGTCCACGCCGGCAAGCCCCTTTTCCTCGGTCGCCGGATCGACGCCGATCTGCCGCAACAAGTCATCCGGCACCTCTGTGCACGGATTCCACAACGCCGCCTGCGCCGCACTGGTCGAAGTCGTCGCCGCCCCCTCGGTCGACCCCCCACAAGCCGCCACCCCCGGCACCAACACCGCCGCACACAGAGCCAACATCACACGCCGCGCCATCCGCTCCCCCTCAGGGTTATCGACCTGCCTGTCCATGCCACCCTACCGAGCCGCCGATACGGGTGGAATCGCTGCGCAGGGCAGGTTGCGTCTTCACTGTCTTGGACGCGACAGCCCCGCAATCGGTTCCATCGAAACGCGCCGCGCGTCCGATCCACGGCGCGGTCGACGATGTCGGCGGCCGAGTAGCCCTCCGGCGAGTGTCCCTAGGAACGGTCGAGTGACGTCCTGGCGTGGGCTTGCGGGTCGGCCAAAAGGTATTGGGCCGCAGCGTAAGTCGCGAGGATGACGCCCTCCGCCGCACGGCGGGAGCGGGACGTGTGGGTGAAGAGGCGGCGCAGGACGATGAGGCCGTCGGAGAGGGTGAACAGGAGGGCGCCGAGGCCGAGGCGGCTGCGCGGGTCGGCGTCGGGGATGTTCAGGCCCGCAACGTTTTTCGCGCCGGGGGCGAGGCGGGGATCGGACGCGAGGACGGCGGCTGTGCCCAGGGTGGCGCCGTAGGCGGTGAGCGGGGCCGCGACGGTCGGAGCCTTGGCGCGCAGCAGACCTGCGGCACCGAGCCAGGCGACCACCCGGGGCAGGGCGATCGCGGGGAGGGGACGCGCGCCGCGCCGCCACCACAGCGTCGAGTAGCCCGCCTGCATGACCGCGAACGACGACGCGCCCGCGATGAGACGGCGGTCGTCGTCGGGTTCGATGAGCAGGATGTCACCGACGGTCGCGGCGCCGAGCGAGCCGAGCAGGATGGTGCGCTCGGTGGGGTCGGTGTCGACGCCGCTGGTCGCCACGTCGGCGGCGAGCAGCGGCATCATCAGGGGTTTGGCGACCCACTGGAGCCGGTCGCGGCCGGTGACCGCCCCGAAGACGGTCACGGCGGCGGCAGCGAGGAATCCCGTGCGAAACGGACGCCCCGCGCCGGGGAACGCCGGGGCTCCGGAGGAGCTCATGTCAGAAGCTCGCCTCGGTGGGCGCGGGCGGCAGCGTCACGACCTGACCCGCGTAGCTCAGGCCGGCGCCGAAGCCGAGCAGCAGCGCGAGCTGTCCGCCCTTGGCCTTGCCTGTGACCAGCATTTCCTCCATGGCCAGCGGGATCGAGGCGGCGGAGGTGTTGCCGGTGTTCTCGATGTCGTTGGCCATCGGGATCTCGTCGGCCAGGCCGAGGTTCTTCTTCATCAGGTCGTTGATGCGGGCGTTGGCCTGGTGCGGGATGAAGACCTCGATGTCCTCTTTGGCCACACCGGAGGCCTCCAGCGCATCAGACAGCGCGCGCGGCAGGGTGACGGCGGCCCAGCGGAACACCCGCGGGCCCTCCATGCGCAGCGACATCCGGCCGACCGGCTCGATCGCGGGATCGATGCCCTGCATGGCCTGGGCCTTGTTCATGTACTCCAGGAAGTCGACGTCCTGGGCGATCGCCTCGGCGTTCTCGCCGTCGCTGCCCCACACCGTCGGGGAGATGCCGTTCTCCTCGCTCGGGCCGACGACGACCGCGCCCGCGCCGTCGCCGAAGATCATGGCGGTGCCGCGGTCGGTCGGGTCGAGTCCGACGGTCATCGTCTCGGCGCCGATCACCAGCACGTAGTCGGCCGAGCCCGCCCGGATCAGGTCGGCGGCGACGCCGAGTCCGTAGCCGAAGCCGCCGCAGCCGGAGGTCAGGTCGAAGGCCGGGATGCCGTTGATGCCGAGATCGGCGGCCACGCTCGGGGCGCCGTGCGGGGTGAGTTTCAGCCAGCTGGACGTACAGAGGATGAGCGCGCCGATCTTGGACCGGTCGATGCCGGTGTTCACCAGCGCGCGTTCGCCCGCGGCCGCGGAGATCGACCGCAGCGTCTCGTCACCACTGATCCAGCGCCGGTTGCGGATACCCGTGCGCTCGTAGATCCACTGGTCGGTCGAATCGAGGACCTTGCACACCTCGTCATTGCTGACGATGCGCTGCGGTCGGTAAGCACCGATTCCGAGCATCGCAACATTTTCGCGACTCTTGTTTACTGCAATGCTCACCACTGGTGACTCACACGTCCCTCAACTGTCGGACAAACTTGACCCGCGTCCAGGCTAACCCAGGGCAAGATCCTTGAGGCCGAGGATCGACCGATACTCCAGTCCCTCGGCCGCGATCACCTGATCGGCGCCCGTCTCCCGGTCGACCACGGTGGCGACGCCGACCACGGTCGCGCCCGCCTCGCGCAGAGCGCGCACCGCGGTGAGCGGCGAGTTGCCGGTGGTGGTCGTGTCCTCGACGACCAGCACCCGCTTGCCGACGACGTCGGGTCCTTCGATCTGGCGCTGCATGCCGTGGCTCTTGGCGGCCTTGCGCACCACGAACGCGTCGATGGGGCGGCCCGGCGCGTGCAGCACCGCGAGCGCGACCGGGTCGGCGCCCATGGTGAGCCCGCCGACGGCGTCGAAATCCCAGTCCGCGACGAGCTCGCGGAGCAGTTTGCCGATCAGCGGCCCCGCGCGATGGTGCAGGGTCGCCCGGCGCAGGTCGATGTAGTAGTCGGCCTCTTTGCCCGAGGAAAGCGTCACCTTGCCGAGCACGACGGCGAGCTCGCGCACCAGCGCGGCCAATTTCTCGCGGTCGGCGCCGAGCGCAGAGTCGTTGGTTGTCGCCTCGTCGATCATGTCTAAGTCCTTCCGCGTGAATTGAACAGGCCCCGATTCATTCGGACCTGCAGGGTTCGCGGGATGAGTCCGACCGCCGCGGTGATCGCCTTGTACTGCGCACCGGGCACGCTGATCACCCGGTCCTTGTCCAGATCACTCAGCGAACCGGCGACGACCTGCTCGACGGAAAGCCACAGCGGTTTCGGCAGCGAGGACATCTCGATACCGGCTCGCTCGTGGAATTCGGTGTGGACGAACCCGGGGCACAACGCCTGGATCCGGACCCCGGTTCCAGCGAGTCCGCCCGCCAACCCTTCCGTGAAGGATACGACGTAGGACTTGGAGGCCGAGTAGGTCGATCCCCGACCCGGGACCAGACCCGCGACGCTGGCCACGTTGACGATCGACCCCTTGGCCTTGGCGATCATCGACGGCAGCGCCGCGTGGGTGAGCTGGAGCACAGCGGTGACGTTGACGTCGAGCTGCGCCTGCAACTGCTCGTAGGGCAGCGTCCAGAATTCTCCTGAATGCGCGAAACCCGCGTTGTTGACCAGGAATTCGATGCCCTCGGCAGCGCGAGCTGCCACCCGCTCCCGGTCCGCGGCCTGCGCGAGATCGGCGACGAGCACCTCCGAGCGGGTGGCGTATTTGCGCTCCAACTCGGCGGCCAGCGCCTCCAGCCGCTCGGCGTCCCTGGCGACGAGCACCATGTCGTAGCCGAGCGACGCCAGCCGTAGCGCGAACCCGTGACCGATGCCGGACGTCGGTCCGGTGATCAGTGCGATAGGGCGGGTCGCGCCGGGCAGGCGCGCGGGAGCAGAGCTGTCGGTCATCGAGGCACTAATCCAATCGAGCGGTCACTGCGGCACAGGGCCCTGGTACGGACGGAATCCTGGGTGGAAGGGGCCGCCGGCGCGGTCCGCCTCGTCGGCGCGGGCCCCTGGGCGCGGATCCTCGTCCCAGTCGTCGGCGCGGCCGGGTTCCGGCCGCCAGTCGTTCTCGGGCTCGTCGTCGGACCAGCGTTCCTCGCGTCCCCTGGCGTCGGGGACGACGGCCAGCGAGGGACGTCGCGGCTGGTCGCCCGACTCGTCCTCGTCGTCGTAGCCGTCGCTGTCGTCGAAATTCCGATCGTCGCGATCGTCGTAGCCGCGGTCGTCGTCGCCGGCGCCGGGCGGCAGAACGCGGGAGGCCCCGCGTGCGGCGGACGCCTGCGACTCCTCGGCGCGGCCGCGCGTCCTGGGATGCGGGCGGCCCGAGTCGTTATCGGCGTTGTCGGCGCCGCGCGAGTCGCTGACCGGCGGCAGCACGTGCAGCAGACCGGACAGGCGCAGCACCGAGTCGATGGCGGACTCCCAATCCTTCGAGGCCGTACCGACATTCAGCATGCCGAGAGTCCAGTTGCCCTCGCTCCAGAGCATCTGCACGGTGTCGGGCAGCGTCTCGATGAACGCGACCATCCGCTGATCGACCGCGTGCCTGGCGATCTCCGGGTTCGTCGCGAAGACGACCCGGCCGCCGATGGCGCCGAGCAGTTCCAGATCCGCGTCCTTCGGCGGGGACGCGGTCTTGAGCCGCATGTCGACATCGATGTCCGAACCGATCTGGCGGCGCACCGCGACCAGCGTCGCGGCGTCCTCCAGATCGAACAGAACGAACTTCTCGCCCTTGCGAATACCGGAAACCACGTCGACCGCCGACAGATAGCCGAGCTTGGCCAGCGCACCGCGCCGCCACGTCGACGGGAGTGCCGGTTCCACCGACACGTAGGTGTATCCCTGGGCCTTGGCCCACACCTGGCGCGCGTGACCGGACCGCTGCCGCTGGACCCGATCGAAATACAGCAGCACGATCGCGCCAACAAGCGCGATCGCCGCCAACCCGAACCACATAGCCGTCATCGCGGTCTACCCTAATAGGCCCGGCCGGTGGAGGGCCTTCTTTGGTGCCGCGCCGGGCCGTACGTCTTGTGCCGCCGCACGAAGTCCCGCCTCGCCG
This sequence comes from Nocardia sp. bgisy134, assembly GCF_965341865.1. Taxonomy (GTDB): domain Bacteria; phylum Actinomycetota; class Actinomycetes; order Mycobacteriales; family Mycobacteriaceae; genus Nocardia. The sequence goes on from NZ_CBDQZP010000008.1 coordinate 42,020, forward strand.
CTCATCTTCCGCCGCCGGGCAGCGCGGTGCTGATGATGATCTTTGCGCGGATCGATCCGTCCGGTCCCTTGTCGCCCTGCACCATGACCATGTCGCCGACGGGCAGGTCGGCGGGCTTGGCGCCGGACAGCGAGATCACCTGGGTGAGTTCGTCGGTCCGGACGGCGACGGTGTTGCCGGAGACGGTGTCGATGGTGAGCTGGCCGCCGTCGTTGGCGCTGATGGTGCCCATGGTCGCGCCGATGCCGTCGAGTCCGGGCAGACCGGGCAGACCGCTCGGCGATGGCTGGCGGGGCGACGGGTTCTGCGTGGGGAAGGCGCCGCCGGTCGGGAAGTTCGCGGTGGTGTTGCCGCCCGCCGTGGTGGTGGACGAGTCACGGCCGCCGAGCACCAGCCCAGCGACCACCCCGGCCACCGCGACGAGCGCCACGACGCCGAGCACGAGCGCGATCCACAATCCCGTATTGCGTTTGGGCGGTTGCTGATCCGTGGGCGGGCCACCCGGCGGTGCCGCGCCCGGCGGCATGGCCGCGTGGTGCGGATCCGGCGGACCGGGGTACTGCTGGCCCGGGTACTGCTGGCCGTAGCCGCTCTCGTAGGCGCCCCACTGGCTCTCCATCGGCGGGAGCTGCTTGGTGGCGTTCGCGGGCGGCGGGCCCCACTCGAATTGCTCGGTCGAGGGGTATCGAGTGGTGTCCCCGGACGGGTCGTAGCCGGACGCACCCGGCGGACCGAGGTGTTCGGTCGGCGCATCCTCCGGCCGCTGCCCCCAGGGATCCTTCGGGTTCGTCATGCCCTCCAGGGTAGGCGTACCTTCGCCGTCGCTCCGGCCCGTGCGCAAGGTCAATGCCGGATTTCGTCCGGCAGCGCCCCTCGTGCGTACCGCCACGGAGTCGCCGCCCGCGACCCGCCGATGACGCTTCAGTCGAAGAGCTGCTCGACGTCGGTGATCGTCACCGCCCGCCGCAACCATTCGCTCAGCTGGTCGAGATCGGTGCACGAAGTGATCCTTCGCCGGGCCGCCTCGGAAACAGGCACAGCGGCGTGCCGCCAGGCGACACGCGGAACCGCCGGGAGTCGCGCCGATTCGGCGAGATACGCGGACGCCCCCGCCCCACTCGGAGCGGGGGCGTCCGGCGCACTCAGCGGCCGACGATCAGGCCGTCGCCGTCCTTGCTGACGCCGACCTTCACGGTGTCGCCGTCGGTGACTTCGCCTGCGAGCAGTTCCTTGGCGAGGGTGTCGCCGATGGACTGCTGGATCAGCCTGCGCAGGGGGCGGGCGCCGTAGGCCGGGTCGTAGCCGCGCACCGCGAGCCAGAACCTGGCCGAATCGCTGACGTCCAGCTTGAGCCTGCGCTGCGACAGGCGCTTCTGCAGCTGGTCGAGCTGGATGTCGACGATGAGTTCCAGCTGTTCCTCGTCGAGCGCGTGGAACATGACCACGTCGTCGAGCCGGTTGAGGAACTCGGGCTTGAACGCCGAGCGCACCGCGTTCATGACGAACTCCTTGTCACCGCCCGCACCCAGGTTCGAGGTGAGGATGAGGATGGTGTTGCGGAAGTCCACCGTGCGGCCTTGGCCGTCGGTGAGCCGACCCTCGTCGAGCACGGCGAGCAGGATGTCGAACACATCCGGGTGCGCCTTCTCGATCTCGTCGAACAGCACCACCGTGTACGGCCTGCGCCGCACCGCCTCGGTGAGCTGGCCGCCCTGGTCGTAGCCGACGTAACCGGGCGGCGCGCCGACCAGGCGGGCCACCGCGTGCTTCTCGCTGTACTCGCTCATGTCGATCCGCACCATGGCGCGTTCGTCATCGAACAGGAAGTCCGCCAACGCCTTCGCCAGTTCGGTCTTGCCGACGCCGGTGGGGCCGATGAACATGAACGAGCCGGTGGGGCGGTTCGGGTCGGCGACGCCGGCGCGCGCCCTGCGCACCGCGTCGGAGACCGCCTGCACGGCCTCACGCTGCCCGACCACACGACGCCCGAGCTCCTCCTCCATGCGGAGCAGCTTCTGGGTCTCGCCCTCCATCAGCCTGCCCACCGGGATGCCGGTCCACGCGGACACCACCTCGGCTATGTCGTCGGGGCCGACCTCCTCCTTGAGCATCACCTCGCCGTCCGGCGCGGCTCCGTTGGCCTTCTCGGCCTTGGCCAGCTCCTTCTCCAGCGTGGGGATTCGGCCGTAGCGCAGTTCGGCCGCCTTGCCGAGATCGCCGTCGCGCTCGGCGCGCTCCGACTCGCCGCGCAGGCTCTCCAACTGCTCCTTGAGGGTGCGGACCTGGTCGATGGCCTTCTTCTCGTTCTGCCACCGGGTCGTCAGCTGGTTGAGCTTCTCCCGGTCGTCGGCCAGTTCCTGGCGCAGCTTCTCCAGACGCTGCTTGGAGGCCTCGTCGGTCTCCTTGGTCAGCGCCACCTCCTCGATCTCGAGGCGGCGCACCGCGCGCTCGACCTCATCGATCTCCACCGGGCGCGAGTCGATCTCCATGCGCAAGCGCGAGGCGGACTCGTCGACCAGGTCGATCGCCTTGTCCGGCAGGAACCGCGAGGTGATGTAGCGATCCGAGAGAGTGGCCGCGGCCACCAGCGCGGAGTCGGTGATGCGCACGCCGTGGTGCACCTCGTAGCGCTCCTTGATGCCGCGCAGGATGCCGACGGTGTCCTCCACCGAGGGCTCGCCGACCAGCACCTGCTGGAAGCGGCGCTCCAGTGCGGCGTCCTTCTCGATGTGCTTGCGGTACTCGTCCAGCGTGGTCGCGCCGACCAGGCGCAGTTCGCCGCGGGCCAGCATCGGCTTGATCATGTTGCCCGCGTCCATCGCGGATTCTCCGGTCGCGCCCGCGCCGACGATGGTGTGCAGCTCATCGATGAAGGTGATGATCTGTCCCGCGCTGTTCTTGATCTCCTCGAGCACGGCCTTGAGCCGTTCCTCGAATTCGCCGCGGTACTTCGCGCCTGCCACCATCGCACCGAGATCCAGTGCGACGACGGACTTTCCGCGCAGCGATTCCGGCACGTCGCCCGCCACGATGCGCTGGGCGAGCCCCTCGACGATCGCGGTCTTGCCGACGCCGGGCTCGCCGATCAGCACCGGGTTGTTCTTGGTGCGGCGGCTCAGCACCTGGACCACGCGCCTGATCTCGGTGTCGCGCCCGATGACCGGGTCGAGCTTGCCGGAGCGCGCGGCCGCGGTGAGGTCGGTGGAGTACTTCTCCAGCGCCTGGTAGCTGCCCTCGGGGTCGGGGCTGGTCACCCTGGCGCTGCCGCGCACGGCGGTGAACGCGTCGCGCAGGGCGTCGGCCGTCGCGCCGTGCTTGGTGAGCAGCATGGTGACGTCCGAGTCACCCTCGGCGAGGCCGACAACGACGTGCTCGGTGGAGACGTACTCGTCGCCGAGTTCGGTGGCCAGCCGCTGGGCCGCGGTGATGGCGCCGAGCGCCTCGCGCCCGAGGTTCGGCGTCGTGGTCGCACCGGTCGCCCTCGGCAGCCGGTCGACAATGTCCTGTGCCTCGCGCCGGACCGTCGCCGGGTCGACGCCGACGGCCTTCAGCAAGGGTGCGGCGATGCCGTCGGTCTGATCCAGCAACGCCACCAGCAAGTGCGCCGGACGAATGTCCGGGTTGCCCGCGGCCGACGCCGCCTGGAGGGCCGCGGTCAAGGCCGCCTGGGTCTTGGTGGTGGGATTGAACGAGTCCACGAGTCACCTTCCTACTAGTCGATTCCCCAGCATCGAGTGCCCTTCCCGCGCGCGATGACGCACAGGCTCGTGCTGTTCCTATCGGTCTCAACGTGGGAGAGGTTGAGTCTGTTCCGCTCAAGTTTGAAAATTTTGCGACAGCCCGCCGCCGGGCCGATTCGGCGACTCAACGCTACGCCGCGCCATCGTCGAATGCCGTGAATCGCAGCGCCGGTGGTGTAGGGATGCATACGAGCACCAAGACGGTTAGTGATGCATCACCCTTCAGCCGAACCGAGGAGCGAAACCGATGCGCGCGATCGTGGTACGGAAGTTCGGAGATCCCGTCGAGCTGGCCGAGATGCCGGTGCCCGAGCCCGGCCCGCAGACGGTCAAGGTGCAGCTCGACGCCGCGGGCGTCAACCCCTTCGACCTGAAGATGTCCAAGGGCATCCTGGAAGGCAAACTGCCGCACGACTTTCCGGCGATCCTGGGGGTGGACGGCGCGGGCAGCGTCGCCGCGGTCGGCCCGGGCGTCACGAAGTTCACGGTCGGCGACCGCGTGGTCGGCAAGTTCCTGGTGCCGCCCGCAGGCCACGGCAGCTTCGCCGAGTACTCGGTGCTGCCGCAGGACGCGACGCTGGTGCCCATCCCGGAATCGATCACCACGCTCGCCGCCGCGGCCCTGCCGACCGCGGGCGTCACCGCGCAGGACCTGGTCGACGCGGCCCAGATCCGGCCCGGCCAGAAGGTGCTGATCGTCGGCGCGACGGGCGGCGTCGGCTCCTTTCTCGTGCAGCTGGCCAATATCGCGGGCGCGCACGTCATCGCGACCGCGCGCGGCGACACCGCCGATCGGATGGCCAGGCTCGGCGCGGCCGAGACGGTCGACTACAGCCAGGCGCCCGTCGCCGATTCGGTGCGTTTCACCAACCCCGACGGCGTCGATGTGCTCTTCGACCTGGTCAGCCCGCCCGAGGCGCTCGCGCCGCTGACCGAACTCGTGCGTGAGGGCGGCGCGGTGTACTCCATCGTGTTCTCGGCCGACGAGGCCGCGCTGCGCGAGCGCGGCCTGCGCGGCGGCAACTTCGAATCCAAGGGCCGCGCGCCGGAACTGACCCGGCTGCTGACCCGCGTCGCGGCGGGCGACGTGGTGGTGCCGATCGACGCGACCGTCCCGCTGGAGGAGGCGCCGGCCGTCCTCGGCGCGGCGGGCGCACGCGGCAAGACCGTGCTGGCCATCTGAGCAGCCGACCGAGGGCGATCCGAGGCAGCAGGTCCGCCACTACGTCGAGCAAGTCGCACCCGCTGTTCGCGCCACCGTTGCCGGGGCATCCTGACATCGGGCCGCCGGTGATGCGGTCAACTTGTGCGTAGACGGCGCACGAGCAGCCCCTGTCCTCCCGTTGCAGGTACCCATCCAGAGAACCACACCGTGGGCAGGTTCACCTGCCCCCGCTATCCTGGTCGGTGGCCCAACCATGGGGCCGAGCGCAGCGAGGCAGCAGCGGGCGCGTGAGCGCCGCGAGCCAGCCGGGCAGACGTCCCGAGCTGCCGACTTAGCCGAGGGATAACCGGAGCGGTCGAGAGCATGCTGCGCATACCCACACGACCACGGACTTTTCGGGGATACTTGTCCGCGAAGGACCGCCGGTTAGGGGCACGTCCCTGCGCAGCAGTCGATAGCGGATGCGCAGCTATAAGCGGGAAGAGAGGAAATCTCGTCGTGGATGCGCGTTCGGCAGCGCTGGTCCGCGCCAACTTCCGTTCGGTGACCGAGTCACCAGGCGGACCCGAGCGGTTGATCAGTGCGTTCTATGGTCATCTGTTCGCCGAGAATCCACGCCTGCGCGAGCTGTTCCCACCCGCGATGGACATGCAACCGAAGCGGTTGTCCACGGCCATCCAGTTCGTGCTCGACCACCTGGAATACTGGGATCGCGCGCAGAAGTTTCTCGAGCAGTTGGCGCGCGACCATCGAAAGTACGGCGTCGAGGCCGCCCATTACGATCAGGCGGGCCGCGCGTTGCTCGCCGCGATCCGCGTGTACAACGGCGCGGCATGGAGCCGTCAGCTCGAGGAGGGCTGGCGCGACATCATGATCTTGATATCGGCGTCGATGGCCATCGGCGCGAACTCGGACAAGTCCCAGCCGTACTGGGAGGCGACGGTGGTCGGCCACCGCAGGGTGCTCGAAGACCTGGCCATCGTGCGCTTGCAGTCCGACAGCCCGGTGCCCTACCAAGCCGGGCAGTACGTCCCGATCGCCGTGCCGCAGCGGCCCAAGATGTGGCGCTACCTCTCGCCCGCGATTCCGTCGAATCCCTACGGCGAGATGGAATTCCACGTGCGCAAGATTCGCGGCGGATGGGTGAGCCCGGCCATCGTCAACGAGACGCAGGTGGGCGATCGCTGGCTGATCGGCGGCCCGCTCGGCGGACTACACGTGGACCGCGACACCGGGCGCGACGTGCTGCTCATCGGCGCGGGCACCGGCATCGCCCCGCTGCGCGCCCAGCTCATCGAGATGAGCCAGCGCGGCATCAACCCGCGCGTGCACTTCTTCATCGGCGGCCGCTACCCGTGCGACCTGTACGACGTGGAGAACATGTGGCAGCTCTCGCAGAGCAATCCGTGGCTCACCATAGTCCCGGTCTGCGAGCAGAAGACCAATCCGTGGTGGTACCCGCACCCGGCCTCCGACGCGCCCTACGGCATGCACCGCACGCTGGTCGGCAACCTGGGCGCGGTGGTGGCCAGCTTCGGCGCGTGGGCCGACCGCCAGATCCAGATCGCGGGCTCGGCGCGGATGATCGCCGACACCCGGAGGGCGCTCATCGCGGTCGGCACGCCCGAACACGTCATCAGCTGCGATCCCGTCTGATCCGCCGCGGCCACGCGCCGCGGCACCCCACAACAGCAGAGGAGTTCCCATGACGGAGCCGGGCGCGCTCGGCAACGGAGTCGCGCAACAGGAGTGGACCTCGACCGTCGTCGGCCACCATCGTTTGCGCCACGACGTAGCGGTGATCCGTCTGATCGGCGAGTTCGTGCCGTTCGTCGCGGGCCAGTCCGTCGAGGTCCGGGTGCCACAGCAGCCCGGAGTGCGCCGCAGGCTCTCCCCCGCGCTACCGCCTTCGCTGGACGGCAAGCTGGAATTCCACGTGCGCACCGTGCCGGGCGGCTGGCTGAGCGGCTCGTTGGTCGCCGACACTCAGCAGGGCGACGAGTGGCGGATCGCCGCGCCGCAGGGCGCGTTCACCGTCGATCCGGCGGGTGACGAGGTGGTGATGATCGCGGGCGGCACCGGTCTCGCGCCGATGCGCGCGCAGATCCTGGAACTGGCCAGGCTGCCCGAGCCCCCGCGCACCTACCTGTTCGTCGGCGGCAGGTCCCCGCGCGACTTGTACGCCTCCGACATGCTCGTCCTGCTCGCCGAGGAGCTGGACTGGCTCACCATCGTGCCGGTGGTGGAGAACCTGGAGGACCCGAACTGGGAGGACGAGTGGTACGAGCACACGCGCGTCGACATCGGATTCCCCGTCGACGAACTGCTGCAAGGCACGCTGGCCGACGTGATCGGCTCGCACGGCGCGTTCGACCGTCACCAGGTGCTCGTCTGCGGTTCGCCCGCGATGACGCGGGCCACGGTGGACCGGCTCGTCGAGACCGGCACGCCCGCCGAACGCATTCAGTACGAAGGCCTTTGACCGCCGTCGTTCCGGCGAAGGCAGGGATCCAGTCGAAGACTCGCGGATAGTCGTCACCCGCTTGGATCCCGGCCTTCGCCGGAACGGCGAGGGCGTCCGCTAGAACAGCGGATCGTGGCGGATGTGTTTGGTCTGGGTGCCCGCCGCCATCAAGCGGAACTTGGTGGTCTGCACCATCGAGGGCGAGCCGACGATCTGCACGTCACGATCGGCCCACGAGCCGTAGCTGGCGACGACCTTGCCGAGCTGGCCGGTCATGCGCGGCTCCAGTCCCGGCCATATTCGCTCGACCTCTCCGGATTCGTAATACCACCACGGGTTTTCGTCGCTCTCGCTGACCGGCGTCACGGTCAGCCAGCGGTTGGCCATCGCCAGCTTGCTCAGCGTCTCCAGATCGTAGAGATCGCACGGGTGATGGCCGCCGATGAACAGGTGCACTTTCGGATTCGTTCGCCGCAACGCCATTTGCATCAGCTGGGCCCGCAGCGGCGCGATACCGGTGCCGCAGCCCACCATGAGCATCTTGCGCTTGGTGTTGCGCGGCACGCCGAGCCCACCGAGGGGCGAGCCGATCAGCCACTGGTCTCCCACCTGCGTCTGGCCGATGATGGCCGGGCTGACCCAGCCGCCGAGCACGCCGCGCACGTGAAATTCGATCTCGCCGTTGGCGTTCGCGGGCACGGCGGGCGAGAGATAGCGCCACATCCGCGGCCGCGAAGGGATCTGCACGCTCATGTATTGACCCGCGGCGTATTGCATCGGCTGGTCGAGTTGTAATCGCACGATCGCCAGATTGCGCAGGACCAGCCGGTTCTCCAGCACCCGGCCGGACCAGACGGCGGGCGTGGCCTCCTTCTCGGCGGCGCCCATCATCGTGTCGCCGATGACGGTCAACCCTTCGTCCCACGCCTTCTCGACCTCGTCGGTCCACATCTCGGTGCCCGCGAAGCGGCGCATCGCGATCTTCAGAGCGGTGGCCACCGCGGCGTAGTGTTCGGCCTGCACACCGTATTTGCGGTGATCGCGGCCGAGCTGGGCGAGGAACGGCAACAACTTGTCGGGCTCCTCGAGCCGGTCCAAGGCGTAGCCGATAGCTTTGACGAGGCGGTCGCGCTGTGAATCCATCGCAGCGGGGAAGAAATCACGGACTTGCGGGTAGTCCGTGAACAGGATCGCGTAGAACGACCTGGCCAGCCTTTCCGGCCCGCCGTCTTCCGCAGCAACCGCCTTGAACGTTGTTCTGATCAAAGCGACAGTCCGCGAATCCATTTGTGTCACAACCCCATTTCGCACTAGAACGCAGAGCGCGCCGGCGAGTGAAAGTGCTGCGGGACACTCGACAGCAGCCGATGCCAAGGAGTGTAGGCGAGGTTTGCCAGCAACGGAACGCAACGAATAAACATCACGCGTGGAATTCCGTGGAAACAAGAAACGGAAGCGCAAAACTCGCGAATAACAGACCGAAAGACCGTACTAGAGCGGTGAATTCAGTCGCACACTCACCGAATTCGCGCGCCTCGGTTTGCAAGCCTCGTCCAGTTGACCCGAGCGGAGCGATCTTGTGGCAACTCCGCGATCGGAGCCGAGAGTTGCTGCGGGGCAATCTTTGCGCATCCCAGGGCGACAGCGAAAGCGGACCGGTCGGTTGCTCATGTGGCGAACCATGATCATCGGAATCCACTGCGTCCCAGCAAACTCGGATACTCGCACAGCAAACTCGAACTCGCCGGTAACAACATTCGCCTCGGCTTTTCCTCGTCTTTTCGGCCGAGGAAAAGCCCCGGAATTGAGAAAGGGCCCCGCCGCGGACCCGAAAACGAGTCGGCGGCGAGGCCCGAATTCCACTCGCCTCAGCGCTGGTTGCGTGGTTTCCACACCACCAACGCCGTACTGCGTTGCGGCGGAGCGAGATCCGGGCGATAACTCGCCCGCAGCCGCTCCACCTCCGCGCGCATCTCGGCGAGCTGCTCCCGCAATTCCTCGACCTGATTGGTGAGTTCGATGATGCGTTTGATGCCCGCCAGGTTCACGCCCTCGTCCTGGGACAGCCGCTGCACCTCGCGCAGCAGCTCGACGTCCCGCGCCGAATAACGTCGCCCGCCGCCCGAAGTGCGTTGCGGCGTCACCAGTCCCAGCCGGTCATACGTGCGCAGTGTCTGCGCGTGCATGCCCGCCAGCTGGGCCGCCACCGAGATCATGAAGAACTCGGCTCGCGACCCACCGGACGCCTTCTTCGGATCAGTGGACATCACGCACCTGCCCATCCCGCACGAGGATCGAATCCGCTGGACCGCTCCGCCTCCTGGTAGCGCTTGAGCGCGTCGGTGGCATCGCTGTCCAATTTCTGCGGCACCGCGACCTTGACGGTGACCAGCAGGTCACCGGCGCCGCCGCCGCGCTTGGGGACGCCGCGGCCACGCACCCGCAGGATCCGCCCGTCGGCGGTACCGGGCGGCACCTTGACGCCGACGCGCCCTTCCAACGTCGGCACGGAGACCGTTGTGCCGAGCACCAATTCAGCGTAACTGACCGGCAGCACCAGGGTCAGGTCGTCGCCGTTACGGCCGAAGACCTTGTCCTGGCTGACGTGCACGGTGACGAACAGGTCGCCCGAAGGCGCACCGCGCAGTCCCGCCTCACCCTGTCCGGCCAACCGGATCCGCTGACCGTCGCCGACGCCAGGCGGAATCCGCACCGTGATGGTCCGGGTGCGGTTCTGGATGCCGCTGCCGTGGCAGTCGACGCACGGGTCGTCGATGATCGAGCCGGAACCCCGGCACTCGTCGCACGGTTCGCTGAATCCGAACGCACCCTGGTTGCGGCTGACCACCCCGGTTCCGTTGCAGTTGGCGCAGACCCGGGGACTGGTCCCCGGCTTGGCGCCGCTGCCGTGACATGTGGTGCACGGCGACGGACTGGTCATCCGCAGCGGAACGGTCACGCCCTGCGCGGCCTCGCGGAAGCCGAGCGTCGTCTCGGTCTCCACATCGGCGCCGCGCCGCGGACGGCTCGTGGTGCGAGCGCCACCCCGGTTGAACAAGCCGCCGAGCAGGTCGCCGAGCCCGCCGTCGCCCGTGGTGGCGCCGCCGAAGATGTCGCCGATGTTGAATTCCTGCGAGAAGCCGCCCGTGCCGCCGGGAGTGAACCCGCCGCGCGGATAACCGCCGCCCGCGAAGAGCTTTCGCGTGTCGTCGTACTCCTTGCGCTTGGCCGGATCCGACAGCACGGCATGCGCCTCGCTGACGGCCTTGAAGCGCTCCTCGGCCTTGGTGTCACCCGGATTGGCGTCCGGGTGCAGGTCGCGGGCGAGCTTGCGGTAGGCCTTCTTGATCTCGTCCTGCGAGGCGCTGGAGGAGATACCCAGCTCCTTGTAGAAGTCCTTTTCGATCCACTCCCGTTGGCTCACCGAGTATCTCCTCCTCCCAAGGTGTTAATTGTCGTCCGCATTGGCATCTACATCCGATGCCTCGGTCTCGGCCAGATCGGCCACGCCATCGGTTACCCCGACGAGCGCGTGCCGCAGCACCCGATCGCCGAACCGATAGCCCTTGCGCATCACGACACCGAGCACCGGATCCGCGCCGGAACCCTCGTGCTGCACGGCCTCGTGCAGGGTCGGGTCGAAGGGCTCGCCCTCCGCGCCGAACTCCTCGAGGCCTTGCTTGCGCAGCGCCTCGACCAGCTTGTCCGCCACCGACTTCAGCGGTCCGGACTCGAGGTCGCCGTGGGCCCTCGCGCGATCCAGATCGTCGAGCACACCGAGCAGTTCGGTGACCACGGCAGCCTTGGCGCCGTCGATGGCGGTCTTGCGATCGCGCTCGACGCGGCGCCGGTAGTTGGCGTATTCCGCGGTCAGCCGCTGTAGGTCGGCGGTGCGCTCGGCGAGCTCGACACCGATCGTCTCGGCCAGCGCTTCGGCTCCCTCCGGAGTCAGAACGCCATTGCCTTCAGCACCGTTCCCGCCCTCGGGGCCGGGGCCGGCCGCGGTGTCCGCGACCGGTTCCCGAACCTCACCGGTGGCCGGGTCGACCTTGCGCTTGTCGACGAAGGTGATCGGTTCCTGTGCCGAATCGGCCTGGTTGCCCTCAGTCACTTCTTCTCCGTGTCGACCGGCTCGTCAACGACCTCGGCATCCACGACCTGGTCGTCGCTCGCGGAGCTGGACGCGCCGTCGCCGGACGCGGCCTGCTCGGCGGCGGAGGCCTCGTAGATGGCCTGGCCGAGCGCCTGCGACTCGGTGGCGAGCTTCTCCACCGCGGACTTCACGGCCGCGATGTCGGTGCCCTTCAGCGCCTCGTTGGCCTCGGCGATGGCCGCCTCGACCTTGGACTTCACGTCCGCGGGCACCTTGTCCTCGTTCTCCTTGATGAACTTCTCGGTCTGGTGCACCAGCGACTCGGCCTGGTTGCGGGTCTCCGCCTCCTCGCGACGCGCCTTGTCCTCGGCCGCGTGCGCCTCGGCGTCCTTCACCATCCGGTCGATCTCCTCCTTGGACAGGCCGGAGCCGTCCTGGATCTTGATCGTGTTCTCCTTGCCGGTGCCCTTGTCCTTGGCGGTGACGTGCACGATGCCGTTGGCGTCGATGTCGAAGGTGACCTCGATCTGCGGCACGCCGCGCGGGGCAGGCGGGATGCCGGTCAGCTCGAAGGAGCCGAGCAGCTTGTTGTGCGAGGCGATCTCGCGCTCACCCTGGAACACCTGGATCTGCACCGACGGCTGGTTGTCGTCGGCCGTGGTGAAGGTCTCCGAACGCTTGGTCGGGATGGTGGTGTTGCGCTCGATGAGCCTGGTCATCACGCCGCCCTTGGTCTCGATGCCCAGCGACAGCGGGGTCACATCGAGCAGCAGGACGTCCTTGACCTCACCCTTGAGCACGCCGGCCTGCAGGGCGGCGCCGACGGCGACGACCTCGTCCGGGTTCACGCCCTTGTTGGGCTCCTTGCCGCCGGTGAGCTCGCGGACCAGGTCCGAGACGGCGGGCATACGGGTCGAGCCACCGACGAGGACGACGTGGTCGATGTCGGCCACGTTGATGCCCGCGTCCTTGATCACGGACTGGAACGGCGCACGGGTGCGGTCCAGCAGGTCCGAGGTGATCTTCTGGAATTCGGCGCGGGTCAGCTGCTCGTCGAGGAACAGCGGGTTCTTGTCCGCGTCGACGGTGATGTAGGGCAGGTTGATCGAGGTCGACTGCGACGAGGACAGCTCGATCTTGGCCTTCTCCGACGCCTCGCGCAGGCGCTGCATGGCCATCTTGTCCTTGGTCAGGTCGATGCCCGAGCTGGCCTTGAACTTGTCGACCAGCCACTTGACGACCCGCTCGTCCCAGTCGTCGCCACCGAGGTGGTTGTCACCGGAGGTCGCGCGAACCTCGACGACGCCCTCGCCGATTTCCAGCAGCGAGACGTCGAAGGTGCCGCCACCGAGGTCGAAGACCAGGATGGTCTGTTCCTTGTCGCCCTTGTCCAGGCCGTACGCGAGCGCGGCCGCGGTGGGCTCGTTGACGATGCGCAGCACGTTCAGACCGGCGATCTGACCGGCTTCCTTGGTGGCCTGGCGCTGCGAGTCCTCGAAGTACGCGGGCACGGTGATGACCGCGTCGGTGATCTCCTCACCGAGGTAGGCCTCCGCGTCGCGCTTGAGCTTCATCAGCACGCGCGCGCTGATCTCCTGCGCGGTGTACTTCTTGTCGTCGATGCCGACGGACCAGTCCGTGCCGATGTGACGCTTGACGGAGCGAATGGTGCGGTCGACGTTCGTGACGGCCTGGTTCTTCGCAGGCTGACCGACCAGCACCTCGCCGTTCTTCGCGAACGCGACGATCGACGGGGTGGTACGCGATCCTTCCGAGTTGGCGACCACGACCGGCTCGCCGCCTTCGAGAACGGCGACGACCGAGTTCGTGGTCCCGAGGTCGATTCCGACCGCACGAGCCATGTTTGTTTCCTCCTAGTTGACGTACTTGTGTGTCGGTGCCAGGCGAGACAGCTCGCCCTGCGGCGTGTTCTGTCGACCGCCGCGAGACCTCGCCCCTAGCACCTCACGGAGCACGGTCCCAGCAACGCTGAGCGTGGTCGGCTCAATCCTGCACCCAATCCACACCGGGCGTCAAACGAAACTTGAGTCCGACTCGCTCAACATTGTCGAAAACCTCAACCGGCGACCCGTGCGCGATATTCCCGGCAGCCGCGGTATCGGACTCGCGACGGCGCGCCGCCTGACCGCCGAGGGCGTACGCGCGGTCGGCGGGGCCCGCCAACCCACCGCCGAACCCGAGGCGACGGGCGCGACGGCCGTTGCGGTCGACCTCGCGACGCCGGGCGGCGCGGACGAACCGGTGGCGCGCGCGACGGCCGGAGGCTGGCACGTGCACCGGTTCTCTCGATTCCACTGTGTAACAACCTTTTCCGCGTCATCGATGCAGGCAGGTCAGCACAATGCTCGGGGATGAGGGACGAATGCAGATCGCAATCGGGATCGCCATGATGACCTTGGTCGGCACGCTCGCCTACAAGAAGGGATTGCAGCCGTTGGCCTGGCTGCTCGCGGCCGGTCCGATCGGCTTCATCGTGTTGTTCTTCCTCCCCTCGGCCAAGGAGGAGGGACTGGACAAGGCCACCCGCGCGTCCCGGACCGAACTGGGAAACACGATCGGATGGGGCATGTCGGGCCTCGTCGTCCTCGCGACGGCCGTCCTCTTCGCGGTCGGGTAGTGCGGCGACTGCGGCTCCTACCGAGTTCGCCGCAGCGGCAACGGCATTGAAAGTGCGGCGGCGTGATTCACTCACGCCGCCGCGGTCGCTCCCGACAGCGGTTCGCGACGAATCCAAGTCAAGGCGCCCACGGCTCGCTGACCGGAGCGCCGACCCTGCCCTCGTACAGGTAGACCAAAAGTAGGTCGGCTGACCGTTGCACCACCCGGCGAACGAGTGGTCATTCGGCTCACTTCTATCGGCACACCTCCATCGGAGGCGGGACGCTTCCCATCCTAGCCGAACATACGTTCGAATCAAGGGCGGAGCGACGGATTTCGCGGCGCACTCGGAACTGTTCGACATGGAGCGCACTCCAACTCCTAGCGTCTTGTGCCAGCAGGTTTTTCGAGCGCAGGAGGTAGCACCATGATCGACGTCCGCACCCGGCATCTCGGCGAACTCGCCGTCTCCGCCTCCCCCGAGGATCTCGCCGCCATCGAGGCGGCCGCCCCGGCGGAAAAGATCGCGGGCACCCGCTACGACGCGACCAGCCTCACCTTCGTGAACGGGTGAGCGCGGGTCGCTCCGGTTACCGGCTCGCGGGTAGCCGGGTCGTGGCGACCGCCGATCGCTCTCCGCGAGTGAGCAATCCGTCCTCGGTCAGCGCCGCGGCTCGCGCGAGGAATTCGCGGCGCAGTGCCGCGATTTCCTCGGCGGCGAGCGTCGTTGTGTCGTAGTACTTTTCGATGGCGTTGTCCCATACCTGTTCGGGTGTGCCCGATCCGCCGAGGGTGATCTCCTCCCAGGTGATCGACGCGAAACCGGCTGCCGTCAGCAGCTCGTTCAATCCGTCGCGGCTACGGGTGCGGCGGTCGCCGAGCGGCGGGATGGGGCGCTGCGCGAACAGCGGCCGCGCCAGCTCGAGGAACAACTCGAGCCCGCTGCCCTCGGCCGACCGCGCGCCGACGACGACGGCCAGCCTGCCGCCCGGCCGCAGCACCCGGGCGGTCTCGGCGATGACCTGCTCGACGTCGGCCATCAGCATCAACGCCATATGGCAGACCACCGCGTCGAAGGAATCCTCGGCGAAGGGCAGCTCCTGGGCGCGCGCTTCGCGCAGATCGGCGTCGACCAGCTCGGGGCGCCGGCGAGCCACCGCGAGCTCGCCCTCGGAGATGTCGACACCGGCGAGCCCGGTCGCGCCGTCGCGGGCGAGTACCGCCAGCAGCGCGCCGTCACCGCACCCGAGATCGAGCACACGCCGGGCGCGCGCGACCCGTTCGGCGAGGAACTGATAGCTGGTTCTGCCATCGGGCAAGCGGTGCGCGGCGACGTAGCGACCCATCGCTTCCGGCGCTCGGTTGTGCAGGTTCCGCAAGAATTCCTCAGCAGCACGAGCCGCGTCAGCCGTGGTCACGATGCCAACCTAGCCGACTTCGGGTTCGCCGTACGGTCCTCGGACTGCGGGATACCGGCTGGTCGTTCGTGCCCGTGGGCGGGGCGGGCGGTGATAGGTTCGGCGCGGGGTGTCCGAGAGGAGTTCCGGTATGCGAGCAGCTGTCGTGACGAATACGAAGTTCCAGGTCGAGGAGTTGCCAGCGCCGCGGCCCGGGCGCGGGCAGGTCTTGCTCGACGTGGTGCGGTGCGGGATTTGCGGGTCCGATCTGCACGCTCGCACCCATGCCGACGAGATGGCCGAGCTGGCGAGTGCGACCGGGTACGACGCGTTCATGCGGGCCGAGCAGAGCGTGGTGCTCGGGCACGAATTCAGCGGGGAGATAGTCGAATACGGGCCAGGGTGCCGGAAGCGCTGGAAGCCCGGGACGAAAGTGGTCGCGCTGCCGATCATTCGGCACGACGGGCAGCCGCATCTCACCGGACTGTCGACGGCCGCCCCAGGCGGCTACGCCGAGCAGGTGGTGGTGCAGGAGTCCATGACCATGCCGGTGCCGAACGGGCTCTCGGCCGAACTCGCCGCGCTCACCGAACCGATGGCGGTGGCCTGGCACGCGGTTCGCAAAGGGCGAGTCGGCAAGGGGCGCGCAGCGTTCGTGATCGGTTGCGGGCCTATCGGTCTCGCGGTGATCAGCATGCTGAAGGCAGCGGGCGTCCGCACCGTGATCGCAAGCGATTTCTCCCCGCGCCGCCGTGAGCTGGCGGCCGCGTGCGGTGCGGACGTGGTGGTGGATCCGGCGGCCGAATCACCCTGGGAGGCAGCGCCGAAGAAAGGGATCGGCAGCGTCACGGATCTGCTCGGGCTCGGCTTCGACACCATGCAGCGACTGCGCCGAGTCCCGAATCTGCCGTGGTGGTATGTCTTTCGGCTCGCGCACACGTTCGACGCGGGACCGGCGGGGCCGGTGATCTTCGAATGCGTCGGCGTGCCGGGCATCATCGATCAGATACTCACCGCGGCTCCCCCGCTCTCGCGGGTCGTCGTGGTCGGCGTGTGCATGGAGACCGACCGCTTCCACCCGGCGATGGCGATCAACAAGGAGATCGAGCTGCGCTTCGCGCTCGGCTACGACCCCGGTGAGTTCCGCGACACGCTGCACATGATCGCCGACGGCAAGGTCGACCCGGCGCCCCTGATCACCGGCACCGTCGGGTTGGCGGGCATCGACAGCGCGTTCACCGCGCTGGGCAATCCGGAGCGCCACGCCAAGATCCTCATCGATCCGTCCAGCTCCGCAATCGCGCCCTGAGCCTGTCGGCCTCGACCACCATTTCTCTCTCGACGGGAGTCGAATGGATTCGACGGAGAAAGACGGTGGCTTCCCGCCCGCTCGGAGCAACCATTCTCTCCCGTGGATTTCGCCGTGCATCAACGCAGCGGGCATGGGTACGCGTTCGGTAGTCGAGCGAGGAGGGCGTGATGGGTGATCGTGAGGTTGTGCGGGCTCTGCTGGATCGCGCGGGCACGGGGTACGCCGCCGAGGCGGGTATCGAGCTCGCGGACAAACCCGCGCCGCTGTTCCAACTGCTGATGCTCGCCGAGCTCATGAGCACCCGGATCTCCGCGGACATCGCGGTGGCCGCCGCCAAAGAACTGGCCCACAGCGGGTACCGGACACCGCAGAAGGTGGCCGACGCCGACTGGCAGGACCTGGTCGACGCCCTCGGTCGCGCCCACTACAAGCGCTACGACGAAAGCACCGCTACCCGGCTCGGCGCGAACGCCGAACGCGTTCTCGAGCAATACCACGGCGACCTGCGCGAACTGGCCGCCGCAGCGGACGGCGACCCCGACCGAGCAGCCGACCTGCTCCAGGAATTCGACGGCATCGGTCCCACCGGCAGCGACATCTTCCTCCGCGAAGTCCAGGACACCTGGTCCTGGGCGCGACCCCACTTCGACGACCGCGCCCTGCGCGGCGCCCGTCGCGTCGGCCTGCCCGCCGCGCCGGACGAGCTGGCCGATCTGGCACCCCGGGACCGCGCCGCCGATCTGGCCGCCGCACTGGTCCGCGTCACCATCGATGACAAGGTGGCCGAGGGCCTGCCGACCTGACCGGTCGTGCAGGCGGTCAGCGGCGCATGCCTTGGGCCGCCGCGTCGATGCGTCGGCTGAGGAACCGGCGCCACTTCCGGCCGCGTGCCGGACCCGAGTGATCAGGCCGGGATCGGGCGCTGGTCAGCGGCGACCCATGCGCATTTCCGGGGCCGGGGGCAGCATGCTCAGGGTTCCCTCGGCGCTGCGGGCGGCGGTCAGGCAGGCGAGGGTGGTGAGCTGGTCGGCCATCGGGTGGCGGGCGCGTTCGCGCCATTTGCGCACCGCGGCGACGGCCTGCGCTCGCTGCGCCTCCGGGCCCGCGTGCACCGGGAGGCCGAGGCGCAGGTGCGGTGCGATGCCGGAGCCGCCGATCAATCGATGCAGTTCGGCGAGATCGGCTGGGGGCAGCGTCAATTCGTCGGTGCGCAGGCGGCCGAGCAGACGCAGTTCGGCGAAACCGTGCACGTCGGCGAGCAGGGTGCGGACCCGCGGCAACAGTTGGTCGGCCGAAGTGCCCGGATAGACGGTCAGGACCCGCGCCAGGGCGGTCAGCGCCGAATGCGCCTTGAGCTGGTCGGCGCGCTGGCCGAACTGCACGTCGAGCACCGAGCGCAGCTCGTCTACGCCGCTGCGGCTGGTCAATTCGGCGGCAAGCGTGGCGGAGTCGCGGACGCCGAGCCGAATCAGGGTGACCGCCATGCGGATACCGAACAGGCCGAAGCGCTCGGCGAGCTGGGCGCGCAGTTCCGGCGGGACGGGCAGCGGAATGTCGGGGCGCGCGAAGCGGTCCGCCGACAACATCGCTGCGGTCAGCTCGTCGACCGGAACACCCGCCAACGCCTGGAAGGCGGCGAACTCCTGCTGACGCAGCGTCGCCGCGGCGAAGGCCAGCAGTCCCGCGACGGGAATCACGGCCTGGCACAAGCCGGTTCGCTCCAGCTCGGTGGCGAAGCGAGACGCCACATCGCGGGCCGAATCCAAGGCGTCGATGCGTCCCGCGCCGATCTCGTCGGCCCGCGAGACCACGCCGACCACTCCGAGCGGACCGGCCAGGCCCGAACCGCCCTGGCGCGCACCGGTTCCCGCGCCGATACGCTCGAGGAAGCGGATGTCGGTCGCGTCCAGCCTGCGCAGCAGGTAGACGACCGCGTCGGCGCCGGGGACCGAGACGTGCTCGGCGGCCGCGGCGTCCTCGTCGTCCGGCGTCAGCAGGCGGGCGGTGCGGCGCGACACCTCGCGGGACAGCGATGACGTGCCGGGAGTGTCGATGATGGTGGTGTGCGCCAGTGCGGCCGCGGGCCATTCGACCTCGAGGTGGTCGACCTCGCGGGGGCCGGGCGCGTTCCAGTTCAGCCGTTGCAGGTCGAAGGTCAGTCCGTGGGCGCCGCCGCCACGGCGCACCACCACATTCGCGGCAGCGCCGTCGGGGGCGTAGGCGGTGACGCTCGGGGTCGGGCCGTTGCGGTACCAGGTGACCACCCTGGTGCACTCGGTCGCGTCGGTGGGCGCGATGTCCTGGCCGACGAGCGAGTTCAGCAGCGTGGACTTGCCCGCTTTCAGCGAACCCGCCAGCGCGACGCGCAGCGGCTGATCCAGCCTGCGCGCGCAGTCCGCGAGCAGCGCCCTCGGCCGCGGCTCGCGCGCGAACGCCTGCCTGGCCGCGTCCACCAACCGGTGCGCCTCGACGACGATGCCGGGCGCGACCCTCGTGGTCACCGGCGCCCCGCGGCGTGCACGCCGGTTCGGGTCTCGACGGCGCACCGGAAAGAGGCGGCGCCCCTGGTCGAGCGCGAGTGGGGTGTCGTGATCACCCCGATACCGTACCGAGAGCTCTCGGCACGGTCGCGTCGATGGGCTGTTGCATGGCGTCGGCGTAGCGGCGCAACTCCGCGACGAAGCGCAGCTGGCGTTCCAGCACCGCGCAGCGCTCGGTGCGGCGCGCGGTCTCCATGTTGGCCGCCTCCTGCGCGGCGCGCAGCGAATCCTCGATGGACCGCAGGCCGCGCTCGGCGACACCGCTGTAGTGATCGCGCAGCGCGCGATGGATGCTGTGCAGGCGGTCCTTGGACTCCTTGCCCGCTTGGAACGCGACGTCGTCGACGAAGCGGCGCACCGCGTTCTTGGCCTCGACGCGGCGGCGGGCCAAGCGGGCCTGTTTGTCGTCGCGGAATGCCTTGCCGCCCACGATGAGTCCCGCGCCGATGGAAATCGGGTTGAGCATGGCCAGCCCGGCGAAGGTGCTGGCCAGGCCCACCATGAGCACACCGCCGTAGGAGCCGCGCATGCCGACGAGCAGTTTGCTGGCGAAACCGATATCCGGCTCCAGATCGGCGAGGGTGCCGCACCCGGCGAGGCTTTCCTCGGAGTTCAGCCCGCTCTTCACATCGGGCAGCTCCACCGCGCCGATGTGAGTGAAGTGTTCGCCGACGCGCTCGGCCAACTGGATCGCGCGCTTGTGGGTCCACAGCAGGTTGTCGCCGAGCGCGCTGTCGACGGTGCCGGCGAGCCATTCGGCGATCGCGTCCCAGTGCCTGCCCGGATCGTGCTCGTCGATCCACTCCTCGCCGGTCCGAGTCAAGCCGCGCAGGCGATCTCGCAGATCGTGGTCGACATCGCCTGCCAGATCGGTGATTCCGTCGGTGAGTGTCTGCTGCCAGGCGGCGGTGCGCCGATGCAGTTCTTCCGCAGCGGTTTTCGCGGCTCGGAGTTCCCGGATCGCGGCCGCGCCCTGATTCGGGTCGCGCAGCGCGACGAGTTCGCTACCCAACGCGAGCGCCAGATGTTCCGCGGCGGACTGGATATCGCGGGCGACGGCGGCACGGGTCGCGGCTTGATCGCGAGCGACCACCTGCTCGCGCAGGAACTGATACAGCACACCGAAGCCGGACTCCAGTCCGAGCTGGGCGTCCTGTAGGCGCATGGCGTGCTCGCGCAGCAGCGCCGAGACCGGGATGATCGGCACGTCCAACCCGGCGCGATGCAGGTGGCCGAGATTCGCTTCGTGGACCCGCCGCCAATGCGGGTACAGGTCGGTTTTGGTGAGCAACAGCGCGACCGTGGGGCACAGCTCGCGCACCTGACGCAGGAACACCAGCTCGGGTTCGGTGATCTCGGTGGAGGCGTCGGAAACCACGAACACCGCGTCGGCGGCCGGGACTATGCCGAGAACCGTTGTGGCGCCCGCGTTTCCGTGTCCGCCGACGCCGGGGGTGTCGACCAGGACGATGCCGTCGGCGAGCAGCGGATTCGGCAGCTGGATCTCCATCCGCAGCACCCGCCTGCCATCGGCGAGCGGGGGGCGGGCGTCGATCTCGGGAAGCTGTTCGATCGGCACCGGAATCCGGCTCTCACCGCCGCCGTACGGGTCGGTGAGCAGCAGCTCCGCGTGCGCCTGATCGCCGTGCACGAGCGTGGCGGGGACGTCGGTGGTCGCGTCGTCGCCGACCGGGCAGATATCGACGTTCAGCAGCGCGTTCACGAAACGGCTCTTGCCCTGGCCGAGTTGACCCGCGATCACGATGCGACGCCGCGGCGATGGTTTCACCCAGTACCGACAGCAGCGGTACCGCGGGCGCGGAAGCGGATACGGGTGTCCCCATCGCGATATCGACCTCTCTCAGTGCAGGAACGCATCACCCGACAGGTCGGTCGACCCGCCGAGATCGACGCTCGACGCGCCCTCGGCGAACAGCGAGGTCTCGCCGGTCGCATTGGTGCCGCCGTCGAAACCGCTGCCGAATGCGCTCGAAACGTCCAGCGAGGACCAGGTGTGCGCGGTGGTCTCCGCCGTGGAACCGATGCTGCCACCCAGGTCCGTTCCGCCGCCGAGCGCACCCTGTGCTCCCGCGCCGGCCGAGTGCGTTGCGTCCGCGCCGCCGTGGAAGGAGCTGGAGGCTCCTGTGGAGAGGCCACTGCTCGCCGTGCCGCCGATGCCGGAGTCCAGACCGCCGCTCAGACCACCGCCGACGCCGGTCTCCAGACCGCTGTGCAGACCAGCACCCGCGTTAGCCGCGCCACCGATACCCGTCTCCAGACCGCTGTGCAGACCAGCACCCGCGTTAGCCGCACCGCCGACGCCGGTCTCGAGACCGCTGTGCAGACCCGCGCCCGCGTTGGCCGCGCCACCGATACCTGTCTCCAGGCCGCTGTGCAGACCAGCACCGGCGTTGGCCGCGCCACCGATTCCCGTCTCGAGACCGCTGTGCAGGCCCGCTCCCGCGCCCGCCGCGCCACCGATGCCCGTCTCCAGACCGCTGTGCAGACCAGCACCCGCATTCCCCGCGGCACCGAGACCGGACTCGAGACCGCTGTGCAGACCCGCGCCCGCGTTCCCCGCCGCGCCGAGTCCGGCCGACAGGCCCGATTCCAGTCCGGCCCCGGCCTGACCAGCCGCGCCGATGGCGCCGTTGAGACCGGCCGTGAGACCGGCGCCCGCCTGGCCGGCGGCGCCGAGGCCCGCTGACAGACCCGCTTCGATTCCGGACGCCGCCTGCCCGCCCGCGCCGAGCGCGCCGCCGAGACCGCCCGTCAGATCCGCACCCGCCGCAGCGCCGGTTTCGAGACCGCCGGAAAGGCCGGTCTCCAAACCGGTTCCGAATTCGCCGCCCGCCTCGACAGCGGCGTCCGCACCGCCGGACACACCGCCGCCGAACCCGGTCACGCCACCGACCAGACCCTGCAAGCCGCCGCCCAGTTCGGCGCCGCCCTGCGCGCCGCTGGCGAGCACGCCGCCGAGATCACTGTTCAGCCCGCCGCCGATCTCCTGCTCCGCGCCGAGAACGCTGCCGAGCCCCGCTGACACGCTCGACTCCAGACCGGTGACCGTCTGAGCACCCGCGTTCGCCCCGCCGGAAACACCGGACCCGACGCCGGCGGACGCCTCCACCGCGCCCTGCAAGCCGCTCTCCAGCCCGGCCCCGGCGTCGATGGCCCCATCGATGCCACCGGCGAACTCACCACCGAACTCCGCACCGGCGCTCGCCGCGGTGCCGAGCCCGGCCGCCAAGCCTGCTCCGGACGCAGCGCCCGCGTCGACCGCGCCCTCGACGCCGCCCTCCAGACCGGCACCCGCTTCGATGGCACCGCCCACAGCACTTTCCAGCCCACCGGCCAGATCGCCGCCGAAGTTCGCACCTGCGTCGACCGCACCACCGAGACCGGTCTCGAGACCAGCCGACAGACCTCCGCCCAGGTTCGCGCCCGCGTCGACCGCACCACCAAGACCGGTCTCCAGACCAGCCGACAGACCCGCGCCGGCATCCACCGCACCATCGAAACCAGCGGACAGATCACCGCCAAGGTCCGCGCCTGCGTCGACCGCCCCACCGAGACCAGCCTCCAGACCACCGGCCAGACCGGCACCAGCCTCCGCGCCCGCATTCAGCGCACCACCGAAACCAGCGGCCAAATCGCCACCGAGATCCGCACCCGCATCGACCGCACCACCGAGACCGGTCTCGAGACCAGCGGACAGATCGCCGCCAAGGTTCGCGCCCGCATCGACCGCACCACCGATCCCAGCCGACAGACCAGCACCCGCATCCAATGCACCACCGACACCGGCGGCCAGATCACCGCCCAAATTCGCACCGCCATCAACCGCCCCGCCGAGACCAGCTTCCAGACCGGCACCAGCCTCCGTGCCCGCATTCAGCGCACCACCGAAACCAGCGGCCAAGTCGCCACCGAGGTTCGCACCCGCATCGACAGCCCCGCCGAGACCGGTCTCCAGACCAGCCGACAGACCCGCGCCCGCCTCGCTTCCAGCATCGAAAGCACCCTCGAGCCCACCGGCCACAGCACCACCCGCTCCGAGCGCACCCTCAACGCCCGCACCAAGATTCGCGCCCGCCTCGGCCCCACCGTTCAGCGCACCACCGACACCGGCAGCGAAATCACCACCGAGGTTCGCACCCATGTCGACCGCACCGCCCAGACCAGCCTCCAAGCCGCCACCGAGACCGGCCGACAGATCACCGGCGAGTTCGGTACCCGCGCCGAAGGCACCGTCGAATCCGGCACCCAGGTCCGCGCCCGCACCCAGGCCGGCATCCAGCGCACCTTCAAGACCCGCGCCCGCATCCAGCGCGCCATCGATACCCGCGGACAGATCGCCGCCCAGGTTCGCGGCCGCATCGACCGCACCGCCAACGCCCGCACCAAGATTCGCGCCCGCCTCGGCCCCACCGTTCAGCGCACCACCGAACTCGGCACCCGCACCAACCGCACCTTCCAGACCCGCACCCAGGCCAGCACCCGCGCCGAGGCCCGCATCCAGCGCACCTTCGAAGCCACCGGCCACATCGCCGCCGAACCCGGCGCCCGCATCCAGCGCACCGCCTAGACCCGCGCCCAGACCGGCACCGGCCTCTGCACCCGCATCGATCGCGCCACCCACGCCAGCGGACAAGTCACCGCCGAACCCGGCGCCCGCATCAATCGCGCCGTCCAGACCCGCACCCACACCGGTGGCGATATCGCCACCCGCTCCGATCGCGCCACCGAGACCGGCCGACAAGTCACCGCCGAACCCGGCGCCCGCACCGATCGCGCCGTCCAGACCCGCACCCACACCGGTGGCGATATCGCCACCCGTGCCGATCGCGGCGTCGATTCCGGTGGACAAGTCACCACCGAACTCGGCGCCCGCACCAACCGCACCTTCCAGACCCGCACCCAGGCCCGCGCCCGCGCCGAGGCCCGCATCCAGCGCACCTTCGAGACCACCGACCACATCGCCGCCGAACTCCGCACCAGCATCCAGCGCACCGCCCAGACCCGCGCCAAGACCGGCACCCGCGTCAACCACGCCACCGACACCGGCCGACAGATCGCCGCCGAGCTCGGCGCCGGCATCGATCGCGCCTTCCAGACCGCCGCCCAGACCGGCACCGACTTCGGCACCCGCACCGACCGCACCGCCGAGACCGGCCGACAGGTCGCCACCCACTTCCGCGCCCGCACCAAATGCCCCATCCAGGCCCGCACCGACTCCGGTGGCGATGTCACCGCTCGCGCCGATGGCGGTGTCGATTCCGGTGGACAGGTCGCCGCCGAGCTCGGCGCCCGCGCCAACCGCGCCGCCCAGCCCCGCGCCCAACGCGCCTTCCAGTCCGGCACCGAGATTCGCGCCCGCGCCGAGGCCCGCGTCCAGCGCGCCACCCAGACCGCCGGCCACGTCACCGCTCAATTCGGCTCCCGCGCCGAGCGCGCCGCCCAAGCCCGCGCCCAGACCGGCACCCGCGTCGACCACGCCACCGACACCGGCGGACAGATCGCCGCCGAGGTCAGCGCCGGCATCGATCGCGCCTTCCAGACCCGCACCGAGACCGGCACCCGCACCAACGGCACCCCCCAAACCAGCACCGAGCCCAGCCCCAACGCCCAGCGCACCATCCACAGCGCCACCGATACCGGCCGAGAGATCGCCGCCGAGGTCAGCGCCCGCGCCGATCGCGCCTTCCAGACCGGCACCGGCTTCGGCACCCGCACCAACGGCACCCCCCAAACCAGCACCGAGCCCAGCGCCGACGCCCAGCACACCGTCCAATGCCCCGCCGAGGCCGCCGGTCAAGCCGGTTGTGAGATCGCCGACACCGTCCAAAGCCCCGCCGACGGCACCGGTCAGACCCGCACCCGCGCCGAGCGCGCCCTCGAGCCCCGCACCGACCGACGTATCCAGCCCGGCGGCGATATCGGCGACGCCACCCACCGCGCCACCCACAGCACCCGTCAAACCGGCACCGGCGCCGAGCGCACCCTCCAGACCCGCGCCGACCGACGCATCCAGACCCCCGCCGACACCCGCGGCGATGTCGGTGACCGCGCCGAGCGCGCCGCCGACACCCGCGCCCGCACCGAGGACGCCGTCGAGGCCCGCGGTCAGGCTGCCGCCGAGATCGGCCACGGCCTGCGCGCCCGCTCCTACGGTCGTGCCCAGCGCGCCACCCAGATCGGCGGAGAGGTCGGTGCCCGCGTTCACGACGGCCCCGAGGCCCGCGCCGAGCGCGCCGCCCAGGTCGAGGCCTGCGCCG
Source organism: Nocardia sp. bgisy134 (assembly GCF_965341865.1). GTDB lineage: Bacteria > Actinomycetota > Actinomycetes > Mycobacteriales > Mycobacteriaceae > Nocardia. The sequence continues at coordinate 67,628 of NZ_CBDQZP010000008.1, forward strand.
AGATCGCCGTTCAGTCCGGTGTTCAGACCGAGGCCGAGGTCGATGTCGGTGTTCACGTCGGCGCCCAGGTCGACGCCTGCGTTCGCCGCCGCGCCGACCGCCGCGTTCGCGCCCGCCGAGGCGGCGGCGCCGACACCGCCTGCCGCGGCGGCTCCGGCCGAAGCCGAGGTGCCCGCCGCGACGATCGCCGACAGCTGCGAGCCGCCCGCGACCAGAGCCGACTCGGCCACCATCGGGGCGACCGCGGCGATGTCCTCCGGCGTGACCGCGGAGAGTCCCGCGGCCGCCAGCGCGCCTTCCGGGTTGGCGCAGTAACCTACCGCGGCCTCGCGGTCGCGCAGCAGGCCGAGGATGAACTCGAGAATCACGTTGGGGGTCATCGAGGATCGTCTCCTGGGATCGGCGGACCACGCGATCCGCTCTCGTTGGAATGCATTTCACGCTAGGCACGCATTGTGTTACGGGGGAACGGGGCGGACCCCTACCAATCACGGGTGCAACCCGTTAGGGGCCGGACGGCCATTAGGGGAATTACCCCGCACCTTCCCCTACCCGGTAACGGCGGCTCCCCAGCTACCGACAGATCTGACAGGTCGGCCGGATCACTCGGCTATCTCGCACCACCGAACAACCCAGCAGCGACTACCGGATCACACGGTTTTCCCCTAACGAGGTTCACCAATGACACAGCGTCTGGCGCTCGGCATCAAGGTCGGGGCGTCGAATTCGGTCGCCGTGGCGACGACGGGAGAGATCGGCGACACCCAGGCCGGGCCGGCCGCGGGTGGCACCGTCGCGAACCACCCGAGTGTGTTGCGTTTGAGCCGGGACGCCCCGCCTTCCTTCGGGAATGGCGCGCGGCGCACCGGAAGACACTCCAGTGATGCGGTGCTGGAAGGGTTTCTGGCTCGCGTCGGCGATCCGGTCGACATCCTGGCCGAAAATGGTTCCGCGCATGCGGCGGAGGACTTGGTGGCGACGGCCGTCACCTGTCTGATCGACGAAATCGCCCATGCCACAGGGCAAGAGCCCGATGCCGTGGTCGCCTGCCATCCGGCGTGGTGGTCGCGGCACACGATCGACGTGCAGCGCACCGCGTTCGACTCGGCGGGCCTGAACGATGTGACGCTCGTCCCAGAGCCGACGGCGGCGGTGCAGTGGCTGGAGGCCGCGCACGGTCCGCTCGGCGACGGCGCGCTGGTCGTCTACGACCTCGGCGCGACCGGGTGCACGGTCTCGGTGGTGCGCACCGGAACTCAGACTGCGCTGCTGGCCTCGTTGCGTTCCACCGACGTCGCCGGTTCGGAATTCGATCTGCTGACCATGCGTTACGTGCTGGCTAACGCATTGCGTGGAAATGATTTCGATCCGTTCGACCCGGTCGTGGAACGCGAATTATCGGTATTGCGAGAGCGCTGCAAAAAAGCGAAAGAAGAGCTTTCCATAAATACCGCTACGGTCGTCCCGGTCCGGCTCGACCCCGCTTCCGGTGTGGGCGACCAGATCCGTCTGGTGCGCGGCGAGCTGGAAGAACTGATCCGCGGCCCGCTGCTCACCTCCCTCGACCTCATTCGCGACACCGTGCACCGCGCGGGACTGGACGTCGGCGACATCGGCCGGGTCCTGCTGACGGGCGGCGGCGGCGCGATCCCGTTGGTCGGCGAGCTGATCTCGGGTGAGTTCGGTCTCCCGGTCGTCGCCGCGCCCGAGCCTGCCAACACCAGCGCTCGCGGGGCGGCCGCGCTGGCCGGGGATCTGATGGACAGCGCGATCGACACCGCCCCGGTCGCGGCGCTCGCCGAGGTTCCCGCGACCGCCGTCGCACCGAAGACGAAGGAACTGCCCGCCGTCGACCGGCCGACCCGCGCAGGCCGCGGCGCCGAGAAGGAGCTGCCGAAGTCCCGGATCCGCAGGCTCACCGGCCGCCGGCGCGCCGCGATCGTCGCGGGTACGGCCGTGGTCATCGGCTTGCTCGCCACCGGCACCGTCGCGATCGGCACCGGCGCGCAGTCACCCGCGAACTCGCCCTCTCCCGAGCAGTCCGTCTCGCCGGGGCCCGCCGATGTCGCGGCGCCCGGCGGCACCGGCGCTCCGGCATCGGACGTTCCCGCGGCGGATCCCGGCACCGGCACCCCGCAACAACCGAAACCCGTAGCGCCGCAGCCTGGTTCCGCGGCGAACTCGACCCCTGGCTCGAGCACGGTCGCGGTGGTGAACAACCAGCCCGCGCCTGGGCAGCCCACCCAGGGGCAGCCCGCACCCGCCGCCACCGCTCCCGGGGAGCCCGCGCCGCAACCGGCGCCGCAACCCACACCGGGACCGAATCCTCCTGCTCCGCAACCACAACAGCCCCAGCCCCACCAACCGCAGGCACCGAGCGTCCCCACCGGAGTGCTGACCGATCCGCTCGGCGATGTGGTGGACGGAGTCGGCGGCGCGGTCGGCACGGTGCTGCGCGCGCCGGGCGAGATCCTCGGGGGCAACGGTGGCTGACACGGCGTTCGACACTCTCCCGAGCGCCCGTGACATCCTGCGCGAACTCGACAGCGCCGAGCAGGAACCCGCCGTCTACCTGATTCGCGGCCGCTCGGGCACCGGCAAGTCCACCCTGCTCTCGGTGATCCGCACGCGCCTGCGCGGACGCGGTATTCCCCTACAGGACAACGTCGCCGCGCCGGGACCGAACGCGTCGACGAACGGCCAGGTGGACAGCGCCGACCCGGACGCGCCCCGCCCGGCGCTGATCATCGACAACGCGCACACCTTGGGCGCGTCCGAACTCGAAACGCTCTGCACGGCGGTCGAATCCGGAAACTGCACCGCGGTGATCGCGGTGCAGCCGCGCCCGCACGACGCGCACCTGCGCGCCCTGGCCGAGGCGGTGGCCCGGCGCGGGCGCATCGTCGACCTGCGACCGCTCGGTGTCGCCGACATCCTGCCCTTCGCAAGGGAATTGGGGATGATGGTGCCGCGTCCTGTCGCGCAGCACATTCATCAGCAGACCGGCGGTATCCGCGGCGGCGTCGTCGCCGCGCTCTCCGCCGCCTGCTCGGCGCGCCTGGACGCCGGGATCCGCACCGTGGACGAGGCGGTGGCCGACTGGTCGCGCTCGCAGTTGGACAACCTCGAACCCGATCTGCTCGAGACCCTGGTCGTCGCGACCACCGGGACCGGGCTGGACTCCAGCGAACTCACCGAAGTGCTCGGCGTCGAATCGGCTGCCGCACAGACGCTCATCGACCGGGCCCGCGCCACCGCCTTGGTGACCGACGCCGACCTGCTGCTCGCCCCCGCCGTCGCACCGCTGCGCACCATGCTCGGCGACCGCAGGTTCGTCGCGGTGCAGCGCAGGCTGCTCTCCGCCCGCCTCGACGCGGGCCTGCTGCGCGACCACACCGCGTTGCTGCTCGCCGAATCCGGGGTCCGCGACCCGCGCCTCGCCGAATTCCTCTGCACCTCAGCCGAACACGCCGGACGTGAGGCGGTCCGCTATTACGCCGCAGCCGCCGCGGCGGGCGCCGATCCGAACGAGATAGGGCTGCGCTGGGCCGAGGCCGCCGCCCGCACCGGCGACGGCGAGACCGCCATGCGGCTGGCCGAACCCGTACTGGCCAGGGCGGGCGTCGACGGCTCCGATCTCTCCGACGCCGTGCGGATCTGCGCGGGCGTGCTGACCCGGCGCGGACTCGTCGGCCGGGCCGCACAGCTCTACGGCTGGCTCGGCGCGCACCGCGTCGGCCCGGACTGGGCGGTCGGCGCGACCGTGCTGTATCTGGCGGGCAATGTGCCCGCCGCGACCGAACTGTCCGGCGCGGCGGGCAATTGGCCGCCGACCGAGGCGGGCTCGCACGCCCGGCTGATCGCGACCGCGCTCGCCGACTCCCTCGCCGATCACGGAAGCGGAACGCCCAGCGCGGTTTCCGCGCTCATCCAGGCCGCGCACGCCGACTCCGGCGTCGACCGATTCCTGCCGTGCACGGCCGTCTCGATCGCGACCTTGCTGTGTCTGAGCACAGGTGAGCCGCGCCGCGCCGGTGACGCGCTGCGCCGGGCCACCACCAGCGGTCTGCGCTGCCACCAACTTCAGGTGCTCGCCGCGTGGGCGGCCATGCTCGGCGGCGACGAACAGGCCGCGGCGAACACCGTCGCGGCCCTGGGCTGGGACCAGCTCGACATCCGTGACCGGCTGCTCGCGCACGGCGTCGCGGTCGGTCTCGCGCGCCGCGGCGGCGACCACGCCGCGCTCACCCGCGCCTGGCAGGCCGCCTACCCGCTGTTCGACGACGTGGACGCCGACCTGCTCACGGTGCTGCCGATCGGCGAACTGTGGCTGGCGGGCATCCGGCTGCGCGACGAACGCCGCGTCACGCCGCTCGTCGACGCGACGCTGAGCCTGCTGCACCGCCTCGATCAGCCGCCCGCCTGGGCCAACGCCTTCCACTGGTACGGCGTGCAGGCGGCCATCGCCCACGAGAGCCCGGCGGAGCTGCTGCCGCACGCGCGCCTGCTCAAATCCGCGGCCGAGGCGGGTGACCGGCACGCGGCCGTGCTGGTGGACGCGGGCCGCACCTGGGTGCTCGTGCTGCGCGGGCAGGTCGAGGTGAAACCGGTCGAGGTGGCCGTCAACGGACTGCGCGAGATCGGCCTCACCTGGGACGCGGCCAGGCTGGCCAGCGAAGCCGCCCTGTCCGCAGCCGATTCCGCGACCGCGACAGCGCTGCTCAAGCTGGCCCGCATGGTGCGCGCCGAGTCGAAACCGCAGGAGCAGCCGGTGCCACAGTCCGCCGCCGCACCGCGCACGTCCAGCGCGCCCGATCCCGCCGGGGACGGCGCCGCGATCCTGAGCGAACGGGAAAGGGAAGTCGCCGAACTGGTGTTGCTCGGACTGACCTATCGGGAGATCGGTGCGCGGCTGTACATCTCCGCCAAGACCGTCGAGCACCATGTCGCGCGGATCCGACGTCGGATCGGTGCGCGATCCCGCTCGGAGTTATTGTCAATGCTCCGCGCCATGGGACACGGCTCATTGCTCGTGTGATCGCCCGGGGCGGGCCGATCGAAGCCGAAACGAGGAATGTGATGGCCACAGGGGTGGGCCTGCGGATCGCCGATGAGGACTGCACCGCCGCGATCGTCACCGACTCGGGCGACCTGCACTACGTCGTCCGAGAGTCGGTGCTGCACATGTCCGACGACGGCGACACCGTCCTCGGCGGCGACGCGCCGACAGACCACTCACACTCCATCACCGGTTTCGTCGGCGCGGTCGGCAACCCCGCGGGTATCTCGGTCGACGACGGCGAGGCGTATCGCGCGGAGGACCTCGTCGCCACCGCCCTGTTCTGCCTGATCAACCTGACCACCGAGCACCTCAGCGGCGCAGCGGAGTTCTACGCCACCCACCCCGGCTCCTGGCCCGCTCAGCAGGTGCAGTCGCTGCGCGAGGCGCTGGACTACCTGGGTCTGAAATCGGTTGTGCTGGTCAGCGAGGCCGATCTGCCCGCAGTCGACACCGCCGAACCCGGCAAGTCGTTCGCCTACGACGCCGCGCGGGCCGCGCTGGCCTCCGTACTCGCCACCCCCGCGGGCGCGACGCCGCCGGATCCGGGCGCGGCCGAGAACTCGACCGTGGTGACCGACATCATTCCCGCGGTGCCCGCCGAAACCCGTATGCAGGCCTACTCCGCGGCGATGCCGACCGCGACGCCGCTGCCGACCGAATTGCTCGTCGAGACAGTGGCCCCCGAAACGCCGGCGCCCGCGCCCACGCCACGGTCCGGCGACCGCCGCCGCGTCTCGGTGCTGATCGCGGTCGCGGCGCTGATCGGACTCGTACTCGGCGGCATCGGCGTCGCCGTGCTCTTCCGCGGTGAGGAGTCCCCCGCCGTTCCGTCGGTGCGCGACGCGCAGTCAGGCACCTCGAGCAGCGTCGCCCCGCCGCCGGTGGCCCCGCCGCCCGTCGCCGAGCCGCCGGTGGTGATCACCGAGACCACCGAAGCGGAGCCGACCGTCGAGCCCTCGCCGACGCCCCCTCCGACGACCGAGCCGACCACCACGCCGACCACGACGGCGCCCTCGCGTCCGACCACCGCCCGCAACACCAACCCGTGGTACCCGTACCCGTCCTACGACCCGTACGAATGGTGGAACCCGCAGTGGCAGACACCCGGTAACACACGGCCTCGCTGATTAGTAGCGAACGGAAGGGGTTTGTGCCCTAGAGTGAAGCGCTGACCGGTCCGTCCGATGTATCGCGACGACCGGTCGGTCGCTGATCGAGGACTGTGCGCCAAGAGGTTCGCCGCCGACGGCCCACGGATTTAGCTGGCACTTCCGTGCCGACGAAGGGACTTCATGCGCAAGTTGGTGGCGCGTCGCGCCGCGGTCAAGGCTGCCTCTCTCACGGCCGCGGCGACCGTTCTTCTGGCCCCCTTGTCCGGCACGGCGACAGCGGAACCCGCGCCGCCCCAGCTCGCCGCCGATACCCTGCCCGCGGAACTGGTGCAGGCGATCGCGCGCGATCTGAAGATGACGCCCACCGAATACCTCGACCGCGCGGCCCGCGCCCAGCAGCTTCGCGACTACGCCCGCGACTTCCGCTCCGAACGCCCCGATTCCTACGCGGGCGCGTGGATCGGCGCCGACGGCAAGGCCGTCGTCGCGGTGACCTCGCCGGACGCCGCCCGCATCGCCGCGGACGACGGCTACCAAACCCGCCTCGCCCCGGTCTCCGCGGACAGCCTCGAGGGCTCGCTGATGCAGCTCAACCAGTGGATCACCTCGCTACCGCGCGAGCTGTCCGCGGCGATCAACTCGGTGGCCATCGACTTCCTGAACAGCCAGCTGGTGCTCAGCGTCGCTAACACCCCCGCAGGCCACGTGCTGAACCTGCCGACCCTGATCGCCAACATCAAGGTCATCCTTTCCCCCGGCAACGGCGGCCCCGTCGAGCGCAGGCCGATGGGCGGCGACACCTACATCAGCGCGCCCAGCTCGCTGCACGACTCCTCGCTGCGCAACGTCGACGTCTGCTCCTTCGGTTTCAACAGCGTGGATTCGGCGGGCAACGCGCTCAACATCAGCGCGGGCCACTGCGACCCGAACGTGGGCAAGGCGAACCAGCAGGCCGGGGTCTACCTCCCCAACCTCAAGGATCTCCCCAACAGCCCCGAGCTGGGCAGCTTCGTCAACGCCAAGCTCGGCGGGCAGAACGCGCTGGACTACTCGGTGATCAAGCTCAACGACCGCGCCGTCCGGGCGGGCATGGACCAGCCCTCGGTGCGCGGCGCGAACGGCACCACCCTGTCGATCACCGGCACCGCCGATCCGATCACCGGCGCACCGGTGTGCAAGTCGGGCCAGTCGTCCACATTCACTTGCGGTTTCGTGGTCGCCGACCGGGTCGAGACGCAGCTTTACACCGCCGAGGGCGAGAGCAAGACGATCCGCGGCTTCGCCAGCTCCGCCTGCACCCTCGGCGGCGACAGCGGCGGCGCGATCGTCTCCGGCACCCTGGCGCTCGGCATCACCAGCGGCTCCAACGCCGCCGACGCACCGGACTGCAGCGAGGCGAACCTCGCGCTCGCGCCGTACGGCGGCACGGCGACGCTCGGCATTCCGATCCGCGCGATCCTCGCCGACATCGACGAGTCCGCGGGCGGCGGGCTCGGCAGCGGCATCCAGGTTCGGACCCGTCCGAATGCCGGATGACCGACGCATCGCCGGATTAGTCCGAATTAGGCAAAATGGGGTCCCCGCTCGGGTGGGAATACCGGGCCGGACCCCATATAGTCTGGACATGCTCCTGCCACGTATGGGTCAACCCCGATCAGCTGCGCGACAGACAAGATTCCGGAAGTCAGTAATCGCCGCCTCGGCGGCGATCATGCTGTTCGGACCGACGGCGGCAGTGGCGAACGCGGAACCCGCCCCGGCCCTGCCCTCGGATCTCATCGCCGCGGTCACCCGTGACCTGAAGATCTCGCCCGAGGAATACCTGCGCCGCGCCGAGCTCGGCCAGCAGGTCGCGGCCTTCGCCACCTCGGCGCAGCGCCAGTACCCGGGGGTGTTCGGCGGCGCCTGGCTCGACGACGCGGGCAAGGCCATCGTCGCGGTGGCGCAGGGGCCCGGCGCGGAGGAGGCGCGCAAGGCGGCCGAATCGGCCGGATTCGAGGTGCGCAACGTCGCCAAGAGCGAAGCGGCGCTGCGCGGCGAGAAGAGCGCGTTCGATCGGTGGCTGGAGAGCCAGCCCGAGGCGGTCGCGGCCCTGGTGCGCGGCGTCGTGATCGACACGGTCAACAACAGCATCGCGGTGCGAGTGGACCAGGCGGGCCTGCCGATGCCCAGCTTCGTCGACCCGTCGCGGGTCATCGTGATGGCGCCGCCGGTGGCGGGCGAGCTGCTGCCGCAGGGCACCGCCATCGCCGAGGGCGACAACCGGGCCGCGCTGGCAGGCGGCGACGGCTACGCCTCGGTGGGCGGCGGAAGCCAGCTGCGCTGCTCGTTCGGCTTCAACGGCACCGACCGCGCAGGCAACGTCGTGAACATCTCCGCGGGCCACTGCAACCCGGACCTCGGCAACCCGTCGGCCGTGCACGAGCTGCTGCCTCAGGAGCGGCGCGGCGCCCAGCTCGGCGTGTTCCAGAAGTCGGTGCTCGGCAACCAGGACTACTCGATCATCCGGATCAACGACTCCTTCGCGGACCGCTTCTCCAACAACAGCGTGAAGGTGCCCGGCGCCGGGCCGATCGCGGTCGACGGCGTGGCCACCCCGGTGGTCGGCGCCCCGGTCTGCAAGTCGGGTTCGCGCACCGGATTCAGCTGCGGCGTCGTCAACGCCGTCGACCAGACCGTGCAGGTCGGCGATCGTGAACTGACGCAGAGCTTCTCGGCCAACATCTGCGCCCTGCCCGGCGACAGCGGCGGCCCGATCGTGACCGGCCGTCTCGCACTCGGCATCTCCAGCGCCTCGTCGGTGGCCGACTACCCGATCTGCGAGATCCCCAACCTGATCGGCGCGCTCACCGGCAACGCGCCGCAGCTGTTCGCGCAGCCGGTCAGCGTGGTCCTCTCCGACAACCCGGGGCTGCGGATCCGCACCAACTGAGCATGTTTGCCCGAAAAGGCCGTCTGCGTTCGCGCGGGCGGCCTTTTCGCTGTCTCGCACCGTTTTTCCGCTGCCCTTTCCGATGACCGCGCGGGGCCTGTCCGGCATTCTGGACCACATGTGTTTGGTGTTGATCGGTTGGCGCGCACACCCGGATTACCGGTTGATCGTGGCGGCCAACCGCGACGAGTTCTACACCCGGCCGACCGAATCCATGCGGTGGTGGCCGGAGGTGCCCGGACTGCTCGCGGGGCGCGACACGGGCGCGATCGGCAGGCGCGAGGGCGATCCTCCGGGCACCTGGCTGGGGATGAGCGTGGCGGGTGCACACAATCGCTTCGCCGCGGTGACCAACGTCCGAAATCCGGATGACCAACGCGCAGACGCGCGTTCACGCGGCGCTCTGCTGATGGATTTCCTGCGCGGCGGCGACGACAGGCAACCCTCTGGCGAATTTCCCAGCCCGGAAAAGTACGCTCGGGAGGTCGCCGCGGCGCCGGACGACTACAACGGGTACAACCTGGTGATCTCGGATCTGGCTGCGCTGTGGTGGCATTCGAACCGCAGCGCGAATCCACCGCAACCGCTCGCTCCCGGCTTCCACGGACTCTCCAACGGCACCTTCGTCACGTCGGCCGAGGCGACGCCCGGCGCCGAACTCGAGGCGCCCGAGCGGATCTGGCCCAAGGTGCAGGACGGCCTGACCGAACTGCGCAAGGTGGTGGAATCCGATCCCGGTGCGCTGGACCGGTATTACGACGTGCTCTCCGATCACACCGAGGTCCCGGACGATCAGCTGCCGCACACCGGCGTCCCGCCGGAGATGGAACGGGCGCTGTCGGCGAGATTCATCGCCCATCGGGTGCACGGCACCAGGGCGAGCACGGTCCTGCTGGTCCGCGAGAACGGCACGTTCGAGATGGCGGAGCGGTCTTACGGCGAGCTGGGAACCCGTTTGGGGGAGGTCGCTTTCCACGGCTCGCTGGAGCTGCCGAGCTGAGCCGCTGGGGATTGCCGTCGGGCAGAAGACCCGCGAAACGACGACCGGCCCGCTCCCCGAAGGGAACAGGCCGGTCGTACGTGAAGAGCCGAGTCAGTTCGCGGCCTGCGCAGCCTTCGGCTTGTCGGCCCACTTGGTGGTGCCTTCCGGAGCCTGCAGGGTGTTGATCAGGTCCATGCCCGCGACGGCGAGAGCCGGGCCACCGACGGCGATGGTGCCCAGGATGCCGCCGATGCCCGCACCGGCGATGGCGGCCGGGATGCAGCCGACACCGAGCAGCGGCAGGCCGAGGATGCAACCGATGACGCCGCCCGCGATGACGCCCACGGCGGTGCCGAGGAAGCCGCCGACGGCGGTGGCGATGCCGAACTGGCTGGCGAACTCGTTCTGCGCCCGCTGGTTCTCGATCGGCGAGGCGATCGGCTTGGCGACGACGTTGACCGTGTTGGTCGCGATGCTCGCCTTCTGGTCGGCCGGGATCGCGTTCTGGTCCGGCGTCAGTTCGAGCACCTTGCCGTCGTTCTTGAGCTCCGGCTTCACCGGCACCGCGATGTCGGCGACCTTGAAGTCGAGCGGCAGCTCGATGACGGTGTTGCCCGCGTCGTCCTTGACCAGGTAGATGTCGTTTTCCTTGACATCATCGGACGACTTGGCCAGCTCGAAGGTCCCCCCCTTGAGCGTGGTCACGACCGTCTTGTCCACCAGCTTGACCGAGTAGTTGATGGCCTGCGCAGGGTCGGCGGGCTCGGCGTGAGCAGTACCCATACCGATGGTCATCGCGCCAATGACCAACGCGGCGGCCGCGGTGGTTCTGCGGAGATTCAATTCAGTTTCCAATCCATCACAGGGTTGTTGTCCGCACGCCGCTTCGACACGCGAGAGCTCATTCAACCCGAAAGACGGTCGGCCCCTACGGATTCTCCCCGAGCGGTGCGAAGACAGGCGTGGCAAACAGAACGACGTGAGCGTAATCGAACGAGCGCCCAGAAGCGAGATCCCTAGCAGATTCCGCCGAGTAAGCCTGTCCTTACCGATTGGTGTGACTTGCTCGGTGTTTACGGTGGTTACCGGCTGATCTCACGACGGACTTCGAGAATCTATGTGAGATTGATCACAAGTAAATATCAGGTCAAGCCCCAGCAAGTGGGGGCGGACCTCAAATACCGATCGTACGATAGACACTATAAGTTACCGGCGAGTAACTTACTGGCAGTTACGATACGACCAACCGGTACGGCATGCCTGCCGCACCAGTCGCTCGTGTTGCCTCAAAGAAAGGTCGCGACATGAATGCCCTGACAGTGACGCTGGGCACATTCGGAGCGGCGCTCAGCCTCCTGTGCTGGGCGTCGTTCTTCGGCGGCGTCAGGAACATCGCTCGCACCATCATGGTCGGACAGGGCGCGCCCGATCGGTGGCGACCGTTCTTCCCGCGCTTCAAGCAGATGTTCGTGGAGTTCATCGCGCACACCCGCATGAACAAGTTCCGCACCGTCGGCTGGGCGCACTGGCTCGTGATGATCGGCTTCCTCGCCGGCTTCGTACTGTGGTTCGAGGCGTACGGACAGACGTTCGACCCCGAGTTCCACTGGCCGGTCGTCGGCGGCTGGGCTATCTACCACCTGGCGGACGAGATCCTCGGCATCGCCACCGTGGTCGGCATCGTGACGCTGATCGCCATCCGTCAGCTGAACCACCCGCGGGTTCCCGAGCGCCTTTCCCGCTTCGGCGGCTCGAAGTTCGCCCCGGCTTACGTCATCGAGACGATCGTGCTGATGGAAGGCCTCGGCATGATCTTCGTGAAGGCCGGCAAGATCGCGACCTACCACCACTCCAACGCCGCGACCGACTTCTTCACCATGCAGGTGGCCAAGCTGCTGCCCGCCAGCCCGGTCATGGTGTCGATCTTCGCGTTCATCAAGCTGATGTCCGGTATGGCGTTCCTGTACCTGGTCGGCCGCAATGTCACCTGGGGTGTTGCGTGGCACCGTTTCTCGGCCTTCCCGAACATCTATTTCAAGCGTGAGGACGATGGCGGGGTTGCGCTGGGTGCGGCCAAGCCGATGATGTCGGGTGGTAAGGCGCTGGATATGGAGAACGTCGACCCCGATACCGACACCCTGGGTGCGGGTCGGATCGAGGATTTCTCGTGGAAGGGCATTCTCGACTTCACCACGTGTACTGAGTGTGGTCGTTGTCAGTCGCAGTGTCCGGCGTGGAATACCGGTAAGCCGCTCTCGCCGAAGTTGTTGATCATGTCGCTGCGTGATCACACCTATGCCAAGGCCCCGTATCTGCTGGCCGGTGGCCGCACGGACATGGGTGGTGAGGAGGTCGGTCTGGTCGACGCCGAGGGCAAGCCGGACGAGGCCGCGCTGGCCAGGATCTCCGAAGCGGCTCGCGCCGAGGCGGCGCGTCCGCTGGTCGGTGGTGAGGACGTCGGCGGCATCATCGACCCGGAGGTGTTGTGGTCGTGCACCACCTGTGGTGCGTGTGTGGAGCAGTGCCCGGTGGATATCGAGCATGTCGATCACATCATCGACATGCGCCGCTATCAGGTGTTGATCGAGTCGGAGTTCCCCTCCGAGCTGGCCGGTCTGTTCAAGAACTTGGAGAACAAGGGCAACCCGTGGGGTCAGAACGCCAAGGACCGTCTGAACTGGATCAACGAGCTCGACTTCCAGATCCCGGTGTTCGGGCGGGACGCGGACAGCTTCGACGGTTATGAGTACCTGTTCTGGGTTGGTTGCGCGGGTGCGTATGAGGATCGTGCGAAGAAGACCACCAAGGCCGTGGCCGAGTTGCTGGCGACCGCGGGGGTGAAGTTCATGGTGTTGGGTCAGGAGGAGACCTGCACCGGTGACTCGGCGCGCCGGGCGGGTAACGAGTTCTTGTTCCAGCAGCTCGCGCAGCAGAACATCGAGTTGTTGAACTCGGTGTTCGCCGGTGTGGAGGATCGCCGCAAGAAGATCGTGGTGACCTGTGCGCATTGCTTCAACGCGCTCAACAACGAGTACCCGCAGGTGGGTGGCAGCTACGAGGTGGTGCACCACACGCAGTTGCTGAATCGTCTGGTGCGGCAGAAGAAGCTGATCCCGGTGGCGTCGGTGACCCAGAACGTCACCTACCACGACCCCTGCTACCTGGGCCGGCACAACAAGGTCTACAACGCGCCGCGTGAGTTGATGGAAGCTTCGGGTTCGACGCTGGTGGAGATGCCGCGTCATGGTGAGCGGTCCATGTGCTGTGGTGCCGGTGGCGCGCGGATGTGGATGGAAGAGCAGCTCGGCAAGCGGATCAACATCGACCGGGTCGATGAGGGTCTGTCGACCCTGGCCGCGTCGAACGGTGGTTCGGGTGCGGGGAAGATCGCGACCGGTTGCCCGTTCTGCCGGGTGATGCTCAACGACGGTGTCACCGCGCGTCAGGAGAAGGGCGAGGGCGAGGGTGTCGAGGTCGTCGACGTCGCGCAGCTGATGCTCGATGCCATCACCCGTGTCGAGCCCGCCACGCTGACCCAGAACCTGACCGTCATCCAGGAGCCCAAGACCGAACCCGAACCCGAGGCCGAGCCCGAGCCGGAGCCTGTCGCGGTGGCGACCGAGACCCCGGCACCGGCCAAGGCGGCTCCGGCTGGTGGTGGCCTGGCGATGAAGGGCCCGGCCAAGGCACCCGGCAAGGGTCTCGGCATGAAGGGTGCCGCGAAGGCGCCCGGTGCCAAGGCCGCGGCTGCGGCCGACGAAGCGCCCGCTGCGGAAGCTTCGGCCGCGCCTGCCAAGGGTCTGGCCATGAAGGGTCCGGCCAAGGCACCCGGCAAGGGTCTCGGCATGAAGGGTGCTGCGAAGGCGCCGGGTGCGCAGGCTGCGGCGGCTCCGGCCGCCGAAGCTCCGGCCGCGGAAGCCCCGGCGGCGCCCGTCAAGGGTCTGGCCATGAAGGGTCCGGCCAAGGCACCCGGCAAGGGGCTCGGGATGAAGGGTGCTGCGAAGGCACCCGGTGCGAAGACGGAAGCAGCTCCGGCCCCCGAAGCGGCTCCCGAATCCGCGCCCGCCGCCGAAGCGCCCGCCGCCCCGCCCGTCAAGGGACTGGGCATGAAGGGTGCGGCCAAGGCACCCGGCGGTAAGGGCCTGGCGATGAAGGGCGCCGCCAAGGCACCCGGCACCAAGGCACCCGAAGCCGCGGCTCCCGCCACGGCAACGGCCGCTCCCGCGACCGAGTCGGCTCCCACCGCCCAAGCGCCTGCCGCCGAGACGGTTTCGGCCCCCGCCGAAGTCAAGCCGACCATCGCCGCCAAGGGCCTGGCCATGAAGTCCGGCTTCAAACGCCCCGGCCCCAAGGCCCCCGGCGCCGCCGCGACCTCGGCCCCCGCCGAGCCGGCTCCGGCCGACCCGGCCCCCGCCGCGGAAGCCCCCGCCGAACCCGCACCGGAGCAGCCCACCAACGGCACCTCCGGCAACGGCTCCGTCGCCGCACCCCCGGCCGCCAAGCCGGGCGGCCTCGGCTTCAAGTCGGGTGCGAAGGCCCCCGGCCGCAAGAACTGACGCGGCTCCCAACTGAACACAAGCCTCGGCCCGGGTTCGATCAGAACCCGGGCCGAGTGCTTTCGAAGAGTTGCTATGCGAAAAATTCGAAACGCGTTACGCTTCCTTTGAAAGGAGGCCGCGTAGATGTCGTCCGAAGCCTTGCAACAGCACACCTACCTGCCTGAGCCGACTGAGGAACTAGCCCCCGTCGTGAGCTTCCTCGCGGCCCACGAATCGCGTCGCGGTGACCGCATTCGCCCCCGGTATCTGCTGGTCGGCGCGGACGAGCACGACCAGGTCGAGGTGCCTGAATCGGTGCACCGCGTCCTGGTCCAGGTCGTCGCGGCACTTCGCGAGGGCAAGGCCGTCACCGTCGCGCCGCAGAGCATGACGCTGACCACTCAACAAGCCGCCGACCTGCTCAGCGTGAGTCGGCCGACCGTGGTGCGTCTCATCGATGCGAACGAAATCCCAGCGGAGCGAACCGGATCCCGCCGCCGCGTCCTGCTGACCGATGTCCTCGCCTACCGAGACGAGCGCCGAAAGCGGCAGTACGAGGCTCTCGCCGCGAGCTCGGTCGAGCTCGACGACGAAGACGATCCGGATGCCGTGCGCGCTCAGCTACGCGAGATTCGCAAGGAGGTCGCGCGAAGACGGCGCGGCTGATGTTCGGCGCGGTGCTGGACACCTGCGTCCTCTGGCCGAGCCTGCAGCGCGACTTCCTGCTGTCGTTGGCCGTGGAGAACCTCTACCGGCCGCTCTGGAACGACGCCATCCTGGCCGAACTCGAACTCCACGAGGAGCGCAAGCTCGTCCGCCGCGGCACGGATCCGCAGACCGCGAAACGGCGAGCATCCGGTCTTCTCGCGGTGATGACGCGCGCCTTCGACGACGCGCTGGTATGCGGTTGGGAACCGCTCGAAGGCTCGTTCGGTCTGCCCGATCCGGACGACGAGCACGCCGCCGCGGCGGCGGTCGTCAGCAATGCCGGAGCCCTCGTCACCGAGAACGTGCGCCATTTCCCGTCGCACCTGATGCCGACCGGCTTGCAGGTCGTCGGCGCCGCCGAGTTCGCCGCGAACACTTGCGCTGTCGACCCGGTCCGCGCCCTGGCCGCCATCCGACAGATCTCATCGCGTCACCGCGACCCACCGCAGACGGTCGATCAACTTCTCGACATCCTCGCCACCCGCTACAAGATGCACGAGGCCGTCGAACTGATGCTCGGCGCTTGATCCGCGCCGCCGACTACGGCCTGGTCAGCTGCGCGTACCGGGCGCGGTGGTAGTCGGTGCTGCCGAATTCGCGTTCCAGGGCGGTGAGGCGTTTGAAGTAGTGGCCGATGGCGAGTTCTTCGGTCATGCCCATGGCGCCGTGGAGTTGGACGGCGTTCTGGCCGATGAAGCGGGCAGCGCGGCCGACGGTGACCTTGGCGGCGGAGAGGGCGCGGGCGCGGTCGGCGGGGGCGGCGGAGAGGGCGTGGGCAGCGAGGTGGGATGCCGCGATGGCCTGCTCCAGTTCCATGTACATGTCGACCATGCGGTGTTGCAGCGCCTGGAAACTGCCGATGGGCACGCCGAATTGCTGGCGCTGCTTGGCGTATTCGACGGTGTCGGCGAGCACCTTGCGCAGGCAACCGACCGCTTCGGCGCAGATCGCGGCGATCGCCGCGTCCACGGTGGGTTCGATGACGTCCCATGCCGCGCCCTCGGCGCCGAGCAGCGCGTCGGCGGGGAGCCGGAATTCGGTGAGGACGAGATCGGATCCGACACGGTCGTCGATGGTGCGGTAGGAGTGCACCTCGACTCCGGCGGGCGGGTTCGCCGCATCGAATTCGGTGAGGAACAACGAGATTCCGGCCCGATCGCGCCGCTCACCCGAGGTGCGGGCGGCGACGAGCAGGTGCGTCGCGAGCGGCGCACTGGTCACCACGCACTTGGCGCCGTCGAGCACCCAGGAATCGCCGTCGCGTCGCGCCAGGGTGCCGACATCGTGCAGCGTCTGCCCCGAGCTGGGTTCCAGCGCCGCGAACGCGGTGCGGACGTCGCCCGCGACGATGCCGCGCAGCACCTCGTCGACGCGCGAACCACCCGACCGTTCCAGCAGACCGGCCCCCACGACGACGGTGTCGACGAACGGCTCGATCACCAGCGCCCGGCCGAGCTCCTCGGCGATGACCATCAATTCGACTGCGCCACCGCCCATCCCGTCGACCCGTTCGGGCAGGGTCGCGCCGAGAATCCCGAGCTCGTCGGCGAATCCGCGCCAGACGGCGGGCTGCCAGCCCTGCGCCGATTTGGCGGCGGCCCTGCTCTTCTCCAAGTCGTAGCGGACGCCGAGGAATCCGGCGACCGCATCGCGCAGCAGCTGCTGCTCCTCGGTGAGTGTGAAGTCCATCAGAGCCCCAATGCTGCTTTGGCGAGGATGTTTCGCTGAATTTCGTTGCTGCCCGCGTAGATCGATCCCGCGCGGTCGTTGAAGTAGCGCAGCGGCGCGACGGCCTGCCAGTCCGCTCCGCTGTGGTAACCGTCTGCGGGAGCGGCGAATTCGGCGATCGGCCCGCCCGGCGCGGTGGCGTGCGGCTGGTAGACGCGTCCGGCCGGACCCGCCGCATCCAGCGCGAGTTCGGTGAGCTGCTGGCTGAGTTCGGTCGCCAGGATCTTCAGCATCGAGGACGCCGGGCCCGGGTCCTTGCCCTGCGCCATCGCCGAAATCGTCCGGTACTCCAGCACTTCCAGCACCTCGGTGCGAATCCGCGCGTCGGCCAATCGGGTGGCGAAGCTCGGGTCGTCGATCAGCGGGTTGCCGTCCGGGCCCGGCTGCCGCGCCGCCGCCTCGGCCAGCTCCTGGCCCATGACCTGCAACATCGGCGCCGCCGCGCCGCCGCGTTCGTGCACGAGCAGGTACTTCGCGACGGTCCAGCCGTCATCGACGCGGCCGAGCACATTGCTCTTCGGCACCCGCACATTGTCGAAGAACACCTGGTTCTGCACCTGTTCGCCGGAGGTCATCACCAGCGGGCGGATCTCGATGCCCGGGGTCGTCATGTCGATGAGCAGGAAGGTGATGCCCTGCTGCTTCTTTCCCGTGCGCGAGGTGCGCACCAGGCAGAAGATCCAGTTCGCCTCGGTGGCGTGGGTGGTCCAGATCTTGCTTCCGGTGCAGACGAAATCGTCGCCGTCGTCGACGGCCGCCATGCTGAGCGAGGCGAGGTCCGAGCCCGCCTCCGGTTCCGAATATCCCTGGCAGAAGAAGATCTCACCGGTCAGGATGCGCGGCAGATAGAAAGCCTTCTGCTCCGGCGTGCCGAACGCGATGATCGCGGGCGCGACCATCCTGATCCCCATCGGCGAGAGCGTCGGCGCGCCCGCGAGCGTCGACTCCCTGCTGAAGATGTAGTGCTGGGTCAGGCTCCAATCACACCCGCCGTGCTCCACCGGCCAGTGCGGCGCGGCCCATCCGCGCTCGTGCAGAATCCGCTGCCACTCCGTGCTGGCCTCGTGGTCCGGGTACACGCTCGTCGCCAGCCGCCCCGCTCGCCGCAACTCCGGCGTCAGCTTCGCGGCCAGAAACCCCCGCACCTCGTCCCGAAAGGCCAGATCGGCCGCTGACCAGTCGTAATCCATCTGTCCTCCCGGCGGGGTATGCCACAGTGCACCACTATTGGCCACCGGCCAACACGCCCCCAATGTAAGCCCACCCACATCCCGAAATCAAACTGAAGCAACCCGCCCGCAGTTGCCTCACCCGCGTCCCCGCAGAGGTTCCACACGCCTCACAAGAGATATGACGTCTGCGAACCGTGCGACGGGCCTGCGGCAACTGGATCGCATCCTCGGAACGGACGCGCATGATGCATCGCCTCCGCCGCGCAGATATCAATGATCTGCTCTACCTGGCGGCTCGGCGTGCCCGAGTCCGGCGCTTTCGCGCCCATCTTCGACCCTGGACGAGCCATCAGCGTGGATTGCTCCGACCGCCACATTCGCCCTGGACGACGGACACCGGGAGGCGTTGGACCTGACCACCGCCGACACCGGCCTCGACGGCCATATCGGCTCCGACACAATCTATTCCGTAGTCGATGAATTCGGTCTGATCGATGATCCAGCGGGTACGGTGACCCGTCGATCGCCCAACTCGGTCACACTTTCATGACCGTGACCTTCGCTCCACACAAGGCGGTGAGGTCGTCCGGATCGGACGTGAGGATTGTGGTTGGCCCTGGAGCGGAGAGGGCAGTAGCGCAGAGCATCGCGTCGATGGCGTGCTTGTGGCCATGTAGACCCGCCTGACCCAGGAGGGTGGCCGCGTGGCGAGCGATTTCCTCGGTGATCGGCTCGACAACCAGGCGGGACAGTATCCATTCCAAGGCCGGGCGCTTTATGCGCGGATGGATCACTTCGACGATCGTCGCCGCCGAAGTGATCACACGCAGGTCGTCTGCCCGGGCCAGCGCGAGCCAGCTGGTTATCGCACGGTCCCGCAGAACAGCTTTGGACAGACCCTCACTGTCCAGAACGAGCGTTCCGCCAGGCGCCGCCGCACTCATGCCACGTTCGTCTCACGCTGCGCTGCTCGCACTTGCCGAAGCTGATCGCGGAGTGCCTGGACCTCTTCCTCCGTGACAGGCCCGTGTTCCGCCTCGGCGACCGCGATGATCTCGTTAAGGTTGTCCCGTTCGATCTGCCGGGCCACAGCGGCGGCCACATAGCTGGAGAACCCGGAAGGCCCACTGCGAGCACGGGCGGCGTCCGCGATGTCGCGCGGCATGGTGATCGAATACTTCCCGGTATTCTCACTCATAAGACTTATCCTACCAGCGATCCTCCTCGCAAAGGCCTACAGGGAAACAGTGTGATCGACTGGCTGACCTCCGCTCGGAATCAGAGGTGTTCGGCAGCTGACCTCGCACGGTCCGGGTTCATCAGTCAGCTAGCAGTCTTCGAAGAATGCCCGCGTGTACCCCGCCGATTGGTAGGCGTAGTCGTACGCCCAGCGGGCGACGGAGAGGTCGGGTTGGGGGTCGACGAAGAGAAGTTCTCCGTCCCAGCACTTTCCGATGATGTAGCGGGCGCGGGAGACGTGCGGGGTGAAGGTGACGACGATGACGCGGCGCCACCCTTCGGCACGCGCCCTGCGGGCGAGTTCACGTCCCTCGCCGCGGGTGGTGCGCGGGGACGGGTCGAAGCAGATGACCTCGAAGCGGTACCCGCCGTGACAGATGCGGTTCATCGTCGCGCTGTACTCGTAGGGGTCGGAGAAGAGCACCCGCGGCGCGTAGCCCTCCGCGGCAAGGCGCAGGCCGAGCTGCTCGCGGCCGTCGCGCGCGCCGCCGAGGACCAGGATCGCGTCGGCCGTCGCGGGCTGGTCGGTGCGAGGCCGGACGTAGACCGGCCACAGCGCGACCACCACGAGGACGAGCACCGCGGCAAGGCCGATCACGGCACGGGTCACCGAACGTCGTCGCACGACTTCCGATGGTATGCGGGCACCGCATCATCGCAGGTCATCGCCGCCGACCCGGGGCTGTTTCCACCTGTACACCTGCTGTTGCCGTGACCCTTGCCTCGCTGACGTGGCGTGGCCATCGTCGGGGCTTACCAATCGATCATGCGATGCACAGTCTTCGGAACCGGGTACCTGGGGGCCACGCACGCCGCGTGTATGGCCGAGCTCGGGCACGACGTGATCGGGGTGGACGTCGATCCGGGCAAGGTGGCGAAGCTGTCCGACGGCGTGGTGCCGTTCTACGAGCCCGGCCTCGAGGAGGTGCTGCGCCGGAATCTGGATGCGGGCAGGCTGCGGTTCACCACCTCCTATCCGGAGGCCGCCGCCCACGCCGAGGTGCACTTCCTCGGCGTCGGCACGCCGCAGAAGAAGGGGGAGTACGCCGCGGACCTGAAATACGTGCACGCCGTGGTGGATACGCTCGCGCCGATGCTGGAGCGCCCCTCCGTGCTCGTCGGCAAGTCGACCGTTCCGGTGGGCACGGCCGCGGCGCTGGGCGCGCGGGCGCGGAAGCTGGCAGGCGCCGAGGTCGAGGTGGCGTGGAATCCGGAGTTCCTGCGCGAGGGTTTCGCCGTACAGGACACGCTGCGTCCCGACCGGTTGGTGCTGGGCGTGGACCGCGCTCGCGAGAATGCCGACTGGGTCGAGGATTTGGTCCGCGAGATCTACGCCGATCTGATCGCCGCGGAAGTCCCTTTCCTGCTGACCGATTTGGCCACGGCCGAATTGGTGAAGGTCTCCGCGAATGCTTTTCTCGCGACGAAGATCTCGTTCATCAACGCGGTCTCCGAGGTGTGCGAGGCGACCGGTGCCGACGTCACTGTGCTCGCCGACGCGCTCGGTTACGACGCGCGCATCGGTCGCCGATTCCTCAACGCGGGCTTGGGTTTCGGCGGCGGATGTCTGCCCAAGGACATCCGGGCCTTCATGGCCCGCTCCGGTGAGCTGGGCGCCGATCACGCCGTCGCGTTCCTGCGCGAGGTCGACAACATCAACATGCGCCGTCGCACCAAGGTGGTCGACATGGCGGCCAAGGCGTGCGGCGGCTCGCTGCTCGGCGCCAATGTCGCGGTGCTCGGCGCGGCCTTCAAACCGGAGTCCGACGACGTGCGCGATTCCCCCGCGTTGAACGTCGCGGGCATGATCCAGTTGCACGGGGCGGTGGTGACCGTGTACGACCCGAAGGCGCTGGAGAATTCGCGCCGCGTCTTCCCCACCCTCAACTACGCGACTTCGGTGGCCGAGGCGTGCGACCGCGCCGACGTGGTGCTGGTGCTCACAGAGTGGGACGAGTTCACCGCGCTGCGCCCCGAGGACCTGGATCGGGTGGTGCGCGGCAGGTCGATCATCGACGGCCGAAACTGTCTCAATCGTGCCACCTGGAGAGAGGCGGGATGGGTGTACGCCGGACTCGGCACACCGTAGAGTTGCCTGGCGAGGCCGCGCTGGATCACCCGATCCCGCCTGCCTCGTGTGCGACTGAGCGCCGCCGGTAGGGTCCCGGGAGCGGTTCGCGTCGATGACGACGCGAGCTCGCTTTGTCGTGAAGCGTGAAACGAGATGGGCAGCTGATGAGTTCGGTACTGGGGGTTTCGGTGGGGGCCGGCGCTGTCCGTATGGCGCGACCACACCCCGGAAATCCCCCCGGTCATGTCACGCCTGATGCCTACGATCTCCAGACCGTCCCGGTGACCGAGCACCGCGCGGAGGAGCTGGTCGCCGAGGCGGTCGGCGTCACCCTGGCGACCGATCAGATCGGCGCCACCGCGATCGCCTACCGCAGCGAACAGCAGGCCAGGGCGGTGCGCGCCGCGATGGCGCGACAGCAGGTCACCAACTACGAGCTGGTGCCCGAGATCTTCGCCGCGCTCGAATTCGCCCAGGCCACCGGCGATATCCGCGGCATCTCCTCGCTGGTCGTCTACGACCTCGGCAGCACCGGGCTCTCGGTCAGCGTGGTCGACACCCAGACCAGGGAGGTCAGGCACAGCGAGCGCACCAGCGATATCAGCGGTGACTACCTGGATTCGCTGATCCGCGAACAGCAGATCGCCTCGGGCCGCATCGCGCACCCGCAGGACCCGGCGGGCTTGGCCGCGCTGGACGCGCTGTGCCGCGAGGCCAAGGAACAGCTGTCGAGCAATACCGCGGTCGCGCTGCCCAGCGAACAGGGCCTGGTGCTGTTGGCGCAGGAGAACTTCGAATCCCTGATCATGCTGGCCATCGAGTCGTCGGCACGGATGACACGCGATGTGATCGTGCGCTCCGACCGCCCGGTGCACGGTGTGCTCGCGATCGGCGGTTGCGCGCGAATCCCGCTGATCGGGAAGGTGCTCGAGCGCTGGATGGGCGTGCCGGTCATCGTGCCGGAAAGCCCCGAGACGGTGATCGCCCGCGGCGCCGCGCTGCTCGCCCGGCCGGTCCGCCCTGCGGCTCCGGTCGCTCATCCCGTCCCGGCCCCGAGCCAGGCACCCGCCGGCGGCTACGGCGACGAGGATCTCTCGCCCGCTTGGCTGTCCGCGCCGCCCAAGCGTCGGCCGAAGCGGCCGAAGGCGGCGCAGCCGGACGACTTCGACGACATCGACGGTCTCGCGCCGGACTGGCTGGCCGCCAACCCGCGCCGCCGCGAGAAGCGCGAACTGAACGGCGCCGTGCTGACCGTCAGCGCACTGACCGTGGTCGCCGCGATCGGCCTCGGCCTCGGCTACGGACCCCAGGTGCTGGAACGGGATTCACACAGCAGCGAGGGCTCGCCGTCGATCTCGCCGACCGGCTTGCCGCGCACCACCACCCTCGATCCGCAGATCGCGGTGGCGCCCGCCACCACGACGGAGACCGAGGAGTCGGTCGCCGCCCCGCCGCCGCGCAGGCAGACGACCAGCTCGCAGCCGCCGCCCAGCCAGGGCCCGAACACCTTTGTGGTCCCCGGTCTCCCACCGATCGTGGTGCCGACCATCCCGCCCGAGGTCTTCCCCTTCCCACCGCCGCCTCAGCGCTGACGAGCACTCCTGGTGCAGCTGGTCGAGCATCGGCCCGATCTCAGCGGCGCTCGGCGTCGCTGCGGGAACAGAACGGACCCCGGCACGAAGTCCACCCGCAACTGCCACCGGAGGCATGCCGACCGCCGAGACGCGAGTCGGCCCACGCAGGCCACCCCTCGCGAGGCGCGGACAGTGTCACCGCGCCCGCGACGAGCACGATCGCCGTCAACCGCGCGAGTGCCGCCCATGGCGAGGCGCGGGCGCCGGGGGCTTGTGACTGCCGAACGGCCGGGCGAGCAGCACCGCGATGCCGGTGGTCAAGGGCACCGAGAGGGCGAGCGCGATACCGCCGACCGCCGACCGCGCGATCTCGATGGCGACCGCGTCACCGGCGAGCACGTCGCGAATCGAGCGTCCCGCCACGCTGAACAACAGCAGCAACGGCAGCGCGCCACCCGCGTAGGCGAGCACCAGTGTGTAGACGGTGCTGGCGATGTGGTCCCGGCCGACCCGCATGGTCGCGGCGAAAACATGTCGGCGCGACGCGGTTTCGTCCAGGGCGGCCAGCTCGAAGGCGGCCGAGGCCTGGGTGATCGTGACGTCGTTGAGCACACCGAGCGAGCCGATGATGAAGCCTGCCAGCAGCAGGCCGGTGATGCTGACGTGCTCTAGATACGTGGCGACGTTGGTGTTCTGCTCCTCGGAAAGGCCGGTGAGCTGGGTCATCTCGATCGCCAGCCAGGACAGCGCCGCGGCGAGCAGCATCGCGGTCAGCGTGCCGAGCAGCGCCGAACTGGTGCGGAGATTGACACCGTGCGCCAGATACAGCACGGCGTAGAGGATCAGCGACCCGGACACCAGCGCGACCGGGATCGCGGGCTTGCCGTCCAGCAGCGCGGGCAGCAGGAACATCACCAGCACCGCGAACGCGAACCCGAGACCGAGCAGCGCGCGTAGGCCGCGCCAGCGCGCCACCGCGATGATCACCACGACGAAGGCGATCACGATCAGGGTCAGCGGCAGTCCGCGCGCGTAGTCCTCGAAGGAGTACAGCGGGGTGCCGGTCGGATCGGTCTGCCGGACCAGACGGATGTCGTCACCGGCGCGCAGATCGGGTTGTCCTGGGCCGGGGGCGATTTCGAGCAGCGTCTTGTTGCCCTGGTGCGGACCGGTTTCGATGGTGATCAGGCTGCGCTGACAGGTGTAGGCGTTGGTGCGCGGCGGCTCGGGTTTGTCGGCGAACACCTTGCCGATGGAGGGACTGCCGCACGGCCCGACGTCCTGCGCGACGACCGTGCCCGCTTCGGTCTCCACCGCGCCGCCGCCCGCGCTCTGCATCGGCAGCGGGATCGCGACGTGCTGACTGCTCGGCCACAGCGCGATGGTGGCGACGACGGTGAGCACACCGATGACGGTGAGCAACCCGACCACGACGCGGGCGGCGGTGGCGCCGATCGCGATCGGTCCGGAGTGATCGTGATGATGATGATGGTGGTCGGTCACCGGGCTCCTACTTCTCCGTCGTGGCCCCGGGTGCTCGTGCCGGACGACAGGAGCGGCTGACCCGCGGCAGCTACGCGGTGCCGAGCTTAAAGGATGTCGTTTTCAAGATCAGGTCGCCAAGCACCACGGGCACACAACTGCCCATCAAGCACCACCGGTACACAACGGACGGGACCATCGAGACGCAACAACTGATCTCGCAAGAGCCGGGTAACTCACCGGGTACGGGCTGACTCCACCCAGGTACCTACCGCCGGCCGCCAACGCAAATCACCACACACCTGAGTCTGGCCTGAAACGCGGAGAGGCGGGCCGGGGGGCGGCGGAGAGCAGGGGGATGTCTCCGCCGCCCGCAGGCCGGCGGCCCAGGGGGGTAGGCGGCCGAACCCGAGGCCAGGTTGCCCAGGGGGGGTAGGCAACCCGACCGGGCACTCGAAGTGCCAAGAGCCACTGTACACAAAAGTTGCACTTTTGCGCTAGCGGGTCTTCAAAACTCGCCTCTATCCATACATTCGGTATGTTTTAGGCCCAGAAGCAGGGCGATTAGGGCTCAGAGTCCCGCGACGCACATCACTGTCGGTAGCTCGCCAGGAAATTGCCGAAGCGCTCGATCGCGACCGCGAGGTCCCTGGCCCACGGCAGCGTGACGATTCGCAGGTGGTCGTGATCGGGCCAGTTGAAACCGGTCCCCTGCACCATCAGGATCTTCTCCTGCAACAGCAGATCCAGGACCAGCTTCGAATCGTCGTAGATCTCGTACACATTCGGATCCAGCCGCGGGAACGCGTACAACGCACCCTTCGGCTTCACGCACGACACACCCGGGATCATGTTCAGCCGCTCCCACGCCACATCGCGCTGTTCGAGCAGCCGCCCGCCGGGCAGGATCAGATCCTCGATGCTCTGATGTCCGCCCAGTGCGACCTGAATCGCGTGCTGCGCGGGCACATTCGGACACAGTCGGGAGGAGGCGAGCAGATCGATGCCCTCCAGGAACCCCGCGGCGTGATCCTTCGGGCCGGTGATGGCCAGCCAGCCCGAGCGGTATCCGGCGACCCGGTATGCCTTGGACAGTCCGTTGAAGGTCAGGCACAGCAGGTCGGGCGCGAGGGTGGCCAGCGAGATGTGCTTGGCATCGTCGTAGAGGATCTTGTCGTAGATCTCGTCGGCGAGCAGCAGCAGATGGTGCTTGCGAGCCAGGTCGACCAGCTGCTGGAGCACCTCGGCCGAGTAGACCGCGCCGGTCGGGTTGTTCGGGTTGATCACCAGCAGCGCCTTGGTCTTGCTGGTGATCTTGGCTTCGATGTCGGCGACGTCGGGCTGCCAGCCGTTGGACTCGTCACACAGGTAGTGCACCGGAGTGCCGCCCGCCAGGCTGGTCATCGCCGTCCACAGCGGATAGTCCGGCGCCGGGATCAGCACCTCGTCGCCATTGTCCAGCAGCGCCTGCATGGTGATCGTGATCAGCTCGGAGACGCCGTTGCCCAGGTAGACGTAGTCCACGTCCAGTTCGGGGAAGCCGGGCACCAGCTCGTAGCGAGTCACGATGGCGCGCCGGGCCGACAGGATGCCCTTCGATTCGGAGTAGCCCTGGGCATAGGGCAGCGCCGCGATGATGTCGCGCATGATCACGTCGGGCGCCTCGAAACCGAACGGCGCCGGATTGCCGATGTTCAGCTTCAGGATGCGGTGGCCCTCCGCCTCCAGCCGTGCCGCGTGCGCGTGTACCGGTCCACGAATCTCGTAGACGACGTTCTGTAGCTTCGTGGACTGCTCCAGAACGCGCGGCGGGCGGTGGGGTAGATGGCTCGGGCTCACCGTCCCATGGTGCCATCCCCCCACAAGGGGTCGATCGATCGCGTCAGGGTGCGGAATGCCCAGGCGGGATGCCCTTGGCTGCGGTCGCCCCGCAGAACTCCTCGATGCGTTCGTCCAGGAAACGGGCCTCGACGGCGTCGCGGAACGCGGGCTGGGCGATCCGTCGGCGCACGCCGGTGAGCCGCTCCTCGAGCTGGGCGATGCGCTTGTCCTCGGCCAAGCCGAGCACCGGGTTCAGCGCCTCGGTCGCGCCGTCCAGGCTGCCGTTGATCAGATGCGCGGCCGCGCAGTCCACCCGCGCCAGCGCCTCGGCGCCGTAGGAGCGTTTCTCGGACGGGCCGTTGGCATAGATATGGATGGCGCGTTCGGTGGCGGCCAGTGCGGGCTCGGCCTGGCCGAGATGGATGTAGGTGGCGCCCGCGTAGTACTGGGCCTTCGCGTCGGGGAAACCGAAGACGCCGCCGACCTCGTCGTGCAGGTTGTCGGTCGTGGCCAGCTCGCGCGCGTCGTCGGCGGCCCGGATGCAGCGATCGGTGTCGGCGTCGCTGCCGATCTTGGACCAGATCCTGGCCTCGATATTGAGCAACCGCACCTTCGCGGTCGCCGAATCGGCGAAATCCTGCCCGCTCTGCGCGAGCAGCACCGCCCTGCGCGGGCGCTCCGACCAGTATTCGATCAGCGCGTGCATGCCGCGGGTCCAGGCACGTAGCCCGTTGTGGCCACATAGCTCGGCGTAGGCCCAGGCCGCTCTGGCCTGCTCACCCGCCGCGTCGAGGTAGCCGAGGTCGGTGCTCGCGTTCGCGAGCAGGCCGGACAGCGTGCCCGCGAGCAGATAGAGGTGACTGGTGTCGGTCGGCCGCTGATGACCCTCCAGCAGTCGATACACCCGGCGCCGAACCCGAAGCATCTCCACCATCATCGGAACCGGCGGGATGTGCACGTAATCGTTCGCAATGCGCGTGACATCGGCGTCGAGCTGTTCCAACGTGGTCGCACCCACATTGGTGCTCTCGGCCCGGCCTGCGTGTTCGCTGGCCTCGTGGGCAGCCGCCATGATCAGATCCCTCTCCGAAATCGCTGCTAACGCATCACCTCTCATCGCACCGGCGTCTATGAGAGCAAGAAGGTCCGCGTCGCTCGAATAACTGGCACGCGTCCCCGCAGCGGAACGCGTGTCGAAACCGGCGGCAGGTCCATCGATCGGCGGATCGCCGATCAGCGCCGAAAACCGTGCCCGCACAACATCGTCGGACCTGGCAAGGGATGTATCGAGCGCGGCTTGGTTGACGGGGCGCGGATGAACTCGGTTGCCCCCCGCCTCCCATTTGGACACCAGGCGTTCGTGGACACCGAGATGCGCCGCGAATTCCCGGATGCTCATCCGCTTGGCATCGCGAAGGGCGCGGGTCTCTTTACCTGACCAGTGCCGGACCACGATGTCATCCCTTCCGCACGAACCTTCATCCAGGGTACGAGGGCTTTGTGGCTACGGCCACACACAATTCGCAGTTGCTATTGGCTTTTCGCGCCTCGCGCACCCGCGCGAGCGAGCTTCCCTCGGTCAAAGGCAGCGGATTGGCAGTGGAAGGCGCGCATGGGGGCGATGCCGCGTCGCGGTCATTGGCCCGACCCTGGTAGCAGGAGGCAAGGAGTTGGCCGTGAACGTGGAGAAACTCAGGACAGTCGAGGATTGGGTGTCCTTCTACCGGTACGAGTACGGGCTACCCGTCACCGAGCGTGGCGGTTTCGTGATGCTGCCGATCAGCGGCCGGGTCTGTGTCGTTCACCTGCCGACGGCCCGGGCCGAAAAGGTCAGGGCGGCACTGGAACAGCAGGGGACGAGGGGTCCCATGCTGGCCAGGCAGATCCGCTGGAGCTTCCTGGCCGAGCCGGACAGCCGTCCCGGCGCGCAGGTACTGGAGGTGCTGAATCGTCTCGATATCGGGATACCTGCCATCGGCAGTGCAGTGATGTTGCCGACGGGGCTCGGCCGGTGGACCCGGGAAGGGTGCTTCTGGGTTACTCCGCCGAGCCGCGGCGACACGCTCCCACCGCTGTCCGCCGTGGTGACGACGGCGCTCGCGGTCGGAGCGGGCGGCGGGGACTGAATGCGTCGTCGGTCCCCGTCGCCGACAGTGCGACCGAATCCGCCCCTATTTCCTGGCAGTCGGCGGGGCGGATTCGGTCGTGGGTCGTCGTGCGCGCCAGGCGAACCCGCGTCGGCTACCGCGATTCGGCGGCGTCCACCACGTCGGCGGGCAGCGGGAAGTTCAGGTAGGAGCGCGAGGGAGTCGGTCCGCGCTGACCTTGGTATTTGGAGCCCGCGACGGCGCTGCCGTACGGGTGCTCGGCGGGGCTGGTCAACCGGATCAGGCACAGCTGGCCGATCTTCATCCCCGGCCACAGGGTGATCGGCAGGTTCGCGACGTTCGACAGTTCCAGCGTGATGTGGCCGCTGAAACCGGGATCGATGAAGCCCGCCGTCGAATGCGTGAGCAGGCCGAGACGGCCGAGGCTCGACTTGCCTTCCAGTCGCCCGGCCAGATCGTCCGGCAGCGTGCACACCTCCAGCGTCGAGCCGAGCACGAACTCGCCGGGGTGCAGCACGAACGGCTCGCCCGGCGCGGGCTCGACCAGGCTGGTCAGTTCGTCCTGGCGCTGCGCGGGATCGATGTGGGTGTAGCGGGTGTTGTCGAAGACGCGGAACATCCGGTCCAGGCGAACGTCGATACTCGACGGCTGGATCAGGCTCTCCAGCAACGGCTCGACCCCGAGACGCCCAGCGGCGATCTCCGCGCGGAGGTCACGATCGGAAAGCAACACGGCACGAGCGTAGCGTCCGGCCGATCGGGCCGTTCGGGCGCACGGGGGAGGGCCGGATCGGCGACGCATTCTTCGCTGGTCTTCAGTTAATTCTCAGCGCAAGCGGGCAACCTAGGACCAGTGACCTCGAATCCCCGCAGGACGGTGCCAACGGTGCCGTCGCTCGCCGCGCTCGGCGTGCTCCTCGCGGCATTCATCACCGTGCTGACCCGCAATGTTCTCGACAGCAGCGGGCTGGCCACGATGGATCCCGAGGTCTCCGGCTGGGCGGTCGAGAACCGCAACGGGGTGCTCACGCCCGCCGCGCGGATGGTCAGCAACTGCGGGGACACCCTGTCCATGACGATCCTCACCGTGATCGTCTGCGCGGCGCTGCTGCGCGTGCGCGACCGGATGCGCGCCGCGCTCGTCGCCGTGACCGCCCTCGGCGCCGGTCTCATCGTCGTGATCGCGAAGCGACTGGTCGGCCGGGAACGCCCGCCGGTGGCCGATCACCTCGCCGTCGAGAACAGCCTGTCCTATCCCTCCGGGCACAGCACCGGCACGTTCGTGGTCGTCGGGATCGTGGCCATCGTGCTCATCCCCTTGATCCGGCGGCCGATCGTCCGAGCGGGCGTGGCACTGGTCGCCGTCCTGTTCGTCGCCGCGGTCGGCGCCTCCCGCGTCTACCTGGGCGTGCACTGGCCCACCGACGTGCTCGCGGGCTGGTCCCTCGGAGCGCTGTGGATCCTGCTGTGCCTGGCCGTCTTCCGCTACCCGACCTGGCGTTCGCGGGCCGCCGCTACAGTCGATTCGTGCCGCGAACAAAGCAAGTCCGCGACAGCATCGTCGTCGCGATCGACCCGGTGACGGCTTACGACCGGGTCAGCGACGTCACCCGGATCCACCGCTGGAGTCCGGAGAACACCGGCGCGGTACTGGCCGAGCCCGGCGCACCGGTCCGCGTCGGCCTGCGGTTCGTCGGCACCAATCTGCGCCGCGGCGTGCGCTGGTCGACGGGCTGCGAGATCACCGCCGCCGACCGCGGCGCGCGCTTCGCCTTCAAGGTCCGGCGCTACGGTCTGCGCAAGCCGGTCCTCCCGGTCGCCGTCGCCAGCTGGGAGTACCGCTTCGAGGCTGTTCCCGAGGGCACCAGGATCACCGAGATCTGGACCGACGACCGCCGCGGCTGGCCCGACCGGCCCACGCTGTGGTTCGACCGCATCGCCACCGGCAAGCCGGGGTTCGCCGAGTTCCAGCGAGGGAACATCCGCCGGACGCTGGAGCGGTTGAAAGCGGACCTCGAAAGCGAATCCTGACCCCCGAGGCGGTCAGTCGGCGGCATCCGCTCGCGCGGCGTCGATACCCGCGAAGATGACGCGTAGGCCCTCGGTGAACTCGGTATCGGTGTCGCCGGAGAAGACGTCGGTCACCAGTTGCGCGGTGAGAGGGTAGCGGTGGGCGTCGATGACATCGGCGAGGCGTTCGGGGAGGTACGGGTTGCGGTCGCCGTACGCGTCGTCGGAGCGCGCCTGCTCCTCGATGACGAAGCCGACGGTGTAGTGCAGCAGGATCGGGAAGACCCGGGCCGCTCGGGTTTTCGAGAACCCCGCGTCCTCCAGCGTCCGCAGCGTCAATTCGACTGTGCGCCACATTGATTCGTCGTCGATATAGGTTCCTGCCAGCACCTTCGCCCCATCCCGGTAGCCGAGCATCGCCCGCCGCAACCGGCTCGCCAACGCGATGAGCCAGTCCCGCCAGTCCTCGTCGCGACGCGGCGCCTCGATGCCGTCGACCGCGGAAACGAAGACGGCCCGCGCCATCGCGTCGAGCAACTCGCGCTTGTTCGCGAGATGCCAGTACAACGCGGGCGCTTGCACATTCAGCGCCGCGGCGACCTTCCGCATGGTCAGGCCGTCGAGCCCGACCTCGTCCAGCAGGGCGAGCGCGGCCACGGCGATCACTTCGGCGTCCAGCTTGGTCTGACCGGATTTGTTCGACACCTTGACAGCTTAACAATGTTCCTGGTCTCCTTAACAACGTTAAGGATTTAACGTTGTTAAGGAGATGACATGGACACGACCGATGTGGTGATCGCGGGCGCCGGCCCGACCGGCCTGATGCTGGCGTGCGAACTGCGCGTCCTCGGTCTCGAGGTCGTCGTGCTCGACGCACTGCCCGCGCGGACCGGCGAATCCCGGGCGGGCGGCATCCACGCCAGGACCATGGAGGTCCTCGATCAGCGCGGCCTGCTCGACGGGCTGCTCGAGCAAGGCCATCCGCGGCAGGTCGGGCACTTCGCCGCGATTCCCTTGGACTTCAGCGATTACGCGACCCGCTACCCGTTCACGCTCGTCATCCCGCAGTCCCTGATCGAGCGCGAACTGGAAAGCCGCGCAGCGGAACTCGGCGTCACCGTGCGGTGGGATGCGCCGATCACCGGATACCGGCAGGACGCGTCCGGCGTCGAGATCGAGATCGGCGGCTCGAACGGAATCCGTCGCATGCGCGCCGCGTATCTCGTCGGCTGCGACGGCGGGCGCAGCGCGGTCCGCAAGCTCGCCGGGATCGATTTCGCCGGCACCGAGGCGACCATGACCGGCATGATCGCCGACGTGGAGCTGGCCGACCCGCCCGCCGAACCATTCTTCGGCCACCGCCGCGGGATGGGCGATTTCTCCGCCGTGCAGCTGCAACCCGGCTGGTACCGGCTCGTCGTGCAACGGCACGACCGGGTCCTCGAGCGCGGCGCGACGCTCTCCTTCGACGACTTCCGCGCCAACTTCACCGAGATCGCGGGCACCGACCTCGGCATGCACAGCCCCCGCTGGGTATCGCACTACGGCGACGCCGCACGGCACGCCGACCGCTACCGCGCCGGACGCGTGTTCCTCGCGGGCGACGCCGCCCACATCCACTACCCCGCCGGCGGACAGGGTCTCAACCTCGGCGTGCAGGACGCCGTCAACCTGGGCTGGAAGCTGGCGGCCGCGCTGCGCGACGACGCCGCCGACGATCTGCTCGACACCTACGAGGCCGAACGCCGCCCGGTCGCCGCCCGCGTTCTGCACAACACCCGCGCGCAGACCGCGCTCTCCCGCCCCGGCCCGCACACCGACGCCCTGCGCGACATCATGGGCGACCTGATCACCCTGGACGACGTCCGTCATCGACTCGGCCACATGATCACCGCCCTCGACATCCGCTACGACACGGGCTCCGACCACCCGCTCGCCGGACGCCGCGTCCCGGACGTCGACCTCGTCACCGCCGACGGCCCCACCCGCGTCCACGAACTGCTCCGCCCCGCCCGCCCGGTCCTGCTCCGCCTCGACGACACGTCGCCGACCGCGTCCGAAAGCAACGGTCACCTCGACTCCGTCCTGGCTCGCAGCCACGCCACGCACTGGTCGGTCCCTGGAGTCGGCGACATCCCCCGCCCCACGGCCCTCCTCATCCGCCCCGACGGCTATACGGCCTGGGCGACCGACGACCGAACCACCGACGGCCTCGCCGAAGCCCTCCGAAACTGGACCACCCCGATCGCCACCCACTGACCCGCCACCGTCCGGGCGGCGCGTACCTGGATCGCGGCCGCCCACGGACGTAGCCGAAGAGGCAGAATGGAAGTTGACCGGCCCAGGGCTCGGTCTGATAGAGTCGCGGACGCGTCTACGCGCGGTGCCGATGTAGTTCAATGGTAGAACTTCTGCTTCCCAAGCAGACAGCGCGGGTTCGATTCCCGTCATCGGCTCAGCAAAATAAGGCCCTGACCAGCATGTTGTCTGGTCGGGGCCTTTCTCGACTCCAATGCTGTGTAGCCAAGGGTGTAGCCCTGACCCTTTGCCGGCGGCCTTCAGTCTGTCGACCATGGGCGTCGATCGCACTCGTCAGGCACGGCGCATGACGCAGCTACTGTCCGAATCCCGTTGCACCCGAGTCACTCTCGACTGTCACGACAACCACCACATCCGCCGCCGCGACGCACAGATCCGCTGGACCGACGGTCCTACGTGGCATCAGATACTCACGCTCGCAGCGGCACTCGCCGGGCAGGCGCCGGGCTTCGGCCCCGGCCGAGGTGCGGCCATCGACGGCATAGCGGTGCTCACCGCCGCGCTGATCCCTACGCGAGTCGACACCGGCGCCGGAAGCAGGAGGCGCGTCTGCACGCCGAGAAGGAGCACCGCGGACGCGCGAGCTGCACACCCTAGAAGGAGTGGCGCCAACGGGCGCACCCCCACAGCGAAGTAGTCGTGCCGCCTGCCACGTACTGCGGAGCGATCCGCACCTTCCGTCCGCGTCAGGTGCGACAGGGTCAGTTCCCGCGCGCCTCGATCGCACGACCGATGAGCGCGCGGGCGCCCTCGCCGTAGAGCGCCTGCTCGGCGAGCACCGTGAACATCTTCTCGTACAGGGTGATCTCGCGCGGTTGTGTGACCGCAAGCTCGGCGCTGATCGTCTCGACTTGGACGAGCCTGCTGTCGAAGATGGCGAACCCGTTCGTGGCGGGCGCCGCGTAGGCCGAGGCCGCGGGAATGATGCCGAACGCGATGCTCGGCAGCATCATGACGTTGAGCAAGCGGTCGAGCTGGCCACGCATCACCTCGTCGTCGCCGACGGTGGTGTGCAGCACCTGCTCGGCGACAACGAAATTGAACCGGCGCCGCCCGCGGTAGAGCACGTGCTGCCGTTCGATGCGCGCCGCGACACCCTCCTCGAGGTCATCGGGGATGTCGTAGAACGAGATGACCTTGCGGAGGATGCCCTCGGCGTAGGCGGGAGTCTGCAACAGCCCTGGAAAGACGTACGGCTCGTACCATCGCATCGAGTTGGTCTCGGCCTCGACGCGCACGCGCGCCTTCTGCGGGCGGCGCATGCCGGTACCGAGGATGCGCCGCCATTCGAGGTAGGCGGCCTCGATGTTGCGCAACGTGGCGACGAGGTCGGCGAGCTGATCGCCGGTGCCGGTGCGCTCGCACCAGGCGCGTAGATCCGCCTCCGACGGCGTCTGCTTGCCGTGCTCGATACGCGACACCTTGGACTCGTGCCAGCTCGCGAGCTCGGCGAGGCGGCGCGCGGTCAGGTCCGCGTCGCGGCGAAGCTCCCGGAGCCGCAGGCCGAGAGCCTCCCGGGCCTCGTGAACGGCGCTCGTCACCGCTGACCGGCCATCGCGTACTCGGCGTGCGGAATGGCACGCTGCCACACGAGATTCCACACCGCCCGGCACCGGTCGACGATCTGCCAATCGGTTGTCACCGCGACGCCCGCCCACCGCCCGTCCGGCTCGAACACAGTGAACGCGGCGCGGTCGTCGAGCAGCCACCAGTCGTCGGCGGTGAGCTCGTCGGGCGAAACGAGATGTCGCGGTAGATAACGGACCTCCTCGCCCGCGGCGATATTGACCCGCGACACTTCCAAGGTCCACCGTTGGTAGTCGACGTGTGGCACGGTGACGACGCGGGCTCGCCGCACCGCGACGCCGCGGCCGGTGGTCTCCCGGACCAGCGCCGCCCAATCGGCCATCCACGCGTAATCGTCCGGCTCGCCCGCGAGGAACCGAGCGAAAGGCTCGGACTCCTCGGGAGTCTCGTAGGTGTCCTGTACCTCGAGATGCAGGGCCGCACGCTTGCACTCGCCCACTGCGTCGGCGAACTCACCGGCCGTGATCAACAGCACCGTAGAACGTCCTCTCTCGCTTCGGCACCTCGATGGCGGTCTCGTCGGGGGTGAAGCTCATGTGTGCCAGCGCCTCTGGGTCGCCGAGTGGCTCGCCCGACAGGGTGAACGTGCCGCGGCCCGTGTCCGCCATCGTCGCGCCGACAAAGGTGTCCGGCTCGACGAAACCGAGTAGCGCGTGCGGGATCTCCACCGTCGCCTCGTCGTTGGTCCGCCACCCCTGCACGACGTAGGTGCCGCGGTCGGTCGCGTACAGCGTCGGGCATCCGCCCTGGTTCGATCCGCCTTTGCCCAGGAACCTCAGACGCATCGTGCTGTCCTCTTCCAACGGTGTGCGACGGCTTGCGCAACTCCTCCAATAGTCCATCAACTAGGGCGTTTTCGTCACCGTTTGAAAACAGGGATGCAAGTTCGCGCAAGTTTGTGGCAGCGCAGGCCACTCGGTTCGTACTGTCCGTTACAGCACTCGATGCGGAGGCGGTCGGT
The DNA here is from genome assembly GCF_965341865.1 of Nocardia sp. bgisy134. GTDB lineage: Bacteria > Actinomycetota > Actinomycetes > Mycobacteriales > Mycobacteriaceae > Nocardia. The sequence continues at coordinate 103,034 of NZ_CBDQZP010000008.1, forward strand.
CCCGACCCTGCGCCGGTCGGCGAGCCACCACATCCTCGGCATCGGAGGCGACCGCACACGCCGACGCGGAGGGCTACCGCGATGGAGATGAACGAGGGCCGCGTGATGGCCGCGCTACACGATCACGGGCCGCTCACCACTGCGGAACTCGCGCGCGAGACGCGCATGAAGGAGTCGTCGGTTCGATCGGTGGTCCGCGAACTCGTCGACCGGAGCTTGGTCGAGACGGCGGCGCGGGGATGGACGCTGTCGGCTCGCGGCCAGGCATTCACCAACACCCCACGCGGGCGCAACGCGCTCGACGTGCCGACAATGCCGAGGCGGTCATGATGTCCTGTTTCGACGACGCGCTGCTGATCAACCATCTCAGCTGCGCCAACACCGCCTACCCCGCATCGAGTCTCCGTGCCGCGCACCGGACGATGCAGGTTCACCTCGAATGCCTCGTCGGCCAATGTCCGGCGAAGACCGCCGCGCACCACGCCCTCGAAGAGGCGGGGCACCTGAGGCCCGACTCGGGCAGGCAGCGACGATGACCGGCAGCGAAAGGTAAGTCGTAGGGGCCGTCAGCTCGGCACGTTGGTGATCTCGCTCGGTTCGGCGTGCAGGCGGCGAAAGCGGCTGCCGTGGAAGACGAGCGGGTCGATGTCGTGGCGGGTGGCCAGGCGGTGGATGCGGAGGATGACGACGAGGTGATCGCCCGCGGGGACCTGGGCCTCGATGACGCCCTCGATCCAGGCGGACGCACCGTGGATGAAGACGGCCTCACCGGTGCCTCGGTGCAGTTCGCTGGCGCGGAAGCGGTCGCCGTCGCGTGCGCCGAGCGCACGCGCGGCGTCGGTTTGGTCGGTGCCGAGCAGGCTCAGGCCGAGGTGGGTCGCGCGCTCCAGGCGCGGCCAGGTCGAGGAGCTGTTCTGCACGCAGAAGGAGACCAGCGGCGGATCGAGCGAGACGGGCACGAAGGTGCTCACCGCGAGGCCGTGCGGCACGCCGTCGACCTCGGCGCAGACCGCGACGACGCCGCTGGGGAAGTTGGCGAAGGCACGGCGCAATCCCGTTCCGTCGGCCGGTGTTTCGAAGAGTTCATGCATGGTCCGCCGCCTTGCTCGCGTTCGCGTAGGAATCGGCGTCGGATCGAAGCGAATCACCTGCGCTGGGATCCCTCGATTCACTCGCGCTCGAAAGTCGTTCCCCCGAATCACGGACGTTCGGCTGCTCGGCGCTCGTACGACCCAGTGCTTGCACCACGGGCCGCCACCGGTCGGCGTACGCGCCGATCACTCCGTCCTCGGTGAAGGTCCGATCGGCCAGGTACAGACCCGGCAGCGCCGCGGTCGCGCCGAGTTCCGCCAGCACGGGCTTGAGCAGCAGGTCGGGAGCGAGCGCGTGCGCCGGTCCTGCGCCGAGCATCACCGGGACGGCCAGCACTCCCGCCAATCCCGTTCCGCCGTCGAATTGTTCGAGGAAGAGTTTGAGCAGCCCGGTGTAGGTCGCCTTGAAGGTCGGGCTGGCGAACACCACCAGCTCGGACTCCGCCACGGTGCGCACGGCGTCCGCCACCGCGGGATCACCCCAGCTGAGCAGCGCGGGCCCATAGGAAGCGAGCTCGAGCACGGTGGGTTCGACGTCGGGCCGCAGACCGCGGGCCACCAGGATGCCCGCGGCCAGCGTGCGGGACGCGGGTTTCGGATTGCCGACCACGACGGTGACTGTCACTGCTGTGTCCTTCCTTTCGCGTGCACGCGGCTGTCCCCAGTGCAACACCGGCCGCGAGGCGAAACGAGGGTTTGAATCTGTGCGATCGCATCGCGAGACGCGCGCGCACGGGTTCGGTCCGGCCGCCTACGAGCGGACTACCGACAACCGCGCCCGGAGCTCGGCTCAGTTACTGGATGAACGATCCGAACGAGCATCTCGGTCGACTCCGAGGAGCCCATGTGAACCCGATCGGGGGCGGACTCACGGGTTGCGCGCACCGGGATCGACATGCGAGCGCGACCTGTCGGTGCTCGGCATTAGGGTCGGCGCGTGGCTGGTTCGCGATATTCGTTCACGGCACGGGTGTGGGAGCACTCCGGCGAAGGCTCCTGGCATTTCGTGTCGCTGCCAGAGGAGATCGCCGACGACATCGAGGAGCGCTACGGGCATCGGTCCGGTGGGTTCGGAGCGATCCGCGTGCACGTCAGGATCGGCGCGAGCAGCTGGTCCACCTCGCTGTTTCCGGACAAGAAACGCGCCACCTACGTCCTGCCGGTGAAGAAGCCGGTGCGGGTCGCCGAGAACCTCGTCGCGGGTTCGGATGCCGAGATCGATCTGACGATCGCTCTCTGAGCGAGAGACGGTCATGGGCGACGCGCGCCACGCACTGGAGCATGCGGCGACCCCGACGGATCACGCCCACCAACTGCCGTCGGCCACACCCACAACCCAGATCCGACCCAGTCGCCCCACCACTGGATGCGAGCCACACCGGCCGGCAGGCGGTCAGCGGCCACCAGAGCCGCAGGCCGGTCATTCGACGAGGTAGGTCGCAGCGCCGACTCCTGCCCAGCCCATACCCGTCAGAAAATGCACTCCTGCACCATTCGCCGGGTAGCGACACCGACTCGCGTCTGGTCTTCCGCGCTCAGCCCGAGCAAGACGGGGTCGACGGGACCGGACAGATCCGCACCGAGAACCCTGCGCAATCCGTCCTGAGAGATCTTCTCCTCCACATAGATTCGCGCGACGCACTCGGATTGCTTCGGGGGAAGTCCCTTCCCCGCCAGCACCGTGGTGACGTCGGCCTGGCTCAAATCCCCGGCGGGCAGCGGGACGGTGGTGGTCGACGCCGCCGCCACGGTGGTCGACGCGGCAGTGGTCGACGCGGCCACGGTGGTCGACGAACCGGATGCCGTGCTCGAATCGTCCCCGCACCCCGCGAGCAGCGGCACCGCGATACACGCCACCGCGATCGTTCTTCTCATCCGAATTCCCTCGCTTCCAACGGTTCCCGTATGGCCGGGACCGTACCCGCAGCGAGGGGTCCGCGTCACAAGTCCATCGCGGCGCGCAGCGCGGTGTCCAACCGTTCCAGCACGTCGGACTCCATGTCATCGATGCGCTCGGCGAGCCAGCCGCGATAGATGCGGCCGATATTGCCCGCGTGCACCCAGCCGCGCCCTGGCACCTGGACCGCGAGGATGTCCTGCGGATCCTGGTCGAGCAGTTCGGCGGCGATCAGCCACTGACGCGGCGATTCGTTGATGCCGTCGCTGCTGATGAGCACGACGGTACGACGCCGAAGCGAACCGTGCGGGTGATAGCTCCACAGTTCACCCCTGCGCACGCATCGCCTCCTCGGCGGCGGCCAGCTCCGCCTCGTCGGCCGCGGCCTCGGCCGCCACATCGACCACGGAACCGACGCCCGTGCGCACCGCTTCCCGGCGCGCGGCCTTGGATATCCACGCCGACGGTGACATACCGGCCCGTGCCGCCGCCTGTTCCGCGAACGACCAGGCCGCCTCGTCCAGCGAGAGAGTGACCTTACGCGTTGCCATACCATTTATCGTACCCGCGAGCGAGCACTCTGCCAGCGGGAACGCGGACGTACTGATACTATTGGCGCACTGCCAACAGAGAATCCGGGGACGAGCATGACGACGTGGAACCATCATCGGGTCGGCACGGGCGAACCGTTGGTGCTGGTGCACGGGGTCGGCAGCCGCTGGCAGATATGGGAGCCGATCATCGACACCCTGGCCGCCTCCTTCGAGGTGATCGCCGTCGATCTGCCCGGCTTCGGCGGCTCGGATCCGTTGCCGCACACGACCGTCGACGAACTCACCGACGCGCTCGCCGACTGGCTGGCCGCGGAAAACATCGAACGCCCGCACCTCGCAGGCAACTCGATGGGCGGCCTGATCACCCTGAAGCTGGGCGCGCGCGGATCGGCCCGCTCGGTCACCGCGTACTCCCCGATCGGGTTCTGGGACACCCCGGGCCGGGTGTGGTGCCAACAGTCGCTCGGTAAGTCGGTCACCCTCGCTCGCGCGATGCGTCCGCAGCTGCCCAAGATTCTCGGCACCGCGGCGGGCCGCACGGCGTTCCTGTCCCTGATCTTCGGCAAGCCGTGGGCGTTGGACGCGGAGTTCGCGATCGGCACCGCCGAGGGAGCGATCGACTCGACCGGATTCCGAGAAGCGCTGGCCTCTTTCGCCGACGCGCGGCTGCCCGAGATCGGCGCGCTCGCCGACATTCCCGTCACCATCGCCTGGGGCAGCCGCGACGTCCTGCTCACCTACGCCACCCAGCACCGCAAGGCCCGCGCGGAACTGCCCAACGCTCGTCACGTCACCCTGCACGGCAGCGGGCACTCGCCGTTTCCGGACGATCCCGAGGCTTGCGCCCGGGTGCTGCTCGACCAGCTGGATCCGAACCGCCGGTAGCGCGCGCTCGCCCCGGGACTTCGCGCGGAAATCCCGCAACAGCCACCGCAACCGAAACCGGCCGCATCGATCGACCGGCCGCACGCCCCCGGCGAGAACAGTCGCGTCGGCACGACAGCTACAAGGCCTCCGTCGCGCACGTCGCCCTCCGCCACAGCGCCCCGGCGAGAACAGTCGCGTCGGCACGACAGCTACGAAGCCGCCGTCGCGCACGTCACCCTCCCCCGCAGCGCGCCCGCGAGAACAGCCGCGTCGGCCACGCCTCACACGGGCCGAGGGTCCAACAACGTGTCCGCCGGTGCCGTCCCGAGCAACACCCGAACCGAATTTCCCCAGCGCTGCTGGAGGATTCGGTTGCGCTCCACGTTCCCGGTCAGCAGCGCCCGCATGGCCAGCCCGGTCATGATCTCGATGGTGAACTCGGTGATCGTCGGCACCCGTGGGTCATCGGGGAACTCGGCACGGAAGATGTCGCGAATGCTGGTGTGCATCAGCTCGAAGAGACGCTGCTCCAGCGGCAGGAAGGCGGCGCGCAACTCGGGATCGGTGCGCGCGCCGACCCAGATCTCCAGCGCGGCAAGGAAAGATTCCCCGCTGAACATGCGCATGGTGAGATCGACCGCGGTGGTGAGCCGGTCGGCATCGTCGGGTATCGCCGCGAATTCCGTTGTCAGCTGCTCCAATCGGCGCGCGGCGAGATGCTCGACGGCGCCGGCGAGCAGATCCGGTTTGGTCGGGAAGTGGTGCTGCAACGTGCCGCGCGGTACCCCGGCGCGGTTCTGCACCTCGAGCGTCGTCGTCCCTGCGTAGCCGACCTCGACCAGACTCTCGATCGCCGCGTCCAGGAGCCGCGTGCGCATTCGCGCGCGGCGCTGCGCCTGCGTCTCCCGGACGCGTTCCGGCATCGGGTCAGCGCCCCTGCCACTGCGGTTCACGCTTCTGCGCGAACGCGAGGGCGCCCTCGGCGGCGTCCTTGGAGAACAGCGCGGGCAGCGCGATCTCGCCCTGCTTGGCGAAGGACTCCGCCACCGACCAGTCCGGCGACTCGTCGATGATGCGCTTGCTCGCGGCGACCGAAAGCGGTGCGGCCGCGACGATTTCGGCGGCCAGCTCCAGTGCGCTCGCCAGCGCGGCGCCCGGCTCGGTGACCCGGTTGACCAGGCCGAGCTGGTAGAGCCGCTCGGCGCCGATGCGTCCGCCGGTCAACGCCAGCTCGGCCGCGATGGGCCGCGGCAGGCGCTGGGTCAGCCGCAGCACGCCGCCGCCCGCGGCCACCAAACCGCGCTTCACCTCGGGGATTCCGAATTGCGCGTCGCGCGCGGCGACGATCAGGTCACCCGCGAGCGCCAGCTCGAAACCACCCGCGAGCGCGAAACCCTCGACGGCCGAGATCATCGGCTTGGCGGGCGGTTTCGCCGCGATACCGAGCGGACCCCGCCGCTGCGTCATCGGCATCTCCCCTTTGGAGGCGGCGACGAGATCCATTCCGGCGCTGAAGGTTCCGCCCGCGCCGGTGAGTACGAGCACGCGCGCGCCGGCGTCGGCCTCGAATGCGTCGACGGCCGCCTCGATGGCCTGCGCGGTGGCCAGATCGATGGCGTTGCGGGCCTCGGGGCGGTTGACGGTCAGCAGCGTGATCGCGTCGCGGCGTTCGACGAGTACCTGATCGGTCATCGGGGGGTCCTCTCGGTGCGCAGGGTGAGCTGGTCGGCGGCGGTGATCTCGGCGGCCGCGCCGATCGGGTCGCCGTCGGTGAACGCCGCGATGGTCTCGGCGTCGGAAACCCGAACCAGTATGCGTGCACCCGCCGGGTTCAGCGCGCTGATCACCACCGCCTCGGGCTCGTCGGCGCGCTCCGGCGCGGGCCCCTTGCGGTAGGCGACGGTGTAGGCCTCGACGGTCGCCGGGCCGGTGTAGCCGGGCGCGGTGTCGCGGCGCGCGGCGGGCACCACGGCCTCGGCCGCGCGAAAGAGCTCGGCGGGCGGGCGCGCCGAGTACACGCCGACGCCGTGTTTGGTGATGTACCAGCCGAGCGCGGTCGCCAGGCCGTAGGACTCGGGGTCCTCGCGCAGCCGCGTGGCGAGGGTGGCGATCGAGTGGGTGGTGTAGTTGTTGCCCGGCCCGCCCGCGAAGGTCAGCCCGCCGGTGACCGAGAGCGGCCGTGCCGGATCGTCGATCGGCAGGCCGAGCGCCTCCGCCGCGACCTGCACCGCGACCGGGAAGCAGGAATACAGATCGATGTGGGCGACATCGTCGATGCCGATACCCGCTGCGCCGAGCGCGGACTCGCCCGCCGCCGCGATCGCGGGCGAGACGCTCATATCCGCGCGCTCGGAGACGAACCAGACGTCCGTGGCGGTCGCGCCGCCGTGCGGGAAGACCCACCGATCGCGCGGCACACCGGCGGCGTCGGCGGCGGCCGCGCTGCACACGATCAGGCCGGCGCCGAGATCCACCGAGAGGTTCGCGACGAGCAGCTTCGGGTACGGGGTCGACACCAGCCGGTTGTGCGATGAGGGCGTCGCCAGGTCGGCGGCGGACTGCGCCGCGGGCAGCCACGCGTACGGGTTGTCCTCGGCGACCGACGACAGCCGCGACCACAGCCCGCCGATGCGCTCGCGATGCGCGGCCTCGCTCAGGCCGAGCCTGCCGCGCAGCGCGGTTTCCATCAGCGCGTAGAAGTAGACCGGGCCCCACAGTCCGGCCGCGGTCTCCATCTCCGAGTTGGGCGCCTTGTCCGAACCGATCAGCTCGGTGGGCGCGACATCCTCCGGCTGCTCGGGCCATTCGAGCCCGGCGCCCGCGCGAGTCGCCGCGTTCGACGAGGCCACCGACTCGGCTCCGGTGATGAGGGCGATCTCGGACTTTCCGTCGGCGATGGCCTGCGCGACCGTGTTCAGCAGCCGCTGCGGCGCGTCGCCGCCGAATCGCACGGACTGCACAGTGCGCTTCGGCGCGGCCCCCAGCTCGGCGGCGACCAGCGCGCCGAGATCCGGATACGGCTTGCTGACCGGGGCGACGGCGGCCACCAGATCGGCGGCCCGCAGCAGCCGATCTCCTGCGCCGCTGTCCGCCCCCGCGCGGCGCAGCGATTCGGTGGCGAGTTCGACGGGGCCGGGCAGCCCCGGATCGCCGGTTCTGTGCACGACCTGCCCGACGCCGACGAGCACCGGCGTCCGCGGATCCATTCCGGCTGGCAGCATTCTTCCTCCGCTCCGAATATTTACCGTCAGCATTGACGGTAATTTGGTTCGATTGAAGCAGCCCGTCCCGACCAGGGCAATAGCCCGTGGACAAGAACTGACTCGAGAGTAAGATCCGGGCATGGGATCCCCTATCGCACTGCGGTTCGACGGCGACCGCGCCTACGTCAGCCTGGACCGCCCGGACAAGCACAACGGCCTGACCATCGAGATGCTCGGTGACCTGGTCGATGCCGCGCGCACCGTCGCGAAGCGCAAGGACGTGCACGCGGTGATCCTGTCCGGCAACGGCCCCAGCTTCAGCAGCGGCCTCGATGTCGCCAAGGCGACCCGCGATCCGCTCGCGGCTGTGCGCAACTTCGTGCCGCTGCCGTGGCGCGGCACCAACACCTTCCAGGAGGCCTGCTGGGCCTGGCGGCGGTTGGAGGTCCCGGTCATCGCCGCGGTGCACGGCCGCTGTTTCGGTGGCGGACTCCAGATCGCGCTGGCCGCCGACGTCCGCTTCGCGACACCCGACGCGGAGTTCTCGGTCATGGAGGCCAAGCACGGCCTCGTTCCGGATATGACCGGCGCGGCCACGCTCTCGCGATTGATCGGCATCGATAAAGCACTGCTGCTGACCATGACCGCCGACGTGGTCGACGCCGCCTACGCCGAACGCATCGGCCTGGTCACCGAGGTGACCGACGACCCGATCGGCGCCGCCGAGAAACTCGCAGAACGCATCGCGTCCCGCTCCCCGCACGCGGTGGCGGGCGCCAAGCGACTGTTCGAGCGGTCCTGGCACGCATCGGCGCGGCGCACCTTCGGAATCGAGCGCGCGACACAGCTGCCGCTGATCCTGCGTCTGGCCGCGAACCGAGATGGAAGATCACACAAAGAGGGCTTCATTTCGTAGAGACAAGATCGCAAGCCACCAATTTCCCCGGTTCGACTGCTAGCATTTCCGTCGATTTGCCAGCCATTCGAAATGTGCTTCGGTTCACATCGGGGGGTGGTGTATCGAGGCCCGTTTCGGCGAGACCCGGAGGGCCCACGACCTTGAACAAGACCGCAAAAATCCTGCTTTCGGCTCTAGCGGGTGGCACGGCCTTGCTTCTCACGGCAACTACCCCCGCCACGGCAAACCCAAACGCGATCAACCCGATTCCGGTGCTCAACGGCACCACCGGTCTGCCGAATCTGGCCGGTCGCAGCCGCGCGATGTTCCAGGTGACCGGCATGGCGAGCCCCAACAACACCCAGACCTACAACGTGCTCGGCACCGATCTGGGCATCATGTGGGACAACGGCCATGGCGAGATGCTCACCGCGTTCGGCGACACCGCCGGACTCGGCTTCCCCAACCTGCTCGCCGGCAGCATGTGGGCCTGGCGTAGCAACATCCTGGTCCGCAGCAACACCAAGGACCCGGCCAACGGCATCTACTTCGACAGCGTGGTGCGCGACGTCTTCGGACAGGCGCGCGATCTCATTCCGAGCCCGAAGATTCCGTTCATCGAAATCAGCCGCATCCCCACCGCGGGCATCGCGGTCGACGGCGTGCAGTACATGAGCACGATGTCGGTGAAGACCTGGGACAACGTCGGCGAGTGGACCACGAACTACTCGGGCCTGGCCGCCTCCGCCGACAACGGGGAGACCTGGGCGGATCTCGGGCACACCCGGCGCCCGAACGAGGGCGGCAACGCCAACTTCCAGATGAACGCCTTCCTGAAGAGCGGCGGGTATGTCTACGAGTACGGCACCCCCTCCGGGCGCGACAACATCGCGTTCATCGCGCGGGTGCGCGAGCACGACATCCAGAACTTGGGCGAGTACGAGTACTGGGACGGCGGCGGCTGGCGCAAGAACGACGTCAACGCCGCGGCGCCGATCATGTGGGGCGTCGGCGAACTGTCGGTCATGTGGAACGACTATCTCGGCCAGTTCATCTCGCTGACGACGGACGCGTTCAACTCGGTCGTGATGCGGCGGGCTTCCTCGCCCGAGGGTCCGTGGAGCGATCCGGAAGTCCTGATCGACACCAGGGAGTTGCCGTCGGCCTACGCCCCCTCGATCTTCCCGTACCAGACCGGGCGCGACCTGTACTTCATGACCACCGTGCACAGCCAGTACAACGTCGTCCTGATGCGCACCACGCTGTGATCATCGCGCCGTGACGCGTTCGGGGTGTCCGCGATTCAGCGGGCACCCCCTTTTTCCTTCCCGGATCACTTGACCTCAACAAAGCTTCATGTACGAGGCTGGCCGCAGCACGCGACCGATCCGGAGGAACAATGACTTCTGCATCCAGCATCGCCCGCCCATCCGCCGACGTGACGGCATGGGTGCGGTCCGCTGCGCGCCCCGTGGTCGACACCGAACCGGACTATGTGGGAAAGGATCTCGACGAGCTCGTCGAGACACTCGGATCGGCGACGATCGTCGGGCTCGGCGAGTCGACCAGGTTCTCGCGGCAGACCTACGGCGTGCGGGAACGGCTCTTCCGCGCCTTGGTCGGCAGGCACGGGTTCCGCGGGCTCGCGATCCAGGACAGCGCGCGGTCCGGCGAGCGCATCGACGAGTACGTCCGCACCGGGGCGGGCGATCCGGAATCCGCGCTGGCCGGAGCGTGGCGCCCGCTGCGGACCGCCGAGATGGTCGACACGCTGGCCCGGATCCGGCTGTTCAACCAGCAGCACCCGGACGACCCGATCCGCGTCCTCGGCGTGGAACCGCCGCGCGCCGAACCCTCCGACTACGACGCGGTGCTGGACTACCTCCGCCAAGCCGCGCCGGACCGGCTGGCGCGCGCCGAAACCCATCTGAACCCGATCCGCACCGCACACCGAATCGACGAGCACGTCCAGCGCCATCAGGGCATTCACCCAGGACGCCCGTTCGCCGAGCACGCCCGCGACGCGCTCGCCCTGCTCGACGAGCTGCCCGACACCGCGGAGCACCGGCGGGCCCGCGCCCACGCCCGGCTGATCGCCGATTTCCACGAGCAGAGCGTCGCCGGGCAAGGCGGCTTCGCCCGCGACGAGCGGCCATCGGCCGAACGCGTCATCGAATGGCAGCGCGCGACCGGCGTGAAGATCGCGTTCTGGGACGGCATCGCCCACGTCAGCGCTCAGGCGCTCGGCGTCGGCTCGGCCGCGGGCGAGTTCCGCGGCACGGGCTCCCACCTGCGCGACCACTTCGGCACGGACTACGTCACTGTGGCCATCGGCTTTCACCATGGTGATCTCGGCATGGCCGAGGCGCCCAGGCCGCGGCCGGAGCTGGTCGACGCGGTGCTCGGCGAAGTGGATTTGCCCGCGTTCTTCGTCGACTTGCGCACGGCCGCAACGGAATCGGTGGACACCTGGCGTCGCGCACCGGCCGAGCTGCGCACCATCAGCGGGATCTACGACCCGAGCAAGGACGCCGAAGCACACATGGGCGTCCCCTCCCTGACGGGGGCGTTCGACATCCTCGTGCACATCCGCGAGACCTCGCCCGTGCACTGGCTTCCCGCGCCCTCCGAGTGAGCACCGGCGCGGTGCGTGCGGTGCCGCGCGGGAGCGGGCTTGTGCGGCTCAGACTCCGCACCTCCGGTGCTTTCCAGCGCGGTGCCGACGGTCCGCCCGAACACGGCGGTTCCTAGACTCGCCCTATGGATGCGGCCGATTGGGACGAGCGCTACGCGCAGAGTGAATTGGTCTGGGGCGCACCGCCGAACAGCACCGTGGTGGAGCACGTCTACGGGCTGGACCGGCGCGCGCCTGTGGGGCCCGACTCCGCCGAAGGCGAGGATCTCGGTCTGCCGCGGGCGCTCGACCTGGCCTGCGGCGAGGGACGCAACGCCGTCTGGTTGGCCACGCACGGCTGGCAGGTGCACGCCGTCGACTATTCGCAGGTCGGCATCGACAAGGGGCGGACCGTGGCCACGCGGCTGTCCCGATCGGTGCGCGGACGAATCACCTGGCAGTGCGCCGACGTCACCGATCTCGACGCCGCCGGGATCGCAGGCCCCTATGAGCTGGTGCTGATGGTCTTCCTGCATCTGCCCGCCGAGCAGCGCCGCGCCGTGGTGCGCCGCGCCGCGGAACTACTCACACCGGCGGGCACGCTGCTGATCCTCGGGCACGACACACTGAACCTGACGGAGGGCTTCGGCGGACCGCAGGACCCGTCGATCCTCTTCACCCCCGACGACATCATCGCCGACCTCGGTTCGGATTCGGGTCTCGAGATCCACATCGCGGACCGGGTGCTGCGCCCCACCGAGGGCCGCGACGCGATCGACGCGCTGGTCATCGCGACCAAACCCGCGCCGGAACCCTCGGAAACCGAAGCCTCGGCCTCCTGATCCAGCACAGCTGCACGCCGACCGCGAGACACAGGCCGACCCGGCGACCGACACACCTACTCCGACCAGCGCCGCAACCACGGCTGCACGGTCGCCGCAATGGTGTCGAATCCGGCGCGGAACGAGTGCGGCTGACCGGGGATCACGCGCACTTCGGCGGCGTCGGCCGCCTCGGGCACGCCGAACGGGTCGTTCGCCCCGTTGATCACCACGACCTCGATGCCGCCCGGCGCGAGCAGCTCCTCGCGCCGCGACTTCTCCGGCTTACCCGGCGGATGTAGCGGAAACGAGAGCGCGAGCACGCCGCGGGCCCGCGCGGCGACCGCCGTACGGCAGGCGACCCGCGCCCCGTTGCTGCGCCCGCCGAGGATGACGGGGACGCCGCGAACTTTCTTGCGCAAAGCCGCCACGATCTCCAGCCAGGCTTGATCCTGCTTGTCCGCCGAGCCCGGCGCCCGCCGCCCCGTGACGCGATAAGGCTGCACCACCCTGGCCACCGCGCCGCCCAGCTCCAACGCCGAATCGCGCACCACCAAAAGATCTTTCGCGTCCACCCCACCGCCCGCTCCGTGGGTGAGCAGCAGCAGGAAGGCCGGTTTGCGCGGCCGGTCGAGCTCGATCTCGGCGGGACCCGCGCTCGTCTCGATCTGCACACCTCACCGTAGCCGCCTACCAGCGGAGAGCGCAGATGCAGCGCTCAGGGGCTGTTTATCGCGTCACATTGCCGGCCGCCGTCTTTGCCTGCCCCTTACCGGCCGGTAATATGGCGCATAAGTTACCCGCGAGTAGCATGCGGAAATCCGGAAAACTACCCCGGTGGCGACAACGGGCGGGAACGGCAACCAAACCGACCGCACCAACTCAACGGAGAGTGAGTACAGACCATGGGTCACTACAAGAGCAACGTCCGCGACCTGGAGTTCAACCTCTTCGAGGTCCTCGGACTCGGCTCCCTGCTCGACGCAGGCGCCTACGGCGACCTGGACAGCGACACTGTCAAGGAGATGCTCAACGAGGTGCGTCGCCTGGCCGAGGGCCCGCTGGCCGAGTCGTTCGTCGAGGGCGACCGCAACCCGCCGACCTTCGACCCCGAGACTCACGTCGTCACCCTGCCGGAAGCGTTCAAGAAGTCCTACCGCGCCCTCGAAGAGGGTGAGTGGATGAAGGTCGGCGTCCGCGAGGAGCTGGGCGGCCTCGGCGCTCCCGCCAGCGTCGTCTGGGCACTGAGCGAAATGATCCTCGGCGCCAACCCGCCCGCTCAGATGTACGGCGCAGGCCCCGGCTTCGCGCAGGTGTTCTACAACAACGGCACCGACGAGCAGAAGAAGTGGGCCCAGATCATCGCCGAGCGCAACTGGGGCGCCACCATGGTGCTGACCGAGCCGGACGCCGGCTCCGACGTCGGCGCCGGCCGCACCAAGGCGATCAAGCAGGAAGACGGCACCTGGCACATCGAGGGCGTCAAGCGCTTCATCACCTCGGGTGACTCCGACGACCTGTTCGAGAACATCATGCACCTGGTGCTGGCTCGCCCCGAGGGCGCGGGCCCGGGCACCAAGGGTCTGTCGCTGTTCTACGTGCCGAAGTACCACTTCGACTTCGAGACCCAGACCCTGGGCGACCGCAACGGTGCTTTCGTCACCAACGTCGAGCACAAGATGGGCATCAAGGTCTCGGCCACCTGTGAGGTCACCTTCGGCGGCCACGGCGTGCCCGCCAAGGGCTGGCTGGTCGGCGAGGTGCACAACGGCATCGCGCAGATGTTCGACGTCATCGAGAACGCCCGCATGATGGTCGGCACCAAGGCCATCGCCACCCTGTCGACGGGTTACCTGAACGCGCTCGACTACGCCAAGCAGCGCGTGCAGGGTGCGGACCTGACCCAGATGACCGACAAGGCCGCGCCGCGCGTCACCATCACCCACCACCCGGACGTGCGTCGTTCGCTGGCCCTGCAGAAGGCGTACGCCGAGGGCCTGCGCGCCATCTACCTCTACACCGCCGCGCACCAGAACGCCGACGTGGCGAACCTGGTCTCCGGCGCCGACTCCGACGTGGCCTTCCGGGTCAACGACCTGCTGCTGCCGATCGTCAAGGGTGTCGGTTCCGAGCGGGCCTACCAGTACCTGACCGAGTCGCTGCAGACCTTCGGTGGTTCGGGCTTCCTGCAGGACTACCCGGTCGAGCAGTACATCCGCGACGCCAAGATCGACTCGCTGTACGAGGGCACCACCGCCATCCAGGCGCAGGACTTCTTCTTCCGCAAGATCGCCCGTGACCGCGGTGTCGCGCTGGCGCACGTGGCGGGCCAGGTGCAGAAGTTCATCGACTCGGAGGCGGGCAACGGCCGCCTGAAGGGCGAGCGCAAGCTGCTGGCCACCGCGCTCGAGGACGTCCAGACCATGGCGGCGACCCTGACCGGCCACCTGATGGGCGCTCAGGAGCAGCCGTCCGAGCTGTACAAGGTCGGCCTGGGTTCGGTGCGCTTCCTGCTCTCCGTCGGCGACCTGCTCATCGGCTGGCAGCTGCTGCGCCAGGCCGAGGTCGCCATCGCGGCGCTCGACGCGGGCGCCTCCGGCTCGGATGTGGCCTTCTACAACGGCAAGATCGGTGTCGCGCAGTTCTTCGCGCGCAACGTCCTGCCCGAGTTGACCGCCACCCGCGCCGTCCTGGCCAACCTGGACAACGACATCATGGAGCTGGACGAGGCCGCCTTCTAAGGTCTCGCCGACACCGTCGAAACACCGCGAGAGCGGCCCGGATTCGTCCGGGCCGCTCTTTCGCGTTCGGGACATGGCGGGTCCCACAAGGTCAACCTCGCCCGAAACCGCAACGGGCAGGCAGAATGTTCGAGGCAGACCGCGCGCCACAGAAGGGACCCGTCCGGATGAACCGATCGCTGTCCGCACTCGCCAGAGCCGGGGCCGTCGCCGCGGCCTGCACGGTCGTGTTGGCAGGCCCCGCCGCCGCCGACCCGAACAACGTGAATCCCATTCCGGTGCTGAACGGCTGGCGCGGACTGCCGCAGCTGCCCGGGCCGACCAAGGCGGTCTTCCAGATGACCGGCATGGACAGCCCGAACCGCACGCAGAACGTGAACGTGCTCGGCACCGACCTCGGCATCATGTGGGACGACGGCAGCGGCCGGATGATCACCGCCTTCGGCGACAGCGCCGGGCTCGGCATCCCCAACCTGCTCGCGGGCAGCATGTGGGCCTGGACCTCGAACGTGCTGTTCCGCAGCACCACCAAGGATCCGTCGGGCGGCATCTTCTTCGACAGCGTCGTCCCGAATCCGTTGCCGAGCCCCAAGATTCCCGGCATCGAGATCAGTCTCATCCCCACCGCGGGCATTTCGGTGGGCGGAGTGCAGTACATGAGCCTGATGTCGGTGCGGGAGTGGGGCGATCACGGCAGGTGGAACACCAACTTCTCCACCCTGGCCACGTCCGGTGACGGCGGCCAGACCTGGGCGCCGCTCACCACCACCCGCCGCGCGAACGTGGACGGGCACGAGCGCTTCCAGCAGAACGCCTTCCTGAAGCACGACGGCTACGTCTACCGCTACGGCACCGCCCCTGGCCGCAACAACCCCGGATTCGTCTCGCGGACAAGGGAAGCCGACATCGCGAACATCGACTCCTACGAGTACTGGGACGGCGGCGCGTGGAAGCCGAACGATCCCTTGGCCTCGGCGCCGATCGTGGACGGCGTCGCCGAGTTGTCGGTGATGTGGAACGACTACCTCGGCCAGTTCGTCATGCTGACAACGGATCCGGCGAATTCCGTCGTCCTGCGGACGGCTTCGTCGCCGCAGGGGCCGTGGAGCGCGCCGCGGGTGCTGATCGAGGCCGCGTCGCTGCCGACCGCTTACGCGCCGATGATCTTCCCGTATCAGACCGGGTCGGATCTGTACTTTCTGCTGACGGTGCACACGCAGTACAACGTGGTGCTGATGAAGACGCCGCTGTAGGTACCGCGAATACGAGAACGGCCCGGGGTGTTCCCGGGCCGTTCTCGTATGCAGGAATGCGCCCGTCGCCTCCGACCTCCACCCGACACTGGCAGCCCGCGGCGCTGACAGCCTCGTGGCGGCACGGCCGTGCCGCGCCTACCGCGATCAGGGCAGCGACTAGCGACCGCTGGAGCCGGTGCCGATCAGGTTGCCGAGGCCGACGAGCAGGTTGGAGGAACCTGCGCTCCAGCCGTCGAGGTAGGGGTTGACGTAGCCGTCCGCGACCGGAAGCGGCTTCACACCGCCGGAGCCGGTGACAAGCAGGTTGGTCAGGCCGGTGCCGAAGTTCGAAGAACCGGCGCCCGAACCGGTGGTCTCGCCCGCGGTCGGCAGGGGCTTCACGCCACCCGAACCGGTCGCCAGCAGGTTGGTCAGACCGGTGGCGAAGTTGGACGAACCAGCGGCCGAACCGGTCTCCGCCGACGCCACACCGGAACCACCAAGGACGATACCGGCGGCGACCACAGCGATGCCGAGCACGCGAATCTTGCTCATGGAATTCTTCTCTTCCTCGAAAATCTTGGTCGACAACACAGTGCGGTCGACGCGCCTATGTCTATCACGCAATATTTTCGGGCCACGACGTGATGATGAACGCATCGCAAATGATCAGTTACGAGTAGTTCACCTTCGCGGGTTCCGACGCGTGAACTCGGCCCTCGGCACTCCTGCCTGGATCTCCGCGCTGACGTGCGGCGATGGCGAACCTTACGCGACATCGGGTTCGCGCCGATTGCCAGCCGTGCGGCAAATACTTCCGCGCAGAAGGGATTTCGAAGCTGCTGATATCCGATCGCGCTGATTGGATGGGTTGTTCAGCGCGGTATCGCGAGTAGTGTTTCAGCAAACTCGAGGACTTCCCGAAACGAAAAAATGCCCCGCCTCGATGAGGCGGGGCGTATTCGAGCTATGCGCTCACTTCGTCAGGTCGAGGTTCGCCGAACCGGTGATGAGCGTCTCCAGCAGCTTGGTCGTCGACTCCGAGGAACCGGCATCCGAGGCGGTGGGCTTCGTGGCGGAACCGGTCGCCAGGTTCTCGGCCAGCGCGGTCAGCGCCTCCGACGAACCGGTCTCCGCCGCGGTCGACTTCGTGGCGCCGGCCGAGCCGGTCGCCAATGCCTCGACCAACTGGGTCGTGAACTCCGCCGAACCGGTGGTCTCGGCGCCGGCCAGCCCGGAGCCTGCCAGCACGATTCCGGCAGCGGCGGCGAAAGCGAAACCGAACGAACGAATGATCTTCATCTTCGAAATATCCCCTTGGAAGTTATCCTCCGTCGGCAACCCGTTGGCGGCCGACGGGATTGTTCTATCACAGGGGTTCGAGTGTTAACGATGAACCGGTTGCAATTCAAACGGTGGGGAGTAACCCCGATTTTGCGAGCAACTCGGGATGAAAGGTTCGCAATCGGACGGCTCACGCTTTACCGCGGTCGATATCGCCCTCCGAACGGCTAAATCCGCAGCGCGAGCGCATCGCCGCGCCACGCCGTCCTACTAGGGCAGATACCTTGCAATCCGGACGCAAGCCGCCAGCTTGCCGAACGGACCATCCTCGTCGCCGACCATCGACGCCAGACCTTCAGCCGACCACAAGCCCGCGAAGTTACTGGCGGGTCGGAGCCCAAATCCGGTAGTGAGATCTATTTCACAAAATCGATATGTAACGTTTCACCTGGGCGAATACTGGGAACAATTCCGGCAAGCCTTTCGACAGCATTCCCACGGTTTGCAAGACTCAGTCCGAGGTTTGCAAATCAATTCCTCCGCGATCACTACTCGATCGAGGCCCCCGGTACACGATTCCGGAATAGGTCCTCGCAACGACTTCGCACGCCTCGCAGCGGTTGCGGCCACCGCGAGGCGTGCGGGCGCGTTGCGAAGAGGTCGCCTGGAAACGACAAAACGCCCCGCCTCCACAGCGGGGAGACGGGGCAGTCCAGGTCAGGCGGGGAGGCGCTCAGAGTTCCTCTTGCAACGAGGGTGGGATCTCGTAGCGGGCCGCCGGAGGTTCCTGGCCGGGAACGTGCAGGCGCAGGAAGCCGCGCAGCTCGTCGATGTGCTGTTGGAGAGCGCGGATCAGGCGGATGGCGTCACGGAAGCGCTTCTTGTCATCGACCGCCTGGCTCTCCAGAGTCTCTATGCGAGCGCGCAGTTTCGCGACTTCACGCGCCTGCCAGGCGGTGACGGCGCCGATCACCGTGGCCGCGGCGGCGCCGAACGCCTGCACGAATTCCGGACTCAACCAGCTCTGCGCCATTCATCGTCCGCCGTCCTGCCGATCGACCGGCGTGACCGCAGGCCGAATGACTGCGCCCGCGATCACCGGAGTGAGCAGGCCGTAGATCGTCAGTACCGACTCGATCCACGAGACATCGATCCGATGGCCGACGACGAAGGCGATCACCCCGGTGATCGCGACGAGCACCGAGCGGATCAGCGCGGGCTCGGGAAGTTTGGTGAGGAACATCAGATCTTTCCTTCCATGGCGTCGAGCAGACGGTCGACCTTGAGTTCGAGCGCCTTCAGACGCTGCTCGTTGCGATAGTCGGCGGCGTCGGAATTGAGCACATAGCCGGCCACCGTGTCCCGGTACTCGGAATCGGCCACCCGAGACTGGAATCCGTAGGTCAGCTCGAAGTGCACCCGGCGCAGCTTGTCGAGCAGTTCGCGCTGTTCCAAGTCGGAAAGTGCCACCAGCACACCGCCTTTCAATCGTTCCGCGACATCGGCGCGGAATTGGTCCATATCCATACCGCCCGGATCCCACTTGCCTTGTTTGGATCCGGCCCATTCCTTGTGGCCGATCACCCGATCGGCCCCGTGGCCGAGCCTGCGCAGAATCGCCGCGCAGCAGCCCACATACGCGTCGTATTGCTCGCGCGACCAGCCCTCGGTGCCGTTGTTCACGGCTTCGATGCCGATGGTGTGGAAATTCGCGTCGTCCTCGGGCAGCCCCGGCCAGCGGCCTACCCCGGCGTGCCAGGCAACACCTGCGGCGACGACCGTGACGGTGCCATCCCGGTCGAGATGCAATTGCGACAACGGCCCCTCCAAATGCGCAAAGCCGTAAGCGATTTCGGATGTCGGCGTATTGGAGCCGCCGGTGTGATGGGCGATGACGCCCCAGATCTCACCGAAATCGCCGTGCCCGCGCTCGCGCCAGCCGGGGAATTCGACCACACCCAAACCCTCCTCACGGAGGACGTCCGCCAACCAGACGGGATCACCGGTCCAAGACATGGCTGTCCTGCCTTTCCAATAGTTCGATGGACGAATAAGTCGCCGCGGGCATCGAAATAGCTGTGCGGACGCGATATTCGCGTCGGCGAAGGCGCCGACGGCCCAGCACGCCGACGCCTTCGACTCGGGCTTGTTACTCGCCCGATCCCGCGTTCGGCGGGAAGGCGTCGTACATGCTCTTCTTCCACCACAGGAGGTAGTCGGTGTTCATGAACGGGATCGCGCCCTGAAGGCCGGATTCGACGTACTCGAACTCACTGGGTTCCTCCCCCGGCGACGTCGGATCAGTCCGGGAACCCTGGCGGATCAGACACCGCTCGATGCCGAACGTGAAGTCCTCGGTACGCCAGTAGGTGGCGATACCGCTGGGGACACCGCCGCCGGGGAAACCGCCGACAACTAGCCCGCCGCCCGGCTCGGCCCACACGAGCTGGCCACCCGCGGGCACCTCGATGCTGGTCCACTCCGTGCTCGGGACGATGGGGATGCGAACAATTCTTGTCATGGAACAACTCCCATGATCAGGGCAGGTGCGAAACGCTCCCTGCCGAACCCACCACCGCGCGGTCGCGCGTGGTGCTCCGTCGGTGCACCCGTTCCACCGCACATGGCGGTGCTTCGGGGCATGCCGTTGAAGTTCGTAGATGTGGTCCCGGGGATGCCCGATCGGGACTTTCGCAGAGTCGGCTCGGCCGAGGCCCCGCTGATCGCCGAGGCGATCCTGTCGAGCACTTCGACTAACTTCTCCCTTATGGGATCTATGCTCTCCTGGGTTGCTGTGCGAAGCGGGACACCGCAGGCCGTACTAGATCAACTGGGTCTTCACGACACCGGAATCCACCACACTCCCGGCACTTCACAGTTCGCAGGGGCGACTATGCGCAATGGGTGGTACGTGGTGATCGACTACGAAGTCGAACCGCCCGGCTACCTCGCCAAGATGCATGCACTCCAACAACTTTCGAGCGGGATAGCCGAGTCGGAGGTAATCGCCTGCTACGAATCGTCCTACGGATCCACCAGCGGTGTCGCGGCATGGACTGGCGGGCAGCGAATTTGGAGCGTGATCCACGATTCGGCACAGGCAGAGGGGCCGAATCACATTCTCGGGGAGGGCGAACCTCCAGTAGAGTTCGCCGCTCTCCTCGCAAAGGCGTGGGACGACAACAGTCGCAGCGACGGCATCGACTACGTGTTCGATGTCCCAATTACCTTCGCAGGCAATCTCACCGGGTTCTCTGAGAACCGCAAACTTCCCCGCGGTTCCAAGATCACCGTGCTCGCTTGACTCGCCCGTTCGTGACTTTTCCGGGACAGACGGATTCGAGAGCGAAGCCAACGTACGTAACCGCGCCGACGTCCCTGCCCGTCGCACTGCGAGACGGTTACGACAACTGTCGTCGAACCCAGTCCGGGATCGCACTGCCCGGACGGCTGAAGGCTGTGAACTCCGCACGCAAATCATCGACGGATGGCGAGGGCATCCACTCGGAAATCTCCGAGTTCGAAAACGCCGCCCGATAGCGGTCCGGATCAGCGATCGAAATCTGGCCGCTCAACCAAGTTCCGGTCTCCGCGTCATACGAAGCACGCTTGTGCTCGGTCAGCAACTGAAGCAGACCCTCGGACGGGCGCACGTTGTCCACCGTCCCGTCGACCCGCCGCACCTGCACGCCCGCTGCGCCCGAAGCACCAACCACCGTCACCCACAGGAGCGCGAAATCCCAGCCGTCGCCGATCATTTCGACGGCCTCGGTAACCAGGGCACGCTCGATGACATCGATACCGACCGCGTCGGGCGCCCAAGACTCCCACCGCGCGGCGATCCCTTCATCGGACAGTTCGCGATTCACCAGGCCGATTATCTGTTCCACTACCGCAGGTGGCTGCGTATCACAGAACAGGATGATATCCACCCCGGCGACCTCAGCCAGCCCACGCTCCCGGGCCAACTGTTCCGCATAACCCGACCGAACCGCGTGAACATAACTGTTCATCTTCCGACGAAAGTCCTCGCACAACACCGCGACATCACCATCGCGATACGACCGCTCCTCCACCATCACCAACGCCAACCGGCCATCCGGCCCAACTGAGACCTGGTCGATACGATCGTGCTCGTTCACCGTCATCGGTATACCTCCGCGTCCCGCCGACCGGCCAGGACGTCTTCGTTTCCATCCGCGCGAATACGGGGTGCGCAGAAGCTGGTTGTGATGTGGTTACGTCGAATCCGTCCGACTCATATGCTCCGTACCAACTCCACGAGAGGTTGTCAGGGTATGAAGGCAGCGCTTCCAGCAAGGATCGAATCTCACCCGGATCCTCTTCCCAATCGAACACAGCAGCGAGCCCTCGCGCCGAGAGCGCACGGATCAAGGCACTCCAGGGATCTCCATCCGTAGCAGCCCGAACTCCCCGCACCACATCCGGTTCGTCAGGTGCCAGCAGCTTCGCGATCGAGACCATGGACTCCTGCGCGTTCCCGGGACTCATATCGTCCTCCTCATCTCCAAATTGGCACTGCAGTTAGCAGCGGCCTCACAACCGCAATGTCGTCAGCAGCGCAAACTCCGCTACAGACTTACTACTTCACTCCGTGTCAACTTCTGAGGTCTGCATACCGGGGAAACTGCGTGTCACAGAAGAGGACGATATCCACCCCTGCGATCTCAGCCAGCCCATGCTTTCGGGCCAGCTGTTCCGCATTTGCCGGGATCGTCCGGTCGTAGGGCCCACACGCCACTCCGCAACCGCCTGCGCCACCTGGATCGCGCAGGCGATATCTACTCGCCTCAGCCGGTCTGGGCGCTAGTTGCTTCCCTTGGCGGCCGAGTAGTCAGGCAACAGGTTACCCAACTCTTGCTCGAAAAGCGTTGCACGATCTATTGAGTCCAGGCGCCCGACCTTCTCTCTATCGAGGTACCAGCCGAGCAATTCGACTGCTTGACGCGGGCGCCCGCTCAGCACCGCAAGGACCGCCACACCACGCAGCAGACGAGGGCTGGGATTGAATCTGTCCTGATGAGTTGGTTCTCGCGCGACAATAAGTAGCTGATCGACACTGATACGCTGATCGAACCAGTCGCGGACCTTACCCCGTACGTAGCGAACGAATTCGTCGACGCCGTCACCACCAACATCGAACATGTGAAATGTTCGATCGATCTTCCGTGGCGTATCGAGCGATCCGAAACCCACCATTTGGAGGTAATTGAAGTTCAAGTACTCCGCAGGCTTGTAGCTGCTGTCCAAAGCAGTGACGGGCAGCTGTTTCACAACCTCCGCAACGGCGTCCGACAGCAGATAGGCATACCCTGAAATTCTAACGCCTTCGCTGGAAGGATCGTCGACCACCAGCGCTTCGATAGCCCCCTTGGTCATGCCCGGAATACCGATTCCGTCATTGACGAACCAGACTTTATGCGCAGCCGGCGAACCGCGCTGACCGTCGCCGACTTCGAAGGTCGCGTATAAGACGTACCCCTCGACGGCTATCGCCTGCCGCAACTTATCGATAATCATCGCAGCAGTGTTCGGGCGTCCACGCTGGGCCATCTACCCCACCTTCCTATGGATCCAACTCCGACCGTTACGGATAGGACCAAGACAGTCATGGCATTTTGCTATCACCTTGTCGTGATAGCCCGATGTCGCCACCTGTCAAACCGGCAGAACCGAGCCTCTCAGGCCGATCTGGGGCCCAATCCTACAGCGCCACCCCATCGGCCTACGCACCATCAAGCCGCAGCATAGGTCAAGGAGTGGAGTTCCTCTGCCCGTACAGCATTACCCGGGCGGTCATTTCCGTCGTGGATATTTACCGTCAGAGACTGATTCGCCCACCGGCGGCGACCGGAGTAAGCGCCGCGAAACGGATCGACTGACCCCACAGGCGGAGACAGGGGAACGACTGTTGTGGCAGCGAGGCCGAGGTCGCTACGAGCAACAAATCCTCCATTCGCCAACGCGTCCGTAGCATCCGGAACAACCTGCCCCGTTGCGCGAAGTATGAAATCGGTGGCGGCCTGGCGGGCTCGAGTGATCATTGCCTGAACATGCCGCCCTTGAGCCGCATCTCGCAGAGCGAGTTCCTCGGCAAGAGCATTCCATGCAAGGAGCTTGGAATTCGTCAGCTCCAACTGTTTGGTTTTCTTGTTCTTACGAACAAAGGGACTGTAGTTTTCGCTGAACTCCTCTGCCGCCTTGGCCAGCACTGCGTCGCTGGGCCGGTATGCGACCTCACCTGGCCACTGCTTCCCAGTGCCGTTCCATCGAATCGTTTCGACCCTGTCGACTACGACATCGTCAGGATCGAAGCCCGCGTCCTCGAGCCTCTTTCTCAACTCCACATTCTTTGGTTCGAACTGGAGCCTCTGATCGCCGCTCTGATAGTGTGTATATCCGGGACGCTGGTTCGGCTGATAGTCGGCATTCCATCCCTTGGACTCCACAAATACGAGTTTGCCGTCCGGAGTTCTCGCGATGAAGTCCGGTTTGAATCCATCCTTACCGACACCGGGCGCGATGATGTTTACTTCGTTGCCTGTCGCAATGATTTCGTATCCATCGAGCTCGAGCTTTGCTCGAGTAAGCGCATCACCGACGAAGCCCTTGGCACCAGAAGATTCCCGGCCCGTTAGATTCGAGTCATCCCACCGGTTCGATCCGTCCGGCGAGATCGGCTCCATGCCAGAGTGCGAGGCCGGTGGCGTGGCCAGTTCCAGCCTACGATTCCACTCAGCTTTCGAAATCCCTGGTGGATGGATGTCGACCACCGAAACGGGCCAATGCCGCCCTGGCTCACCAGGCAGATCAGTGCCTGCACGGTCGTCCAAATGCGAGCCTTCACTCGCGTTCGGATCACCCTCGCGCCTGCCAGCACCGTCGAGGCCGCCGGTTCTCGGGGTTCGAGCATTGTCGATCGCCGCGAGGACTTCCTCAGCCGTCAGCCACTCGCCCTCGCCGCTCCTCCTGGGATTCAGCGTCTCTTGTAGCGCCCGTAATTCTCTGAGAGCGTCGATGATCTCGGCTTCGCTCTTGCCGGCCCCGACCATCTTGTTGATCAGTTGTTCTTCGCCGGCGCGCCCGCCGCGCTTGAACGCACCCAAACCTTTTGGGCCAGGGATGAGGAAAGTGGCGGCGGTCAGGACGCCTTTGGTTATCGATACTGTGCTGTCTTCGGCTAACTCATCGGTGTTCGTTCCCGCCACCATCGCCTGAAGTGCTTGCCAACGTTCATGGCCATCGCCCTTGAACAAGGGCTTCAACGATTCGACGGTCTCTCCGGCGATGTCGTCCGAGGTCACCAGAGGATCGCCAGGTAGTAGAACGTTGGCAGCGGCACCCAGGTCGGTCAACCCGAAGAATGCCCGACCCGCTCCGTAGACGACCTCGTAGGTTGTGTCGACAATCTTTTCGGTACGGGTCCGTTTGTCGGCCGGCTTCTGGCGGCTGAGGACGTTGCCGTCGATGTCATAGACCGTGACCCCGAGGTGGACATCAAGGCGGGAAATGGTGGTCTTGCCTTCGGCGTCGGTGGTGATTGTGTCGCGGTACCACTCACCAGGCTTGTTGCCACGGAATTCGTCGGTGAGCTTGCCGCTCTCATCCATGCGGAGTAGGTGCACACCCGTATCGGTCGGCTGGGTGCGCGTCAGGACCGGCTTGCCCTGGCTGTCCGGTGCGACTTCCCACCTATTGCCGTCTACTGTCCGCCAGCCATAACCGTCGCTGTCGATCTGACCAGTGAATGTGCTGACCAGCCCGCCATTTCCGTCTCGGGTGGTGGCCGAGAACGTCTTGTTGCCGTAGTTGTCGACGTGGACGTTGTCGTAGAGGCCGTTCTTGTTCGCGACACCTAGGTCGGTGCCGATCCTGTTGCCCTGCTGGTCGTAGGACGCGGTGGCCGTAGTCTTGTAGTCGGATGACATCCCGAATTCGTGACTCGGCCTGCCCGAGGTCGATGCTCCTGGATTGAAGTGCTGGCCGTAGACCTCGCTACCTTGCGTGTCTTTGCCTGCATATGAGGATGTGCCGGACGAGTCGTCGTTCCACCGTTGCCACCCTCCCAGTCCGTTGCCCGCGACCCGCGAGTTCGTAGTGCTGCCATCAGGATTGGTAATGACTTGGTCGACAGTCTGATTACCATTACCTGCAGGGATCGTGTTCACTACGGTTCGCCCGTCGGGCAACGTGGTGGTCCACGTATCGCCTTCCTTGCGGCCAGTGGTGTCGGGCAGGCCGTAGATATCTGTCACGGCTCATCGCCTCCTCAAAGGTTTCAGGCGCGCCGAATCCGACTCGAAATGCCGTAAGAGCCAGCCGATCTCAGATGGGCGGCCGCAGTGCGCAATTCGGCCTGACGATTACGACGGAAAGGACAATTGACCGGCCCTGTCACGAGCCGGAAAGTGGCGTGCTCGCGGCCGTTCGCCGACTTCGGGCGCACCCGGTTTCCAGCTGAGTGCGTCGAAGCTCGATACCCCGGGCGCAGAACGATGGCGGGGCAGCGAGCTCCGGTGTGTCCGATACCGACAGTTCGGCAGTATTTGGAAGCGGTCGTCGGACACGGCTCATCGCCTCCGATCAAGGGGCGTCGAATCCGCCGAGCAGACATCGGCCGCCGAAACCGTCGAGCAGCTGCGCAGTTGCGTCGTTCGGGAGAACGGCCGCACGCCTAGAGTGGGTGGGAGCGGCCAGGGTGATCAGGTGATCCGCAGATAGGTATTGGCCGCGTTGATCGTGGCCGTCGAGAATGAGGGCCACTGACTGGTATCGGTGACCTCGAGCGTGATCCGATCGCCCGCGGCTACCGCGACCGTGGCGCTCGCGGTGGCCGGATTGGCCGATGTGCCGGTGGCGATGACCGTGCCATTCTTCTTGAGGCGCACGGCAATCACGTTCGCAAACGTTCCGACCGTCCAGCCGACACTGCCGACGATCGTGGCCGAGGCGTGCGCGCCCTGGCTCACCAAAGCATTGGTATCCACGGTCGAGCCGGGATAGTTCGCGGTGTCCGCGGTCCAGTTGATCACCTGCACCCAGGCGTTCTGGGTGGCGGGCCCGGGCTGGGTCCCGCTCTTGTTCATTCCCGACGGCCGGAAACCGGGCACGGCGGTCGCCGTCAGGCTGCCGCCACCTGTCAATGGCGCGGAAACCGACACGGGCGGAAGGACGAGCACACCGATCATGGTGGCCGTGCCGTGGAACGCCGACACCGCACCGGAATGCGGTACGACGGTGGCCGACAACTCGCCCGCGCCACGCGCGATCGCGTTGATCGCCGCTGCGCGACCAGCACTACCGAATCCGGCGGTAACCAGCACCTTCGCCGAAAGCCCCGCCGCGACTCGCGCACGCGCCGAACCACCGCTCTCGAAGCCGACGGCACCGGACTGGCTCGGGGCGTACTGGGCCGCCAATTGCCCTGACGCACTGCTGATTCCCTGTGCCGTGACAGATGCCGTCGTCGGCGCGAGCAGCGTGCCGGCACCCGTCGTGTCCGCACGGATGAAGGGAACGACCACGGGAATGTACTTGCCCGCGATGAAAGCCACCGGCGCCGAGGGCAACGCCGAGCTGCTGGCGGGCGACGCGGGGATAGCTGGAGTAGCCGATGGCGACACAGGCAGTCTCGCCGATTTCAATGCAGGGTCCGCCACAGCGACCTCCTTCAAAACGATTGGTATCCAATAATTCGCGTCCCGAGTGCGGCGATCTCCGGGTATCGGCCGAGGCGCGGGACGATGACCTCGGAGAAGCAAAGTGCCGCGCTCGACCATCGATCGAGCGCGGCACAATGTCAGGCGGCAAGTGCCACCCCGATTCGCCTGGCGAGGGGCTGACTATCCGCTGGAGACAGCTGCCGTGGCGGTGCCCAGGGCAAAGAACGACGGCAACGCGTCGCAGTGCGTCGCAGTCACCGACGTGAGCTCACCGGTACCGGGGAAGGCGGCATCGGCTGCCACAGCACGGGTGTCGGCGTCGAACCACGCGTTCAGCACCACAGACGCACCGGAACCGACGACCACACGCGCCGTGGGAGACGCGGTGTCGCCGAAACCAGGGACGACCGATTGCGACGACCGCGTCACGGCCGTCAGCAGACCGGCTCCACTAGCGGCGGCCGCTGCTCTCGCGGACGGAGTGGACGGCGCGGCCGGACCGGCGACGCCCGCGAAAGTCGCGTACACGAAGGCGGGAACGACTGGGACCCGCGTCCCGTCGATGACGGTGACCGGTGTCTTCGGTAGCGCCCCCGCGCGGGCGGACGTCGCCGGAACGGTAAGGGCCACTGTCGGCGGAGCAGGCAGAGCCGCCGTGATCACCTGACCTGGTGGTGTCATCGAACTCTCCGATTCGCGGCGATCAGCTCATGGTGAAGGTCGGGGTGATGAGCAGTGTGCCCTGGGCGCCGAGGGTGGTGGAGGCGATGGCGACCTTGTCGATGAAGGTGCCGCCGTTGAGGGCGCTCCACAGACCCGCGTGGGTGTAGGTGCCCGCGGGCAGGTCGATGGTGACCTGGCTGCCGGTGATCTGGCCGTTGGCGGGGGCGGACCAGGTGGTGGCGACCCGCTTGTAGGCGGGCGAACCGCCGGACGCCTCGTTGGCGCCGTTGGTGCCCGGGTCCGCGGTGTGGACCGAGATGTAGACGGTGGTGGCGATGTTGGCGTAGGCGGTGCACAGCGCGTTCTTGGTCGAGGTGACGGCGATAGCCATGGTCGAGCTCCTTGTCGATGAAGGTGGAAACAGCGATTCGTCGAATCCCGCAGGCCGGGAATGACTTCGGATTCGGATCTAGATGCGGATGACGGTGCCCGCGTACCAGGCGTACGTAGTCGCAGGCGAGGTCGGGTAGGTGACCAGCATCGTGTAACGCGAGTTGGTCGGGATCTGGTCGCAGGTCGCGGCGGGCACGGTCCACGTCGCGGTGGTCGAGCCGACGACCGCCGACCATGCGCCGAGCGACGCGCCTCCCGGCGCGGTCAGCACGATGGAAATCATTGTGCCCGTGGGAAATACGGCTCCATCGGAGGGCTGAATGGTCTGCACGAAGCTGGCGCCCGTGGTCAGTTTCAGCGGTTGGAGGGTGGGCTGATAGCCCAGGTATCCGGGATCGTTCGGTGTGCTCATAGAGTTCCTCTGTTTTGTTCGACCTCGTCCACGAGTTCGCTGGACAGGTTCGGTCAGGGATTCGGCCAAGCTGCGGCCGATTCGATGCGGATCGCACACGGCGGCGCGCCGCAGTCGGGCAGGCGCTTCGCGCAGACGGACCGGACTCAGGAGAAGGAGCTGAGCGCCCCGTCGAAATAGGTGTGGGTACCAGACGGATCGCCGTACATTTGATTTGCGCCGGCAATGTAATACCCCGGCGCCCAGACACTCCCCGCGCCCGCGAAGACAACGAATGTTCCCGAAACGCGATAGACCGCAGATCCTGCGGTCTCACCGCTGTTGCGAACGACCTTCCACTGCCCCTCGGGACTCGGCGCGGACCACAACGAGACGTTGTAGTTGTATCCCTCTCCGCACGCTTGCGCCCATTGCGCGCCAACGCTCATCACGTACCAGCCGGGTTTGGTGATCTGGATCTGGCCCGAAGAAAGGTTGAGCACGTTGACCTTGTTCGCCTGCCGCACCGTGTCGAAAATGGTTCCGTAACGTGCATTTCCCGCGCTTTGCGCGACTGTCGTCGCGCTCTGGCGATACAGCGACCAGCCGGTACCGACAACAGGCGGCGACGAGGTGTCGGCCGCAGCGAAAGATTCGATGTCGAAACCGAAGTACTGGGTGGTGCCGGACCAGTCGGAATCCACGTGGCACGCGCTGTAGAACCCGACCCACCGGTTGCCTGCGCCGACCGGGGACGAGACAGCAGTGTCTTGATAGCCGAGTCTGCTGACGCCGTTGACGAGGACCTCGTAGGACGAGCCGGTCGCACCGACGGTGACCGTATCACCGGTATTAAGTGACAGATTCGTTCTTTCGGCCCAGATCGTGACAGTCATCTGACCGTTGATCAACGTTGCCCGCTGGAGTGAGATCTTGGAGGTCCCGAGCTGTACCAGAACGAAAGTCGACAGGTCCACAGCCGCACGGATGAGAACACCGCTGCCGGTGAAATAGCCCGCCTGATTGGCGCGACCCAACACCAACGACACCGACTGGGAGTCGGTCATGAGCGGTGTCTTGTACAGTGCGAAATCGCCACCCGTGCCGGTGTTTCCGCTCTTCGCGATACCGGCTTGGTTAGTGACGACGACCATGTCGGGTACGGTGTGACTGCCGTCGACCCACTTGAGGACCGACCACTTCGTGGTGTTCCAGGACTCGAAGCTGTCGGTGACCGCCGCTCCGCCGACCTCGTTCTGCGTCCTGTCGGTTTGCAGATTGGCGATGGCCGCCGCGTTGGACGCCGACGTGCTCTGAGCCGCATTCGCTGTCACCTGCGCGTCGGAAGCATCGGTCTGTGCCGAACTCGCCGCGTTGAGCGCACGGTTGGTAGCCGAGTTCAGGTTCGCGCCGATCGCATCCACGCCGGCGAAGGACTGCATGACATTGGACATGATCGAGGCCTGCGCCGACGCCCAGGTGACCTTCTGCAGGTTGCGGATCGAGCTTCCGGTGTAGGCGCCGGGAGGAATCTTCTTCTCGGGATTCGTCATCGGTCACCACCGGACGCGATGCTCTCGGCATCGCCGACCTGCGCGTGGTTGAGGTTCAGCTCGCGCGGATCGACCAGATGCTTGAGCTCACCCGACTCGCGCAGCTGCTCCACCAGGTTCGCTCGTTCGTCCGGGGTCAGCTGGGCCACGTCGGGCGCCGATGTTTCCGGCGGCCGCGCTGCGCCCTTCTCGGCCCACTGGCCTGCACCGTTGAGCCAATGGGTGACGCCACGAGCGGGCGGGATGTATTCCTTGGTCTGCTCGTCGGCGTAGTGTCGAAAACCGAGATCCCAGAGGTGTTTCGACCACTGCCGCAGCACGTCCGGGTGCACCAGCAAGGGCGAGTTGCGCGGGCCGGGCAAGCCGACGAGGGCCCACACGAACGCGTCGTACGGATCGTTGGGATCGCAGTCCTCGTGCGAGGGAATAGGCATAGTTCTCTCCGGCAATAGAAATGAGATTTGGCGAAACCGCCCTGTTCGACCTTTCCGAGCCCGCGGTGCGGCGAGCTCGGTCGGGATCACATCTGGACGGCGAGAGCGTGAATGTCGTCGACGATGTCGGCGACCACCCGCATGGACTTGGCGAACGGCATGTCGTGATCGCGGTCCGAACCGATGGTGACCTGCCAGGCGGGGCTGGCCGTGCGCGACCATGCGAGCTCGAGCTCGGTGACCTGGTCGACGTAGATCGAACCCTCGGGCATGCCCTTGACGGTGGAACCGACGCGGTCGCCGAGGAAGAAGTGCCCCTGGCCCTGATCGCCGATCAGGTACGGTTCGCCGTTCGCGACGGTGAACTTGTGGGTGAAGTGGCGTCGCGTCTTCCACAGACCCTCACCGAGGGTGAGCAGCGAGCCGAGTGTGTACGCGCGATCGGCGCTGTTCTCGAAATGCTCGTAGTAATGCGACCAGCCCGAATTATTCTCCCGCTGCGGCGATTTGAACTCCATCCAGGCCAACAGCGTGTCGGAGAGCAGCGCCATCGCGATGGTGTCCACCACTGCGGTCGTACCGTTGGCGACACCCGCCAGGATGGGACCGACGAACGGCACCTCGCCGAGCGCACCGGCGGTGACCATGCCGACGAACTGGATCGCCGAGGAGATCGCCTCGTTCACGCCGGGCATCGAGTGACCGCCGGTGAGGATCTGCACCGCCGACGACGGATTGACCACGAACTGCGAAGTCTGGATACCGGTGTGCTCGTTCTGCCGATACACCACCCAGGGATTCGACGGCAGCGTGCCCATCCATCCCGGATTCTTGTACAGCTCAGGTGCATTCAGGTCAGGCAGCACATCGGGGCTGTAGTCGAGCAGGGTGTTGTCGAGCACCTGCATGGTGTGCTGCAGGCCGTCCCACATGTTTCCGCCGGTGCTGGTGCCGGTCCAGAATCCGGACTTGTCGACGATGTCGACCACCAGGCAGCCGTGCCGCAGGTTCGCACCCGGCCACGGCGCCGGGTCGCCGCGGAGCCAACGCCGGGTCACGACGGCCAGCTGCGCGGTCTCCAAGGTGCCTGCCGCGGCCTCGTGAAAGTTCCGGAACCGGGAGCCGAAGATCGTCCACACCGACGTATCGGAGACGAAGTCGCCGGGCTTCACGACCACGGCCCAGTTCGATTGGTCGAGGTTCCCCCAGCTGCTGACGTCCATGGGATCGTCGGGCAGTGTCCACCCCGCGGTTTCCAATCGCAGCAGGTTCAGGTGCAGTGCCGTCTTGAGCACCCACACACCGGGCCCGGCCAGCAGGAACTCGCGCGGGAACTGCACCGCCGCAGGCAGAAACGGATTCGACCAGCAATAGATGTGCTTGAGTTCCTGATAGGAGTGCATGAACAGCAGCTCCACCGTCGTGACGCCGTGGTCGTCGGTCTTGATGACCGCCTTCTCCAACCGGCCGTCCCAGCGCGCACCGTCCTTGTCGACGGTGATGTGCACGTTCTGCTTCGTGCGGCCGTTGATGTCCACGGCCCACTTGGCCAGGTAGTAGTCGTAAGGCAGCACCAGCAAGCCGGTGCCGGACTGGTTGAGCACCCACCGGAAGTCGGCGCTGATCTCCGCGCCGCAGACGCCGCGCAGATTCCAGTCACCGTCCCACAGCCGCACCAGCGGTCGCGCGTAACGCTGCTGCTTGCGAGTCGATTTGGCCAGCTGCGCGTCCGCGTAGAGTACGGGCAGATCGAGCGCGGTGGTCACTGCAACCCCCACGGACGCGACCAGTTCCGCGGCTGCACGACCATCACCGAAGCGCCGGTCGGCGCGCCGGACACTTTCACCGGAATATCCGTGGCGGGGGTGTACGAGGGCACCGGGTAGAGGAAGCTGACACCGTTCATCAACGCCCAGATCTGCGAACTGTTCGCCGCGACGATCATCTCCTCCATCGGATCGGTGTCGACCGTCAAGTCTTGCCCGGCGCTGGTCATCGGCAGCGTGATGACGCGCGCCTCGTCACGATCGACCGCGCCCCACGAGAAGTCGGGCAGCGTCCATTTGCCCGGCGCCGAGCACACCCATTTCAGCCACATCGGCTGATCGGTCGGGTTGGCGATGCTGACCGTGCCTTGCTGGCTCACGTTCGCGCCCGTGGTGTTCATGGTCGACGTCCACCCGCTCGTCACATCGGACTCCACCCACCAGGGATTGCCCGCGACACAGGTCATCACAACCTTGCCCTGGCTCCTCAGGTGCGGGTCCTTGTCCGGCTTGAAGTCCGGCTGCTCGGACATCCGCAACTTCAGCGACCGGGTTCCGAAGTCGGTCGTGATCGTCAGCGTCGAATCCCGGTCGTAGGCCCATGCTTTGCGCCATGCGGAGTCCACTCCCTCCCACGACCGCCCTGCGGCTTCGAAGACATTGACCGCGAATACGACATCGCGCTTGTTGGTCCGGTAACCACCGAACGACGAGCCGATCTGGAAGGCCGACTGGTTCCAGATCGTCGTCACCGGAGCGTCGTACAGCCCGCTCGGCGACGTAGCCAAATCCACACCCTCACGACCACTGCCCTGGCCGGCGATCGTCCATACCGATCCGTCGACTCCGGTCACCGTGATCATCGCGGCATTCGACGCCACAACCTCACCTCAATTCTCTTGAAAATCTGTAATAGACTCGCCAACAGGCGATCTCGAACCAGGCGGCGTCGATACCGCCTACCGGGAATTCATCAGCTCCCATTGCGTCGACAGCACTTTCAACCGCGCCACAATGTCCTCGGAACTCGACATGGAGATGTTCACGGTCGCGGGCCCACCGCCGGCCGCCGGCGCGTACCCGCCCGCATTCGCATCGGCTCTCGCCGCCGCAGCAGCATCCCGCTGCTCGAGCATCTTCTGCAGGAAGAACGGGTCAGCGTTGAGTGCCTGCAGGAATGGACGGTTCACCGATGTCGAGCGTGCGTTCATGACGAACTCGCCGTCGGACAGCCACGCCGGAATCTTGTCGCCGATGGACGAACCGGGACCTCTGATGTCGCCGCCCGCCGCTCGCTGGACGGGATATTGCGCGTCGCCAGGGTAGTTCATGCGCACGGGGTAGTAAGTGACGGTCCGGTCCGAAACGACCTTCTCCGTGTCCTCATCGACCTTGGGGATGGCCCAGAACCCGTGGTAGACATTGCTGCTGTGGTAGTCGACGAAATCGGCGTCCTCGAAGTACTGGTACCTCGGATTGCCGTTTTCATCCTCACCGATACGCTGCCGCGCATTGCCATGGCCGGCGTAGACCATGGTGTGGCTGAGGATCGGGGACCCGTCCTCGTTCTTCTCGCCGAAACTGACGAATACCAGGTCGCCGGGACGCAGTCCGGCATTGGTCAACGCGTTGGGATCGGGATTCCCGGTGATCGGGTTGACGCTGATCGGCGCCAGCCGCGTTCCCGTCGGCCCACCCTTCGCATTCCCGTTTCCGTTGGCGATGTAGCTGTACAACGCTTGAACATTCAGCCAGGGACGCGGCGCCGAATCACCTGCTTCATGCGGCGCCTCATTGCCGATGTGGTTGTATTTCCGGTTGTAGGGATGCCAGCGGTCGGTCACCGCGAAACTGTCGTCGGCCCGCGAGGGATCGAATTGAAAACCTCCGGCGTGCAAAACCTGTGACGCGAAGCTCGTGCAGTCGCCGCCGCTCGCATCGTAGTTCGGATACTCCCAGTTGCTCATGATCGCCCAGTCATCGGCGTATTTCACCGCCGTCTGACGATTCGGGTTCGGGTCCATGCCACCAGCAATCGGCACGGCGCCCTGCGCGGGGCGCAGAATCGAATCGAGGATCGAAGAACCGGCATTCAGCCACGAGTTCAGCAGCGCGGCAGGTTGATCCGGCGAATCCAGCGTTGCGCTGATCGGCCGGATGCCAGAGTGGTCCTTCCAAGTCCACATCGTCGATAGCAAGGACTCGGCACGCTGCCACTGCTTGTCCTTGACGCGATCTCGATAGCCCTTCGACTCCTTTTCCCCGAGTTTCTTGTCCTTGATCCACACCAACACATTGTTATCGCCATCGGCATCGAACTCCGCATTGTACGCCGAGGCCAAGAATTGATTCAGGGTATACTTCTGCTTGATTTCGTCCGGCATCGCGCCGGCATACGTTTCCTGCAAGTACTTGAGATAGTAGGCGGTAGTACGAACAGCCAGAGCGTCGTCGTTCGCGAGGTCGGACCATTTGTGATCATGAAATACGCTGGGATATTTCTCTTTGACTTTTTCGAAGGTGCGCTCTTTGACGTTGGTAATGCCCAGAGAATAGCCGGCCGGGTTATTCATCCTGCCGATCCACGGGATCCGGCCCCTCTGCCACTGATCCAAATCGTGCAGCGCTCCATCGTCATCGTGCTGGTCTGCTGCTTCCTCCAGCGCAATAGCCAGCACCAAGCGCGGATCGACCCCAGCCATCGAACCGCTGATCACCGAATCCCAGACCAGCGTGCGCTGCCCCGGCCGGAGCCTGTCCACCTTGCTCTGGTCCGGCTTCCTGTCGAAACTCGGCGGCGGCGTGTCCCACGTACTACTCATAGCTTTCCTCCTCACGGAATCCACCGCGCAACAACGAGATCAGTCAGATGGGCGGTCGAATGCGGCTGCGGCTATGCTGGCCGCGTGGAACGACTGGTCTTTGTCATTCCGTTGGTGTGCTGGCTGCTGGCGGCGCGGTCGCCGCGGTATCGCCTAGGGGTGGGTGTCGCACTAGCGGCGATCGCGGCGACACAGCTGGTGGTGTCATTCCTCGCTTGGACGCTGCGCGAGGTGCAGTACAGCGTCGAGGTGTTGCTGACCTTGGCTAGCGTGGGCATCCTGGTGGTGGGTTTGATCACCGACCGGGCAGCGGGTGGTATGGCTTCACTTCGGACCGCGCTCGGTGGCGTTCTCGTCGTTCTCTACTGTGTGGCAAGCCCACTCGGTGTTTTGCTCATGCTGTCGTTCTGGTCGGACTACTTTCCGTCCTATGGCGGGAAGCCGGTTCCGGTGCCAGCCGCCGATCAGGTGCTGCCACTACCCGATGGCCTTGTGGTGCTCGCGGATTCGTCCTGGTGCTCGGAATCGCGACGAGGCCCGTGGTGCCACCGTGTGCTGTCCATCGGCAGTACCGACGGCACGCCCGATAGCGGGGTCGCCGACCGCCTGCTGCAGCATCTGCGCGACTCCCGCGGTTTGCCACTCGAGTTGTATTCCAGCGGTAGCGACGGCCGCGAATGGGACATGTGCAGGAACACGGGATGGTGGCTCGACCGTGCAGTCGAAACCATTGATCTCACAACGAGAACGCCCGGTCCGCAGCACGGGGATTTAGGCATCGGCTGGCCCGAGGGCGCACCGGAAGGCTCGGTCACCGTGGTGACAATCGGTATGACCCATCTGCGATGCGAAGCATGATGCCCCCTCATCGCGACGCTGGCGCGGCATGGTAATCGGACCAGTCCTCGGCGTTTCCAATCCTCTGTTCAGCTGATGAATACGTAGACGGTCAGTCCGGTTCCGACTGCATGGCCGGCCCCGTTCTGGCGCATCCGCACGTCGATCACGTCACCCATCAGCAGGACCGGCTGCGCCGTGATCGGGATGGAGATCGGAGATTCGGGGACCAGGTTGGTGCCCTCTGTTGTGGTAACGGCAGCGAAAGTCTGCAGGACCGTGCCATTGCGAATGTGGCGAACCGAGACGGTCACATTGTTGGTTGCCACGCCGGTGATGGCCGAATAGCCCGGTGGGGCAACGAGTTCGACATCCGTGATGGTGTCGCCACTGTAAAAGCCGGGGGAATAGACGCCGGCCAGGACCGTGGCGTCCGCGGCACCGGCCGCCTGAGCAGGCAAAATTGCCGAGAAGATCATCAGTCCTCCCAGGTGTATGCGGTGAATTGGTCAATGAGGTTTTGCATAGAGCGATCGCGATGTTCGTCGCGTACCTGATCCGCCGCGGTGACGGGGCGGGGCATGGGGCGGATGGCCGGCGGGTCGCCGCCTGCAGCTGCGATGATCGCGGCTTGCACGCCTTGCAGGGCGTCGATGATCGACAGCAGCAGGTAGGTATCGATCGTGTAGCCCTCGGGCGTAGGTCCAGCAGGCCTCGCCGATTCGTCCTCGTAGAGGTTGGCCGCTTCTTCGGCGGTGACCATCCGTTCGGCAAGTTCGCGGTCCATCGACAGCGCCGAACGATACTGTGAACCGTGCGGGAGCCGGTCTTTGAACGCCCAGATGGTGCGCCAGTCGCGCGTGCGAATCGTATCGGGCCCGAAGCAGTCCCGGACGTCGATGCCGCGCTCGAGCAAGTCGTAGTCGAGCGCGGCACCGAAACGTTCCCAGAACTCTACGAGCCCGACGATCCCCCCGGCAGCTCCGCGGCGCCCTGGCCGAAAAGGTGGGCGTAGAGATCGCGTTGGAAGGCCAACCACTCATCCAGCGGCCGCTCGGCGAAGAGCGCTTCGACGGTTTCGTACTGGTCGCCCAGCACGATGGCCATCTGCTCGTCGTCGTTGTCGGTCCGGCGCAGGGCCAGCAGCTGGCCCCGGGTTACGGGCGGGATAGCGATGTCGTCGGTCAGGCGGTAGGGCGCGCGTCTGCGCGGGGCGAGTTCCTGCTGGAGCTCGTAGAATCGTCCGCCGACCTCGGCCTTGTCGGCCGCTTCGTGAGTGGTGGTCATGTCAGATCTCCGGGAATGTGTTGTGTTACTTGGACTTCGAATTGCTACGACGCGAAGCGGCCTCTTCGACCTTGACCGCGTGGCCAAGCTTGTAGACGGCGTTGACGTACTCGGTGGCGCTGGAGACGACGTAGTCGTTCTCGCCGTCGGTCATCGTGACGGGGAATTCGGTGGGGATGGCGGACACTGGTGGACCCGCTTTCTTCTCCGGAAATATGGACAGGAAATGGTGTGGGGCGTGCCATGACCGGAGACACATGACACGCCCCACGCCCAGGCCGGAACCTGGGTGATCAGGGGAGAATTCGCGCTGCGACGAGCGGCGTCACGCCGCGGGGGCGATGCCGGTCTGGGCGACGATCTTCTTCCAGCCGAGGCCGCCGAAGCCGTGCGCGACGGCGTAGCCGGCGGTGTCGTCCTTGAACGCGACCATGGTCAGCTTCTGCGCCAGCACCTCGGTGGGGGTCCACTGCTCGCCGCCGAACTTGCTGACGGCGACCTTCGGCAGCACCTTGAACACGTAGATCGGGTCGGCGTCATTGCCGTCCTTGCCGATGATGATCGCCGAGTAGTAGGTGATCTGCTCCGAGGCGGGCTGCGGGAAGAACACCTCACCGGAGGCGGCGTTCGACTTGACCTGGGCCAGGTTCGCGCTGGTGGTCAGCTCGAGGGTCAGCGCGGTGGTCTGCTGCGGCTGGAACTCGATGGTGGTGATGTCGCTGGTGATGTCGTTGCGCACCGGCTGCAGTTCACCGTAGGCCTCGATCGGCGCGGCGGTGATACCGCGGGCGAAGGCCACACCGGTCTTCTTGTCGATCAGGCCGACCGGCTTGAAAGCCGCGGGTAGCGTCTGCAGCGCGCCGCTGGCGTCGGTGAACGCCGTCGGCGCGGCGGTGTACCAGGGCGCGAGGAACACCGCGGCGTCGAGCGGCTTGAGCAGCAGCGAACGCTGAGCGTTCTTGAGGGCCGTGAGGTTGGTGGCAGGCATGTGTCTCCATTCGAACGCCCGCGAATGCGGGCAGGGATTGACGGAAACGGCACCGCGTGGTGCCGGTGAAAAGCCCTATCCGCGACAGGGTTTCGGTCCGCCTATTGGCGGCGGGCTTCGATCGAGAAGGCGATCTCGACCATCTGATTGAGCGGATCGAGGTCGGGGACCTCGGTCAGACCGCGGCTGCGCCGCAGGATCGGCGGATGGAACTTCTGCTCCTCGGCCGCGATTTCCTCGACGTAGTCGACGAGGACACCGTTGACACGGCTGGCGGGCGCACTCAGGATCGCTTCACGGATTTGCACCGACAGTTGCTGTGCTGCGACGCGGCTGGTGCCGAACGCGACGGCACTCACCTTCGCCTTGTAGGTGACCGCATTGATATCGAGGGTTCCGCCGGTTGTGCGCACCCAGATCAGCGGCAGCGACGACTGCAGCGCGGCCGAGGTCGCCGGCAGGGTGGTCACGGTGGTGGCGATCGGGGTGAACAGATCGACCATGAACTGCTCGAAATCGGGGAACTCCCCCGGCACGGGATAGGTTGCCATCACGCCGCTTCCGAAGGCGCACCGACGGACACTACCGCTTCGAGCGTGCCGGAGGTGTCCGGCGCCGAGGCCGGAACGGCCGCATCGACAGTCATCGACACGCCCTGGGCGAGATTGAGCAGCACCTCGATATCCGCCCGCAGGGTGACCAACCGGGAAACCACGGCGTGTATATCGGTCGTGATGCGTTCGGCGAGGCCGAGGGATTCATCGGGAGTAGGCATGATCTTCTCCATCATCAGGTTCACGGGTAATCCGTGGAAACGAATACGTACAGATAGGAGCCAGGCACCGCCTGACACTCGGCGGCATGACCGCCCGGATTTCCGGGACACGCGGCACCCGGCTTGCCCGCCCCGCGAATCCTGCTCTGGCACTACGGTTACAGTCCGAACAGCGGCAGCAGCAGCGGAACGAGATCGCTGATCAATTCGAGGACATCTTGGATGACAACGAGCATTCCCATCACCCCCTCTCGAGTTCTCGGCAGAGCAACGGGATGAAACCCACAGCGCGTCAGCGCAAATGGGACAGATATGTTGCCGAACGGTCGATCAGTGGATCCCTCACCTTTACGGCGTTCTCCGCGGACTTGATCACGTTGATCGTCGTGGTGCGGTCGATACTCGGACCGAACGACCGGCGATCGAGCACGTCGTTGTTCAACGGGAGGACCTGCGGCAACGGAGTCGCTCTCGGCAACGCGGCGCCCGGCTGTGTCTGCGACGGTGCGGTGAACTGCTGCAGCACATTCTGCACCGAAGAGGTCAACGTACTCACCGCCGCAGTGGCCGCGGCACCGGCAGGACCGGCGACCGCACCGGCCAGTGCGGAGATTCCTGCCTGCGTGACCTGGTCGCGGGTGCTCTTGAAGATGTTGTACCAACTCGGCCACTGCAGGAATCCGAATATCCGACCCGGTCGCGTCGTCGAGAGGAAACCATCGTCGTAATCCGGCCGCCGCCCTTCGGGCTCACCGCCTTCGGCGAGCCCGGCCGCGCCGACGAACGACTTACCGATAGCACTCCCTAAACCGCTTGCGACAGTGGGCCATTGCAGAAATGATCCGATGGTTCCCACGGGAGTAGTGGACAGCAGGCCGTCACCCGAATTCGGGCGACTTTCCTCCTCGGAGTTGATGCGCATTCCTTCATAGAACATAACGACCACCCATTAGCTGTGAATTATTGAAGTGCACGTCATCGTGTGCGTTGACGACCTCGGCCAACCGGTCGCTTGTTCGTCGGTGGCCCGAGTGGCTCGCCGGTGCCGCGGCACGTCAGAACGGCGATCACGAGATTGTGCCTTCCTGGATGAGGAGACGGTGCCGGTGAGAACGGGCAACGTATGGCTGGGGAGGCGACCCCACCCGCGTCCGCATGGCGGTACGGGTGGGGCCGCGTGCGTCCCGGCGTTCGGCCGGCCTGCAACCGTACGGACCAATCGACGGGAGTGCTGGCGGGCGGGGCGAGCTCGGTAGGGCAGAGGGCTTCGGGCGGGTGCATGACGAGTTCGGCGGGCACCCGCCCGGGGCTGTTCACTTGTGCGCGCGGCGAATTGGTGACCCGGCGCAGCACCGGGAGCCGTTTGGACGTCGTTCCGCCCCCGTCCGGGGGAGCGACCAGGACCGAACGATTCGCCCGCACCGCAGTTGCACAGCACGTCCATGGTGATGTGGACGAACGGGACACGGCTGGGCTGTCTGTGCGGTGGTCCCACTCCGGGATTCGAGGGGTCGACCGGAGTGGGGCCACCGCGCCCCTACGCTGCGACAACGTCTGCGATCGCGAACCACCCGCGGGAGACGGGAGCGATAGGGGCGTGCATGCGGCGTGCTCTGAACCCGCGTTCTACCGTGTTCTCGGTGTTCGGGGGCGTGCCGCATGAGCGGACCGACGGACGATTGACCGCCGTCAGCTATTTGGCGTTCCTGGGCATTTCGGCCGGTTGCACGGCCAGGGCGATGGCGCCGTTGAGAGATCGGACGCCCTTGGTGCGCAGCGTCGGCTCGGCGGGTCCAGATGTCGTAGCCGAAGAACCGCTCCTTGCGGGTGCGAACATGAGCGAGCACCAATCACTCTGTCGTCGAACACAATTCCGGCGCGTTGGCACAACCGCACTAGGACTTGATTCGGCAACCAGGATCGGATAGAACTTCACCGTTGTAATTCGCTCCGCGAAACATGCAGCACGCCAACCGGTTTGCAGCGTTCGCGGGGTCGGGAGGATAGGAAAAATCATGCGTCTGACTACCAGAAAATTCGGCCGTAAAGCTCTCATCGCGGCGTTGCCGCTCGCGATCGCGGTGACCTTCGCGGGCGCAGGAGCAGCTTCTGCCGACGCCTCTGGCGTCGCCCCACAGTCGGTCCCCGTCGTGAAGACAGTCGAGGCTGCGCAGGCTCCGGGAACGGTTCAGCAGGTGATCCCGGTCATCGTGCAGCCCGCCGCCGCGGCCGTCGAGCAGCCCGCCGAAGCGGATGTCGCACAGCCCGCCACTGCGGAGGTCCTGCAGCCGGTAGCGGCTGCGGTGCCGCAGGACATCGCGACCAATCCCAATGCGGCCAACCATGATCCGCTGGCCAATGGCGCGGCAGCGGGCGGAATTGCCGGGGCCGTGTTCGGAGCCGTGGTCTGCGCCGCCACCATCATCGGGATTCCCTTCATGCCGCTGTGCGCCCTCGGCTCCGGTTTCCAGGGCGCCTTGGTCGGTTTGATCGTCGGCGCGATCGCCCCGGACGTCATTCCGCAGGTCCTGCCCTGATCCCCCCGCCACCAAACAGTATTCGGTGCCGGAGTTTCCGGACCGATGCGGCGTGGATGGCGCGTCCTTTCCTTCGATGAAGCCTGCACATCAGCACGGAACTCGTCCATGTCGATGCCGGCACCTGCGGCGATGATTCCCAATCCCGGTTTGCCGACCACGCTGCTCGCGAGACTCGACCTCGCCGACCCGAGGGATGAGGTGCCCCACCCCCGGCTCGTAGCAAAACCGGGGGTGGGGCGGGCGCCCCGCGGCTCGGACCGTCTTCGACCGCGATTGTGTTGCGGGAGAAGGGAGCCGGGCGGGGCGGGCTGGTGGGGTCAGCGGGTGCGCGAGGAGTCGGGGATGATGCGGCCTTCGGCTATCAGGGCGCGCAGCGCTTGGTCCTTGCGGCGGCAGTAGTCGGGGGCGCATTCGCGGTGGACGCGCATGATCTGGTGCGCCAGATCGATGGTCGGCGTCGTCGGAAGTGCGCTGTGCGCGTCGAGCTCCAGCAGTGCGCGGATGGCTTCGTCCATGGCTGTCTCCTCGCTGATGACCTGGCCGAGTCACGGCCGGCGGGACGAGTGCCCCACCCCCGGCCTGGAGGGGCACGCCGGGGGTGGGGCGGAGGCCCGAACGTCCGCGCTCGTCTACGACCGCGCACCGGAGTGACGGGGACGGGCGGCGTTCGGGCTTATGCGGCAAGCTCTGCCCCGCTTGTCAATCGACATCGAGAGGGTTTCGGGGGCGTGCCGCATGTTCGGGGGGTGGGAAGTCTCCGGAAACAACCGTGGCACTGTACGTCCGCGGTTTTCAGACGCACAGTGCCACGAGTAGATCTGGGAGAGTGGAGGTTTCCCGGTAGATTTCGGGATGAAGGCGCAGCTCTGGCGCTGCACCAATCTTCACCTAACGCGATGCGAATGTCAACACCTGAATTTTTGATGCCTTCGAAATACCTGGTGAGAGCACATATTTCAGCATTGCGCGGTGCGTTCCGTACTTCCGTTCGGCAGGCCCGAATCGGTGCACATTGCTCCCCAGGATGGTGTCCGCAGCGGGATATGTTGCGACGATGTCCCTGTCGCGAACCGGGGAGGCGGCCGCCGTTCGCGATTACAGGAAGGGCACCCAGAGGTGGCGCGGACAGAAACCGCTGGCGCGACCATGAAGCGGGCGAGAGGTTTCGCGCGCGAGTGGCTGAACCCGCAGAGAAAGAAGAAGCCGCCCAACCGGTACTGGTAACCGGTTGGACGGCGATGGTTTTCAACGGCGTCGATGACGGAGCGATCGTCAGGTTCCCACCACTGACCTCGCGAGAATTCCCGCGCAATGCGATTCGGTCCAGCAGCAGGCGCGGTTCGCCGCCAGTAAGCACCGCTTCGGAAACGCTATGCAGCGCGACTCCGCGCGGCACTGGCCGCCTTGCGCCGCGACCTTCTTGGATGGGCAAGGTGTTGGTCGAGAACCTCTCCCGCGACGAACATCTCGGGCCAATCGGGAGCCCACGGCCCCGGCACCGGGGCGATCTTTCCCGCGTCGCGCAGCGTTTGCACGCGGCGGACAGTCAGATTTCGATACTCGTCTCCGAGCTCCTTCGCCAAAGTGGCGATGCCCGAAGCGTTGAGGCGGCGGGAACGTGCCTGGTCGATCATCGAAGGGTCGAGGTTCACCTCGACCGCCGGTGGACAGACGACCCTTGTCGCGGCCCGCACCGCCTCGCCGATTTCCCGCGACGCGCTCTCGACCCCCGGGGTCATCGCGAGCGCGATCAGGTTCTTGTCCAGCCATCGCGACAATCCGGCGGTCGTGGTCGAACTCGTGTAGCCGAGACCGCGTTGCTCGCAGACCAACCGGACCCAGCCGACCAGGACAGCGTGCAGATGGTCGGCCGCGCGGGCGGCGGCCGGGTTGTACGGCAGCGGTTGCTCGCTGGGACGGCGTCGCATGCGGTAGTCGCCGCGGCTGCCGAGCTTGGCCTGACGAGTCCGCGCAATCGCGAGATCCTCTGCTAGATCGGGGATTTCGCGAAACAACTCGACGAGTTCGCGTACTTCG
Source organism: Nocardia sp. bgisy134 (assembly GCF_965341865.1). Taxonomy (GTDB): domain Bacteria; phylum Actinomycetota; class Actinomycetes; order Mycobacteriales; family Mycobacteriaceae; genus Nocardia. The sequence goes on from NZ_CBDQZP010000008.1 coordinate 146,408, forward strand.
GCGCGGCTCAGGTACAGGTGGTTCGGTTCGTCGTTCACACTCGCCCCCGGAGCGCGCCGTCGGCGACTTCGGCGTTGAGCTGCTGGGCAAGTCGCTCGGCGTGGCCATGCCGGATGTAGTCGTCGGTGTGCCTGCCGTCGACGAGATATCCGCGTGCGAAGGCCACGGCGCCGGACCAGCTGCGCCAATACTGCGGCGACCACCAGCGTTGCAGCTGCCGCCGCCCAGCCACATCGATCAAGCTCTGCCCCCACCGCAGCGCCGCCTGCGGCGAGGAGAGGCTGAAATACCCGCTGAGGTCGGCGATCGAGCGAAGCGGATTGCCCGCGGGCAGCGCGGTGATCGGATCACCGGGCGCTGCTACCCAATAGGTCGGGACGTTCGGTACGTCGCGTTGGCCCGCGATCCCGTAGCCGCCCGGATCGACGCCGAGGCACTTACCCTCCGGGCGGAGCGGATCGGCGATGAGGGCGCATGCGATGACCTGCGCGAACTCGCCTCGCCCGACCGAGGCCGCGATGTCACCCGCGATGGCGGCGCCCTGGGAGTAGCCCGCCAGCACCACGCGCCGGTTCGAAGCCTCGATCGCGGCGATCAGCGCCTTCCGTCCCACCACCAGGCTGTCCGCATACGGCATCGTGCGGCCGTAGTCGGCTGGATAGGGGACGATTCGCGGACTGAAGCGATCCAGGTCGAGGGATGCGGCGAACGCGGCGCTGATCCCGTCGCCGTGCGGATGCCACGTGCCGGGCATGATCAGGACATCGATCGGCTCGGGCGGCGCGGCGGAGTTCCACAGTGCACGAAAACTTCTGGGGCTTGCCATATTCAGACCTGCGACCTTTCATCGCTCGTGAGTGTGTCGGAGTAGTGATCCGGATCGGCGGTGCGCACCGCACGCCGCGATCTCGCTGCGCCTCCGGGGTCGGGCGACGCCTGCTCGCCGCATCCGACCAATCGCGGAGACGCACCGGCGACGTACGCGAGCGCGACCGTCGCGATAGCTGATCGATCGCCCGCAGCGTCGAATTTCGAGGTCGAGCGGAAGTGATTCCAGTCACAAAAGGTTTGAGACACGTTCGGCGCGAGGCCCTTATCCCGCCATGTGGTCACTTCTCCCCCGCCTGCGGGATCAGCTCGGCGGTCCGGCAGCCGACGAACGCGGCGATACGGGCAAGTTCGCAAAGTGTGAAGGACCCACGTGCAGCTAACCGCCGCCGCAGTGCCGTCGCGGGCATCCCGGTGTGCTTGACCAGGTCATTCAGTCCGATCCCCCGCTTCGCAAGAACGTGTTGCACACGCTCCGCAACCATGACATCCAAATGATCCATACGGATTACCATAAGGTCCGTTTGGACCTTTCACAAGCCCGATCGGCCTTCGGGTCGGGCCGCGAGCTTTCGCGGCGCAACCCGGCGATGCCAGCGGCATGTCGTTTGCGAGGTAGCCATTCGGACCTCAGAATGGTCCATATGGGTGCGAAAGAGACGGCTTCGGGCATCAATCGTGCGGTGGGGAACGAGTTGCGAGCGGCGCGAGCACGCCGCGATCTGACCCGTCAGCAACTGTCGGAACTGACCGGCCTCGCCGTCAGCACGATTCAGCGCTTCGAGAACGGTGAGCGATCCCCTGACATGCAACAACTGCACGCACTTTGCGAGGCGCTGGAGATTCCCATGCGCGAGTTCGTCACCATGGCGCTGAAAGACATCGAGCGCACGGACTGATCACCACCCACATCGATTACTGCCCGGGACCGAACCTACGGTCCCGGGCAGTCGACCCCGACAATGAACGGTGCGTCGCGCAGGTCGATCGACCCGCGCGCGATGGTTCACGCGCAGCGCGAACCGGTGACTCCCTTGACGGCGGATTCGATGGCCACTTCGGCGTATTCGACAACGGCCTGAACCGTATCGACACCCATCACCCAAGAAGCCAGCACGACATCGCACAATGTCGCGGTGCCGTGCAGAATCCGATGCGCAGCGTCGTCACCGATCGCCGCGCCAAGTGCCGCAGCAGCGCCCGCGCCCCGCCCCACTGCCAACTCCGTTACCGAGCCGATCTGGTCCACGACCTCAGTTCCCCTTCATCTCAGTGCTCAACCCTCGAGCGCGAGCCTGGAACGAAATTTCCACTGTCGTCCCAGAATCACGGTAGTTATATCCCATCGCCGCGCACGCGGCTCGCCAAAGTTGCCCCGCTACACAACGATTCGCAGGTCCAGCACGACCATGTGATTCTTCCAGCCGATAGCTGAAGGTTCGCGGCATTGCCCCATCCAACGGGGCCGCGCAACTCGTACCGATGGATAAACCCGTCCATACCAACGACATCCGACGTTCGAACCTCGGAATGTCAAGTGCGCCGCCAGCACGACTGTGTCGTTTCCGAACCATCCACCCGTGCCTGGTCGCGACCCGACTCCGGCTCTCGTCGCTCGTGTCCGCGTCCGCCGATACATACTGAGCGTCACAGTATTTCGCGTACACCCACCGCACGCGCTCCGCGACGCAAACGGCGTCTGTTGCGCGGTCGGATCACACGAATCGTGACCGAAATTCCCCACCCGACAACACACCCCAGCCTTCCTCGAACAGCATCACCACAAAGATGTGCACGCCGGTGCGGCTCCCCGATGAACCCCACACCCGCCGCGGCCGCACGCAAGGGCCCGGTATCCGTACCGCACCGGCCCGAGAGACCGGAATCCGCCGCCGGAACCACCTGTCCAACCTTGCAGGCGACCATACTCGCACATATTTTCGAATAACAAGGGCGTACGGTAGTCCTCGAGGGATTCACTGATGAGCATGCCGCGCCGACAACCGGGCGCACCGGAGGCGCGGACTCGATCACCCACCCACCGGCCATGAGGCGACATGCGGACAGCCACGCTCACCGACTCTCACCAGTTGTTCTGCGGGAAAAGGCAATTCGCGGCTGGGCTCGAATCTGCCAGCGATGCAGGTCGCCGTATACATCACTCTGGTTGATCCGTAGCACTGCGGAAGGGGACTATTACGGTCCAAGAGGTGCACCGAGTGGACTACCTGTCGGGCTTCGAGGACTGCGAGGTGGTTGCCGATCACGTCGTCGCTGCACTACGCGAAATCCTGAAGATCGGTGTGCCGACGGAGCTTTCGGTGAATTCTTGGGTGAATTCTTCCCCCGGCACGATAGACGTCAGCGCGCCTGCTCCTCAGCGGCATCCGCCGCCCGGTATCGACAGCTCACTCGCACTTCACGACCGGGATCGGGTCGTACTTCACCGTCCTGGTCGCCCGTGACACTTCGCGCCCGGTCTTGCGATCCTTGATCACGCGGGTATCGGAGATGGTGAAGCCCGGTGCGCCTTCGGACGCGATGCAGTCCTTCCCCTTGGGGAGGGTGACGGTGTTGGGTTCGGTGGGCTTGGTCTTGTCGCCGGTGATGGACTCGACGTCGACCGTCTTGGTGCCCCAGAGGCGGACGGTGATCTCCGAGGCGGTGGCGAAAGTCTCGATGTAGACGCCGCTTTGGGTGTTGTTGCGGAATTTGAGGTCGATGGCGCCGTCGAAAACGGTGGCCTCGCGGGCGGCCGGGTAGCGGGAGATGTAGTAGCTGTGTTCGGTGTGGCCCGCGTCTTCGAGGCCGGCGAAGTAGGCGGCGTTGTAGAGGGTGGTCGCGAACTGGCTGATGCCGCCGCCGACTGCGGTGCTCGGGCGGCCGTGGTCGATGATCCCGGATTCGACGTAGCCTTCCGCGGTGCCGCGCGGACCGGTGAAATCGTTGAGCGAGAACGTTTCTCCCGGCCGGACGACGGCGCCGTTCACCTTCAGAGCCACGGTGCGGATGTTGACGCCGGACGGTCCGCTGAAGCCGCTGGTGGTGAACGAGCCCATCTGTTCGACGATGCCGAGCCCCTGGGCGGCCTCGGTGGTGAGCTTGGGTTCGACCTTCTCGTAGACGGCGGCCGCGCTGCGCTGCTGAGAGGCCGCGAGCAGCGTGGACAACTGTTCGAGGGTCTTCGGCCAGTCGATCTTCTCGCCGACCACCGCGGGCACGACCCGCGGCGCTCCGCCACCCACCGCGAAAGTCGCGTCCTTGGGCTCCACCTCGGATTTCGCCAGCTGCGGGGCGAGGATGGCGGTCGCGGCGTTCAGGTCGTAGTTCGCGGCGAGACCGCCCTGCCCGTCCGGAGCGAAACTCAGTACGGTCGTGATCTGTTCGGGAGTGAGTCTCGCGTCGCCGTCTCTGCCCGTGAACACCACGTCGCCGCGCACAGCGGGTTCGGCGATCTCGTGCAGCGCTCGCTCGACCGCCTCCGGCCGAACGGTGAGCGGCGCTGGGACGACGGGCAATTCGAGGGTGCCGCCCTCGATCCAGTTGTCGATCAACTCGTTTCGCGCGGCGGGCGTGTCCAGCACACGGCCGAGTACGGGCGGGACGGCGACCGGTTTGCCGTTCTGGAACTGAATGGTGCCCTCGACGGTCGGGCGATCGTGCACCCGCAGCGCGGTCAGCTGACGGTCCAGCGCGGCGTCGTCTACGGTGCTGGCGACCGAGACCTCGCGGGTGCCGAAGAAAGAGACCAGGCGGGCGAAGGGGTTGAGTGGCTGGCCGCCGATGCGGTCCCAGGTGCCCTCCCAGTCGACGGCGAGGCCTGCGGCGGAGGGGGTGAGTTCGGCTCGTACGTCACCGATCTGGAGCGGCAGTTGCTGCCCGGCGCGGCCGTCCAGGGTGGTGCGGAGCTTGGCATCGGCTTCGTCGACGTCCATCCCCCCGATGTCGATCCCGGCCACGACCACTCCGCGCGGTACGTCGCCGGAAGAGAGCACGGCGTCCACGGCGTAGCCGAGGCCGCCGACTGCGATCAGGGCTCCCGCGGCGATTCCGACGCGACGGATGGCGGGGGTCTGCCACCACGACCCGGAACCGGCGGGTCCCGGTCTCGGTCTGGATCTGCGCGCGTTCTCCCAGCGCTGCCGTCCCGTACCCGACTGCTCGGCGCTGGACGGGTGGGCACTGTCGGTTGCCTGGAATGCCTCGGTCTCCTGGTGGGAGTCGGCCGCATGAGTCGCCCATCCGGCGTCGGAGGGACGACCGTGGTCGGGTGCGCCGGTACCGGGCGGGGGGTTGCCAGGCGCGTGTACGGCGCCACCGTGAGCGTGGCCACCACCAGGCGCTTGTGCGGCACCACCAAGCGCGTATGCGCCGCCACCGGGAGCGTGCGCGCCGCCACCAGGCGCTTGCGCGGCACTACCGGGCGCGTGGCCGCCACCACCGGGTACGTGCGCGGCACCACCAGGCGCATGGCCGCCACCACCGGGTACATGTGCGGCACCACCAGGCGCATGGCCGCCACCACCGGGTACATGCGCGGCACCACCAGGCGCATGGCCGCCACCACCGGGTACATGCGCGGCACCACCAGGCGCATGGCCGCCACCACCGGGTACATGCGCGGCACCACCAGGCGCATGGCCGCCACCACCGGGTACGTGCGCGGCACCACCAGGCGCGTGACCCGGCGCATATGCGCCGCCACCGGGAGCGTGCGCGTGTGCGGCGCTACCGGGCGCGTGGCCAGGCGCGAATGCAGCACCACCCGGAGCGTGGCCACCACCAGACGCATGCGCAGCACCACTGGGCGCATGGCCAAGCGCGAATGCAGCACCACCCGGAGCGTGCAGGGCCCCACCGGACGCGTGCGCGCCGCTACCGGGCCCAGGCTGGGCACCAGCACCATCGGGCGCGTGTCCGGTGACTCGCAGCGGCTCGGTGGGGGTGGAGTCGGACCGCCACTGAGGCGCCTGTCCGGGCTGCGTCACCGGAAGAAATGTGGTCTTCGCCTCATCTGGCGATTCGCGGTTCGATTCGAGTAGATGACGGAGTCCGACCTCGCCGTCTCGATGTCGGTCGCGGCCGTGGTGTCCGGTGCTCGACTCGGTGGTCACGAACCGTCCTCCCAGATGAAGATGTGTTTCCGTGCCGCGCACGGTGCGGGTCACCATCCCACGATAGTTGCCCGCGCCGGGGACGTCCGTTCAGCTCGGACGCGCAGCAAACCTTGTGCAATGAACCGTCTTGAACGCGGAAGAGCCCCGCGCAGTTGCCGGGTCGGGGGTCTGGCAACTGCGCGGAGCCGATCTGTTTATCGGAGCAGCGCACCCCGCGTTACACACTTCCCGGGGACAATCGAGGACGACCCGCCAGACAGCTCGCACACACGAGGAGATGGACGGAATGCAGCTGGGAATGATCGGCCTCGGGCGGATGGGCGCCAACATCGTCCGCCGCATCGTCCGGGACGGGCACACCGCCGTCGGCTACGAACGCAAGCCCCACAACATCGACGAACTACGCGCCGATCTGGGCGAAAATTTCCGAGGAACGCACGATCTGCCGGAATTCGTGGGCATGCTGGAGACGCCGCGGGTGGTGTGGGTGATGATCCCGGCCGGCGCGACCGGCACGGTGATCGACCAGGTCGCCGAGCTGCTCGAACCCGGCGACATCATCATCGATGGCGGCAACAGCCGGTACCACGAGGACATCAGACGGGCCGAGAAGCTGACCCCGAAAGGCCTCCACTACCTGGACATCGGCACCTCGGGCGGCGTCTTCGGCCTGACCCGCGGTTACTGCCTGATGATCGGCGGCGAGGCCGAGCAGGTGAAGTATCTGGATCCGCTGCTGAAGTCGATCGCGCCCGGCGTCGACGCTGCACCGCGCACCCCCGGCCGGACGGGCGACCCCTCCACCGCCGAGCAGGGTTACCTGCACTGCGGCCCCGCAGGCGCGGGTCACTTCGTGAAGATGGTGCACAACGGCATCGAGTACGGCGCCATGGCCGCCTACGCGGAGGGCCTGAACATCCTGCACAAGGCCGATTACGGCGCGGCGCACAAGGGCGAGTTCTCGGCGGAGGAGACGCCGCTGGAGCACCCCGAGTACTACCAGTACGACATCGATGTGCCGGAAGTCACAGAAGTGTGGCGACGGGGTTCGGTGGTCGCCTCGTGGTTGCTGGATCTCACCGCCGGCGCGCTGTTCGCGGACCCGAACCTCGACTCGTTCGGCGGGCGCGTCTCGGACTCCGGCGAGGGCCGCTGGACCCTGGACGCCGCGATCGACACCGGGGTGCCCGCACCGGTGCTCTCAGCCGCCTTGTTCGCGCGCTTCTCCTCGCGCGGCGAGTCGCTGTACGCGGACAAACTGCTCTCCGCCATGCGCCAGGCGTTCGGCGGGCATTACGAATTGCCGCCGAAGTAAGCTCCCATCACCCGTTTTACGCTGCGCAGGAACTGATTCCGCTTGTGATTCGAACTTGCTATCCATCCACCCGAAACCCCCGTCTTCGCAAACGATTTCGACTCTTCGCAGATAGTGCAGCACCTGCGAGGAGCCGAAATGGTCTGCGAAGACGTTTTGCGTCGTGGAGTCGAGTCCTCGAAGGGCAGTATTCGGCAGTATCCTGCCGATCGAAAGGACGCGATGTCGGAAGCCACGATCATCGGACATGCGATCCGGACCGCAAGGCGTCGGCATCGCTTGACACAGGAGCAACTTGCCGAGCTGGCGGGCACCTCGACCCGAACAATCCGCGAAATCGAGCACGGCAGTGGCGGGACGGGCATTGCGACCGTCGCCGCCGTCGCGAACGCGGTCGGCCTCACCCTCGGGGTCACCGCATGACGAGTCCAGCCGATTTTCGCCGAGTCCCCCGGGCCGACATCTACAAAGCGGGCCGACCGGCGGCCACCCTTGTCCGTACCCCCAACGGCGGCATCGAATTTCGATACCGGAGCGACTATCTCGCGGCGGACGGTGAGCCGATTGCGACGACACTCCCGGTCCGTCGGATCCGGTCTTCACCATGAACGGCGCGGTACCGCCGTTCTTCGCAGGACTCCTTCCCGAAGGCCATCGGCTGACCGTGCTGCGCCGCGCCGTGAAGACCAGCCCGAACGACGAACTGACCTTGCTGCTCGCCGTCGGCGGAGATGTACCTGGCGACGTACAGATCATTCCCGAGGGCCAGATTGCGGGAGGCACTCCCGCGCTGCTCGAGGACGACGAACCCGAGCACGTCGATTTCGCCCGACTGGTCGATCCTCGAACTGCCGCAGCCGGAGTATCCGCACCTGATCGAGAACGAGGCTGCGCACCTGCACGCCGCTCGGGCGATGAAACTTCCCGTGGCCGAAGCGAGTCTCGTCGCCGATCGAACCGGCGAGCCAGGGCTGCTCATGCGACGCTTCGATCGATTCTTCGACAACGGATCCTGGGAGAGGCTGGCTTTCGAGGACGGGACGCAGGTGCTGGGCCTGCCACCGGCGGCGAAGTATCAAGCGGATACCGCGACGGTGGTCGCCGCCCTCGCTGGGCTGACGAGTGCGCCACTCGTCACGATCAGGAACCTGTATATGCAGTTCCTTTTCGCATGGCTGACAGGAAACGGCGATCTACACGCCAAGAACGTTGGCGTGCTGAAGGATAAGCAGGGGCGGTGGGCGATCGCGCCGATCTATGACATCCCGTGCACGCTGCTGTACGACGACGACTCCATGGCGTTGCCGATCGCCGGGCGGACGCGGAAGCTGCGCGACCGAGACTGGGCCGCGTTCGCCGCCGAGATCGGGCTGCCTGACCGCGCTGCCGCTTCGGCGGGCGAGATCGCATTACGGGCGGCCGCGGGCGTCGACTACCCGAGACTTCCTTTCTCGGGATCACCGCTGCGGCGGACCGAGCGAGAGTTGCGTTCACGTCGCATGGAGATCGAAAAGTACTGAGGCCGAGGATATTCGTCGCGTACGCGAAAGGCGGCATCCGGAAGACCGGATGCCGCCTTCGTGGCGTGACGGGTCAGCGCTCCAGGATGGCGACGACGCCCTGTCCACCCGCGGCGCAGATGGAGATCAGCGCACGCCCGGAGCCCTTCTCGGCCAGCATCTTCGCGGTGGAGGCGACGATGCGGCCGCCGGTGGCGGCGAACGGGTGACCCGCGGCGAGCGAGGAGCCGTTGACGTTGAGCTTGCTGCGGTCGATCGAGCCGAGCGCGCCGTCGAGGCCGAGACGCTCCTTGCAGTACTGGTCGGATTCCCACGCCTGCAGGGTCGCGAGCACCACGGAGGCGAAGGCCTCGTGGATCTCGTAGTAGTCGAAGTCCTGCAGGGTCAGGCCGTTTCGAGCGAGCATGCGCGGCACCGCGTAGGTGGGCGCCATGAGCAGGCCGTCGGGGCCGTGGATGTAGTCGACCGCGGCGACCTCGGAGTCCACCAGGTGGGCGAGCACGGGCAGGTTGCGCTCGGCGGCCCACTCATCGCTGGACAGCAGCACCGCGGACGCGCCGTCGGTGAGCGGGGTGGAGTTGCCCGCGGTCATGGTGGCGTCGCCCAGCTTGTTGCCGAAGACCGGCTTCAGGGTGGCGAGCTTCTCGATCGAGGAGTTCGGGCGCAGGTTGTCGTCGCGGGTCAGCCCGAGGAACGGGGTGACCAGGTCGTCGAAGAAGCCGCGGTCGTAGGCGGCGGCCATGTTCTTGTGCGACAGGTAGGCCAGTTCGTCCTGCGCCTCGCGCGCGATGCCGAATTCCTTGGCGGTGATAGCGGCGTGCTCACCCATGGACAGGCCGGTGCGCGGCTCGGCGTTGCGCGGGATCTCGATGCCGACCATGCTCGGGCGCAGCTGGCCTACCAGCTTCAGACGGTCCTTGTTGCTCTTGGCGCGGTTCGCGTCGAGCATCCACTCGCGCATGCCTTCGCTGACGCCGATCGGCGCGTCGGAGGTGGTGTCGGTGCCGCCGCCGACGCCCGCCTCGATGCGGCCCGCCGCGATCGCGTCACCGACGGTGACGATCGCCTGCAGACCGGTGCCACACGCGAGCTGCAGGTCGTGCGCCGGGGTGTAAGGCGAAAGCTTGCTGCCCAGAATGCTTTCGCGGATCATGCCGTGCTCGCCGACCCGCTTGAGCACCGCGCCGCCGACCACCATGCCGAGCCGCTCGCCCTGCAGGTTGAACCGGCTCACCAGACCGTCCAGCGCGGCGGTGAACATGTCCTGGTTGGAGGCGTGGGCGTACGCCTTGTCGGAGCGAGCGAACGGGATCCGGTTGCCGCCCACGATCGCGACCGGACGCGTCGTCTTCGCGGTCTTGGCCGTGCTCTTGGTTGAACGGGCTTTGTTTGTCACTCGAGTCTCCAAGGTCTCGTCGGGTGGTCCGGCGCCCGGGTGCGGCTCTTCGCAGATCGGCGCCCCGCGCGTTGGTTTACTTTAAACTTACTCTGGAGTAAGTTTGTTGTCGACACTGTACCCCGCAAATGTGCGCTGACACGCCCACCGCGCGGTGCCTGCCACGCAGACCAGGCCCTCGCGGAAACGTGCGGAACACCAGGGGCGAACCAGACATCCGCGAAATTCGAGACAGAAAAGGTAGGAACAGTGGCAGCCAAGAGCAAGGGTGCACCCAACCTCTACGGATCGTTCGTCCACTCCGCCCCCGGCCAGTTCCTGGCGAGCAAGCTGGGTCTGCCGCAGCCGGAGCACCTGCGCCGCTACGTCAAGGGCGAGCCGCCGCTGGCGGGCCCGGTGCTCATCGGCGGCAAGGGCCGCGTCGCCGAGCCCGTGCGTGCACTGCTGTCCGACTACACCTTCGCCGACTCGCCTGCGGGGTCGGCAGTCGGCGGAGCCGACGGGGTGGGTAAGCCCAGCCAGGGGACCAAGTACGGCGCGCTCGTCTTCGACGCGACCGGCATCGGCTCGATCGAGGATCTCTCCCAGCTGTTCGAGTTCTTCCAGCCCGCGATGCGCAGCATCACCGCGTCGGGCCGCGTCGTGGTCATCGGCACCACCCCGGAGCTGGCGGGCACCGTCGACGGGCAGATCGCCCAGCGCGCGCTCGAGGGCTTCACCCGTTCGATCGCCAAGGAACTGCTGCGCGGCTCCACCGCCCAGCTGGTGTACCTGCACCCGGAGGCCTCGGCCGCCGCGACCGGCCTCGAGTCCACCCTGCGCTTCCTGCTGTCGGCCAAGTCGGCGTTCGTCGACGGCCAGGTGATCCGGGTCGGCAAGGACGACGCCACCGCGCCTGCCGACTGGGACCGCCCGCTGGAGGGCAAGGTCGCCGTGGTCACCGGCGCCGCGCGCGGCATCGGCGCGACCATCGCCGAGGTGTTCGCCCGTGACGGCGCGAAGGTGATCGTCGCCGACATCCCGGCCGCGGGCGAGGCGCTCTCGCAGACCGCCAACAAGGTCGGCGGCACCGCGCTCGCGCTGGACGTGACCGCGCCCGACGCCGCGGACAAGCTCGCCGAGTTCGCCACCGAGCGCTTCGGCGGCATCGACATCATCGTGCACAACGCGGGCATCACCCGCGACAAGCTGCTCGCCAACATGGACGAGGGCCGCTGGAACTCGGTCATCAACGTGAATCTCGCCGCACCGCACCGCATCACCGAGGGCCTGGTGGCCAAGGGCGTGCTGAAGGAGGGCGGCCGCGTGATCGACGTGTCCTCCATCGCGGGCATCGCGGGCAACCGCGGCCAGACCAACTACGGCGCCTCCAAGGCCGGCGTCATCGGCATGGTCAACGCGGAAGCTCCGAAGCTGGCGGAGAAGGGCATCACCATCAACGCGGTGGCGCCCGGCTTCATCGAGACCGCGATGACCGCCGCCATCCCGCTCGGCACCCGCGAGGCAGGCCGCCTGATGAGCTCGCTGCTGCAGGGCGGCCAGACCGTCGACGTGGCCGAGACCATCGCGTTCTTCGCCAGCCCGGCCTCGAATGCGGTGAGCGGCAACGTGGTTCGAGTCTGCGGCCAGAGCCTGATCGGAGCATGATGACCGAGACCATCACGCTCACCGAAACGCCCAAGAACAGTAGCCTTTTCGTGAAGGCCGCGCTGGGCGCGGTACCGGTGCCGCTGCTTTCGGCGCGCAAGTCGACGATTCCGGATCGGGTCGTTCGGCTCGACGGAGTGAAGGTGGATCCGGATCATCTGGCCGCCTACTGCCGGGCCACCGGCCTGCGCTTCGGCGACTCGCTGCCGCTGACCTACCCGTTCATCCTGAGCTTCCCGCTGGCCATGCAGCTGGTGGTGGCCCGCGACTTCCCGTTCGTGGCGGTGGGTGCGGTGCACGCGCAGAACCTGATCGAGCGCACCCGCGAGATCTCGGTGAGCGAGCCGCTGGACTTCCGCACCCACATCGAGAACCTGCGCGAGCACCCGAAGGGTCTGCTGGTGGACGCGATAACGGAAGTAAGCGTTGGACGGGAGCGCGTGTGGCGACAGGTCACCACCTTCCTGCACCAGCAGCGCACCTCGCTGTCGGACCAGCCCAAGGGCGAGCCGAAGGAGGAGGAAGTGCCCCCGCCGCCGATGCGCGCCCTGCGGGTGGATCAGAAGATGATCACCAGGTACGCCAACGCGTCCGGTGACCACAACCCGATCCACACCTCGGCGTTGGGCGCCAAGGCATTCGGCTTCCCGAAAGCGATCGCGCACGGCATGTGGTCGGCGGCCAACGTTCTCGGCAACATCGAGGGCCGCATTCCCGAGAAGGCCACCTACTCGGTGAAGTTCGGCAAGCCGATTCTGCTGCCCGCCACGGTGAACGTCTACGCCGATCAGGTCGAGGGCGGCTGGGATCTGTCGCTGCTCCACCCGAAGAAGGGCTACCCGCACCTGACGGCGACGCTGCGCTGAGTTCTTCGGTCGACCGAGAACGCCCCCGAATCAGGCCGATTCGGGGGCGTTTTCGTGTGCGTCAGCAGTCGCAGCCACAACCGCAATCACCGCAGCTGCAGCAATCGCCGCAGCCCGAGCAGCAATCGGCGCAGTCGCAGCAGGAACCGCAGTCGCAGCCCTTCCACCACGCGTCCTTGCGTTCGCCAGTGCAGGGACTGGTGTGGTCGGCGCAGCAGGCGTAGCCGGTGCAGTAGACGCCGAGCACCAAGGCGAGCGCCTCGCCGATGCCGGGGCGACGGGTCGGCGGGCGGTGACCGGTGCGGTGGGCGCGGGGGTGGCCGTGGGTGGTCTCGGAGACAGGTGTCGACGGTCGATGATCGCCGAGGTGGGCGTGCGGGTGACCATCGTGAGTTGTATTGCAGACGTGGGCTTTTACCGCACCGACACCCTTGCCGAGCCGGTGCACCAGCGCGTGCAACGGATCCAGCAGCATCCAGCGGATGGTGGGGACGTCGGCCAGGCGGGCCGCGGCGAGTGCCCTGCGCAGCTCCGCGTCGGACTCGCGCACCAGTTCATACGATTCGGCGAGGGTGGTGTCTGTCGCGGCGAGCGGGTTGAAGCGGCCGTGTGCGGTGTCGTCGTCGTAATCCGCGATGGCGTCGGATAGGTGGGCGATGCGGCCGAAATGCTCTCCTGCGATGCGGAGCTGGTCGGCGTTCTCGGGACGGTTCGCCAGAATCGCGGTGTGGGCGAAGAGTTCGGCCGCGCACAGGGCGGTCGGGGCCGTGAGTTCGTCGAGTGTGACCGGCGGTTCGGCGGAAGCAGCGTTGGACGCAGCGCGGCTCTCCACGAGTTGCTGTGCATCGATCGCGGCGACAAGGGGTTCCACGTCGAAGTCGATCAGCGCCGCCTGCCTGCGGGCGCTGTCGGCCCAGCGCGTCGACATCCTGGTCATGGGTCGTCCGGCGAGCCGTGCGGCGTCACCGTCCGCGACGTGATCGCGCAGCTTGGCCGAACCGAGCAGCAGCGACGCGGTCGAGGCGAGCAGGACGCCGGGCGAATCGGCGGCGGCCACCTCCGCTCGCTGCATGCCACGCAGCGGACAACGACCTGCGGTGGTGCGTGCCGAAGGACCTGGCAGCTGCGCCTCGGTCAGCACGCTGAGCAAGATCGCGTCGGTGTTCGTCGCGGCTCGCGCCAGTTGGCCGTGCCCGTCGCGCAGGCCGAGACACAACCCGCACATGTGCGACCGCCACTCGGCCGCGTCGATACCGTACTTTTCGGCGCCGTGCGAGCACGGCCTGAGCATCCCGAACACTTTTCCCCGTTTGTCCCCGAGCCGTGGCGGCCCTCCTGCTGTGATCTCGAAGAGAGTGGCAGAGCGCCGCCCGGCTGGCAAACGGGGTGCCGGTTATTCCGGCTTCTTGCGACCGGCCAGACCGCGCCAGGCCAGGTCGTCGAGCAGGTCGACGGCCTCGGCGACCTCGATGCGCCCGCTGGCTACCCGATCGGCGATGGCCTCGCCCGCGCCGATGACGGCGACCGCGACGACATCGAAGTTGGTGCCGGGTTCGGCGTGCTTGGCACTGGATTCGAGCAGCTTGGCGGTGAGTTCGATGACCCGCTCGCGGGCGTTGTCGATCTCGGAGGCGAAGGCTTGCTGACCGATCGCCTGGCGATAGAGCACCTGCCAGGACTTGCGGTTGCGGTCGACGAACCCGAGGAAGCCCTCCAGCGCGGTGCGGACCTGCTCGTGCGGGGTGAGCAGCGGGTTACCCGCGGGCGCGACGGCCTCGATGAAGCGCAAGCCCTCGCGCTGGATGCACGCCCGGAACAGTTCGTCCTTGGAGCCGTAGTAGAGATACAACATCGGCTTGGAGATCTTCGCCTCGGCGGCGATCGCATCCATCGACGTATCGTGGAAACCCTTGCGTGCGAACACCTCGACCGCGGCGTCGAGCATCTGCTGCTCACGAACCGCCCGAGGAAGTCGCTTCGTTCCGCCCGCCATCCACTCTCCTACCACATGGTGAATCTCTTATATTACTCCAAGGTAAGTTCCGCGGGACGGATTTGCTCACCAGTCGCCGGTGTCGGCTGCGCGCTCCGGCCCGTGCGCACGCCGGAGGCGACATCGCCTGACAGCGATCCCCTCAGGTGAGCCGAACCGGTCGACATCGCCGGTGGCGGGACCGTCTACGGAAACTCAGCGATACTACGGGGCGCGGCTGGGAACCCGCCTGTACGTCATACGAGAGGGTGTACCGCCGCCTCCGCTCCGGCCGGGAATCATCCGGCTGCCGGATCGGCTTTCCCCTCAGCAGGACGGTATCGCCCCCTTGTACACGCCCATCCGCAGCACCGACCGGTCGACCTGGGCGGCGGGCAGCCGACCGCTGGCCATCGCCTGCTCCAGCTGGTTCAACACGCTCGGAACGGCGTCGGTGGTGATCCACAGTGCGTTGTCGGCGCCCGCCACCAATGCCGCCTCGACCGCTTCCTCGATGGTCATCCGGCTGGTGATGGCCGCCATGCCGCCGAGGTCGTCGGTGAAGATCGGGCCGTCGAACGGGGCGGCTCCGTATCCGGTTCCCTCGCGCAGCAGCGACATGGCCTGCGGACTGATGCTGGCGGGCACGTTCGGTTCGGTCAGGCCGGGCACGTCCAGGTGGCCGACCATGACGGCCGCCCCGGAACCGATCAGGTTGCGGTAGGGCACGAGGTCCACCGTCTGGAGCTGATCCAGCGGCGGCGTGCGCACCGCGCCGGTGTGCGAATCGCCCGATCCGGAACCGTGGCCGGGGAAGTGCTTCATCACGGTGCCGACGCCGACCTCGCGCATGGCGCGGATGTACGCGTCGGCGAAACGGGTGACCACCTCGGGGTCGTCCGAGAAGGACCGGTCGCCGATGACGGTGTCGTCGGGCTGGCTGCTCACGTCCACGTCGGGGGCGAAGTTGACCGTCACGCCGAGTTCCTTCAGATCCCGGCCGCGGGACACCGTGGCGTCGTAGAACTGCTCCGGGGTCATGGTCTGCGCGGTGGCGCGGGCCGACGGCACGGGTCCGATGAGATCGCGAACCCGCGAGACCCGGCCACCCTCCTCATCGATCGTCACCATCAGCGGCGTCGTCGCCAACGCCTTCACCTCGTCCAGCGCGGGACCGGAAATCAGCGACCGGTCGGTCCAGCCACCCAGGAAGATGCCGCCGACCTGCTCGTTACGCACCACGTTCGCCGCGTCGCCGCTACCGGTCACGCCGACGGTCAGCAGCTGCGCGAGCTTCTGCCGCGGGGTGAAGCGGGCGAGGTATTCCGCGTTGCAGTCGCGTTTGGGTGGGTTGGTCGGCGATGCGGCCAATGTGGTCGCGGGGGATTCGGCCGGCGAAGTCGTGGCCGACGTCGGGGTGTCGCCGCCGGAGCAGGCGGTCGCGACCGCGGCGCAGAGTGCGAGCAGGACGAGAGGCGTCTTCCGCATGGGTCAACGGTAGTGCGGGGGTGGGTTGGGGTGGTTGGCGGGGGTGGTTAGGCGGGTGGGGCTGAGCTGGGGTTTTCGGTGGTGGGGTGTGGAGGGGCGGGTCTGGTCGGGTGGTGCGGTGGGGGACGTGGGCGCGGGGGTTCGGGACACTCTCACACCAGGACCCGAGTGCGGCGGGCGAGATCGGAGATATGCACGCCGTCGTAACCGATTACCGCGCTGTGCAGGGTGTCGTGAAAGGGATCAGTCCAGTGAGCTGGAATCCCCTTGGCGCCGACCAGGATCCCGGCGACCGAACCGGCGGTGGCACCGTTGGAGTCGGTATCGGCTCCGCTCTGCACCGTGAGCGCGATGGTTCGGGTGAAATCACCTGCGCCCCAAAGCAGCCCGGCGGCAACTCGGCAGGCGTTGGGGATGGCGTGGACCCAGTTGTACTCACCGTGCCTGGTTTCGATGTTGTGCACAGCCCGTTCCCAAGACAGCCCGTGATCGTGGTCCGCACGCACCTCTGCGAGTGCGACGGCCAGGCGCGAACCGGGTGGGAGCACGTCTTGGGCGGACATGAGCGCGGCGGACGGGCTGGAGGCGGCAAAAGCGGCGGCGATCAAGGCAGCGGCCCACATCGCGGCGTAAATGCCGTTGCCCGTGTGGGATACGGCTGCCTCGCGGGCGGCGAGGGTGGCGGCGCGCTGTGGATCACCCGGGTTGACGTAGCCGAAGATGTCGGCGCGGATCATGGCGCCGATCCACTCGCGGTATGGGTTGCGGACAGTGGCCGTCGCGGGTGGGTGCAGGCCGTCGACGAGATTGCGGTAGGCGACGCGTTCAGCGGTGTAGGTCTGGAGGAAGGGCAGGCGTTCCAGCCATAGGTTCGCGACATCGTCCGCCGTGAAGTTCAGGCCGCGCGATTCCAGGAGGTGCAGTCCGAGCACGGTGTAGTCGACGTCGTCGTCGCGCGGAGCGCCGTCGATCCGGCCGCGTACCGACACCGGCCAGCTCGGGTTCAGCGGAAACGGGGGTGGGAGCACAGCGGGGACGTAGTCGGTCAGTGGATAGGCGTCCGCCCGTTCCAGATACGTGCGAATGTGCGCACGCGTCCACACGAATCCGTTCTCCAGCGGCTTCCCGAGCGTGCACCCGACGCATCGCCCCAGCCAACCACCGTGGATACGTTCCAGGAGTTCGTCATCCGGACCGAAGGTGGTCGCCGCGGAATCCGACGCCGCCGGACCGGGAGAGGTGAGGCCAAGGGACGCTGAACCGGTCGACGCAGCACCAGCAGACGTCGGACCGACCTCCGTCCGGGCCGCGGAATGTTCGGCTCCCCGCCGAGGCGCAGTCCCCTCACCGCAAGAACCGACCCCGGTGGTCTCGACATCAGCCGACTCCCCCTCCTCGAACCTCCACCCGGGATCGCACGGCGCCGACTCGATCTCCTCCAGCAGCGCCCAGCATGCCTCCGGATCGGCCGGGTCGGCGGTCGCCAGTGCGCGAACCGCGGACTCGAACCGGGCGACGAGGTGTCCGGATTCGAGACGCTGACGCCATTCGAAGTACAGCAGGGCGCGCGGGTCGGCCTCGTGCCTGCCGTAGAACACCGCCTCGATCGTCGGGTCCATCGCACTCCCGGTTTCCGCTGCTCAACCGTGCTCTTGTGCCTGATTATCCCTGCGCGCCGCACCGTCCGCGGGCCTGCGAGCGAGGGTAACCTCGGTTCCATAGCCAGGAGACTCCGACCAGGAGGTCACCGTGCCCTGCGATCTGATGCTCATCGCCTACGACGGGTCCGAGAACGCCAAGCGCGCCATCGAATACGCCGGCCGGTTTCTCTCCGCGAACCGGGCCGTGGTGCTCACGGCCTGGGAACCCATGGTGCGCCAGGCCGCTCGGCTCTCGGGCTTGTCCGGCGTGATGCAGCCCGAGTGGGTGCCCGACGAGGAGCTCGAGGACATCGCCTACGTCGACGCGCGCAACATCAACACCGAGGGCGTGCGGCTGGCCAAGCTCGCGGGCCTGAACGCCGAGGCGCGCACGGCCGAATGCACCACCACCATCTGGAACGCGATCGTGGAATGCGCCGACGACTTGGACGTGGACATCATCGTCGCGGGCACCCGCGGCGCCACCGGCATTCGCGCCCTGCTGCACAGCAGCGTGGCCGACGCCGTGCTCAAGCACTGTCACCGTCCGGTGCTGATGGTTCCGCCCGGCAGAGAACCGCAGCGCGAATTCTGACCCGGTGATCTCGGTCGCTCAGGCGCGCCCGTGACGGTCGCGCGGGTCTATGGTCGAGGAATCATGAACGGATTCCTGCTCGCCCAGCCCAATGGTGTGATGCGCGCGACCGGGACCCGGATGATCTTCGACGACGCGAACCGCGCCCTCTCGGCATTGCGGGACGGCGCGGCGGAGATCGTCGTCGGGGCCTTGCCTTTCGATCCGAGTCGGCCTGCCGCGCTCGCCGCGCCGCAGCGGGCCGAACACACCGCGGGCCCTTGGCGTCCCGCCGCGCTTCCCGAACTGCCGACGGTGCGGGTGGTCACCGAAATACCGAGTCCGGCGGAACACATCGCGCGGGTGACGAAACTGATCGAGCAGATCAACGATCCGGCGCAGCCGCTGCGCAAGGTGGTCGCCGCCCGTTCCGTGCTCGCCGAGGCGGACAGCGAACTCGACCCGGAACTCGTCGCCGCGCAGCTGCTCACCAGGCACCCGCACGCCAACGTCTACGCCGTCGATCTGACGCCCGCCGGTCGCGCGGGGACACTGATCGGCGCGACACCCGAGGTGCTCGTCGCGCGGCACGGTGCCACCGTGACGTTGCGTCCGCTCGCAGGCACCGCGCCGCGCCGCGCCGATCCGGACGCGGACGCCGCACAGGCCGCCGAGCTGCTGACCAGCACCAAGAACCGTGACGAGCACGCGTTCGTCATCGAATGGATCCGGGAGCGACTGGCGCCCGTCTGCGCCGACCTGACCATCCCGGACGGCCCGCAGCTGGTCAACACTCACGACGTGTGGCATCTGGCCACGCCGATCACCGGCACCGTGCGCGATCCCGCGACCACCGCGCTCGACTTGGCGCTGCTGCTGCACCCGACCCCCGCGGTCTGCGGCACGCCCACCGCGCTGGCCCTCGACACCATCAACCACGTCGAGGAGGACCGCGGCTTCTACGGCGGGGCCGTCGGCTGGTGCGACGCGCGGGGCGACGGCGAATGGGTGGTCGCGATCCGCTGCGCGGAACTGTCGGCGGACGGACGCGCGCTGCGAGCCTTCGCGGGCGGCGGCATCGTCGCGGCCTCCGAACCGCGGGCGGAACTGGACGAAACGACGGCCAAGCTGCGCACCTTCCTCGGCGGCCTGCACTGCGCGGTGCCGGAGTAGCCGGGGCCACTCGGAAATTGTGAGACGCCCGATTGTCACCTTGCTCACCCTCCGGGCGCGGCATGCGGTAGGTTGACGCGGAATGTGCCTGTCCCGATGTATTGGAGAGCCGCGATGAAGTTTGCTGTTCCTGGTGTTGCGAGTGCGGTAGCCGGTGCCGTGCTCGGTGCGATCGCGGTGTTCGTCATCACCGCGGCGGTACAGCAGAACACGCGCCCCGAAATCGACCGCAGTGGCGATGCGGATTCCTCGCTGCTCAACAACGTTGAGTACGGCAGCCGCTGAGCCGCTGACTGCCGCTTCATCCGCCGACTCGCTCGGCTCCTCCGGTGTGGCCTCGGATTCGTCCGAGGCCGCGCCGCTCGGTAGACGATGGTTCGCCGCGACGGTTGTCGTGGCGTTCCTGCTGACCTTCCTGCAGGCGCCCGGACAGACGGTCGCCGACACGAAGTACGACCTGGCGCAGAATCCGCTGGGTTTCCTCGACCGCGCCGCGCACCTATGGAGCAGCCAGGCCCCGATGGGCCAGGTGCAGAACCAGGCGTACGGGTACTTCTTCCCGCACGGCGCGTTCTTCTCGGCCGGAGATCTGCTCGGCCTGCCCGCCTGGGTGACGCAGCGGATCTGGTGGGCGCTGCTGCTGCTCGCCGGGTTCTGGGGCATCGTCCGGCTCTGCGAGGCGCTCGGCCTCGGCAGCCGCGGGTCCAGGATCATCGCGGCGGTCGCGTACACACTGTCTCCGCGCGTGCTCACCACGCTCGGCTCGATCTCCTCGGAGACCCTGCCGATGGTGCTCGCGCCGTGGGTCTTGCTCGCGCCCGCCGCCCTCGGCGCCGCGTACCGCCGTCACAAGCGTGGCGGCGCCGCCTCGCCCGCGGGCAGCGCGCTGGCGCTCGCGTTGATGGGCGCGGTGAACGCCGTGGCCACGGTCGCCGCGTTCCTGCCCGCCCTGATCTGGTGGGCTTCGTACAAGCCGAACAAGCGCTGGTGGCGTTTCACGGCGGCCTGGATTCCGCTGCTCATGCTCGCCACGTTCTGGTGGGCCGTGCCGCTGCTGCTGCTCGGCAGGGTGAGCCCGCCGTTTCTGGACTACATCGAATCCTCCGGGGTGACCACGCAGTGGGCGTCGCTGGCCGAGGTGCTGCGCGGCACCGACAGCTGGACCCCGTTCGTCTCGCCGGAACGCATCGCGGGCGCGGTCCTGGTGACCCAGCCCGCGGCGGTGCTGGCCACCGGTCTGCTCGCGGCGGCGGGCATGGCCGGACTCGCCATGCGGTCGATGCCGTACCGCGGGCGGCTGGCGCTGATCCTGCTGGTCGGGCTGGTCGGGATCTGTGCGGGTTACGTGGGCGAGCTCAGCGGGCCGTTCGCGGACTCGGTGCGGATCTTCCTGGATTCGAGCGGCGCGCCGCTGCGCAACGTGCACAAGCTCGAGCCGCTGATCCGCATTCCGTTGATGCTGGGTCTGGCTCATCTGCTGGCTCGGGTGCCGCTGCCCGCCTCGGTGCCGCTGCCGGTGTGGCGCAGCGCGTTCGCGCATCCGGAACGCAATCGGATGGTCGCGGTCGCCGGGTTGATCCTCACCGCGCTCGCGCTGTCCACCTCGCTGGCCTGGACCGGCAAGCTGGCCCCGCGCGGGTCCTACGACGAGGTGCCCGCCTACTGGCAGCAGACGGCGGACTGGTTGGCCGAGCACGCCGCCGACACGCGCGCGCTGGTGGTGCCGGGCGCGCCCTTCGGCAGCCAGGTATGGGGACTGACCCGCGACGAGCCGCTGCAAGCGCTGGCGAGCACGCCGTGGGCGGTGCGCGACGCGGTGCCGCTGAACCCCCCGGGCACCATCCGCGCGATGGACTCGGTGCAGCGGCTCATCGCGGACGGCCGCCCGTCGACCGGTTTGGCCGCGACACTCGCCGACCAGGGCATCGGAATCCTGGTGCTGCGCAACGACCTCGACCCGGAGACCTCGCGGTCGACCAGGCCGCTGCTCGCGCACCAGGCGATCGAAGGTTCCCCCGGCCTGACCAAAGTGGCCGAATTCGGAGGGCCGATCGAGACCAACGTCGTCGCCGACGGCCTGGTCGCCGACGGTGATCTGCGACCGGCGTATCCGGCGGTCGAGATCTACCGAGTCGAACCGCAGCCGCCTGTTGACGGGATCGAGATCCGTTCCGGCACAGGGGCTCCCGAATCCTTCCCCGGCGCGTACACGGTTCCGCTCGACTCCGTCCCGATGGTGCAGGGCGGGCCGGAGGTGCTCGAGCGGTTGTACCGCGACGGCTCGCCGCCGCACACGACGCTGTTCGCGGCCGACGCCGCGCGCGCCGGTCTGCCGATCGGACCGCTCACCGTCACCGATACGCCGATGGACCGGGAGGCCGATTTCGGCCGGGTCGACAACCACAATTCGGCGCTGCGTACTCCCGACGACGCTCGTCGCACCCACAATCTGGTGCCCGATTACCCGGTGCCGGGTGCGGAACTGGTGCGGGGTGAATGGTCCGGCGCGACGGTGACCGCGTCCAGTTCGGCCGCCGACGCCACCCAGCTCGGCGGCGCGGCCCCCGGCAGCTCGACCGCAGCGGTGGTGGACGGCGATCCCTCGACGGCGTGGATCAGCAACGGCACGGAACGCGCTGTGGGCCAATGGCTCCGGCTGGATCTGGACCGGCCGATCAGCTCCGGCCTGCTGCGGTTGACCACCAGTTCGGCGGCGATCGGCGATCCGGTGAAATGGGTCGAGGTGCGCACCGCGCACGGAAGCGTCTCGGCGCGGATCATCGAACCCGGTGAGCCGGTGTCGATTTCGCTGCCCGCAGGCAGCACCGACTGGCTCAAGATCACCGCCATCCGCACCGAAGGCGGCTCCGGCGGTGGACAATTCGGCATCAGCGAACTGACCCTCGACGACTACACCGTCCGCGATGCTCCGGTCCGATTGGACATCCGGCACCGCACGGTGCTGCCCGCCACGCCCGACCAGGCGCAGGTGACGGCCTGGGATCTCGGCCAGGAATTCCCCGGGCGCGGTGCGTGTTTCGACGCGCCCGATCGGGTCAGGTGCAGCAAGGGGCTGGCGCTGGCTCCGGAGGAGCCCGGCCTGTTCGAACGAACCCTCAGTTCTCCCGAACCCATGACGGCCGCTCCCGAACTCACCGTGCGCACCAGGCAAGGCCCCGCCCTGGAGGCGCTGCTCACCGACAACAGCAGGCCGGTGGCGCGCGGTAAGGCCGACGTCGGCGATCTGCGCGGCTCCGCGTTCGCCGCGACCGACGGCGATATGCGCACCAGCTGGACGGCGCCCGAGGACTCGGTGCGCAACCTCACCGGACCCAAACCGACACTCACCATCGAACTGCCCGAACCCGCGTTGGTGAACGGACTCGACATCACCGCGTCGCTGGGGGGGCTGCCCGCGGCTCCCCTTTCGGTGTCGGTGAACCTCGGCAACGGTCCGCAGGTCCGCGAGCTCGACGACCGTGTGCCGGGTGAATCGGCGCGAATTCCGTTGCACCCGACGGTCACCGACCGCATCGAACTCAGCGTGCAGAGCTGGAAGCCGGTGCTGGACAGGACCGCTCTCGGCTTCGCCATGAGCCAACCGCCGGGCATCGCCGAGGTCACCGTGCTCGGGCCCGACTATCCCGAGCAGGCCGGGTTGGACCGTGAGGTCACCGTGCCCTGCGAGCTCGGCCCGACGATCGCTCTCGGCGGACGTACCCTGCGCACGTCCGTGACTGCGACCGTCGCGGAGTTGCGTTCCAGCGCACCGGTTCCCGCGCGCGTCTGCGATGCCGGGGACGCGACTCTCGCCGTGCCGGAGGGCCGGGCGGACGTGGTCGTAGCGCCCACCGAACTGTTCTCCGTCGACCGGCTGCGCCTGAACCGCACGAACTTCGAGCCCACCGCTCCGGCCACGGACCTCCGTCTGCTGGTACTGCCACTGAGCACGAATGTCGGCTGGGAGGCGCATACCGCCGACGGGCGCACACTCGAGCCGATCGTGGCGGACGGGTGGCAGCAGGCGTGGTTGCTGCCCGCGGACGCTCACGGACCCATCACCATCTCGTTCCCGGTCGATCGGTGGTACCGCCTGGGCATTTTCGGCGGATTGCTGCTGCTCGTGCCGTTGGCGTTGCTCGCGATACCGCGGCGGATCCGGCTGCGGGGCAGTCGCGTTCGCGAGGGTGAATCGGGTGTGCCGACCGGTTCCGAGGCGCGTGCGGATTCTCGTCGCGCGACCGACGCGGACCGGACCGACTCGCCCTTGCCGGGCGTGCCCGAACCTCCGGTGACCGATTTCGCCGCCGAGGCCGCTCCACCACGCCCTTGGCGCAGCCGCATCCTGGGCGCGCTCGGCCTCACCGCCGCCGCGACGATCATCGCCGGACCAGTCGGCGCCGCGCTGACGGTGGCGGGCCTCGCCGCAACCCATTTCGCCGCCCACCAGTACGCGCGGTACCTCGCCGCGATAGCAGGGCTCGGCACCGCCCTCTCCGCCGCCGCCCTGTCCACCGGCCCGTGGCGCGCACCCGACGGATATATGGGCCACTCGCTCTGGGTGCAGCTACCCGCACTGATCGCGGTGATCGCCGTCGGCCTCGCAGCGCTGCCCACGCGTCGGCGGGGGTGAGGCCGAGTGTCGGCGGGTGCGAGGCCGAGCTGCACAGCCCTTGGCGCTCTGGGCGCGCCACGCGCACTCAGCGCGGCAATGGCCGTCGGACTCGCCGCCTCGGCGACGGGCTGAGCGCCGCCACACATCCGTCTGATGCGAGAGCGGAAATCGACGGGAGAGAAATGGCGGTTGGTGGACCTCGGCTGCGGCGGCGAAGGGCAGTCGGTGTGTGCGCTGGGGCCCTACTCCGCGGGGAGCCGTCGGCCCCGGAGAACACGGTCACCGGAGCGCAGACGCGTGCCGGTACGGCCGACTCAGGCCGCTCCCGCCTCCGCCGAATCCGGCACACCCCGCGGACTGATCGACTCCGGCTCCGCGGCCGCCGCAGCCTTCCGCTCACTCTTCCTACGATCCATCCGCCGCGCCAGCTTCCGCGCCGGCTCCTCGACCAGCGCGTAGCTCGCTGCCGCGACGGGCAGCGTGATGGCGACGGTCAGTATGAGGACGTAGACGAAGTTCCCCTGGAACGGCAGGATGCCGAACACCGGAAAGACTATCGACAGCACCCCGAGGTGCCAGAGGAAGATGCCGTAGGACCAGCGGCCGAGGGTTGCCGCGACCGAGGATTCCAGCCAGCGGTGCTTTCGATCGCCGAGCACCAGCGGGGCGAGCAGGCCGAAGCCGACGATCGCGCCGAGGGCCATCTTCGCAGCGTACTGCCATGGCTCGGCCCTGGTGAGTCCGGCGGGCCCGCCGAAATCGGTGGACGAGAGCAGGAAGGCGATCAGCGCGACGGTCCACATGAGGAGCTGGTTGCCCGCGATACGCCGCCAGAGTGATAGCGGATGCACATCATCGACGAGTTCGGCGAGCAGTATTCCCGCCGCGAACCACGGCAGATATGCGGGCAGCCAGTTGTCGGCATGAATCGCGTCCGGAGTCGGCACCGGAAGGAAATTCCAACTCAGGCTCACCAGCGCCAGCGCGAGCACCACGGGCACCCGCCAGCGCGCCGACTTCCCGCGCAGCCGGACCACCGCGAACGCCAGCAGCGGCAGCACCAGATAGAACGCCACTTCGACCGACAGACTCCACATCTGTGTGAGCCCGTCGGTCAGGGTCAACGGCACGAAGACCTGGAGCAGCGCCAGGTTGGACCCCCATACCCGCAGGCCCGCGGTGTCGGCCGCACTGGGCAGCAGCAACAGCACGGCACAAACCACCGCCCAGTAGGCGGGCAGGATGCGCGCCGCACGATGTCGCAGGTAGTTGCCGGTCGGCGGCGCGGTTCCGAGACCGCGGGCCGATTGGGCGTGCGGGCGCCACAGCAGGAATCCGGAGAGCGCGAAGAAGACCGCGACCGCCATATCGAAGCGTTCCCAGATGCGGCCGAGCACCGGCATTCCCGTCGCTCCAGTCTGGAACGCGACGTGGGTGAGCAGAACGCCGAGCGCCGCCATCCCGCGCATGCCTTCCAGCGCGGGCACGAAACCGCGCGACCGCGCCGAAGTCGTGGCCGCGGTGTCGGCGGCGAGAGTGGCGGTCATCGGGCTCCAGTCTGCCAGGGAATTTTCCAGGTGAGAACTACACGTTTCACTTTTCGCGCTAAACTCGGGCGATTTCTGGTCGGATTCCGGCCTCGGCACGGCATGGTACGCCAATGGACTGTTAGTGTCGGGGCTCACGTGGTGCCGTGGGTTACTCCGCGGTACTAGCCGGACCGACCTGTGTTCTACGACGAGGAGTGTTTGCATGGCACTAAGTGCCGGTACCAGAAGGACGGTGGCCTGCCTGCTCGTAGGTCTCGGCGCGTTGCTGATCGTCATGGCGCTGCTGATCCCGACCTACACCGTCGACAAACTGGCCAAGACTCCTCTCGACCTCGAGATCACCACCATCGCGAACAATCAGCCGGGCGAAGAGAGCCTGGTGCTCGACTCGAGGTCGCTCACCGCGCCCGAGGGTTCGGCAAAGGTGGACACCAACGTTCCGCTGATCTCGCAGCGGTTCCTCACGGTCGAAGAGCCTTCTGATGCCACCGAGATGACGGTCCAGGCTGGTCAGACCCTGCGTCGCATCGACAAGCAGGGCGACACCGGCCTGCTCACGGCGCTCGTCGACCGGGTCACCATCGACCGCAAGACCGGCATGCCGGTCGACAAGGACCCGAACGGCTCGATCGCGGTCTCGGTCAACAGGGAAGGCGAGAGCATCGCCGACCCCGTGCATCGCAACGGCCTGCAGTACCGCTTCCCGATCGGCACCGAGAAGAAGTCGTACCCGTACTTCGACGTCAACGCGCGCAAGACCTTCGACATCAACTTCGTCGAAGAGACCGAGATCAACAGCTTGAAGGTTTACCACTTCCAGCAGACGATCCCGGTCACCAACCTGTGGGACGTCGTGCAGGTGCCGACCAACCGCCTGTCGCTGCCCGCCGCCAAGTGGGGCCTCGAGGGCGAGGAGCCGGTCACCATGACCCGCTTCTACACCAACACCCGCGACCTATGGGTCGAGCCGCAGACCGGCACCGTGATCAAGGGCGGCGAGCAGCTTCACCTCTTCTACGCGCGCAGCGGCGACAAGCCGGACGTCACCGCGCTGAAGTCGCATATCGTCTTCGACGAGAACACCATCGAATCGCAGTCGTCGGTGGCTCAGGACAACATCGACCGGCTCTCGCTGTACGGCCGCATCATGCCGATCGTGCTCGGTGTGCTCGGCGTGATCCTGGCGATCGTCGGCGCGATCCTCGGTGTTCGCGGCGGCGGCACGCCCGCCCCGGCCCGTCCGGTGCGCGGCGGCAACCTGCCCCCGAGCGGTGCGGCCACCCCGCCGCGCAGCCCGGCTCCGCGCGGTGCGGACGACGCTCCGACCGAGCAGATCAATGTGAAGAAGAACCTCTAGGCGCTAGCGGTTCCGAGACAACGGCTCCCCGGCCATTCGGTCGGGGAGCCGTTGTCGTTTGCCAGGGCGTCTCGGCGGTTCCGCAGCTGGCTCTCCGCTCGGGTCGCGATCGGTCAACCGGCCAGGGTCCTGTTTTCGGCCACATGGGGTCGTCGCCCGGCGTCGACACAAGGCCGTCCAGGAATGGTTCGACCTGGTCTCCGGCGGTGAGAACGCAGGCGTCTACCAGCTGATCAACCTGTTCTGATGGTGCGCTGCTGCAGTTGCCGGTCGATCAGCCCCGATGAATCGTCAGTAGGCGCTGTACTCGAACCTGGGTTGTTCGCATCGGTGATGCGTGTTCGTTCGGCCGGTCGCGGTCCGCGGCCATCGCGCGCTCAGGCCCCATTGGCGCACTCACCCCTCGGCCTTCGAAGGCTTTGCCCTCGCGCTCAATCCGCCGCGGGTTGGGTTTCTGCTGGTTCGGTGTGCTCGGCGGTGCGCAGAACGACGACCGCGACCAGGATCGTGGTCGCGGCGGCGACGGAGACGGCGGTGGTGATGAGGGCCGGGACCGACCGGGCGAAGGAGACCATGAGGGTGACCTCGACGACGAGGCCGATCCAGGTGACGGCGGCCAGCGCCGTGCGGTCGACCGCGATCGCGGAGAGCACGGCGCCCTGGAGCACCGCGAGGATCGCGCCGTGCAGGGCGAACAACCAGAGCAGATCCTGAATCGGCGCGTAGTCCTGTCCTGCGAGCACAGGGGCGATGGGTGCGGCGAGGGCGGCGCAGAGCACCGCGACGATGCCGATGGCCGACAGCACCGCGAGGGCGTCGCGGATGGCGCGCGCGGAGTGGGTCGGCTGGGCCATCCGCGGGTAGAGGACGACGCCCACCGCCTGCGGCAGCCAGAAGGCGATCTTGGCGGCGATGGCGCCGAGGGCGTAGCGGCTGGCGTCGACCTCGTCGAGGACCATCCGCACCACGATCAGGTCGGCGGACGACAGCGCCATCAGCGCGGCCTGCACCTGCGCGGCCCGCAGCACGGGCAGAACGCCGACGATGTGCCCGCCGGGTTCGCCCTCCGGCGCGGGCCTACCCGCCAGGACGCGCGCGAAGACCGCCGCCGCGACCAACCCGAGCGCCGCCGCCCACAGCGCCGCCCCGGCCCCGCCGCCGACCGCGAGCACGACCAGCGCGGGCGCCACCCGGACCACACCGGCCGAGCCGAGGACCACCGCGAGGTCGCGGAACCGCCGACCGCCCTGCAAAATCCCCTGCTCGCCGGAGAGAAGAACCAGCGCGGGCGCGGCGCACAGCGCACCGGCACACGCCAGCACGCCGACGTTCAACGCGACCGTCACCACCGGAACGAGCCCGGCCGCCACCGCCGCGACGATCAGCGCGCACCGCCACTGCAAGCCGCGCAGCGCCGCCACTTCGGCGCCACGCACTCGCTCGCGCGCGACTACGTTCTGCAACGCCAGCGCAGGAACCGCGCACAGCAGTTGCACCGCGAGCAGGCTCGCGAACTCGCTGTATCCCGTGACGCCGAGCCATCGCCCGGCCAGCAATTGCAGCAGGTATCCGGCCACGTTGGCGGTCATCGCCCCGGCCGTCACCAACGTCAGATCCGCCACCACAGGAGGACGACGAACCACAGACATCCCGCAATAGTCCCACCCAATCCGAAACACGCGCGCGCGGCCCTGGTCGGAGAGCTCTCGTGGTCGTCCGAAGGCGCCGTAATGCGGCGGTCGGAGTACTCCGACGGCTCGGGCGATCCACACCGCGACGGACCGGACTGCCGCTGGCACGAGCCCGAGCCGGATCGTCGCCTCGGGCCGCTCTCCGAACATCAGCACGATCCGCGCCGTAGGGTTCTCATCCGTGAGTGACGGCGGTGCGGGTCTGCGGACGCGGGTAGTCGCGGGCGCGTACAGCGCGGTGCTCGCGGCGGTGGTGGTCGGGCCACTGCTCGGTCCCGGCTATCTGCTGCTGCGCGACGCGGTGAGCACGCCGCGTTCGTATCTCACGGGCTCCGCGCTCGGACTCGGGGACTCCGCGCCGCGGGCCGTGCCGCAGGACGCGCTGCTCGCGGCGGTGTCGCCGCTGGTGGACGGCGGGTTGGTCGTGAAGGCCATTCTCGTGCTCGCGCTCTGGGCGGCCGGGTACGGCTCCGCGGCGCTGGTGCGGGAGTTGTTGCGCGCCCCTCTCGCCGCGCAACTGGTCGCGGTGACAGTGGCGCTGTGGAATCCGTACGTGGCCGAACGGCTGCTGCAGGGGCACTGGAGCCTGCTGGCCGGATATGCGGCGCTGCCGTGGACAGCACTCGCCGCCTACCGTTTACGGGGCTCCGCACACGCGGCTCACAGAGGCAGCGCCCGTGTGAGACCCGTGTGGGGACTGCGGACGCGGCGCGCTTCGAAGGACGAGGTCCGCGACAGCGCGGAAACGCCGCAGGCCACGCCTCGGCGGGCCAGCATGGAAACGCTGGGTGCCTGGGCGACGCTCGCGGGGTGTTTCGCCGCCGCGGGGCTGACGCCGACCGGCGCTCTCCTCGCGGGCATCACCGCGGCGGTGACAGTCCGCCGCCGACATCTCCCCGGCACGCTCGCGCTGCTGGTGGCGGCGTCGGCGCCTTGGCTGACCGCGACGCTGTTGTCGGGCGCCGGAGCGGAGCCGTCGGATCCCGCGGGCATTCCCGCGTTCGCCGCGCGCGCCGAACCCGGCCTCGCCACTCTGGGTTCGCTGGCCGGGCTCGGCGGCATCTGGAACGCCGACGCGGTGCCGGATTCACGCACCACGCCGTTGGCGCTGCTCGCCACCCTCCTGCTGCTCGCGATCGTCGTCTCCGGCATCCGCGCGGTCGCCACCGACCGGACCGGCGGGCGAGAGAGCCTGCGCGTCCGTCGCGCCCTGCTGGCGCTGGCCGCGGCGGCGGTCGTGCTGCCCGCGCTCGCCGCGACCGGCTGGGGCATGGAGGCGATGGAGTGGCTTGTGGTGAACGTGCCGGGCGCGGGCCTGCTCCGCGACACCCAGAAGTACGTCGCGCTGGCCGTGCCCGCCTACGCGCTGTGCGCCGCCGCCGGATGCTGTGCGCTGGCCGCCCTCTTCCGCCGAACGGCAACTGCCGCAACGAAGTCCACAGCGACAACCACTACCGCGCTGGCCGCGACGGCATTCATCGCCTTCCTCGTTCTCCCCCTGTTCGATCTCGCGTGGGGCGTCGGCGGCGCGATGCGCGCGGTCCACTACCCGCCGGGCTGGCAGCACGTCGCCGAACGCATCGACGCCCCGGGCGATGTCGCGGTGCTGCCCGCAGGCATGTTCCGCAGGTTCCCGTACAGCGGCGCCGCCCCGGTGCTCGACCCCGCGCCGCGCATGCTGCCCAACGACGTGCTGCAAACCGGAGAGCTTCCCGTCCGCGGCCGCACGGTCGCGGGCGAAGGAACGCGCGCCCGCGATGTGGAAACGCTTCTGCTCCAAGGCGGTTCGGCGCGGGATCTGTCACGCCTCGGCGTCGAATGGGTGCTGGTCGAGCGCACCACCCGCGGCCCGCTCGGCGAATCGAAAACCACACTCGCCCAACTCGAACCGGTCTACGCCGACGACCACCTCGCGCTGTACCGAGTCCCGGGCCCAGACCCTGTCGTCGCGGCACCGGACCACCGTGGGCTCGCAGTCGCCGCGCACCTCCTCTGGGCGATGATGCTGATCGGCGGCCCGGCGCTGACGGTGGTAGCGCGACGCATTTCCCGTGCCGAAGATCGTCTGTACGATGTCGAAAACTGATACAGCGCAGCAAGTTCCGTGATGCTGCGGCAGATCAGCCGATGGGCCGCGCGACTGGGCGGCGACCCGGAACTCGCTCGCAGCTCCCGCACCGACCCGCCAGCGGCTCGACATCCAAAACTGAGACAGCGTGGCAAGTTCCGCGATGACGCGACAGATCGGCCAATTGGCCGCTCGACATCCAAACCGATTCAGCGCGGCAAGTTCGGCGATGACGCAACACGGCAGATCGGCCGATGGGCGCGCGGTCCGGCGCTCACGCGACGCAGCTCCCGCAGTCGCCCGCCGTCGAAACCGAGACGGCGCAGCAAGTTCCGCCGATGTCGCAACAACGGACCCGCGGTGGTTACGCCGGGCGGCCTTGTTCATCACCGGCGAAGTGAAAGCCGCACGCCCTCAGTTTCAATCCGCGGGCGCGGCGACCAACCCTGAGACGTGCTCGCCGCGCGACACCGCCGCGAGCACCTCGTACACGCCGTTGCCGGTCTGCTCCCACGAGAACTCCCTGGCCCTAGCGCGCGCCTTCTCTCCCATCACGCCGCGCACGGCGGATTCCTCGAGCAGGTCGCCGACGGCGGTGGTGAGCTGGGTGACGTCGTCGACGAGCAGTCCGGTGACGCCGTCCACGATCGAGTCGGTGAGGCCGCGGGAGCTGCGGTAGCCGACGGTCGGCACGCCGTGCTGGGCGGCCTCGATCACGGCAAGCCCCCAGCCCTCCTTGCGCGAGGGCAGCACGTGTACCCAGGCGCGGGCGAGCAGTTCGTGCTTGCGGCGTTCGTCGACGTGCCCGTGGAAGGTGACGGCGTCGGCGATATCCAGCTCGCGGGCGGTGGCCTGGAGATTCTCGGCCCACCACCCGCCGCCGACGACGTCGAGGCGCAGGCCGGGGATCCGGTCGCGCAGCCGGGCGACCGCGGTGAGCGCGTCTTCGATCTGCTTGTGCGGCACGAGCCGGGACAGCACCACGACGCGCGGCTCGGACGTGCGGGTCGTCGCCGCGCCGGTGGGAGCGTCGGCGGGCACGGGCTCGGCCCCGTTGCGGACGACCGCGATGCGCGAGCGATCCACGCCGAGGGTGGCCAGCTCCTCCGCCGAGGGCAGCGACACGGTCAGGTATTGGTTCTCGCGATGCACGCGCGGGGACAACCGCGATTCGATCCACCAGCCGATCCGGCCGACCAGGCGACCGGCGACCGGCCACTGTTCCCGGTGCCCGTGGTGCACCAGCACCACCGAGGGCGCGTCGCTCGCGGCGGCCGCGAAGAACGGGATGCCGTTCTGCGTGTCGATCACTGCATCGGGACGCACCCCGCGCAGCGGTCCGATGCCGAGCCTGCCGAGAGCGATGGCGGCAAGGGCCCGCGGGTAGACGGTGTAGCGCCCGCCGCCGCGGCTGATGTCGATGCCGTCGACGCGTTCCCGTTTCGGCGCACCCGGGTAGCGGGCAGTGCGCAGCGTGACCTTGACCCCGCGCGCGGCGAGCTGAGCGCCGACCTGTTCCAGGTACCGCTCACTGCCGCCGCCCTGTGGGTGCCCAGTGTCACGCCAGCAGAGCAGGAGGACTTCGCGCACGTGGAGCTTCTCTCGGTCGGTAGGTCCCGGCGGGGACACGGATGGTCGGGCTACACAGTAATAGACGAGGTCCTCGGTCAAGTGCCCTAGCGCACATCCTGGCACGTCACCGCCGATTCGAAGGGATTTCCAGCGAATTGTCTGAAACATCTACATTTCACAGCCCGATCTGGATACCCTCCCGCCAGCCCCGATTTCCAGGGGCAGGCCGGTCGAAGGCCGGCCGTCACGATGAGGAGAACACCATGAAAATGGCACCGACGAGGACGGGCGGTGGCGCCGGGAACGGCGGCGACCTGGACGGCCTGCTCGGCTTGATCCTGGCGCTGATCACGTCGTCCACCTCGACCGGAAGCGGCGCGAGCAGCGGCGTCGGCTGAGCCGACTCGAAGCGGCGGTCCGGTGCGCGCGGCTCCGGACCGCTTTCGCGTGAGCACACCGCGCCCACGGGCACAGCGGCCGGTCGGCGGGCCGAGGACAGGCCTGTGCGAAACTCGGCGCCGTGCTGAGAGCCGAGATCATGTCTTCCGACGCGCCCCGATTCGCGCGACGCGCGACGCTGCGCCGGTCGCTGCGACTGCTCGGCAGCTTCCGTTTCGAACAGTCCGATCCCGGGCGCTTCTACGGCGGCCTCGCCACCGACACCGCCGAGATGATCGGCGACTTCTACGCCGACATCGCCGGAGCCGGCCTCGCGGGCACGACGATTCTGGACGTCGGCGGCGGCCCCGGCTATTTCGCCGACGAGTTCGCCAAGACCGGCGCGCGCTACATTCCCGTCGAACCCGATCCCTCGGAAATGCACGCCGCCGGACTCTCGGTGCCGGGCGCCGTGCGCGGCTCGGGCATGGCGCTGCCCTTCCGCGACGACGCCGTCGACATCTGCTTCTCGTCGAACGTCGCCGAGCATGTGCCGCAGCCGTGGGCCATGGCGGACGAGATGGTCAGGGTGACCCGCCCCGGCGGACTGATCGTGCTGTCCTACACGGTGTGGCACGGCCCGTTCGGTGGACACGAGACCGGACCGTGGCACTACCTCGGCGGCGAGTACGCAGCCCGCCGATACCACCGCAAGCACGGCAAGGAACCGAAGAACCGGTACGGCACCTCACTGTTCGCGGTCCGGGCATCCGAGGGATTACGTTGGGCGGCAACGACTTCGGCCGACGTTCACACCGTCTTCCCGCGCTACCACCCGCGCTGGGCGTGGTGGCTGGTGCGCGTTCCCGCGGTGCGCGAGCTGGCCGTGAGCAACCTCGTGGTCGTCGCGACGAAATCGGCCTGAGCGCCGGTTATTTCGCGAGCCAGCCGCGACGCCACCGGCGACCACAGGACCCGTCCCGTTCCCACGGCGATTCCTGAATGGCCAGCCCGACCGTCTCCAGGGTGGTCAATCCGACTTGATCGGCGAGGATTCCGACGGCGGCGACCGCTTCCGCGGCCTGCATCGCCGCCGTGGCCTGCTCGATGGTCAGCGTGCGTCCCGGTAGGAACGACACCACCCAGCCGCCCGCGCCGACGCTCTTCGCCTGGTGTTCGGTCTGATCGCTGGTCATCAACGACCGGCCGATCACTTGCACCGCCATGACTCGTTCACCCCAATTACGGTCTCTGATCAATGCTGCTCGGCCGATGTTTCGGCCGGAAAACGCGGGAGGGAGCTGATGAGTAGCTACAGCATCCACTGTCCAGCAACAGAACGCAATAGTGCGTTCTCGGAAAAAGCGAACCGACAGGTTGGAATTCGACCTGGTCAGGCGCCTGCGCGAAGAGAAAACTGAAACAGGTTACAGACAAGCGGGCCGTAAAACTGTAACGTGTTCCCATGCATTACGACAGCTTGTTCATCGGCGGCCGCTGGACTGCGCCAGCGGGCACCGAGCGCCTTCAGGTCATCTCACCGGCCACGGTCGAGCCGGTGGGCAGCGTCCCCGTGGTCGAGCGGGCCGACGTCGACGCCGCCGTCGCCGCCGCGCGGCACGCCTTCGATCACGGTCCGTGGCCCGCGACCCCGCCGCTCGAACGCGCCGCGGTGCTCACCAAGGCCGCGCGCCTGATCGAGCAGCGTTCGGCCGATCTGCTCGCGACACTCACTGCGGAAATGGGCGCGCCGCAGATGATCGCCCTGACGCTCAACCAGATACCGGCCACCGCCGCACTGGACGCGTATGCCGCACTCGCGCAGACGTTTCCGTGGCAGGAGACGCGCGTCGGCGGGTTCGGCACCACGCGGGTCACGCGCGAACCGCGCGGCGTCGTCGCCGCCATCACCGCGTGGAACGTGCCGCTGTTCCTCGCGGTCAACAAGCTCGCGCCCGCCCTGCTCGCCGGCTGCACGGTGATCCTCAAGCCCGCGCCGCTCACACCGCTGACCGCCAACATGGTCGCCGACATCTTCACCGAGGCGGGCCTGCCGGAGGGTGTGCTCTCGGTGCTGCCCGCCGACGCCGAGGTCGCCGAATACCTGGTCTCCCACCCCGGCGTCGACAAGCTCACCTTCACCGGCAGCACCGCCGTCGGTCGCAAGATCGGCGCCATCGCCACCGGGCAGCTCAAGAGCGTCTCGCTCGAACTCGGCGGCAAGTCCGCGGCAATCCTGTTGCCCGACATGGATCTCGCGGCGAGCATTCCGGTGCTGGCCTTCTCCGGCCTGATGAACAGCGGCCAGGGTTGCGTCGCGCAGACCAGGATCCTCGCGCCACGCAGCCGCTACGACGAGATCCTCGACGCGCTGGTCGAATACGTCCGCACGCAGAAGACGGGTGATCCCACCGATCCCGCCGTCCAGTACGGCCCGCTCATCTCCGAGCGCCAGCGCGAACGCGTCGAGGGCTATATCGCCAAGGGCGGGGCGGAGGGCGCACGCCTGGTGCTCGGCGGCGGACGGCCCGCCGACCTGGACCGCGGCTGGTTCGTCGAACCGACGATCTTCGCCGACGTCGACAACAAGTCGACCATTGCGCAGGAGGAGATCTTCGGCCCGGTGCTCTCGGTGATCCCCTACGAGACCGAAGACGAGGCGGTGGCCATCGCGAACGACTCGGCCTACGGCCTGGCGGGCTCGGTGTGGACGACCGATATCGAGCACGGCGCGCAGATCGCGGCGCGGGTGCGCACCGGGACCTACGCGATCAACTGGTACGCCTTCGATCCGACGTCACCGTTCGGCGGCTACAAGAACTCCGGGCTCGGCCGCGAGAACGGCCCCGAGGGTCTCGACTCCTTCTGCGAGCAGAAGTCCCTGCTGATGCCGCTCGGCTGGACCGGATAGGAGTACCTCCGGCTGCGCTGGGCCGTGGGCGGCGGCGGATGGGCTCTGTCCAGCGCCTCGGCTCCAGCTGTGCGCGGCGTCGGTCTCGACTCCGTCCGCTGCTCCGCTCCAGCTGTACGCGGCGCCGGTCCAACTCCGTCCGGGGACGCCGCGCTCCGGCCGTGCGCGGCTTCGGATGGGCTCCGTCCGATGCCGCCGCTCAGCGGTACGCGGCGTCGGTCTGAACCAGGGGCGCCGCGCTCCGGCCGCGCGCGGCATCGGATGGCTCTGTCCTGCGCCTCCGTTCCAGCCGTACACAGCGTCGACCCAACTCCACCCAGGCGCGCCGCGCTCCAGCCGTACACGGCATCGGTCCAACTTCGCCCAGGGCCGACGCGCGCTCCAGCCGTACGCGGCATCGGATGGCTCCGTCCGGCACCTCCGCTCCAGCCCGTACACAGCATCGGTCCGACTCCACCCACGGGCGCCACGCTCCGGCCGTACCCGGCATCAGATGGCTCCATCCGGCACCTCGGCTCCAGCCCGTACACGGCGTCGATCCAACTCCGCACGGGGGCGCCGCACTCCGGCCGTACGCGGGATCGGATAGCTCTGTCCGGTGCCTCCGCTCAGCCGTACACGGCGTCGGTCCGAACCAGGGACGCCGCGGCGGCCGTGCGCGGCATCGGATGGCTCCGTCCGGCACCTCCGCTCCAGCCGTACACGGCGTCGATCCGACTCCGTCCGGGGCCGACGCACTCCAGCCGTACGCGGCATCGGATAGCTCTGTCCGGCGCCTCCGCTGCAGCCGTGCCCGGCGTCGGTCTCGACTCCGTCCGGGGGCGACGCGCTCCGAGCCGTCGCGGCTTCGGATGGGCGCCGTACGGTCAGCGCACCGGGCGAGCGGCGCGGCTCGCCCCCGGCTCACTGGTCGGGCATCACGACCCGCAGCGCCGCCGTATCGTCTCGGCCCGGCTGGATCTGTGTGTCCACGACCTCGACCCGCCAACCGGGCGGCAGCGCCTTCTGGAGGCGGCCTGCGTGGCGGTGCAGTGGCGTGCTCACCGGCGCCGACGCGGCCCCGGCCACCACCGGGGATTCGCGGGCGTCGAACTCGAGATCGGTCATGCTCCAACCACCTCTCACGCGTCTCTACGCGCCGCGCCGGGGGCTGCGACGGCGATAGGGCAGTAGTCCCTCCGATCGGCCGGGCCAAGCGTCGAGGCGCCGATCGGTTGTGAAGCCGATATCGAAGTCAGAATAGGACACGGCGTGGCGCGCCTCACAGCCCCGGGTGCGCAGTCGGATCAGCGGCGCAGCGAACGGCGATATCCGGCGGGCGTCGCGCCCGTCGCGGCGCGCAGATGCGTACGCAGCGCGGTGACGCTGCCGAAACCCGATTGCGCCGCAACGACTTCCACCGGCAGGTCGGTGGTCTCCAGCAATTCCCGCGCCCGCGCGGTGCGCTGCGCCTCCAGCCAGCGCCGCGGCGTCGCGCCCACTTCCGCCTTGAAACGCCGGATGAAGGTGCGCTCGCTCATCAGCGCGTGCCGGGCCAGCGCGGAAACATCCGGCGCCGCAGCGGGATTCGCCGCCGCCCAGGCCATCGTCGCGGCCAGCCCCAGTGAACCGTCACCCATCCGCCCGAGCGCGTCCGGAATGTATTGCGCCTGACCGCCTTCCCGGTGCGGCGGCGTCACGTTCCAGCGCGCCAGCTCGGCGGCGAATCCGGCGCCGAGCTCGCGGCGCACCAGGTGTAGGCAGAGGTCGAGACCCGCGGAGAGTCCCGCGGAGGTGAGCATGTCACCGTCGTCGACGTACAGCGCGCCGGGGTCGAGCCGGACCGAGGGGAACAGCGTGGCGAACTCCTCGCAATACGCCCAGTGGGTGGTGGCGGGCCGCCCGTCCAGCAGGCCGGCCGCGGCGAGCACGAAAGCTCCGACACAGATGCTCACCATCGTCGCGCCGCGCCCGGCCGCCGCGCGCAGCGCGTCGATCGCCTCGGGCGGGGGCGGCAAGGTGGGCAGCCCGATCCCTGGCACGACCACGATCTCGGCCTCTTCGAGCAGCTCCAAGCCGTATTCGACGTGCAGGTCGAAGCCGTTCGGCGTCCACACCGGCCCCGGCCGCACGCCGCAGGTCCGCATCTCGAACCCGCGGCCTTCCCCGGTCTTGCTCGGCCCGTGCCGGAAGGCCTGGACCGCGCAGGCCAGGTCGTAGGTCATGACGCCGTCCAGCGCGAGGGCGACCACCTGTTTCACGCCCTCAGTTTGGCACGAATCAGAGCCTTACTGGCATTCCCGCCACTGGCCACGACCTCCGGCGGCCGGTTCACTGAGACCACCGAGACGGAGGAGGTCGGGCGTGGGTGCGCCAGCAGACGACAACAGAGCGCCAGCGGAAATCGACCCGGCGCGAACAAAGACCAACCCAGCGCCGCCAACAGCCAACGAAGCGCCGACAAAGATCGACAGAACGCCGGCAACAGCCAACCGCGCTCCGGCAGGCATGGACTGGAAATGGGCCACGGAAACCGGCGGTGCGCTGACCCGCCGCCAGCGCGGGCAACTCACCGGCAAGCTGGTCACCGCGCTGCCGGGCATCGTGGCCGGGCAGGTCCGGCTCGCCCTCGGCCGCCGCGGCGCGGGCCGCGTCGACTTAGCACTGCGACTGCCGGACTCCCGACTCGCCCGCGCCGCGGAAAATGAAGCGCGAGAACGTCTTACGCCGCACGTCCTCGAACATTCGTATCGCAGCTACTTCTTCGGACGCGCACTCGCCGACCTCGACGGCGTACGATACGACGACGAACTCGCCTACGTGTCCTGCCTGCTGCACGACCTGAATCTCGAACACCCCACGCCGGGAAGGTGTTTCGCGGTGGTCGGGGCCGAACGAGCGGTCGGGTTCGCGACCGCGTCCGGCGCGACGCCCGAACAGGCCCGCACCATCGGCGCGGCCATCGCCGCCCATCTGACCATCGGCGTCGCCGACCGCCCGGACGACCTCGGGTTCGTCTCGGCGGGCGCGGGCGCCGACGTTCTCGGCCTGCGCCTGGCCGACCTGGACCCCGCGTGGGTGACCGAGCTACTGCACCGGCACCCCCGCCACAACTTCAAACGACACATGATCGCGGCTCTGCGCGCCGAGGCAGCCGCCGTCCCCCACGGCCGCGCCCGATGGCTGCTCTCCACAGCGCAATTCGCACCACTGATCCGGCTCGCACCGTTCCCCGAATAACAGGTGTGCGCCACCCGCGCCGCCCCGCCGGGGTGCGCTCGCCCCGGGCACCGCAGCCGAACCCTCCGGCGCACACATCCACCGCACGCCGCACACAGCCGATGGCGCTGTGCGACGTCCGAACGGTGTGTGATCTCCTCGCAGTCGACCAGGAAAACACGATCGCCCGCACCGAAAACGGTGCGGGCGATCGTGAAAGACAATCAGCTCAGGCGCTGCTTGAGGGCCTCGAACTCGTCGCGCACACCCGAAGGCAGCTTGTCGCCGACGAACTCGAACCACTCCTCGATCAGCGGGATCTCCTTGCGCCATTCCTCGGCGTTCACGGCGAGCGCCTCGTCGACGTCCGCCGCGTCGACATCCAGACCCTCCAGGTCCAGCTGCGCCGCGGTCGGCACGTTGCCGATGGCGGTCTGCTCGGCCTGCGCGGAACCCTCGATGCGGCCGATGATCCACTCCAGCACGCGGGAGTTCTCACCGAAGCCGGGCCACAGGAAGCGGCCGTCGGCGCCGCGACGGAACCAGTTCACGTAGAAGATCTTCGGCAGCTTCGCCGCATCGGCGTTCTTGCCGACGTTGACCCAGTGGGCCAGGTAGTCGCCCACGTGGTAGCCCATGAACGGCAGCATGGCCATCGGGTCGCGGCGCACGGTGCCGACCTTGCCCTCGGCCGCTGCGGTCTGCTCCGAGGAGAGCGTCGCGCCCATGAACACGCCGTGCTGCCAGTCGAAGGACTCGGTGACCAGCGGGACGGTGGTCTTGCGGCGGCCGCCGAACAGGATCGCCGAGATCGGCACACCCTGCGGGTCGTCCCACTCGGGGGCCAGGATCGGGCACTGCGACATCGGGGTGCAGTAGCGCGAGTTCGGGTGGGCGGCCAGCGTCTCCGTCTCGCGGTGGTACCAGTCGTTGCCCTTCCAGTCGATCAGGTGATCGGGCTCGCCCTCGAGACCCTCCCACCAGACGTCGTTGTGGTCGGTGCGCGCGACGTTGGTGTAGACGGTGTTGCCCGCCTCCATGGTCGCCATCGCGTTCGGGTTCGACTGGCGGTTGGTGCCGGGCGCGACGCCGAAGAACCCGAACTCCGGGTTCACCGCGTACAGGCGGCCGTCCTTGCCGAAACGCATCCAGGCGATGTCGTCGCCCAGGGTCTCCGCGCGCCAGCCGGGAACGGTCGGCTGGATCATCGCGAGGTTGGTCTTACCGCAGGCGCTGGGGAACGCCGCGGCGATGTAGTAGGCCTTGTTCT
This sequence comes from Nocardia sp. bgisy134, assembly GCF_965341865.1. Classification (GTDB taxonomy): domain Bacteria; phylum Actinomycetota; class Actinomycetes; order Mycobacteriales; family Mycobacteriaceae; genus Nocardia. Next base: position 186,554 of record NZ_CBDQZP010000008.1, read on the forward strand.
CCGGGGAGATCAGCTTGAGGATCAGCATGTGCTCGGCCAGCCAGCCCTCGTCGTGCGCCATCGCCGAGGCGATGCGCAGCGAGTAGCACTTCTTGCCGAGCAGCGCGTTGCCGCCGTAGCCGGAACCGTAGGACCAGATCTCGCGGTCCTCGGGGAAGTGGGTGATGTACTTGGTGTCGTTGCACGGCCACGGAACGTCCTGCTGGCCCTCGGCCAGCGGCGCGCCGACGGAGTGCAGCGCCTTCACGAACGGCCGGTCGGCGCCGAGCTTCTCCAGCGCGGCGGTGCCCATGCGGGTCATGACGCGCATCGAGACGACGACGTATTCGGAATCGGTGAGCTCCACGCCCAGCTTGGGGTCCTCGGCGCCGAGCGGGCCCATGCAGAACGGCACCACGTACATGGTGCGGCCCTTCATCGAGCCGCGGTACAGCTCGGTCATGGTGGCGCGCATCTCGGCGGGGTCGACCCAGTTGTTGGTGGGTCCCGCGTCGGCCTCGGTCTTGGAACAGATGTACGTGCGGGACTCGACCCGGGCCACGTCGGACGGATCGGAGAGCGCGAGGAAGGAGTTCGGCTTCTTCTTCTCGTCCAGCTTCTGGAAGGTGCCCGCAGCCACGAGCTGGGCGGTCAGACGCTCCCACTCCTCATCGGAACCGTCCGCCCAGACCACTCGGTCCGGCTGAGTGAGTTCTGCGACTTCTTGTACCCAGGCGAGTAGTTCGCTGTGCTCGGTCGGCGCCTGGCCGTCGGATCCACGAAGACCAGGAATGGTCGCTGAGGTCATGAAAACTCTCCTGAGATGGGCGGCTGTCCGATGTTTCGCCGCCTGGCCCAAGGCCCATGACCAGCGCGAACACACCGAGCGCCACCGTTGGCGGGAAGGCAACCCGCTACGACCAGTCGAAAGCGCGCCCCGGCTGGACGGCGTACAAGGACGAAGCGGACGCCCAGGTTCCTGCTTAGAGGTTAACGCGATGTGACTACCAGTACGGAATCGGGTTCCTAACCATGTACCCATTCGGTTGCCTATTCAACAGGCACGATGTGCCTGTCGAGTATCGCGATATCGCGTTCGCACGCCGCCAGCTGGCCCGGCTGCTCGGCCGCGGCCCGCCGAATCCGGGCCTCCAGTTCCGCTACCCGTCGGTCGGTGTCGACGATCCGCGTGGCGCTCGCGCGCACCACGCGATCGGCCAATTCGGTCTCCGCTTCCACCAGCGCGGTCGCCACCCGTTGCTCTAGCTGGGCTTTCACGTTCACGAGCGCGTCGGCGACCCACTGCCGGACGTGCGCGCGATCGGCGACCTGCCGCCGCGCCCGCACCACCCACCAGGCCACGAGGCCGCCGAGCAGCAATGTGAAGGGGATGCTTGCCACATCCAGCGCGGGCACCAGCGACAACGGCGCGACGAGCAGCCTGCCCAGTCCGACGCCCGCCGAAGCGCCCAGCGCGATCATGAGGTGATCTTCGACACCCCGGTGCCTCGGCTCCGGATCGGGGCCGACCCGGGGCGCCGGGTCCCGTCGGCGATGCGGCGGCGCGAGATCCACGCGGCCCGCGCTGTCCAGGCGATGCATCAGTTCGGCGAGCCTGCGCTCGATGCTCGCGTCCACCGCGCCGGTCAGCTCGGTCACCGACTGCTGCAGGCGGTCCGGATAGTCGCCGAGCTCGGCGGGGTGCAGGCGGTCGAGCTCGGTGCGGGCCGCCGTGTGCAGCGCCCTGACGTGCCCGCCTACCTCGGTCATCAGGTCGACGCGGGCCAGGTGCAGCTGGCCGCGCAGCGTCGACATGGCGGTGGCGCGGCCGCCGTCGCGGCCGGCGAGCAGGGTCGCGCGCTCCTCGCGCCAGCGGGTGGGTTCCACGCCCGAGCGCAGCGCGGCGACCTGTTCGACGACCCGCTTCCTGGTGTCGGTGAGCACCCGGGCCAGCACGGCGGACAACCGCTCGTCGCCCGACGCCTCCGCGCCCGCCGCGGTCGCGGTCAGTTCGGCGTGCAACGCCGTCAGCCCGGAGCGGTCGATCAGCCCGGCGTCGCCGCCGGTGCGTCCGGCGACGGCGAGACGCGCCGAGACCGGGATGATGTCCAGGTCGCCGAAGCCCTGCGCGGCGAGCAGCTCGAGATTGTGCGAGCGCACGGTGCGCCAGTCCTGGTAGGCGTGCACGCCGTTCATGACGAGCAGGATTCGGGTGCCGTCCGACCGCAGGCGCCGCACCACCCCCAGCGTGTCGGTGCCGAGGCTGGTGCCCGCGTCGAGCAGGATCAGCGCCACGCCGGAGGGCGCGCCGCCCGAGGGGGCGGTGGATTCCACGGCCGCGTCGGCGTCGGTCATCGGATCGGTGAGATCGATGCGGGGTTCGAAACGCGCCAGCTCGGTGCGCAACAGGGTGGTGTTGGCGTCGTCCGGGCCGATCAGCGCGACGGTCGAGGCCGCTCCTGCGCCACGCACCGCCTTCAGCAACGCCATGCCCTGGGGATTCCAGCGCGCGACCACCGCCTCCACGTCCGCCGACAGCGGTTCCGGCGGGGTCGGTCCCCGCAGCGCCGGATCCGGTCGATCAGAGTCCGGCACTGCTCATTCGCTCCCATAGTCGGATGTATCCGTTGTGCACCCGCAGCGCCGCGCGCCGCGCCGCGGGCGGCATGTCGCCGGCGACCACGGCGCGCCAGCGCGCGGCCCTGGTCAACGCGTCGTCGGCGTCGGCGGGCGCGGGCGACGGATAACCCGCGGCGAGATGCGCGACCGCGGGATTCGCCAGTCCGGCGCACAGGGCCAGCCACATGGCGTCGTCGCCGTGCAGGTAGTCCTCGAGGATGTCCCTGGCCTGTCCGGTCTCGCCCGGCAACGCGCGGGCCGCCAGCCGGGCAAGCTCGTCGAGCAGTTCGCCGCCGCGCAGCGCCGAGACCTGCTCGTAGCAGCGGTGCAGCAGCCGGTGCAGCGCGTCGATGCCGCTGGCGGCGTGCAGCAGTTGCAGGATCGCGTGCGCGCCGAGCTCGGGATCGTGGCGCAGCGCGCTCAGCGCGCAGGTGATGCCGTAGAGCTCCCAGCGGTGCAGCAGTTGCTCGCGTTCGGTGACGTCGGGGCCCGCGGTCGGTGAGACGAACAAGTCCGGCGAGAGCGTCAGCGCGGGGTCCGCGTCGGCGGCGAGCCTGCGCAACGTGGCCATGTCGGCGTCGGTGACGGCGCCCGCCCGCGTGCGGACCGCCAGCGCGGCGACCACCGGCAGCGTGAGAATGCCCAGCTCCCTGGTGTACTGCTCGGCGGCGGCGACCGCGTCGCCCCAGCGCGAGCCGATGGCGTCGGCCTTGTTCAACACCACCACCGTGCGCTCGGGCGGCAGTTCGGCGAGCACCCTCCGGTCGGCGGGCAGCGGCGCGCCCGCGAGGACGTAGACCACGATGTCGGCGTCGAGCACCGGATCGGGCGCGCCCGGCTCGTCCACCGGACCGGTCTCCGCCGCCGACATCAGCGCCAGCGCGTGCAGCACCGTGGTCCGGCCCGCGTGCGCGCGCCCGGTCACCTGGATGCGCGGCGGCCTGCGCCACGCGTTGACCGCGCTGTTGGCGTGATGACCGATGGCGGCGGCCTGCCCGCCCACCGACTGCAGATCGACGAGAAGCCGATCCAGCTGATCCCCTTCGCGCGTGGGCACACCCCGTTCGCGCAGCTGCCCGTTGAATTCGGTGGCCGTCGGCATGGCTACACACCCCCTTGTCGAGGCGCAATTCTGTCAGACCGAGCGGTCACCGGCAGTGCCGACCGCTCAGGAACCGGAGAAGTATTTGTTGGCCGCGCGGACCGCCCAGCTCGGGGCGTACTTCGCGGCCGTCGCCAGCAACTTCGCCTGCGTACCGATCTCGTAGTGCACCCTGGGCAGCCGGGGGCGCTTGCTGGTCGCCTCCCAGATGCCGTCGGCCACGTCGGCGGCGGTCAGCCGCACGCCGAGCGATTTGGTCGTCGCGGTGTCCATGCCGTCCACCATCGAGGTCGCCACGAACAACGGCCACACCGCGATCACCCGGATGTCGTGCCGTGACCACTCGAGATCCAGTGCCTCCGTGAGGCTTTTGACCGCCGACTTGGTCGCGCCGTAGCTGGCGAGTTCGGGCTGTCCGTAGATCGCCGACGCCGAGCAGAGATTCACCACCTGGGACCGTCTGGTGTCGCGCAGGTACGGGAAGGCGTGGTGGGTGCCCGCGAGTACCCCGCCCAGGTTGACGTCGATGATCGCCTGGTGGGTGGCCAGGTCGATGTCTTCGAAGCGGCCCGAGCGCAGAATTCCCGCGTTGTTGATCAGGATGTCCAGCCGGCCCGTCTCCGCGTAGAACTCGGCGAGCCGCTCTTCCCAATGAGTGTTGTTCGTCACATCCAATATCCCGGTGCGCACCTTGCCACCTGCGCTGTTGATGTCCGCGGCCAGCCGGGAGAGGCCGACCTCGTCGATGTCATAGGCGCCGATGTGGTACCCGTGCCCAGCGAAAAGCAGTGCCGTAGCCCGGCCGATACCGGCCGCCGCACCGGTGATGAACACGGTCGGTGAACTCATGTCGGCAGTCTAGTGCCGTCGTCGACCCCTGTTACCAGGGTTCACACAGATACCGCGCTTCACTTACTCTGCACTGGTGGTCGGCACCATCGGCGGTGCGCAGCTTCGCTTTTCAAGCAAGCGCTCCGGCCCGTCGAGGAGGTTGCGATGACCGTCGACGCCATCGGTGTTGTCGACAGCGAACCGGAGGCCATCGGCCACCGGCAGGCCCGCGGCGCCCAGGCGCTGCCGCCCGGCGACAAGCCGCTGCTCCCCAGCGCCGATCCGTTCTACCGGCCGCCGCGCGGTTTCGCCTCCAGGCCACCCGGCGCCGTCCTCCGCAGCCGCGCCATCGATCTCGCACTCTTCGGTGTTGTGCCGCAACAGGTTTCGGCCTGGCAGCTGCTCTACCGCAGCAACGATCTGCACGGCGCGCCCGAGGTGGCTGTGACCACCGTGCTGCTGCCCGACGGCGCCGACCCGTCCGAAGACCGGCCGCTGCTGGCCTTTCAGACGGCCATGGACGCGGTCACCGAGAAGTGCTCGCCGTCCTACGCCCTGCGGCGCGGATCCCGCGCGCTCGGCGCGGTCACCCAGGTGGAGTGGCTGCTCGTCGCGAACGCGCTGCGCCGCGGCTGGGCGGTCTCGATCGCCGATCACGAGGGACCGCACGGCAACTTCGGCGCACCGCGCGAACCCGGCTACCGCGTGCTCGACGGCGTCCGCGCGGCGCTCGGCTTCACCCCGCTCGGCCTGCACGCGGGCACACCCGTCGGCGTCTGGGGCTATTCCGGCGGCGGCATGGCCAGCTCCTGGGTAGTGGAGATGGCGCCGACCTACGCGCCGGAGCTGAACATCGCGGGCGCGGTGCTCGGCGCGCCGGTCGGCGATCCCGAGCAGGTGTTCCGCAGGCTGAACGGCGGCAGCTACGCCGGTCTGCCCGCCATCGTGATCGCCGCGCTGCGCAAGCTCTATCCCGCCCTCGGCGCGGTGATCGACGACGAGCTCACGCCCGAAGGGCATCGTTTCGTCGCCACGGCCGAGACCTCGACGCCGCTCGGCGCGATCCTCGCGCTCGCGGGCAAGAAGATGGACGACTTCCTGCAGCGCCCGCTGCAAGAGTTGCTGGCCACACCCGAGTTCCGCGACCTGTTCGACGACCTGCGCCTCGGCCACTCCACCCCCACCTGTCCGCTGCTCGTGCTGCAACCCGTGCACGACCAGGTCATCCACAAGGAGGGCGTGGACGGTCAGGTCGCCCGCTACCGGCAGGGCGGCGCGTCGGTCACCTATGTGCGCGACCGGCTCAGCGAGCACTTCTCGATGCTGCCGCTGGCCACCCCGATCAGCCTGGCGTGGCTGGCCGACCGGCTGGCGGGCGAGCCGCCGACCGCCGACTCCGACTCCACCGTGTGGTCGGTGCTCGCCTCCCCCACCGGCCTGCGCGGACTGCTGGAAATGGCGACCACCACGGTGAAGGTCGTGCTCGGGCGGCCGCTGCGCGGCGAGACCCCGCCCGCGCCGAGGATCGTCGCCGAACGCGCCGCCTGACCTCGCGAAGACCGCGCGGTCGGGGTTCGATTGCCGTGCCGTTCGTCGGATGCTGGACAATGGACGCCGTGAACGACGCCGCCAACCACACTGTCGAGTCGGTTCCGGGCAGGCCGTCCACAGCATCGGCCCCGCTCGAAGCAGGCAGACGATCGCCCACCGGCTCCCGCCTCTACCCGAGGGTGACCAGCTTCCGCTCCCGCCGGGGCGCGCTGACCCCGAACCAGCAGGGCGCCTGGGATCGCATGTGGCCGAAGATCGGCCGCGAGGTCTCCGACGCACCGCTGGACGCCGCCGCCTGGTTCGGTCGCGAAGCCCCGCTGGTCATCGAGATCGGCTGCGGGACAGGCACCGCCACCGCCGAGATGGCGCAGGCCGAGCCGCACCTGAACCTGATCGGCATCGAGGTGTATCAGCCGGGCCTCGCCCAGCTGGTGCAGCGCATCGAGCGCGAGGACATCGGTAACATCCGGCTGCTGCGCGGCGACGCTGTAGATGTGCTCGAGCACATGATTGCCGAAAAGTCGCTGACCGGCGTACGGGTGTTCTTCCCCGATCCGTGGCCGAAGGCAAGGCACCACAAGCGGCGGCTGCTGCAGCCCGCGACCCTCGCGCTCATCGCGAGCCGCCTCCGGCCGGGGGGTGTGTTGCATGTCGCGACCGACCACGCGGGTTACGCCGAACACATCGCCGAAGTCGGCGCCGCGGAACCGCTGCTGATCGGCCTGAACGAGGCGACCGGCGGCGTCAGCGCGGACAACGAGGAGAGCGCCCCGATCGGCTTCGACCGCCCCGTCACCAAATTCGAAGGCAAGGCGCATCGGGCGGGAAGCGCCATCACCGAGTTCATATGGGGCAAGATCGAATGATGAGCGAGCGCAGCGAGCGACCAATTAGCTCGGCCGTCATGAAAGTCGTGGGGTGTGCCTCGCGCATGCCGGAGCCGAGCGTCAGCGAGGCGCAGGGATGAGCGAACGCAGTGAGCGAATCATGTGCCAGCGTGCCTCGCGCATGCCGGAGCCGAGCGTCAGCGAGGCGCAGGCATGAGTGTCAGTGAGATGGCCCACGAGGTGGTGGACGTCACCACGGAGGGGCACGGCAGCGGGTCGGAAGGGCTGGGCGGCGCCGCGCCCGATGTGCGCCGGGTGCTGCTCGTCTGGGACGCGCCCAACCTCGATATGGGTCTCGGCGCCATCCTCGGCGGCCGCCCGACCGCCGCGTACCGTCCGCGGTTCGATGCGCTCGGCCGCTGGCTGCTCGCACGCACAGCCGAACTCTCGGTCGGTAGCGCGACCAGGGTCGAGCCGGAGGCCACCGTCTTCACCAACATCGCACCAGGCACCGCCGATGTGGTGCGCCCGTGGGTGGAGGCGCTGCGCAATGTCGGCTACGCCGTGTTCGCCAAGCCGAAGATCGACGACGACTCCGACGTCGACGCGGACATGCTCGCGCACATCGAATTGCGTAGCCGCGGCGCCGGACTCGCCGGAATCATGGTCGCCTCCGCCGACGGCCAAGCCTTTCGCGAACCATTGGAACGATTGGCCGCGCGCGGAGTTCCCGTTCAGGTGTTGGGCTTCCGCGAGCACGCGAGTTGGGCCGTAACATCCGATACGCTCGAATTCATCGACCTCGAGGACATCCCGGGCGTGTTCCGTGAACCGCTGCCCAGGGTCAGCCTCGACTCGCTGCCCGACGAGGGCGCCTGGCTGCAGCCGTTCCGGCCGCTGTCGGCGTTGCTCACCTCTCGCCCCGCCCAAGGAGTCGCTTAGTGTTCACACGCTGGGGCGATCTGGTCTACCGGCTGCGCTGGGCCGTCATCGGCATCGTCTGCGCGGCCCTCCTGGCATTGGGAGGCTACGGCCTCGGCCTGGAACACCACCTCAGCTCCAGCGGATGGGACGACCCGACCTCGGAATCGGCGGACGCCGCGCGGATCGCCGACGGTGCCTTCGGGCGCGATCACACCAGCGACGTGATCCTGCTCTACACCGCACCCCAGGGCAAGACGATCGACGACCCCCAGTTCCGGGACAAAGTCGTCGACAGCCTGAACCGGCTGCCGAAGGAACACCCGAACGAGATCGCCAAGGTCAACGGCGCCTACTGGCAGACCGAGACCGGCCCCGGCGTCCCGCTGACCTTCGGTTCGAAGGACAAGAAGTCCACCTTCGCCTCCATCGCCATCGTCGGCGACAACGACACCGAGATGGTGCGTAACTACCGGAAAGTGAAGGACGTCTTCTACATTCCGGACGTCGACGTGCAGGTGACCGGCCTGCAAGCGGTGTCGGGCACGCTCAACGACACCATGGCCGCCGACCAGAAGCGCATGGAGATGCTCGCCATCCCGGCGGTCGCCGTGTTGCTGTTCTTCATCTTCGGCGGTCTCGTCGCGGCGGGTCTGCCGCTGGTCGTCGGCGGTCTGACGGTGATCGGCGCCAACGGCATCATCATGTTCCTGACGAAGTTCACCGAGGTGAACTCGTTCGTCTCCGGCGTCGTCTCGATGATCGGCCTCGGTCTGGCCATCGACTACGGCCTGTTCATCGTCAGCCGTTTCCGCGAGGAGCTGGCCGAGGGGTACGACACTCGCGCGGCCGTCCGGCGCTCGGTGATGACGGCGGGCCGCACGGTCGTGTTCTCCGCGACCATGATCATCGCCAGCCTCGGCGGCATGCTGTTGTTCCCGCAGGGCTTCCTGAAATCCGTCGCCTACGGCACCATCGCGACGGTCTCGCTGGCCGCGCTCACCGCGATCACCATCCTGCCCGCGATGCTCGGCGTGCTCGGCAAGCGCGTGGACATGCTCGGCTTCAAGCGCTTCCGCAAGACCAAGACCGCGGAGGAGGTCGAGAACGGCTTCTGGGGCAAGACGACGCAGTGGGTGATGAAGCACCCGCTCAAGATCGCCGTGCCGATCTGCATCGGCCTGCTGCTGCTCATCATCCCGGTGAAGAACCTGGCCTTCGGCGGCATCAACGAGCGATACCTGCCGCCGGACAACAAGACCCGCGTCGCGCTGGAGAACTTCTACGAGGTCTTCCCGCTGCGGAAGACCGACCCGGTGCAGCTGGTGATGGTCTCCGACGACAGCGCCGCGGTCGGCAAGGTGTGGAAGGAAGCGAGCGAAGCGCCCGGCCTCACCGGCAAATTCGAGGTGCCGAGCCGATCCACCACTGATCCCGACGTCTACCGGACGAGCGCGACGCTGGAGGATTCGGAGAACTACGACCCGACCATCGAGTACCTGCGCTCGATGGACGTGCCGGACAACGTCCAGCTCTATGTCGGCGGGCAGCCGACGATCCAGAAGGACAGCATCGACGCGCTGCTCGACCGCATGCCGTTGATGATCGCGCTGGTCATCTTCGTGACCACGCTGCTGATGTTCCTGACCTTCGGCTCGCTGGTGCTGCCGATCAAGGCCGCGCTCATGAGCGCGCTCGGCCTCGGCTCCACGCTGGGCATCCTGACCTGGATCTTCGTCGACGGTCACGGCGCGAGCCTGCTGAACTTCACGCCGCAGCCGATCATGTCGCCGGTGCTGGTGCTGATCATCGCGGTGATCTACGGCTTGTCCACCGACTACGAGGTCTTCCTGCTCTCGCGGATGGTCGAGGCGCGCACCCAGGGCGCGTCCACCACGGAGGCCGTGCGAGCGGGCACCGCGCACACCGGACGCATCATCACCGCCGCCGCGCTGATCCTGCTCGTGGTGGTCGGCGCGTTCGCTTTCTCCGACCTGGTGATGATGCAGTACATCGCCTACGGCCTGATCGCGGCGCTGTTCATCGACGCGACCATCCTGCGCATGCTGCTGGTGCCCGCCACCATGAAGCTGCTCGGCGACGACTGCTGGTGGGCGCCCGCCTGGATGAAGCGCATTCAGCAGAAGATCGGCCTCGGCGAACCCATCCTCGACGACGAGCGCCCCGGCGGCGGTGAGGTGGTCGACCTGGTCAAGACCACCCCCATCACCGACCCGGTGACGATGCAGATGCCCGCGGTGTCGGAGGGCAAGCAGCCGCGCACCCCACGTCGTCCGCGCACCATCGAGGAGATCGAGGCCGAAGCGCCCACGCAGAGCATCGATTCGGTTCCGCCGCCCGTGCCGCCGCGTCCGGCGACTCCGGGGGCGCACGCGGCGCCGCCCAGCCCGCCGCGCACGGTGGCTCCTGGACCGCACGACCCGACTCGGCCGCGCGCGACTTCGCTGTCGGGGCTGCCGGATCAGTACCCGGGCAGGTCGACGCAGCCGACTCCGGCGGAGCCGCCGCGGCCGCGTGCCGTGCCGTTCGCCGAACCGGCGCGGTCGCAGGAATCCGCGGGCTCGATGGACGATGCGACCCGGCCGCTCGAGTCGGGGGGGACCTCCCGACCGCGCGGCACCGCGCCCGACTCGGCCCCGCACGGGTCGAGCGCCTACGATCCGGCCGCAGGCGCAAGCCACCGCCCCTTGGCGCAGAGCCACCAACCCTCTTCCGCCGCACCGGGTTCCACACATCACCGCGCGCCCGCAGAGCACGCGGCCTCGGACGGCAGCGCCTCGGAGACGCCGGCAGACAACCGCACCAGCATCGAGAACTGGATGGCCGAACTCCGCTCCTCCCGCCGCCACATCGCGGATTCGGACGAAGGCAGGCACCACAGCGGCGACGGACGCTCGGTGAGCGTCAACGAACTCCTCCGCCGCCACGACGAGGACTGATTCCGCATCCATCGCGGGGCACCCATCGCGGGCAGGAAATCGACGGGAGAGAAATGGTGGCTCCGAGGCAGTCGGGGCCACCATTTCTCCATCGTCGAATCCATTCGACTACCGGCGGTAGAGAAATGGTGGTTGCGGCCGGTGTCGTGAGAACGGCCCCGCCCCTTGGCATTTCCCGGGCGGGGTGTTCAGGTCACTCGGCGGCCGGATCCGCACCCGAGCGGGCTTCGGTACCGCCCGGCGACGCGCTACCCGAGCCGCCCGCTTCGGCGAAAGCGCGCGCGTAGCGGGTTCCGGTGAGCAGCAGGAGGATTCCGACCACCAGGAAGGCGGCGACACGGATCAGGCCGTCCAGGGTGGCCAGGTCGAACAGGAAGAGCTTGGCCAGTGCGGCAGTGGTGACCAAAAGGCCGGAGCCGAGGGCGACCTTGGCGATGGCGGCGGAGCGTGCGAGGTTGCGCAGGCCGTAGAGCAGGGCCGCGGTGGCCGCCGCCATCCACACGATGGTGGCGATGCTGTGGCCGACGACGAAACCGTCCGCGGCGCCGGTGGCCGCGCCGACCGCGACGATCGCGGCGGTCACCAAGTACAGCGCCGCGCCGCTCGCGGCGATCCACAGGATCGATTCCTCCGCACCGCCCTTCGGCGTGCCCGCGAGTCTGCGGACGGTCCAGACCGCCACCGCGACGACGGCCAGGCCGATGACCGCCGCCAACGTGGTGGAGATGGACAGGTGCTGCTCGGCAAGGCGTGGCGACGCAAGCCTTTCCGGGGTCGCCGTGGCCGCGAACGCGAGGCCGCCGATCAGCGCGAAGGCGAGACCGAGGCCTGCGACGGCGCTGGAACGCAGCTGGCCGGCCACCCCGAGGAAGCCGAGCGCGACCAGCAGCGTCGCGATCGGAAGAGTCTGGGTGCTCGTCGCACCGACGCATGCTTCGAGCAGCGCGAAGGAACCCGCCACCGCAGCGGCGATGGCGGTGTGGCCCGGAATCTTGGTGAGCGCACGCATTTTCGGCGTCACTGCCGTCGCGGCGAGGGACAGGAGAACCACCGCGTGCGCGGCCGCGACGAGGGCGGCGATACGCCGATCGAACAGCGCCACCACCGCGAGCATCGGGGTCGTCGAGATCGCGAAGGCCAGCGTGGCGACGATGTCACCGGCACGCCTGCGCACCACCAGCACGGTGCCGGACACACCGACCAGCGCGACCGCGATCGACGCGACCAGCAACCACAGCTCGCGCCCGTGATCGAGCGTCTCGATCAGCGCGATGGCGATGCTCACCAGGGTGGCCAGCACTGCGGGCACCGTGCGCACAATGTGCAGGAACGGCCAGTCCGGTCCGAATTGCACCGGGACGCAAGCCAATTGCAGCACGATCAGGAATCCGAGCAGCACCAACTCGGTGGTCACGAACGGTGCGAGCAGCGCGGCGCCGAGCACCACGAGCACCGCGAGCGGCTGCGACTTCCACCGCATCGCGAGTCCGACGCCCCCCGCGGCGACGGCCAGCGCCACCGCCAGCCCGAGCACCGGGTGCAACCAGTGATACACGGCCGTCACAGCGACAACGTCGAGATAGACACCCGCGATACCGGTGGCCGCCAACGCGATTCCGCCGACCCGCCCGCCAGCCTTGCCGACGACCCGCACGCCAGCGCCGACCAGAACGGCCGAGAAAACCGCTCCGGACACAACTCTCGGGACCGGCCCGAAGAATCCGGCCTGCGCGGCGAGCACCAACAGCATCACCACACCGATCAATGTGACCGCCACCCCGGCCACCGCGAGCACCCGGCTGATCACCCCGTCCCGCTGCCACCACGGGACATGCGGCTCTCGCCGCGACGGCGCGGGCGGCAGCATCCCGGGCGGCGCCATCCGCCTGCCCCTGTGCGGCAACGCGCCCGGTTGCGTGGGCCATCCCTGCGGCACACCCGGTGGCGGCACCGCACCCGGCGGAACCATCGCCCCCGATCCGGGACCCCAATACCGCTCCGCCGCAGCAGCGTAGGCGGACCCGTACACGGGCTGAGCCGCCGTCGGCGGCGGGTAGGGCGGAGGCGGAACCGGCGGAACAGCTGCCGCACTCGACCCGCCACCCACACCCGGCACCGCACCCGGCCAACCCGCCACACCCGAAGACGAGCCAGCACCAGCAGACGAGTCACTCTGAGCACCGGCCGCACTCGTGCCGCGCGCAGGATGCCCGACCGCAGCCGAAGACGTTCCCACACCAGCTGGTGAACCGCCCTCGGCACCAGAGGAGCCCCGGCGCCGGGCGAGGTCTTCGGGCGTACCCGACTCACTCTCCACGGCGACCGGAGTTCCCCCGCCAACAGCGGTGCTGCGCTCGAGGTCGGGGTTCCCGGCGACGGAACTGCTTTCGCTCGCGGCGGCGGAATCGAGGTCCGTCGAGGACGACCCGCGCCACCCTCCCGCGGGCACCGAAGCGGGGCTGCCCCGGAGCGCCGCCGGAATCCCCTCCGCTCCGCCGGGGGCAGCCCGGTCACCTGACGCACCCGCGGCCGAGTCGGCCGGGGCACGCTCGGCGGCGAGATCCGGCGCCACTTGTTCGCGAAGCAGCGCGAGATCCCGCCCGAGTGCACCCATCTGCGTCCCCAGCGCAGTGAACTCACCGGACAAGCGCGAGATCAGCGCCGGATCGATAGATGTAGTCATGACCCCATGCTCGGCCCCTCATCCGTGCCGAACATGAGTAGAAACCCCCGGCCGAGGACCGATATCTACCCGATTTCGCCCAGACCGACCCCCAACCGGCTACGGGTGGGGGCCGGTCGCGCCGGGCGGTCAGGAGGCGGGCGCGGCCCGCATGCCGGTCACCTGGTGGATGGCGCCGATGACCGCCGAACGCGGCGGCATGCGCAGCACGCCGGGTGCGGGTTCGGCCGCCCAATGCCAGCCGAGGCGGGAATCGGTGCTCGGCAGCAGCATGTGGCGGCCGCCGGGAATCACGGTGACCTGATGTCCGGCCAGGCAGCGCCGGACGTGCACGTCGACCGGGGTGACGGGGCTGGGCGGGGTCACCAGGAACGTCCAGGTGCGGTCGCCGGGGTCGGCGACCACCGGGGCGGTCATCTGGCGGTCCAGGGTGGCGAGCACCTTCCTGCCGAGTTCCGGCGGCATGACGACGCCCCCGAGCAGACTGCCCGTGGTCACCACGGGACGCCCGGCGAGCAACTGGACCGGCAATCCGAACCGATGTCGGAGCAGGTGCGCCGCCTCGTTCGGGCTGTGACAGCGTTCGAACATTATGCTTCCCCTCACGCGATGACGTTGCTGTAGCAAGTGGTCGGCCGTCGGCGTAATAGTTCACGCAGGTCATGGCCCTGCAGGCGCAACTGTTCGGTTCGAGCGAGAAAAACTTGCGACGCGGTCGCGCGATCGGCGCGCCGGGCTCGCACAGTGGTGTTCGGCATCGTGGTCATTGCCGCCGCCCTTTGCATTCTCAAAGTTGCAGAAAGGCAACGGTATTCCAACCAGCGGCCAACGAGTCGTACGCAATGTCCCACTTCGGGTGAAGTCCATCCCGTAGCGTCGTACTCTGAAACCCAGATTTAACAAAGGACTTGGGTACATGGACGAATCGTCGATCGGGGTGCGGATCCGGCGCTTTCGCGGCAAAGCGCTCACACAGCGCCAGCTCGCCGACCAGGCCGGGGTGAGCGTGGATCTCGTGCGCAAGCTCGAGCAGGGTGGACGCCAAACCGCGTCCATCGCGAGCTTGCAGAAACTGGCGCGCGCGCTCGATGTCGACATCTCCGATCTGATCGGCAAGCGCCACGGGATACCGTCCGGCAACCCGGACGCGGGCATCGTCGCCATCCGGCGCGCGTTGACCCCCGTGGACGATTTGCTCGGCGAGGTGCCCGAGGAGGAGGCAGTGAGCCTCGACGACGGCCGCCGCGCGGTCGACTACGCCTGGGGCGCGTACTGGGCGGGCCGCTACGAGCTGCTCACCTCGATCCTGCCCGCCAGCCTCATCCAGCTGCGCGCGACCGTGCACTCCGCGCGCAACGGCGCGGTCGCACCCGCCAACGAACTGCTCGCCCGCATGTGCTGGGTCACCGGTTGCACCCTGGTGCATCTCGGGCACACCGATCCGGCATTCCTCGCCATCCGTCAGGCGCTGGCCGCCGCCGAGCGCGGCAACGATTCGCTGCTGCTGGCGACCATCCGCGGCTCGGTGGCCTGGCAGCTGCTGGTACAGGGCCGGTACGACGAATCGCGCCGGGTCGCGCTGCGCGCCGCGACGGACCTGGAGCCGGAGGGCGAGGTGCCGCCCGCGCACCTGTCCGCCTACGGTTCCCTCGTGCTCCAAGGCGCGACCGCGGCGGGCCGAGCCCAGAACGTGCCAGAGGCGCTGTCGCTGATCGAGGCGGCAGGTGAGGTCGCGCTGCGCATCGGCGGCGACCGGCAGGACTACGAAACCTATTTCGGCCCATCCCAGGTCGTCATGCAGACGGTCGACGTGAACGTCTCCTCGGAGCGCTATCCCGAGGCGCTGGCCGCGGCGAAGGAGATGCCCGCGAACAGCGGCCTGCCGCAGGCCTCACGCGCCCGCCACCTCGCCGACACCGCGGTCGCGCTGACCCGCACCGGCCAGCATCAGCGCGCCCTGGACGCGCTGCTGAACGCCGAACGCGTCGGCGGCGTCGACTGGATCAAATACCAGTCCCTGCCCCGCCACATCGTGTCCGAACTCCTCGACCACGACCGCCGAGTCCCGCTGCGCGCCTTCGCCCGCCGCATCGGCGTCAACACCTGACCGGCCGAACGACCGAAGGCACGGGTCAGTGCCCGAGCAGTTTGCGCCAATGGGCGATGAACGGATGCTTGGCGGTGACCGAGCCGAGGCGGACGCGGCCGTGGACGACCAGGTGGAGCGGGCCGAGCGGAGGACCGGTGCGGACCTTGTTGTTGAGGCTCGCGCCGATGAGGTCGAGACCGTTCATGTCGACGGTGGCCTCGGCGGGCACCACCAGGGTCAGCGAACTGCAGTAGTCGTCGATGTTCAACTCGACCACCTGGGTGGACATGACCGCCTCGGTGAAATCGAGGGTGACGCCCGCGAACCAGTTGTTCAGGTGCAGCGAAGGCGCGACCTGCCACGGCCCGCGCCTGTTCACGCTCGACATGCGGCCGCGAATCACGTTTCCCGCCGGGGCGGGCGGCATCGGCGGCCGATTCGCGAACGAGGGCGTGGAGTTCACGAACGTCGTGGGCCGTGCGGCGGGCTGACCGATGAGGCGGACGCCGGGCAGATCGATGAGCACGGCGTTCAGTTCGCCGCGGGTCTTGGCGGCCAGGGCGGTGTCCATCCGCTCGGTGAACTCGCCGAGCGAGAGCATCCCGAGCCCGACGGCCCGCTGCAGCAGCTGACCGACGTGCTCGCGTTCGGCGTCGGAGACGCGCAGATCCCGATCGCCGACCGCACCATCGGAGCCGACACCATTGGATACCGATTCGGGGCCGCCCATGGCTTCGAGGCTACCGAGGGGCGACGGTCTCGGCATCAGGGCGATCCCGGATTCCGGCGCGCGTGCGGATCCTCCGCCGGTCGGATGTCCCGGCCTACTCGAGCCCCTGTTCGATCGCGTACCTGGTGAGTTCGACCCGGTTGGCCAGCTGCAACTTCCGCAGCGTCGCCTGCACGTGGTTCTCCACCGTCCGGTGACTCAACCCGAGCCGGGACGCGATCTGCTTGGCGGACAACCCTTTCGCCACCATCCGCAGCACGTCGGTCTCCCGTTCGGTGAGTGCGGGCCGGTGGGGTTCGTCGGGCTCGGCGGGCGCGGTCGCCATCCGGCGGTACTCGCCGAGCACCAGCCCGGCCAGCCCCGGCGTGAACACCGGCTGACCGGCGGCGGTCGCGCGCACCGCGTCGATCAGTTCGGCCGCCGACGCGCTCTTGACCAGATAACCGGAGGCGCCCGCCTTGATGGCGTCCAGCACGTCGTCGCGCTCGGCCGAGGCCGAAAGCACCAGCACCCGGCTCCGCGGCGAGACGCGCAGCACCTCGGCCGTGGCGACAGCGCCGTTCCCGTCCGGTAGCTGCATGTCCATCAGGACGACGGCGGGGCGTACGGCCGCGGCGCGCCTGGTGGCCGAACCGACACCGTCCGCGGTCGCGACGACCTCGAACCCGGCCTCGGCGAGATCGCGGGAGACCCCGTCGCGCCACATCGGGTGATCGTCCACCACCATCACCGAAATGGTCCCGGCCGCACCGTCATCGGTCACCGCACCGCTCCTCTCGCCGTACCGTTCATCGTGCCAGAAGCCCCAGGTCAACGTGCGTCGCGCGGGACACGGAATTCCCATTCGACGCCCTCGCCCGCGCTGCCCTCGGTGAGCAGCTCCGCGGTACCGCCCAGCGCGCCGATTCGCCCGACGATCGACCGCGAAACTCCCATCCGCCCTTCAGCTTCCGCCTCGGCCAATCTGCCCGCGGCGATGCCGACGCCGTCGTCGCGCACGCTGACGATCAGCTCGGCGCCGGTGTCCTCCAGCAGCACATAGGCTTTCGCGTCCACTCCGGCGTGCAGCTCGACGTTGACCAGGGCGGTCGCGACGGCGGCGGCGATTTCCCCTGCCGCCCAACGCCCCACCCGCACCGGCTCGCCCGGCGTCGAGACGAACACCTTCGGCGTCGCGTGCACGGTCAGCAGCGGACGCAGATCCAGCTCGGCGCCGCCCGCGTCCTCGCGCACGCCCTGCTCGGAGATCAGCACCCGAAGCGCCACCTCCTGCTCACCAGCACGCAACGCCAATTCCTCGGTGGGTCCGCCGATTTCGCTGCCGCGCCGCTTGATGTAGCTGAGCACCTGGAGCACGCCGTCGTGCACTTCGCGGGCGAGCCGCTCGCGCTCCTCGGCCGCGGCGGTCAGGCGCACCGCGCGCTGCAACTGCTCCTGCGCGCGCCGGGCGGTGTTGGCGGCCAGCCCGAGCGCCAAGCCCACCGAGACGAGCACCGGCGCGGTCGCGTCCGCCCAGACGTCCTGTCCCCACTGGTCGCGCACGGTGATGATCACCGCCGCGATCAGCAGCCCGGACGCGATGCCCGCGACCGGCCCGCGCAGGATCGCCGCCGAGATCACCGCGTTGGCCGCCCACATGGTCGTCGGCAGGGTCTGGTGCCCGTGGTACCAGTCGTAGTCGGCGACCAGCCGGGTAGCGGCGATCAACCCGATCACCACGATGTGGTCGCCGATCACCACCCAGACCCGCACCTTGACCACGTCGGCATGCCACTGCGAGAGCATCAGCGCGGACAGCCCGGACCAGACCACCATCAATGCGATGAACACCCAGCTCAGACGCTGGTTCTGGTAGTAGGGCACGGACGCGACCTGCTGGCCGACGGCGTACAGCAGCGTGACGAGCCGGAACGCCTGCACGGCCCGCCACAGCGGCGCGGTCGCCGCGTCGGCCGGACTGAGCTCAGTCGGCGCGGCCGGGCTCATCGGCGTTCTGTCGTCCGGTGCCTGCGTCGCCCCCGCGCACCTTGCTCAGCAGCGCGACCTCCTCGGCGAGCGTCGCCTCGACATCGAACCTTCCCGGATCCGGCCGGTCCGGTTCCGCCGAATACAGCCGATGCTCGGCGGTCTGCAATTCGCCGAACGTCTCCTCCGGGCTGTCGGCGAGCAGCGATCGAATCGCCGTGTTCATCACCGCGACGAACGGCACCGCGAGCAGGCCGCCCGCGATCCCGCCGAGCACCACGCCCGCCGCGATCGCCAGCACCACGGCCAGCGGATGGATGCTCACCGCGCGGCCGAGCAGCAGCGGTTGCAGCACATGGCTTTCCAGCTGCATCACCGCGATGATGATGCCGAGCACGATCAGCGCCGTCACCAGTCCCTTGGTGACCAGCGCGATGAACACCGCGATGGATCCGGCGAGGAACGCGCCGATGATCGGGATGAACGCACTGATGAACACCAGCGAGGCCAGCGGCAGCGCCAACGGCACCCCGAGAATCGCCAGCCCCGCCCCGATGCCGATGGCGTCGACCGCCGCGACCGCGACGGTCGCCCGCACGAAGCCGACCAGCGATCCGAAGCCGAGCTGCCCGGCCAGCCGGACCCGTTCCCGGTGCGCGGTCGGCACGATCCGGGTGACGAACTGCCAGACCTGATCGCCGCTGTAGAGGAAGAAGATCAGGATGAACAGGGTGAGGAAAGTCCCGGTCAGTATGTGCCCGATCACCGTGGCCGTGGTGAGCGCGCCGGAGGTGAGACTGTCCTGATTGGACTGGATCGTCTTGACGATGGTGTCGCCCGCGTTGCGGATCTGATCGTCGCTCATGTGCGGCGGGCCGTTGATCAACCAGTCCTGGATCTTGTGGATGCTGCCGGTGAACTCGTCGGACAGCTGCGGCACACCATCGACGAACTGCTCGACGACGAAGGTCATGATGCCCGCGACCAGCCCGAGCGAGCCGACCATCGAGACGAACACCCCGACCCACCTCGGTATGCCGAGGCGCTGCATCCAGTCCACCAAAGGCGCGAGCAGCGCGGCAGCCAGCAGCGCGATGGCCGTGGGAATGACGACGGTCGCCAGCCGCTGCACGATCATCACCAGGGCGAGCACCGCGGCGAAGATGACCAGCAGGCGCCATGCCCACTCCGCGGTCTGCCGGACGATCGGGTGCACCGCGTCCGCGGCGGAGTCCCGGCGTGGACGTTCCTCGAGCTCGGTCACCTCGTTGAGGGTAGCGCTCCGAGCCGGGCGGTCCGGACAGCCGCACGTGGACGAATGATCGAAACGCTAGATTAGGGGGCGTGTCAGCGCCCTTGGAAGCGGTCAAGCAGACCATGCATACGCGCTGGCCGCTTTACCTGACATCGATGCTGCTGGCCAATGCCTTCGGCGCGGTGCTGGTGTGGGCGTTCATCCAGTACGGACTCCCCGTTCCGGAAGGCGAGGCGGCCGGTACCCGACACACCGGTCTGCTCATCCCCGCACTCGTCTTCATCACCGGCGGATTGCTCAGCCTCGCCGCTTCGGCGCTGATGCTGCGCCCTGTCATGCGCTGGCAGATGCGCGGCGGTCCGCCGAGCCGCCAGGAACAGATGGCCGCACTGCACGCGCCGCTGCGCCAGGCGATCCTGCATCTGGCGCTGTGGCTGATCGGCGGCGCGGTGCTGGCCGGACTCATCATCTCCGACACGCCCGCGCTGGCCGGTGCGGTGATCGTCACCGAGTGCATGGCGGCCACCATCGTGTTCGGCTTCACCTACATGCTCGGCGAGCGCATCCTGCGTCCGGTCGCGGCGCAGGCCCTGACCGAGGGCACCTTCGATCACACCCTGACGCCGGGCGTCGGCACCAGGATGGGGATGACCTGGGGCATGGGCACCTTCGCGCCCACCATCGCCATCGTGCTGCTGTGCGTCACCCAGATCTCCTCGGACGTGAAGTTCTCCGCCCAGTCGCTGGCGATCTCGATCCTGCTGCTCTGCGGCGTGGTGATCTTGCAGGCGCTCGCGCTGTCGATGCTCACCGGTTCGAGCATCTCCGACCCGGTGCGCCAGCTCAGCCAGGCCATCGACCGGGTGCAGGAGGGCGCCCGGGATGTGCAGGTCGAGGTGTTCGACGGCAGCGAGATCGGCCTGCTCCAGGTCGGCTTCAACCGCATGATGGAGGAGGCGGCCAAGCGCCGCCAGCTCCAGGAGCTGTTCGGTCAGCACGTCGGCGAGGAAGTCGCGCAGCGCGCCCTCGACTACGGCACCGAGCTGGGCGGAGAGACCAGGTTCGTCGCGGTGTTGTTCGTCGACATGGTCGGCTCCACCGCCACCGCCGCCGAACGGCCGCCCACCGAGGTGGTGAGCCTGCTCAACGAGTTCTTCCGCATCGTGGTCGACGTGATCGACCGGCACCACGGGTTCGTCAACAAGTTCGTCGGAGATGCCGCGCTCGCCATCTTCGGCGCGCCGCTGGACCGGCCGGACGCGCCCACCGCGGCGCTCGCGGCGGGCCGCGAACTCCGCGAGGCGCTGCGCGAGGTGCCCGGCCTCGACATCGGCATCGGCGTGTCCGCGGGTTTGGCTGTCGCCGGAAATATCGGCGCCGCCAACCGTTTCGAATACACGGTGATCGGCGATCCGGTCAACGAGGCTTCCCGATTGACCGAATTGGCCAAAGATCAACCCGGCCGAGTGCTCGCCTCCGGTAGCGCATTGTATTTCGCGGAGGAAAGCGAGCAGGAGTTCTGGGTGGAAGGCGAAGAGGTGCAGCTGCGCGGTCGCCGCAGGAAAACCCGATTGGCGTGGCCGAAAGAAGGCGCCGACCCGCGCACCGATGCCGACGTTCGAACAGCAGATTCGTTAGGCTGACGGCGTGACGGCCAACGGGGATACAGCGGGCGAGCCTGCACCGCGAACGTCCACCGTCGAGCAAGGCCGGAGCAAATTCTGGTGGGCCAAATGGTTGCTGGGCGCCGCGCTGTTGGCTTTGTTGATCGGCGAAGGCGTCTATCTGTGGCCGCGGCTACACGAATCGTGGCAGAAACTCACCGAAATTCATTGGGGTTGGGTCGCGGCCTGTATCTGGTTCCAAGCGCTTGCCATGAGCGGATTCGGCCGGGTGCAGAAACAACTGCTGCGCGCCGGCGGCGTCGACGTGAGTCAGAGCAAATCCGTGGCGGTCGTGTACGGCGCGACCGCGATGTCGGTGACGTTGCCCGCGGGGCAAGTGTTCTCCACCGCGTTCACCTACCGGCAGACCCGGCGCTGGGGCGCGAGTCCTATCGTCGCGTCCTGGCAGCTGGTCATCTCCGGCGTGATCGCGACGGCCGGGCTCGCGCTGCTCGGCGTCGGCGGCGCGCTGCTGGTCGGCAATCAGGTGGGACCGCTGAAGCTCGTGCTCTCGCTCGCCGCGGTGGCAGCCCTGATCTGGGCGGGCAACTACATCTCGAGCAATCCCGGCTCGCTGGAGAAGGTGCTGCGTCGGCTGCTCGCGCTGGTCAACCGGGTACGCAAGCGTTCTGCCGACCACGGCATGAGCAAGGTCGCCGAGATCCTGACCCAGCTCGAGTCGGTGGATCTCGGCAAACGCGATGGCGTCTGGGTGGCGGGCTGGGCGCTGGTGCACCGATTCGGCGACGTCGCCTGTCTCGGCGCGGCCTGCTACGCCGTCGGCGCCGATCCGAAACTCGCGGGCCTGCTCATCGCCTTCACCGCGGGCAAGGCCGTCGGCTCCATCCCGTTCGCCCCCGGCGGCATCGTCTACGTCGACGCGACCCTGATCTACGGCCTCACCGCGGGCGCGGGCCTGCCCGCCGCCCAAGCGGTCGCCGCCGCCTTCGTCTACCGCCTGGTCAGCTTCATCCTGGTCGCCATCGTCGGCTGGATCGTCTTCGCCTTCCTCTTCCGTACACCTCAAGCCGACGACGCCGACTACGAGAAGGAATTCGAGACGCGCCGCACGCTCTGAACGCCTGACGACGTCCCGGCGAAGTGACTGGACAGGGCCAGTATCGGATCGGTGTCAAGATCGAGATCGAAACGATGCCGCACTACGCTTGCGCCCGTGAAGAGACTGGTCCCGGTGGCGGTGGACGCATTGTTGGTGATCTTGTTCTGCGTCATCGGCCGGCGCAGTCACGACGAGGCGGTGATCGCGGGCCTGCTGAAGACGCTGTGGCCGTTTGCCATCGGACTGGCGATCGGGTGGGCCGCCGCGCTCGCCGTGGAGCGCCGCACCGGACGCCTCGACGGAACCCTGGTGTGGCCAACGGGAGTCCTGGTGTGGCTCGGCACCCTCGGTGGCGGAATGGCGCTGCGCGCGATCAGCGGACAGGGGATCGCGTTCAGCTTCGTACTGGTCGCGGCCACGGTGCTCGCGCTGTTCCTGCTGGGTTGGCGCGCGGCGATCCGAGCGCTGAACTGATCCGCCGCGCGGATGGATCGCAGGCACCGGATCGGCGTGCGAACCGATCAGCGCGCGAACCCGAGCGCGGCGATCACGACGGCTCCGGCGCGGCCAGCGACTGCAACATCCTGGCGGCCATCCGCGCGGTGGCGTTCCCGCTGTCCACGTCGTTGATGTGCACCGCGAACGCCAGATCGCCCATGTTCGCGATGAGCCAGCCGTCGTCGCCCGCTTTCGCCGCGTAGGCGATCACCGGGTAAGGCCGCAGCGGCGACAGATCGGGAGCTCCGGTCGCGTCGCGCAGCATGGTGCGCAGCCGTTCGGTCAGCTCGCCGCCCAGCGGCGTGAGCTGCGCGTCGGTGCCACCCGTCTTGGTGACCTCGATCTTCGGCGCGGGCACCTCGCCGCGCGCGATCGACGCCGCCGCGATCGCCATCCCGAAGGGGCTGGCCAGCACCGCGTCCGACCCGCCGCCCTGGCGCACCTGCTCGGCGCTGCGTCCGGCGATGGCCAGCCGTCCGGTCACCTCGTCCAGCCCTGCCACCTGGAAATCGATGCCGATGCCGAGCCTGCTCGCGGCCTCCGCCGCCTCCTGCACCGAAACGTCCTGCGGAGCCTTGCCGTTACCGGCCGCCGCGACGGCGCGGAACAGCTCGATATTGCCGCCCACCGGGTACAGGCCGGTGAACGCGATCGGTCCGTGCTCGCTGGCCTGACTGTTCTGCGCGACCGCGACCACCGCTCCGCTGGACGGCTGGATCGCCACGATCGTGGCGGGCGTGCCGACGCTCACCACCGCGTCCTCGGCGGCGCGCTGCAACCGCTGGTCCATGGTGGCGATGATGTCCGGCCCCGGCGGCCCCTGGTAGCCGGCGACCTGGCTGATGAATCGCCCGTCCGGCTCGAAGATCTGCACGCCCCAGCCGGAGTGCTCGTCCTGGCTGGTCTCCCAGACCTTGCGCAGCGCGTCCAGCTGCGGCGACCAGACCCGGCGGTCCGAGGAGATCAGCCGCGGGTGCTTCTCCATCACCACGCCGGGAATCGGCGCCATCCGCGGTTCCAGGATCGCGAAATCGCCATCGCGCAGGTTGACCGCCACGATCGGCTTGCCCTGAGAGGAGGCCAGCTGCTGCATCAGCGCGGGGCCGGTGATCAGCGGCGCGACGGGCTCGATGGCCTTGGCCAGCGCGTCGGTGGAGGCGACCGGATCCGGCATTCGCGTCGGGTCGAGCTTGATCACGTTGATGACCTGCTCGTGCATCAGCGGCGCGCCGACCATGTCGAGGACCCGCGGGGGCGGGGTCGGCGTGGTGCGCACCAGCTTCACGGTGCGGTTGCCTTGCAACTGCGGCAGCACGACAGACGGTTCCCAGGAGATCCGCCAGCCGATCGCGAGCTTGCGGACCGTGCCCTGGAGGCTGTAGCTCCAGTTCTTGTTCGCGCCGAAGCTCCAGTCGACGTCCATGCTGAAGATCGCCGACTGCGAGTCGAGGCCGATGAATTGGGTCTTCTGGTAGTCGACCTTGCCTGGATGCAGACCCTCGAACATTTGCTTCAGCGTTGCCGAAGCGGCGTTCGGATAGGAGGTGAGCTCCGATGCCTTCTTGTAATCCTGGTTGTCGAGGAGTTCGGTGAAGCGCTCGACGACGGCCGCGGGCTCGCTGGGCTCCTCGCGAAACCCGCAGGAACCCATGGTGACTGCCACAGCCGCCGCTCCCGCGAGTGCTAGTGCGCCCCTAACGCGAAAGCGGCGAGATCCCCTCACATCCATGTCGCCCACTCTTCACTCTTGTCACTCCAGCAACAAGACCACCGTACCTGAAATGAACCTGTTTGCGACGTCCCGGTGATCGGGCCGTTACCCATGCTCAGCATTGTCAATTGTGCCCGAAAACGCCTGTCCGAAGGTCCCGATCGGTAACGGTGTCCAGTCACAAGGCGATAACCGGCGCCGCTACCGTACCTGCCGAAACGCGAACGCGGGCGAGAACCCCTGCGGTCAGTGATCCGTCCCGAACAGAGCGCGTCCGGCACAGTACGACCTCCCTGGAGTACCCCTTCCCCACCCTGTTCACGCAGAGCGGAACCACCGCGCTGACTTGCGGCGTAATCTTGTAATCATTGCAACACCGCACCACAGTAAGTAGGCATACACGCCTTGCTCCTGAAGGAGAATCGCCATGAGGCACGAACACCGCGGACGAGGTTTCGGACGCCCCGGCGGCTGGCAACAGGCCGATCTTCCCGACCCCGCCGATGTGCCCGACTGGTTCGCCGGAAGATTGCCCAGCGACTGGTTCGCCGGCAAACCGGTCATCGAGGTGGACCGCGACGAGATCGTGGTCATCGGCGAGCTGCCGCTGCCCAAGCCCGAGCCCACCGACACCGAGGACGCCGAAGCGCCCACCGAGAAGATCCCGGCCGCGACGAAAGAGGGCGCCATCGCCCGCTTCCGCGAATCCACCCGCCCGGCGCGCATGCAGATCGCGGGCGAGGCCCAGCACCGCTACGGCCGCAACGTGGCGTGGGGCGTCTCCGTGGACGGGGAACGAATCATGTTCACCCAGCTCGCCGTTCCGGTGATGACGCGGTTGCGCCAGCCGGAGCGCAAAGTGCTCGACACCCTGGTCGATTCCGGCGTCGCCCGCTCTCGCTCCGACGCGCTGGCCTGGACGGTGAAACTGGCGGGCAAGCACGCCGAGGCGTGGCTCGAGGAACTGCGCACGGCGATGCGCAAGGTCGACGACCTGCGGTCGGAGGGCCCGAAAGGTTTGTGAGCCGGGGTTCGTGAGCCGGGCGTTCCTGCTCGGCCGGGCGCGGTTCGCTCTGTGGCCGCGCCCATTAGGGTTGGCCCCATGGCCGACACCGCCCCGATCCTGGTCCTCAACGGGCCGAACCTGAACATGCTCGGCACCCGCCAGCCCGAGGTGTACGGTTCGGCCACCCTCGACGACGTGGTCGAACTATGCGAACGGACTGCGGCGAAGTTCGACAGGAAGATCGTCGCGTTCCAGTCCAATCACGAAGGCGCGCTGATCGATCGGATCCATGAGGCGCGCGGCGCGGAGTCGGCGATCGTCATCAATCCCGGCGGGCTCACCCACACCTCGGTCGCGCTGCGCGACGCGCTGGTGATCCCCGAGGTGCCGATCGTGGAGGTGCACATCAGCAATGTGCACGCCCGCGAGGAATTCCGGCACCACTCCTTCAT
Source organism: Nocardia sp. bgisy134 (assembly GCF_965341865.1). Taxonomy (GTDB): domain Bacteria; phylum Actinomycetota; class Actinomycetes; order Mycobacteriales; family Mycobacteriaceae; genus Nocardia. Next base: position 212,457 of record NZ_CBDQZP010000008.1, read on the forward strand.
CTCCCCCATCGCCACCGCGGTGATCGCGGGCATGGGAATTCAGGGCTACGCCGCCGCCATCGAATTCCTCGCCACCCGCTGATTCACGCGATACGGAAAACCGGGAAACCCGATGCGATGGCGGCGAGTTCGTCGTCGGTCGAGTTCTTGGTGATGCCGTCGAAGAAGCGGTTGACCTCCCAGCCCCACTTCTCCAGGTAGAGCCGCAGCACCGGCGTCTTGTCCGCGTCGGCCACCTCGGTGGCCGTGAACGCCTCGGCCTTGCGCCCGAGCCGCAATTCGCCCGCGCCGGCGACCCGCAGATTCCGCACCCACTGCGTGTGCCCGCGCGGCGCGACCAGGTAGCGCGCGCCGGTCTCGTCCACCAGCAGGTTCACCATCGTGGTCCGCCACTCCCCGCTCTTGCGGCCACGCACGGCGAGCAGCCGCGATCCCGCGATGCTGATTCCCAGCCGGGGCAGCCAGTTGACGATGCGGTTCACGATGGGATCGAAGCCGGTGGGGCCGATGTAGCGGGTGGTGGCGTCCATGATGTCTCCTCATTCTGTGAGCACTGCTCTCTGTTGAGAACAATGATTCACCCCTGTGCGCACAAAGTCAAGAGCAGTGCTCTCTTTTCTGTTGACGCGCGGTCCCTCCCGGATGCCACCCGAGCTCGGCGCATGTCACGGGCACGGGCAACGCGCATGGGCATGGACATGGACATGGACATGGACATGGACATGGACATGGACAACGAGGCAACGAGGCAACGAGGCAACGAGGCAACGAGGCAACGAGGCAACGAGGCAACACTTACCGAGGAACCAGACGAACCAACAAGTAAGCGTCGAACCCACGAGCACGAAAACGGCCGCGATCCGCCAGAAGTGCTCGACCGTCGGCACTTCCAGCTTCGACAGAGCCGAAGTGATCGCGACCCGACTCGCTCGGCCGGACTACGAAATAGTCTTCGTGCGCAGAACGCCGGCGCTACCGGAATCGCCGATATCCCGAAAGGGAAAGCACGCGAACCGAATCGCGCGCCGAATCAACGCTCACCCCTCGGGAAGCGGAATCAGTTCGAGGTGTTCGGCCGCCTGCGGCTCGGCGGCAATACCGCGTTCGGCGACCAGATCCACCCCACCACCGTGCGAGACCAGCCATCTACCGCACACGCAGCGCAAATAGCGGACGGAGCGATGCGAGGACACGAGCATCGGCGAGGACCACGAGCAGGTGGGGCAGGTGTCGGGCATAGCTAAGGCTGAATAACGAACAGCCGGAAGGCAACGACCAGCGCGGCGTGGCGTCGAACTGGATTCGAAAAGCGGCCCGCTACCGGCGAGCGGGCGACCGCATCACCGACAGGCTCGAGATGCTTTGCCCTTCATAAACTTCTGGAAAGCGCGGCGACGAACGCTGTTGGCATGTCGAATTTCGCCTTGCGCTCCAGCAGATTTCTCATTCGATGCGGTGTGGTCGCCGCCGCCATCGACTGGTGCAACAAAGGCGCACTGGTGCAACACTTCCCCGCTTCCGGCTCGCCCGGCCCCTACACCACCGGCGGCGATGGCGACTGGTCCTCCATCGGCGAGCCGGTGCGCCAATCGGTTTCGGCCGAGCAAAGCATTGTTCCCTCGGAATGTAGTAGGTATGCTACGAACCATCCGGTCCGCATAACGGGAGGATGCCATGACTGTGGGCGATGGCGTCGTGATCGACGTCGAGGGTCTGCGAATGCGCTACGGCGCGAAGGACGTCCTGCACGGGGTCGGCTTCCAGGCTCGGCACGGTGAGGTCCTGGCCCTGCTCGGCCCCAACGGCGCGGGCAAGACCACCACGATCGAGATACTCGAAGGCTTCCGCATCCGTTCGGCGGGCCGGGTCGATGTCCTCGGCGCCGATCCCGCGCACGGCGGCGAGGACTGGCGGGCCCGCATCGGCGTCGTCCTGCAATCCTGGCGCGATCACGGGAAATGGCGTGTGCGCGAACTGCTGTCGAATCTCGGCGGGTACTACGCGCCGTACGGCACCGAGCGAATCAGCCGGCCGTGGGACACCGACGAACTCATCGAGGCCGTCGGCCTGACCGAACAGGCGGGCACGAAGGTGATGTCCCTGTCCGGCGGTCAGCGGCGCAGGCTCGACGTCGCCATCGGCATCGTCGGCCGCCCGGAACTGCTGTTCCTCGACGAGCCGACCGCCGGTTTCGATCCCCAGGCCCGGCGCGAATTCCACGACCTGATCCACCGTTTGGCCGACGACCTGCACACCACCATCCTGCTCACCACGCACGACCTGGACGAGGCCGAGAAGCTGGCCGATCGCATCCTGATCCTGGCGGGCGGGCGGATCATCGCGGACGGTTCGGCCGACGAGTTGTCCCGCCGCATCGCGGGCGAGGCCGAGGTGCGCTGGACTCGCGACGGCCAGCGCTTCGTGCACACCACCACCGAGTCGACCAAGTTCGTCTACGAGCTGTTCAAGCAGTACGGCGAGGACATCGGCGAGCTCGAGGTGCGCCGCGCGTCCCTCGAGGACACGTACATGACACTGGTGCGGCAGTTCGAATCCGGTCAGCTGGAGAACGAAGTCCACGCCTTGGAGGAGGTGGCGCGATGAACCCGATCAGGAACGCGGTCCGCGCAGGCTTGTCGCGCGGCGCGATCGAGCTGCGGCAGACGGTGACCAACGGCCAGGACCTTTTCGGCTTGCTGTTCTGGCCGGTCATCATGGTGGTCGTGCTGATCTTCATGCGCAACACGACGTTCGGGTCGAGCGGCTTCGCGCTCGGGACGCTCGCGCTGCCGAGCATTCTCGGCATGCTGGTCTCGTTCAACGGCATCTTCGGCATCGCCCAGCTGCTCAGCTTGGAGCGCGAGGACGGAACCCTGCTGCGCGCCAAGGCGACTCCGAACGGGATGGTGGGCTACCTGGTCGGCAAGGTGGTCACGGTGTCGGGCTGGGTGCTCGTGCCGTTCGGCATCGTGCTCGTCCCCGGATTGTTCGTGGTCGGCGACGTCGCGCTGGACACCCCGGCCGCGTGGCTGTCGCTGATCGGCATCGTGCTGCTCGGCATGCTGGCCACCCTGCCCATCGGCGCGTGCATCGGTGCGCTGTTCGACAGCCCGCGCGGGGTCGGGTTCGCGTCCATGCCCATCATGGGTCTGGTCGCGGTGTCGGGCATCTTCTACCCGATCACCTCGATACCGGGCTGGGTGCAGGGAATTGCCCAGTGCTTCCCGATCTACTGGCTCGGCCTCGGCATGCGCGCGGCGATGTTGCCGGACGAGGCGGCGGCCGTCGAGCTCGGCGGCTCCTGGCGGCATGTGGAAACCATTGCGGTGCTCGGCATCTGGGCGGCGGCGGGATTCGTTCTCGCGCCGATCCTTTTGCGCAGGATGGCACGGCGGGAATCGGGTTCCAGCGTCGCCGCCCGACGCGAGAAGGCCATGCAGCGTGCCTACTGAGGTCATCTACAACCGGATCGCCATGCTGCGCGCCGAGCGTGGCATCTCCCGGCGCGAGCTGGCGGAGGCGCTCGGCGTGCACTACCAGACGATCGGTTACCTCGAGCGCGGCGAATACAGCCCGAGCCTGCACCTGGCGCTGCGCATCGCGGAGTACTTCGAGGTGGCGGTGGAGGTCGTCTTCTCCACCGCCCCGTTCCCCCGGCTCGGATCGGGAAGCGAAACCGCCTGAGGACGAACTGGCCGATGACGGTCACCGAGCGGGCTCGTCCGGACGGCTCACACCGCGTCCGACTCGCGCTCACCCAGCATCAGGTTGTAGGTGGAGACCGCCCTGCCGCGCTCCTCGCTGGCGGCGATGGCCTTGCGCCAGAACGACTGAGCGGTGTGCGAGAAGGTGGCGTCGACGCCGACCTCTTCGCTGGCGTCGATGATGTGCTGCGCGCCGGCCTCCATCATCTTCAAGCTGGCCAGGTCGGCCCAGCCGCCCGCCTGGTTGGCGACGGAGAACTCCTGCATGAAGTAGGGGAACGCCTCGCTGGACCGCACCGCGAACGGTACGAACTGGGCGATGTCGTGGCCCGACTTCGCGATCACGGCGGTGGCCTGGTCGAAGGCCAGCAGCCACGGGTGGAAGATGACGAGCAGCGCCTGGTAGAAGATCTGGGCCAGACCGTCGTCCGCGCCGAGGTACTCCTGCGGGCTCAGCGGGCGCAGCAGCTCGGCGTGCGCGTCGAACACCTCGCGCGGACCGCTGTAGAAGATGTAGGACGCGGGATGGGTGATGTTGTCCCCCGCCGACATGACGCCGCCGGAAATGAACTGGGCGCCGCGCTCGCGCACCCACGCCGCGCCCAGGCGGGTCTTCTCCGGCGAATCCGACGACAGATTCGCGATCACCTTGCCCGCCAGCCGGTCCTCGGCCTGGCCGAGCACGTCGTACATGGCGGCGTAGTGAGTCAGGCTGACCACGGTCACCTCGTTGGCGTCGAGCGCGTCGGCGACCGTCGCGGCCCGCTTGGCGCCGAGTTCGACCATCGCGTCGACCTTGGCGGTGCTGCGATTCCAGACGGTCACCTCGACGCCCGCGTCGAGGAAGGCCCGGACCATCGCCTGCCCCATCGGACCGAGGCCGATCACGGAAACGGAACGGGTGGACTGCTCGGACATTGTGTGCCCCTTCGGTTCTGGATTGCTGGTTCGCGGCGCCGGAACCGATAGTCGTCTGTGCAGGTAGAGTCGACAAGACCGCACGTCGAGGTGGGGATACTTACCTCGAGGTCCGAAATATGGTCAGGAGGTCGGCGATGAACGGCAAGAGTGACATGGATCACGATGTGTGCGGTATGTCGGTCGCGATCGACGTCGTCGGCGGCAAATGGAAACTGCACCTGATGTGGGTGCTCGGTGCGGGCCCCCAGCGCTTCGGCGAAATCCGGCGCCTCCTGGAAGGCGTCAGCGAGAAGGTCCTCGCCGAGAATCTGCGCCAGCTGGAGTCCAGCGGAGTCGTACACCGCGAGGTGTTTCCGGAGATCCCGCCGCGCGTCGAGTACTCGCTGACCCCGATCGGCCACGAACTCGCGGCGGCGCTGCGCCCGCTCGAAGAGTGGGGCGACAAGCATCGGGTGGAACTGCTCGGGAATCTGGCGTCGGTCGGCTGAGCGCGACTGGCGGGAGAGCAATGGTTGCTCCACGGGCCTCTCGGACCACCCCGTCGGAACCATCCGACTGCCGTCGATAGAACGAGCTCGGTCGCTCGGGCAAATGTCGCTGATCTGCGCGGCGATGTGGGGCGTGCCGTGGCGTGCGGGGGTTCGGGGCTGCGCCGACAATGTGGGCATGACCTCCGCGCCCCGGGTGCTGCTCGCCCCCGACAAGTTCAAGGGTTCGCTGTCCGCGTCAGCGGTGGCCGCCGCGCTGGCGGCCGGAATCGCCGCGGCGCGGCCCGACGCCGAGCTCGTGCGCGTTCCGGTCGCCGACGGTGGTGACGGCACCGTGGACGCGTTCGTCGCCGCGGGGTGGGAGCGGGTCGAGTCGATCGCGCCGGGGCCGACGGGCGTTCCGGCGCCCGCTGCCTACGCACTGCGCGGGGACACCGCGGTCGTGGAGTTGGCCGAGGTCGCCGGACTGGTGAAACTGCCTGGCGGACAGTTCGATCCACTCGGCGCGGGGACGGAAGGGCTCGGCGTCGTCATCGCGGACGCGCTGGAGCGCGGCGCGACGCACATAGTGCTCGGCCTGGGCGGCAGCGCGTCCACCGACGGCGGCGCGGGTCTGTTGCGCGCGCTCGGTGTTCACGTCCTCGACGCCGAAGGTCGTGAATTGCCGTCGGGCGGAGGTGCTTTGGCACGCGCGGCACACCTCGATCGCACCGGCTTGCACCCGAGAGCCGCCGCGGCCCGGTTCACCCTCGCCTGCGACGTGGACAATCCGCTGCTCGGGCCGAAGGGCGCGGTCGCGGTCTACGCACCGCAGAAGGGCGCCGACCCGGCGCAACGAGCGATTCTCGAAGCGGCGCTGACGAATTGGGCGAAGCTGGTCGGCCCGGAATTCGCCGAGCGGCCGGGAGCGGGCGCGGCGGGCGGCACAGGCTTCGGCGCGCTCGCGGTACTCGACGCAGAAGTACGCAGCGGCATCGAGGTGCTGCTCGATCTCCTCGACTTCCCGGCCCTGCTGCGCGAGGCGACCCTCGTGGTGACGGGCGAGGGCTCGCTCGATGCCCAAAGTCTGCACGGCAAGGCCCCCGTCGGCGTCTGCGCGGCGGCGCGCGCCGCGGGCGTCCCGGTCGTCGCGGTGGCGGGCCGCGTTCAGCTCGATCCGGACGCACTGCGCGCCGCGGGCTTCACCGCCTGCTACCCACTGAGCGACCTCGAACCGGACCCGGCTCGCTCCATGGCGAACGCCGCACGACTCCTCGAGCGAATCGGCGACGGCATTGCCCAGCACGAGCTCTGAACGGCAACCGTCACCACGCCTTATCGCCCCCATACATCAGCGCCACGCCGCCCCGATCGCGGTAGCAGCCGACCGCCGTCAGCTCGTCCCGGGCATCGGTGCGGAAGGCCGCTTTCGCTAGGGCATCCGGCCGCCGAACCGCCATCTCTCTCCGCATGCGAGCCGGATATCCGCACGTGGGAGAGCAGGCGCATCAGCGGGTCGGGAGTGGGGCCTGCTCGGCGTGGGTGATGGTGACCTGGCCGGTGCGCAGGTAGGTGAGCACCGCGTCGTCGACCGCGGGGTTGCCGCGCCCGAAGGTGCCGTGGTCGCCGCCTTCGACGGTGATCAAAGAACCCTGGAGCGCCCGCGCCATCGCCGGGCCGCCTTCGTATTGCGTGAGTGCGTCGTACCTGCTTTGCAGCAGTAGCGGTTTCGTGCGCAGGGCGGCGCCGCTCAACGGAACCGGTTCGGCGACCGGCCGCCAGGATCCGCAGCTGAGGCCCGCGCGGACCAGGTCGGCACGGGCGTCCATGGCGTTGCCGCCGGAGGCGATGGTGCCGATCGCGGCGCCGATCAGTTCCGGGCGACTCTGCACCGCGTTCTCGTTGCAGGTGATGGCCGAGAAGACGAAGCGGCCGGTGGGGTCGGTGGCGGTGGCGCCCTCGATGGCGAGCAGCCGCTGCACGTTGGCGGGATCGGCGTTGGCATCGGACATCGCCCGCGCGAAAGTCGGCCAGAACGAACGGGTGTAGGTCGCCACCGCGGTCGCGCCGACCAGCGGCACCTGCGCCGAGCCGCCGCCGGAGATCAAGGTGCGCACCAGGTTCTGGAGTTTGCCGCCCTGCTCGATGGTGCCGTTGAAGCCGTCGCGGGCGAACTCGGCCAACGGCTCGGGCAGTTCACCCGGCAGATCGGCCACGCTCGCGGGCGGCGGCGTCAGGTTGGCGTACCAGCCGCCGCCCTGCGCGGAGACCAGCCGCACCCAGTTCTGGTAGACGCGCAATGCCGTTTCGCCGAGCCGGTATTCGCCGTTGTGCTCGGCGATCCAGGCGAACAGGTCGTCGAGGCGCTGCTTGCCCGCGGCCTGTTGCTGAGCGAACTCCTCGGTCCACACCCAGTCCGGGTGCACGTTGGAGTCGAGCACCATGCGCTCGACCCGGTCGGGGAACAGCGAGGCGTACACCGCACCGAGGTAGGTACCGTACGAGGTGCCGAGATAGCTGATCCGCTCGATGCCGAGAGCGGCGCGCACCGCATCCATGTCGCGGGCGGTGTTCTCGGTGGTGATGGTGTCCAGGTAGCCGGGCTGCGCCGCGTCACAGGCCTTCTCGATCTCGTCGCGACTGCCGCCGCCGATCGAAACCTGTTGTCCCTCCGCCTCTTCCGTGCCGCCAGCACAGCGCAGTGGAGTGGCCCAGCGCAGCCCGCGCGGCTGCACCGCGACGCGGTCGTAGTGGGCGTTCAATGCGGCGGGCACGACCTCGACGCGCTGCGCCCAGAACCCGAGCGCGTCGGCGCCGGGGCCGCCTGGGTTGGTGAAGATGACACCGTGCCGTTCGCCGGTGGCGGCGATCCGGCTGACGGTGAGATCGATACGCGGGCCGTCGGGATCGGAGTGATTCATCGGCACGCTGATCACGGCGCACTGCGCGCCCGAGTTCTCGGGCACCGCGCCCTCCGGACAAGATCCGAAAACCGTTGCGGGAGCGGCGTCGGCGAGTCCCGTCACCACCGATCCGGCGAGCAGACCCGCTGCGGCAAGGGTGGCGGCCACCCGTGAAATACGCGTCCTCATCATGTTTTCGCACCTCCGCCGAGCCACCGCCCTCGGCAGAGCGCACGGCGCGACCAAGAGCATTCTGATCGGGCCGCGGCCGGGTAGACAAGTCGAACCGACGATTTCACACCGGATGCGCTGCGATGTCTCGCCGACGGGCATACCGGAGTAGCGTCGAGCCATGTCGACCGAGATCCGCAACAATGTCGCCCTGGAACGCTTCGAGATCTACGTCGACGGTGCCATCGCCGGATACGCGGAATACCAGGACACCGCGTCCGAGCGCGCGTTCGTGCACACCGAGATCTACCCGAGCTACGAGCGCCAGGGCTACGCGACGCAGCTGGTCGGCACGGCGCTGGCGGGCACTCGCCGGGAGGGATTCGGCGTGCTGCCGATGTGCCCCTTGGTTCACCACTTCGTGCAGACGCACCCCGAGTACATCGCCGCGGTGCCACAGTGGGCTAGACAACGCCTCGGTCTGCCGCAGTGATCTCAGTAGTTCGCGACGGCGCCGTCGAGCGCGAGCTGTAGATCCGCGTGCACCAGTCGTGCGATCTCCGCGGGCTTGCCAGGCAGGTCGGCGATCGGCGACTGGAAGTAGAAGCTGGCCGACTTGGCCTCTTCCTTGGTCGGCTCGATGGTCGGGTCGGGGCGCGGGCCGTAGCTCAGACCGAGGCTGACCAGCGTGGGCTGCACGCCGAGCTTCATGGCGCGGAACGCGATGTGCCCGATGCCGCTGCCGATGGCCTGCACCTTGGTCGGGTCGACGTCGTTGCACGTGCCTTCGGGGAACACCGCGATGTGATCACCGCGCGCCAGCCGTTCTGCGCAGATGTCCATCATGCGCTGCCCCGCCGCGTTCACCGCTCTGATGCCGTGATCCCTGCCACGGAAGACCGGGATGCCGCCCATCATGTCGACCTTGCGCCGCTGGTCGGGATCGAGGAACAGCTCGTCCTTGGCCAGTACACGCACCCGGCCGATGAGCGTGCGCAGCGGGCTGCGCCAGGCCGCCGCGGCGACCGTGTACGGATCGTTCTGCGAGAGGTGGTTGATCGCGAAGATGATCGGCTTGCCCGACCTGGTCAGCGCCCGCACCGCTTCCTTGGCGCGCTCGGCGTAGCTGATCCGGGGGTGGTAGCGGCGTCCCAGAAGGGCATACGCGGCCTTCGCCTTCAGCCGGTTCTGCCGGTGATCGCGGTAGTAGTCGTAGACGGCGTCACTGTTCTCGAGGACGACCTCGGGCGCTTCCATACCGCCGACTCTACGACGTCGCCGTGTATGTGCCACATCGGGCAGCTGGCCGCCGAACAGGGCCGGAAAATTGGCTCAGACAGTTGTCGCCCCTTTTGTCCCGCGGTGAACTCGCGACGAAATCCAGGGGCCTGGAAACGAGCACTGAGGCGCACAAACTGCGATGATGTGCGAGTGGCACGCGGAGACGACCCGGATGATCGGAAAACTCACGGCGGGCACGGTGACCGTCGCCGTCGCGATTTCCGGCGCGGCGAGCAGGCGGTACGGGCGGGCACCCTGCTGCTGGCGGCGACGGATCTGGTCGAGCCGACCTTCCGAAGAACTGTGGTGTACATCATCGAGCACAACGACTCCGGCAGTCTCGGCGTCGTACTCAACCGCCCGACCGACACCGCGGTCCACGACGTGCTGCCGCGCTGGGCCGATCTGGCCACCACACCGCGCACCCTGTTCAGCGGCGGGCCGGTGAAACGGGACGCCGCCCTCTGTCTCGGCACCTTGAAGGCCGGCGCCACCACCGCGGGCGCGCCCGGCCTGCGCCGGGTCGACGGCCGCGTGGTTCTCGTCGACCTCGACGCCGATCCCGATCGGATCGCCCCGCTCGTCGAGGGCGTCCGGATCTTCGCGGGCTACTCCGGCTGGACCTTCGGTCAACTGGAGGGCGAGCTGGAGAACGACGACTGGATCGTGCTCTCGGCGCTCTCCTCCGACCCGATCAGCACCGGCCGCTCCGATCTCTGGGCGCACGTGCTGCGCCGCCAGCCTCTGCCGCTCTCGCTGCTGGCCACCCACCCGATTGAACTGGAACGCAACTGAGCCCGTGTACTCCTCAGACGAGAAGGAGTCCACATCGTGAAGCGCAAGAACTGACCCGGTGAGTGCATGGACAACTCACCGGGGACGCCGGACCAACCCCGGCCGACCGACGCGGCCGCGGCTCATCGTGAGACCGCCGGGGCGTCGGCCGACCAAGCCGAATTGATGCGCGTGCTGTACCAGGAGCACGCGCCCGCGCTGTGGCGCTACACCCTAGGCCTGGTGCACGACGCCGGACGCGCCGAGGACATCGTGCAGGAAACGCTTTTGCGGGCGTGGCAGCGCCCGAACGTGCTCGATCAGCAGACGATGTCGGCGCGCGCGTGGTTGTTCACGGTGGCCCGCAACCTGGTCGTCGACGAGCACCGCAGCGCCCGCAACCGCAGGGAGTTCCGCACCGACAACCCGCCCGAACAACCCGCGCCGGATCAGGCCGATCGGACGCTGGACGGCTGGCTGGTAGCCGATGCGCTGGCCCGGCTCAGCGCCGACCACCGTGAGGTGATCGTGCGCGCCTACTATCGCGGCCTGTCGACCCATCAGATCGCGGCTGAACTGGAGATTCCGCCCGGCACCGTGAAATCGCGCATGCATTACGGTATGCGGGCGCTACGGCTGGCCTTGCACGAAATGGGGGTGACGAACCGATGACGGACATCGCCGACGACTACACGACGTGGGACGCGCCCTACGTTCTCGGCTCGCTCACCGGAAACGAGCGCCGCGAATACGAGGAGCATCTGGCTCGTTGCCCCGGCTGCCGCGCCGCCGTCGCCGAACTCGCCGGGCTGCCCGGCATGCTCGCGCTGGTGCCGACGGAGACCGCGCTCGGCATGATCGGGACGCCCGACGGCTCCGCGCCCGAAGCGTCGCCTCCGGTGCCCGACCTGCTGCCCAAGCTCGCCGCGGCCGAACGGCGGCGCAGGCGGCGCGGTCGATGGGCGGCGATCGGCGGTGCGGTGGCGGCGGCCGCGGCGGCCGTTGCCATCGCGGTCCCGATGATCGACACGACGCCCCAGCAGGAACCGCCGGTGGCGGAGCAAGTGATCGCGGAACGGTCGATGAGCCCGCTCGAGCCGACCCCGATCTCGGCCAGTTTCAAGCTGATGGCCGACGGCGATCGCGCGCGCGTCGTGATGACCTGCACCTACGGGGCGAGCGACCTGCCATACACCTACAAGTACAGGCTGCTGGTGACCGGCGCCGACGGCAGCCGGCTCGAGCTGGACGAGTGGCCCGCGGGCCCCGGCACCGTACTGACCGTCGACCGCACCATCGACATGCGGCCCGATCAGGTGCAGACAGTGGAGATCAAGTCGTCGGCGACCAACAAGGTCGTTCTCACCGGAACGGTGTAAGAGCGCATCCGAGAACTCAGACGCTGGCCCGCTGTCGCGGGCCAGCCGTCGGGTGAAGGTGCGGATGGCGGCGATGCAGACCATCGGTTCGCGGTGGTCGGGGCGGGTCTCGTAGTTACGGACGGCCGCTACAGCGTCCGCGGGGGCCATGCAGTGGGTTCAAGGGCATGGTAAGGATGTCGGAACCGAAATCTGTTGAGATACATCCTGTTACATGAAGGGGAGTGAACAGCCAAGAGTTCACCCACGTCAGGGGGGCGTCGAATGGACGTGCGTAGATTGGTTGCCGCTGTACTGGTTCCGGCTGCGGCGGTGATCGTGTTGGCTGCGCCGAGCGCGGCTTCACCGGATATGGCCGTTGCCGGGTCGGCAGGTTCCACGCCCGCTGGGCAGGTGGAGTTCGTGGCGCGGTTCACCGTCACGGTCAAATGCCAGCTGGTCGAGAACGGGGGCGGTACCGTCGGATACATCACCGGCACCGGCACCGGCAGCGGCAAGACGAAGCCGGATGCGGTCAAGGCCGCCAAGAAGGACGCCGACAAGTCCGTGCCGCAAGCGCACTACAAGCGCCACTGCAAGGAGATCTGAACCGCGCATGTCGAACGAGAAGACGCTGTGGGAGGTCAAGGTGGGCATCCTGGCCACCGAGGCTGAGGCGAAGAAACTGGTGGAGCAGATCGCACATCTGCTGTGCCCGGACCCCGACCACCAGCCGCCATGTCCCGTGCCGTGGGCGATCGGGCTGGACTCGGAAACCGACATGGACCCCGAGCGCCGCGAACAGTACGAGGACATCCGAGAGCAGTACCGGATCGAATCGGAGAACTCGACGCCTTGACGACCATTCGCTGCGCGCGCTGACAACGAGCACCGAAGTTCATCGAACGGGACGAATGCTCGGGATACGTGCACTCGGGACGTACGGTAGGCCCCGGTTTCCCTTACCTAGGCGGAGCCGGGGCCTTACTTCGAGGCGTCGGCCTGCATCGAACTCGGACGTGCCCTGCACGACGGATTCCCCCGCCGGATGCTTCCGACGGGGGAATTCAGCTGCACCGCAGCGTGATCAGGCGACCTGCTTGCGGAACCGCGACATCGACCACACGTAGCCGACCAGGCCGAGGCCCGCGCACCAGGCGATCGAGAGGATGCCGTTGGCGCCGATCTCGGTGCCCATCAGCAGCCCGCGCAGCGTCTCGGTGAGCGGCGTGAACGGCTGGTACTCGGCGAACTGGCGCATGCCGACCGGCATGGTGTCGGTGGCGACCAGGCCGCTGCCGAGGAACGGGAGCATCACCAGGGGGAACGGCATGTTGCTCGCGGCCTCCGGGGTGGGCGCGACCAGACCGATCGCCACTCCCAGCCAGGAGAACGCGAACATCACCAGGCCGATGAGACCGAACACCGCGAGCCATTCGACCGGGTTGGCGTTCGGGCGGAACCCGACCAGCAGCGCCACCGCGACCATGAGTACGACGCCGATCAGCGCCTGGATCAGCGCGCCGACGACCTGCCCGGCCAGCATCGAGGACTGCGAGATCGCCATGGTGCGAAAGCGATTCACGATGCCCTTGGTCTTGTCGGTGGTGATGGAGACCGCCACCGAGACCGTCAGGTAGGCCGGGAGCATCAGCATCATGCCCGGGGTCAGGTAGTCGATGTAGTTGCCGCCGGAGGATTTCTCCAGCGCGCCGCCGAACACGAAGGTGAACACCAGCATCAGCACGACAGGCATCACCAGAATGCTGAACGTCATGGCGGGATAGCGCTTGACGTGCAACAGGTTTCGGCGCAGCATCGTCGCCGAATCGGCGAGCGCAAGGGAAGGGGTGCTCATGCCTGCACCTCGCTGGCGCTCGGCTCCGGCATGCGCACGGCGCGCTGGCACATGATTCGCTCACTACGTTCGCTCATCGCACGGTCTCCTTCTCGGCAGTGGGGTGTCCGGTGAGGGTCAGGAATACGTCGTCCAGGTTGGGGGTGTGCACGGAGAGGCCTTCGACCTCGATACGCGCCTCGTCGAGCCGATCGAGCACGGCGCGCAGCGATTTCACGCCGCCGTCGCTGGGCACGGCGAGGGTCAGCTCGTCGTCGCCCTCTTGATCGAGCACACGGGCGGTCTCGCCGAGCGCCTGCGCCGCGGCGGACAGCGCTGCGGCCGTGGCGAATTCGAGGCGGATGTGACCGCCGGGCACCAGCCTCTTCAGCTCGGCGGCGGTGCCCTCGGCGACGATGCGTCCGCCGTCGAGTACGGCGATCCGGTCGGCGAGTTGGTCGGCCTCCTCCAGGTACTGGGTGGTGAGGAAGACGGTCACGCTGTAGTCGTCGACGAGGGCCCTGATGATCTCCCACATCGATCGCCTGCTGCGCGGGTCGAGGCCGGTGGTCGGTTCGTCGAGGAAGATGACGCGCGGGTCGCCGACCAGGGTCATCGCCAGATCGAGACGCCGGGCCATGCCGCCGGAGTAGGTCGCCGCCGTCTTGTCGGCGGCTTCCACCAGGTCGAAGCGCGCGAGCAGATCCTCGGCGAGGCGTTTGCCGTCGCGCCGCGGCAGGTGGTGCAGGTCCGACATGAGCAGCAGGTTCTCCCGGCCGGTGAGCAGTTCGTCGACCGCGGAGAACTGGCCGGTCACCCCGATGGCCGATCGCACCGCGTTGGGTTCGGCGGCGAGATCGTGTCCGCCGATGCGGATTTCGCCCGCGTCCGCGCCGATCAGCGTGGTGAGGATCTGCACGGTGGTGGTCTTGCCTGCGCCGTTCGGCCCGAGCAGCGAGAAGATGGTTCCTTCCGGCACGGTGAGGTCGATGCCGTCGAGCACCACGTGCTCGCCGAACGCCTTGCGCAGGCCGAGCGCCGAGATCGCCGGTGCGCGATGCCCGTTGATCATGGTGGTCCTTTCCAAAATTCATTACTGAATGCGAATAAATGCATGTTTCACCCACACCGCCGCCCAATGGCGGTGCGGTGTTGCTTTTCGAACGTGCTGTTCGGTTGTTGCGGTGCGCTTTTCGCGCCGGCGACGCATACCTCCTGCCGCGTCGGCCCCGGCTGCCTCAGATGTCGAGGTCCTCGATCTGCGGATGGTCGGCGATATCCGAGACGCGCTCGTAGAGCTTGGCGGGCATCTTGTCCTTCAGTTCGGCGAGCGTGTCGGCGATCTCCAAGACGAAGTCGCCCCAGTCCTGATCACCTACACCGAGGAAGCGTCGCCACTGCCGCCAGTCCTTGAAAACGTTGGTATCGGTGGGGAACTCGGACCAGTTCGAATACTGCGCGTGCAGCGCGAACTTGCCTTTGCGGGTCCGATACACCCGCACGAGCTCCATACGCTTGTCGTTGACGTCGCGCCATTCGCCGAGCAGGCTCCCCGAGAACCGCACCTGCCGAGCTCCGTTGTGGCCGACCCGCAGGACCAGCTCCTCGTACCCTTCCTGGCGCCCCTCCTCCAGCTCGATGAAACGGCGCAGCGCCGTGGTCACCGCGCCGGAGAGATTGCCGCCGACCAGCTCTTGCGCACGCTGGAAGAGCGGCAGATCGTCGTCGGCTACGTAGATGGTCTTGTTGGGCATGAACCCACTATACGTAGATGTATACGTACACGCAAGCGTTCTCGTCGAACGGGTTTGTCGAGAACAGATCGTTCGACGCTGAACCGCCTGCCGGGCTGCGTCGTATTCCTCGTGAACGAGGTATGTGGTCGGCCGGTACGCACGCGATCGGCCGACCTCTGCGGAAGGGAGCGTCCATGCCGAGCAGGGTCGTGGATTATCTGGTTCGGGCGGTGTCGACCCTCGGTGTGCGGCAAATCTTCGGCGTCGACGGCGCGAATATCGAAGACCTCTACGACGCGCTGTTCGACTCCGAGGTCACCGGAGTGGTGGCCAAGCACGAATTCTCCGCGGCGACCATGGCCGACGGCTATGCGAGGGTCACCGGCGGACTCGGCGTCGTCGCGGCGACCTCCGGCGGCGGGGCGATGAATCTCGTTGCCGGACTTGCCGAATCGTATGCGTCCCGGGTGCCGGTGCTGGCGCTCGTCGGCCAGCCGCCGACGGCGCTGGAGGGCCGAGGGGCGTTCCAGGACTCCAGCGGGCGCGCGGGCGCGATCGATGCGGTCCGCCTGTTCGGCTCCATCAGCCGGTACTGCGCCCGTGTGGAGACGGCGGATCAACTGCCGGACAGCGTGGTCAGGGCAGTCGCCGCCGCCCGGAGCGGTGGGCCTGCGGTCCTGCTGCTACCCAAGGACGTGCAGCAGTCCGGACTCGACGCGGTCCCGCCGTTCCGGCTACCGCCGCGAGCGCACCGCCGCGACGTGAGTGGACTCGCCGCGGTGCGCGCCGCGCTGACCGAAGCGCGGAGCACAGGGAAGGTCGTGATCATCGCGGGCGATCAGGTCGCACGCGACGACGCACGGGACGAATTGGCCCGTCTCGCAACGGCTCTGGATGCCGCGGTGGGCGTGACCCCGGACGCCAAGGACACCTACGACAACTTCGACCCCGGATTCTGCGGCGTCGCGGGCAGTATGGGTCATCCGGAACTCACCGCCGACCTCCGATCCGCCGCGCTCTGCCTGTTGGTCGGCACCCAGCTGCCCGTCACCGCGCGCGCCGGGCTCGACGAGCTGCTCGCCGATCTCACGGTGGTCAGCATCGGCGTCGCACCGCCGTACCTGACCTCGATCCACACGACCAGCACCGATCTGTCGATCACACTCGGCGAACTCGCCGACGAATTCGCCTCCCCCGCAGGCACACCGCATGCCGAACCGAAGGCGGGCGCGCTGACGCCGCTCCAGGTGCCGCCGTCGAACGGGCCGGGGCTGCGGTATCGGGAACTCGTCGAGACCATCAGCGCGGCACTGCCCGACGGCACCGACGTTTTCGCCGACGCGGGCAATACCGGCGCCGCGGCGGTGCATCACCTGCGGGTGCCGCGCGGCGGGCGCTTCGTCGTCGCCCTCGGCATGGGCGGGATGGGCTACGCCTTCGGCGCGGCCATCGGCGCCGCGTTCGCCCGACGCAAGCCGGGGCGCACCGTAGTGATCGCGGGCGACGGCGCGTTCTACATGCACGGCATGGAGGTGCACACCGCCGTCGAACACCAGCTGCCGATCACCTTCATCGTGCTGAACAACAACGCGCACGCCATGTGCGTCACCCGTGAACAGCTCTATTACCGAGACCGCTACAGCTTCAACCGATTCCGACCAGCGCTCCTCGGCCATGGCATCGGCGCCATGTTCCCCGACCTGCCCGCCCACACCGTCCGTACCCCGGCCGAACTCGCCGAAGCGCTCGGCCCTTGCCTCGACACACCGGGCCCGTCGTTCCTCGCGATCGACTGCGACCCCGACGAGATCCCCCCGTTCACCCCGTTTCTCAACACACTCGAGACACTCGAGAACCCCAGGAGGACCCCGTGACGACCAGCGCCCTGCCCGCACTCAGCGACATCCCGGAAGACGTCGTACCCGGCGTACTGCGGATCGAGAACTCCGACAAGGACGCCACCACCCCGATCATCATGGACATGCTGCGGTCGGTGTACCCGCACGACCAGATCTTCGGTGACTTCTGCCCGGTCCAGGGCTACATCGACGCGCCGCCGCGCGAGGTGTACGACTACCTGGCCGACACCAGGTCGCTGGAGGAATGGACCTACAGCCTGCGCGGTTTCACCGAGACCGAGGAGCAGGGCCTGTGGCTCGCCTACGACCGGCTCGGCGACGCGACCCGGATATTCACCCGCACGGTGGCCAATCCGGACGCGATGACCGTCGACTATCACTGCGCGTGGGATCAGGGCGAACACCTGTGGATGGTCTACCTGATGCGGGTGGTCGACGCGCAGGTGGTGCTGCACAAGCCGGGTTCGGTTGTGCTGTGGACGAATTGCCGTCACCCGTTCTACGACGAAAACCCCTATCCCGAGTCCGCGCCCGCCGGGCGGCCGGTCTGGGTCGGCGACTTCTGGGAGATGTTCTCCGCCGGGCACCAGCTCGAGCTGGACAACCTCAAGGCGATCTGTGAATACCGGGCCTCGCACGGACTGCCGGTCAAGCCCGAGTGGATGAAGTGAGGACACCTGTGTACACCACCGATCCCACTACTTCGCCGCTGCCGACCGTCAGCCTGGCCGATGTGGCCTCCTACCTGCCCGGTGAGCCCGTCGACACCGAATACTTCACCCAGTTCGCCCGCTCGGACCGGATGGCCAAGAACGTGATGTTCCGCTCGCCGCGCGCTCGCCACCACGTGGGCAGGGACGAGACGGCGGTCGACATGATCGAACGCGCCGTCGAGCCGATGCGGCAACGCCATGGGACGCAACTGCTTTCGAGCGTCGATGTGCTGCTCACGCACACCCAGCTGCCGGACAATCCGGTGCTCGGCTGCGGCCCCGAGGTCGCGCGGCGACTGGGCATGCGGCCGCGCGTCGTCTACGACATCCACAACGGCGGCTGCGCGGCCTTCGTGAACATGATGGCGTTGGCTCGAATGATCTTGCAGACCACCGACGCTCGCACCGCGCTCATCGCGGTCGCGCAGAATTGCGCGGGCCCGGTGTTCACCCAGACCGAGATCCGCAAACTCGCGCAGGCGCCCGTGCCGGGTGACGGGTGCGGCGTCGGTCTGCTGGTCAAGGACGACAGCGCACCTGTCCTGGACGTCGAATGCCGCACCTACCCGGAATTCGCCGGGGACATGGAGTTCTCGACCAACGGTGAGCGCAAGTACTGGGAGCCCGGCACGGGCCAGGGCTGCGTCAGCTTCACCGAATCCAAGGTCACCAAGGTGTTCGCGCGGGGCAACCGGCTGGTGCCGGAGGTGGCGCTCGCGGTGTGCGACCGGATCGGTGTGAAGGGCCGCGACATCGACACTTTCGTCACCAACCAGCCGAACCGGCTGTTCCTGCGCAACTGGCACGATGCGCTCGAACTGCCCGCCGAGCGGCACCCGGACACCTTCGATCGGTGCGGAAACCTGTTCGCCGCCGGCATTCCCGTCACGCTGGATGTGGAGAACCGGGCCGGTCGGCTGCGCAACGGGTCGGTGGTGCTGCTGTCCGCGTTCGCGCACGCGGGTGATTTCGCCGCCGCCGCGGCGGTGCGCTGGGGTGCGGCGGCATGACCATCGGGTTCACCGAGGACACCCGCTCCTCGCGACACCACCGTCGGCGGACCCGGCCGCCGGCGCGGTTCGATCTCTCGTTGAGCGAGAATCCGTTCCCGCCTTTGCCTTCCGTGCTTCGCGCGGTGAATCAGGCACTGGCGCAGGCGAATCGGTATCCGGAGTTCCTGCCGCGGGAGCTGCCCGAGAACATCGCGCGGCACATCGGTGTGCGGGGCGACCAGGTGGTGGTCGGCTCCGGCGCGACCGGGGTGGCCATGCAGATCATGCAGTCCCTCACCTTCGACGGCGCGGAGATCGTCGCCGGGACGCCGACGTTCGACGGGTACCCGATCATGGCCGAGATGGTCGGGATGACTCTCGTGGCGGTGCCCTTGGACGCGGCGGGCAATCAGGATCTGTCCGCGACGAGGCGGGCCATCGACAAGCGGACGGCGATAGTCGTCGTGTGCCGTCCGCACAATCCGACCGGCACCGTCGTGTCCTCGGGCGAGCTGAAGTCGTTCTTGAGCGCCGTGCCGGACCGGGTGACGGTGATCCTCGACGAGGCGTACGCCGAATTCCTCGGCCCCGAGGACCGGGTGGACACGCTCGCGCTGCTGCGCAAGCACTCGAATCTTCTCGTGCTGCGCACCTTCTCGAAGGCGTATGGACTCGCGGGTCTGCGCATCGGGTACGCGTACGGGCGGCGCGAGCTCGTCGAGCGGGTCCGTCGGCTGCAACTTCCCTTCGGCGTCTCCGCCGGCGCCGTCGCCGCCGTGT
Organism: Nocardia sp. bgisy134; assembly: GCF_965341865.1. Lineage (GTDB taxonomy): Bacteria > Actinomycetota > Actinomycetes > Mycobacteriales > Mycobacteriaceae > Nocardia. The sequence goes on from NZ_CBDQZP010000008.1 coordinate 231,953, forward strand.
CCGCGTCCTACGCGGCCCAGCCCGAACTCGCGGCCAGGATCCGGCACATCACGGAGGAACGCGAGGCGTTGCGCAACGCACTGCTCGCCTGCGGCCACCCCGTCCCGCGCAGCCACGCCAACTTCCTGTACCTCCCCGGGCCCGGGGTGGCGACGGTGTTGCGGCGGGCGCGGATCGCGGCGAAGGCGTATCCGGACGGCAGCGCTCGCATCGCCGTCGGTGATCGAGAGGCCGGGCGCGCGGTGCTGGAGGCGGTCGCGGGGTTGCGCTGAGCGGAGCTGCCGCGCGGGATCGGGGTGGTTCGATGGAGTGGTGAGGATCCCGCGTCTGCCCGGTCTGCGACCGAACGCCGCGCCCGCGTCCGGCACCGCGAGCCGGGTGCTGGCGCAATTCACCGCAGGCGGGCGTGACATCTTGCTGCGGCAGACGGTGATCGATCCCGGCGGCAGCAGCGGCTGGCACTACCACGACGGGACGCTCCTGGTACTGGTCGCTCGCGGCACCCTCGACCACCCCGGCGCCGACGGCGCGCCCGTCACCTACCGTCGCGGGCGCGTGTTCCGCGAGCCGAGCGGACCGGAGTATCCGCACGTCGCCCGCAACCTCGGCGCCACCGCGGTCACGCTGTTCGTTCTCTACCTCAACCCGAAGGGCAGCCCGCTCTCACGCCACATCACCCCACCCCCGGGCGTCGACTGACGCCGAATCGGCGGGAGAGAAATGGTGGTCGGCGGCTTTCGATGGTCAGCCGCCGCGTGCTCGAATGGTCCGGCAGGACCCCGCGCTGCCCGGGATCGAGGCCGCGCACGGCCCGGTGACCTGCTGGCCGAGGCGACCAGGTCAGCCGCCGCCGCAACCTCCGCCGCCACAGCCACCGCCGCCACCACAGCTGCTGCCGCCACCGCAGCCACCGCCATCACTGCCACCGTCGCCGCCGCCGAAGAACGCCACTCCACCGGCCCCGGCCGCACCCCAACCGGCCCCGCGCCCGCGATGCCGCGGCGAGGTGGGCAATGGCGCACGGCGCCGCAGCTTGACCACCCCCACGACAACGAAAATGGCGGCCACGACGAAGAACGCGACACCGGCGCCGAACCCGAACGGCCCGGCCACGGCCATCCCCGCGACAAAGATCACCAAAGCAAACCCGAAATACATCCGAACCTCCCCCGGACCGAGTCGCCGCGCGGCGAACTCCAATCCAGCCTACAGACGACCACCGACAGCAACCTGCGAATTTCGGGTGGTCGCACGGGGGGAGCAGAACGGCACCGAGCAACCCGAATCGACGGGAGAGAAATGGGTGGTTGGCGGGCTTGCGAGGGTCATCCCCGACAGCCCGCGTGCTCGAAGGTGACGAGGTCAGCCACCGCCACCTCCACCGCAGCCACCCCCACCGCCACCTCCTCCGCAGCCGCCGCCACCGCAGCCGCCGCCACTAGTGCAGCCGCTGCCGCTGTCACCGCCATTGTCTCCGCCGCCACTGCTACCGCTATTGCCACCACCACCGCCGGCCGCGCCCCAATCGCCACCACCGCTACCGCTACTGCCGCCACCACCGCCGTCGGCCGCACTCCAACCGGCATCCCTGCGCCCGCGATGCCGCCGCGAGATGGGCAACTGCGAATGGTGCACCAGCAATCGAACAGACCCAACGGCAACGAGAACTGCGGCCAAGGCGAAGAACGCAGCGCCCACGCCGAACCCGAACGCCTGCATCCAAGACAACCCGATCAGAACGGTCGCGAACGCGAACGCGAAATACATCCGAACCTCCCCCGGCCAGTCGCTGGTCGATCGCCTCTGCCGCGCACCACCACAGCAGCCGCTGCTGTCTGCACGGCCAATGCTGTAGTAGCCGCAGCGGCCGCACTCCGAAGCACTCCTCGGGCAGGCGGCGCGGTCAATCGCCTCCGCCGCCGCAGCCGGAACCGCCACCGCAGCTGCTGTCGGAACCGCCGCCGCAGCCGCCGCCGTCATAGGAGCCGCCGCCGTCGCCCGCCGCCCACCAGCGGGCCCTGGGGCGGGTGCGGTTGCGCTTGGTCCGGATGACGCCGATCGCGACGAAGCCCGCGGCGAGGGCGAAGAACACGGCGGCCGTGAGACCGGAGGAGTCGATGACGGCAGCGCCGAGGACGGCGACGATCGTCGCCAGGATGAAGTACACGATTCCCTCCCGAGGCGGGTAGCCCGCTGGTGAGGGTCAGGGTACGCCTCCGTGCGGCGTCGGGAGGGTCAGTTCGCGGGCTGGCAGGCGTCGCGCAGGGAGCACGCGCCGCAGGACTGGCCGCAGCCGCCCATGTCCTCGGCGGGCACCAAGCTCGCGATGGCCTCGCCTGCCGCGTTCGCGCCCGCACCCAGGGTGAACAGGGCGATGACGGCGGCGGCGCCCGCGACGATCAGGGCGACGACGCCACCCGCGGCGTAGGCGACCAGACCACCGGCGAAGAGCAGCGCGCCCGCCGCGACCGAGGTGGGGGCGGCGACGCGGTTCGCGATACGGAAGGTCTCTTCGGAGGTGAGAGCGGCTTCGGTGTGCACACCGACGAAGCGGTTGCGCGGGAGCCTGCCGGTCAGTCCGAGCAATCCGGTTGCGATGGCCACGGCGGCCAGCACGAACAGGACGAGGGCTACGACGAACACCTATGCAGGCTAGCGCATGGGCGCACGGCCCGATTTTCGGTCCCTCGGACCGCACGTTCTACCCTGTAATACGAAGTTTGTCCAGGATCGGCGAGAAACAAGAAGGCAGGACCGTGCAGGACAGTCGTGCAACCGAAAGCGATGTACCCCAGCACCGGTACAACGCTGACCTCGCGGGCCGCATCGAGCGCCGGTGGCAGCAGAACTGGGCGGAGCGTGGAACCTTCCACGCGCCGAACCCGACCGGCCCGCTCGCCGGGGACATCCCCGCGGACAAGCTGTTCGTCCAGGACATGTTCCCGTACCCGTCGGGCGCGGGCCTGCACGTAGGCCATCCGCTCGGCTACATCGCGACCGACGTGTTCGCGCGCTACCACCGCATGCACGGCCGCAACGTGCTGCACGCGCTCGGCTACGACGCCTTCGGCCTGCCCGCCGAGCAGTACGCGGTGCAGACCGGCGCGCACCCGCGCGACACCACCGAGTCGAACATCGCCACCATGCAGCGCCAGCTGGACCGGCTGGGCCTCGGCCACGACCGGCGCCGCTCGTTCGCGACCACCGACCCGGAGTACTACCGCTGGACGCAGTGGATCTTCCTGCGCATCTACAACGCCTGGTACGACCTGGAGACCGGTCGCGCCCGCCCCATCGCCGACCTGGAGGAGCAGTTCGCCTCCGGCGCGCGGCCGGCGCCCGAAGGCAAGAACTGGGCCACCATGTCCACCGCCGAGCGCGCCGCGGTGATCGACTCGTATCGCCTGGTCTACCAGACCGATTCGGTGGTCAACTGGTGCCCGGGACTCGGCACCGTGCTGTCCAACGAGGAGGTCACCGCCGAGGGCCGCAGCGAGCGCGGCAACTTCCCGGTGTTTCGCAAGCGCCTGTGGCAGTGGATGATGCGCATCACCGCCTACTCGGACCGGCTGGTCGACGACCTGGACACGCTGGACTGGCCGGAGAACGTGAAGGCCATGCAGCGCAACTGGATCGGCCGTTCGCGCGGCGCCCAGGTGAAGTTCGATTCCGACGCGGGCCGGATCGAGGTGTTCACCACCCGCCCCGACACCCTGTTCGGCGCGACGTACATGGTGCTGGCCCCCGAGCACGAACTGGTCGACCGCCTGGCCGCGGCGCAGTGGCCGGAGGGCACCGATGCGCGCTGGACCAACGAGGGCGCGGCCACACCCGCCGACGCCGTCGCCGCCTACCGCAAGACCATCGCGGCCAAGTCGGATCTGGAGCGCCAGGAGTACAAGGAGAAGACCGGCGTCTTCCTCGGCTCCTACGCCACCAATCCGGTGAACGGACAGCGGATTCCGATCTTCATCGCCGACTACGTGCTGATCGGCTACGGCACCGGCGCGATCATGGCGGTGCCCGGCCACGATCACCGCGACCACGAGTTCGCGACCGCTTTCGGCCTGCCGATCATCGAGGTCATCTCCGGCGGCGACGTCGCCAACGGCGCCCACGCCGGCGAGGGCGAGTTGGTGAATTCCGACTACCTGAACGGTCTTTCGGTCGAGGAGGCCAAGGCCACCGTCATCGGCAGGCTGGAGGCCGACGGGCACGGCACCGGCACCATCCAGTACAAGCTGCGCGACTGGCTGTTCGCCCGCCAGCGCTACTGGGGCGAGCCGTTCCCGATCGTCTACGACGAGCAGGGCGCACCGCACGCGCTGCCGGAATCCATGCTGCCCGTGCGGCTTCCCGAGCTGGACGACTTCGCCCCGGTGACCTTCGATCCGGACGACGCGAACTCCGAGCCGTCGCCGCCGCTGGCCAAGGCGACCGACTGGGTGCACGTCGAGCTGGACCTGGGCGACGGGCCGAAGAAGTACCGGCGCGATACCAACGTCATGCCGAACTGGGCGGGCAGCTCCTGGTACCAGCTGCGCTACGCCGATCCGACCAACACCGAGGCGTTCTGCGCCAAGGAGAACGAGCAGTACTGGCTCGGCCCGCGCACCGGGGAGCACGGTCCGAACGATCCGGGCGGCGTCGACCTGTACATCGGCGGCGTCGAGCACGCGGTGCTGCACCTGCTGTACGCGCGCTTCTGGCAGAAGGTGCTGTTCGACCTGGGTGATGTGAGCAGCAGCGAGCCGTACCGGCGACTGTTCAACCAGGGCTACATCCAGGCGCACGCCTACACCGACGAGCGCGGCGCGTACGTGCCGGCCGCCGAGATCGTCGAGCGGGACGGCAAGTTCTTCTGGACCACCGCGACCGGCGGCGAGATCGAGGTGTTCCAGGAGTACGGCAAGATCGGAAAGTCGTTGAAGAACGCCATCTCTCCGGACGAGATGTGCGATCTGTACGGCGCCGACACCTTCCGCTTCTACGAGATGTCGATGGGTCCGCTGGACACCTCGCGCCCGTGGGCGACCAAGGACGTCGTCGGCGCGCACCGGTTCCTGCAGCGGGTCTGGCGTCTGGTGATGGACGAGGAAACGGGCGCGCTGCGCGTCACCGACGCCGCGCCGTCGGATGAGACGCTGCGCCTGACGCACAAGACGATCGCGGGTGTGGACGAGGATCTCGCCGCGCTGCGCGACAACACGGCGGGCGCGAAGCTCATCGAGCTGACCAACCACCTGACCAAGAACTACCCCGACGGCGCCCCGCGCTCAGTGGTGGAGCCGCTGGTGCTGATGCTGGCCCCGCTCTCCCCGCACGTCGCCGAGGAGCTGTGGGAACGGCTCGGCCACAGCGTTTCCCTGGCACACGGCCCGTTCCCGGTCGCCGATCCCGCGCTGCTCGTCGAGGAGTCGGTGGAGTACCCGATCCAGGTGAACGGCAAGGTGCGCAGCCGGATTCAGGTCCCGGCCGACGCCGACAACGCGGCCATCGAGGCGGCCGCGCTCGCCGACGAGAAGATCGCGGCGCTGCTGAACGGCGCCGCGCCGCGCAAGCTGATCGTGGTGCCGGGCCGCTTGGTCAATATCGTCGCCTGACTCCCACGGGCGCGCCTCCGTTCGCGGGGGCGCGTCAGGCGGGCGGCGACAGCACGGGGTCCGGAGATCGCGGTGAGGTCGACCGAGGACCTCGGATCAGCGGGCGATAGGACGCAGCACGATCTCGGTCGGGTGCGCGTCGCGCGGGGTCTCCACGGCGTGCCGCACCGCGGTCGCGACCGTCTCGGCGGTGAGGAACTCCTCCGGCCGGTACTCGCGTCCCTCGCCCGCGGTGATCTCACGCTGCATGTCGGTATCGATCCGGCCGGGATGGATGGACGTCACCCGCAGCGCGGGCTCCTCGAGCCGCAGCACGTCGGCGAAGGCGCGCAACCCGAACTTGCTCGCCGCGTAGGAGGCCCAGCCCGCGTTGGCCCGCAGACCGGCGCCCGAATTGATCAGCACCACATGACCGTTCGCCGCGCGCAACGCGGGCAGCAGCAACCTGGTCAGCTCCGCGACGGCGATGAGGTTCGCCTCCAAGGTGTTTCGCCACTGCGCCACCGAGGATTCGGCGATGGTGCCGAGATCGGCCACGCCCGCGTTGTGCACGAGCACGTCCAGCCGCTCCACCTGCGAGACCGCCGCGGCGACCGCGTCGTAATCGGTGAGCTCCACCGGCCACGGCGTCGCCTCGGGCAGCTCGGTGAGGATGTCGCGCAGCGCGTCTCGCGAGCGCGCGCCGAGCAGCAGCTCGTGCCCCGGCGCGAGTTCGCGGGCGATGGCCGCGCCCAGCCCTCGGCTGGCTCCGGTGATCAACGCGGTCGGCTTCGGGGTGCTGGTGACGGCGGCGTTCATGCGCCTCACCGTAGTGGGTACCCGAAATCCGTAGCACTGCGCGGACTCGTAGCGATGCACGCGTACGTCGGTAACAATCTCCACGGACGGGGGCATGCGAGAGTGAGATCCGCCGAACACCTGAGGGGCGACCGGGAAGAACCCAGCGCTGCGACAGAACCCAGCGCCACCGTAGAACCCAGCGCCGCGGCAGAACACAGCGCCACGACAGAACCCAGCGCCACGACAGAACTCGACGCCGCTGAGCGGGCATATCTCCGCGTGGGATCGCAGAATAGGGGGATGGCACATCCGGGTTTCACCCCCACTCAGCTCGCGGCCCGCGCCGCCTACCTGCTGCGGGGCAACGACCTGGGCACGATGACCAGCGCGGCGCCGCGGCTGTACCCGCACATGTGGAGCTGGGACGCGGCCTTCGTCGCGGTCGGTCTGGCTCCGCTCAGCGTGGAACGCGCTGTCGTCGAGCTGGACACGTTGCTCTCGGCGCAGTGGAAGAACGGCATGATCCCGCACATCGTGTTCGCCAACGGCGTGGACGGTTACTTTCCCGGACCGGCCCGCTGGGAGTGCCGCAAGCTGGCCGCCAACGCGCCCGACGGACCGGACACCTCCGGCATCACCCAGCCGCCGGTGCACGCCATCGCCGTGCAGCGCATTCTCGATCACTCCCGCCGCCACGGCCGCAGCACCCGCGCGATCGCCGAGGAGTTCCTCAACCGCCGATGGCCGGACCTGGTGCGCTGGCATCGCTGGCTCGCGCACGCCCGAGACCCGAAGGAGAACGGGCGGATCACGCTCTACCACGGCTGGGAATCCGGCATGGACAACTCGCCGCGCTGGGACCGCGCCTACGAGAACGTGGTCCCCGGCGACCTGCCCGCGTATCGCCGCGAGGACGTGCTGGTCGTCGCCGATCCGTCACAGCGCCCCACCGACCGCGAGTACGACAGGTACCTGTGGCTGGTCGAGCAGATGCGCCGGGCGGGCTACGACGACTATGTGCTGGCCTCGACCATGAGCTTCGCCGTGCAGGACGTGTTCGTCACCGCGATCTTCGCGCTCGCCTGCGAGGTGCTCGCCAACATCGGCGAGGAGTACAAGCAGCCGAACGCCGACGTGCGCGAGCTGTACAGCTGGGCGGATCGGTTCCGCGCAGGCGTCGTCGCCACCGCGGACGCCCGCACCGGCGCGGCTCGCGACTTCGACGTGCGCGCGCAGCGCTGGATCAACACCGAGACTCTCTCGGTCTTCGCCCCGTTGCTGTGCGGCGGCTTGCCGCGCGACACCGAACGCAGCCTGCTTCGCCTGTTCGAGGGTCCGCGCTACTGCGGCCATCCGGACCTGCGCTACGCACTGCCGCCCTCGACCTCTCCCGTCGCCAGGGATTTCCGGCCGCGCGAATACTGGCGCGGCCCGGTGTGGCCGGTGATGAGCTGGCTTTTCTCCTGGGTCTTCGCCCGCCGCGGCTGGGCCGAGCGGGCGTTCATGCTCCGCGCCGAAGGGCTGCGGCAGGCCAGCGACGGCGCCTTCGCCGAGTACTACGAGCCGTTCACCGGCGAGCCGCTCGGCAGCATGCAGCAGTCGTGGACCGCCGCGTCCGTGCTGGACTGGCTCGGGTGATCGCCGCCGTGACAGTTTACTGGTAAATATTCAGCAAACGTCTCATCGGTAACGCCGGCCACGCTGAACACGGCCCCTAAGGTCGAAGGGCATGGATAGCACGCGCTGGAGAGCGACCCGCATTTTTGCGTTGTCCGCGATCACCGTGGGCAGCATCCTTTCGGCGAACGGCCAGGCCGCAGCCACACCGACCGAGCCCGACATCTCGGCGAACGGCCAGGCCGCAGCCACACCGACCGAGCCCGACATCTCGGCGAACGGCCAGGCCGCAGCCACACCGACCGGGCCGGACGTCTCGTCCTGGCAGCACATCGACGGACGGTTCATCGACTGGTTCGCGGTCAAACGAGCCGGACACGATTTCGCCATGGTGAAGGCCACCGAGGGCTTGAGCTACATCAATCCCTACTTCGTCGCGGACAGCGTGCTGATGCGGGCGGCGGGCATCGCCCGCGGCACGTACCACTACGCCAGGCCGCAGCTGCCGCCGGAACCACAAGCAGCGCTTTACGCCACGATCGTGCTGGGTCAGAACGGTCCGCTCGATCTGCCGCCGGTGCTGGATCTCGAGCATTCCGGCGGCCTGGCTCCCGGGGCGCTGATCAATTGGACGCACCGCTACCTGAACACGGTGCGGGCACTGACCGGCCGAGTGCCGATCATCTACACCTATCCGAACTTCTGGAAGACGGCGATGGCCGATACCAGCGAATTCACCCACTATCCGCTGTGGATCGCCGACTACCGCGACAACGAGCAACCCGAGGTGCCCGGCGGCTGGCCGGCCTGGACGTTCTGGCAGACCACCGACAGCGGCAGCATCCCCGGCATCGCGGGCCGCACCGATCTCAACGTGTACAGCGGCGCCCAAGGCGATTTCGCCCGCTTCGCCAACATGGGCTGACGCACCGGAAACCGGCGATCGTCCCCCGGGTGGCGAAACCACCCGGGGGACAACAGGTTACACGCCGATCCGGCCGCCGTCCTTCTTCCATACCACCGCCACCGAGGGCCGCGGCTGCGCGGAACCGCCGTCGGGCCAGTGCGACAGCGGGTTCTCCGGAGTGGCGTCGTCGGCCTCGCCCGGGTGCTGCACGCACACGATGACCCGCGATTCGGTGACGATCGGACCGCAGGTCTCCGCGCCGCGCGGCACCGTCAGGAACTGTTTGGTCTCACCGCGATTCGCGCCGTCGAGCACCACCGAGAAGAGGCCGTCGTTGGACTTCAGCGCGTTGCCGTCGGTGGAGATCCACAGGTTGCCGTACGGGTCGAAGGCCAGGTTGTCCGGGCAGGAGATCGGGCTCACCTTGGTCTTGTCGAACCCGGCGTAGTAGGTGTCCGCCGCGGCCGGATCGCCACAGACCAGCAGCAGCGACCAGGTGAACTGGGTGCCGGTGTGGTCGTCGTCGATCTCGAGGATCTGACCGTTCTTGTTGAGGTTGCGCGGGTTCGCCTCGTCCGGACCGGCCTTGCCCTCCTTGCCGCGGTTGTCGTTGTTGGTCAGCGCGACGTACACCTTGCCGGTGTAGGGGTTGGCCTCGAAGTCCTCCGGGCGGTCCATCTTCGTGGCGCCGACCTTGTCGGCCGCCAGCCGGGTGAACACCGCGACCTCTTCGGCGGTCATGCCGTCGACGAGCGATTTGCCCTTGCCCTGCGCGTCGGTCTCCAGCAGCGGAATCCACTGTCCCTTACCGGTGAAGCCCTGGTCCGACGGCTTGGCGCCGGTGCCGTCGATCTTGTCCGCGTGATCGCCGGTGAGCTTCGCGACGTACAGGGTGCCCGCGTCGAGGATGGTCATGTTGTTCCGCCTGCTCGCCGCGCCAGAGCCGGACTGCACCTTGCGGGACGACACGAATTTGTACATGTAGTCGAACTTTTCGTCGTCACCGGTGTAGGAGACGACGTCGCCGCCCTTGGTGACGTAGATGTTCGCGCCCTCGTGCTTGAGCCTGCCCATGGCCGAGTGCTTGACCGGCGTCGAGTTCGGATCCCACGGGTCGATCTCGACGACGTAGCCGAAACGGTTCGCCTCGTTGGGTTCCTGCGCCAGGTCGAAGCGCTTGTCGGCGCGCTCCCAGAGGTTGGCCGTCGCGCCGGCGGTGAAGCCGTAGCGCTTGGCGCGCGCCACCGCGGCGTCGCCGCCCGCGGGCTTGTCGCCGTTGGCGAAGTAACCGTGGAAGTTCTCCTCGCCGGAAAGTACTGTGCCCCAAGGGGTCACGCCGCCCGCGCAGTTGGCGAAGGTGCCGAGGACCTTGGCGCCGGTCGGGTCGGCGGAGGTCTTGGTGAATTCGCTGCCCGCGGCGGGTCCGGTCAGGGTGAATTCGGTGGTCGCGGTGATGCGGCGGTTGTACTTGCCGAAGACGGGAGTCAGCTTGCCGGTGCCGGATTCGCCCTTCACCTCGACGACGGTCAGGCCGTGCGCCGCCATGGTGACGGCGAGCTGCTCGGGCGTCGGGTTGGCCTTGTCGTAGCCGCGAAACATGTGCGGCGCGGTGGTGTACTCGTGGTTGACCACCAGCAGGTAGCTGTTGGCCTGGCCCTCGATGGGCAGCAGGGCCGCGAAGTCGTTGTTGTAGCCGAACTGCTTGGCCTGCGCCGCGGCGGTCTGCCGGTCGAAGTCGAACGCGGGGGCATCGGCGAAAAGCGGATCGCCCCAGCGGATCACGACCGACTGGTCGTAGCCCTGCGGGACGACGATCGCGTCTTCCTTGTTGGGGGCGACCACGACGAAGTTGGTTCCGGTGCCGGGCGGGCCCGCCGGGGTGGCGCCGGTGGAGCCGGCCTCGGCCGTGTCGTCACCGCAGGCCGCCAGCGCGGAGGCGGCGCCGACGGCGAGCACCGCCGCCGCGCCGCCCCTGATCAGACCGCGCCGGTTCAGTGAGCTGACAATGTCGCCGAAGTACTCGCCGCCCGAGGTGTTGGGCGTCTCGTGGAAGCACGCGTTGGCACATTTGTATTCGCAGGTCACGGCGGCGCGCGCGGAGCGGCCGTCGTGCTGCACGAAGAGGGCGAGTGGTTTCAAGGTCACGATCACTCCTGACTCGGGCTGTCGGCCGCACGCTAAACGCCCCAGGCTATTACCGGGAAACACTCAGGTGAACAGCCGACCAAGTCTCAGGCGTTCACCGGTACCGCGATGACGACCTCTTGCTCGTTCTCCGGCAAGTAGTGCACCTGCACGATCCTGCCCACCTGCACGTTGCCGACACTGGCCGGCGGCAGGAACTTCTCGGCGCGGGTGCGGAAGGTGCTGCCGTCGGGCCTGGTGACGGCGAGCCCGATCTCCACTTTGGAGTAGCCGTTGCGGATCTCGCCGGGCACCGACAGCGACTGCACCACCGCCTGCGCCGCGATGCCGCGCGCCGCGATGTCGAGCTTGGCCTTGGTGGTGAAGCCCTTGCGAATCATGGATTCGTTCATCACCCGCTGCGCCTCGACGCTGTCGCCGGTCAGATCGACCTCCACCTTCTCGGTGCGATCGGGCAGGTACCGCACCGGAAGCACCACTCCGGGACGCAGCAGCGCCAGCTCGGTGAGCGGCACGATCATCTTGGCCGCGGACTCGAAAACCTTGCCGTCCACGCCCTCGACGCTGAACTCGATGCGAATCTGCGGCTGGTCGTTGACCGTCAGCCCGGTCTGCCGGAACGACTTCACGGTGCCGATGCCGAGCAGGCCGCCGCGGAATTCCGTCGAGTTGAGCCCGGTGAACGCGGACATGATGCCCTCGCCGGTGAAGGCGAAGACCATCACCACCGCGGTGAACGCGATGATCGGCAGTGCCATGAAGCCGTTCACCCAGGCGAGGAAGTCGGGCTCGTAAGGGCTGCTCGGCTCGTAGGTGAGGCCGTGCACGAGGTAGAGGCCGATCGCGGCGATGCCGAAGACGATCGCGGCGACGCGCAGTTTGGTTGCCATGGTGTACTCCCTGAATTCTTGGTTGTCGGACGGACATTCCGTGTTCCGGGCCACCCCGTCGTCCCGTCCTGGCGCACCCCTCGGTGGCGCCGGGCTCGCGGGACGACGGGGAGCCGAGCACACGGACCGTCCGTCAGGCGCCGACGATGGTCGAGCAGGCGAAGGTGATGTCGAAGGTGGAGGTGGACGGCCCCGCAAGCGGGTTGGTCAGGTCCGGCGCGCCGACGCCCTCGCCGGTGACCTTGTAGGTGTTGCCGTCCTTCACGACCTTCGCCGAACCGCCCGGCTGGCCGTTGCCGTAGCCCACCGCGTAGGGCAGACCCGAGGAGCCGCCCTTGCTGCCCGCGATGCCGACGGCCTGCACGGTGTCGGAGTCGGTGACGGTGGCGCTGGCCGTCAGCTGGCCGTAGGTGGCGTTGTTGTTGTCGGTCAGGGCCAGGGCCAGCGTGTTGCCCTGCTTCACGCAGGTGGTCTCGAAGGTGCCTGCCAGCGCCTTGCCGTCGACCAGCGCCGCGGACTTGCCCGCCGCGGGACCGGCGGGCGCGGCGGCGGTGGTCTGCTTCGAGGTCGCGGGCGAGCTGCTCGCGGAGTCGTCACCGCAGGCGGTGAGGAAGCCGGTCAGCGCGAGGGCGGCGAGGGCGGCGGTGCCGGTGCGGAAGTACTTGGTGTTCATGGTGATCCGTTCCTGTCTCTCCGTTGGTCCGGCCCGGTGGTCGGGCCGTTGAGAGAAAGGTAGGAATCGCGTGCCGCCTACCGATCCCAGGTTTCGGCGGCCCGAACCGGCCACAGGTCCGTTAACCTGGTCGAATGCGACGACCGCGCGCCATGGTGCTCGACGAGGTGTGGCGCAGGCTCGACGGCGTCGAAGCACTCAGCGGCCCGCACGGCGGACCGCTGCGCCGGACCGTCAAACTCCTGCTCGACCCCTTGGTGATCCGTCCCGTGCAGCATCCGAGCTGTGCAGGGGCGATTCTCAGCGCGGACGGCGCGACGCTGCTCGCATCGCGCCTCTTCGCCGCCGCCGACGTGCTGCGGGCCACCGCGGCCTGGTTCACGCTGCTCAAACAGGTCCGCCGCGCGCTGCGTATCACCGAAGGCAATCCCCAGGATCTCTACTTCCAGCGCTGTTTCGAGCTCGCGACCACGGCGGGTCATCCGGATCCGGTGCGCGACAGGCAAACCGCGGAGGCCGCGCTGCGCGATATCCACGAGTTCGCCGCGGGCCGGACCACGCAGGCGCTCAAGCAGCACCTCACGGACGCCGAGGTGGCGCGGCAGCTTGGCGGGTTGATCGACATCGCCTGGCGGCGGCGACCGGCGACGGTGAGCGGCGATCACACCGCGGCGTTCGAGGAACTGCTCGACGCGTGCGCGAACAGCAGGGTGACCGGTGATGGACAGCCCGAACTGGACCGTCTCGTGGCGGCGCGCGCGGGCACCCACTCCGGAATCGACCTCTGGCACCGGGCATCCGGCAGCAGCGCGAACGAACTCGGGCTCACCGCGCATCCGCTGCCGCACTCGCCCGCGCTCGGCGCGTCGGCGTCCAAGGCGGACCTCGGGCTTCCGTTCGACCGCACGATCTACGAACGAGTCTTCACGGTGTTGCAGGCCTCGAGCGAACGCGCCGAACTGCCGCCGATCCCGGAACTCGTCACCGACGAAATCGCCCGCAGCTGTTCGCCGTGGGCACTGCTGGACGAGACGCTGCGGGTCGCGGCCGCTACCGGAGCCGCCCTGGCCGTTGGCCTTTCGCCGTTCGGAGCGACGTCGGGCGAGGGCGCCGGCGGGGCGGGAAGGGTGCGCCACTTGGCCGGTGCAGCGTCGTCGGGGCGCGGCGGGGCGGACGTCGCATGGACGACCGGGCGGGTTGCGGCGCCGGACGGCATGGCGCGCGGAACCGCGGCACACCAGGCGATCAACAATCGCTGGCGGCGCGAAGCCTATGTGCTGCAAGCACGGCGGCTCGCGGTGCACGACTCCGATCGTGCGAGCGGGCCGCTCACGCAGATCGCCGCGGAACTCCGCACGCCGTGGCGACCCTACCTACGACGGCTGTGGGTTCGGTTGCACGGTCGAGATGTTCGCGCAGCCGCGGTGGTCGAACCCGACGAGCTGTGGGACCTGCTGGACGGCGTGGCCCGCTCGGTCATCCTCGATCACCGCACCAAGGTGAAGAATGCGCTCAGCGCGAGTGCTGTGGCGAGCGAAGTCGATTCGACGGAATCGAGGGCGAGCTGATGAATGCGGTGCTCGTGCGCGAAGACGCCGAAGGATTCTGGACCATCGCACCCGCAGGCGCGCCGACGGTCTGGGCGGACGCTCCCCCACTGGACACCATGGTGCTGGAGGTCGTCGGCGGTCACCTCGCCTGGAGTCTGCTGGCCGGAGAACCGGTCCCGGCCGCCGTGCTGCACGACCTCGACGAAGCGCAGGAATGGTTGTGGGCCGTCTACGGCGAGCATGTCGCACTGGCTGTCGCCGACCGGCAGGCCGTCGAACTTCCGGCAGAACCCGCGCTGCCGACCCTGGTCGCTCAGGCCAGGAAGTTGGCTTACGCGCACTGGGCGGCACGCTGGTGGCCCGCCTCCACCATCGACGGCATCCCAGCGCTGGACCAGCAATTGCTCGACACCGAGATCGCCACGCTCACCGAGGCGTGCGAGTTGATCGTCGACGGTGCCGACGCGGACCTCGAGCCGCTGCCCGCCGCACCCGTCGCGCTCGGCCGCGCGGAGGACTACGCGCTGGCCGCCGGTTCCGGTGCGCGACAAGGTGAACTGGTCTTCGGGCGTGGCAGCGGCGGCTGGGACTGGCGGCGCTGCCCGCCCGGCCTGGTCGACGCGTCCGAACACGCCGTGTCCTGGGAGTTGACCAGGGCGGAGGGGGCGACGCTAGTACGGGTGAGGGCGGTGGCCGCACCGCAACTCGATGCCCCGCCCGCGCATCTGCACCCGCGCGCGCTGCTCGACACCAGCGTCGGCGCGATCGACACGGAACTCCATCTGGTCGGCGACACTTGGCAGGGCACGGCGTCCACTGCCGCGGAAGCCGTTGCGGGAGTGCATGTCTATGTGCCCGGCGTGGGTCCGGATGCGCTCCCCGCCGACCACGACGAGCGCGCGCGGATTCGGGATCTGGTCGCCGCCCGGCTGCGCGGCGCCACGGCGGACGACGACACCTTGCTCCTGGCCGAGATCGCGGCCGCCGCATCGGATTCGGACTTCTGATGACACAGGACGAAGCAGCGCCGCCCGGCCTGGAACTGCTCTACGAAGGCGCTGCGGCGTATCAGCGCGGCGAGGTCGCGGAGGCGCTGCGCATCTTCGAACACGCGGTCCTCACCACCTCCGGCGGTGTGCGGGTCAGCGCGCTGGTGAACGCCGCGAGCATGTGCGACGAACTCGGCGACCACGCGGGGGCGGCCGTCCGGTTCCGGTCGGCGCTGGCGGAGATCCCCGACGACGCCGTCGAGAAGCGCGCGTCCACGCTCGTCAACTACTCGCAAGCGCTCCAGCACCTCGGCGAACTCGACGCGGCGCAGGACGCGCTCGAGCAAGCCAGGACGCTGCTGACCGACCATCCCGAATTCGCCTCGCTGCGGGTGCCCTGCCTGCTCTCACTGACGGCGGTGGCGTTCCACCGCGCCCAGTGGGTGCGGGTGGTCGAACTGGCCACCGAAACCCTCGACGTCGCACAACGTTTCGCGCCGCACCTCACCGGCCATCCACTGATGAACCTGGCGGGCGCGTACTTCGAGACCGGGCGCAGGGAACTCGGCATCGACTTCGCCGAACAAGCGCTGGCCGCCTTCGAGGCGGCGGGCGACCGCAACGCGGTGGCGGAAACCCAGCAGAATCTGGCCACGCTGTACACGAGAGTGAACCGGTTCGACGACGCGGAAGAGCCGCTGCGAGCGAGCCAGCGGTATTTCGAACAGGCCGGACTCGAGTACCGCGCCGGAGTCGGGCTCAGGATCATGGGGTACGTCGCCGAACATCGCGACGACGACGAACAAGCCGAGGCGCTGTACCGGCGCTCCCTCGCCTGCTTCGAGGCGTCCGGCGCGATGCTGGACGTGGCCGCCGTCCAGACCCGTCTCGCGACGGTGGCGTTCAAAGGCTTTCGCGTCGACGAGGGACAGGAGTTGCTCGCCGCCGCGTTCGAGGCGTACGCGGCGCGCGGTCTCGGATTGCACTGCGCGCAGGTCGATTTCTGGCACGCCGTGCTGCTGGAGGCGGTGATCGACAGCATCGACGCGCCGACTCCCGAGCTGCTGGCGCTGGCTCGCGATGTAGCGGTGCCCGCGGCCATCGCCATCGATGCCGTGCGATACACGCTGCCGAACGGCAATCAACGGGCCCAGTGGAATCGCGAGATCGCCGACCCCGCGATGCGCTTGGCGTTCCGATTCGCCTACCTCTGCGGGGACGGTCCGCTCATCGCGGATCTGATCGAAACACAATGTGCGGGAACCACAGTGGATGTCGATGCGACCGACCACCAGCCCCGCCCGCAGCTGCCGCTGGAGCCGCTCTCACCGATCGAGGCGCCCGCGCAGGCCGAGGGCTCCGCGCTCCACCTCGGTTCGGCATTGGCCAAGGTCGCCGCGGCCGCCGGCCTGCGAGTCACCCCGCCGCCGCGGCTGGCGGTCGCGCCGGACGGGCACATCGCGCTGGCGGAGTACATCACTGCCGCCGAGCAGCGCTATGGGCGCGCGGTGCGGGAGGAACGGGTGCTGACGGTATGAGTGAACTTCGCGGCGATGTGAGATCGGCGGGGGCTGCATCCCGCGCTGCGACCGCGTGGCCCGGGTGGGCAACACCACGCGCAGCAAACACGCGGCCCGAGTCGACAACACCACGCGCAGCAAACACGCGGCCCGAGTCGACAACAGCATGCTCGGCAGGGCACAGTGCGCGCCTGGGCTTACCTAGGCGGCGAGCCCGCGGCGCTGCTGATCGGCGGTCCGCGTCAGCACGTCGCGCGAGCCCCAGGATTCGAGCATGACGACACCCGAGCAGCCGACGGTAGTCGTGCGGATGGCCGACGCCGGTGACCTCTACATGTCCTGGCGGTGGGACGACGATGCCGCGCCGCGCGGGGCCGCGATGCTGCCGGGTGATCCGATCGCGGAGGCGGTGTCGGCGCTTGCCGATGCGCTACCGAAGCCCGACGCTCCGGGCGGACTCGAGCGCGCGCTGACGACCGGCGCGTTCGCGTCCCCGGACGCGGAATACAGATTGGCACAGTCACTTTCCCGCGCGTTGTTGCCGTACGGGCTGGCTGTGCAATTGCACGAGCTGTACACGCGGGGAGTTCGGCCGCATATCCGCCTACAACCCTCGCCACGGGTGGCGCAGGTGCCGTGGGAGATCATCGCGCCCGACCCGGCTCTGCGGCTCATCGACATCGCCGACGTCAGCCTGCTCGCTCCAGCGGGCGTCGTGCACGCGCCGGGACGGCGCGCGCGCAGCTGGTCAGCCGATCGCGAGTTGCCGGTGGTCGCCGTGCTCGATCCGCGGGTGCCGGGATTTCGCGCCGACTCCGCACTGGGCTCGGTGCTGGGACGGATGAACGGTTCGGGCGCACTCTCCGAGCGGGTCGCCGAACATGTAGCACGCCAACGCCTCCGACCCAGCGTGACCGATACCGTCGAGGTCTTCCGCCGAACCGACCTGGATCGCGGGTGGCTCTCCGAGACGCTCCGTGCGGGGGCATCGCGACTGATCTACGTCGGACACGTCACGGCCGCCGCACCGGAGTCCGGTCAGAGCGAGAGCGCCGAACTCCACCTGGCGTGCACGGCCGAATCCACCGGTTTCGCCGAACCGCTGCGCACGCACCGCCCCCTGTCGGCCAAGGACCTCCTGCTCGGCACCCACACCCTTGATCCCGAACCCGTTGCGGGCCCCGACCTTTGGCCCATGCCGAGCCGTGTCGCCCTGATCGCCTGCGAGAGCGGCGGCGACCTCCGCTTCACCGAGGCGCTCGGCCTCGTCGCGGCCATGATCAACGGCGGCGCCGAACTCGTCACCGCCACCCGCTGGCCGCTCCCCACCGACCTAGCCTTCCAACGCCTCGCAGGCGCCACCGCAACCCCCTTGCAAGACCTCATCCGCGCCATCGACACCGCTCACGACCACCCCGACCCTCTCCACCCCCTCACCACCTGGCACCGCACCCGCCTCACCACCTGGCGCGAAACCGGCGCCATCGAACACTCCCCCCTCCTCTGGTCCGCCATCGCCACCTTCCACACCTGACCATCCGCGCGCGGCGGGAGGCGCTCGGGATGACGCAGGCAGAACTGGCCGAGCGGGCAGGGTTGAAGCAGCCTGCGGTGGCGCGGTTCGAGGCGGGCGGCACCATGCCGACCATCCCCATGCTCGAGCGGTACGCGGAGGCGTTGGGGTTGCGGCTGGAGGTGCGGTTGCGGGAGGCGGGGTGAGAATCAGGCGCGCGGCGAGACGAGCGGCGCGCGCCTGGGATCAGTGTTCGTCGTAGTGGCCGTCGTGGGGAGCGTGACGGTGGCCGTCGTGGATGTAGTCGACGTGGTCACCGTGCGGGACGGCGACGTGGCCGCAGCCTTCACCGTGTACGTGGTCGTGGACGACTTCGGTGTGACCGGAGGGCTCGCATTCGTCGAAGTGGCCGTCGTGGGCGCGGTGCAGGTGGCCGTCGTGGACATAGTCGACGTGGTCACCGTGCGGAACGGCGACATGGCCGCAGCCCTCGCAGTGGACGTGCGCGTGGCCGGTGTGCTCGGAGTGTGCTGCAGTCATCAGAAAGCCTTCTTCCATCGCGATGGACAGGTGCATCTGTGAACAACAACACATTAGCACGTGTGCATGGATGGAGATTGCCAGCTATGCGCTACCGAACCTCAGAGCACCTGCGAGAGGAACTTGCGCAACCGCGGCGTCTCGGCGGCGTCGAACAGCGTGTCCGGCGTCCCGGTCTCCACCACCTGCCCCTGATCCATGAACACCACATTGTCGGAGACGCTGCGCGCGAACCCCATCTCGTGCGTCACCACGATCATCGACATGCCACCGGACGCCAGATCGCTCATCAGCGCGAGCACGCCCTTCACGAGCTCGGGGTCGAGCGCCGAGGTGGCCTCGTCGAAGAACATGATCTCCGGCCGCATGGCCAGCGCCCGCGCGATCGCGACCCGCTGCTGCTGCCCGCCGGAGAGATTCGCGGGTCGCGCGTCGGCCTTGTTCACCAGCCCCACGATCTCCAGCTGCTCGATCGCGAGTGCTCGCGCCGTGTCCTTCGACAGACCGCGCAGCTTGCGCGGGCCGAGCGCGATGTTGTCCGCCACGGTCTTGTGCGGGAACAGGTTGAAATGCTGGAACACCATGCCGATGCGCTGACGCAGCCGGTCCGGGTCCTCGCGCAGCACCGACTCGCCGTCCAGCAGGACGTCGCCGCGATCCGGCTCGTGCAGCCGGTTGAGCACCCGAAGCAGGGTCGACTTGCCGGAGCCGGAGGGTCCGATGACGGTGGTGGTCGTGCCCGCGTCGACGTGGATGTCGATACCGCGCAGCACGTGGTTGCGGCCGAGGGTGAGGTGCAGGCCGGTTCCGGTGAGAGATGCACTCATGGTTCAGCGCCCTTCGGTGATGGTGGCCTGCTCGAGTTCGTCGATCGGCTGATCGGGCCGACCGGTGCGCATCCGGCGGTCGATGTAGTTGACCAGGTGGGTGAGCGGGATGGTCAGCACCAGGTACATCAGGCCCGCGGCGACCAGCGGCGAGAGATTTCCGGTCTGCGCGTTGAGATCTCGGCCCACCGCGAACAGTTCGCGCTGACTGGCGAGCAGACCGAGGAAGTAGATCAGCGAGGAATCCTTGATGAGCGCGATGAATTGGTTCATCAGCGCGGGGAGCACCCGGCGCACGCCCTGCGGGATCACCACCAGCGTCATGGCCCGCCGATAGCCGAAGCCGATGGCGCGCGCCGCCTCCAGCTGCCCGGCCTCCACGGATTGGATTCCGGAACGGAAGATTTCACCGATGTAGGCCGAGGCCAGCAGTGCCAGAGCGACCGCGCCGAGCCAGTACGGATTGTTGCCGGTGATGTTGCGCGCCACCGGCCCGACACCCAGACCGATGAGCAGGATGATCACGACGGCGGGCAGGCCGCGGAAGATATCGGTGTAAACCCGCGCGGGCCAGCGCAACCAGCGGGTGCGTGAGATTCCGGCGACCGCGAGCAGCATGCCGATCGCGGTGCCCAGCAGCCCCGAAACCAGCGCCAGGATCAGGGTGTTCGGCAGACCCGTCTTGATCAGATCGGGAAAAGCCTTGCGATACAGGGACCAATCGAAGAATGTGTCGCCCAGCTGTTGCAGGGTGGACTTCGGCGCGGTCTGCTCCTGGCCTTGGTCCGGTCCCTGTTCGGCGGCGATCGCGGCGAAATCGGGCAGCTGCGGAGTCGGTGCGGCCTTGGAACCCGGCTTCCAGCCCGGCGGCAACTGCCGCGGCACCCAGTCGCTGTAGAGGCGGGCGTAGGTGCCGTCCGCGATCACCGCGTCCAGGCCGCTGTTGAGCGCGTCGACGAGCGGCTTGTTGCTCTTGTTCACCGCCCACGCGGCGAAATTGTCCAGACTGAAAGCGTTCTGGACCACCGAGGTGCCGTCGCCCGGCTTGATCGCGCCCTCGGCCTGCGCCGAGGGGGCCACCCAGGCGTCGACCTGACCGGTCTTCAGATTGGCGTAGGCGGTGTTGTAGTCCGGGAACTTCACCGGGTCCAGGTGCAGGGTGTTCACCACGTAGTCGTCCTGCACCGTGCCCTGGACGACGGCGATCCGGGTACCTGGACCTAGATCGGCGAAGCTGCGGATCGGACTCCCGTTGGCCACCACGAGGGCGAAGTAGCCGAAGTCGTAGCCGTTGGTGAAGCCGACCAGTTCGCGGCGGGCGTCGGTGGTGGTGATGTTGGAGGAGCCGACATCGAAGCGCGCGCCCGCCACCTGCGCGAGCAGACCCGAGAACTCGGTGCCCGAGAACTGCACTCGCAGGCCGAGTTTCGCGGCCACCGCGCGCAGGAGCTCGTTGTCGAAGCCGGTGAAGGTCCCCGCGGAGTTCACGCAGATGCTCGGGGGCGCGTCGGAGAGGGTGCCGACGCTGAGCGTGCCGGGGGTGATCAGCCCGAGCCTGTTCGCGTCGATGGATTCCAGCGGGGCCGTGTTCGCGGTGGTGTAGCGGTCCGGTCCCGCGGTGGCGGAGGAGGCCAGATTCGTCGGCGCAGCGGACGCCGCGCTCAGCCCTGGGGGCGAGCAGAGGTCCCTGATATCGGAGGATTCGTCGCCGGAACCACAGCCTGCCGCCGTCAGACCGACGGCGATCAGTATCGAGGTGATCAGGGCACGACGCCACGCAGCGGGCAGACCAGCCATGGTCGAGAACCCTAGTGCGGACATACCGCAAATCCACAGTTACATGTGGCCGACGCGACGAGGGTCACTCGCCGCACAGCGGCGCGCCTGTGCGAGAATCGCTCGGAAATTTGCCCCGGGTACGCGGACATTCTGTCGCCGGCACGGCACGACCGGTCGGCGCGGCGTAGGTGATTACTCCCGCACGGGGCTTTTTCAAGGTTCACACCGATCGAAACTGCTCGACGTTCCACCGATGCAGCCGGCGGCCGACTTCGCCTCGGCACCACCACGATCGGACAGCGAGCGATCACCGCTGTTACCGCTTCTCGAGACTGCGTCGGGACTGAATCAGAACCGTTCGACCTCGAAAGGACACAGGGCTAGTGAACTACCTGGATTCATGTTCGGTTTCGGGCGGCTCCGCGTCGCGGACCGGGGGCGCCGCGTGACGACCGCCAACGAGATCATCGAGCTGACCGACGACGACTTCTACCGGGACCCGCACGCCGTCTACCGGAGTCTGCGCGAACGCGGACCGATCCACCGCGTCCGTCTGGACGGGGTGCTGAGCTGGCTGATCGTCGATCAGGACGTGGCCAAACAGGCCTTCATCGAGCCGAATATCAGCAAGCGCGTCACCTCGCCCGAGGGCCAGGCCGCCATGGCCAAGAACGGCGGAGCCGAGAAGTTCGCGGGCGCCGTCAACGACAACATGCTCTTCGCCGATCCGCCCCAGCACACCCGGCTACGCAGCCTGGTGGCCAAGGCGTTCGCCAGCCGCGCGGTTCGCGACCTCGGCCCCCGCATCACCGCGATTGCCGACTCGCTGCTCGACGAGTTGAGCGGCAAGGAATCCGCCGACCTGCTCGACGACTACGCGTTCCCGTTGCCGATCATGGTGATCTGCGAGCTGCTCGGCGTGGCCGACGACGACAAGGACGAGTTCCGCGCCTGGACCGAGGTCGTGGTCGACGAATCGGCCAGCGTCGAGGAACGGACCAGCGCCGGCATCAGCTTCTTCACCTACCTCACCGAACTGATCGCCGTACGCACCGACAATCCCCGCGAGGACCTGCTCTCGGCACTGATCGTCGCCAAGGACGACAACGACCGGCTCGACCAGCAGGAACTCATCTCGATGCTGTTCCTGCTGCTGGCCGCGGGGCACGAGACCACGGTCAACCTGATCGGCAACACGGTGCTCGAGCTGCTGCGCGATCCGGCCACGGCCGAGCGACTGCGCGCCGACCCGACCGGCGTCCCCGCCTACGTCGAGGAGATCCTGCGTTGCCAGGGTCCGGTGCATATGGCGACGGCCCGGTTCACCACCGCGCCGATCACGTTGGGCGGTCAGGAGATCGACGCGGGCGAGTTCGTCATGATCTCCCTGGCGGCGGCCAACCGCGATCCGCAGCGGTTCGCCGACCCGGACCGGGTCGACGCGATGCGCACCGACAACCGGCACATCGCCTTCGGCCACGGCATTCACTACTGTGTCGGCGCGGCCTTGGCCCGGATGGAGGCCACCATCGCGCTCACCCGGCTGCTCGATCGAATCCCGGCGATGTCGCTCGACGGCGACTTCGCCGAACTGAGCTGGCGCAGGAGCCTGCTCATTCGAGGTCTCGCCGAACTCCCGGTCCGCCTGTCGCTGCCCGTCGAGGGGGCAGCGGCCGTGGCCCGCGAGCGGCAGTATTCGACGGTCTGATCGCGGTAGAACCCGGAACCGGGCTCAGGCCAAGCCGGTGACCTGTTCCGGGTTCACCTCGTCGCGCCACCGGATGGCCTGCTCGAGCTGGCCGAAGTCGTAGTCGGGGCCGCTCACGCCGACGGTGAACAAGCCCACCCCTTGCTCGATGAACGCCGGCGCCTGCTCCGCTCCCGGCCACGGCACCGAGCGCTCGATACGGGACGGGTCGGAGCCGACGGCGGCGGCGTGCTCGGCGAGCACCTGGTTCTTGTGCCGCAGCGAGCCGAGGTCGGCGAAGCTGTGCCAGATGTCGGCGTATTCGGCGACCAGGCGCAGCGTCTTGCGCTCGCCACCGCCGCCGATCAGGATCGGGATGTCGCGGGTCGGCTGCGGATTCAGCTTCTTCAGCCGCGCGGTCAGCCTCGGCATGCTCTCCCCGAGCAGCTTCAATCGGCTTGCCGCCGTGCCGAATTCGTACCCGTACTCGTCGTAGTCGTGCTGGAACCAGCCCGCGCCGATGCCGAGGATCAACCTGCCGTCGCTGATGTGGTCGACGGTGCGCGCCATATCGGCGAGCAGTTCCGGGTTGCGGTACCCACCGCCGGTGACCAGCGCGCCGATCTCCACCCGCTCGGTCTGCTCGGCGAACGCGGCGAGCATGGTCCAGCACTCGAAGTGCGCGCCCACCGGATCGCCGCTGAGCGGATAGAAATGATCCCAGTTGAAGACGATGTCGACACCGGCGTCCTCGGCCCGCCGCACGGCATCGCGAATCAAGCCGTACTTGGGGGCGTGCTGCGGCTGCAGCTGGACTCCGATCCGAATCGGCCGACTCATCTCATGCCCTCCTCGTTCGCTCGCTGATCCCCGCGATCGAGGCTACCGGCGTCCGGCGGATCCGGCGTGGTGAAAACCGGCCCGCGCCTTCCTCGTGCTTTCGGCCGGCGCACGGACTCGGCTGCATGGGAATTTGTCGCCCGATACGATCGTCCGGACCGTCCGCGCGCCGCGTGCGACGGTGAGCCCTCTACTCGGATCGTCCGGCACGTTCCTGCCGGTGAAGGGATGTGATCTGCCGTGGCAACGGTGACCTTCGAGCGCGCCACCCGCCTGTATCCCGGCGCGACCAAACCCGCCGTCGACCAGCTGGATCTGGAGATCGCCGACGGCGAGTTCCTGGTTCTGGTCGGCCCGTCCGGTTGCGGGAAGTCCACCTCGCTGCGGATGCTGGCCGGGCTGGAGGAGGTGAACGGCGGGCGCATCCTGATCGGCGCGAACGACGTCACCCACGCGGAGCCGAAGGAACGCGACATCGCGATGGTGTTCCAGAACTACGCGCTCTACCCGCACATGACGGTGGCCGAGAACATGGGCTTCGCGCTCAAGCTGGCCAAGGTCGCCAAGGCGGAGAAGGACCAGCGCGTGCGGGAGGCCGCCAAGCTGCTCGACCTGGAGCCCTACCTGGACCGCAAGCCGAAGGCGCTGTCCGGCGGTCAGCGTCAGCGCGTGGCGATGGGCCGGGCGATCGTGCGTCAGCCGCAGGTGTTCCTGATGGACGAGCCGCTGTCGAACCTGGACGCCAAGCTGCGCGTGCAGACCCGCACCCAGATCGCCCAGCTACAGCGCAGGCTCGGCACCACGACGGTGTACGTCACCCACGATCAGGTCGAGGCCATGACCATGGGCGACCGCGTCGCCGTGCTCAAGGACGGCCTGCTCCAGCAGTGCGCGACCCCGCGCGACCTGTACCGCAACCCGGCCAACGCCTTCGTCGCCGGTTTCATGGGCTCGCCCGCCATGAACATGTTCACGCTGCCGGTGTCCGACGGCGCGGTGGCGCTCGGCGGGCACGCACTGCCGGTGCCGCGTTCGGTGTCCGACGCCGCCGAGGGCAAGGTCGTGGTCGGCATCCGCCCCGAACACTTCGAGCTCGGCGACGGACTGAGCAAGGACGGCATCGAGATGGAAGTGGACGTGGTGGAGGAACTCGGTTCCGACGCCTACATCTACGGCCGCACCGTCGCCGAGGGTCAGGTCGACGGTGCGGGGGAATCCATTGTGGCGCGGGCCGATTGGCGCAACCCGCCCGCGAAGGGCACCCGCCTGAAGCTGTCCACCACCCCTGAACACACGTACTTCTTCTCCGCCACGGACGGCCGTCGCCTCGACTGAGCCCCGGCGCGGGCCGCTAGCGATACCTCGCAAACTCTTCACACGCCTCGCAGCCAGTACAACTGCTGCGAGGCGTGTGGAAGCTCTGCGAGGTTCAATTCACGCACACGGCAGAGCGGTCGACCGGCCGCTACTCTGAGCGCTGCCGTCTTTGCTGCAGGTAGCTCTCGTTCACCCGAATCCCGAGTTCCTCCAACTCGATCTCCTTGCCCGTCGCGCTCCGCACCTCGACACGTACCGGAGCCCCCGTCGCCTCCTCGACCAGCAACAACGGGGCCGGGCCCGGCTGTAGGTACGCATCCCCCCACTGCATCAAGGCCAGCACGGCCGGGAGCAGGTCGCGGCCCATCCGGGTGAGGACGTATTCGTGCCGCGTGCGTTTGCCTTCTTCCTGATAAGGCTCTTTTGCCAGCAGGCCGGCCTCGGTCAACTTGCGGAGCTGGGCCGCCGCGGCCGCATCCGTGATACCGACCCGGCTGGCGAAACCGTCGAAGCGGCGGGTGCCGTAGTAGGCCTCGCGCAGGATCAGGACGGCCGAGCGCGTGCCGACGAGTTCCATCGCCTTGGCGATGGAACAGTCGACGGCCTGCCACGAACTGAGATCGGCCAAGGGTCCTTCCATCACGGCTGCCATGACGCACATCATATCCGCGACTGACTTGAGTCAGCTATACCCAGGCGTTAATCTGACTATAAGCCAATAGAGCCAGGGTGCAGAAGCCCCGGTCAGAGGAAGGATCCGCCATGAGAGACGCGGTGATCGTCGAAGCGGTGCGCACGCCGATCGGCAAGGGCAAGCCGAACGGAGCGCTGCACAACGTCCACGCGGTCGACCTGCTGGCACACAGCCTGCGCGAGGTAGTCGAGCGCAGCGGCATCGATCCGGCGCGGATCGACGATGTGATCGGCGGCGTGGTCACGCAGGTCGGCGAGCAGGGCGCCAATGTGACGCGGCGAGCGGCGCTGGCCGCGGGCTACCCCGAATCGGTGCCCGCGACGACGGTGGACCGGCAGTGCGGCAGCAGTCAGCAGGCCATCCACTTCGCCGCCCAGGGCGTGATCGCGGGCGCGTACGACATCGTGGTCGCCGCGGGCGTCGAGTCGATGGGCCGAATCCCGATGGGCGCCAACCTCGTCGGCTCCGAGGACCTCTCCGGTGTCGCGTTCGCCGAACGGTACCCGGAAGGTCTGGTACCGCAGGGCATCAGCGCCGAACTGATCGCAGCGAAGTGGGGCCTCACGCGCACCCAGCTCGACGAGTTCGCGTTGACCAGCCACGAAAAGGCAGCGCAGGCAACGAAGAACGGCCTCTTCGCCGCCGAGCTCGCCCCGATCAACGGGCTGATCAGCGACGAGGGCATCCGCGTCGGCAGCACCCTCGACACCCTCGCCGGACTGCGGCCCGCCTACTACGACCCGGCGATGGGCGAGCGCTTCCCGCAGATCGGCTGGCAGATCACCGCCGCCAGCGCGAGCCAGGTCAGCGACGGCAGCGCCGCGGTGCTGATCATGACCAGCGAACGCGCCGCACAGCTCGGCCTGCGCCCGCTCGCCCGGCTGCACAGCTTCGCCGTCGCGGGCGACGACCCGCTCATGATGCTCACCGCGGTGATTCCGGCGACCCGAAAGGTGTTGCAGCGAGCCGGTCTTCAACTCTCCGATATCGACCTCGTCGAGATCAACGAGGCGTTCTCGCCGGTGGTGCTTGCCTGGGCTCAGGACACCGGCGCCGATATGTCGAAGGTGAACGTCAACGGCGGGGCGATCGCGATCGGTCACCCGCTCGGCGCGTCCGGCGCCCGCCTGATGACCACACTGGTGCACGCCATGCGGGACCGCGGCGCCCGCTACGGACTGCAAACCATGTGCGAGGCAGGCGGACTCGCCAACGCAACCATCCTCGAGCGGTTGTGAATCACCGGGCGCCCGGTACCCGCCGGGCGCCCGTTTTCCTCTCGGATCGAGTAGATCCCGCACCAGCTCGAATCGAACTCGGCACCGGCTCAGATCGAATCCAGCACCAGCGCGAACGGAACCTAGCACCAGCTCAGATCCCCAGCACCAGCTCGAAACGAAACACAGCACCAGCTCAGAGCGAACCCAGCACCAGCGCGACGAGGCATCCCAGCAACCACGACTCGATGATCAACGGGACCGCCACCAGTGGCGTCCATCCAATTGCCCTGCGCATACGCAACTTCGACACCACCAGTACGGCTGCCACTACAACCGCCGCGGCGATTCCCGTCCATGCGAGGCCGTAGGCGACCGGCAGATACCTGCTGCCACGCTGTCCGTCGGCTACGAGGAACTCGTACAGGGGGACGAGAATCACTGCTGACCAACCGATCCCGAGGGCGACGAAGGTGGCGAGACCGGCCCGCGTCAAGTCTGCCAATCGCCTCGACAACGCCGACCCCATACGTCCAGGGTGCCCGTCTGTCGACCACGCGACCACATGCGGCCGATCGCCACACTCCGAACTCGGCCAGCACGTGCGCGTCGGCGGCGTCGCTTTTCGCTCTCGAAACGGTCGGGCAGCGCCCGTCATCGATGGCGATTCGAACCGCGTTCCGGTCCGGTTCCACTTCGGCCTCAACAGCCCCCGGGGACCCCCATCGCATACAACACACTCGGCGGCAGACAGCCCGGATCGCACCGCCAGCTGCGGCAGCCAACGCGCCAGCGCGGGCTGTGGCGGCAGCAACGCAGCGACTTCGTCTACGCCGAGCCAGCGCACCCGCATGCACGGATTTTCGCCACGATACGAACGGCGCGAACATCCGAAGCCCCATCGCCAACGCGATGGAACTCGTAGGCCGTCCTGATCCTTGCGCGAGGCCTGCTACGACACCCACCGCTTCGACGGTTTCGCAAGCCGGGCCGATATGCCGCTACTCGTATCGGCCTCGGCCCGTAGGCTGACCAACGATGACCGCCGATACGTTCCCCGAGCCCGTCGTCTACGCGATTCCGCTGCGCACGCGGTTTCGCGGGATCACCGTGCGGGAGGGGATGTTGATTCCGGGGCCGCTGGGGTGGGGTGAGTTCTGTCCGTTCCCCGAGTACGACGATCGGGAGGCGGCCGGATGGCTGGCGACGGCGGTCGAGCAGCTGACGACCGGGTGGCCGGAGCCGGTGCGGGAGCGTATTCCGATCAATTGCACGGTGCCCGCCGTCGATCCGGAGCGGGCGCACCGGATCGTCAGCGCGTCGGGCTGCCGCACGGCGAAGGTGAAGGTCGCCGACCATCCCGATTCCCTCGGCGAGGACCTGGCGCGGGTCGAGGCGGTCCGCGACGCGCTCGGGCCGGACGGCGGGATTCGGGTGGATGCCAATGCGGTGTGGGATGTGGACACCGCGGTCGCCCATATCATTCGGATCGACCGCGCCGCAGGTGGTTTGGAATACGTCGAGCAGCCGTGCCGGACCGTCGAGGAACTCGCCGAGGTGCGCAGGAAGGTCGACGTGCGCATCGCCGCCGACGAATCCATCCGGCGTGCGGAGGACCCGCTGCGGGTGGCCGTGGCAGGGGCGGCCGATGTCGCCGTGCTCAAATGCACTCCCCTGGGCGGAGTTCGACGCGCGCTGGAGGTTGCTGCGGCGGCCGGACTGCCCTGCGTGGTCTCCTCCGCACTGGAGACCAGCGTCGGCCTCGGCGCGCAGCTGGCGCTGGCCGGCGCGCTCCCGGAACTCGACTTCGCCTGCGGACTCGGCACGACCTCCCTGTTCGAGGGCGACGTGGTGGCCGAATCCCTGCGCCCGGTGGACGGTTTCCTCCCTGTGCCGCGCACACCCCTCACGCCGGACTCTGCACTCATCGACCGCTACCGCCACCCAGACCCCGACCGCGTCGCCTGGTGGCACGCCCGCTACCAGCGCGTACGCGCCCTGCTCGCCTAGAGGGAAACCCGGGCTATTTCCCGAAACCGGCTCCGCGCCAACCTCCGCCGCCATTTCTCTATCGACCGTAGTCAAATGGTTATGACGGGCGAGAAATGGCGGTTCCGGAGACCCGCAAAGCAACCATTTCTGTCCCGCCGATTGCCTACGCGCTTCGGCCTAGCCGAAACGGACGCCGCAGCTGAGCATTGTCGTTCGCAGCACTAGGGCGGCTTCGGGGCCGACGACTCCGTCCACCAATTCCAGGTAGCGGGTGCAGAATTCGGGTCCGTGGGGCGCGACTTCGCCGGGTGCGGGTTCCAAGTGGTGGGCCAGTTCGTGCAAGACGACCAGTTCGCGCAGAGCCCACGCGGTGCCGCCGGTGTGCAGCGGCACCGCGAGGACTGCGTCGGCCGCTTCGTAGTGGGCGGCGGTCGCTCCGGCACGCGACCGCACCCGAACCGGCACCTCGGCTCTATCCCATTGGGCCCGAACCCAATTGAGGGCGAGCACCTTCTCAGCATAGGTCTGGACGGACGCCACCGAGGCGAAACGGCGTTCGACGGGCAAGGTGATGTGCGAGCCGTACAGCTCGACGGTGCGATTGCCGTACTCGTCGGCGCGATCGAACATGCCACGGACCAGCTGTTCGGCGTCGTACACCTTGGCGCGCTGGGTATCTCGTTCACTCATCGCGGCACGCTCCCGGTCGCCCAGCCGTGAAGCGGCAATATCCG
Source organism: Nocardia sp. bgisy134 (assembly GCF_965341865.1). Taxonomy (GTDB): domain Bacteria; phylum Actinomycetota; class Actinomycetes; order Mycobacteriales; family Mycobacteriaceae; genus Nocardia. The sequence continues at coordinate 261,767 of NZ_CBDQZP010000008.1, forward strand.
CAAACTCGAGATCGCCGACCGAGGGAAATGCTGCCATCCGACCGCGCCCGAGATCAGCCGCGGGCAGCCCCTCCGACATCGAGATCCCGAGCCTACCGAGTGCTGGAACAGCCACCGGCGCCGTCCATCCTCATTGCGCCGAAGCAGGCTCGAAACAAGCGCCCCGAGGCCCACCCCGCGCCACCGCGAGCCGAAATGCTCCCGGCACTGAGCACTCCGTCGGCGAGGCAGCCATACGAAAGCACTCACTCGCCCGCGCCGGAGGTCAGCTGCCCACGCGCCCCGCCCAGTTCGGGCGACGTGCCCAGCCGCGCCGCCTGACCCGCCCGATCACCCGCGCGACGGGCCCCGGCCGAGTGCCCGGCGGAGGCCTGCGGCCCGCGCCAAGTCCCGCGGGCCTCCGAGGTGCGGCTGTAGAAGTCGGTGAGTTCCAGTTCCTTGTCGCGCAGCGCGAGCGCCGTCCCGGCCGCCGCCGTCTCCGGCGCCACCGCCTCGGCCTCGACCTCCGACTTCACCTCGGCGAGCCGCCGCCCGATGCGTGCGGCGAAGGCCATCTGGAAGTTCAGCCGGGCCGTCACGGGGGCGGCGGGCGCCTGCACCCGGCGTCGCACGGTGCGTCCCCAGCGCTTCTCGCTGACGATCTTCTCGACGGTCGCCGTGCGGTACTGCCCCGATTTGATGTAGTGGTCGGACGCGCGCACCATCTGCACGAGCAGGCTGGCGTAGAGCGCCTCGCAGGTGTCGATGTCGGTGTCGAAGCCGTAGGCGTAGACCTGGGTGGAGGTGCGGGCAACATCGCAGCGCACATCATTGGCTTGCGCGATCGCGACGAACAGCTGCACGTAGGTGCGCAGTCCCTTCTTGCCCGGCTCGCCGATCGGAACGACCCGCTGCACCGGCGTCGGCCTGCGTTCCCGCCCCGCGACGTGCGCCCGCGCCACCGCGAGATCGATCGAGGATCGGGTCGCCAACCGCTGCGCCGCGGCGAGGAAGGCCTCCGCCTCGTGCTCGTTGTCGGTCGCTTCGGCCTTGCGCAGCAGACCGCCGATGCGTGTGAGCATCCGATCGGGAACCGCGTTGGGCGAAGTCATCGGCAGCCAGGGTAACGGGACGCCGCGTCACAGGTCGTCGTGCGCTCGGACGGGCGGCGGCGCATGCTCCGGTCGAGGCTCCCCGCGACCGGCGACATCCACCCGACCTGGCCTTCTGTACCGCTCTTCGGGCGTGGCGGATGAACACCATGTATCTTCCGTTGTGCAACCGGCAGGGTGTGCTGCTGCTCACGTCGTACCCATGGAGTGTTCGCAATGGCTTTGAAGAAGGTGTCGTCCCTACGTTCGTCGCTCGTATCGCGGGCCGCGCTGGCGGCTGCCTCGGTCGCGCTGTTGACGGCGACCTTCACCAGTGCGTGCTCCAGCGACAACGGCGGCAGCCCGACCGGCCAGAACCTGACCGGCCGCGGCCCGATCACCTACGTCGAGGGCAAGGACACCACCGAGACCGGTGTGGTCAAGCAGCTCATCGAGCGCTGGAACGCCTCGCACCCCGACGAGCAGGTGACGTTCAAGGAGCAGTCGAACGACGCCTCGCAGCAGTACGACGACCTCGTCGAGCACATGCGCTCCAAGCAGTCCACCTACGACGTGGTCGCGCTCGACGTGCCGTGGACCGCCGAGTTCGCCGCCAAGGGCTGGATCCAGCCGCTGAAGGACTCCTTCGCGATCGACACCTCGACGCTGCTCTCCCCGCCGGTCGCCAGCGCCACCTACAACAACACGCTCTACGCCGCGCCGCGCAACACCAACGGCGGGCTGCTGTTCTACCGCAAGGACCTGGTCTCGAACCCGCCGAAGACCTGGGGCGAGATGCTCGGCCAGTGCCAGGTCGCGCGTGACAACAACATCGGCTGCTACGCCGGGCAGTTCGCGCCCTACGAAGGTCTCACGGTGAACACTTCCGAGGTGATCAACGGCTTCGGCGGCACCTTCGTCGGCGCCGACGGCAAGACCCCGACCGTGGACAGCCCACAGGCCCGCGCCGGTCTCAACACCCTGGTCACCGCGTACAACAACGGCGACATCCCCAAAGAGGCCATCACCTTCAAGGAGCCGGAATCGGCGAACGCCTTCACCCAGGGCAAGCTGATGTTCCTGCGCGCCTGGCCCTCCACCTTCGGTGACGCGGGCGCCGAATCCTCGCAGGTGAAGGACAAGTTCGCGGTCGCGCCGCTGCCCGGCGAGAACGGCGTCGGCGCCTCGACCCTCGGCGGCTACAACGCGGCCATCAGCGCCTTCTCCAAGAACAAGGCCACCGCGCTCGACTTCCTGCGCTTCCTGATCAGCGAGGACGCCCAGCACATCATCGCCTCCGGCGCCCTGCCCTCGGTGCGCGCCTCGCTGTACGACGACCCGGCGCTGATCGCCAAGATGCCGTACCTGCCCGCCCTCAAGGAATCGATCGCCAGCGCGGTGCCGCGCCCGGTGACCCCCTTCTACCCGGCGGTGTCGAAGGCCATCCAGGACAACGCCTATGCTGCCCTGACCGGAAACAAGTCCGTCGACGACGCGATAGTCGGGATGCAGAAAGGCATCGAGACCGCGGGTTCGTGAACGAGCGTCAGCGAATGAGCCATGAACACAGCGCGCTACCGTGCACGACGAGCCGAGCGTCAGCGAGGCGGAGTCGCGCGCGGTCGCGTAGCGGACCCGACCAACCCGTAGGAGAGAGATAACGGTGTCGGATCCTTCGGGAGCGGCCACACGCCTGCCGAGCGACGAATTCCTTCCGCGCAAACGCGGTTTCGGCGCGAGCCTGGCCTTCGAGCTGCGCCGCTCCGGCAAGGCCTGGGTCTTCGTGGCGCCGGTGCTGATCGCGCTGGCGGTCGTCATCGGCTACCCGGTGGTCCGCGCGCTGTACATGTCCTTCCAGAAGGACCCCGGGCTCGACCCGAGCACGGGCATGTTCGTGGAGGGCGGCAGCGCCGGATTCTCGAACTACACGCACTGGCTGCTGCAACAGTGCAGCCTGCCGACCGGCGAGACCATCGCCTGCCCCACCGGCAATCTGGGCTCGCAGTTCTGGATGGCCGTCGGCGTCACGCTGTTCTTCACCGTGATCACGGTGGCGCTGGAGGCCACCATCGGCCTCGCCATGGCGATCGTCATGGGCAAGAGCTTCAAGGGCCGGGCGCTGCTGCGCGCGGCGGTGCTCATTCCGTGGGCCATCCCGACCGCCGTCACGGCGCGGTTGTGGGAGTTCATGTTCCAGTACGACGGCGTGGTGAACCGGGTGCTCGGCACGCACATTCTCTGGACCTCTGATCCGTGGGCCGCGCGGTTCGCGGTGATCGCCGCCGACGTGTGGAAGACGACGCCGTTCATGGCGCTGCTCCTGCTCGCCGGATTGCAGGTGATCCCCAACGACGTGTACGAGGCCGCCAAGGTGGACGGCGCCTCGGCCTGGCAGCGGTTCACCCAGATCACCCTGCCGCTGCTCAAGCCCGCGCTGCTGGTGGCGATCCTGTTCCGCACCATGGACGCACTGCGCATGTACGACCTGCCCGCCATCATGACGCTGAACAACCCGTCGACCCGCACGGTGTCGATCCTGGTGGTCGACCAGGTGCGCCAGGGACCGAACAGCGCCGCTGCCCTGTCGACCATCACCTTCCTGCTGATCTTCGCCGTGGCCTTCATCTTGGTGAAGATCCTCGGCGCCAACGCCGTCCGCACCCAGGAAGCGCAGCGCGAAGGGACGGTGCGAGCATGACCACGAGCAATCAGGTGCGCACCGAGCAAGACAGTGGAGGCGCACCGATGGTGACGAAGGAACCGGCCACCGATCGGGCGGTGCCGTGGACCAAGCGGTTCGGATCGGTGCGCATCTACCTCGGCGTGCTCATCGTGCTGGTCTGGGGCCTCGGCCCGTTCTACTGGATGGCCGTCACCGCGTTCCGCGATCCGGACTACACCTTCGACAACACGCCGTGGCCGACGCACGTCACGCTGGAGAACTTCCGCGACGCGTTCGACACCAGCCGCGGCAACGACTTCGGCAAGGCGCTGCTGAACAGCGTCGTCATCGGTGCGTGCACCACGGTGCTCGCGCTGGTCATCGGGATCTTCGCCGCGTACGCGCTGGCCAGGCTGACCTTCCGCGGCAAGTACGTGGTGGCCGGACTGATCCTGAGCGCGTCGATGTTCCCGGTGGTCGTGCTGGTGACGCCGCTGTTCCAGCTGTTCACCAACCTCGGCTGGATCGGCCAATACCAGGCGATGATCATCCCGAACATCTCGTTCGTGCTGCCGATGACCGTCTACATCCTCGCCTCGTTCTTCACCGAACTGCCGTGGGAGCTGGAAGAGGCGGCCCGCATCGACGGCGCGAGCAAGATGCAGGCGTTCCGGCTGGTGATGCTGCCGCTGGCCGCGCCCGCCGTCTTCACCACCGCGATCCTGGCCTTCATCGCCGCGGTGAACGAATACCTGCTGGCCCGCCTGCTCTCCAGCGACGCGACCGAGCCCGTGACCGTCGCGATCGCCCGGTTCTCCGGCAACAACCCGCTCGTCCAGCCGTACGCCGCGATCATGGCGGCGGGCACGATCGTCACGATCCCGCTGGTGATCATGGTGCTGCTGTTCCAGCGCCGCATCATCTCCGGTCTGACCGCGGGCGGCGTCAAGAGCTGAGTTGTCGGCGCGCTGGCGCGCGCGGGTTCGCGGCCCTTGTTGTCTCGCTTCCCAGCGATCGAGACTCGCGACTGCGTCGCATGCGCTTCGATCGCTGGGAAGCGAGACGGCCGCGAACGGTCGCTCGTCGGGCTCGCTCCGTGATGGGCGGGTGGGGCTGGGATGTTCCGTGGAATCACGGCCTTTGCGTCTGGTTTTCTGGCGGTCGGGACTCGCTTCAGCGGCGCATGCGCTGGGTATGGAGCGCTGGTGCGGAGGTTTCCGCACCGCGTCCAGCTTGCCCACCGACTGAGCTCGCGCCCGCGATTTACATGCTGAGATTTCGGCGTAATAGCGAAGACAGGTTCGCTTTGCCTCGCCGACGGTCGCGCCGGGCTCGCTCGGTGGGCGGGTGGGGTTGGGGTTGGGGACGTACTCGGGTTACTTTGCCTAAGAAGCGGGTTGGTGTGGACTGTGTGCCGCCTCGGCCGGGGTGGGCGGAGTAGAGTCCGGTCGTAGCTCGTTTCGGCGATCGTTGTCAGTGCAGGTGGGTTCGACCGACAACTCCGGGAGGAGATGATCGTGAGCTCGTTCGGCAAGCGAGGTGGGAAACGCGATGCCGGGGGCAAGCAATCGTCGCCGCAGCACGCCTCCATCGCGGGTTTCCGGGAGCGGGACACACCGCACAGCCGTGAACGGAAAGCGCAGGCGCTCAGGGGATCCCGGCCCGGCGGCACCGCGGAGGCGACGAAACCCGAGCGGCCGCAGCGCAGTCGCGCCGAACGGCTTCGTCGGCTCGTGCTCGCGCTGTTCATCCTGTTCGTCGCGGTGCCCTCGCTGCTGTTCGTGCTGGTCTACTGGAGCGCCGAGATCCCCGACCCGGCGGCGGTGCAGACCAATCAGATCGCCACCGTCCTCGCCGCGGACGGCAGCACGGTGATCGCGAAGGTGGTTCCGCCGGAAGGCAATCGGACTCCCGTGTCGCTCTCCGAGGTGCCCGAACCGGTGCGCAACGCGGTGCTCTCCGCCGAAGACCGCGATTTCTACACCAACCCCGGCTATTCCACATCCGGCTTCCTGCGCGCGGGCCGGGACAACCTGATGGGCAAGGACGACGCGGGCGGCGGCTCGACCATCACCCAGCAGTATGTGAAGAACGCCTTCCTCGGCTCGGAACGCACTCTGACCCGCAAGATGCGCGAGCTGATCATCGCGGCCAAGATGGCCAGGCAGTGGAGCAAGGACGACATCCTCGCCGCCTATCTCAACACCATCTACTACGGGCGCGGCTCCTACGGCATCGCCGCGGCGTCCAAGGCGTACTTCGACAAGCCGCCCGCGCAGCTGACGCTCGCCGAGGGCGCGGTGCTGGCGGCCGTCATCCGCACACCGTCGATCCTCGACCCCGAAACACACCTGCCGGAATTGAAGGCGCGCTGGCGGTATGTGCTCGACGGCATGGTCGAGATGGACGTGCTGGCGCCGGGCGACCGAGACGCCACCGTTTTCCCGCGGATCCTGCCGATCACCGACATTCCCGACCGCGACGCCTCCCGCGGTCCCGAGGGCCTGATCCGCACCCAGGTGCTGCGTGAGCTGCGCGCCTCCGGCATCAGCGAACGCGAAATCAACACCGGCGCACTGCAAATCACCACCACTATCGACGTCGGAGCCCAGCAGGCGGCGCTCACCGCGGTGCACGATCGGCTCGGGCCCCAGCCCGCGCACCTGCGCGCCGCGGTGGTGTCGATCGATCCGCGCTCCGGCGCGGTGCGCGCCTACTACGGCGGCGAGGACGGCATCGGCTACGACTTCGCGCAGGCGCCGTTGCAGACCGGGTCGGCGTTCAAGGTGTTCGCGGTGATCGCCGCACAGCAGCAGAGCATCCCGCTGACGCGCATGCTGGACAGTTCGCCGGTCACCGATCGCGGCACCAGGATCACCAACGTGGACGGCGAATCCTGCGGCAAATGCAGCATGGCCGAAGCGCTGAAGCGCTCGCTGAACACCAGCTTCTACCGGCTGACCATGTCGATGTTCGAAGGACCGCAGGCGATCGCGGATGCCGCGCACCAGGCGGGCATCCCGGAGGAGATCCCCGGCGTGGCGGGCAAGACGCTCGCCGAGGACGGCGGCCCGCCGCTCAACGGCATCGTGCTCGGCCAATATCTGGTGCGCCCGATCGACATGGCCTCGGCGTACGCCACCGTCGCGGCCTCCGGCATGTACCACCGGCCGCACTTCGTGCAGCGCGTGGTGACCGGCGACGGACGGGTGCTGCTCGATCGCGGCGCACCCGAACAGCAGGCCGGCGACCAGCTGCCGCCCGGCGAGCAGCGCATCAAGCCCGCTTTCGCGGAGAACACCGTCACCGCGATGATGCCGATCGCCGCCTACTCCAACGGGCACGCGCTGGCGGGCAACCGGCCGTCGGCCGCCAAGACCGGCACGACCCAATTGGGCCAGTCCGACCAGAACAAGGACGCCTGGATGATCGGCTTCACGCCGTCGCTGTCCACCGCGGTGTGGATCGGCAGCGAGCAGTCGCAGCCGATCCACACCGCGGCGGGCGCGGACATCTACGGTTCGGGCCTGCCCGCCGACATCTGGAAGCAGATGATGGACGACGCGCTGGCGGGCACGCCCATCGAGCAGTTCCCCACCGGACCCGTGGGCGGACCGGCGGTCGGCGGCCCCGCGGGCAGCACTCCGCCGAAGCCCCCGAACAATCCCTACGACATCTTGAATCCGAACCCGAATCCGTCGCGTGCGCCGCAGCAACAACCGGAGCCCTCGATCATCATTCCGCCTGCGCCGCCGCAGCCGACGCAGGTCGAGATCTTCCCCGGATTGAACGTTCCGGTGCCCGGCTGACGTGCGGGCGGTCAGATAACTGTGGCCCACACCATCTTGAATCGATCTTGTGACCTAGCGAGCCTCCGGGGAACGCATGACATGGCAGCATCGTTTTGCCAGAGTGAGAGCGCGGCCCAGCGGCGCCGAGGTGAACCAGGGGCGACGGCCGTCCCCCGGTGACGATGCGGAAGGATAAGCGCTCGAGCGACGACGGCAGCGGCGCGAGCGACCGGCCGACAGGCGGTAGCGTGCGGACCACAGAGGGGCCCGGAAGCGCCGCCAATTGAAAACAGACTAGACATAGGGGCTACGCCGGTGGATTTCAATGTCGTTGACCGTCCCGAGGTGCTGGTGGCGGGCACGGTGCTTCGCAGCCCAGCGCTAGCGGTCGAGGGGCCGCGCCGCGCGAAGGTGGAGGAAGCGTGGAAGCGCATCCTCTCGCGCCGTCTACCTGGCCCGCCGACCACCGCCTATGTCGATCATGCGCCGGAGATCAACTCCTATCTGACCCACATCGTCGGCTACCGCTGTAAGAGCATCGATGACTTGCTGCCCGGCGACGTGCTGGCCAGGGTGCCCGGTGGCCGGTTCGCCCGATTCATCGCCAGCGGCGACGATCTCGGCGATACGATCGTCAGCATTTGGCGGGCGGTGTGGGATGCCGAGGCGGCGGGCCGGTTCGTGCGTTCCTATACCGGCGACTGGGAGCACTATCCCGACGACCGCACCGCCGAGGTCTTCGTGGCGCTGGCCGACGAACCGAGCGACGGGTAGGACACAACAGTGGATTTCGAGATCGTCACCCTGGACGGCAGCCTGGTCGCCGGACTGACCATTCCGCTGGCCGGCCGCGAAGTGACCGCGCGCGACCTCGATCTGGTGAACTTCACCTGGGATCGCTACCTCGCCAGGGAAAAGAGCGTGCCGCGCGTCGCGGCGTACATCGGCCAGAACGACCATGCCGTCGCCGTCCTCGGCTACGAGGTGGGTTCGCTGGACGACCTGGACCAGGGCGACGTGGTGACCCGCATCCCGCAGGGCCGCTACGCGAAGTTCGTCGTCTCCGACAAGCCCTACGATCTGCTGCGCACGGCGTGGGCGCAGGTCGCCAAGGCCGAGAGCGCGGGCATCATCACCCGCTCGCACACCGCGGAGATCGAGCGCTACACCGGCCCGACCTCCGTCGAGGTCTACGTTTCACTGGACTGAACCGGCTCCGAGCCGACGCGGCGTGTCCGCGGCAAAAAACGCAAAGCCGGTCGGAGAGTGGCTCTCCGACCGGCTTCCCTCATCGAGTCGTCGGATCTACTCCGCGCCGATGATGAACGCTTCCAGCTGGGCGCGGGCGATGTCGTCCGCGAGCTGCTGCGGCGGGGACTTCATCAGGTAGGCCGAGGCCGGGATGACAGGTCCGCCGATGCCGCGGTCCTTGGCGATCTTGGCCGCGCGCACCGCGTCGATGATGATGCCCGCCGAGTTGGGCGAGTCCCACACTTCGAGCTTGTACTCCAGGTTCAGCGGCACGTCGCCGAAGGCGCGACCCTCGAGGCGCACGTAGGCCCACTTGCGGTCGTCGAGCCAGCCGACGTGGTCGGACGGGCCGATGTGCACGTCGTTGGCGCCCAGTTCCTTCTTCAGGTTGCTGGTGACGGCCTGGGTCTTGGAGATCTTCTTGGACTCCAGGCGCTCGCGCTCGAGCATGTTCTTGAAGTCCATGTTGCCGCCGACGTTGAGCTGCATGGTGCGGTCGAGCTGCACGCCGCGGTCCTCGAACAGCTTGGCCATCACGCGGTGGGTGATGGTCGCGCCGACCTGGCTCTTGATGTCGTCGCCGACGATCGGGACGCCCGCGTCCACGAACTTCTGCGCCCACACCGGGTCGGAGGCGATGAACACCGGCAGCGCGTTGACGAAGGCGACGCCCGCGTCGATGGCGCACTGGGCGTAGAACTTGTCCGCCTCTTCTGAACCCACCGGCAGGTAGGACACCAGGACGTCGACCTTCGCGTCCTTCAGGGCCTTCACCACGTCGACCGGCTCGGCCTCGGAGAGTTCGATGGTTTCCGCGTAGTACTTGCCGATGCCGTCGAGCGTCGGGCCGCGCTGCACGACCACGTCGGTCGGGGGCACGTCGGAGATCTTGATGGTGTTGTTCTCGCTGGCGAAGATCGCCTCGGCCAGGTCGAAGCCGACCTTCTTGGCATCCACGTCGAACGCGGCGACGAACTTGACGTCGCGTACGTGGTACCGGCCGAACTTGACGTGCATCAGACCGGGCACGGTCGAGGTCTCGTCCGCGTCCTTGTAGTACTGCACGCCCTGGACCAAGGAAGAGGCGCAGTTGCCCACGCCCACGATGGCCACGCGAACTTCGGTGGCGTTCTCAGCCGTATTGATGTCACTCATGGCCGATGGTTCCCTCTTTCTGTGGTGCCGCCTTCGTTGATTGCTCCGCCGCAATCAACTCGTTGAGCCAGCGCACTTCGCGCTCGCTTGATTCCAGACCGAGTTGGTGGAGCTGTCGGGTGTAGCGATCCAGCGACCCGCTGGCCCGTTTGATCGCTTCCCGCAATCCCTCTCGGCGCTCCTCGACCTGCCGGCGCCTGCCCTCCAGGATCCGCATCCGCGCCTCCGCGGGAGTGCGGCTGAAGAACGCCAGGTGGACGCCGAAGCCGTCGTCGGTGTAGTTCTGCGGGCCGGTGTCCGCGAGGAGCTCCGTGAAACGCTCCCGCCCCGCCGGTGTCAGTTGATAGACCCGCCGCGCGCGGCGCATGGTGACGCCCGCGACGTTCTCCTCCGCGATCAGTCCGTCCGCCTGCATGCGCCGCAGCGTCGGATAGAGCGAACCGTAGGAGAAGGCCCGAAACGGCCCGAGCAGGCCCGTCAGCCGCTTGCGCAGCTCGTAACCGTGCATCGGCGCTTCGAGGAGCAGCCCGAGGATTGCCAGCTCGAGCATCGGGCGTCACCCCCTGACTGTTGTGCAGACCTAACCGATGGATGCGACTTCCGAGTATATCGCGCCGATATAACCGGGCACAGCGATGGGCGATATATGGGGCGTTCACCCAGGTCGGATCAGCGGTTGGGCGGGCGGACGTTCAGCGGTTCGCCGTCGAAGAGGACGGTCATGAATCCGGTCTCGCTCATCTCGTTCTGCACGTAGATCTGCACGTAGGGCTGCGCGCCCTTCTTGTCCTCGCGCTCGATGCTCACGTGCGAGATCGGACTGCCCGGCAGCAGCACCGACTGCGAGGCTCCCGCGAGCAGGCGGGCGAGGATCGGCAGGTCGATGGCGCCCATGTCGACGGTCGGGGTGTCCGGCTTGCGCGAGGACGGGTTGCCGAACAGGGAGAAATCGCCGTCGAAGTGGTAGTAGACGGACTTGCCCTTCTCGTTGCGATAGAAGAGGGCGTAGCGCGGATAGACGGTGACGTCGTCGGCGACCGTGTCGCCGAACTCGGCGCGATACCTGTCGATGAAATAGGCCAGGCCCGCGCCAGTGGTCAGGTCGGGCAGGGGGTCGGCGACGGCCCGATCGACCGCGCTGTGCGCGACGCAGCCGACCAGCCCGCCCGCGATCAGGGCCGCGGCCAGGATCACCGCGGGAATCCAGCGCGTTCGTCCGCGTCCGCCGCGCACCACGGGAGCGTCGACCAACTCGCCGGGAATCTGCAGGTCGTCGATCAGCTTGTCGAGATCTCCGAACGACTTGGCGCGCATGGCGATACCGGTGCGGGCGGTGTGCTCGGACTCGGTGAGCTGACCGTCGGCGAGCGCGGCGTCCAGCAGTCCGCAGACATCGGCGCGATCGCTGTCACTGGCCCGCAGGCGGGCGGTTTTCGACGCCATCAGCGCTTCCCCTCGCCGGTCATCCGACCTCCCTGACCTTCAGCACCTCACCCGACGGCGAGATCACGACGCTGCCGTGCTGGCTGCGGTCGTTGCGCACGCGGATCTCTACGAGGGGCCTGGCGTTGCCCGCGCTGGAACCGTCGGCGGAGATCTCGATGGAGTCGACGACACCGCCGGGCACCTTGGTCATCGCCGGCGCCGTGGCGAGCACCGCGCCGATCGCCTCGACGTTCAGCGTGGCCAGGTCCACGCTGCGCGTGTCCGGCCTGCGCGTGGTGATGAGATTGTCGTGCTGGGTGAATCCGCCCCAGTAGTCCCAGTCGACCGACCACTGCGGCCCCTCCGGCGCGATGCGCTGCACCGATGCGAAATCCTTGTGCAGCCAGAGCTCGTCGACGAGGGTGTCGCCGAACTTCTCCCGGTACTTGTCGCGGTAGAGCGTCATCCCGGCGACGGTGTACAGCTCGGGCCTCGGCAGCACCAGCGGCTGCACCGTGCCCAGCTCGACGGGGACGGCCTGCGCCGGGACCTCGCTGTCGTCGCGTCCCGCGGCGAAATACCCGGCCCAGACTCCGAGCACGGCCACGACGCCCACCGCGGCACGGAACCGCAGATTCCGGCGCGAATGCGGAGGACTCGGCGGCGACGCCGCGGCGGCGCGTTGCACATCGGCCACCAATTCGCCGAGATCACCGAGGGTTTTCGCCTCGGAAGCCAGCTCGGTGAGCGCCTGGTGCTCGTCCGCGTCCAGCTGCCCTTCGCCGTGCGCGTCGTCGAGCACCCGAATCGTGTTGGCACGATCGGCATTCCGCGCCCTGGTGTGGTCCGGATAACTGGCGCGGGTTCGCGCCCGCCGCAAAGGTTTCCGCGTCTTCGCCGACCCGCCCGGCGCCAGATCACCGGCGGCAGCGGGAACTTGCAGGTCGCTCGTCAGGCGCGCCAGCTCACCGACGGTCTTGGCGCGCCCCGCTTTCGCCGTGCGGTCGTGATACTCGTCGGCCCCGAGCTGCCCCTCCGCGTAGGCCGCATCCAACAGACCGCATGCGTTCACGCGGTCCAGATCACGCGCTCGCATGCGCCCGTTGCTCCCGGTGGACACACACGAATCGTAAACAGAACATGCCCACCGGGAACGGTTCCCGCGAAACCGAAGGAGGCGAGCACCATGCACGGCATCGATTCGTGCACGTCGCCGAGGAAATGCGGCGCGCCCGAGTCACGAACCGAGTCCCGCGGCGGCCTCCGTAAGCCCCCTGTACAACACGGAACGGATCGCCTTGTCCTGAACCACCGTCCACCGCGGACGCCGGATGCCGAGCGAAGCGACGCGACATGTGCAATAAATGTCACGGATCTGCGCCTCGTGCGGACTGGACAAGCCGAGGGAAGCTAGGCGTCCTCGCCGAGCGACACAGTGATAGGTGCAGGTCGACCCGGAAAGCGAAGCGCTCCGGGTCGCGAATCGATGTCCGGTGTGGCCTACGTAAGGCGAGCGGAGCGAGGCGTCAGCGCCCGTACCCCGCTACTCTGGTTGGCGTGCGAATTCAGCGGCAGGTGGTCGACTACGCGCTCCGGCGCCGGTCGCTGCTGGCTGACGTCTATGCGGGCCGGGTCGATGTCGCCGAGGTATGTGATGCAAATCCCTATCTCCTGCGTGCGGCGAAGTTCCACGGCCGGGGGAGCGAGGTCACGTGCCCTATCTGCCGGAAAGAACAGCTCACCCTCGTATCCTGGGTCTACGGCGACGGCCTCGGACCGGTGGCTGGTTCGGCTCGCACACCGGAGGAGCTGACGCGCCTCGCCGAGACTCGCGAGGAGTTCTCGGTGCATGTCGTCGAGGTATGCCGGAGCTGCAGCTGGAATCATCTGGTGCAGTCCTATGTGCTCGGCAACGCCCCGGCGCCCACGCGTCGCCGTACGGGTACGCGAGCGAACCGACGTACCGCCGCCGAGTGATGTGCCTGGTCATCTGCCAGTCGGGTGACATGCGGAGCCTGCACGTGTCCGCCGCGGTGCCCGTGACCGCACCCAGCCAGCCTGACCGATACGAGTTATGGAGATCTTGTCAGTGAATTCGCCCTACGAGACTTCCCCCTACGGCGATGAACCGCACGGCGGCCGTACTCAGCGAAGTTCACAACCGGCTCCGAACCCGACTCCAGGCCAGCGCCAGGCGCCCCCTCCCGGTTTCCGCCCGCTACCGCCACCGGGCGGTCCGCGGCCGGGTGGCCCGCGTCCCGGCACACCTCAGGGTGGCCCCAACGGTGGCCCGCAGCCGCCGCATCGTCCCGGCCCGCCGCCGCAGGGTCGTCCCCCACAAGGTCGTCCCCCGCAGGGCCGTCCTCCACAAGGCCGCCCGCCCGAGGGTCGCCCGCCGGAGGGTCGTCCGCAGCCCAACGCCGCGCCCGGTGGCGCCGCCGGCGCGACCCAGCGCATTCAGCGGCCCGGTCAGAATCCGCAGGGCGCGCCCCGGCCCAGCTCGCTGAGCGAGGCGGTCGCCGAGCGCGATCGGCGATCCGGTCCGAGCGCCGCCGTCCGTCCCGCGGGCGGCGCGCGGCCGAACACCGGCCAGCGGCCCGCGATCGACCGCGACCGTCGTCCGAACGGTCCCGCCACCGGTGAGCGCCGCGCCCAGTCCGGCCAGCCCCCTTCGGGTCCGCCGCCGCGCCGCAACGGCGGCGGTGACGGTGGTTCCGGCGGAGCGGGTAAGCGGCCAGGCGCGAAGAGGATTCCTTGGAAGATGATCCGCCGGACGCTCTACGTACTCATCGCCCTCGCCATCGTGGTGCCGAGCGCCGTCTTCCTGGTCGCCTACTCCACGGTGTCGGTGCCGCAGCCCGGTGATCTGAAGACCAACCAGGTCGCGATGATCTACGCCGAGGACGGCAGCACGGTGCTGAGCAAGGTGGTCCCGCCACAGGGCAACCGCACCGACGTGACCATCGAGCAGATCCCGCCGCACGTGCGCAACGCCGTGATCGCGGCCGAGGACCGGGATTTCTACACCAACCCTGGCTTCTCCATCTCCGGCTTCGTGCGCGCGGCCCGCGACAACGTCCTCGGCAAGGAGAGCGCGGGCGGTGGCTCGACGATCACCCAGCAGTACGTGAAGAACGCGCTGGTCGGTGACGAGCGCTCGCTCACCCGAAAGATGCACGAGCTGGTGATCTCCGCGAAGATGGCGCGGCAGTGGAGCAAGGACGAGATCCTCGCCGCCTACCTGAACACCATCTACTTCGGTCGCGGCGCCTACGGCATCGACGCCGCATCCAAGGCCTACTTCAACAAGCCGGTGCAGGATCTGACCGTCGCCGAGGGCGCGGTGCTGGCCGCCACCATCCAGCTGCCCTCGCTGCTGGATCCGGAGAAGAACCCGGAGGGCGCCAAGACGCGCTGGGGCTACGTGCTCGACGGCATGGTCGACGGCGGCAACCTGAAGGCCACCGACCGGCAGGGCATGCAGTACCCGCAGGTGAGCCCCCTCGCGCAGACCCAGGACAAGACGCTGGATTCCGGACCCGAGGGCCTGATCAAGACCCAGGTGCTCGAGGAGCTCGCGTCCGCGGGCATCAGCGAACAGCAGCTCAACACCGCCGGTCTGCAGATCACCACGACCATCGATCCGAAGGCGCAGCAGGCCGCGGTCGACGCCGCGACGAGCAAGATGCAGGGCGAGCCCGAGCAGCTGCGGACCTCGGTGGTGTCGATCGACCCGCGCACCGGCGCGGTGCGCGCCTACTACGGCGGCAACGACGGCCAGGGCTACGACTTCGCCAACGCGCCGCTGCAGACCGGTTCCTCGTTCAAGGTGGTCGGCCTGGCCGCGAACCTCGAACAGGGCATTCCGCTGTCGCAGATGTACGACAGCTCGCCGCTGACGGTGAACGGCATCAAGATCACCAACGTGGAGGGCGAGTCCTGCGGCATGTGCACCATCGCCGAGTCGCTC
This sequence comes from Nocardia sp. bgisy134, assembly GCF_965341865.1. Lineage (GTDB taxonomy): Bacteria > Actinomycetota > Actinomycetes > Mycobacteriales > Mycobacteriaceae > Nocardia. Next base: position 277,091 of record NZ_CBDQZP010000008.1, read on the forward strand.
AAGCGTTCGCTGAACACCAGCTTCTACCGCATGCAGCTGGACATGGGCAACGGTCCGCAGAAGATCGCGGACATGGGCCACAAGCTCGGCATTCCCGAGGAGCTGCCCGGCGTCGGCAAGACGCTGTCCGAGCCGGGCGGCGCGGGCCCGAACAACGGCATCGTGCTCGGCCAGTACCAGGCCCGCGCGCTCGATATGGCCTCCGCCTACGCCACGCTGGCGGCCTCCGGCATGTACCACGCGCCGCACTTCGTGCAGCGGGTGGTGACCGCCGACGGCCAGGTGCTGCTCGACCGCGGCGACGTTGCGGGCGAACAGCGCGTCTCGGCGGCCGTCGCCGACAACGTGACCGCGGCGATGAAGCCGATCGCGGGCTACTCGCGCAACCACGGCCTGGCAGGCGGTCGCGAATCGGCGGCCAAGACCGGCACCGCGCAGTTGCTCGACACCGGCGAGAACAAGGACACCTGGATGGTCGGTTACACGCCATCGCTGTCCACCGCCGTGTGGGTCGGCAGCGTGGACAACTCGCCGCTGCGCAACTACGCGGGCGGCATGATCTACGGTTCCGGCCTGGCGTCGGACATCTGGAAGTCCACCATGGACGGTGCGCTGCAGGGCACGCCGACCGAGACCTTCCCGAAGCCCGCGCCGATCAAGGGCCAGGCGGGCGTTCCCGAGTGGACCGCGCCCTACACCCCGCCGTCGACGGTCGACGCCCCGGCGCCGCCGGTCGTGATCGCGCCGACCCAGGTGGAGATCCTGCCCGGCATCACCATCCCGGTCCCCGGCGTGCAGCCCAACCCGCGTCCGCAGCAGCAGCAACAACGTGAGCAGGACCCGGGCCCGCTGCCCGGCCAGCCGGTCGCGCCGACCGATGGCAGCTCGCCGACCCAAACGGGCTCGCCGCGTCCGGGCGGAACCGGAAACGGCGGCGGAAACGGAAACAGCGGCCAGGAAGAGGGCTCCAGCCCTCAACCCACTCGCAGCCGTTAGGCAAGCAGCTGAGACCGGCGAGACCGCCCGGAGGAATCCTCCGGGCGGCCTCGCCGATTGTCCAGGTCAGCGACTGATGGAGCGGTCGTCTTCCACAACGACGCCACGCCGCAGGCCTGGCCGCTCCGAAATCAGACTCTGGTGATGTACCAGAACCCGTTCGGGTCCTGATAGCAGCGATCGTGCACACCAGCCCAGGTCAGGCACTCGGAGTAAGAGCCGTAGCCCTCGAGGACGACCCAGTTGCCCTCCCCGACCTTGACGCACCTGTCGCGGACGCCTGCCCAGGTCAGGCACTCCGCATACGACGGATACCCGGCCGATGCGTTCCCCGCGAGTCCGAAGACCGCAGCGCTCGCGATGGCGACGACCGTCAGCAATTTCTTGAGCATTCCCACCCCTCTTCTCGAAGATCGGCTTCCTCCCGTTGCACAGCCGATCACCGTAATTATAACAACGGCAACAACTCTGAATACGGTTACGAGGCAACACCGGCTCCCAGCGGCCGAGTGCCGCGGGGACACACGCACTCGCGCCGAGCAGGGGCGTAGGTCGGCTCGACCGCACCTATTAGGCTCGGGTTCCGTGACCGATCAGCAAGTGGTGGACGTGCGGACAGGCCAGGCCGCGCGCTCCGGCGGGGGCTCGGGCGGCGGGACACACTACGCGGCGCCCGCGCCGCTGGCGCCGGACCTGCGCTCGGCCGACGCGCGGGATCGCCCGAGCCGCAACGATTCCCTCGCCGCGCAGCTCAGCAGCGTCGTCGGCGGGCCGGTGGGCGATCACGCGCTGATCGGCCGGGTCCGGTTCTGGACGCCGCTGCGGGTGATCCTCGCCTTCACCGTGGTGTTCCTGGCGCTGGGCTGGGCCACCAAGGCGGGCTGCATCCAGCAGACCGAGGCGGGCGACGGCTCGCTGACGCTGGATTGGAACAACGGCCGCCAGTACATCGCGATGTGCTACTCGGACACGGTGCCGCTGTACGGCGCCGAACGCCTGGACGAAGGTGCGTTCCCGTACAAGAAGGCCTGGGTCGAGCAGACCCCGGACGGCGGTCGCGAGACCAGGTACATGGAATACCCGGTGCTTTCGGGCCTGTACCAGTACGTGTCCATGCAGCTCGCCAAGACATGGGACACGCTGCCGCTGCCCGGCGCGCTCCAGGTGGTCATCTACTTCAACGTCGTCGCGTTCGGCCTCGCCATGGCCTGGCTGGTGACCGTGTGGGCCTCCGCGCTGCTCGCCGGGCGCCGGATCTGGGACGCGGCGCTCGTCGCGTGCTCGCCGCTGGTGATCGTGCACGCGTTCACCAACTTCGACGCGCTGGCGACCGCCTTCGCCGCCACCGGCCTGCTCGCCTGGGCGCGGCGCAGGCCGGTGCTCGCCGGTGTGCTGCTCGGGCTCGGCGGCGCGGCGAAGCTCTATCCGCTGCTGTTGCTCGGCCCGATCGTGGTGCTGTGCCTGCGGGTCGATCCGATGCACCGGGTGCCGAGTACCCGGATCGGACTGCGCCTGCGCGATATCGACAGCGGGCGCGCGGCGCTGACCTGGCTGCGCGAAACGCCCTACCGTATCCAGTTCTTCGGCTTCCGTCCGCTGGGCGCGGCCATCGTCGCGGTGGTGGCCGCGGCGGGCACCTGGCTGGCGGTGAATCTGCCGATCGCGCTGCTGTATCCGAACGGCTGGCGGGAGTTCTTCCGGCTCAATACCACCAGGCACGCCGATCCGGACTCCATCTACAACGTGATCACCTCGTTCACCGGCTGGTCCGGTTTCGACGGCGAACTGAACCACGGCGAGCCGCCGTCCATTCTGAACGCGGTCTCGCTGCTCCTGTTCGTGGTCGCCTGCGCCGCTGTCGCCTACATCGCGCTGACCGCGCCGCGCCGCCCGCGCGTCGCCCCGCTGTGCTTCCTGGTGGTCGCCGCGTTCCTGCTCACGAACAAGGTGTGGAGCCCCCAGTATTCGCTGTGGCTGGTGCCGCTGGCCGTCCTCGCGCTGCCGCACCGCCGAATCCTGTTGGCCTGGATGACCATCGACGCGCTGGTCTGGGCGCCGCGCATGTTCTACTACCTCGGCCTCGACCGCAAAGGCCTGCCCGAGCAGTGGTTCACCGGCACCGTCGTCCTGCGCGACCTCGCCGTGATCGGACTGTGCGCGCTGATCGTGCGGCAGATCTATTGGCCGGGCGAGGACTTGGTGCGCCGCGATTTCGTGGACGACCCGGCGGGCGGCGTATTCGACCGCACCGCCGACCCCTTGCTGCCCTGGCTGCCGGAACCGTTGCGCCCCAAGGCGACTCTCGTCCGCACCGGTTGAGGCGCTGCCGCAACGGCCCGCCCGCACCGGCTGACGCACTACCGCAGCGGCTCCGGGCCCACCTCCTGACACACTGCCGCAGCGGCTCCGGACCAGATCGCTGATTCGCTATCGCAGCGGTCGGCCGCGTGCCGCTGCGAGCGCGCCTACGCCGCAAGTGGATTCGCCAGACGCGACCGGCGAACGCAACCGCGGCGCTACTCCGAACGCAACAGCTTCGCCGCCAGCTGCGGATCTCGCGGCAGCAGATCCAGTTCCAGTTGCCACGCGCTGCCGGTCCACGGATCGAACAGCGGCGTGTCCTCGACGGTCGGCAGATGGCGGCAGGCCTGCGAGAGCGCGGCCACGGTCCCGTCCGGCGATTCGGATTCGTCGCTGCCGACGATCACGATGGACAGTCCGATCAGGTCGCCGCGCAGGGTCAGCGCCGAAATGCGCTGGGCGTCGGAGGCCTGGTACCCGTGCGGGAAGTCGGCGGCCAGCAGCACCCGATGCTCGGCGGGTGGCGTGAAAGCGCCACTGGTGTAAGCCATCTCGGCGAGTTCCGCGGCGTCGACCAGGGCTTGCAGGCGCGGCGAGATATCGCCGTGCTCGGTGATCGGCGGACCGTTCAGCACCGGTCCTAGCGGTGCGAGCAGTCCGGTGAACGCGCCGGTCAGGTCGATGACATCGATGCGGGTGCGCCTGCCGGGATCGGACGCGAGCAGCCGCGCCAGCAGCGCGCCGACCACCGGAACCACCGCCGCCGACCGCTCGGTGTCGATCCACAGCGGCCGGGTCAGCGGCACCGGTACGCAGTACGGAATCCGCAGCGGGCCGCGTTCGATCGCGTACAGCTCGCCGAGGCGGATGCCATCGCTGATCTTGGCGTTGCCCTCCCATGCCGGTGACGACCAGGAGGCCAGCGCGGGCGGCAGCAACCGGTCGGCCTCGGCGAGCTCGCGCATCAACTGCTCGCTGTCGCGCCGGTGATTGCCCTCGGCGACGGCGACGAGTTCGTCGCTGCGCCGTTGCGCCTCCTTGCGTTTCGCCTCGGCGCCCGGCGTGTTCCTCGTCGCGGGATCGGAGACCGCGGCCGAGAGCTCCTCGTCCAGCCGTTTGGCGGCGTAGTCCCGTGCCGAGACGAGCGCGGCGGCCGAGCGCGCCGCGTCCTCGAAGATCATCCACAAACGTTCCAGCCCGTGCGAGACCTCCAGCACGGGAGCCTCGGCCGGATGCTGGGACTGCCGGGGACCGGCGATGGCGGCGCGGTCGCCCTCCGGATGCGGCGCGTGCGCGCTCGCGTCGGCGCCGCCGGAGACCTCGACGCCGTGCGCGGGCAACAACACCGGAAGCCCGCCGGCGTAGCCCTGACCGACGGCGCGGACCTTCCACGCGTCGCCGCGCCGATAGACCTCGAGGCAGATCAGCGCAGCCTCTCCCGCGGCGGGCGTGATCGCGAATTCGGCGGTGAGAGCGCCGTTCTCGGCAAGCGACGCGGTCACCGGACCGAGCTCGCCGCCGCCGGGCGCGGTGGGATCGGCGCTGACCACCAGCAGCACCGCCTTCGCGTCGGCGCGCACCTCGGCCAGGGTGATGGTCACCTCTTCGCCGGTCAGCGCGACGCCGCCGGTGCTCGGCTGGTTGTAGAAGACGAAGTCGGCCGCGTCGCGAACCCGCAGGTTCTCCGCCACCACCAGCGCGGAAACATCGAGCGCCGCACCGGCTTTCACGCCGAACCGGAGCACCTCGCCGGAGAGCGGGATGTTCTGGCCTGCCTTCAGTTGAATCACGTTGTCTGCCATGCTCTTCGCGCGTTCCCCCGACGAGCCTTCCTCAGAGGAAGCGGCCCAGCTGGGGGATCGCCTCGCCCGGATGCTTGGCCTGGAAGCCCTCGCCGAGCGCCTGCATCTTCCAGTCGCCGCCGACCCGGAACACCTTCGCCATCGCCATCGCGGTGAACGGCATGCCGCCCGCCATGGTGTACCTGGCGAGTTCGGCGTTGTTGGATCCGTCGACGAGCCGGCAGAACGCGTTGCGCACCTGCTCGAAGGTGTGGCCCTTGTAGGAGGTCACGATGAACACCAGAGAGGTGATGTGCGCCGGAATCCTGGTCAGGTCGACCAGGATGACCTCGTCGTCGCCCTCGCCCTCGCCGGTGAGGTTGTCGCCCTGGTGACGCACCGAGCCGTCCTTGGACGACAGCTGGCCGTAATAGGCGTAGTCGGCCGGGTTGGCGTCGGCGAACATGATCACCGAGGCATCGAGGTCGATATCGACCGTGCGGTTGCCGAACATCCCGCGGCTCTGTACCGGATCCCAGCCGAGACCCATCTTCACGAAGGTCAGCGCCTGGCCGCCCTCCTTGCGCAGCGTGACGCGCTGACCCTTCTGCAAGCTGACCGGGCGGTCCTTGCTCAGGCTCACCTCGCCGGTGGGCTGCGCGGCCTGCTGCGGCGCAGTGCCTTGCTGCTGCGCAGTGGCCGGTCCCGGCGGCGGCGGGTAGCCACCGCCGGGCGGCGGCGCGTACCCGGTGCTGGGCGGCGGGTAGGAGCCGGTGGACGCGTACTGGGGCGACTGCTGCGCCGGGGCCGTCGGCGGCGGGTAGTGCGCCGGCGGCGCGGCCTGGGTCGGCGGCGCGGCCTGGGTCGGCGGCGCAGCCTGGGTCGGCGGCGGCGGGGCCGCGGGCGCTTCGTCGACGGTGACGCCGTGGTCGGTGACGAGCGCGGCGAAACCGCCCGCGTAGCCCTGGCCGACGGCGCGCACCTTCCAGGAGCCCTGGCGGCGGTACAGCTCGAGTGCGATCACGATGGACTCGGAGTCGAGCCCTTCGATCCGGTACTCGTACAACCGATTACCGCTGGAGTCGGACACGACGGCGGTCGGCGGCGCTGACCTGCCGAAGTTGCTGGAGGCGTCGTCGAGCGTGATCACCGCGCGGATCTGGTCGATATCGGCGGGCACCGCGTTCAGCGACACGGCGAGCGAGGCGGGCTGACCCGCCGGTGCGGGCTGCAGGTTCACGCCGGGGCCGGACGGCTGGTTGAAGAAGACGAAGTCCGCGTCCGAGCGGACCTTGCCACGCTCGGTCACCAGGAGCGCGGACAGGTCCGCCGGTGCCGACAGCTGGACGGAGATCACCACGTCGTTGGTGGCCAGTGGACCGTTCTGGCCCTTGGCGAGAGTTGCGGACAAGGTCGACCCTTCGCTTGTCGGTGCGTACGGTTGCCACTCTACGAGAAACGGCCCTGCCACCGCCGGAGTAAACGTCGCGCACGGCGTTGCGAACCTCGTGTGTCCGTTACAGTGACCGCGAGCAGCGGAACGTGACAACGACCCATGTTCCCGAACGAGACAGCAGGGCAAACACCGGATGGCACAACTTTTCGAACAGTCGAAGAAGGTGGTCGAGGCTCATCTCGCCGGAACGAGTGTCCGCGCGATAGCCGGGTCGATGATCGCCTACGAGGGAAACGTGCAGTTCAAGTCCGCCGGGTTCGGCGGAGGCGACGGCGTGCTCGCCGGGCTCAAACGACGCGCCACCGGCGAGAAGCTGTCGCTGATGGAATGCGGCGGGCACGGCAGGGTCTTCTTCGCGGTGAACGGTCAGCACGTGTCGGTGGTGAACCTGAACGGCGAAACCCTGCAGGTGGAGTCGCAGCAGTTGCTCGCCTTCGCCGGGAATCTGCGCACCGACGTGCGTTTCGCGGGTTTGCGCGGCGCCTCCACCGGCGCCGGGTTGTTCACCACCACCGTCACCGGACAGGGACAGGTCGCGCTGCTCTCGGCGGGCGGGCCGCTGATCCATCTGGAGGTGTCGCCGCAATATCCGCTGGTGGTCGATCCGGACGCGTTCGTCGCCGCGCAGGGCAATCTGAACCAGTCCTTCGTCACCGATGTCTCCTGGCGGACCATGGTGGGTCAGGATGCGGGCGAGGCGTTCTCGCTGCGCTGGGAAGGCCAGGGCGTCGTGTTGATCCAGCCTGCGGAACGGTAAGGGGCCGGGGATGTTCGAGAAAGTCAACGGCAAGGTCGTCAAGGTCGACGTCGGCATGGCGGGCGGCGTGGTCGCCCGCAGCGGCGCGATGCTCTTCTACACCGGCGACATCTCCTTTGCGCCGCATCAGATTCCGGGTGCGCAGGGCATGGGCGGCGGCGGTCTGATGGGCATGGCGGGCCGCATGATGGCGGGCGAGCACGAGCGCACCATGCTCGCGCAGGGCAACGGCCAGGTGCACTACGGCTTCGCGGGGCTGGAGGTGCACGTCGTGCAGATGCAGCCTGGCGCGTCGCTGCGAGTGGAAGCCTCACGGCTGCTTGCCAATACCGCGGGGCTGCAGAGTTCGATCGTCTCGGTGGCGAGTTCCGGCGGCGGCGGTGGCGGCGGGCTGATGGGCGCGCTGCGCGGCGCGGCCTCCGGCGCGCTCACCGGCCAGGGCATGTTCACCACCCAGCTGTCCGGGCACGGCGCCGCGGTGCTGCTCGCGCACGGCGGGTTCCTGGAACTCCAAGTGGGCGGTCCGAATCCGATCGTGGTGGACCCGCAGGCTTTCGTCGCCGCGTACGGCAATGTGCAGACCGAGTTGAAGACCGCGCTGAGCTGGCGTGACGCGGTCGGGCGCGGCTCCGGCGAGGCGATGCAATTGCATTGCGTCGGACAGGGAGTCGTCTACGTGCAGGCCTCCGAAGAGAAGTTGTGACCATGGCCCAGATCCACAACCCGATGACGCTCGGCGAGAGCGACAACATCCCGGGGAACACCTACGCCTACTGCATCGACCTGAACAAGCCGTGGTTCATGCGCAAGGGCGCGATGATCGCCTACTACGGCCAGATGAACTTCCAGCTGCTCACCCACGGCCTGCACGGCGGGCTGATGCACATGGTGTCGCAGCAGTTCTCGGCGCCGCTGTTCACCAACGACTACGTGGTGGCCGAGGGCCACGGCAAGCTGATCATCGGCGACCGCGGCTACGACATCAATTCCTACGATCTCGACGACGGCAACCTCACCATCCGCGCGGCCAACCTGCTCGCCTTCGAGCCGGGTCTCGCGCTGAAGCAGTCGATCGTGCCCGGCTTCCTCACCCTGATCGGCACCGGCAAGTTCCTCGCCTCCTCCAACGGGCCGGTGATGTTCGCCGAACCGCCACTGCGGGTGGACCCGGAATCGCTGGTCGGCTGGGCCGATTGCCCCTCCCCCAGCCACCACTACGATCACCAGTGGGTGTCCAGCTTCCTGGCCGCGGGCGCGGCGCGCTTCGGCGTGAACTCCGGCGAGGAGCGGCAGTTCGACTTCACCGGCGCGGGAACGGTGCTCATCCAATCCAGCGAAAAGGTCATGAGCGATTCGGTGCTGGTGCGCACCATCGAGGGCCAGCTCCAGAGCGGCGTCACCGTCGGCGGCCTGCAACGCATCCAGGCCGTCGTCGCCCAGCAGCTCGCGGGTCAGCAGCAGCACTACTGAGACCGCTCGACCGGCGCGACGCCCACGCCGCGCCGGTCCCGTGCCGCAGCGGGCACGGTCGGTCGAAGTCCAGCCTCCGGCGCACTGCCAGAGCAGAGGCGGAGCTCCGCCTACTCGGCGGCGGGCGCCGCCTTGATGAACCAATTGATGATCTCCTCGCCCGCGAGGATGCCGGTGGCGCGGGTGATGGTGAGATTCGGGCTGGTCCAGTTGAGTTGTTCCAGTTCGCCGTGCCTCGGCCGGATGGCGGAGTCGGCGGCGCGCAGCATCTCGGCGTCCAGCGCGCCGTCACCCGCGGCGAAGGTCTTCGCCTCGTCGGTGAGCTCGCCGGATTCCCTCAGGCGGCGGCGCACCTCGGCCACCGCGATGCTCTTGCACACCGTCTGCGGCATCGTGTAGATCTTGCGGCCCTGCTGGGAGGCCGACCAGCCGCGCTCGCGGCACCAGTCGTCCCATTCGGCGAGGAATCCCTCGGGCACCGCCTTGGGTTTGACCACCAGATAGCAGAAGAGGTGGTCGGCGACGCGGAACTTGGAGACCCAGGACTCGTCGATCCTGGCGCGCAGTTCAGCGCTCACCTCCGAGAGGGTGGCGCCGCTCTGGCGGACCTTCACGTCGATGTCGATGCGCCACCGCATGTCGGGGACGCCGTCGACCAGGATGTTGCCACCGTTGCTGGTGATGGCGTAGCGCCACGGCGCACCCGGCAACTGAATCCGGTTGAACTGCTTGATGGTCCGCGTGGTCGTCGGGATGACGGCCGCAGGCTCGGTGAGCGTCTGCATGCGCAGCGCCGCCGCCGTCGTCATGAACGACAGCGGCGCGCCCTCCAGATGCTCGACGCACACCGTCGGCACCTCCGCGGCGGTGCTGAAGGCGTTGCGTGAGTAGATCATCGTGCGGTCGAGATCGGTGGCGACTAGCGCTTGTCTTCGCGGTCTTACCAGGAGCATCTACTTCGGTACTTCCTTGATCAATCCCATGCACGAATACGCCAGATCGGGGACGACCTCGACCGGCACACCGCGCGCGGTAGCGAGCATCCGGATGTGCGCGTGTTCTGGGGCGTCGGCCTCGCGGACCAGCACCCGCCACGGCACGCGCCGCAGCAGCACCCGGGTGGTCTCGCCGACCCCCGGCTTCACGAAATTCACACTGGTGATGCCGTATTCGGCACGCACCTGCTCCACCGAGGACCAGCCGGTCCAGGTGGGCGTCCGGTCGGAACCGAGCACCGCGGCCAGCTCGGTGGGCACCAAGGGGCGCACGGCATCGAAGGCACCGTCCACAGCGTCGAGCAGACGATTCGAGACGTCGTCGCCCGCGAGTTCGCGGTAGAACTTCGCGCCGTGGAAATCGCCGGGCCCGATGAGCGTGTCGTTCAGGACGGTCCGCGAAATGAGCCCTGACACTGTGGAATTCAGGCACGCGGAGGCGATCAGGAAATCGTCGCGGGTGCCGTAGGTTCGCACGCAGTGCCCGGGATCGGCGAGCACGGCCAACTGGTCGTCGAACCGCGCGCCACCCGCCGCGTGATAGGCGTCGAGCGCCTCGGTCAGCTCCTTGGCGATCGCGCCCTTGCCGGTCCAGCCGTCGACGAACACCACCGAGGCCGGATCGTGGTGCTCGGCAAGGTAATCCAGCGCGACCGCGTCGATGCCGCGGTCGCGCACGATGGACACCGCGTAGTGCGGCACGTCCAGGCTCGGCAAATCCGCGCCGCGACCCGAGCGCAACCAGCGCTTCATCAGGATCCCGACCGGCGTGCCCGCGCGCGCCAGCGACACGAGCACGATGTCCTCGCCGCGCTCGGCGACCACCAGTTCCGAGACCGTGGCCACGGCGAGCGCCAGCCGTTCGGCGCTCTCGGCGAGCACTTGGTCGAAGAGAGTGCGATAGGCGGCGTCCGGCTGGTACTCGATCGGCAGCGATTCCGCGTAGTGCGCGACGCCCGCTTGGATGCTACGCTCCCGCTCGGCCACGTCGGCCTCGAGGTCGGCGTCGGACAGATCCTTGAGCAGCCAGCGGACCTCGTCGGCCGCGTACGACCCGAACTCGGGACCGTACAGGGGCGCGGGAAAGGGCTCGAACGGTCGAGGCTCCCGTGTCGCTTCCGCCATCGTTTCCCATCCCACCGCTCGGTTCGTCTCTGCCTCCCTGTCGGCGTCGGCGACCTGCGCGTTCGCACGCCGCTCGACGTCCAACTTACGCGGATCGGCCCCGGGCACGAGCGCGACGAGCACATCCGCCCCCGACGCGGTGAGCACGTCGACCAGGCCGCCCTCGGCGACGAGCTCCGGAGTGTCGGCGGGTGGATCCAGCACCACGATCAGGATCGGCTCGGCGGAGCCACCGTCCGCGGCCCGCTCCCCCTCGCCGTCGGCCGTCTCGAACGAGCCGTCGGTGAGCTCGCGCAGTTCCGCGTCGAAATCCTCGGGCCAGCAGGCGTTGTAGAGGTAGCGCGGCGCTTCGGCATCGGGTTCCGGTGCGAGAAAACGGAATCCGCGCCGCAGCGGGTACCCCGGTTCGTCCAGCACGTAGGCGGGCGACCGGGTCGTGGTCTGGAACCGGGTCGGAATGCCCGACTCGGCCAGCGCCGCCGCCAACCGCAGCGGCAGATACATCAGCTCCTCGTGGCCGAGCACGATGACCGGTCGATCCGGCGCGTCGATCGCCAGACGCGCGTCCAGCACCGCGGCCGCCGCGGCGACGGCCGATTCGAAGGCCGCCGTCTCGTCGTGCAGGATGCCGTGCCGCCCGCCCTCCGGCACCGAATCGGGCCACGGCAATTCGATCCGCCCGAACGAACCACGTTGCGGCGCCACAGGATTCAGCGTCGGATCGGGCATCGAGGTGACCGCTTCGATCAGGCCGTCGGGTAGCTTGGTCAAACCCGAGGCCAGGCAGACGGTATCGATGCGGGCGCCGAGCTCGGCCGCCGCGCTCTCGAAAAGGGCCCGATCCTCGGCGGTGCGCATGTCCACCAGCGAGGCGAGCACGTAGTGCGAGCGTGGGGAGAACTCGTGCAGTGCGCGCACCGCGTCGATCGCCGTTGCCCCGGTGGAGATTTCGTCGTCCACCAGCACCAGCGGCAGGTCGTTGCGGAAGATCTCGGCGGGCGCGGGTTGCAGCAGGTGCGAGGTGGCGTGCGAGTGCCCCTCCTCGAAACCGGCCAGGGTGTCGGCCTCCGGCACGTCGCGCCGCGTCGAATGCAGATAGCATCGCGCCCCGATCCGCGCGGCCACCGTGTGACCGAGACCCGTTGCGGTCTCGGCGAATCCCAGCACGACGGCATCCGCCCCCGTAACGCCCGCGCGCTCGTCGAGTACGGCGCGTACCAGATCACCGAGTCGGTTGCCCGCGTCGAGCACCACCCCCGGGTCGGTGGGCAGGTGCTTGCCGAGCACCGTCGAGACCAGCAGGTGCGCCCGGCGCGGATTACGCCGCAGACCTGGCTCGATCAGCATCTCGATCGACAGCTCCGCGGGCAGCACGCCATCGGAGCTCGTGCCGTGACAGGACAGGTGATGCAGTTCGATGCCGAGTGTTCGGGTAGCCCAGGGTCCACTCATACCTTCACCAACGCCGTGAGCAGATCCACGAACGACACTCCCTTGTTCGCCACGCCGAACACCCTGGCCCGCAACAGCGTCTGGCGGGCCCAACTGCGGTGCGGGCGCATTTCGTTCATCTTGTTGCGGTAGCCCGAGGCCGCCACGCCGCCCACGTCGACCTGGAGGATGTCCAGCGCGTCGGAGTACTCCTCGTGCGTCACCACCGACAGCGCGTGCACCGCCGCGACGTGCGACGGGTGGATCACCGTCTTGCCCTGGATGCCGTTGGCGCGGTCCAGCGTGATCTCGCGCAGCAGGCCGTCCAGATCCCGGCTGACCAGGTACTGCCGGAAAGGCACCGCGTCGGACTCCTCGAACGGCGCGGTGCGCAGCAACGGACGGAACATCCGCTCGTGATCGGCGAAGTACTCCCACACCGGCCCGGTGATGACGAATCCGGTCCCGTCGGCGCGGCCCAGGTAGTTCACGATGTCGGCGATGACGTCGGCGACCACGCGCACGTCGTAGATGGTCAGGTCGCGGTCGCGGCGGATGCCGAAGGTCGAGCACATGTCGGTGGCGCCGACCCGCACCGCGAGCACCCGCTCCCGGTGTTCGGCCAGCATCGCCGCGATGTGCGTCAGCTCCTGATCGCGGGTCTGGCGGTGCACCAGCGCCGCCGATTCCAGCACCGGCATCCCGTAGAGCGGCCGCCGCAAACGCTCGACCGCGGACTCGAGCGCCTCCAGGTAGGCCAGGCCGGTGGAGCTGTCGAACTTCGGGAAGACGAATCCGGTGAGCGCGGGCGCACCCTCCCCGAGCCGGTCGACGATCTCGCCGATGGCGCCTGCCTCGCGCACGCGAATGAACAGCAGCGGGTTGGGATCCGGGCCGGCCGCCAATTCCGCCAGCGCGGCGACCGCCTGGCTCTTGGCGAGTTCGACCTCGTGATCGGCGACGGCGTCTTCCAGATCGATCACCATCGAGCAGACGCCGCGCTCGGCGCGCCGTCTGATCGTGTCGGCGAGGTCGGCTCTGGTAGCGGGCGCGTACAGCGTGGCGCCCAGCCCGTACGCGAGCAGATCCCGGTCGGCGTTGTCACCGAACGGCTCGGGCTGCCGGTGGAAGAGATGTCTGGCATCGGGGCCTTGCAGCTGCCGAAAGTGGCGCAGCGGCAGTCGCTTCCGCAGGGATACTTCCTGCTGGATGGCGACGGGAGCGGTCATCGGTGCTCCGTCCTCATTCTCGTCGTGGTCCTGCTTGCTTTCTCATTCGATCCACTACCCCGGCTATGAATTCGGTGACGGCATCGAGTTCCGCCACATAGGCCCAGTAATCGGGGTGTCGCCCCGACAGTGTTTCGGTGATTCTTTCGATTCGTTCGGCCTGCGCGTCCAGCACAGATCCCCATTCGCCCGCGAGCCCCCGGCTCACCGCGAGCATCTGTGCGTCTCGCAGTCTGAATCGTACGGCTTTGGCCTTGTCTTGCGGGTCCTCGCGAACCGAACGCAACAGCTCGAGCCGCTTGGTGACGGCGTCGATCAGCTGCTCGGCCCTGGTGAGGTCACCCCGCGCGGTAGAGGTCAATTCAAGGGCTGACTCCGGGTTCTTCGCGACCGATGCGGCGCGCGCCCTGGCGAGAGCGTCGGCGGCGGCATCGATGGCTTGCTGGCATCCCCGCCCATTGTTGGCCAGATCCGCCGAACTCGCAGCATTGAACTCGCGCAGCAGCGCCGAGTAGGCGGGCCCCACCCCCTCGGCCCGGTTGCGTACCGCGGACAACCTGGTATCCACCGAGGTGAGCGCCGTATTCGCGGCGCCGAGCCGAGATGGGGCCTGCGCCAACGCTTCTGCCAATTCCTTGGTCGCCGCCTCCAGGCGATTCGCCGCCGCGCGGACGGCGCCGACGCCGGATCCGGAGCCGCTGCCTGCGGATTCCAGTGTGACCAGTGCCTCATCCACGGCGACGGCACGCAGGCGCACCGAGGGGTATTCGGCGTACTCGGAGTCGGCGGCCTGGCCGCGCACCGCGGCGGCCGCGACCTTGACCTGCTGCGCCAGCTGTGGCACCGACCGCACGATCGCGACGGCGTGCTCGAGCCCCGCCTGATTGCCGCGATAGAACTCGTCCACCGCGCGGGCCGCGTCGACCAGCTGCCTGGTGACGGCATCGGCCCGCTGCCGACCTTCGGCGAGGTCGGTGTCGTCGCGCTGCGCCGCCTCGAGCTCCTCGGTGAGCGCCAGATACGCGCCCGCCGCGTCGTAGCAGCGCCCGCGCACCGGCTCCCAGGCCGCCGCCGACCCCCGCTCGGAGAAGACTTCCTCCGAGGCTTGCACTGCGGCCTCCGCCGCGCTCTGGCGCCGATCCATGTCGAGAAACGCGTCCGCGAGCCGGGTCCGCGCCTGCTCGATCCATTCGCTGTTCCCGGACGACCGGAACCAACTCCGCCTACGCCCTGCCACGCCCCGATGGTAGGAGATCTTCCTGTTCGCCGGGGGTTCCCCCAGTTCCTACGCAAGTTCGCCGAAACCTACTACTGTCGTAGGTCGTACCCGGCGATTCGGACATGCTGGGAACCACAGACGGACTAATGAAAGGGATCCCGCATGGGTGTCAGTTTGTCCAAGGGCGGCAACGTCTCGCTGACCAAGGAGGCGCCTAACCTGACTGCTGTTTCCGTCGGCCTGGGGTGGGATATTCGGACCACTACCGGTACCGACTTCGACTTGGACGCCAGCGCGATCGCGACCGGTGGCGACAAGAAGGTGCTGAGCGACCAGCACTTCGTGTTCTTCAACAACCTCCGCTCGCCCGAGGGTGCGATCGAGCACGCCGGCGACAACCGCACCGGTGAGGGCGAGGGCGACGACGAGGTCATCAACGTCGACCTGGCCAGCACCCCGCCGACCATCGAGAGCATCTTCTTCCCCGTCTCGATCTACGACGCCGACACCCGTCAGCAGTCGTTCGGTCAGGTGCGCAACGCCTACATCCGTGTCGTGGACCGCAGCAACGGCACCGAACTCGCCCGCTACGACCTGAGCGAGGACGCCTCGACCGAGACCGCCATGGTCTTCGGCGAGCTCTACCGCAACGGCGCCGAGTGGAAGTTCCGCGCCATCGGCCAGGGCTACGCCTCCGGCCTCGCCGGCATCGCCCGTGACTACGGCGTGAACGTCTAACGAAGACACGCGCAATACGAGGGGGCTCGGTCGACGAGCCCCCTCGTCGTGCGACCGGGCAGTTGTTGCGCCGGGCGCATTCGTTGGACATCCGGCGGTTCAACGGCCACGCTGGTATCAATCTCGCCGTTTCTGTTCCCCATCACGAAAGGTCCCCGCGTGGTCCTGCGCATTTTCGGCCTCTCCGGCATCGTCACGGTGGTGTCGCTCGCCGTGGCGCTGCTGTACGGCGGCCCTACCGCTCTGGCGCTGTGCGCCATCCTCGGCATTCTCGAAGTCTCGCTCTCCTTCGACAACGCTGTCATCAACGCCACCGTGCTGGAGCGAATGAGCGCGTTCTGGCAGCGCATCTTCCTCACCATCGGCGTCCTGATCGCCGTGTTCGGCATGCGCCTGGTGTTCCCGCTCGCCATCGTGTGGATCACCGCGGGCCTGAACCCGGTCGAAGCGTTCGACCTGGCGCTCAACCCGCCGCCGGACGACGCGCCGTACTTCGCCGACGGCAGCCCGAGCTACGAGACCCTGCTGACCGACGCGCACCCGCAGATCGCGGCGTTCGGCGGCATGTTCCTAGCGCTGCTGTTCCTGAACTTCATCTTCGAAGAGCGCGAGATCACCTGGCTCGGCTGGCTGGAGCGGCCGCTGGCCAAGGCGGGCAAGCTCGACATGCTCTCGGTCGTCGTCGCGGGCCTCGGCCTGATCTTGACCGCCGAGTTCGTCGCCGCGGACGACAAGCGCGCCACCGTGCTGGTCGCGGGTCTGCTCGGCATGATCACCTACATCGCGGTGGACGGGCTCGGCTCCATGTTCCACACCGAGGATCTGGAACACAGCGGCCCGTCCGAACTGGCCAAGGCCACCGGTAAAGCGGGCTTCTTCCTGTTCCTCTACCTCGAGGTGCTCGACGCCTCGTTCTCCTTCGACGGCGTGATCGGCGCGTTCGCCATCACCTCCGACCCGATCATCATCGCGCTCGGCCTCGGCTTGATCGGCGCCATGTTCGTCCGGTCCATCACGGTGTACCTGGTGCGCAAGGGCACGCTCTCGGAGTACGTGTACCTGGAGCACGGCGCGCACTGGGCGATCGGCGCGCTCGCGGCGATCCTGCTGGTCTCGATCGGCGTGCACATCAACGAGCTCATCACCGGTGGGATCGGTGTCGCGTTCATCGGCGCCGCGTTCGTCAGCAGCGTGATTCGCAACAAGCGCGAGGGTGGCGACGAGGAAGAACTCGAGAGCGAGCGAGCTGTCACCCCGGTAGGCTGATTTCCGGCAGGCAGCCGACGAACTCGAAGCGGCAGCGGCCCCTCCCCGCGGAGGAAAGCCGTTGCCGCTTCTCTTTTTCGAGGGGGATCGCGCATGGCGTCCGAGCAGCAGTCCGGCGGTGTGAGTCTGCCGAAGGTGACGTTGTCCAAGGCGACACCGAGCATCAACCTCACCAAACCCGGTGAGCAGCAAGGGGTGTTGCGGGTCAATCTGAACTGGTCGCGTGGCGGCAAGGGATTCCTCCGCAGATCCAAGCCGGTCGATCTCGATCTCGGCTGCCTCTACGAACTGGCCAACGGCGTCAAGGGCGTCGTACAAGCGGTGGGCGACAATTTCGGATCCCTGCGGGACGAGCCGTACATCCAGCTCGACGGCGACGATCGCAGCGGCGCCATCACGGCTGGCGAGAACATGCACATCGATCTCGCGCGGCCCGAATTGTTCAAGCGCATCCTGATTTTCGCCTTCATCTACGAAGGCGTGCCGAACTGGGCCGCCGCCGACGGAGTGGTCACCCTGTTCCCCAGCAACGGACCGCAGGTCGAGATGCGCCTCGATTCCCCGGTGAGCGGCGCCCGTTCGTGCGCCATCGCGCTGCTGCAGAACAACGGCCGCGGCATCACGGTGCACCGAGAGGTGCAGTACATCAACGGAACCCAGCGCAAAATCGACGAGGCGTACCGCTGGGGCATGCAATGGCACAGCGCGACAAAGTGATCCGGCGCGTGGTCATCGGACGGCCACGGGCCGAGGCCGCGTCGGCGCGGCGGCCGGCCCGCGGGAGGCGAACACCAGTCCGATGAGGCCGATCGCGAGACCGGCAAGTGTCAACGGGCGCAACGGTTCACCGATCAACACCCAGGCCAGCAATGCCGTCACCGCGGGAGTGGCGAAGAACAGCCTGCCGACCCTGGTGGCGTCCCAGCGCCGCAGCATCGCGTTCAACAGCAGGAACGCCGCCATCGAATTCACCAGAACCATCCAGGTGAGCGACCCGGCGAACCGAGCAGTGTCCGAGACCGACAGCTGACCGCCCGCCACCGCGAGCAGCCCGGCCACCGGCGCGCTGGCCACCACGTGCACCGCGGTCGCCGCGCGCGAATCCACCTGCGGCACGAAGCGTTTCTGGTAGATCGTGCCGATGCTGAGGCCGAGCAAGCCGACGACGCACAGGATCAGGCCGACGAGCGAGAAGTGCGACTGGTCGATCACCGCCATGGCCACGCCCATGCCGCCGATGCCGAAGCCGAACCACTGCCTGGCCGAGACCGTCTCGCCGATGAACCCTGAGCAGAGCGCGATCACCACCGGATTCAGTCCCTGGACCAGCGCGATCACCGCGGCCGAGACGTGTTCGCTCATCGCCGTATAGAACGCGCCGAACTGGACGATCTGCATCAACAGGCCCGCGATCACCACATGCCGCAACTGCGTGCCGCAGGGCCACACGGCGCCGACGACACGCGCGTACAGCGAAAGCAGCAGGCCCGCGACGACGAAGCGCACGAAGAGCACGAGCAGCGGCGGTGCGGCCCCCACGCCGACGATCCCGGCGATGAAGGCGCTGCTCCACATCAGCACGAACAGCGGCTGGGCGGCGGGCAGCATGCGGTCCGTCACGATCCCTCCCAAAGTAACCGTCCAAGGTGGTTACTACCGTGACATCCGACGGAGCAACCTGTCAAGGCGGTTACTATCGACGGCATGTTCGCCTTCGTGAGCGGGAACCTCGCACTGGACTTCGCGGGCACGGTCAAGGCGCGCACGACCGACCGCGAGGACCTGCTCGACTCCCCCGCCGACCTCGGGGCCTGGCTGGTCGCCGCCGACCTGCTCGACAACGCGCCCGACTGCGGCGCCGACGACCTCGACCGCGCGGTCCGGCTGCGCGAGGCCGTCTACCGGCTGGCGATCGCGGCTGTCAACGGCGAGCCGCCCGCCGACGCCGACCGCAGGCTCGTCAACGCGCGGGCGCGCGGTGAATTACCCCGCGTCGCACTGCGATCCGACGGGACCATCGCACGCGACGGCGGCACCGACACCGCGCTCACCGCCGTCGCGCGCTCGGCCGTCGAACTGCTCGGCGGGGCGGAACACGCGCTGGTCAAGGAATGCGGCCGAGCCGAGTGCACGCGGCTGTACGTCGACACCTCGCGCGGTGGGTCACGGCGCTGGTGCGATATGACGCGATGCGGAAATCGCGCGAAGAGCGCGGCATTTCGCGCGCGGCACGCATCGGACTGACCGGGACCTGCGACCCGGACGCGGACTCACAGCATCCGGTACGGCTTGCTCATCGCCTTGGCCCGGCGCACGGAGACGCGCGACCACACAGCCTGCTGCAACGCCAGGGTCGCCCACCCCGCGAGCGCCATGCCCGACAGATTCAGCGCGAGTTGCAAGGTGCTCCCCCCGATCGCGTCGGCGACACCGAAAGCCACACCGAGCGCGATGTTTCCGGCGGCGGGCACCGTGGTCACCGAGATGAAGACACCGGCGAGCCCGGCCGCCTTCGCCGAGGTCAGCGCGAGCACGCCCGCGGCGGCCGCGATCACCGCGACGATGAACGACCACTTGTCCGGCGTGTAGATGAACGCCGTGCCCGGCCGCGGTCCCGTCACGTCTTCGATGGTGATCCAGCCGAGCCCTCGACCGATCAGCACCAGCACGAACGTCACGACGATGGCCGCCGCGAAACCGAGCAGCAGAGTGCGCACCGCGTGGCCGAACAGTACAAAACGGCGGCGCACCAGCGCGACGCCGAGCGCGGCGATGGCGCCGAACTCCGGGCCGAGCACCATGGCGCCGATGACCAAGATCTGCGAATCGAGCACGATCGCGATGGCGGCGATCATCGTCGCCATCGTCATGAAACTCAGATAGGTCCAGTTCAGCTCGGTTTCCTCGTAGGAGCGCTGTGCGACCTCGGCCCACACCACCGCGTCCGCGCTGCTGCCCGGCGTGCGCAGCTCGGCGTCGAAACCGCTGCGCGACATCCAGGTTCGCACCTGATCGAGCTCGATGCTGCCTTCCCGGTGCACGCCGAGGGCGCGCAACTTGTCGATCACGTCGTTGCCCGCTTCTCGCGCGACGTCCGCCAGCACCAGGTCACCGGGCGGCTTCAGCGAAGACCCACGCACGACCGCGAGCCCGCTCACCGCGGTATCCCGGTCGAGGATGTGAATCACGTCGTCGGTCATCGCCGCCGGTGACAGGATCCGCATGTGCAGCATGGGCCAAGTGTGCCCTGCCCCAAGGCTTACAGCGCGGCAACCAGCCCGATCAGGCGGCCACCAGATCTCCTCGGTCGTCGGTCGCGCGCTCCGCCCGGACGCCGGACGCGCGCGGATCGGCCCGGAGGAACAGGAAGAACAACGCGACGAGCAGAACCGCGCGACCCCACACGCCGAACTGGACGATGGCCTCCTGCACCTCGAACGGCGCACCCGAACCCATGGCGTAGAAGTAGCGGAACACGCCGATCCCGATGGCCGCGTCGGCGAGCAGATATGCGCCGATCACCTGCCACGGCACCGCAAGCAGCACCAGGAACGGGAGCAGCCACAGCGTGTACTGCGGCGAATGCACCTTGTGGAAAACCAGGAATCCACACAGCATCGCGCCGCTCACGCCGATCCACGGGAAGACACCGGTCGCGCGATAGCGCTTCCACCCCAACCAGACCGCGAGCGCGAAGGCCAGCAGGATCAGGGTCGGCGAGGCGATGGCGACACCGTCGTGCCAGGCCGTACTGGTCTCGGTCGCCCGCCCGTACAGCACGTGGTGGCCCCAGTACCAGATGGAGTTGGTGGTGATGTCGGCTTGGCGCAGCTGCTGGAAGGTGATCGACGCACGCCAGCCCTCGTAGCCGGCGAGCGCGAACGGCAGATTCACCGCGACCACGGTGCCGACGGCCGCGCCCGCGGTCAGCAGCGCGCCGCGCACGTCGAGACCGCGCGCGTCGTCCGGATCGCGCTCGGCCCCGCCGGTGAGCACGTAGATCATCAGCGGCAGCACGAAGATCCCCGGATACAGCTTCAGACAGAAACCGAGCCCGAGCAGCACGGCGGCCAGCACGCCGCGGGTCCGCAACGAATATCGGGTCGGCACGGTCACCACGTAGACCGCGGCCACCGCCGTGCAGACCACCGGCAGCTCCCAGTTGTGGAAGGCGTAGAGCACCAGCGGCGGGCCGATCGCCCACAGCAGCGCAGCCCGTCCCGCGAGCCGGGCCAAGAACCACGCCGTGAGCAGCGCGAAGGGCGCGAGCAGCAGCGCCGAGAGGCGCAGGAAGTCGGCGTCGGTGTGCGCGCCGATCGCGCCGACCCAGATGAGGGTGCCGCTGAGCACCGGGTACTCCACCGCGCCGCCGGTGAGCATGCCGTCGTCGGTGATGCCGCCGTCCACGTAGGGGAAGACGTGCCGATCGATGTCGCGGCCGATCCAGAGGAACTGGATGTCGGAATAGCAGACGTCCGAATCCTTGATCACGTCGAAGACCACGCTGCGACCGTCGTCGTAGAACGGCGCGCCCGCGCATCGCGCCTTGTTCGCGTACGCGAGCGCCAACGTCAGCCCGCACAGCAGTAGCACCACCACGGCAACCGCTGTGTGGCGGGACTCGCGCCGCGCCGGCACCGCGCTGGCGGCGGGTACGGTCGACATGCAGACCACCTTATGTGCCGCAGCGGCACGGCGTCATGATGTGCGGCGACCGGACGGTGCGGGTGGCACGGGGCGCCGGGGGCGGATTTCGCTGGTCAGCAGGCGCTCATGTAGCCTTACCGGGTTGCTGACGCAACGAACCCTCCTGCCACGGACCGTCCGTGGCCGTTTCCTAGTCCACAGGAGGTGATTGGTCCGTGCGTCATTACGAAGTGATGGTCATCCTCGACCCGAGCCTGGACGAGCGCATTGTCGGTCCGTCGCTGGACACCATGCTCAGCGTCGTGAAGACCGAAGGCGGCAAGATCGACAAGGTCGACATCTGGGGCCGTCGTCGTCTCGCCTACGAGATCCGCAAGCAGGCCGAGGGCATCTACGCGGTCGTCGATCTGACCGCCACCCCCGCCACCGTGAGCGAGCTCGACCGCCAGCTGGGGCTCAACGAGTCGGTGCTGCGCACCAAGGTTCTGCGCCACGACAAGTAGTTCCACCGCACTCGTACGCGTCGGTGCTTGTCTCTAGGCTCTAGCGCAAAAGGCGAGTGCATTGTGGACTGCACACCGAGCAGGAGGAACCCATGGCAGCAGGCGACACGGTCATCACCGTCATCGGAAACTTGACGGCCGACCCCGAACTGCGATTCACGCCCGCGGGGCAGGCAGTAGCGAACTTCACCGTCGCGTCCACCCCCCGCGTGTTCGACCGTAATACCAATGAATGGAAAGACGGCGAAGCGCTTTTCTTGCGCTGCAACATCTGGCGCGAGGCCGCGGAAAATGTCGCCGAAAGCCTGACCCGAGGCGCTCGCGTCATCGTGAGCGGACGGCTCAAGCAGCGCTCCTACGAAACCCGCGAGGGTGAGAAGCGCACGGTCGTCGAGCTCGAGGTCGACGAGGTCGGCCCCTCACTCCGCTACGCGACGGCGAAGGTCAACAAGGCCAGCCGCGGCGGCGGTGGGGGCGGCGGCTTCGGTGGCGGTGGTGGCGGTAACTACGCCTCCTCCGGTGCAGCCAGTGGTGGTGGCGGCGGTCGTTCCGGCGGCGCCGAGGACGACCCCTGGGGCAGCGCGCCCGCGGCAGGTTCCTTCGGGGGCAGCCGCATGGATGACGAACCGCCGTTCTGATACGGCTTCATAGGCCCGGATCACTTGGGCCACAATAAATTTTGGAGTAAAAGACCATGCCTAAAGCGCCCGCGCGCGAAAAGGTGCTGAAGAAGAAGGCTTGCGCCTTCTGCAAGGAAGCCAAGACCGGCACCGTCTCGATCGACTACAAGGACACGACGCTGCTGCGCAAGTACGTCAGCGACCGCGGCAAGATCCGCGCCCGCCGGGTGACCGGCAACTGCGTGCAGCACCAGCGCGACATCGCCGTTGCCGTGAAGAACTCGCGTGAGGTGGCCCTGCTGCCCTACGTGTCGACGGCTCGCTGAGTAAGGGAGGCACGCAAATGAAGTTGATTCTGACCGCTGATGTGGACAACCTCGGTGCCCCTGGTGACACCGTCGAGGTCAAGGACGGCTACGGCCGCAACTACCTGCTGCCGCGCGGCCTGGCCATCGTCGCCAGCCGTGGCGCGGAGAAGCAGGTCGAGGGCATCCGCCGGGCGCAGGACGCTCGCCGCGTCCGCGACCTGGACCACGCCAACGAGCTGAAGCAGGCCATCGAGGGCCTGGAGTCGGTCTCGCTGAGCGTGAAGACCGCAGGCACCGGCAAGCTGTTCGGCTCGGTCACCCAGGCGGACGTCGCCGCGGCCGTCAAGACGGCCGGCGGCCCCGTGGTCGACAAGCGCAGCATCGAGCTGCCGAAGGCGCACATCAAGTCGACCGGCAAGCACGGCATCGTGGTGCACCTGCACCCGGACGTGGTCGCCAAGTTCGACCTGCAGGTCGTCGCCGCGAGCTGAGTTCGCGCCGCCCCCGAGGCGGTTCGGATCACGCGCACGTTCGAAGACCACCCCTGTGATCGCACGGGGGTGGTCTTCGTCCTGCCCTTTCGCACTTCGCCAGAGTATTAGCTAGATATTTGCCATAGCCGAGGTGCGGTGAGCTCGGACACGATGGTCCGCGTCGGCTATTGCGCTTCACCTCCGGTTATTCGACCTGTGGATTACTGGGCAAACCGACCGACCGCTATGTGACTCACCTCATAGCGGGTGCACGCACTGTTTACCCAACACGCCCGGCCGTTCATCTCGAGCGACACGCCGAGACTAGATCTATCCACACGTGCACAGATGCGGAAACGCGCATCCATCAGCGCATTTGGGCGGCGTGATCTGGGTTTTCCCCAAGTTGTACACAGGGGGTGCACACGGTTTGGTAAACAGTCCCCAACTTATCCACAGTTGTGTGCACAGCTCGGTTTGGCGACGCCCCATCTGGTCGCCTAGGTTCGTCGCATTGTCCGGAACGGGCCGCTCGGGAGGACGCGATCCAGCGCTGTCGCGATGGTTGCTGAAACCGGTCACAGCGGCTGCGGGGAACGTGTCCGTGGCTGTGTGTGTCACAGCCTCGGAGTAGAACGAGTCATCGATACGGTGTAAATCCGGTCGTGGGGTAGAGAGGACGGTCGAGTCTGGTGACAACCACCGATGACCGCGGGCACACGGACTTCCCGCCCGAACCTCCCGGCGAAGACTTCGGACGCCAACCGCCGCACGACATGGCGGCCGAGCAGTCCGTCCTCGGCGGCATGCTGCTGAGCAAGGACGCCATCGCCGACGTCGTCGAGGTCATCCGACCCGGCGACTTCTACCGTCCCGCGCACCAGGCGATCTACGACACCGTCCTCGACCTGTACGGCCGCGGCGAACCCGCCGACCCCGTCACCGTCGCCGCCGGCCTCGACCGCCGCGGTGAACTCAAGCGCATCGGCGGCGCCCCCTACCTGGTCACCCTCACCCAGACCGTCCCCACCGCGGCCAACGCGGGCTACTACGCCGAAATCGTCGCCGAGAAGGCCATTCTGCGCCGCCTGGTCGAGGCGGGCACCCGCATCGTCCAGTACGGCTACGCGGGCGCCGACGGCCAGGACATCGCCGAGGTCGTCGACCGCGCCCAAGCCGAGGTCTACGAGGTCACCGAACGCCGCACCACCGAAGACTTCCTCCCCCTCGAGGAACTCCTGCAGCCCACGATGGACGAAATCGACTCCATCGCCTCCCGCGGCGGCATCTCCCTCGGCGTCCCCACCGGCTTCACCGAACTCGACGAACTCACCAACGGCCTGCACCCGGGCCAGATGATCATCGTCGCGGCCAGGCCCGGCGTGGGCAAATCGACGCTGGGCATGGATTTCATGCGGAGTTGCTCGATCAAGCACGGGCTGGCCAGCGTCATCTTCTCGCTCGAGATGAGCCGGACCGAGATCGTCATGCGTCTGCTGTCCGCGGAGGCGAAGATCAAGCTCGGTGACATGCGGTCGGGGCGGATGAGCGACGACGACTGGACCAAGCTGGCTCGGCGCATGAGCGAGATCAGTGAGGCGCCGCTGTTCGTCGACGACTCGCCCAACCTGACCATGATGGAGATTCGCGCCAAGGCGCGTCGACTCAAGCAGCGCCACGACCTGAAACTCGTTGTGGTGGACTACCTTCAGCTGATGACCTCCGGCAAGAAGGTCGAATCCCGCCAGCAGGAAGTCTCGGACTTCTCGCGAAACCTGAAGCTGCTGGCCAAGGAACTCGAAGTCCCGGTTGTCGCGATCAGTCAGCTGAACCGCGGCCCGGAACAGCGAACCGACAAACGCCCCATGGTGTCCGATTTGCGTGAATCTGGCTCGCTCGAGCAGGACGCCGATATGGTTATCCTGCTGCACCGCCCCGACGCCTTCGAACGCGACGACCCCCGTGGCGGTGAGGCCGACCTGATCCTCGGCAAGCACCGAAACGGCCCCACCGCCACCATCACCGTCGCCCACCAGCTACACCTGAGCCGGTTCGTGGACATGGCCCGCGGCTGATCACAGTTGTTGTAGGGTCTCAGATTCAGCTGCACTTTCGCAGCTGGATCTGCACTTCGATTGCACTTGTGCAGTTCGACTGAGATCACCCGAACCGGCTCTGCGCCTGGCGCTACGGTGGTATGTCTGTGTCCATCAAATCGAGCGGATGCGGGAAGGCAACCGGCGTGGGCCAATCGGTGAAACCTGGAACTGCTTTCGCCGCAACACGTAGCTCACTCGACGGCTCGGTCAAGAGCACCCCGTGGGACCAGGTAGACAGTTGCATGCTCGCCTCCGTGTCACCATGGAGGAACTTCCGATGGCGCAACGGACAACGGCACTACCCCGGAACCTAATGGTCCTCAACTTGCTGCACGCACATCATTTACGAGTCCCGCTTGGAACTAGCTCGACTGCTCTTCGCGGACTTCGATTCGAATGTGAATCACATTGTTGCGCAACCATTTCTGCTCAGCGCCGAAGTCGACGATCTACCCCGAAAGCACATACCGGACTACATACTCTTCGGATCTGGGTCACCGACAGTGGTGGATGTGAAACCGCAGTGTCGATTGGCTAAGGCACAGTTCACATTCGGGTGGACTCGTGAGCTGGTAGAGCAGCGGGGTTGGCATTACCAAGTATGGACTGAGCCTACGGATACCGAGCTGGCCAGCGTCCGGTTCCTCGCTGGCTTTCGTCGCTACCAATTATTCGACCCTCAGTTGTTAGAGCAGGTGCGCGCAGCGGATCTTGACGGCGCACCCTTCGCCGAAGCGTGCCAATCGTTCCCTGAGTTTAGTGTGCCGCTTGTGCGTTCAGCCCTCCTCCACTTGCTCTGGACCCAATACTTCACCGTTGATCTGGCGCGGCCGCTGCAGTCGTCTACCGTTCTATGGAAGAGGAATTGCCCATGAACCAAGCACGGGTTCGAGTGGGTATCGGCACACGGGTGTCCTACGACGGTGAGATCGCCGAAATAGTCGAGGTGGCCGCGACCGAGGCAGGCATCAGCATTGTGCTGCGATTGGGCCCGCGCGGACAGCGGGTTATTAGGGTTGCGCTGAGAGAACTGCTGGGCACTGACCGTGCTCGCCTCATTCCGGATGGACTCGCTCCAGACGATCCACAAGAACCTGCCAGCGTGGTTCTCGCCGAACTCTCGGATCCGGCCCGAAAGAGCGTTGTTGAACGGGCAGGACACATCAGAGAGACACTGACCGGATATCAATCGGGCAGCGCTGAGCTCGCAGATCCCAGCGAACCCCGGCCAGCCTTCGATCCGAATCTGCCTTTGACCGCTAGATATGAGGCGAAAGCAGCCGAACTCGGTGTGTCAATACGCACCATCAAACAGTGGGTGTCAGACTTCCGGGCCAACGGCGAAGCAGGACTTGCGCGTGCGAAGGGACCCAAAGGTCGTGGCCCTCTGGGAAATACTGATCAACGATGGGTAGACACGGCTGTCGAAGTGATGGTCGAACATTCGGATCAGTCGCGACCTTCACGGACCATGGTTATCGACTGGACCAATGCGCGTGTGGTGGCCAGGTTCGGGCCAGATGTGGTGCAGGCACCATCGCGAGCAACGGCGTTTCGGGTGCTGGCGGAGCTTGAACGGCAGCACCCAACGTTTCGGTTGAGCACGAAACGTAACCGGGATATTGCAGGTCGCCCGACCGAAACCTACGGCAAGTTACGGCCGACACGCCCAGGTGAGTACCTGCTGATGGACACGAATCGGCTGGATGTGTTCGCGCTCGATCCAGTCACGTTGCGGTGGATGCAGGCTGAGTTGACTGTCGGAATGGACTGGTACACAAGATGTGTCACCGGAATCCGGGTGACGCCGGTATCAACGAAGTCGGTGGATGCCGCAGCGGTGTTGTATCAGGCGTATCGCCCACGCCCGCCCGGCCGAGACTGGCCCGCTCACGCGGTTTGGCCTGAACACGGGATCCCACGCGCAGTACTGATGGACGTTGACGCAGTGGACGGTCCTGTAGTCGGGGCTTCAGGGCCAGCGATCGTCCCGGAGACCATCGTGATCGATCACGGGAAGATCTTCGTTTCCGAGCATCTGACCAGCGTGTGCCAGCGAATGGGGATTTCGATCCAGCCTGCGCGGCTTCGGACCGGCCGCGATAAGGGCCCAGTGGAACGGTTCTTCCGCACCATCCGTGAGGACCTGCTGCAGGCGCTGCCCGGCTACAAAGGTCCGGATGTACATTCGCGCGGCCTGGATCCCGAATCGGAAGCGTTCTTCTATCTCGACGAGTTGGAGGCAATCATCCGGGAGTGGGTGGCCGTCGTTTACCACCATCGCCCACACGATGGATTGGTTGACCCTCAGGTACCCGGATTGCGGATGTCGCCAGCAATGATGTTCGAGCACGGTATGGCTCGCGCTGGCTACATCGAGGCGCCTCGGGATCCTGACTTGGCGTACGAGTTCCTCAAAATCGAGTGGCGCACAATCCAGCACTACGGCATCGAGCTTGGTGGCCGCCGCTACAACGGTCGCGGCCTGGACCCCTACCGCAACATGGTCAGCACCTACACAGGAAAGGCTAAGGGCCGCTGGCCCATCCACCATGATCCAGACGACATCGCCCGGGTCTACTTCCGTGATCCCGAAACTCACTTCTGGCACATATTGATGTGGGAGCACGCTCCATCGATGGACATGCCCCTGAGCGAGGATGCCCTACGATTCGCTCGGCAACTCGCCGCGTCGAGGTACACCTATCCAGATGACCGGATCGCGATTGCCGACCTGCTCGAACGTTGGGACCTCGGGCTCGGCGCATCAGTGGTCGAGCGGCGAATGGCGTTGCGGCTGTCTCGCGAATCAGCACTACTCGAAGACGTCCCGACCCACGATGTAGTGGCGACACTGCCATCGGTGGCGCGTGTCCTGGCCACGCCTACTGCCGCCGCTGACCATACGGAGGACGCCGTCCCTGAAATAGGTGACGATGACGACTTCGATGATGACGACTTCTACGCCGATGCTTTGGAGGATGTGTGAGCCGAACTGCGCCCGCGCCCACCGAAGACACCGCGCGGCTGGATAACCTGACCCTGTCGCGGAAAGAGGGCTGGCGCAGCTTCGTCGAATCCCCAGCCCGACCTCAGCCAGAAACATTGAGCCGCAAGAGGCTTAAGGCGTTAGCTGAAGACGACCTAATTGACTACAACAGACATCGCCGCGCGTGGCATGCCAATCTCGGCCCGCTGAAGACGCCACAACTGGCCGAGCTGCACGAAGATCTTTGGGACATCATCGATTCCAATGCCCAAGACGGTGACAAAGCCAAGGGGGCTGTGGGCATCGATGCCTTCCCGGGGTTAGGTAAAACGACGTCGGTGCTGGCGTTCGCCAAGGAGTTTCATCGCCGTGAGGCAGTCGAAGCAGGCCAGTTCACCAGCAGTGGTCACGAGCGTTGGCCCGTGTGCAGGGTTGGGCTGACCGGCAGCACGGGAATGAAGGATTTCAACCGAGCGATGCTGAAGTTCTACGCCCACCCCGGAACAGAGCGCGGTACCGCTGCCCAATTCGCCGACCGTGCGTTGGATTGGGTCCTCTCGTGTGAGACGAAGCTGCTAATCGTTGATGACCTGCACTTTCTGAAGATGCGGGAGAAATCCGGCGTGGAGATCAGCAACCACTTCAAATATATCGCCAACGAGTTCCCTGTAACGCTTCTATTCATCGGTGTTGGACTGGCCGCGCGTGGGCTGTTCTCCGAAGGCTCGTCCTATTCCGATTCAGTGCTCGGACAAAGCGGACGCCGCACCACACCGCTGGGTATGCGACCGTTCACCGTCGAGAACAACGCTGCCCGCCGCGAGTGGCGACAGATACTGTTGGCGATCGAACAACGGCTGGTCCTGGCTGACAAGTATCCCGGCATGCTCGCAGATGACTTGTCCGACTATCTGTTTGAGCGCAGCACCGGCCACATTGGATCTCTGATGACGGTCATCAACCGCGGCTGCCAACGCGCGATCCGCACCGGTACCGAAAAGCTCGACACCGGGCTGCTGGATGGGGTAAAGGGCGATGCGGCGGCTGAGCAAGGACGCCGCGAACTGCAAGCCGCGATCCAATCCCGGCGTATCACCACCACGACCAAGACCCGCGCCGGATGACGTCCGTGCGGACGCTGCCGATCCGGGTGGCCCCGATCGAGGGTGAGGCGTTGGATTCGTGGCTGTTCACGATCGCGCACCGCACAAAGACGACATGGGCGGACCTGCTGACGGCACTGGCCCCCGCGGGACCGCAGCCACCAGAGCAGATGCGCACCCGAGGTAACTGCATCGTCTATCTGTATCCGGCCGAAACCGAGGCGATTGCGGCAGCCACAGGGATCACCGATACGGCAGTAGTCGATGCAATGACGCTGGCTCAGTTCGACGGCACGGCGTTGTCTATCAACCGGGACCGCCGCATGGTAATCCACGGATTCCCGTGGGGACGCAGCCGCGGGTCGCGGTACTGCCCGCAATGTTTGATCGATTCTGGGGGTCGGTGGCAGCTGCAGTGGCGGCTTGGCTGGGTATTCGCCTGCCTGACACATCACTGTCTGCTTGTCGACGATTGTCCGCACTGCCTGCAGGTACAGCTGAAAACAGTGGGCGGGATGGCGATCCCGAGACCCGGTCATTGCACGCGCCCTGCCCCTGGTGCGACCGGCATTGCCGCACCTCGTTGCGACGGCGCGCTTGCCATCGCCCACACAGTGCATCTGCCAGCAAACCACCCCGCTCTACGCGCCCAGCAGGTCATACTCGATGTCATCACCAGCGGCACAGGATCATTCGGTGTGTATGCCGACCGGCCACTGCCTGCACGGACGATTTTGTCTGATGTGCGGGCCGTGGCCCGACGCGTCCTGGACTATGCCAGCGTCGAGCACCTTTCCGCTTGCCTACCTGCCGATCTCGTCGCCGTCTATGACTCCACCGGTGGCGAGCCTCGGCAGACCCGTATGACGGGACTGGCGTCTCCGGCGCGGGCGGTGACCACTGCGATCGGAGTGACCGCAGCATTGGATGCGCTGACCGCACCTGACATCCCGACCGCAGGTGCGCGACTGCGGTGGCTGATAAGCCTGAGCAGGATCAAACACCAAGCCATGAACGCCAGCAGCGCCACGGGATGGGGCAATGGCACCTCTGCCATGCTCGCCGCGGTGCAGTTGAGTGCGTTAGTGCCGTTCATGGCTGTCAGCGACGTACTGCGCTACCGCAGCCACACCGCCACGCCACGCTATCCCCAGCGTGAGGACACCAGTGCAATCCCGGATCACCGGGTGCCGACGCTGCTGTGGCCGCAATGGGCGCTGCGGTTCGCGGTACCGACTTGCGGATACTCGCAGATTCGGCGTGCACTTCCGGCAGCGATGCTGGTCGTCGGTTCGCGGCGCACATTGACCGCAGCAATCGCCCTGACCGAGGCGAGGATGCTGCCAGCTGGCGTGTCACGCTGCCTTCGGCTGCTACGCAACAGCCGACAGTGGAATGCTGTATTGACCGCGTTGACCCGGCTCTCAGACTACTTGAGTGCTCATGACATCCCTATCGACTACCGACGCCGCCGCAGCCTGGACTATCGGTGCTTGCTGTCCGAGGCTCGATGGCTGCAAATCTGCGGGCACACAGCCACAGCGCCAGGTACCGGCCACAGACTGGCTGTGATCCGGTCGTGGCTGTTCGAACGGATCAGTGGTCTGCCCGCCGAACGATCGCCCTTCGCCGAGAGGAAATCATGGTTCGCCGCCCAGCTGTCGCTGTTGCCGCGGCAGTTGACCCCGGAATTAGCAACACATCTCGACCTCGCTGCACGCGAGTTTCTTGATCGCCACGGTGCGATCGACGAACCTCTCACCTGGCATCCACCCCGGCAACTCCTCAACGGGCTCGCCCTGCCCGGCCCGGACCCGGACACGGTCGATGTCAACGAACTCCACCTGTTGATCCGAGTAGAGCAGTTGTCACTGACCGCTGCGGCCGAGCAGCTGGGGGGCCGCGTCGAGGCGGCACGGTTCGTGCTGGAAAATAATCCGGCCCCGGAAGCCTTGACTACCGCCCAGCGGCGGGCCCGGGGCGATATCTTTGGCGCCACCGCGGCGGCGCTGTCGCAGTCTGAATTGCTCAACTTGTACTACGACAGCCACATGAGCATCAAAAAGATCGCCGACGCGATGGGCGTCAGCAAGCAAACGATCACTCGGCTGGCTGCACACTACGAGGTAGTGCTCGACCCGGAGCTGCGACGCGATCAGCATGGCATCAACCGGGACTGGCTGTATGAGCAGTACGTCGCCCGTCGCCGAGCGCTGCCGGACATCGCCCGCGAATGTGGGATTAGTACAGCTAACCTCGCCCGATGGGCCAAAGTCCACGACATACCGATGCGGTCGCGCGGCGGCCCCAGCCAGACCGCAAATCTCAACGCGGCCATCGCTGCAGAATCGGCGGCAGACGTACTGCGACCGGCACTCGCCGGCGTAGGAGGATGGCAACGTCTTGAACGTTTCGCTGCCGCCAGCCGCTATCCCACCCTTACTCTGGCCGCAAAAGCCCTCGGCGCCAGCCAATCTGGTCTCGTCACCCAGATCACCCGCCTCGAACAAGAACTCGGCGGCAAACTGTTCGTACGTGCCGAACGGAATCGTCCGATGAAAATCACCCCGTTCGGGACGGAGGTCATCGCTGCCATAGAAGGCACGCGCGGCTCGGCCCGATAGCGAATGAGCTCAATCGCTGCGGTGCGGTGCGTCCACGCGGCACTACTGCGCCCTGTCCGCCGGTACGGGCAAGCCGTCCATTAGCTGGCCGGGAGTCGTCTTCAGCCCGGCCGCGAACCTCAGGATGTTCTCGACCCGCGGACTACGCCGACCACGCTCTACCTGTCCGAGATAGGTCCAGTGCACGCCACAGGCATGGGCCGCGACTTCTTGACTCCATCCGAGCTCGGTTCGCCGGGCACGCACCCGTGCTCCAAACGCCTTAGCGGTCGGATTGAGCGGAGGTTTGACGGGACTGGACATACACGGCCAACCCCATATGTCCAGCGCGTATTGATCCAGAGCGTAAACGTCCTATGCACTTCCATCCCATGCGCAAACGTCGTACTATGCTCAACTCGATCGCCACGTGCGGCCCTCTCGACCGGACTATCTGGTAGTCCGCGCATCGGACTCGGCGGGCGGCCACCTAAGACCGACTCGCTTCGAGTGAATCGCCACATCACACGACGAGATCGGAGCTTTAGCGTTGTCCACAGTGATTCTGAAAGGACGCGATGAGGGCGTCGACCACGCGGCGGAATCGTGGCTGGCTACAACAGAACTAGCCGGAAACGCCGACGCCGCACTGCGTTTGTCCCGAGCGATTGACCCGATTCGCTACGGCTTCATCAAACGTGAGCCGTTGAACCTGGCAGGCTGCATCGGGACCGCCGCCGACATCGTCATCGAGTTGCTCATCGCGGGGCAAGTACCCACTCCATGCGCGATACGGGCCGCTGTGACGAACCCGCCGAATATGAAGTCGGCTGAGGCACGGGAGGAAGAGCGAGCGGAGGCGAAGCTCCTCAAGGCGATGGTTCGCGCCGACTACGACTCGCTCGGTGAGAAGTTGTCCTCTGCTATCGCGCTCCATTGGGTCAACCATGGGATCGGCCCGACCTGGCAGGAGGCATGGCAATCCGATGCCGTCGTGAACTGGTGGATCTCCGGACTCGGCGAGGTGCCCGAGTACCGGCTGGCCCGCAATCCAATGTTTGCGATCCTCGATCGGGCTGGATGGCTCGCGTCGAATCGCAGTCCGCGCTCGCTGTGTGTCGGCCGACGGTTTCATGTTCGCTTCTATGGCGACCATGTCTCACTTGCCCCCGCGGCCACCGTTGGTTACCTGGTCGCCCGGCACATCGGGATCTATCGGCGGCTTCACGACGACCACAGCCCGACCTGGGGCGAGTTAGCAGCCGCCGCCACTGACGCGAAAGGAATTCCCTTGTTCTTCAACACCAATGACGCCCGAGCCCAGCAGCGGTGGCTAGTGACCCAAGGATGGGTACGCATCGAGAAGGACCAACTTCGGCGAGGCGACCGAGCGAAGGCTGAAACCCGACGCCGTACTGCTCTCCGAAAAGCTGCGGCGGCAGCGTTGCAAGCCGCCTGAATGCCGTGGTCATTGGCAGCAACGCATCTCAAGAGGAGACAACCGCCGAGATTGCAGGGCTCGAATCGCGGTGTGGTGCTGCCAATGCCGACCACGTTTCGTCGATTCCGCCTCGCCTGGCCTCATGTGGCCACGTGATCCACCCGCGTCGCTTTCTCGCTCGTTGGTGATGCGGTGGATCTGGTAGCGGATAAATGTGGTGCGATTCGGTGGGGTTCGCATTGTTGCTGCGCTTCTACGCCGAAGTCCACCTTTCCGCGTGGCCAACCCGAGATCCCGGACGCGACAATTGATTACATGGCTCGTCACATGCGTGGTGTCGAGCGGACCGAGATCGCGTTCTACGAGTGGACCGGGCGCACGATCGAGTATCACCGCACCCAGATCCGCAAGGCGCTGAGGTTTCGAGAGTGCGGTGTCGCCGACGGCGACGCGATCACGATTGGCTGGTCGAACAGGTGACGCATGTCGAACGCAGCGCCGATAGGGTGCCTGCTGTCGGAATGTCGGAGACGGCGGCTGGAATCGCCGACGGCTGGCCGGATCGTCCACTTGGCCTTGAGGCGCGGTGACGTGTGCCGTCCGATGAGGAGACCCTTGAGAGCCTCGCGCGTCGGGAGGAGGCCTAGCAGTTGGACTGGTCGGCGTATCTGGCGAAGATGATCCACCGGGACGATCTGCGTCAGCGCATCGCCGCGGACAGCGCGGCTTGAACGCGGCCGGGCACACCCCGGACCGCGCCACCGCGATCAAGGCGGGGCTCACCGCAGGTCGGCGTTCCGCTCACTTATGGGGCTGCCCCGCTTCAGTGAGAGGTCTGGCACGCCCCTGCGGTTCCGTGCTGCCCGGTGGGGTCTGTGCCTAATCGTGAGTTCCGATGACTACCACCGGATCCGACGCCAGTACATCATCGTCGAAGTCGTCACCGCCCGGCGCTTGAGCGGTGCGATCATCTGCCCACTCGGCTCCGCGATCGGGGTGGCGCTGACCGGTGCCCCGTTCAAGTCGGCTCGCTATGGTTCGCCGGGGTCGTGGAGCCGATCGCGGTAGTCGAGCCGGGCGTGGTCCGCCAGCATGTTTGTCGACCTCTATCAACACCAGCGAATCAGTTTGC
>NZ_CBDQZP010000009.1:0-305250 GCF_965341865.1 Nocardia sp. bgisy134
CCCCCCCCCCCCCCCCCCCCCCCCCCCCCCCCCCCCCCCCCCCCCCCCCCCCCCCCCCCCCCCCCCCCCCCCCCCCCCCCGCCCCGTTCCGGCATCGACGGAAACGGGTCCGAACTGCCAACTCCCGGTACGGCGACGCAAGCACACCACACCACCGTTTATGTGTGCTACCTTTCGTAACATTAATACGGCTACGAGTGTAAACTCAGTGCGGTTGGAGGTTGTCGTGTCCGGCACGATGCACGAAGCGATAGGACGGCTCGCCGCGCCCGGCACCGAGGGCGGCGGCGCGGCGCTGGATCGGGTGGCGATCATGACCGGCTCCGCGGGCCTGATCGCGCTCGCCCTGCTCTGGGTCGGGTACCTGCACCGGACTCGACGCATCACCTGGCTCGGCGCACTGGCCGACCGCATCGGCGCCGTCTTCAACCGGCCCGGCTGGGTGGCCCTGCCCATCGTGATGTTCCTCGCCACCATCCTCACCGCGCTGCTCGGCTTCATCTGGGACGTCAGCCTGCACGTCGGCAACGGCCGCGACGAGGGACCGCTGGCCAATCCGGCGCACTACTTCATCCTGGCCGGCCTGTTCTTCCTGTTCACCGCCGGAATGCTGGCGATCGTGCTGCCCATGGACGAGAAGCCGGGCGCGGCGGCGGTGCGGATCACGCGCACCTGGTACGCGCCCGTCGGCGGCATCCTCATCGCGGGCGCCGGCCTCTACGCGCTCATCGGGTTTCCGCTCGACGACATCTGGCACAGGATGTTCGGCCAGGACGTCACGCTGTGGGGACCCACGCACCTCATGCTGATCGGCGGCGCAGGGCTTTCCCTGGTCGGCGTGCTGCTGCTGGAATTCGAGGGCAGCCGCAACCGGCCGGACCCGGATCGCGCGGACGGACGCCTGATCTGGACGCTGCGCGCGTTCGCGTTCGGCGGCCTCATCATCGGCCTCTCGGTGTTCCAGGTGGAATTCGATTTCGGCGTCGAACAGTTCCGGCTGGTGCTGCAACCGATGCTGATCGTCGCGGCCGCCACCGTCTCGCTGGTCGCCGCTCGCGCGACGCTGGGCGCGTTCAGCACCTTCGTGGTGGTCGGCTTCGCCGCGGTCGTGCGCGGGGTGGTGGCATTCCTGGTCGGCGGGCCGATCATCGACGCGCCGCGCAACGTCTTCCCGCTCTACCTCGGCGCCGCCGTCGTCGTGGAACTGCTCGCCCTGCTCCCGTTGGCGCGCAAGCCGCTCTGGTGGGGCGCGGCGGCGGGCCTCGCGGTGGCCACCGTCGGCGTCTGGCTCGAATCCCGGTGGGTCGACGCCGTATTCGTCGATCCGTGGCCGGCGGCGATGTGGCCGGAACTGCTGGCGATGAGCGTGCCGACCGGCATCGCGGGCGGCGTCGTCGGCGCGCTGCTCGGCATGGTGCTGCGCGCGGAGCCGCTGCCGCGCCCGCCGGTGCGCCGCGCCATGATGGTCGCCGCGGTGCTGATCGTCGCCGCCGCCACGACCAACGGCCTGATCGTTCGCGTCCCCGATCAGGCGAGCGCCACCGTCGCGCTGCGCGACGCCGAGCCCGTCGACGGCGGCCGCATGGTGACCGCCGATGTGCGACTAGACCCGGCCGACCTGGTCGGCTCGGATCCCGAGTGGTTGCAGATCCTGGCCTGGCAGGGCGGCGTCGGGTCGGACAGCCCCGGCCGCGGCCTGGTCGTCGATCAGCTGCGGCGAGTCGGCGACGGCCACTACGTCTCGACGAAACCCGTTCCGGCGCACGGATCATGGAAGACCGTGCTGCGCCTGCAGGACGGCCGCACGCTGACCGCGCTGCCGATCTTCATGCCCTACGACGCCGGTATCGGCGCGGCGGAGGTCGCCGCTCCGCCGGAGTTCACCCGCCCATTCGTCGCCGAGATCACGGTGCTTCAGCGGGAGCGTTCGTTCGATCACCCCGACTGGCTGTTCGGCGCGGCCTCGCTGGTCGTGCTGGTGTGCAGCGCGATCCTCATCGGCGCGCTGTCCTGGGGCGCGGCGCGGATCAACGACCGCTACTCCATCACCGCCCGGACCGACGCGACCGCGCCGGTGACGGCGGGATGACCACGCCCGGCGACGGCGTGGACCTGCTGGCGGACCATTCCGTTCTGCTGGCGATCCCCGCCTTCCTTCCCGCGCTCGCCGTGGTGGGCATCATCGTGCTCATCGCGGTGCGCGACCGCCGCGCCGAGCGGCGCGAGGGCCAACCGAACGAGAAGTCCCCCGCGAGCGGCGACGAGGAGACCCGATGACTCGCACCTGGCGAGACGCGGCGGTTGCCCTCGCGGTGGTGGCCGCCGCGCTCGGCTGTTCCGCGGAGGACAGCACGAAGCAGCCGGGCGTGAGCGCGACCGCCGAAGCCGACGCCGTCGTCGTGGAGTTCCGTATCGCGAACGGGACGGTGAGTCCCGTCAACGCGCGCAGGGACGCGAAGGTCGGCCAGCCGATCGATCTCGTCGTCGACAGTGACTCCGAGGACGAACTCCACGTGCACGCCACGCCGGAGTACACCTTCGTGGTCCGCCCCGGGGCCGGTCAGCGCTTCCGGTTCACGGTGGAGGTGCCGGGCCGGGTCGAGGTCGAGTTGCATCACGCGCACAAGACCGTCGCCACGGTCGTCGTTCGCCCGTGATCGAGATCAGCGCGCACGGGATCTCCGGTGCGACCGATCTGCCGATTCCGTTGTCCTACGCGTTGATCGGCGCCGCCTGGGCCCTGACGTTCTCCTTCGCCGTGCTGGCCTTCGCGTGGCGCGAGCCGCGACTGGATCCGGATTCGCCCGGCGCGCCGCTGCCCGGGTTCGCGCGCGCCGTGGTCGATTCCACTGCGGTGCGCACCATGCTGGGCGGCATCGGACTGCTCGGCGCGCTCGCGGTCCTGGTCGCCGGGCTCTTCGGTACGTCCGACTCGGCGCGCAATCCGGTGCCGGGGATCGTCTACATCTTCGTGTGGGTCGGGGTGATGGTGGCCTCGCTGGCGCTGGGGCCCGTGTGGAAGATCCTCTCCCCCACCCGCGCACTGCACCGCTCGATCTGCCGGGTGACGGGGCGGCCGCCCGAGTACGGGCCGCTGCGCTATCCCGAAGCGTGGGGCAACCGTCCCGCGGCGCTGGGCCTGTTCTCCTTCGTGTGGCTGGAATTGGCGTTCCCCGAACCGGGTTCGGTACTCGCCGTGACGATCTGGTTTCTCGGCTACCTGATCGCCGGAACCGCGGGCCTCGTGGTTTTCGGCACGGCGTGGGCCGAACACGGCGATCCGCTCGAGGTGTACAGCAGTCTGCTGGCGCGGCTGAGTCCCTTCGCCCGCCGCGAGACCGGCGTCCCGGTGCTGCGGTGGCCGCTGAACAATCTCGCGGGCACGCCCGCACTGGCCGGTTCGGTCGCGGTGGCGGCGACGCTGCTGGGATCCACTGCCTTCGACAGCTTTTCGATGTTCGCCGGGTGGCGTGACTTCCTCGATCGGGTGGGCGGCGACTCCACCCTGGCGACCACGCTGCTGCGCACCGCGGGCTTGCTCGGGTTCATCGCCGTGGTCGGCGGCGTCTTCGGTCTGGCGGCCCGGGCGACCGGCGGCCTCACGAAACCCGAACGGGCGCTGCTGCCGAGGCGGCTCGCGCACAGCCTCACCCCGATCGTGGCGGGCTACCTGATCGCGCACTACCTCAGCTTTCTCGTCGAGAAGGGGCAGGCGACGCTGATCCTGTGCGCCGACCCCTTCCAGCGCGGATGGAACATCCTCGGGCTGGCCGACCTCGACGTGCACTACATCCTGTCCACCCACCCCGCTGTGCTGGCCAGCCTCAAGGTGCTCGCCGTGCTCACCGGTCACATCCTCGGCGTCGCCGCGGCCCACGATCGCTGCCTGCGGCTGCTGCCTCCCGCGCACCGGCTCACCGGTCAGCTGGCGCTGATGCTGACCATGATCGGCTTCACCTTCACCGGCCTGTACCTGCTGTTCGAGGCCTGACCCGCCGCGGACGCGCGATGTCGGTCGTCATCGTCCGGCCCGGCTCGAACACCGGCTTCGGCAGGATCTCCACCGCAGGGTCGACCGGCGCACCGATGGCCCGGCCGCTTTCGAGATTGCGGTATTTAAATACCGCATCTACCCTGGGGCGCATGGTTCGTTTGCCGCTGACGCCCGCCCAGATCGAGGCGGGCCGCCGCTTGGGCGCTCTGCTGCGCGCGGCCCGCGGCCCGCGCGATCTCACCGAGGTGGCCACCGCGGCGGGGATCTCGCCGGAGACGCTGCGCAAGATCGAGACCGGTCGGCTGCCGTCGCCCGCGTTCGGGACCGTGGTCGCACTGAGCCAGGCACTCGACCTTCCGCTCCAGGAACTCGCCGACACGTGGCGATCGGCTGGGCTGGCCGAATCAGCCTGAGCCGCTATCGATTCGAGGGGCCCGAGACTTCCAGGGTGCCCAGCGTGCGGCGGGCGACGGCGAAGAGCTCCGACTTCGACTGCTCCAGCCGGTCCCCGATCGGCACATAGCCGTCGGCCCTGCCGAACGATCTCGTCGAGCGCGCGCCCGTAACGCACCGTCGACTGATTCAGGGACGACCGAGCGAACCCCTACGGACGCCCGGACTCAGCCGCGGCGGGTTCGCGGCCGGTTCGGTTTCCCTTTCCGCGAATGCGGCAATAAACTCCCGACCGTGGCGAATCTGCGGATCAGCGAGGCGGCCGCCCTCATGGGCGTCAGCGACGACACCGTGCGGCGGTGGATCGATCAGGGGCGACTGCCCGCGATCCTGCTCGACAACGGGCGCAAGGGCGTCGACGGCCGCGATCTCGCCGAATTCCTGCGCGCCAACGCCGAGGCGCCCGCGCCCGGCGTCACCGTGGCGGCGTCCGCCCGCAACCGTATGCGCGGCATCGTGACCCGCATCGTCAAGGACACGGTCATGGCCCAGGTCGAGATGCAGGCCGGGCCGTTCCGGCTGGTCTCGCTGCTGAGCCGTGAATCGGTCGACGAGCTCGGGCTCGAGGTCGGCAGCGTCGCCGTCGCGTCGGTGAAGTCCACGCACGTCGTTGTCGAAATACCGGAAAGTTGATGAGGATGACACTGTTTCGCACGGTGAGCGCGGTCACCGCGACGCTCGTACTCGCGTCTCTGACGGGCTGCGGCTCCGACGACGCACCGGCCACGGGTGACTCCGTGACCGGCACCGTGACCGTCTTCGCCGCCGCCTCGCTCACCGAGACCTTCACCGAACTCGGCAAGCAGTTCGAGGCCGCACATCCGGGCGTCAAGGTCGTCTACAGCTTCGGGGCCAGCTCCGCGCTCGCCGAGCAGATCAACCAGGGCGCCCCCGCCGACGTGTTCGCCTCGGCGGCGCCGAAGAACATGCAGCAGGTCGTCGACAAGGGCGAGGTCACCGCGACGCCGTCCACCTTCGTGCGCAACCGGCTGACGATCGCGGTGCCGAAAGGCAATCCAGGACACATCGCCGGGCTGACCGATTTCGGCAAGTCCGAACCCAAGCTCGCGCTGTGCGCCGAGCAGGTGCCGTGCGGGGCCGCGGCGCAGAAGGTCTTCGAAGCCGCGGGCGTCACTCCGCAGCCCGACACCCGCGAACCCGACGTCAAGGCCGTGCTGACCAAGGTGACGCTCGGCGAAGTCGACGCCGCGCTCGTTTACCGCACCGACGTGCGGGCCGCGAGCGACAAGGTGGAGAGCATCGACTTCCCGGAGGCCGACAAGGCGGTCAACGACTACCCGGTCGCGCCGCTGGCCGAGTCTCCCAACCCGGCCGCGGCGCAGGCCTTCGTGGACTTCGTCAAGTCGGACAAGGCCAAGGCGGTGTTCGCGCAGGCCGGCTTCGACACACCGTGACCGCACCCGCACGACGGCGGGCGGTCCGCGGGCGGCGACCGCTCGTCCTGGTGCTGCCCGCCGTCTGCGGGTTGCTGTTCCTGCTCGTCCCGCTGGCAGGGCTGCTGCTGCGGGCGCCGTGGCAGACCATGCCGGAACGCCTGTTCAGCGCCGAAGTAGGTGAGGCACTGCGGCTTTCGCTGTTCTGCGCGAGCCTCGCCACGGTCGTCTGCCTGCTGCTCGGTATTCCGCTCGCTTGGCTGCTCGCTCGCGGGGAAGTGCCCGGCCGCGGGCTGATTCGCGCGCTCGTCACCGTGCCGCTGGTGCTGCCGCCCGTGGTCGGCGGTGTCGCACTGCTGCTGGTGCTCGGCAGGCGCGGGCTGGCCGGCCGGTACCTCTACGACTGGTTCGGCGTCTCGCTGCCGTTCACGACGGCGGGCGTGGTGGTGGCCGAGGCCTTCGTGGCGATGCCGTTCCTGGTCATCTCCGTGGAGGGAGCGCTGCGCGCCGCGGATGTGCGGTTCGAGGAAGCCGCCGCCACCCTCGGCGCGTCGCGCTGGTACGCCTTCCGCCGCGTCACGCTGCCGTCGGTGCTGCCCGGCGTGGTCGCGGGCGCGGTGCTCTGCTGGGCCCGCGCGCTCGGCGAATTCGGGGCGACGATCACCTTCGCGGGCAACTTTCCCGGCAAGACCACCACCATGCCGCTGGCGGTGTACCTCGCGCTGGAGACCGATCCGGACGCGGCGATCGTGCTGAGCCTGGTGCTGCTAGTGGTCTCGGTAGGTGTGCTCGTCGCGCTGCGGGAGCGCTGGATCCGAGGTGCGCTGTGACGCTGGACGCCGAAATACGCGTCACCCGTGGCGCATTCAGCCTCGACCTCGCGCTCGCGGCCGAACCGGGCGAAGTGGTGGCGCTGCTCGGGCCGAACGGCGCGGGCAAGACCACCGCGCTTCGGGCGCTGGCCGGCCTGCTCCCGGTGACCGATGGACACCTGCGGCTCGGCGAGCGCACCTGGGACGCGCCGCCGTCGGTGTTCGTGCCCGCCGAACGCCGCGAGGTCGGCGTGGTGTTCCAGGACTACCTGCTCTTCGCGCACCTCTCCGCGCTGGACAACGTCGCCTTCGGCCTGCGCGCCCGCGGCCACCGTCGCGCCGAAGCCCGGCAGCGCGCCGCCGAATGGCTCGACCGGGTCGGGCTCGCCGAGCACGCGCACCGTAAACCTCGCGCGCTGTCCGGCGGTCAGGCTCAGCGCGTCGCGCTGGCCCGCGCGCTGGTCACCGACCCGCGGCTGCTGCTGCTCGACGAGCCGCTCGCCGCGCTCGACGCGAGCACCCGGCTCCAGGTGCGTTCCGATCTGGCCCACCATCTGCGCGACTACCCTGGCCACACGGTGCTCGTCACCCACGACCCGCTCGACGCCATGGTGCTCGCCGACCGGCTGATCATCCTCGAACACGGCCGGGTCGTGCAGCAGGGGCCGCCCGCCGAGGTCGCCAGGCAACCACGCTCGGACTACGTGGCGAATCTGGTGGGCCTCAACCTGTATCGCGGCGCCGCCCGCGAGCTCACCGTCGAACTCGACGAGGGCGGCGAGCTCACCGTCGCCGAACCCGCCGACGGACGCGTCCACGTCGCCTTCCCGCCGAACGCGGTGAGCCTGCACCTGGAACGCCCCGAGGGCAGCCCGCGCAACACCTGGCCGGTCACCATCGGCGGCATCGAACAGCACGCCCACACCACCCGCGTCCGCCTCGACGGTCACCCGCCCGTGCTCGCCGATATCACCCCGGCCACGGTCGCCGAACTGCGCCTGCGACCCGGCCTGCGCCTGTGGGCTGCGGTCAAGGCCACCGAGGCGCGGACGTATCCGGCCTGAGCTTCGGGCTGTCAGCTGGGAATCACGACATCGCAGGCGCGACAAGCCTTCTCGCGGGTCCCCGACTCGAGCACGGCGGACCGGTACGCCTCCCACTCGGCCAGCTTGGGCGCGTCCCGGTCGGCGCCCCGCGCGATCATCCGCGCCCTGATCCGATCCGCAGGGGTGTCCAGCCACACCGTGACGATCGGCATCGATCGCGCCGCCTCGGGATAGCCGCGCACGTACTCGCTGAGGGTGCGCCCGGCGGCGTGGGCGTTGCGGATCGTGGACAGGAACGGCGCGTCCAGCACCACCGGCGCGGCGGCGGCGGCAGTCAATCCGGTGCGGATGAGTCCCTCGTACAGGCCGGGCGAGATCAGCGTCCGATAGGTGTCGGAATCGCGGTCGTTGCGGTCGCCGGTCAACTGCTCCATCACCTGTTCCTCGAGCAGCGGCACGAAGCGGTCCTTGTCCAGCACCACGGCGCCGCACAGCGCGCGCAGATACGCTGCGGCCGTGGACTTCCCGGAGGCGGGGAAGCCGCAGAGCAGTACCAGCCCGCGGCGCCCAAGGGCCTCGGCCACCGGGCGCAGCCGCTCCCGCACAGGCGTCGGCACGCGCACGTCCAGCTGATCGCGGTTCTCCAGCATCGCTCCAGTCCACCACATCGCGGCGGCTCGACAACCGTCCGAGCCGGTCGACCGCGCGGGCTCAGACCGCGGCGGCCTCGGTGTCGGCGACGACCTCCCCGATCCACGGCAGCACCGCGTCGCGCACCGTACCGTGGCGGGCGGCAGCCCGTCGGCGGCCAGCAGGTCGGCGGCGCGCTGCTGCTCGTCGAGGAACGCTTCGGTGGCCGACCGGACGCCGAACGGCCTGCCGCGCAACGCCGCCTCCCACGCGTCCAGGTCGGCGGACCCGCCGCGGGCGACCGCGTCGTCGACGAAATACTGCGCGGCGGCCCGCGGGTGGGCGGTGATCCACGCGTCCGATTCGAGAGCGGGATTTCCTAGGC
Organism: Nocardia sp. bgisy134; assembly: GCF_965341865.1. Classification (GTDB taxonomy): domain Bacteria; phylum Actinomycetota; class Actinomycetes; order Mycobacteriales; family Mycobacteriaceae; genus Nocardia. Next base: position 8,715 of record NZ_CBDQZP010000009.1, read on the forward strand.
GACGAGCACTTCCGGGATCGACTCCATCAGCCGAGCCCACTCCGGGTACATCGCGAGCTTGCGTTCGTGCATGGCCATGATCTTGGCGCCGAGCTCCGGATCCATGTCGTCGGAGACGTCCGGGCCGATCGCGAGCTTGGCCAGGTGCGGAATGATGCCGGGATCGCCCGCGAGGTGCACCGGGTCGTGCATGTAGCGCTCGAGCGCCGCCAGGTCGGCGATGCCGACGCAGTAGCTGTGCGTGTACCCCGCCGTCGGATCTCCCAGGTGCTGCCCGACCGCCGAGAACGACACCGATTCCACCCCCGCCGTGCGCCGCATCGCGGCGAGGACGTCCGCTTTCCGCTCCTCCGTCGCCTCGTCGCGGAACGCGAAACGCAGCAGGTGAACGATCATGACAATCTCCTCAGCGCGGACAGGTCGTAGCGCGAGCCGCCGCCAGGATCAGCGACGCCTGCGGACCGTAGGTCTTGTTGTCCGCGGCCAGGCGCAGGATCCGATCGGGCCGAGCCAGGTTGAGGACGCCGTCTGGTGCGGTCGCCGCACCGCGCGCAGCGACTCGGCGGCATCGGTGAGGCGCGCTTGGAGCGCGCCGAACTTCCCTGATCGGTGATATCTCCTCGTGCCGAACCCACGCTGTGCTGCCGGCCACTCACGGTACGGAGGCCGCGGCACCGACAACCATGAGCCCAGTGGCCAGAACCTGCTCTTTTCGGCCAGAGTCGGCGAGCTTCCTCCGCCGATTTGACCTGAACCTTTGTTCGGGTACGAAGCTCACGGCCATGGACGCAACGACAGACGAATCGCCGGTGGTCGAGGACACGACCGTGGATCACACCGAGGACATCGCCGCAATCAAGCGATTGGTGGCCGATGTGGAGGAGGGCTTCAACAACAAGGACGCGGAGCTGATGGTCAGCGGGTTCACGGCCAACGCGTCGGCGGGGAACGCGATGGGCACGGTGATCACCGGACGGGAGGCGCTGCTCGACGCGGGGCGCAAGGGGCTGGCCGGGTTCCTGAAAGACGAGTACGCGAGGTACGAGGTGACCGACATCGTCTTCCTGCGCCCCGATGTCGCCGTCGCGCACAAGGCGGCGCGGGCGATCACGACGGACGGCGAGCCGATCGACCACGACCCGGCGATGGTCGCGCTGTACGTCCTGGTGAAGGAGAACGGCCGGTGGTGGACGGCGGCGCGGCACAACACGCTCGTTCCGAAGGCCGGATGAGGAGCGGGGCGAACAACCCCCGAACAGAACAGTCCCCGGTAGTCTCCATCGATTTCCATGAGTCTCAGTCGTCGCTGACGACTCCGGTCTTCGACTGGCTTGCCGGGGGCCTAGCCGGATCTTGAAGATTTGTCACTACATTCTTTGGACGTCTCCGCCGTTTGTACGACTCTTCTTCGGTGTTTCCGGTATACAACCTATCGTCCTCGGTTTTCCCCGCTAGTCAATAGCTGGACACCCCAATTTTCGACGCATTTCCGCCGCTCACCGCCGCCATCGGCACCCGCCGCGCCCTCCCCGCGAACCCGGGGCAGACCTGGCCGCCCCCACCCCTCGGCGAGGCGGGCTTCCCGCAGAGACTCGACACGCCGCGCAGATGCCGTATCGCCCATGCAGCGTTTCGAGAGTCCGCGCGAACCGATTTTCCGCGGAAATGAAAAGCGGGATGTCCGGAAATTGCGAGGGCGTGAGTGCGGCCCGTCCGGAATTCGTCCAGGACGGGCCGCCGGTGGTCGCGGGGCCGTTCCCCCCGCGATTGCTCGGCTCAGGCGTTCGCGCCGATGATCCCGCCGATCACGGCGCCGATGATGCAGCCGGGAATGGCGGGAAGGATGAGGAAGATCGCGCCGATCAATGCGCCGATCACACAGCCGATCGCGATACCACCGATCGTCGTTCCCGCATCGCCGATGAACGCCAGTTCCGGCCGGACCGGGCCGCTCACCGGGGTGAGCGTCAATTCCGTTGCGCTCGCGTCGATTACCGACGCGACTTGCACCTGCTGCCCCGCCACGGTGTGCAGCGTGGTCGGCAGGCTGCCGATCACCGTGCCGTCGGGCGCGTGCACCAGCACCGCGTCCGGCGCGACCTCGAAGGTCCCGGACGCGAGGGTGAGCGTGGCACCCGAGCGATCCGGCGCCACCGAGGCCGTGTACTCGACCCCCCGGTCCACCCCCGCCACCACGCCGCCGGGCGAGCCGTTGGCGGTCGCGGTGGCGATGCCGGTGGTCGCGGCAACGGTCAGCACCGCGGCCGCTATCAACTTTTTGATCATGATGAATCTCCATCATCCGGCCGATCCGAATATTGTGTGCCCCGAGAATCGGCTTTAGGGACATCGATAATGATGCGCCATGGGCGCTCTCGGTGTCGATAGAATGACGAGACCGAATTGTGTTGCAAGATCAGCGAATCGGCCCTGGAATTGGGGGGTTGCCAATTCTGGTCGATGGTATTTGCGCGCTCGAATCCACCGATAACTGGAACGAAACAACATGCGGCACAATAAAAACCGAGGCGTCGTTTTGCGGTGGTATACCACGGCATCGGTGGCGGGCGGACCTGATCATAACCGGGTCCGCCCGCACGACGCCGAGGCTACTCGAGCTCGCCCTCGGTCTCCAGGTACACCTGGCGCAACCGGTCCAGCGTCTCCGGCTCGGGGGCGGCCCACATGCCGCGCTCGGCCGCCTCCAGCAGCCGTTCGGTGATACCGTGCAGCGCCCACGGGTTGGACTGCTCCATGAACTTGCGGTTCACGTCGTCGAAAACGTAGCTCTCGGTGAGCTTTTCGTACATCCAGTCGGCGACGACGTCGGTGGTGGCGTCATAGCCGAACAGGTAGTCGACGGTGGCCGCCATCTCGAACGCGCCCTTGTAGCCGTGCCTGCGCATCGCCTCCAGCCAGCGGGGGTTCACCACGCGGGCACGGAACACCCGCGAGGTCTCCTCCGACAGCGTCCTGGTGCGCACCGCGTCGGGCCGGGTGCTGTCGCCGATGTAGGCCTCCGGGTTCTTGCCCGTGAGCGCGCGTACGGTGGCGACCATGCCGCCGTGGTATTGGAAGTAGTCGTCGGAGTCGGCGATGTCGTGCTCGCGGGTGTCGGTGTTCTTGGCGGCCACGGTGATTCGGCGGTAGGCCGAGCGCATGTCGTCGGCGGCAGGAGCGCCGTCGAGATCGCGACCGTAGGCGTAGCCGCCCCACGCGGTGTAGACCTGCGCGAGATCGTCGTCGGTGCGCCAGCTCTTGGAATCGATGAGCTGAAGCAGGCCCGCGCCGTAGGTGCCGGGCTTGGAGCCGAAGATGCGGGTAGTGGCGCGGCGGGCGTCGCCGTGCTCGGCGAGATCCGACTGGGCGTGCGCGCGAACGTAATTCGATTCCGCGGGCTCGTCGAGATCGGCCACCAGCCGGACCGCGTCGTCGAGCAGGGCGAGCACGTGCGGGAAGGCGTCGCGGAAGAATCCGCTGATGCGCACGGTCACGTCGATGCGCGGCCTGCCGAGCTCGGACAGCGGGATCACCTCGAGGGTGGTGACGCGACGGCTGGCCTCGTCCCACACCGGGCGCACGCCGAGCAAGGCGAAGACCTCGGCGATGTCGTCGCCGGAGGTGCGCATGGCCGAGGTGCCCCACACCGAAAGCCCCACCGAGCGTGGGTATTCACCGTGATCGGCCCGATAGCGTTCGACCAGCGATTCGGCCATGGCCTGCCCGGTCTCCCAGGCCAGCCGCGACGGCACTGCCTTCGGATCGACAGAGTAGAAATTGCGGCCGGTGGGCAGCACGTTGATCAGGCCGCGCAGCGGCGAACCGCTCGGGCCCGCCGGGACGAATCCGCCGTTCAAGGCGTGCAGCACCCGCTCGATCTCGACACCGGTCTGCCGCAGGCGCGGCACCACTTCGGTGGCGGCGAACCGCAGTACGGCCCGCACCGCGCCTGCCGTGCCGGGCTCCGCGCCTGCGACGGCCGCCGCCCCCGAGGGCGCCAGGGCGCCCGCGAAGTCCGCGACCAGTCCGTCGATCGCGTCGACCGACCACTCGGCGGCCTGCAACGCGCCGAGCAGCTCGCGCGCCCTGCCCTCGATCAGGTCGACCCGCTCGCGGGCCTCGCCGCCGGATTCGTTCAGTCCCAACGCTTCTCGCAGGCCGGGCACCGACACCTCGCCGCCCCACAGCTGCCGGGCGCGCAACATCGCCAGCACCAGGTCGAGTTCGCCCTCGCCGACGGGCGCCTGGCCGAGGACGTGCAGTCCGTCGCGGATCTGCACGTCCTTGATCTCGCAGAGCCAGCCGTCGACGTGCAACAGCATGTCGTCGAAGGACTCCTCGTCCGGGCGTTCGGTGAGCCCGAGGTCGTGGTCCATCTTGGCCGCGCGCATCAGCGTCCAGATCTGCTGGCGGATGGCGGGCAGCTTGGCCGGGTCGAGGGCGGAGATATTGGCGTGCTCGTCGAGCAGTTGCTCCAATCGCGAGATGTCGCCGTAGCTTTCGGCGCGCGCCATGGGCGGGATGAGGTGGTCGACCAGGGTCGCGTGCGCGCGGCGCTTGGCCTGGGTGCCCTCACCGGGATCGTTGACCAGGAACGGGTAGATCAGCGGCAGATCGCCCAGCGCCGCGTCGGTGCCGCACGAGGCCGACATGCCGAGGGTCTTGCCCGGCAACCACTCCAGGTTGCCGTGCTTGCCGAGATGCACCATGGCGTCCGCGCCGAAACCGCCCGTGGCCTGGGGCGCCGCCAGCCAGCGGTAGGCGGCCAGGTAGTGGTGGCTGGGCGGCAGATCGGGATCGTGGTAGATCGCGACCGGGTTCTCGCCGAAGCCGCGCGGCGGCTGCACCATCAGCACCACGTTTCCGAAACGCAGTGCGGCGATGACGATTTCGCCCTTCGGGTCGGCCGAACGGTCGACGTACAGCTCGCCGGGCGGCGGGCCCCACGCCTCGACGACGGCCTCGCGCAGGTCCTCGGGAAGGGTCTCGAACCACGCGGTGTAGGTGGCGGCGCCGATGCGGATCGGGTTGCCCTCCAACTGTTCGGCGGTGAGCCAGTCCGGGTCCTGGCCGCCCGCCGCGATGAGCGCGTGGATCAGGGCGTCGCCGTCGCGCTCGTCCAGCCCGGGAATCTCCCCTGAGTCGCCGAGATCGTAACCGGCGGAGCGCAATTCGGTCAGCAGCCGGATGGCGCTCGCAGGGGTGTCGAGGCCGACGGCGTTGCCGATGCGGGCGTGCTTGGTGGGATAGGCGGAGAGCACGACGGCCAGCCGCTTCTCGGCGGCCGGGATGTGGCGCAGCCGCGCGTACCGCGTCGCGATGCCCGCGACCCGCGCGGACCGCTCCGGATCGGGGACGTAGGTGGACAGGCCGTCGGCGTCGAACTCCTTGAACGAGAACGGCACCGTGATGATGCGACCGTCGAATTCCGGTACGGCCACCTGGGTCGCGACGTCCAGCGGCGAGAGGCCGTCGTCGTTGTCCTCCCACTGGTCGCGGCCGCTGGTCAGGCACAGGCCCTGCAGAATCGGCACGTCCAGGTCGGCGAGCGCGCCGACGTCCCACGCCTCGTCGTCGCCGCCCGCCGACGCGGTGGCCGGTTTGGTGCCGCCCGCGGCGAGCACGGTGACGACCAGCGCGTCGGCCTGCCGCAGCGTGGTCAGCAGCTCGGGTTCGGCGGTGCGCAGCGAGGCGCAGTACAGCGGCAGCGGTCGCGCGCCCGCGTCCTCGATCGCGGCGCACAGCGCGTCGACGTAGCCGGTGTTGCCCGCCAGATGCTGGGCGCGGTAGTAGATCACCGCGACGGTCGGCACACCGGCGACGGGCGCCGGGTGACGGGCCGCGCGCTCGAGCTCGCCCCAGCTCGGCAGCTGCACCGGCGGCGCGAAGCCGTGGCCGGTGAGCAAGACCGTGTCGGACAGGAAGTTGTGCAGCTGCCGCAGGTTCTCCGGACCGCCCGCGGCCAGGTAGTTGTGCGCGTCGGCCGCGACGCCGCCCGGCACCGTGGAGCATTCCATGAGCTCGGCGTCCGGCGCGATCTCGCCGCCGAGCGCCACCGTCGGCACGCCGCTGTCACGCAGCGCGGCAAGCCCGTCCTCCCAGGCGCGCTTGCCGCCGAGGATGCGGACGACCACGAGATCGGCTCCGTCCAGCAGCCCGGGCAGGTCGTCGACCAGCAGGCGGGCGGGATTGCCCAGCCGGTAGTCCGCGCCGCTGGCGCGCGCGCTGAGCAGATCGGTGTCGGACGTGGACAGCAGCAGGATCACGGGTGACCTTCCTCGGGTGACGCGCCCATCGGGGTGTGGTGCTCGCCGGAGAGGGTCTGGCTGTTCACAGTGGCGCGACCGCACCGGAATTGCACCGGTTTCCTCGTCGCCCGCCGAGCACGCCGATGCTACCCGGCCCGGTGCGGACCGCCGCACCCCCGGTTCAGGACAGGTCGGCGTTGCCGTCGACGACCTTGAGCAGATAGTGGAACCTGTTGATGCGCCAGCCCGCGGGCGTGCGCTCGACGCCGAGGTCGTAGCTGCCGACGAAGGTGCGGGTCTTGCCGTTGGCGGCGTCGTTCTTCACGTGCACGGCGATGGAGTCCGCGTGCACGTCGGCGGTGTCGCCGTCGCGATCGATCAGGTAGTTGCCCGCCTGATGGTGGATCGCGTCGAGGTCGCCGAGGCCCGCGCGCCAGTCGGCGACGATGTCGGCGGCAGGGCGCGACGCGGCGGGGTCGCCGAAACCGCCGTCGAAATCGACCTTCGCGGTGAACACCTCGGCCAGATCGTCCCAGCGCTTCTGGTCGCAGTAGACGAACATCTGGGTGGCGAGGTCGATGATCGCCAAACGATCTGCGACATCGGAGAAATCGGTCATGTCCGCCACCCTATCGATCGCGCGGGTCACCGCGCTCGGTGAATTCCCCCACGAGGCGCGATCTCGCGGCGCGGTCGCGCACGTAGGCTGAAGGAGCTATGACCAGAACCGCCCCCGATTCCTGCCCCGGCGTGCTCCGGCTCCATCAGGCCGCCGACGGACCGCTCGCGCGCATCAGGGTGCCCGGCGGACGCCTCACGCCGGAGCAGGTGCTGGCCTTGGCCGCCGCGGCGAGCGAACTCGGCGACGGCGCGATCGAACTCACCTCTCGCGGCAATCTCCAGCTGCGGCAGGTGCGCGACGCCGCGGAGCTGACCGCGCGCGCGACCGCCGCCGGACTGCTGCCGAGCCGGACACACGAGCGGGTGCGCAACATCGTGGCCTCGCCGCTGTCCGGGCGGGTCGGCGGACTCGCGGACGTGCGCGGGCTGGTCGGCGCGCTCGACGCCCGGCTGTGCGCGGAGGCCCGGTTGGCGGAACTGCCGGGGCGGGTCCTGTTCACGCTCGACGACGGACGCGGCGACGTCAGCGCACTGGATGGCGACATCGGCGTCCACGCGGTCGGTCCCGACGAGTTCGCACTGCTGCTGGCTGGGGCCGACACCCGCGTCCGTGTCGCCGGATCAGAGGCCGTCGATATCGTGCTGGCCGCGTCGGCGAGTTTCCTCGAGGTGAGCTCGGGGCAGTGGCGGCTACACGAGATCGCGGACGGCCCGGCCCGAATCGTCGAGTCGCTCGGTCTGGCTCCCGGTGCGGAGCGCGTGGAAATCCTCCCCGTCCAGGATGTTCCGATCGGCTGGCTGAACCAGGACGACGGCTTGGTCGCGCTCGGCGCGGGCGTGCGGCTCGGCGCGCTCGACGCCCGCGTCGCCGAATTCGTCGCGGCCATCGAACGTCCGGTGATCGTCACGCCGTGGCGCAGCCTGGTCATCGCCGACCTCGACGAGTGGGCCGCCGAACAGGTGGTGCGCGTCCTGGCCCCGATGGGCTTGATCTTCGACGCCGCCTCCCCCTGGCTGCACGTCAGCGCCTGCGCCGGACAGCCCGGCTGCGCGAAGTCGCTCACGGACGTGCGCGCCGATGTCACCGCCGCCGTCGAATCCGGCCGCGTGCTTGCCGAGGGCGCGTCGACCGACACCGCGCACGAGCAGGCCGTCCCCGCCGAAGAGGTCAGGGTCGCGGGCCGCCAGCACTGGTCCGGCTGCGACCGCCGCTGCGGACGCCCGCGCGGCGAGGTCACCGACGTGGTGGCGACTCCCGACGGCTATCGGGTCGACTGAGTCACACGGCTACCGACCACACGGCGACCTCACCGCCGCGGCGACAACTCACGACGGCTACCGCGTCGACTGATCGCACCCCCTGCCCGGAACCAGCCGCGTCTGCGGTGGCGCCGAGCCCATTCCGGCGTGCGGCCGTGGTCGCCGGGTTGGACTTCCGCCGAATCCGGAATCGGCGATGCCGCACGCGATCGTGACGCCGAGTCGGAGGTCCTGATGCAATGGCTGTGCCGCACGCGATTTCGGCTCCAGCCACTCGGGGTCAATGCAACTCCAAGGTGCAGCATTTGATCCCGCCGCCCGCCTTCAACAGCTCCGAGACGTCCACCGGGACCGGGAGGTAGCCGCGGGCGCGGAGGGCGGTGGCGAGGTCGGTGGCCTGCGGACTCAGGAAGACGTGGTAGCCGTCGGAGACGCCGTTCAGCCCGAGGGCCGCCGCGTCCGCGTCGGTCGCCTCGATGGCGTCGGGGAACAGGCCAGCGAGGACGGTGCGGCTGGTTTCGTCGAAGGCGGGCGGGTAGTAGGCGATGGTGGCGTCGTCGAGGACCATCAGGACCGTGTCCAGGTGGTAGAACCGCGGGTCCACCAATTCCAGTGAGATCACCGGGATTTCGAAGTGCAACTCGACCTCGCGGTGGGCCGCCGCGGAACTGCGGAAGCCGGTGCCCGCCAGGAAGCGTCCGCCGATCAAGGCGAAATCGCCTTCGCCCTCGTTGAATTCCGCCGCCGCCACGACCTGGACGCCGCCGCGTCCGGTGAACCAGCGGTGAAAGGCGGGTCCCTCGGCGGCGCGTTCGACGTGGGTGAAGCGCGCCGACATGATCCGGTCGCCGACGGCGAGGCCGCTGTTGGCGGCGAACACCATGTCGGGGAGCCCGGGTTCGCCGGGGACCACGTCGACCCGGTGCCCGTGGCGCTCGAAGGTCTCGCGCAAGGTGTCCCACTGGGCGAGCGCGAGTGCGCGGTTCACCGGAGCGTTCGGATCCATCCACGGGTTGATCGCGTACCGGACGTCGAAATGGTCGGGGCGACACATCACGAACCGGCGCGGCGCGGGTCGGCGCGCGGGGGTCGGCTCGGTGGTCTGGAGGGTAGCTACTGAGGTCATCGTGGCTCCCGGAGTCAGGCGCGGATTCGGCTGATCCGAAGGTAAACGGCCTACCATTGCGTCAGGAACGCCGAATCGTTGCGCAGATCGCCGTACATACGGCGGATCATTGCGCCGAGCGGAGGATGATGTGACGTGGACGATACCGACCGCCGAATCCTCGGCCATCTGTTGCGCTCGGCCCGCGCGTCCTTCCAAGAGATCGGCTCCGCGGTCGGCCTCTCCGCGCCCGCGGTCAAGCGCCGGGTGGACCGCATGGTCGCCAGCGGACAGATCACCGGCTTCACGGCGCTGGTGAACCCGGCGGCGCTGGGCTGGACCACCGAGGCCTACGTCGAGGTGTACTACCGCGACAACATCACCCCGGCCGAGCTGCGCCGCACCCTGGAGCCGATTCCGCAGGTGGTGGGCGTCTGGACGATCGCGGGCGAGGCCGACGCGCTGGTGCACGTGATGGCCACCGACATGGCCGAGATCGAGTCGACCGTGGAACGCATCAGGGAGAACGCGCGCGTCGGGCGCACCCGCAGCGCGATCGTCATGTCCCGCATCCTCGAACGGCCGCGCACCTGACCCGCGACCGGCGGGCGCGCTCGCCCAGGCGTGGCTCCGCCGCCCTGCGCGGGCTGTCGGCGAGGTCGGTTCGGACGCCCCATTAGGGTGGTGCCCATGTCCGACGTGCGCACCAGCTACCTCACCGACGGGGCCGAGATCTATCGGCAGTCGTTCGCGACGATCCGCGCGGAAGCGGACCTGAGCGCGTTCCCGGCGGACGTGGCGCGGGTGGTCGTCCGCATGATCCACGGCTGCGGCCAGGTGGACCTGACCGAGGACATCGCCTTCTCCCCCAGCGTCGTCGCGGCCGCACGGGCGGCGCTGCACGCGGGCGCGCCGATCCTCTGCGACGCCACCATGGTCGCCTCCGGCGTGACGCGCAAAAGACTGCCCGCCGACAACGAGGTGATCTGCACCCTCGCCGACCCCCGCGTGCCGGAACTGGCCGCGGCACTGGGCAATACCCGCTCGGCCGCGGCGCTCGAGCTGTGGCGCGACCGGCTGGACGGCGCGGTGGTCGCCATCGGCAACGCGCCGACCGCGCTCTTCCACCTGCTGGACATGCTCGACGCGGGCGCCCCGCGCCCGGCCGCGATCCTCGGCATTCCGGTCGGTTTCGTCGGCGCCGCCGAGTCCAAGGACGCGCTGGCGGCCTACGGCGGCGTCGAATACCTGACGGTGCGCGGCAGACGCGGCGGCAGCGCCATCACCGCGTCGGCACTGAATGCGATTGCGAGCGAGGCGGAATGAGTACAGCGGGCAAACTGTGGGGCGTCGGGCTCGGGCCGGGCGACCCCGAGCTGGTGACGGTCAAGGCGGCGCGCGTCATCGCGGCCGCCGACGTGATCGCCTTCCACTCCGCGCGGCACGGCCGCAGCATCTCCCGCGGCATCGCCGCGCCCTACATGCGGCCCGGCCAGCTCGAGGAACACCTCGTCTACCCGGTGACGACGGAGACCACCGACCATCCCGGCGGTTACCAGGGCGCGATCGACGAGTTCTACGAACAGGCCGCCGAACGGCTGGCCGCGCACCTGGCGGCGGGCCGGTCGGTCGCCCTGCTCGCGGCCGGTGATCCGCTGTTCTACAGCTCCTACATGCACATGCACCGCAGGCTGGCCGACCGCTTCGACGCCGAGATCATTCCCGGCATCACCTCCGTGAGCGCGGCCTCGGCGGCGCTCGGCACCCCGCTGGTGGAGGGCGAACAGGTGCTGACCGTGCTCCCCGGCACCATGCCGACCGAGGAGCTCACCCGCCGCCTGCGCGACACCGACGCCGCCGCCATCATGAAGCTCGGCCGGACGTATCCGGGTGTGCGGCAGGCACTCTCGGACGCGGGACGGCTCGACGACGCCTACTACGTGGAGCGGGCGAGCACCGACCGCGAGCAAGTGCGCACCGCCGCCGAGGTGAACGACGCCGACGTGCCGTACTTCTCGATCACGCTGGTGCCCGGCCCGCGACCGACCACGCCGCTGCCGCGAATCGCCGCGGCGAAGGAAGAAAAGGACGCGAACTCCACGACTGTTCCCGCGGAAGCGAATTCGCCCGGCGAGGTCGTCGTCGTCGGCCTCGGACCCGGCGCGGCGGACTGGACGACGCCGGAGGTGCGCGAGGCGCTGGCCGCCGCCACCGATCTGGTCGGCTACACCACTTACATCGACCGCGTTCCACACCGTCCCGGCCAGCGCAGGCACGCCAGCGACAACCGCGTGGAATCCGAACGCGCCGCCATGGCTTTGGATCTGGCCAAGCGCGGCGCCAAAGTCGCGGTGGTCTCCTCCGGCGATCCGGGCGTGTTCGCGATGGCGGCCGCGGTGCTCGAGGAATCCGCCGATCCGCAGTGGCAGGACGTGCCGGTGCGGGTGCTGCCCGGCCTCACCGCGGCCAATGCCGTGGCCAGCCGGGTCGGTGCGCCGCTCGGACACGACTACGCGATGATCTCGCTCTCCGACCGGCTCAAGCCGTGGGAGGTTGTCGCGCAACGCCTTTCGGCGGTCGCCTCGGCCGATATGGCGATCGCGGTGTACAATCCGGCGTCCTCGCATCGCACCTGGCAGGTCGGCGCGATGCGCGATCTGCTGCTGGAGCACCGCAAGCCCGACACTCCGGTGGTGCTCGGCCGCGATGTCGGAGGGCCCACCGAGTCGGTGCGGGTCGTCTCGCTCATCGATCTCGATCCGGCCGACGTGGACATGCGCACCCTGCTGATCATCGGCGCGTCCACCACCGCCGTGGTCGACACCGCGCACGGAACCCGCGTCTACACCTCGCGGCGCTACCACCGGCCGTGACCAGCGGGTGAGCCCTATCTGGTATGCGCATACCAGCACTCGTGATCGCCGCGTACCATAAGCCTCTTCGACGGGACGAAAGGAGACCGCGGTGCCGCGGCTGGTGGATCACGAGCAGCGCAGGCGGGAGATCACCGACGCGGCGCGGCGCGTCATCGCGCGCGGCGGACTGGAGTCCGCCACCTTCCAGTCGGTGGCCGCGGAAGCCGGAATCTCGGTCCGCTTGGTGCAGTACTACTTCGGCACCAAGAAGGACTTCCTGCGCGCCACCCACCTCGCGGTGAGCGCGGACGCGAGCGTCCGCTTCGCCCAGCGGTTCGCCGCACTCGGCGAGGCGGCCGAACCGCGCGATGTCATCTACGCGATGCTCGAGGAGTTGCTCCCGATGAACGAGGCGCGGCGACAGGACACCGTCGTGCTCGGCGCCTTCCAGGCCGCCAGTCTCGCCGGGTCCGGACTGTCGATGGACGAAACCCTCGGCGGCACGCGATGGCTGGTCACCGCGGTCGCCGATCAGCTCCGCCGGGCGGCCGATTCGGCCGACGCCGAGCGCGACGCCACCCTGATCGTGCTCGCCGCCGCCGCGCTCACGCAGACTATGGCGGCCGGGGTTCACACCAACGAGACGGCGACCGACCTGCTCGACCACCTGCTCCGACGCATACCCGGACCGGGCGCCGCCCGACCGGGCGAATGACGACACGACAACCGGCAGCGGGATCGTTCCGCTAACATTCCACTATGGAATGTCGAGAAGGGAGCGACCAATGGCCACGATCCGGCGCAAACCGTTGAATTCGACGGCCGCGTCGCTGCTGGGCTTTCTGCACGAGGGGCCGATGTCCGGCTGGGACCTGGTGACGCTCGCGCAGGACCGGATCGGCGATTTCTGGACCATCACACAGAGCCAGGTGTATCGCGAGCTCGCGGCCATGGACGCGGCGGGACTGGTGGTGAAGGGCGAGACCGGCGCGCGGGAACGCACTCCCTACCGGATCACCGACGCGGGCCGGGAGGCGTTTCTCGAATGGGTCACCCGCGATCCCGGCGCGGAGACCATCCGGGTGCCGCTGCTGCTCACCATGTCCTTCGGGGACCACCTGGACGCCGAGCATCTCGACCGGATCATCGCGGCCAATCGCGAGGTGCACCAGCGCCGCCTCGACCACTACTTGAAGGAAGAGGGCGCCCCCCGGCGGCCGCACCAGCGGGCCACCCTCGAGTTCGGCATCGGCTACGAGCGCGCGGTGCTCGCCTGGTTCGACCGGCTGCCCGGGCTGCTCGGGCGCTGATCACCGCGCGCCGGATGCCCTGGCCCGCAACCATTCCCAGGCTTCGGCCACCGTGTCGACGACCTCGGCGCCCGCGGGCAGTGGCGGCCGATCGATCACGACCACCGGAAGGTGCGCCGCGCGGGCCGCTGTCAGCTTGGCCTCGGTGCGATCGCCGCCGCTGTCCTTGGTCACGAGCACGTCGATGCGACGGCTCGCCAGCAGCCGGGACTCCTCGTCGACCGTGAAAGGCCCTCGGGCCAGCAGCACTTCGTGCCGCGGCGGCAGCTCGGTCTCGGGCGGATCGATGGCGCGGATGAGGAACCACTGCCGGGTGAGACCGGCGAACGCGCCGACGCCCTGCCTGCCGATGGTGAGAAACACGCGCTCACCCAACTCCGGAAGCGCGCGGGCCGCGGCGGCCGGATCGGGCACGCGAATCCATCGGTCACCCGGAACTTCGGACCAGCCGGGCCGCCGCAGGTGAACCAGCGGCACGCCCGCGTCCCGCGCGGCGGCGGCCGCGTTCGCGGTGATGGTGGCGGCGAAGGGATGGGTGGCATCGACAATGCTCTCGATCCCGTTGGCCACCAACCACTCCCGCAGCCCCGCGACGCCGCCGAAGCCGCCGATCCTGACCTCGCCCTCCGGCAGCAGCGGGTCGCGAACACGACCGGCGAGCGAGGAGACGATGTCGAATCCTCGCTCGCCGGAAGCGATGTGGGCCAGCTGCCGGGCTTCGCCGGTGCCGCCCAGAATCAGAGTTCTCAGGGCTGACCGCTGAAGTAGGCCATGCCCGCGTTCAGCAGCGACGGGCCGCCCGCGACCAGCAGACCGATCACGCCGCCGATGATGGCGCCGGGGATGACGCCGACGACCAGACCGAGCAGGCCGATCAGACCGCCGATCACGGCGCCGACGGCAGCGCCGAGCGAGGCGCGCTGCAACTCGGCGAAGAACCACTCCTGCGCGCTGACGTCCTGGACGGCGACCACGTCGGCCTTCGGGGTCAGCGTGAGGGTCTGGCCGGTGGCGTCGAGCGCGGCGGCGATCTCCACCGCGGCGCCGTTGCTGGCCTCGCGCGCGGCGAGCGGGATCGAGGTGACGACCTCGCCCGCGTCGTTCTTCAGCGTGACGGCCTTGCCGTCCGCGTCCAAGGAGAACGCGCCGCCGGTCACCGTGGTGACGATGGACTTGCCCGCGTCGGCGAGCGCCGCGGTGTAGCCGACGCCCTGGTCGACGCCCTGCGCCGACAGCGCGGCCTGCTCCTGCACGGCAGGCGCGTCGGCGGGGGCGGCGTAGGTGGTGCCCGCGGTGACACCAGTGGCGGCGACGGCCAGCAGAGCGGTGGCGGCGAATTTCTTGTACTTCATATATCTCCCCATCAGGAATCGGTTGTCCGATAACGGGCGGATGTCGCGACCGACCCTACCTGGCGACACACGCGTGTTTCACCCTCGCAGTGCAGATTTCAGGGTGAACCCCTAGGCTGATTTGACGATCGACCACTGGGCCACCGGCAGCTGGGGACGCCACGCGGTGAAGCCGCCCAGCGGTTCGGCGCGATAGATCTGGAACTTCCGCAGCTCACCGCCCCACTCGGCGGCCATCGTGACCAGCAACGATTCCGATTCCGCGGTGACGGCGTTCGCGACCAGCCTGCCGCCATGGCGCAGATGGGCAAGGCATGTCTCGAGCAGGCCAGCCTGAGTCACGCCGCCGCCAACGAAAATCGCATCCGGCGCGGACATTTCGTGCTCCGCGGCCAGTTCGGCGAGCACCTCGCCGCGCACCTCGACGTGCGGGACGCCCAGCGCGGTGGCGTTGGCGGTGATCTGCTGCCTGCGCCGCTCGAGCCGCTCGAAGGTCACCGCCCGGCAGGCGGGGTGTGTGCGGCACCACTCGATGGCGATGCTGCCCGAGCCGCCGCCGACGTCCCACAGCAGTTCGCCCGGTGCGGGAGCCAGCGCGGACAGGGTCAACGTCCGCACCTCGGCCTTGGTGAGCTGCCCGTCACCGCCGTAGACGGCGTCGGGCAGACCGGGCACGCGGGTGCGGCGGACGTGCTCCGCATCGGCGGCGCAGTCGACGGCGACGATGTTGAGCGGATCGCCCGTCTCGAGATCCCAGGACGCCGCGGCGCCGGATCGCACGCGTTCCGCGGGACCGCCGAGCTGCTCCAGCACCGTGAGGGTCGACGGGCCGAATCCGTTGTCCCGCAGCAGTTCCGCGAGGCGCGCCGGGGTGTGTTCGTCGCTGCTGAGCACCAGCAGCCGCCGCCCGTCGGCCAGGTCGGGCAGCACCGTCGCGACGGGACGGCCCACCGCGCTGACGACCGGCGTCTCCGCGAGCGCCCAGCCGAGCCGCGCGCACGCCAGCGACGCCGAGGACGGCTGCGGCAGTACGCGCAGCGAAGCGGGTCCGAACAACCGCGCCAGCGTGACGCCGATGCCGTAGAACATCGGGTCCCCGCTGGCGAGCACGCAGATCCGCCGCGCGCCGTGCTCGGCGAACAATCCGGGCAGCGCGGGCAGCAGAGGCGACGGCCACGCGCGGCGCTGTCCGCCGAGATCCGTTGGCACGAGCGCCAACTGACGCGCGGACCCGAAGAGAATCTCGGCCGCGGCCACGGCGTCGCGTGCTGCGGCGCCGAGACCGTCCCACCCGTCGGCCCCGATCCCGACCACCGCGATCGCGGGGCCGTGCCAGGTCATCGAGGCATCCGGCGCCAGAGGAATTGCGGAACCAGGCGCGCGACGACGACGGCCGGGCCGAGAGCGCGGGGCACCCAGATCCTGCCCGCGCGGCGGCGCAACCCGCGGACCACGGCATCGGCTACCTGACCAGGCGTGCTGGACAGCGGCGCGGGGTCCATGCCCTCGGTCATCGCGCCGATGACGAACCCGGGGCGCACCAGCAGCAGATGGACGCCGCTGCCGTGCAGCGCGTCGGCGACACCGCAGGCGAAACCGTCCAGACCGGCCTTGGCCGAGCCGTAGACGTAGTTGGCCCGGCGCACCCGCGCGCCCGCGATGGAGCTGAAGACGACGAGCTGGCCGTGCCCTTGCGCGCGAAGGAGATTCGCGAGGGTGGTGAGCACGCTGACTTGGGCCAGGTAATCGGTGTGCACGACGGCGAGCGCGTGCCCGGGTTCCCGCTCGGCGCGGGCTTGGTCGCCCAGGATGCCGAAGGCCAGCACGGCGACGCCGATGGGCCCGTGTTCGGCGGCGATCTTCTCCAGCAGCGCCGGGTGGCTGCCCGTATCGTCGGCGTCGAACTCCACCGGGTGCACCGCGCTCGCACCGGCCTGTTCGACGGCCGCGATCGGCCTCGCCAAGTCGTGGCTGCGCCGCGCCGCGAGGATCACCGTCCGGCCGGGGGCAAGACGCCGGGCGATCTCCAGACCCATTTCGCTGCGTCCGCCGAGTACCAGTACCGAGCCCTCGGCGATCCCTCGCATTCCCATGCGCTCAGTCTGTCATCCCGGGTTGCGCACCCCTCGATCCCCTCGCGGCCGGCCGAACACCCGCGCCGTGGCGGCCACCGCGGGACGCAACGGCTACCGTCGAGGGATGCCGACCACCACCGCACAGCTCTCCCCCGCCGCACTCGAGTTCGTCGCCGAACGCCATCTCGCGACCCTGACCACGCTGCGCGCCGATGGCACGCCGCACGTTGTCGCCGTGGGATTCACCTGGGACGCCGACGCCGGGATCGCGCGAATCATCACCAACGACGGTTCGGTGAAAGTGCGCAACGTGCGCCGCTCGGGATACGCGGCGGTGAGCCAGGTCGACGGCATCCGGTGGCTGACCCTGGAGGGACCCGCGACGGTGCTCGACGACCCGGACAGCGTCGCCGACGCCGTCGAGCGGTACGCGGGTCGCTACCGGGTACCGCGCGAGAACCCGACCCGGGTGGTGATCGCGATCGAGGTACGCCGCGTCCTGTCGTCGAGCACGTTGCGCTGACTGCACATTCCGGACGTCACAGCACGGTCAGGCCGTGCGGGCGCGCGTTCATGGATTCGCAGCCCTCGGGCGTGACCACGACGATGTCCTCGATGCGAGCGCCCCACTCACCGCCGAAGTAGATGCCCGGTTCGACACTGAACGCCATGCCCGGCTGCAGAACCAGGTCGTTGCCCGCGACGATGTAGGGCTCCTCGTGCACGGACAGGCCGATGCCGTGACCGGTCCGGTGCACGAACTTCTCGCCGAAACCGGCCTCCGTCAACGGATTCCGGGCGGCCGCGTCCACCGAGGCGGCGGTGACGCCGGGCCGGACCGCGGCGACGGCCGCGGCCTGGGCGCGTTCGAGTTCGGCGTAGCGGGCCGCGATGTCGGGGCTGGGCTCGCCGAGGACGTAGGTGCGGGTGGAGTCGGAGTAGTAGCCGGGCTCGACGGGTCCGCCGATATCGATCACCACCACGTCGCCGTTCTCGATGCGCCGATCGGACACCCCGTGGTGCGGATCAGCGCCGTGCGGGCCGCTGCCGACGATCACGAACGCCGCCTCGGTGTGCCCTTCGGCCACGATCGCCGCCGCGATATCGGCGCCGACCTCGGCCTCGGTGCGTCCTGCCTGGAGGAACTCGCCCATCCGCGCGTGCACCCGGTCGATGGCCGCGCCCGCTCGGCGCAGCGCATCGATCTCGGCGGCGTCCTTGAGCATGCGCAGCTCGCGCAGCACCGGCGTGGCCGAGACCGGCAGGCCGCTGAACGAGGCCGCCAGCGGCAGCAGGTGCAGGGCCGGCATGGCGTCGGCCACCGCGACACGGGAACCGACGTGCAGCGTCGACTTCACCACCTGGTACGGGTCGACGCCGTCGACCCAGTCCAGCACCTGCAGGCCGAGTTCCCCCGCCGCCGAGGCGGACAGCGAGGCCAGTTCGAGTTTGGGAATGATCACCGACGGCGTCGCACCGTCGGCGGGAATCACCAGGCAGGTCAACCGCTCGAAGGATTCGGCCGCCGAACCGATCAGATAGCGCAAGTCCGGGCCGGGGGTGATGAGCAGGGCGTCGAGGTGCGCCGTGCGCATCGCCTCCACCGCCCGCTCGAGCCGGTCTCCGTAGACATCCGCCGCGAATCTGGACTCCGTGTGCCCACTCATACCCATCGACGTTACCCGTGATCGACTCGCGGCGAACCCGAACACCGGGCGGCGCCGACCCCTCGGGCGAGCGCCGTGCCGTGTCGGGTGGATGCCGCGCCGGATCGGGTACGGCCTGTCGTAGCCTGCGGGTAGCCTCAGCGCGTGACCTCTGCTGCGACTTCCGGCCCGCTGCTGCTGCTCGACGGAGCAAGCCTGTGGTTCCGCGCGTTCTACGCGATTCCGGACAAGATCACCGCACCGGACGGGCGTTCGGTGAACGCGCTGCGCGGCTTCACCGATATGGTCGCCTCGCTGATCACCAAGCACGCGCCGAGCAGGCTGGTCGTCTGCCTGGACCTGGACTGGCGGCCGCGCTTCCGGGTGGACCTGGTGCCCTCCTACAAGGCGCACCGCCTGGACACCTCGGCCGACGCGGCGGAGGGCGCGGAGGAAGTGCCCGACAAGCTGACGCCGCAGGTCGAGATGATTCTCGAGGTGCTCGCGGCCGCCGGGATCGCGACCGCCGGTGCGGAGGGCCTGGAGGCCGACGACGTCCTCGGCACGCTGGCGAGCCGGGAGCGCACCGACGAGGTGATCGTGGTCAGCGGCGATCGCGACCTGTTGCAGCTGGTCCGCGACGAGCCCGCGCCCATCGTGCGGGTGCTCTACGCGGGGCGCGGTTTGGCCAAGGCCGAACTCTTCGGTCCCGCCGAGGTGTCGGCGAAGTACGGCGTCCCGGTGCGCAACGCCGGACCCGGCTATGCCGACCTGGCGACGTTGCGCGGTGATGCCTCCGACGGCTTGCCCGGCGTCGCGGGCATCGGCGAGAAGTCCGCGGCGACACTCATTTCCCGCTTCGGTTCGCTGGACGCGCTGGTGGCCGCGGTGGACGATCCAGAATCCGATCTGGCGCCGGGCGTGCGCGGAAAACTGCGCGCGGCCGAGGAGTATCTGAAGGCCGCGGCCCCCGTGGTGCGCGTAGTGCGCGACGCCGAGGTCGAACTCTCCCGCCCCGACACGCTGCCCACGGCGCCCGCCGACCCGGACCGCTTGCGAGAGCTGGCGGTGGCCTACAACGCGGAAAGCCCGGTCACCCGACTCACCGCCGCGCTGGCCGCACCGCGGTCCTGAGGCGCGAACACTCCCGCGAGGGCATGCGCCGCACCTTTGCACAAGGTGCAATTTCGCACACCATGCGTGCGCGCGCGTCGTGCCGCTGCGGCTCGATCCGAGTGATACCCGGCGGATTCGCCTCCACTCGCACGGCATGGGTTCTCGACCAGCTGCGCAGGAATCGCACGCGTGCATCCGTGCAGTGGGCTCGTCGGCGAAACGCGACGAGCCCACGAACATCGACGCCGACACCACGACCGTGGTGCACCGCCGAACCCGTTCGTGGGCCCGCTACTTCCCTACTCCCACCGGACGCCCGCGCCGCAGCACGGGCCGCCCGGTCTGGGCTCCGAGCTCAGTTCGGTCGACCGACCTCGTAGGTGCCGTCGTCCTTGGTGATCTTGATGTTGACCTTCTTCTGCTCACCGCTGACCTTCAGGGTGCACTGGAAGGTGGCGTCCACCTCGACCTTCTGGCCCGACGGGCAGGAGACGTCGGTGACGTCCTGGATGCCGTAGGAATCCGTGAGCACCTTCTTGACGCCGTCCTGGACGGCGGCCTGGTCCAGCTTGTCCGTGGAGGTCAGCACCACCACGAGGGCGACCACCGCGCCGATCACCAGCACGCCGAGCGCGGCCAGACCGATGATCAGCCCCTTCTTGCCACCACCACCGCCGCTCTGCTGCTGCGGCTGCTGCTGGCCCTGGCCCTGGCCCCACTGCTGCTGGGGCTGCTGACCCCACTGCTGCTGCGGCTGCTGTTGCTGGCCCCAATCCTGCTGCGGCTGCTGCCCCCACTGCGGCTGCGGCTGACCGGGCGTCTGTCCCCACTGCTGCTGCGGCTGTTGAGGCTGTTGAGGTTGCTGCGGCTGGCCCCACTGTGGCTGCGGCTGGCCGGGGGTCTGTCCCCACTGCTGCTGGGGCTGGTTCTGGTCACCCCAATGCTGGGTGGGCTGTGCCTGCGACGGAGTCTGCTGGCCACCCCAGTGCTGGGTCGGTCCGGCGCCGCCGGGCGCCTGCTGTCCGCCCCACTGCTGGGTGGGATCGTTGCGTCCCTCCCCGGGGTCGTTCGGTCCGTACGGGCCGCTCATCTGGTTGCCTCCACTCGCATAGTTACTCACACGGTAGCCCCCCGCCGGCGACTCGTCGTTGCAGAACACGACTCCTCCGCCACGGTCGGTACGCGAAAGAAATCAAATCACAATCGAATCCGCTACGCGGCGTCCACCGCCACGACACCCCGCCGGATGGCCCGGACCGCCTTCGCCGCCGTCCCCGCGATCTCCGGGTCGTCGGCCGTGCCGTGGATCTGATCGAGCAGGTCGATCACCTGCCTGCACCACCGGACGAAATCGCCCGCGGACAGCGGCGCGCCCTGGTCGCCACTGGCCAGCAACGACTCGGCCAACCCGTCGCCGCGCGCCCATTTGTAGACGCCGGTGACGAATCCGAGATCGGGCTCCCTGGTCGGCGGCAGCTTGTGCCGCGCTTCGTCGGAGCGCAGTTCGCTCCACACGCCGATGGTCGAGGCGACCGCGCGCCGGATCGGCGCGGTGGGACCCGAGGCGCCGAGAATGCCACCCTCCTGGCGAGATTCGTAGACCAGCGCGGACACGACACCCGCCAGCTCGGCCGGGCCGAGACCGCGCCAGAGGCCGTGCCGCAGGCATTCGGCGACCAACAGGTCGCTCTCGGCGTAGATGCGGGCCAGCCTGCGCCCGTCCGCGGTGACCTCGCCGTCGTGCACGAAACCGCGTTCCTCCAGCAGCCCGACGATGCGGTCGAAAGTGCGGGCCAGCGAGTTGGTCGTGGCGGCAACCTTCTGGCGCATGCTCTCGGTCTCGCGAAGCAGCCGGTTGTAGCGCTCACCGATCCGGCTCATCTGCTCGCGGTCCGGCCGGGTGTGCGCGGGATGCGCGCGCAAGCTCCGGCGCAGTGTGTCCAGTTCGCGGTCGTCGGCGGCCTCGGCGCGCTTGCCGCGGCGCGGACGGCCCGGCGCGCTGATGCCGGTGCTGCGCAGCGCGGACGCGAGGTCGCTGCGGGCGCGAGCGGTGCGGTGGTCGACGCGACGAGGCAGCCGCATGTGACCCAGCGGTTCCGCGGGCACCGGGAAGTCGGCGACCGACACCCGGCCCGCCCACTTGTCCGCGGTCAGCACGAGCGGGCGCGGATCGTTGGGCGTCGTGTCCGGTTCCAGGATCACCGCGAGCCCGGCGCGGCGGCCGGATGGAATGGCCACCACGTCGCCGCGACGCAGCGCCGTCAACGCGCTCACCGCCGCGCCGCGCCGGTCGGTGCGACTCTGCTGCGCCAGCTGACGCTCCCGCTGCCTGATCCGCTCGCGCAGCGAAATGTATTCCAGGAAGCCGCCTTCCGCGCCGCCGAGCTGGCCGCGCAGCTTGCGCAGCTGGCCCTCGTTGCGTTCGATGCCGCGCACCAGCCCGACAACCGAGCGATCGGCCTGGAACTGGGCGAAGGAGCGCTCCAGCAGGGCGCGCGATTCGGCGGCGCCCATCCGATCGATCAGGTTGATCGACATGTTGTAGCCGGGCCGGAACGAGCTGCGCAGCGGATAGGTGCGGGTGGAGGCCAGGCCGGCCACCGCGCTGGTGTCGACCTCCGGCTGCCACAGCACCACGGCGTGGCCCTCGATATCGATGCCGCGCCGGCCCGCGCGGCCGGTCAGCTGCGTGTACTCGCCGGGGGTGAGCTCGGCGTGCGTCTCGCCGTTGAACTTGACCAGTCGTTCCAGCACCACGGTGCGCGCGGGCATGTTGATGCCGAGGGCCAGCGTCTCGGTGGCGAAGACGGCCCGCACCAGCCCGCGCACGAACAGGTCTTCCACGGTGTGCCGGAAAGCGGGCAGCATGCCGGCGTGGTGGGCGGCCAGACCGCGGTGCAGCGCCTCGCGCCACTCCCAGTAGCCGAGCACCTCGAGATCGGACTTCGGCAGATCACCGGTGTGCTTCTCGATGATCGCGTCGATCTCGGCGGTTTCTCCCTCCCTGCTCAGGTCCAGTCGCGACCGCAGGCACTGAGCCAGCGCGCCGTCGCATCCCGCGCGGCTGAAGATGAAGGTGATCGCGGGCAGCAGCCCTTCCTCGTCGAGACGGGCCAGCACTTCGGGGCGGGGCAGCGGACGGAAGTCGCGGCGCATGCCGCCGCGACCGCGCGGCACACCCCAGTTGTTCATCCGGTCCGCGGACTCGCGGTGCCGGATGTAGCGCACCAGGTCCTCGTCGACGAGCACCTTCTGCTCGCTGGACTTGGTGTCGAACAGGTCGAACATTCGCTTGCCGACCATCACGTGCTGCCACAGCGGCACCGGGCGCGTCTCGTCGACCACCACCGTGGTGTCGCCGCGCACGGTCTCCATCCAAGCGCCGAACTCCTCGGCGTTGCTGACCGTGGCCGACAGGCTGACCAGCCGCACGTCCGACGGCAGGTGCAGGATGACCTCCTCCCACACCGCGCCGCGGAACCGGTCGGCCAGGTAGTGCACCTCGTCCATCACCACGTACGACAGCCCGCGCAGCGCCTCCGAGGACGCGTAGAGCATGTTGCGCAGCACCTCGGTCGTCATCACCACGACGGGCGCGTCGGGGTTGATCGACTGATCGCCGGTCAGCAGGCCGACTCTGTCGCGCCCGTACCGCTCGGTGAGATCGGCGAACTTCTGGTTCGACAGCGCCTTGATCGGAGTGGTGTAGAAGCATTTGCCGCCGGAGGCCAGCGCCAGGTGGACGGCGAACTCGCCGACCACGGTCTTGCCCGCGCCGGTCGGCGCGCACACCAGCACGCCGTGGCCGTCTTCGAGCGCACGGCAGGCGTCACGCTGGAAGGGATCGAGAGTGAACTTCAGCTCGGCGGAGAAACTGGCCAGCTCGCTGGTGCGGGACCGGTGATCTGTCACCGTTCAGAGAGTATCGGAGTAGTCCGACACCGGTCGCGTGGATTTTGCCGCCGGATCCATGATCGACTCCGCGGGCGTGATCGGCTCCGGCATGGCGATCGAGGAGGCCTCGTCGTCGGTCAGCGCGGCCAGCGCGTCCTTGCGCGCCTTGCGCTTGTCGTTGATCCTGGCGATCTGCACCGCCACTTCGAACAGCACCGTCAGCGCGGCCGCGAGCGCCAGCATCGAGAACGGGTCCTGCGGGGTGACCACCGCGGCGAAGACGAACAGGCCGAAGATGAGGCCGCGCCGCCACGCCTTGAGCCGCTCGTAGGTGAGCACGCCGATCATGTTCAACCCGATGATCAGCAGCGGCGTCTCGAAGCTGACGCCGAAGATGATCAGCAGCTGGATGATGAAGCCGAAGTACTGCGAACCGCTCAAGGCGGTGATCTGCACGTTGTCGCCGATGGTGAGCAGGAAGTCCAACGCGTGCGCCACCACGACGTAGGCGAGCACGGCGCCCGCCGCGAACAGCGCGGAGCCCGACGTGACGAAGCCGACCGCGACCTTGCGTTCCTTCGCGTACAGGCCGGGCGTGATGAACGCCCAGATCTGGTAGAGCCAGATCGGCGCGGCGAGCACGACGCCCGCGGTGAAACCGACCTTCAACCGGAGCATGAACTGCTCGAACGGCGCGGTCGCCAGCAGGCGGCAGGACCCGTCGGGGGTCAGCGCGGCCCTGGCCTCGGGCGGCAGCGAACAGTACGGTCCGCGCAGGATCTCGCCGAGGCTCTCGATGCCGAGGAACGGATGCGAGTACCAGAGGAAGCCGAGCACGGTGGTCAGCAGCACCGCGAACAGCGACTTCAGCAACCGGGTGCGCAGTTCCTGCAGGTGCTCGACCAACGACATGGTGCCGTCGGGATTCGTCCTGCGCCTGCTGCGCCGGGGATCGAACGGGATTCGCATATCTGTGGATTGCCCCTGTGCTCGAGTGCCGCGCCAGGCGCGGCGGTATCGCGTCCCGTGGGTTCAGGGACCGAAGCCTTCACGGACCGCCGAACAGCACTGACCGGGGTGAGTCCGAACTCACCCCGACGGGAGCATTCGACTCAGGCCGATTTCGTCTCGGTCTGCGGCGTGGTCGCCTGGTTCACGGGCTGCGCGGGCGGCAGCTGCTGCGCGGGTTGCTGTGCGGGTGCGGCGCCCGCGGTGGGGCTCGCCTCGTTCTGCATCTGGCTGACCTCGCTCTTGAAGATGCGCAAGGACCGCCCGAGGCCGCGCGCGGCGTCCGGCAGCCGCTTCGCGCCGAACAACACCACGAAGAGCAGCGCGATGATCAGCAGGTGCGACCAGCTGAACGTGCCTGACATCTGTTACCTCCCAAGACTGTGGTAGCTCCGATGCTACCGGACCGCCTGGCGCCCGAACTCGCCCACTTCGCCCGTTTACCGGGCGTTCAACCTCGACTTTTGCTATAGGGGCGGCTCGGCAGCAGCGGCGGCGCGCAGTTGCGCGAGCAACTCCGGCCCGGTCCAGGCCCGCCCGTGGCCCTGCTCGGCCGCGACGATGAGCTCGATGAGTCGCTCGTTCACCGGAGTCGGCGTGCCGACCATCGCGCCGAGGCCGACGATTTCGCCGCAGAGCCAGGTGATTTCGGTCTTGCGTCCGGCGGCGAGGTCGTCGGCCATCGAGGAGCGCGCCACCGGATCGATGGCGAGCACCTGCCCCGCGACCCGGCGGAACAGGCCGTCGGGCACGGTCAGCAGCCGGGTCATCAGCTCCGGCGGCAGCGGGGTGAGCCGGGCCGGGCGAATGCGCGCCTTGTGCATCGCGGCCAGTGCCTCGCGCTGCGTCAGCGCCAGGCAGCGGCGGTAGTCGCGGTCGGCGAGCTCCTCGCGCAGCGGGCGTCCGGACAGCGCGTTGATCGGGTTGTTCAGATTGAGCAGCAGCTTGGCCCACTGCACCGGCCGCAGATCCGAGTAGCGGCGCAGCGGCAGCCCGGCCCGCTCGAAGAGCTGGACATACTCGGCCAGCGCCGGATCGTCCTGCACCGCGAGCCCGCCCTCGGTGCCGCGGTGGAAGCGACCCTCCGGGTGGTGCACGACGTTGAACATCACCATCCCGGCCAGCACCACGCAGGTGGGCAGGATCTCCCTGATCACCGAGTCGTTGCCGATGCCGTTCTGCAGGCTCAGCACCACGGTGCCGGGACGGATCTTGCCGGTCAGCTCGCGCACCGCGCTCGCGGTCGCCCCGGATTTCACCGCGACCAGCACCAGATCGGCCGAGCCGACGTCCTCCGGGCCGGTCGCGAGCGTGAGCCGGTCCGGCGAGACGAGTACCTCACCGCCCTCGAGATCCGTCAGGCGCAGGCCCGAGGCGCCGACCTCGTCGAGCAACCACTGCCTGCCGACGAACGTGACGTCCGCACCGGCCGCCGCGAGTTTGCCGCCGACGAAGACGCCGATGCTGCCCGCGCCGAGCACCATGACTCGCCGCGGCATGTTGCCGAGCTCGGTCACCTCACTCCAATTCCTCTAGTCCGGCGTCCCGGTACGCGGCGAGCGCCGCGTTGGATCGCTCGCGCACGGCGGCGATCAGCTCCGGCGGACCGAGTACGGTCACGCCCGAGCCGAAGCCGAGCAGCAGGCGCGCCATCCAGTCCAGGGTGGCGAAGCGCATGGTCGTCTCCAGACTGCCGTCCGGATGCACGGCAAGCCGGTGCATCGGGTACTGGTCGAGTACCCAGCCGTAGTCGCCGCGGATGCGCAGCCGCGCCAACGGGACCGCCGGGTCGTCCTGGAACAGGTCGAGCGAGGCGGCCGCTTCGGTGGCGGCGTGGCTCGGCGGGCGGGCGGCCTCGGCGAGTTCGGTGGCGGCCTCGATCCGGTCGAAGCGGAACAGCCGCACGCCCTCGGCCTCCCGGCACCACCCCTGCAGATAGCTGTTGTCGTCGACGAGCACGATCCGGATCGGATCGACGACCCGCTCGGAGACCACATCGCGGCTGGCCGAGTAATAGATGATGCGCAGCGCGTGCTGACGAGCCAGGGCCGAGCGCACGGTCGCTACGGCGGGCGCCTCCACCGGGGTCGCCAGGGCGTCGTCGGAGAGCCGCGGGGCGCCGCCGGAGATGGCGGATTCGATCTTGGCGATGGCCGCGTGCGCGGCGGTCGGGTCCACCATGCCCGGCATCTCCGCGATCGATCGCAGGGCAACCAGCAGCGCGGTGGCCTCGGTGGAGGTCAGCCGCAGCGGCCGATCGATGCCCGCGGAGAAGGTGACCTCGATGCTCTCCTCCGAGAACGAGAGATCGATGAGATCGCCCGGACCGTAGCCGGGCAGGCCGCACATCCACAGCTGATTCAAGTCGCTCATCAGCTGCTTGGTCGTCACGCCGAGGTCGGCGGCGGCGTCCGCCGCGCTGATGCCGGGGTTGGCGATCAAGTACGGAATCATGTTGAGCAGCCGGGAAAGCCGCACCGAGAGCCGGCTGGTCGTCACGCCCGCACCTCCGTCGTGTCGAACACCGAACGTAGCCGGGCGACCACGTCGGCGCGCAGATCGTCGGGCGCGAGGACCAGGGCGTCCGGTCCGAGGCCGGTGATGAGCCTGGCCAGCCAGTCGCGCGAGCGGACGGGAACCTCGACCACCATGCCGCCGCGGTCGCCGACGGTACGTTCCTCGACGACCTGGCCGAGCCTGCGGATCTCCTGGCCGCGTCCGTCGGCGACCCATACCGTGGCCGAGCCGCTGACCGGCGCGCTGCTGGTGACCCGCGCGACGATCGCGCGCAGGTCGACGTCGTCGGGTTTGTGCACCGCGTTGACGGGGCCGTACGGCGTCACGTCGTCACCGATACGGGAGAGCCGGAAGCTGCGCACCGCGTCCCGGTCGCGGTCGTGGCCGACCAAGTACCAGCGACCGTGATGGGTCACCACGCCCCACGGCTCCACGTCGCGCATCAGGTAGGGCGCGTTGACCGCGCCGCGATGCTCGAAGCGGACGGCCTGCCCGGCGTCGACCGCCGCGAGCAGCTTGCCGAGCACCGGCTCCGAACCGCGGGTGCGGGCGGGCACGGCGGGCACCGACGCCACGGCCGCGTCGGTTTCGACGTGGATGCCCGCGGCCCGCAGCTTGAGCAGGGCGCCTTCGGCGGCGGCCGCCAGCTCAGGGGACTCCCACATCTGCACCGCGACCGCGACCGCCGCAGCCTCCTCGTCGCTCAGATCGATGTCGGGTAGCTCGTAGGCGTCGCGGTTGATCCGGTACCCCTCCAGCGTCGAATACCGGTTCACCGGTCCGACTTCCAGCGGAATGCCCAGGTCGCGCAGCTCGTTCTTGTCCCGTTCGAACATTCGGCTGAACGCCTCGTCGCTGGCCGAGTCCTCGTAGCCCGCGACGCTTTCCCTGATCCGCTCCGCGCTCAAGAACTGCCGGGTCGACAGCAGCGCGATGACCAGATTCATCAGCCGCTCGACCTTGGATATCGCCACCCGATAGAGGGTAATCGCCACCGCGACGTCACCGCGCGGCGGCGCGCGTTTCGTGGCCGTGCGATCGCCGCCCGCGGTGGACAATGATCCGGTGATCGTTGCCTTCTCAGTGACTCCGCTCGGCGCGGGAGTGGATGTCGGCCCCGCGGTAGCCGAGGCGGTGCGCGTCGTCCGGGCCAGCGGACTGCCCAACCGCACCGACGCCATGTTCACCACGCTGGAGGGCGAGTGGGACGAGGTGATGCGCGTCGTGAAAGACGCCACCGCCGCCATCCTCGCCATCGCCCCGCGCTGCAGCCTCGTCCTGAAAGCCGACATCCGCCCCGGCGTCACCGACGCGATGACGGCCAAGGTCGAGTCGGTCGAGCGCTACCTCGCCGAGGGCTGACTCCCGTGCCGGCATGAAAGAGCCGTACGTCCGTCCACTCGCGCCGTTGGCTACTCGATCAGCTCCACCACGCAGGGCAGACCCGGCGCATTCCCTAGTTTCGCGTCGCGTGTCAGCAAGGGGATCCCCAGCCGTGCCGCCAGCGCGACATAGAGCCCGTCGTAGAACGTGACCGAATGGCGAAGCTTCCACGCCTCGACCGATAACCAATCGTGGTGGGCATACCGCTCATCCACCAGCAACTTCAGCAACCGCATGCAGGTGAGCGCGGTGCGTTCCGAGATCAGCCCCTTCCGCTCCGCACGCCGCAGCACGCTACCCACCTCGGCGTCGATGAGGTGCGGCGAATGGCAGACGGACTCCGAGATTCGTTTGGCCAGCGCGACGCCAGCCGCGTCATCGCGCAACAGCGCATCCACGAGGGCCGACGCATCGACGACAATCTCGTCACTCACCTCGCAGCTCCCGCAGGGTTTCCAGGACGAAGTCGCGGTCGACACCAGGCCCGGAATCCTCGGCCAGTGCCTCGCGAATCTCCGCGAGGGCCTCCACCTTGGTCCGGCGCCGAGCCATGCTGATCAGCTCCCGGCGCATGTACGCCTGCAGCGACATTCCGGCCGCTTCAGCGCGCCGCCGGAGTACCTCGGCGTCTTCCTCGGGAACATCGCGGATCTGAATAGTCGCCATAGCGCTAGTTTAGCGCTCCCCTGGCGCTGAACCAGCGCGATTACTCCTCCGGGAAACGGGTCTGTTGGTAGCAGGTCAGGCGCCAGCCGTCGGTGGTGCGGAGGTAGATGCTCGACATCATGCCGCGGAAGGCTGGGGTGGGGTCTTCGCGGTAGGCGACGCCGATGTAGATCAGGGCCGCGGCGTCAGGGCCGACGTGCACCAGGCGCGGGTCCTGGATTTCGTAGGTGCGCCACGGGGGTGCGTGGCGTAGGGAGTCGACGACGCCGGCGCGGTCGAGCACCATGCCGTTGGCGAGGATCATCAGGGCGTCGTCGGTCATGAGGGCGCCGTAGAAGTCCGCGCCCGAGCTCGCACACAGCGAGTCCCAGCCGCGACCTTCGAGAGCGAGCAGCTCGTCGAGCACATCCGTGTCCGTCATGCGTCCCACATTAGGCAGGATCGGCGTGACGGCACCTCGTTCGATGCTCGGATTTCGTCCCGCCGACAAGCCGCTGGTCCACGACCTGGAGGTCGCGGACCAGCGTTTCCGAACTACATCGAGCTACATCGAGGCGATCAGCCGGTCGACGCGCTCGTCGACCGAGCGGAACGGGTCCTTGCACAGCACGGTCCGCTGCGCCTGGTCGTTCAGCTTGAGGTGCACCCAGTCGACGGTGAAGTCGCGACCGGCCTCCTGGGCGGCGGTGATGAAATCGCCGCGCAGCTTGGCGCGCGTGGTTTGCGGCGGGGTGTCGACCGCCGCATCCACCGCCTCGTCCTCGGTGATGCGCTTGGCCAGGCCCTTGCGCTGCAGCAGGTCGAAGACGCCGCGGCCGCGCTTGATGTCGTGGTAGGCCAGGTCCAGCTGGGCGATCTTGGGATCGGACAGCTCCATGTTGTAGCGGTCCTGGTAGCGCTGGAACAGCTTGCGCTTGATCACCCAGTCGATCTCGGTGTCCACCTTGGCGAAGTCCTGCGCCTCCACCGCGTCCAGGGTGCGGCCCCACAGGTCGACGACCTGGTCGATCTGCGGATCGCGATCCCGGTTGCGCAGGTGCTCGACGGCGCGCGCGTAGTACTCGCGCTGGATGTCGAGCGCGCTGGCCTGCCGGCCGCCCGCCAGTCGCACCGGACGACGTCCGGTGAGGTCGTGGCTGACCTCGCGGATGGCGCGAATGGGGTTGTCCAGCGCGAAGTCGCGGAACGAGACGCCCGCCTCGATCATCTCCAGCACCAGCGCGGCCGTGCCCACCTTCAGCATGGTCGTGGTCTCGGACATGTTCGAGTCGCCGACGATCACGTGCAGGCGCCGGTACTTCTCGGCGTCGGCATGGGGCTCGTCACGGGTGTTGATGATCGGGCGCGATCGGGTGGTCGCCGAGGAGACGCCCTCCCAGATGTGCTCGGCGCGCTGCGACAGGCAGAACGTGGCCGCCTTCGGCGTCTGCAGCACCTTGCCCGCTCCGCAGATCAGCTGCCTGGTCACCAGGAACGGCAGCAGCACGTCGGAGATCCGGGAGAACTCGCCCGCGCGCACCACGAGGAAGTTCTCGTGACAGCCGTAGGAGTTGCCCGCCGAGTCGGTGTTGTTCTTGAACAAATAGATGTCGCCGCCGATGCCTTCTTCGGCCAAGCGCTGCTCGGCATCGATCAGCAACTCCTCGAGCACCCGCTCGCCCGCCCTGTCATGGGTGACCAACTGATGCAGACTGTCGCATTCGGCCGTGGCGTACTCCGGATGCGAGCCGACGTCGAGATACAGCCGAGCGCCGTTGCGAAGGAACACGTTAGAGCTACGGCCCCAGGACACGACCCGGCGGAAAAGGTACCGGGCTACCTCGTCGGGGGACAGCCGACGGTGACCGTGGAAGGTGCATGTCACACCGAACTCGGTCTCGATCCCCATGATTCGTCGCTGCACACTATCGACATTACAGCCATGTCATGTACTCGCGTGGCGCTGCGGACAACACGGACGCATACGGCTTCACAACGATTCGGCACCGTATGCCCGGTGCACTCGGCCGGTCAGACGCGGATTTCGGCCCGTGGGCCGCGGCGAAAACCCGTGCGCCGAGCGCACGGAAGCACACAGAATCGTCGGCCGCATCGGCGTCGCACGACAGATCTTCCGACGTCCCGCCGACGCGCGCCGACCCGCCGGAATTTTGCACGGCTCCGCACGAGACGCGCTCGGAACCGCGAAAGGCCCGCACGGGACCGCCTCGGAGCGGTCTCGCGCGGGCCCTCGTCTTCGACTACTCCGAGTCCGACGACTCCTCGGGGAGCTCGACCACTTTGGTCTTCGCCCCCGGCTTGCCGGCCTGCAGCAACTTCTCCAACGTGGCGTCGGAGATCCTGCGGAACGCCCGGCGCGGCCGCGCCTGCTCCAACGTGGCCACCTCGAGCGAGCTCACGCCGAGCACCCGCTTGTCCTTGTCGGCGCCCTCCGGAATCCCGGCCTGCAACGCCTTGACCGCGACGCCGATCGCGCCTGCCAGGTCGAGACCCGGCCGGTAGGACCCCTTCAACGCGGAGACGATGGGCTCGGTCGTGCCGCCCATCACCACGAACTCGCGCTCGTCCACGATCGAGCCGTCGAAGGTGATCCGGTACAGCACCGACTGCGGCGACTGCTCCGGATATCCCACCTCCGCCACGCAGAGTTCGACCTCGTACGGCTTGAGCTGATCGGTGAAGATCGTGCCGAGCGCTTGCGCGTAGGCGTTGGCCAGCGCCCTTCCGGTCACGTCCCGCCGGTCGAACTGGTAACCGCGCAGGTCGGCCTGCAGGATGCCGCTGCGGCGCAGATTCTCGAACTCGTTGTACTTGCCGACGGCCGCGAACCCGATGCGGTCGTACAGCTCACTCACCTTGTGCAACGTCGCGGAGGGATTCTCCGCGACGAACAGCACTCCCTTGTCGTACGCCAGAACGATGACACTGCGACCACGAGCGATGCCTTTGCGCGCGAGCTCGGTCTTGTCGCGCATGATCTGCTCGGCCGACGCGTAGTACGGCAGTGTCATGCGTTGGCGCTCCCTTCCTCCGCCGCCGCGCGGTCGGCGACGATGCCGCGGGCGATCTCCTCCACACGCTCCTCGGGAACCTCCACCGCACCGTCCTCGTCGATCGTGACGATCGTCGGGTAGATGCCGCGAGCGAGATCCGGTCCACCGGTCGCGGTGTCGTCGTCGGAGGCGTCGAACAGCGCCTCGACCGCGATGCGCAACGCCCGGTCCGCGTCGATTCCCTTGGCGTACAGCTTCTTCAGCGACGTCTTGGCGAACATCGAACCGGAACCGACTGCGGTGTAACCGAATCGCTCCTCGCTGCGACCGCCGACCACGTCGTAGGACACGATGCGGCCGACCCGGTCGGGATCGGTGACCTGCTGGTCGTAGCCGACCAGCACCGGCACCACGGCCAGACCCTGCAGCGCGGCGGGGAGGTTGTCGCGCACCATCTTCGACAGCTTGTTGGCCTTGCCGTCGAAGGTGAGCGGAACGCCTTCGATCTTCTCGTAGTACTCCAGCTCCACCGCGAAGAGACGCACCATTTCTACGGCCATGCCTGCGGTGCCCGCGATGCCCGCCGCCGAGTAGGTGTCGGTGATGTACACCTTCTCCATGTCCCTGCTCGCCACCAGGTTCCCCTGCGTGGCGCGGCGGTCGCCCGCGATCAGCACGCCGCCGCGGTAGGTCACCGCGACGATGGTGGTGCCGTGCGGGGCGATGTCCTTCGCGACAGCGCCACCGGAGTGTCCGGTGGCGCCATCGATCGCGGCGAAACTGTTGCCCGGCAACAGTTCCGGTGCGTGTGCGCGGAGGTGTTCGGTGAACGAGGAGAGGGCGTACCCCGGGTGGAGACGCATGGGGTCACCTGCTGTCACTGGCCGCCCTTCTGCACATAGGCGCGGACGAAGTCCTCCGCGTTCTCCTCGAGCACGTCATCGATCTCGTCGAGCAGGTCGTCGGTATCCTCCGCCAGCTTCTCGCGGCGCTCCTGACCGGCGGCGTCGACGCCGTCGGGACCCTCGTCCTCGTCGCCGCCCCCGGTGCGCTTGGTCTGCTCTTGTGCCATGGCAGCCGACCTCCTCTGTCCTCATCATGACCGGAGCCAAAAGTATGAGCACGGCTCCGATCATGAGCAATGTGCGTGCTCGTACAACAACACTACCCAGCCGAGCCGACACGATGTCGGATCTGTGCCCAATTCGCCGCGCGGACAGCGCCCGATTCGCGACCCTGCCCGCGCGGGAGGAACGTAGCTACGTGGTGAGCTGCCGAACCAGCTCGGCGGCGGTGTCCACGCCGTCGAGCAGCTTGCCGACATGCGATTTGGTGCCGCGGCGCGGTTCCAGGGTCGGGATGCGCACCAGCGAGTCGCCGCCGAGATCGAAGATCACCGAATCCCAGCTCGCGGCGGCGATGTCCGCGCCGAAGCGGCGCAGGCATTCGCCGCGGAAGTAGGCGCGGGTGTCGGTGGGCGGCTTGGTCATCGCGTCGAGCACCTGCTGCTCGGAGACCAGCCGCTTCATCGAGCCGCGCGCCACCAGGCGGTTGTACAGGCCCTTGTCCAAGCGTACGTCGGAGTACTGCAGGTCCATCAGGTGTAGTTTCGGTGCGGCCCAGCTCAGTCCCTCGCGCTGGCGCATGCCCTCGAGCAGGCGCAGTTTGGCCGGCCAGTCGAGCAGGTTCGCGCATTCCATCGGGTCGCGCTCGAGCAGATCGAGCACCATCGCCCAGTTGTCCAGGATGTCCTGCACGCGGGCGTCCTCATTGCCCTCGCGGTCCATGAACTTGGCGACCCGCTCGTGGTAGAGCCGCTGCAGGGCCAGGCCGGTCAGCTCGCGGCCGTCGGCGAGCGCCACGGTGGCGCGCAGGCTCGGGTCGTGGCTGATCTGGTGCACCGCGGTGACCGGACGGGCCAGCTGCAGGTCGGAGAGGTCCTCGCCGGCCTCGATCAGGTCAAGGACCAGCGCGGTGGTGCCGACCTTGAGGTAGGTCGACATCTCGGCGAGGTTGGCGTCGCCGATGATGACGTGCAGCCTGCGGTACTTGTCGGCATCGGCGTGCGGCTCGTCGCGAGTGTTGATGATGCCGCGCTTGAGGGTGGTCTCCAGGCCGACCTCGACCTCGATGTAGTCCGAGCGCTGGGACAGCTGGAACCCGGCGTGATCGCCGGACTGGCCGATGCCGACCCGGCCGGAACCGCAGATGACCTGCCGGGAGACGAAGAACGGCGTCAGCCCGACGATGATCTGGTTGAACGGGGTGTCCCGGTTCATCAGGTAGTTCTCGTGGGTGCCGTACGAGGCGCCCTTGCCGTCGACATTGTTCTTGTACAGCTGCAACCGGGGGGCTCCCGGCACGCTGGAGGCGTGCCGCGCGGCGGCCTCCATCACGCGTTCGCCCGCTTTGTCCCAGATCACCGCGTCCAGCGGGTCGGTGACCTCGGGCGCGGAATACTCCGGGTGCGCGTGATCGACGTACAGGCGGGCGCCGTTGGTGAGGATCATGTTGGCAGCGCCGACCTCGTCGGCGTCGATCACCGGCGCCGGTCCGTTCATCCTGCTCAGGTCGAATCCGCGCGCGTCGCGCAGCGGCGACTCCACCTCGTAATCCCAGCGTGTGCGCTTGGCCCGCGGCACGCCCTCCGCGGCCGCGTACGCGAGGACCGCCTGGGTGGAGGTGAGGATCGGGTTGGCCGACGGCTCGGTGGGGGTGGAAATGCCGTATTCGACCTCGATACCGATGATGCGCTGCATACCTCGAGCCTAGGCGACACCGGCCAATGTCATACCGAGGGTGGTACTTCCGGAGGATCGCGGCGCCCGTGCGCGGGCCGGATAGTCGACACATGACCGAATCCATCGCCGAAACCGGGGCGGGAGCCGTCCAGCGGCCCCGCGTAGCCGACGCGCGCCCCGCGCGGCTCGTCGCGCTCGACGTGCTGCGCGGCATCGCGATTCTCGGCACGCTGGGCACCAATATCTGGATCCTGACCAATCCCGAGGGCCTGATCGGCTACATCGAGGAACTGGGCGCCGCGACGGACGGCGGCTGGATGTGGACCGAGCGGATGCTGCAACAGCTGGCGCAGGGCAAGTTCCTCGGCCTGCTGACGATCATGTTCGGTATCGGCCTCGCCATCCAGCAGGCCTCGGCGGTGCGCCGCGGGCGAGCGTGGCCGGGCGGCTATCCGTGGCGAGCCGGGCTGCTGTTCCTGGACGGCCTGCTGAACTTCGTGCTCGTCGCCGAGTTCGACGTGCTGATGGGTTACGCGGTGACCGGCTTGGTGGTCGCGTTCGTGCTCGCCACCGGTGAGCGCGCGCAACGCCGCTGGCTCGTGATCGCGGCGGCCGTCCATCTGGCACTGCTGACGCTCATCGCGCTCGCGATGACCTTTGCCCCGCAGCCGGATTCGGCCGCGCGCGAGCCGCTGAACCCGAATCCCTATGCGGACGGCTCGTTCTGGGACCTGGTGGTCTTCCGCCTGGAGAACGCCCTCGCGTTCCGCGTCGAGGCCGTCTTCGTGTTCGCCATGTCGGTGGCGCTGTTCCTCGCGGGCGCGCGGCTGTACCGGGCGGGCGTGTTCGCACCGGAGGGCGCGCGAATCCGGCGGCGTCTCATGCTGATCGGCGCGATCGCCGCACCGATCGACTTCGTCGTCGGCGTCCTCGGCGGCGATCTGGTGCTGTTCACCCGGTACGGCACCGCGCCGCTCGTCGCCTTCGGCATCCTCACCGTAGTCGCCGAGTTCTTTCTGCGCCGCCCGCGGCTGGGTTTCGCGGGCAGGCGGCTCACCGAGATCGGCCGTACCGCGCTGTCCTGCTACATCCTGCAGAACCTGGTGGCCTCGGCGCTGTGCTATGGCTGGGGTCTCGGCCTGGCCGCGCGGGTCTCCCCCGAGGCGCGGGTCCCGTTCACGATCGCGATCTACCTGGTGGTCGTGCTGATCATCGCGACGGGCGCCCACTTGTGGCTGCGGCGCTTCGAGCGCGGGCCGGTAGAGTGGGCGTGGCACACCTGCTATCGGCTCCTGGCCGGGGAGCGCTGAATCCGCCCTGGTCCGCGCCGTTGCACCGAGACCAGGTGGCGAACACGAGTAGCCCACTACTCGTGTTCACCGCCCCGCCTCGTCCCATGCTGAAATGAAACCTTTCCGCACTCTCGACGAGGGGAATCGTTCATGAAGGCCGCGGTGCGCCGCGTGTGGCTGGCGTTCAATGTGCCGTTGGAAGGCCGGGTGCCCTGGATGTACCTGGATTCCGAGGGTTTCGTGAGCACCGGTGTCGGCAACAAGCTCGACGACACCGCGCGGGTGCGTGCCGCCCCGACTCCAGCCGAACGAACCGCCTCGCTCATCGCGGCCCGCAGGCTGCCGTGGCGACGCCCGGACGGCTCGGCCGCCACCGGCGCGGAGGTCAACGCGGCCTGGGACGCGGTGAAGAACCGGATGGACCTCGTCGCGGGCGGCAATCGCGCTTTCGCGGACGTCTCCCTGCTGCGGTTGACCGACGAGGACATCGACCGCACCGTCTACGGCCGGCTCGACGAGCTGGAGACGCTGCTGCGCGGCCGCATGGTCCGGCACGGCAGCGGCGCGGTGGTCATGCCGTTCGCCGCCTTCGACTCCTGGCCCGCCGACGCGCAGCTCGGCATGCTCAGCATGTGCTGGGCGATGGGGCCGAGATTCAGCTTCCCCGCCTTCCAGGACGCCGCCTTCGCCCGCGACTGGCTGCGCTGCGCGGCCGCCTGCCGGGTCAATCCCGAGATCGGCACCGTGATCCGGCGCAACGATCGCGATCAGGAGTTGTTCCGCAACGCTTTTCGCGTCGAGGAGGAGCAGCTCGATCCGGAGGTCCTGCTGTTCCGTCTTCCTGAACTACCGTCGGGCAGGTGAGTTTCGCCGAGCGTTATCCGCTGCTGCACACCCCCGCCCGCTGGGAATGGGGCGGCCTCGATGTCCGCTTCTCCATCGAACTGCCACCCGACGAGCTGGTGACCAATGTGCACGCCGTGTGCTTCGTCGGCGAGCGGATCGTACTGTGCCGCGACGACCGCGACGTCTGGCTGCTGCCGGGCGGCACCCGCGAGGCGGGCGAATCCGTCGACGAGTGCCTGCGCCGCGAACTGCGCGAGGAGGCGGGCGCCCGTCCGATCGGCCCGGTGCGATGGCTGGGCGCGCACCACGCGACCAGCGACGCGCCGGAACCGTACCGGCCGTGGCAGCCGCACCCGCACAAGGCGTGGCTGTGGTGCGCCGCCGACGTCGTCCTCGACCGCTCCCCTAGCAACCCCGCCGACGCCGAGCAGATCCTCGAGGTCCGCGCCTTCGCATTCGAGGACGCACTCGAGCACGCCGCGTCGGATGGCGCGCACCTGCCCGAACTCCTCACGCTGGCAAGGGAACTGCACCGCCCAGGTGTGCGGTAGCGCACCGCGGCCGACAACCTCGGGACCATCCGCCGGGCGGGTGCTCCGGGGATGCCGGGCGCACCGCCGTTTGGTCCGGTGCACAAATCACGGCGGCACAGTCTTGTTCTTTGCCCCTGGTGAAGGGGGTCCGCGATGCGCTGAGCTTGGACGGACGACGAGGTCGACGCCACCGCCCCGGGTGCGGGGTTGCCTCGACCACACTCGAGCAGAAGGTTGCGGTCTTGGCTTCTCCCACAATTCCGGCGGTCGAGCGGGTGCGCCCGGACACCCTCTGCGCGGCGTTCCAGGCGAACGTCGCGCGATACGCCGACGCGGTCGCGCTGCGCACCCTCGGCGGCGGGCAGACCATCACCTGGCGCGAGTACGGAGAGCGGGTGCGCGCCATCGCGACCGGTCTGGCCGCGCTCGGCGTCCGCTCCGGCGACACCGTCGCGCTGATGCTGACCAACCGGCCGGAGTTCCACCTGTGCGACACCGCCGTGCTGCACGCGGGCGCCACACCCTTCTCCGTGTACAACACCAATCCGGTCGACCTGCTCGCCTACCAGTTCGGCAACGCGGGCAATCGGACCGTGATCTGCGAAAGCCAGTTCGTGTCACGGATTCTGGACGCGGTGGCCGAGGCCGCCACGCAGGGGCATCGCGTCGAGCGCGTGATCGTCGTGGACGAGGCGCCGGCCGGTACCGTCGCGCTCGCCGCGCTCGAATCGAGCACGGCCCCCGCGGGTTTCGATTTCGAGTCGACGTGGCGCGCGGTGCGTCCCGACGACCTGCTCACCATCGTCTACACCTCGGGCACCACAGGACCGCCGAAAGGCGTCGAGCTGACGCACACCAATTTCCTCGAGAACTCTCGCGTCATCGATCAATTCGGCGGCGGCCCGGACGACCGGGTCATCTCCTATCTGCCCGACGCGCACGCGGCCAACCGCTGGTTCGCGCACTACCTGACCATGCTGGAGGGCGGCCGGATCACCACGGTCGCGGATTTCACGCAGGTGGCCGCCGCGCTGGCGGAGGTGCGGCCGACGGTGTTCCTCGGCGTGCCCCGGGTGTGGGTGAAAGTCAAAGGCGCGCTGGAGGAACGCTTCGCCGCGGAACGCCCGCCGCGCCGCACGCTGGTCCGCTGGGCGGTCGGCATCGGGCGTATCCGTGCGCGTGCCGCCTCCGACGGACGCGCGCTCGGGTTCACCGAGCGGATCCAGCACAGCGTCGCCGAACGACTGGTGCTGCGCCCGCTGCGGGCGCGGCTCGGCTTTGACCGAGTGCGCGTCGCGGTGACGGGCTCGGTGGCCATCCCACCGGACGTGCACGAGTTCTTTCTCGGCATGGGTCTGCCGTTGTGCGAGGGGTACGGCATGACCGAGTGCACGGCGGGCGCGACGCTGAACGGTCCTGCCCGGATCAAGATCGGCACGGTCGGCACGCCGCTGCCCGGCGCGGAGGTCCGCCTCGCCGCGGACGGCGAGGTCCTGATCCGCGGCAAGATGGTGATGCGCGGCTACCGCGACGACCCGGCCGAGACCGCCGAGACGGTGGACGCCGACGGCTGGCTGCACACCGGCGACATCGGCTCCTTCGACGCCGACGGCTACCTGTCCATCGTGGACCGCAAGAAAGAACTCATCATCAACGCCGCGGGCAAGAACATGTCCCCGGCCAACATCGAGAACACGATCATCGAGAACTGCCCGCTGGCGGGCGCGGTCGTGGCGATCGGCGAGCAGCGCCCCTTCAACACCGCGCTGATCTGCCTCGACCCCGATCTGGCCGCCGCGTTCGCCCGGCGAATCGGGCTCGCGGCGGCCTCCCCCACCGAGCTGGGCACGGCCCCCGCAGT
This sequence comes from Nocardia sp. bgisy134, assembly GCF_965341865.1. GTDB lineage: Bacteria > Actinomycetota > Actinomycetes > Mycobacteriales > Mycobacteriaceae > Nocardia. The sequence continues at coordinate 48,037 of NZ_CBDQZP010000009.1, forward strand.
GCTCGCCGAGATCGAGCGAGGGGTGGCGGCAGCCAACGGCAAACTCTCCCGCGTGGAGCAGATCAAGAAGTACGTGGTGCTCGGCGAGGTGTGGGAGCCGGGCGGCGACTGCCTGACGGCCACCGGCAAACTTCGCCGCGCGCCGATCGCGAGCCGCTACACCGATACGATCGAGGCCATGTACTCGTGATGGTCGTACGGACTCGGAGGCGCTGATGAGCGAACGTGGTGAGCGAATCGTGTGCCAGCGCGCATCGCGCATGACGGAGCCGAGCGCCAGCGAGGCGGAGGCATGAGCGAACGCAGTGAGCGATTCATGTGCCAGCGCGCATCGCGCATGACGGAGCCGAGCGCCAGCGAGGCGGAGGCATGAGCGAACGCAGTGAGCGAATCATGTGCCAGCGCGCATCGCGCATGACGGAGCCGAGCGCCAGCGAGGCGGAGGCATGAGCGATGCGGGCGGAAGAGCAGGTCCGAGAGGCCACGCGCACCGCACCGCGGCGATCGACGGCCTGCACCAGGCCGCGGCGTCGCTGCTGGAGGGGTTCTACGGCACGCTGCCGCCGTACGCGCAACTGCCGCACTCGCTGGTGGAGACCGACTTCGCCCGCGGCGCGAAGCTCAATGTCGACCTGTTCTTCGAGTATCTCCGGCGCGGCGCCGAGCCGTCCGAAGCCGACACCAGGGAGCTTGTCGAGCTGGCGATGGACCGGCTGCGCGACGGCACCCCGCTGGCCGATGTGCTGGAACGGTATCGGCTCGGCGCCGTCTTCCTCTGGGACCGGCTACGCGATTCGGTCGGTGACGAGCGCCTGCTGCTGGAGGCCTCGCCCGCGCTGCTGAAGTACGTCACGCTGGTCAGCGCGCGCATCGCCACCGCGGCCACCCAGCGGTCGCACGATCCGCGGTGGGAACTGCTCGAGCGCCGCCGCGGCATCGCCGACGCGCTGCTGGCCGGACACGATCCGGTGGAGTGGGCCGCCGACCCGGTCATACCGGTGGCCGACGCCTTCCTGGTCGCGGTGTTCCGGCTGTGCGGAAGCCACGGCGGCACCGCCGCGGCCCTGCGGCACCGCGTCGAAGCCATCCCCGGCGTGTTCTTGCGGCTGGACACCGGCGGCTGGACCGCGCTGGTCCCGCTGGCCACGGGCGACGACGGCGCGGCCGCACTGGCCGGTCTCACCGCGCGCCTGCCCGCGCACGCGCCCGGCCGGGTCCCGCCGTACTGGGTGGGCGTCGGGGCCGCGTCCGCCAGGGCCGTGATCCCCGCGACGGCCGCCGAGGCGCGTGTCCTCGCCGAGCTCGGCCGCTGCCTTTCCTGGCGCGAGATCATCTGTCGCCGAACGGATCTGCACTTCGAGTACACCGTGGCGGCGAGCGACGCCGCGCGGCCGGGCCTCGCCGGGCTGCTCGCCCCGCTGGACGCCCAGCCGATGCTCGCCGAGACGCTGGAGACGTTCGTGGACACCGGCTTCAATCAGCTCGCCACCGCGCGGCTGCTCATGGTGCACCGCAACACCGTGACCTACCGGCTCTCGCGCGTGCACGAACTCACCGGGCTGGATCCGCACCGGCCCGCCGACGCCATGACGCTGTCCGCGGCGCGGCTGGCCCGCCGCCTCGAATCCGCGTCTTTCGCACCGTGATCGGCGTATCCCGTTCCGGCCACCGTGTCCGCGCGACCGATCGTGGGTGAATTCCTGGCTCACCTGACCGAAACGCTCACCGCCGCGGTGGGACCCGGATAGTCTCGGCGATGGGTCCGAAACCCGGATCCTTGCTTCACTGCCGGGAGCGTCCGATGGAGAAGGCTCTGGTCACCGACGGGGTGTCCGCGACACCCTGTAGTCCGGGCGGCGCCCGCACGCCCGACGAATCCCACCGGCGGGCAACGGCTTTACTCCGTCCCGGGATTCTCGCTTTCGGCGGCGCGATCCGCCCGACCGCATTGCACGCCCACCACACCGTTCAGGTGCTCGCCGCACGCACGCCGATCACGGTGATGGACGCGGGCGGGGTGCGCCACCGCGGCACCAGGATCATCGTGCCCGCCGACGCGCCGCACCGGATCGAGACCGCCGCCGAGGGCGCCGCGCTCTATCTCGATCCCGAGACCGCGGCGGGCGCCACCGCCGATCGCCGCGCGCACGCCGGCGGCTGGGCCGACGACCAGCAGGTCATGCCAACGACGCTGGCCACCGCGCCGATCGCCGAGCAGGTGGCCGCGATCGTGCGCGAATTGCGCTGCGCGCCAACGGCCGCCAACGGCTCGCACCGGCACGGCGCGGTGACCGAGGCGCTGCGGCTGCTGCCGAGTCTGGTGCCGGACCATTCGATGCGCGGCGCCGACGTGGCCAAGCGGGTCGGGCTCTCCCCCGCCCGGCTCTCGCACCTGTTCGCCGAACAGGTCGGGATGCCGTTGCGCCCGTACATCCTGTGGCTGCGGCTGCGTTTGGCGGTCAACCGGTTCCGCTCCGGCGACGATGTCGCCGCCGCCGCGCACGCCTCCGGTTTCGACGACAGCACCCAACTCACCCGCACCTGCCGTCGCACCTTCGGGTTGACGCCCGCCGCGCTGCATCGCGCCGAACTGTGGGACCTCGGCGACGGAGCCTGACGGACGCCGTCGGACGTCGGTCCGTCGACAGCCCGCGCACGGCCGGCGCGAAGCCGAACACACGCCATGACGCCGCGCCGCCCGTACCCGGTACGCTCGATCCCATGTTCTCGCGGGTGCGGCTGACGGCCTTCGCGGTGCTCGCGTGCCTGGCGCCCGCGCTCGCACTGCTGGTCGCGCCCCTGCCCGAGCACGCGTCGCTGGCCGCGCTCGGTGTGCTCGCCGTCGCGGTGTTCGCGATGGTGGCGCTGCACGGCGGCGCGGTCGCGCCGCTGGTCGTCGCCCGCGGCGGACCGCCGTCGGCACAGCGCCGCAGGCGCGGTTCCTATCTGCGACAGAGCAATCCCGATACGGCGGGCCGTCCGCGGCCGCGAGCACCGGGACTGGTCACGGGCTGATCGACGGCCCGCGCCGCGGCGCGGGTGTGGTCGGCCCGCGCCGTGACCATCTCCACTTCGCGTGCGTGTGCGCGCACGTCTCACCGAATCAGGTGCTCCCCCAATGCTCGATGTCCTCTATTACCCTGTCTCCGCCGTGCTCTGGCTCTGGCACACCGCGTTCGCCGCGCTGCTCGGATCCACCAGCGGCCTGGCCTGGGTACTGGCGGTGGTGTTCCTCGTCGTCACGCTCCGCGCGGCCATGTATCCGCTGTTCCTGAAACAGGTCCGCACCCAAGCCGTCGTGCGGCGCCTGCGACCCGAGATCGAGGCGCTGCGCAAGCGCTATCCCGACGACAAGCAACGACAGGCCGTCGAAATCCAGAAACTGCACCGCGAGAACGGTGTCGGCGTGCTGGCGGGCTGCCTGCCGATGCTCGGCCAGGGGCTCGTGTTCCTCGCGCTGTTCCATGTGCTTCGCTCGTTCGACCGCACCGGAACGCTCGGCCATCTGCCCTTCCAGGCGACGTCGACGCCGATGACGCCCGAACAGAACGCGCAGACCCCGAACTACGTCTTCGACGCCGCCGATGTGCAGTCCTTCCTGAACGCCAAGCTGTTCGGCGCGCCGCTGTCGGCCACGCTGACCGGTCAGCCGAGCGTGGCGATCGCCGCGGTCGCAGGCACGCTGATGCTGGTGGCGGCCATCGCGACGCACTTCACCGCGCGCGCCGCGATCGCCCGCCAGGACCCGGCCACGGCACAGCTGCCGCTGCTGAACACGATGACGCTCTGGGTGTTTCCGGCGGGCGCGCTCGTCGGCGGCGCACTGCTTCCGGTGGCGATCCTGCTGTACTGGGTGGCGAACAACGGGTGGACGCTCGCGCAGCAGCACGTCGCCCACCGCCGCGTCGACGCCGAGGTCATGGCCGCGGCGGCAGCGGCGGCCACGGCGCGGCAGGACAGCGCGCCGAAGCCAGGGGTGAAGCCGATGCCGGGCGTGAAGCCGCGACCGGGCGTGAAATCCCGGCGTGGCCGTCGGTGACCTGCCGGGGCACGCCGTCAGGCAGCGGGTGTGGCCCGCAGGTAGTGCTTGGCGGCGATGCCCCACAACACCTGGCGCACGCCGAGCGGAGCCCAGCCCGCCGAGCGATCCTCCAGCACCACCGGATCACGCAACGTCACGGTGTGCCCCTTGGTCTCCAGCTCGAAAACGCCCGCGGCGAGGACGTTCTTGACCCATTCCGTCTCACGGCCGTACGTCAGCGCGATGCGGTAGACGCCGTCGTCTTCGAACACCCACACCGGTGTCCGGTAGGCGCGGCCGGATCGTCGTCCTTTGTGCAACACCACAGCGAAGGGCGGCACCGTGCCCGCGACCAGTCCCGCCACCGGGTTGGTCACGTGCCGGTTGAATCTCGCCACTATGCGCGGAAGCACCATCGGACGGTCCTCTCTCCAGGTGGCGTGCGCTGCCCAGGTTACTCTCGAGCAGTGTCTGCGCAGCCGAACTTCGACGGTCCTTCCGGCGAGATGATCGCGGTCTACGACCGGCAGGGTCGCGCGGTCGGCGCGGCCGATCGCGCCGAGGTCTACCGCGAGGGTCTATGGCACGCCAGTGCCGGGGTGCTGGTGCGTTCGAGGGATGGCGAGCGGGTCTACGTACACCGCCGCACCGACACGAAGATGGTGTTCGCCGGGATGCACGACTGCCTCGCGGGCGGTGTCGTCGCGCCGGGCGAGGACCCGGCGCGGACCGCGATCCGGGAGCTGGCCGAAGAGCTCGGCATCGTGCTCACCGAGGACGCGGCGCCTCCGCTGCCGATGGCCAGCGCGTCCTGGGACGGGGAATGGGAGGGCAGGCCGATGCGCTGCCATTTGTTCGCCTACGAGCTGCGGTACGACGGCCCCATCCGTCATCAGCCCGAGGAGATCGCCGACGGCTGGTGGTGGACCGACGCGGAACTGCGCGCCCACCTCGCCGACCCGGACTGGCCGTTCGTCCCGGACACCCTGGTACTGGTCGGCGATCTCCTGGCCTGAACCAGTTACGCCGCGCTGCCGCTGCCCAGGGACAGCATCGTGGTCAGAATGTTGGCGACGACTTCGAGCAACTCCATGAAAGGCAATCCTTCGGGTAGTTCATCAGGTGGAGGGCCCAGCATCACGGATGTGGGTGTCGGGGAGGTTACCCGAACATGACGGACTCGGATGGGAGTCCTCGCAGCGTGACCCTCGCCGCGGTCAGCTCGACGAGGCGCCGGTGCTGGCCCAGGACAGGAACGCGCCGGGATTGCGGGTCTGCAGCAGCACCCGGCCGGGACCGACGAAGTCGAAGACGAAGCCTTCGCCGGACTTCAGCGACTGAATGGAGCGGCCGGAGACGGCGCGCCGGATGGTGAAGTTCATGGCCAGGTCGTAGGCCACCACGTGTCCGGTGTCGATGGTGATCGGTTCGCCCGGCTGCAGATCGATCACATCGATCGCGCCGAAGACGCCGACCACGATCTCGCCGTCGCCGTGCGCGCGCAGGCCGAAGCCGCCCTCGCCGCCGAACAGATTCGCGAAGCCGCCCCACTTGCTCTCCACTTGCACGCCGTGCGAATTGGCGATCCAGCCGCCGCGGCTGATGAAGTACGGCCGGTCCGGGGTGATCTGCAGGTTCAGCATGTCGCCGGGCAGGGCGGGCGCGACGTCGACCCAGCCGCCCTGCGGCGGAGCGGTGAAGGTGGAGACGAAGAACGATTCTCCGGAGAGCACCGAGCGCTTGAGCCCGGCCAGGATGCCGCCCTCGGCCTTGGCCTGCAATGTGACTCCCGCCGAATGGGCGACCATGGCGCCGCTCTCGACCCGCATCGGCTCCCCGCCTGCCAGGAAGCACCGCGCGACGGTGGAGGCGGGGTTGTGGCGCAGATTTACCTTCATGCCGCCGACCCTACCGCGTGTGCGCGGTGGACAGGGATGAGCGAATTCGGCCCCGGGAGACCGGGATTCGCTGGATCGTCAGTCGAGCGAGCGCAGCGTGTCCTCGCTGCGCGCGACCACCGCGCCGCCGTCGCCGGTGAGCACGATCGGACGCTGGATGAGCTGCGGGTTGTCGGCCAGCGCCGCGATCCACCGATCCCGGTCGGCGGGCGTGCGGCCCCAGTCCGCCATGCCCAGATCCTTGGCGATCTGCTCGCCGGTGCGGGTGATGTCCCACGGTTGCGCGTCGAGCCGCCGCAGCACCTCGCGCAACTCGTCGGCGGTGGGCGGGTCGTCCAGGTAGCGGCGCACGGTGTAGGTCGCACCCGTCTCGTCCAGGTGCGCGGTCGCGGCGCGGCTCTTCGAGCACCGCGGGTTGTGCCAGATCTCGGTCTGCCCAGATGTCATGCCTCCAGATAATCACGTCCCGCTACAGGTGCATCAAGTCCGGCCAGGTCTCGGCCCACGGATGACGCGCGCCAGTGCACTTCCACACGGTGACGTCCTGGGTGTTGCCGGGGAAGCCGAGCCTGCTGTCCGCCTTGCCGACCGGCTCCACGCTGTCGAAATTCCAGCGCAGGAAGCTCTCGGTCATCCCGACGGCGAGCACGGTGCTCGCCTCGTCGAGCGGCCTGCCGAAGTAGCCGTAGCCGCGGCTCGGGCTGTAGATCGGCGGCAGCTCGTCGCGGACGAACTGGTCGAGCACGCTGGCCTGCCAGTAGGTGTCGGTGACGACGACGGCGTTCGCGCGTTCGGCCGGGGCGAGGGCCGCCGCGGCCCGCGACACCGCGGCGGTCAGCTCGGGCCAGCCGAATTCGCCGTATACGCCGATGTTGATCGCGGCCTCGGCATCGTCGGCGGGCGGTGCGATGTGGTCGGGGTGCTGCCACGGTGTCGACCACAGCACGAGCGCCGCGGAGCACAGCACGACCGCCGACCCGCCCCCGGTGAGCAGCCGCCGCGGCGAGGGACCCAGTCGGCCCGCCTGCTCGACCAGTCCGGCCGCGCCCGCGGCGAGCACCACGCCGTACATGCCCGCCACGTAGTAGATACGTCCGCCCGTCACCAGGAAGATCGCGACGAGCAGCAGTAGCGTGGCCCCGAGGAAGCGGTACGGGCGCAGGGCCGGAGTGCGCAGCAGCGCCCACACGCCGTACACCAGCACGACCGCGCCGAGAATGCCCGCGGTCAGGATGGCCAGGGGCACGAACATCAGCCGCCCGCCGAGTACGCCCTGCTCGCCGCTGATCACCTCGCCCATGCGCAACTGCGGCCAGCCGTTGCCCGCCTGCCAGATCAGCGTCGGCAGCGTCGCGAGCAGGACGATCGCGCCGCCGAGCCACAGCAGCGGGCGCCGGACCAGCTCGCGCGGACCGAGGGCCAGCGAGGTCACGGCGACCACGATCCAGAAGAACGGGATCAGCCACTTCACCTGCATGTCCAGCGCCGTCACCAGCGCGGCGCACAGCAGCAGCGAGTCGCGGCGGGTGCGCACCCACCGCACCACGAGCCAGGTGACGATCACCCACAACGCGGTGTCGATCGCGTTGGTGGTGAGCATCTTGCCCTGCAACAGCAGAAACGGTGAGGTCGCGTAGGCGGCGGCCGCGAGCAGTTGCGCGCCGCGCCCGCCGCCCAGCTCCCTGGCCAGCAGCGCGGTGAGCGCCACGGCGAGCGTGGTCAGCGCGACCGCGGGCAGCCGGAACACGAAGAACGAGCCGGGAGCGATGGTGTCCATGAGCCGGGCCAGCATCGGAAGCACCGGGCCCTGATCGGCGTAACCGAAGGACGGGTGACGGCCCGCGGCGAGGAAGTACAGCTCGTCGCCGAAGTAGTCGTAGCGAGCGGCCGAGAACAGCAGCACCGCAAGGGAGATACCCGCCACTACGGCGATACCCGCGGTCGCCGCCGGAGGGCGCTCCTCCCCTGCCACGTCCAGCTCCTGACGCTCAACGGTATCGGTCACGCCGCTCCTCGACGAGTTCGGACTCGGGCCTGGTCGAATCTAACGAGAAACGGCCGCCCGCCCATCCGCCCACGGGGGGAGTCGAGATCAGCCTTTCGGCGTAGCCAACGGGGGATCGACAGATACTGGAAGGATGAGCGACACATCGAAGCCCGAAAATCCTTACGGAACACCGACTACCAGCGGTCCCAGTCCGATCCCGCGCTATCAGGCCGTGGTGAACCGCGTAATACGCTCGCTGCTGCGCGTCCCCGTGCTCTCCGGGGTGGTCGGGAAACGACTGATGACGCTGCACGTCGTCGGCCGCACCTCGGGCAAGATCTACGAAGTGCCTGTGGCATACACCCGCCACGGCAGCGCGTTGCTGGTCGGCACCGTGCTGCGGCCGTGGGTGAAGAACCTGCGCACCGGCACGTCGGTCACGCTGACCCGCGGTGGCGCGCCCGAACGCTTCGATCCCGTGGTGCACACCGGCGAGGAGGAGGTGATGCGGCTGTTCGAGATCATCGCGAAAGACAACAAAACCAACGCCTCGTTCAGCGGCATCGGGTTCGACGCCGACGGTTCCCCGAACAAGGCCGACATCTACCAGACCTGGCGGCAGGGCGGTGTCGTCGTCGAGCTGCGGCCGGTCTGATCCCGCTCACACAGTGGCGGTCGCCCGAACAGGCCGACGGCGTCGAGCCAGGAGGTAGGCCGCCCCGGCGGCGGGGATGTTCATCAGCACGCCGTACACCGCACCGGGAACCGCCATCGTGTCGTTGTGCAGCACCGTCACCGCGACGGCGATGGCGATCGCGCCGTTGTGGATGCCGATCTCCATCGCCGAGGCGACGGCCTGATCGTCGTCGACTCCGAACAGCCGCGGCGCGAAATACCCGACCGTCAGGCTCAGCACGGCGAACACCAGGCACAGCGCGGCCAGCTCGCCGAGGTGTTCGGTGAGCGTCTCGAAGTTCTTCGCCACCGCCGCCGCGACCACCAGTGCGAGCACCACGATCGACAACACCTTGACCGCGCCGCGCATCCGCCGCGCCCAGTCGGTGAACCGCCGATGCACCCACATGCCGAGCGCGACGGGCACCAGCACGATCGCGAAGACCTGCGCGAACTTGTCCGGCCGCAGCCCGATCGAGCCCTCGCCGTCCAGGAACACCGTGTAGGACAGCGCGACGACCAGCGGCATGGTGAACACCGCGAGCACCGAATTCACCGCCGTGAGTGTGATGTTCAGCGCGACGTGCCCACCGGCGATGTGGCTGAACAGATTCGCCGACGGTCCGCCCGGCGAGGCCGCGAGCAGCATCATGCCCACCGCGAGCGCGCCCTCCACCCGGAACAGCAGGATCAGCCCCAGGCAGGCGGCGGGCAGGAGCACCATCTGGCAGACCAGCGCGATCGCCGCGGCCGCGGGATAGCGCAGCACCCTGGCGAAATCGTCGACGGTGAGCGTCAGCCCGAGCCCGAACATCACCAGGGCCAGCGCCAGCGGCAGAAATACGGCGAAAGCCGTTGAACCCATGCGGATCTCCTTCCGAACCGACGCCCGCGAGCGGCATTGCCGGAGTCGACCGTAGCGACGGAAGACACGCAAGGAAAGCCCGCGCGGCGAATGTCTCATCCGCGCGGCGGGTACTGCGCCTTCCGGTATTGAATCGCCCACCAGACTTGCAGCGCGGTGTGCGCGACGCGCAGATCGGCGCCGGTGAGTTCTTCGAAGCGACCGAGGCGGTAGCGAACGGTGTTGGGGTGCACCACGAGTCGCTCGGCGGTGACCTCGACGCGCATGCCGGTGTCGAGGTACGCCTCGACGGTGTCGACGACCGTGCGGACGGACTCGCCGTCGCCGAGGGACGCCAGATAGCGCCGGACGAGTTCCCCGCCCAGGTCGGTATCGGCGGCGATCGCGGGCAGCAGGCCGACGCTGTCCAGGTCGACGATTCCGGTGCGGCCGAACAGCTGCGCGGTGGTCAGCATGCGGCCCGCCAGGCGAAACGAGCGAGCCAGGTCCTCCAGGCGGGCAGGCGGGCCGAGGCCGACGACCCCGTGCCCTTCCGGGCTTCTGGACTTTTCCACAAAACCGGCGATATCGCCGTCCACCGTGGTCACGAACCCGCGCGGGGCGATGCTCCGGCCTGCGGCGCGGGATTCGTCGGTCCTGGCGCGGTACGCGCGGTACTCGAGCTCCGGGTCCGCGCCGAGTTGCTGGGCGCGGATGCGCAGGTCCGCGGGACCGAGGGTGCCGAGCAGCGCGGCCCTGGTGAACTCGGCGCGGAACTGCTCGTCGTGCCGTGCCGCGGCGATCTCGACGTCGCGGTGCCCAGCGCTGTACGGGACGACGGCCACGTCGACGAGATCGAGCAGCGCGGTGGTCAGCCTCAGCAGTGTGCGATCGGCGGCCTGGCTCTCGCCCGCGGCCGCGCTCAGCTCGGCGAGAATCTCGCGCACCGCGATGCGCCACCCGTTCTGCACATCGGCGAGCGAAATGCCTTGGCGGGCACGGATTTCGCCGAACTCGCGGAGCGCGGCCAGATCCGCGGCGGCCAGCAGGTTGCCGTCGTGCAGCGCGGTGAGCAGGCGGTCGACGATCGAGGTGGTCGACGCGGCGATGGTCGCGGCGGGCAGCGGCGCGTACGCGGGCACCTCCGCCCTCGCCCGCGCCACGATGCGGTCGACCAGTTCGGGCGCCCGATCCCGCACGCGCACCACCGCTCGGCGTTCCGCGGCGGTCGAGAGTCTGCTCATGGCGATCGACCCTACGGCCGGGCGTTTAGAGAAATCAACAAACTGGCGACTGATAGTTCGACACGCCCTCCATGGCGCAGATCACACCTCCCGCCGAATACTCGTCGGGACCCACCACCGCTGTTCGACGAGGAATAGACGATGTATCTGACTCAGGGCCTGCACCGCGCCGCCCAGCACAACCCCGACGGCCTGATGACCATCTGCGGCCCGCGGACGCGGACCAACCGGGAGGTGCTCGACCGGGTGTCCCGATTGGCGGGCGCGTTGCGTGGCCTCGGCGTCGGCGCGGACGACCGGGTGGCGATGCTGTCACTGAACTCCGACCGCTACCACGAGTACCTGCTCGCGGTGCCGTGGGCGGACGCCGTCCTCAATCCGGTGAACATCCGCTGGAGCCCGGCCGAAATCGCCTATTCCCTGGCCGATTCCGACAGCCGGGTCCTCTTCGTCGACGACGCGTTCGCCCCCATGGTCCCCGCGCTGCGGGCGCAGTATCCCGAGCTCCGCGCCGTTGTCCACTGCGGCGACGGCCCGGCCCCCGAGGGCGCGCTCGACTACGAGCGGCTCATCGCGGATGCCACGCCCATCCCCGACGCGCGCCGCGGCGGCGCAGCGCCGGCGGGCATCTTCTACACCGGCGGCACCACCGGATTCCCCAAGGGCGTGGTGCTCAGCCACGCGAACCTGCTGACCTCCGCGCTCGGCGGCGTCGCCACCGGATACCTGATGGCTCCCGGTGCGGTCTTCCTGCACGCGGCGCCGATGTTCCACCTCGCCGACCTGGCCGGATGGCAGGGTGTGCTGATGCTGGGCGGCACCCACGTGATGATCCCCGCGTTCGATCCGGTCGCCACGCTGACCGCGATCCAGCAGCATCGGGTGAGTTCCTCGGTACTCGTGCCGGTGATGATCCAGATGCTGGTCGACCATCCCCGCGCCGCCGAGTTCGACCTGTCCAGCGTGGAGCACATCATGTACGGCGCCTCGCCGATCTCGCAGGCGGTGCTCGAGCGCGCGATGGCCGCCTTCGGGCGAGCCGGGTTCACCCAGGCCTACGGCATGACCGAGGTCGCGCCGATCGCCACCCTGCTGGGCCCGCAGGACCATCTGGCCGGTCGGTTGCGCTCGGCGGGACGGGCCGCCCCGCACAGCGAGGTCCGGATCGTGGATTCCGACGGCGTCGAGGTGCCGCGCGGCGAGGTCGGCGAGGTCGTCGTGCGCGGTGGCCACGTGATGCTCGGCTACTGGAACAAGCCCGCCGAGACCGCGGACGCGGTGCGGGACGGCTGGATGCACACCGGCGACGGCGGCTACATGGACGAGGACGGCTACGTCTACATCGTGGACCGCATCAAGGACATGATCGTCTCCGGCGGCGAGAACGTGTACTCCGCCGAGGTGGAGAACGCCGTCGCCGCGCATCCGGCGGTCGCCGCGGTGGCGGTCATCGGCGTGCCCGACACCGAATGGGGCGAGCGGGTACACGCGGTCATCGTCTGCAAGCCGGGCCGGCAGGTGACGGCGGAGGAGATCCGGGGCCACGCCAAGGAACTGATCGCCGGGTACAAGGCGCCGCGCAGCATCGAGATCGTGGACGCGCTGCCGGTGTCGGGCGCCGGGAAGATCCTGAAACGCGATCTGCGGCAGAAGTATTGGGACACCGGGGCACGGCAGGTCAACTGATCGGGCCGGATCTATTCCCGGAGCGCGAGATTCGCTCCGCGTCGGCACAGACGAAGGGCCGAGCCCCCTCTCGGGAGGCTCGGCCCTTCGATCCGTCGTGCGCGGTGGCCACGTGCGCTGCCCGACGGCGTCCGTCGGCCGTCCGCGCATGGCCGCCGCGGAGGCGGCGGTGGGCTCAGCTCGCGCTGCCCGACCCCAGCAGCTGCTGGATGGTCTTGATCAGAACTTCGGCCAGGAAATCCGCTGCAGATCCGGACATGGGGTGCTCCTCATCTCGATACGGTGCGCACGGTCGGCGCGCCGTTAATCTGAAGCATGCATGATTCAGATGTTTGCCGGAGGCGTTTTCGGTCCAAAAAGACCGGAGAAGCATCGCGCGCACACCTAGAGCAGGGCTCCTAGCTGGCATTATCTTCCCAGACAAGCGTCCAGTGGGTTGAATCACATTCCATTCAGTGGAACGCGGGGATCCGTTCGCCGGACACGGCGAAGGGCCGCGCCCATGGGAGACGCGGCCCTCGGCACAACCACCACCCGACACGGCGCGAGCCGCGCCCCCAAAGGAGACACGGCCCGCCACACCACCGAACTACAGGTACTGACCCGTGTTCGACTCTGTATCGATCGCACGACTGGCGCTGGCGTTCTTGCCGGTGCATCGAGCGCAGCCGGATGTACACAATGCGCTCACCCGACACGGCGCGAGCCGCGCCCCCAAAGGAGACACGGCCCGCCACACCACCGAACTACAGGTACTGACCCGTGTTCGACTCTGTATCGATCGCACGACTGGCGCTGGCGTTCTTGCCGGTGACCAGAGTGCGGATGTACACGATGCGCTCACCCTTCTTACCCGAAATGCGGGCCCAGTCATCGGGATTCGTGGTGTTGGGCAGGTCCTCGTTCTCGGAGAACTCGTCCACGATCGAATCGTAGAGATGCTGGATGCGCAGACCCGGGTTGCCGGTGTCGAGCACCGCCTTGATGGCGTACTTCTTGGAGCGGTCCACGATGTTCTGGATCATGGCGCCGGAGTTGAAGTCCTTGAAGTACAGGACTTCCTTGTCACCGTTGGCGTAGGTGACCTCCAGGAAGCGGTTGTCCTCGCTCTCGGCGTACATCCGGTCGACGACCCGTTCGATCATTGCGGCAATGCAGGCGACCTTGTCGCCGCCGAACTCTTCGAGATCGTCGGCGTGCAGCGGCAGGTGCTCGGTCAGGTACTTGGAGAAGATGTCCTGCGCCGATTCGGCGTCCGGCCGCTCGATCTTGATCTTCACGTCCAGGCGGCCGGGCCGCAGGATCGCGGGGTCGATCATGTCCTCGCGGTTGGAGGCGCCGATGACGATGACGTTCTCCAGGCCCTCGACACCGTCGATCTCCGAAAGCAGCTGCGGCACAACGGTTGTCTCCACATCGGAGGAGACGCCCGAGCCGCGGGTGCGGAAGATCGAGTCCATCTCGTCGAAGAACACGATCACCGGAGTGCCCTCGGAGGCCTTCTCGCGCGCCCGCTGGAAGATGATCCTGATGTGGCGCTCGGTCTCGCCGACGAACTTGTTGAGCAGCTCGGGGCCCTTGATGTTCAGGAAGAACGACTTGGCTTCCTTGGCATCCTCACCACGCGCCTCGGCGATCTTCTTGGCCAGCGAGTTGGCCACCGCCTTGGCGATCAGCGTCTTACCGCAGCCGGGCGGACCGTAGAGCAGCACGCCCTTGGGAGGGCGCAGCGCGTACTCGCGGAACAGATCCTTGTGCAGGAACGGCAGTTCCACCGCGTCGCGGATCTGCTCGATCTGGCGTCCGAGACCGCCGATGTCGTTGTAGTCGACGTCGGGGACTTCCTCCAGCACGAGATCTTCGACCTCGGCCTTGGGGATGCGCTCGAAAGCGAAGCCCGCCTTGGTGTCGACCAGCAGCGAATCACCGGGCCGCAGTTTGCGAATGGGGGCATCGGGGTCGTCCAGATCATCGACCTCGGCGACCTTCGCCAGCGGGCCCGCCAGCCAGACCACGCGCTCCTCGTCGGCATGGCCGACGACCAGCGCGCGGCGCCCGTCATCGAGGATCTCGCGCAGGGTGCCGATCTCGCCGACCGAGTCGTAGGTGTTCGCCTCGACGACCGTCAGCGCCTCGTTGAGGCGCACGGTCTGGCCGTACTCGAGGATCGCGGTGTCGATGTTCGGTGAACACGTCAACCGCATCTTCCGACCCGAAGTGAACACGTCGACCGTCTGATCGTCGTACACGCCGATCAGAATGCCGTATCCGCTCGGCGGCTGACCCAGCCGATCGACCTCCTCGCGCAACGCGACCAGTTGCTGGCGCGCCTCCTTGAGCGTGTCCATCAGCTTCGTGTTGCGAATGGTCAGCGAATCGATGCGGGCTTCCAATTCCCGTGTGCGATCCGGCGAATCGGCGAGTTGCCTTCGGAGTGCAGCCGCCTCGGCGCGTATCGCCTCGAGCTCTCTCCAGGCCGCCGAATCCGAATTCTCGATGGGGCTCATGTGCTGCTCCTCCCAGTCCCGGTCTATCAACGCTACCGGGCGCGAACCGTTCTCGCTTTCCGACATGGTTTCGTCGTGATCACATCTGTGCTGCGATCGGCGGCTGAGTGTCCATGTTAGCCTGCCCTAACCCGACGTGGGCGAGGTCCCTCGTCACCCGAGCCGAAAGGTTGCTGGACAATGCTCCTTCCTGCCAAAACCCTGCGTGTTTCCGTGGCTACCGCCGCGGCAGCCCTCGCCGTTACGGTGGGGCTGACCGCCTGCGGCTCGGACGACTCCTCCGACACCGCCGCGACCGGCACCTCGGCGGTGGTCACCACCTCGGCAGCGGCCACCACCGGCGCGGCGGGCGGGCACGACCACGCCGCGGGCGACGCTCCCAAGCCCGAGGAGTTGCAGGCCACCTTGGCACTGGTCGCCGATCCCAGCAAGCCCACAGCCGAGAAGACCGCGATCATCGTGGACGGTGAGAAGCGCGCCGCCAACATCGACCAGATGAACCAGCTGCTCGCCGGCTACGGCCAGCTCACCTTCGTGGTCAGCGACGTCAAGACCGAGGGCGAGACCGCCACCGCCCAGGTCGTCATCACCTCCCCGCACGGCTCGGCCCCGGCCATGCCGATGACCTGGCAGCACGTCGACGGCAAGTGGAAGCTCTCGGACGCCACCGCGTGCACCATGCTGGGCTTCGCCCAGGCGCCCTGCACGTCCTAGTCGCACCTCGGCCCGCGCGCCCGTGCGTGATTTCCCCGTCTCCGGTGAAACCTCGCCCGGGCGCGTTCTCGGCGCTGCGGCTCCCGAGCGCCTCAGCCCTTCGAGGGGCGGCGTTGCGGCTTGGGGGTGACCACACCCTCGGCGAGCCTGCGGGCGCTCACCAGGAAGGCCGTGTGGCCCTGCATGCGGTGCTCGGGGCGGACGGCGAGGCCGACGACGTGCCAGCCGCGCACCATCGACTCCCATGACCTCGGCTCGGTCCAGCACTCCTGTTCGCGCAGCGCCTCGACCACCTTGGACAGCTGGGTGACGGTCGCCACGTACACGATGAGGACGCCGCCCGGCACCAGCGCCTTGGACACCGCGGGCAGCGCGTCCCACGGCGCCAGCATGTCCAGCACCACCCGGTCGACCGGATCGCCCGCGTAGTCGGCGACGTCGCCGACGGTGAGACTCCAGTTAGCTGGACGTTCGCCGAAGAAGCGCTCCACATTGCGAACGGCGTGCTCGGCGTGGTCCTCACGGATCTCGTAGGAGACGACCTCGCCCTCCGGGCCGACCGCCCGCAACAGCGAACAGGTCAGCGCGCCGGAGCCCGCCCCGGCCTCCAGCACCCGCGCGCCGGGGAACACATCGCCCTCGTGCACGATCTGGGCGGCGTCCTTCGGGTAGATGACGGCCGCGCCGCGCGGCATGGACAGCACGTAGTCGACCAGCAGCGGGCGCAGGGCCAGATACGGGGTGCCGTTGGTGGAGTGCACGAGGCTGCCCTCGTCGGCGCCGATCAGATCGTCGTGCTTGATCCCGCCGCGGTGGGTGTGGAACTCCTTGCCCGGCTCCAAGATCACCGTGTGGAGGCGTCCCTTGGCATCGGTCAGCTGCACCCGGTCCCCGGTGGTGAATGGCCCGGTCCGTCTGGCCGTCATGAATCTCCGTTCGCTGCTGGTCTTCGCGCTGTCGTCGCGGTTCGGCACCGGCGTGTCGGTGCCGCCGGATAGCCTGCCAGGTATGCCAGCGCCCGTGTCCACGCCCCCTGCCGACGCCGCCTCCGCACCGGAGCCCGCGCCCGCCGAGACGCGCCGCAGGCCCGCGCTGTCCCCTTCGCGGGCAATGGATTTCAAGCAGTGCCCGCTGAAGTACCGGCTGCGCGCGATCGACCGGATTCCGGAGCCGCCCTCGCGGCACGCGGTGCGCGGCACGGTGGTGCACGCGGTGCTCGAGGACCTGTACGGGCTGCCCGCCGCGGACCGCGTACTCGAGCGCGCCGCCGCGCTGGTGGAACCGGCTTGGGACCGCGTGCTGGCCGCGCAGCCGGAGATCGCGGAGCTGGTCGCGGCCGACGGGCTCATGCCGTTCCTCGGCGAGGTCCGCGCGCTGGTCGAGAGCTACTACCAGCTGGAGGACCCGACCCGGTTCGAGCCGGAATCCCGCGAGGCCAGGGTCGAGGTCGAGCTGGACGACGGCGTGCTGCTGCGCGGGTTCGTCGACCGGATCGACGTGGCCCCGACCGGCGAGCTGCGGGTGGTCGACTACAAGACCGGACGCGCGCCGGGTCTCGCGCAGGAGACCAAGGCGCTGTTCCAGCTGAAGTTCTACGCGCTGGTGGTGCTGCGCACCCGCGGCGTGCTGCCCGCCCAGCTGCGCCTGATCTACCTGGCCGACCGGCAGATCCTCACCTACGCGCCCGACATCGAAGAGCTCGGCCGCTTCGAACGCACCCTGTCGGCGCTGTGGACGGCGGTGCGCGAGGCGGGCCGCACGGGCGAGTTCCCGCCGTCGACGAGCTGGCTGTGCGGCTACTGCGACTACAAGCCGCTGTGCCCGGAGTTCGGCGGCACCCCGCCGCCCTACCCCGGCTGGCCGGAGGGCGGCGGGGAGTCGCCGGACGAGACCCTGGCCGAGGCCGTCGCCGACTGACCTCCGGACCGGATCACACGCTGAAGTCGCGGAACAGCAGCACCGAGAGTCCAAGGCCGACAAGCAGATTCACCGCGACGGCGGACCGAAGACGGCGACAGGTCGCCAGCCCGCCGCACGCAGCCCGCGCAGCGAGAATTCCAGGCCGATCGAGACGAAGCAGCGCGGAGGTTTCCGAGCGCACCGGCGGCTCGGCGGAGGGCGCGGGATCGGCCTGCCGCGCGTGGGTGTCCGACATCAGGGCACCAGCCGATCCGGGATCGCGCCGAGCAGGACGAGCGCGACGAGCGCCAGTCCGACGATCGCCGCCAGCCAGTCCTCGTTCCAGGTGAAAGTGCTGCCCGGACGTTCCTCGGGCGGTGTCTGCGACACGGTGGTGCTCCTTGCGTTCCTCATCGAGAGGCCGCACCGTACCAACGCGCCGCCGCGGGTCGCAGCGGTTGAACTCCGCGTGAATCGATCGGTGGGAACGGACGATCCGGGCGGATACACTCCGGTATCCGCCCGGCGTCCGGCGAGGTCAGAAGGCCCGGCAGGACCGGATGTCGGTGGCCAGGATGGCCTTGGCGCCGAGGTCGGCGAGCTCGTCCATCACCGCGTTGCCCCGGTTGCGCGGCACCAGCGCCCGCACCGCGACCCAGCCGGCGTCGGCGAGCGGGGAGACGGTCGGCGATTCCAGGCCCGGCGTGATCCGCACGGCCTGCTCGAGCAGCTCCTTCGGGCAGTCGTAGTCCAGCATCAGGTACTGCTGGGCGAACACCACGCCCTGGACGCGGGCGATGAGCTGGTTGCGGGCCCGGTCGTTGCGGTCCGACCCGACGGCCTCGATGAGCACGCCTTCCGAATCGCACAAAGTTTCGCCGAAGGCGACCAGGTTGTGCTGGCGCAGCGTGCGCCCCGAACCGACCACATCGGCGATGGCGTCGGCGACGCCGAGCTGGATGGAGATCTCGACCGCGCCGTCGAGGCGGATCACCTCGGCCTCGATGCCGCGGCGCTGCAGGTCCGCGAGCACCAGGTTCGGGTAGGAGGTCGCGATGCGCTTGTCATAGAGATCCTCGACCTTCCATTCCCGGCCCGCAGGCGCGGCGTAGCGGAAGGTGGAGCGGCCGAAGCCGAGCGCGAGGCGTTCCTGCACCGGCGCACCGGAGTCCAGCGCGAGATCGCGGCCGGTGATGCCGAGGTCGAGTTCGCCGGAGCCGACGTAGACGGCGATGTCCTTGGGACGGAGGAAGTAGAACTCGACCTGGTTCGCGGGGTCGAGCACGCTCAGGTCGCGGGAGTCGGTGCGCTTGCGGTATCCGGCCTCGGCCAGGATGGAGGTCGCGGATTCGGACAGGGCGCCTTTGTTGGGGACTGCGACGCGCAGCATGGGGGTGGAGTCCTTTCGGTGTTCGACTTGGCGTTAGCGGGGGCCCTCCGTGGTCACGCTCCGCTACCGCCTACGGGCCTGACCCGTTCACGCCCGGGAACGAAACTACGGGATGGACGCGACCGTCACAGATGTCGGTACACGTCGTCGAGCTTCAGTCCCCGGCCCACCATGAGCACCTGGACCCAGTAGAGCAGCTGCGAGATCTCCTCGGCCAGCGATTCGTCGCTCTCGTGTTCGGCGGCCAGCCAGACCTCGCCCGCCTCCTCCAGCACCTTCTTGCCCTGGGCATGCACGCCGGCGTCCAGCGCGGCCACGGTGCCGGAACCCTCGGGGCGGGTGATGGCACGATCCTGCAGCTCGGCGAACAGGGCTTCGAAAGTCTTCACGGCTGGCCATTCTTTCAGACGCGCATTCCCAGCTACCGTCCCGGTCCACCTCCGACCGGCCGCGAGCCGTGCGTCCGACGGACGCGGGCGAACGAGGTCCGCGCGCGGCCGGACCGAACGCGGCGGAACGCCCAGCGTCCATGGTGACCGGATCGTCCCCGGGCCCGTCGCGCCGTGCCGAACCGTTGGGGCGGTTCGGCACGGCGACTCGGAGTGAAACGAGCGGCGCGATCCGGATTCAGCGCGGCCGGTCGACGCGGTAGATGTAGTGCGCGGTGCCGTTGGCCGGGTTGTCCGGCGTCAGCTCGCCCTCCGCGACGCGCCGCAGTCCCGCCTTCTCGAGCGCCCGCCACGATGCCGCATTGGCCGCCGCGACCGGCACGATGACGCAGTCGGCTTCCGGATACGCCGCCCAGGTGTCGGCCAGGGCGGCACGGATCATCGCCGAACCCACGCCGCGCCCGACCAGGTCCGGCTCGCCGACCAGGTAGTCGACGGTCATCGCCGACTCGGGCACCTCGGCGAGCTCACGCAGCTCGTCGAGGTACTCCGGATAGTCGGCGATCCGGCACCGCTGCACCAGGCCGATCGGCACGCCGTCGGCGTGGGCGAGAAGGTCTTCGGCCGGCTCCTCGCCGCGGGCGGTGGGGCCGAAATCGCGCCGCACCGCCTCCGGCGAGGTCTCGTGGTTCCACCACCGCGCCACGTGCGGACGCGCCAGCCAACCGCCGAGCAGCGGGAAATCCGCTTCGGCGACGCGACGCCAGGTGAACTCCGGCGTGCGCACCTCCTCCGCGCCGGTCACTCCCCCGACGACAACAGGTCCGCCAGTTCGGCGACCGCGACGCGCAAGTAGTCGGCGTACTCGTGCATCTGGTCGGCCACCGCCTTGGGCGTCGCCAGGTAGAGGTTCCAGCGGTCCGGCAGCAGCACGTAGGCCACGCCGATGCAGCGCGGGCTGGTCGAGCCGAAGCCGAAGTACTGGATGTTGACCGACGGCGCCGAGCTGGTGCTGAGGTAGTCGTCGCGCATGATCACCCAGCCGGGGCTGTCGTAGAGCGAAATCGGTTCGGTGACACCGAGTTCCGCGCCGCGGCGGCGCTGGATCCACTGCAGCTCCCACAGGTGCTGCTCCGGCGCGTCACCCGCCTGGCATTGCTTGGCCCGCTCGACATGCTTGGCCGCGGCGGTCCGCGCGGCGGCGAGCCGGGTCGCGGTGTCGGCGGCGGGGTCCTGCATGGCGTCGACGAAGGCGATCATCTCCGGCGTCACCACGCGCATGGCCTCGGTGCGACCGTTGCGGTACTGGCGGGTCGCGATCGATTCGTAGGTGGCGCCCGTGATGCCTTTGCTGCGCCGGTGCGCGAGCTGGTAGCTCAGCTGGGCGAAGGCGTCCGGCGAGATGCCGAGCTGCTTGGCCCGCGCGGTGCCGAAGTCCTCGAAAGAGACGGTCTGCGTGGCGTTTTCGGCCGCGTAGCGGGCGAAGGCGGCGCCCGCCGACGCGATGTCGGTGCGCAGTTCGGCGTCGAGGGTGAACTCGATCGATTCCACCGGCGGCAGCCCCTGCGCCTGCGCGCCCGAGCGTTCCGCGTGCTCGGCGGCCGAGGACTCGAGCACGGTGTCGACGAAGGACAGGATGGTGGTGCCGTCCAGCCCGCAGTGCTCCACGTTGATGCCCGCCTGGCCGTCGCCGAAGACGATGAACGAGACCGCCTTGTCGAACCAGCGGTTGGCGCTGTCACCGTGCAGCAGCTGGTCGCAGGCGTGCAGGGTGTCGCGCGGGGCGAAGTCCTCCAGGCACAGGCAGAACAGCGCCGTCTCGATGGTGTCGAGCGCCGCGACGTTGGCGGGTTCGGCGCGGAGCGCCGTCCGGCTCGCGGCCCACTCGGCGCGCGCCTTGGTGGTGAGGTGACCGACGGCGGTGTCGGTGCGCGCCGAGCGCGACCCGGCCTTGAGTACCGCGCGCAGACCGTCGGCGAGGTCGTCGAGCGAGTACGGCGCGCCGCCCGCGCCGATCACGTCCATCCGGAACATGCTGCCGCGGTAGAACACCACGATGTGCCGCTCCCGCGAGGGTCCCGGCCACTCCGGGCTGTAGGGCACCCGGACGGAGTCCTGCTGCTCGCCGGGAATCCTGGTCTCGGAGAACAGGTACTTGTTCTGCCACATGGACAGCTGCTGCCCGCGCTGGGTGACCGGCGGGATCGCCTCCTCGTCGAGGGCCAGCTTGTAGTCGACGGCGGCCGAGACGATGGCCGCGGCCCGCTCCACCTGATCGGCCGCGGTGGAGGCGGCCAGCGGCGTGTCGTCGCGGAAGAGGAAGAAGAAGTTGGCGTTCAACGCGATTCGGTCGCGCCTGCCGAGATAGCGCGACGGCCAGAACAGGTCGAGCCAGCTGCCGACGCCCGGCGTGGCGTCGTAGTCCGCCAGTGCCGCGTGCAGCGTCCGGCCCGGGCCGTCCGGGCGGAGCAGGTCGGCGACCGCCGCCTCGGTGGTGGCGAGTTCGTCGTCGGTGAGCAGCGGGCTGCACCACTCCAGGAACCTGGCGCAGCTGTCCTCCAGCGTCGGCAGCGGTACCCGGGGCAGGTGGTCTTCGGCGGCGAAGGTGCGGTCGGTCAAGTCGGGGTCCTCGCGGTTCGGGTGCGGTGGGTGAGACGCGCACGGCGGGACAGCATCCGTGCGCGGGAGTTCGTGGAATGCGTCGCTCCACTACAGATCCTCGGCGACGAGGCCGAGTTTCGACAAGAGGTTGCCGGTGTTTTCGAGCGAAAGGCTCAGGCTTGGCCCTTCGGGCCGGGACGCGACAGGTAGAGCTGCGCGTACAGCCAGCCGTCGGCTTCCCGGCCGGTGGTGTCGATTCCCTTGTCCGACAGCGTGTTCAGCACGCGCTGCTGTTCGTCGGCGGAGGCGAACCTGCGCTGCGCGAACAAACCGGACGCCTGCTCGGTGCGGTAGCCGAGCGCCGCCAGCTCTTCGGCCATCGGATCGAAATCGAACATGCGCAGCACGAAGTGCGCCATCCACGGCCTGCGCCGCGGGTGCGCGGTGGCGATCCGCAGCAGCGTCTTCTCGGTGACGTAGCCGATACAGCCGGTCGACAGGACGATGTCGGCGGCGGCGAGCACCTCGCACTGCTCGTCGGTGGGATCGGCGGATTCGAGGTCGGCGTGCACGATGTCGTGCAGGAATCCCGCGGCGTGCGCGTAGTCCAGCGCGGGGCCGGAGACGTCCACGCCGACGAAGCGCACGTCGGAATGATGTTCGCAGCCGGCGAGACGGTCGCGATCGCGCGCGACGAGCTGCGCACGGTCGACCTCGGCGGCGGTGCGGTAGTGCTCGGTGAGCTCATCGATGCTGGTCTCGAAGCGCAGCAGCGCCGCGTTCACGCCGTAGGAGCAGCCGATGTCGAGCACGGTCGGCGTCGCCACGCGCGCGGAGGCGCGGTACTCCCGAATCTGCTGCTCGAAGAAGGGCTTCGCCAGTTCCGGTATGCGGTAGTCCAGCTCGGACATCCGTGCGTAGTAGTCGCGGGGATCGGGACGGTCGTAGATGTCGTCGAAGGAGGCTTTCCCGGTCGTGTCTAACGGCACTGGCACGTGTGTTCCTCTCGGGTCGAGCTGAGCCCAGTCGATCGGGTCGAGCTGAGCTCAGTCGAGTAGTCGGTCACCGCGGACCAAGCGGTCCTCGGCGACGTGTTCGGGCAGGACGCGGCCGAACAGCTGGCGGGTCCGCTCCACGGTGCCGATGACACCGGGCCGGTCCGTGTAGGCGAAGATCGCCGAGTGTCGTTGCCTGCCACCGGAAACCGGGGACACGCGATGCAGGGAGAAGCGACCTTGGAACAGTTGCAGGTCGCCGGGGCGCAGTTCGAGCCTGCGGATCAGGCGCTCGCCGGAACCGGCGAGCACGTCGCGCACATCGGCGAGGTTCTCGGCGTGCGGCGTGCGGATGTCGGGGCAGTATTCGAAGACCCCGCCCGCTTCCGGCAGCTGAGTGAGCATGCTGACGGTGAACTCGTTGGTGTCGAAGTGCCACGGATGCGACATGCCGGGCGCGACCACGTTCAGGCACAGTCCCGCCAGCGGATCGGCGTATTCGTGCAGTTCGGACAGGCCGAAGCAGTCCGCGACGAAGCGCTGGAACGCGTCGCTGGTGTAGAGCCGGTGGATCAGCGCCTCGGCGGGGATGCGGTCGCGGGGCACGAACGCGTTTCCGCGTTCCATCACGATGCGGCCCGGATGATCCCGGGGCAGTTCGGTGTTCAGCGGAATGTTGTAGGCGTTGACCCGCTCCACCTCGTAGTGCGCGTGCGGCGCGATGTCCTCGCCCTGCGCGCGCAGCGTCTCGATCAGCTCGGGACGGATGAACTCGCGCAGGACGGTGCAGCCGCCGTCGGCCAGGTCGGCCCGCGCCGCGTCGACCGCCGCCCGCCACCCCGCCGACCCCTGCGACGCGAGCGGATACCTTGCGGTATCGACGATTTCGTCCAGCACACCCGTCGCAGCCATGGCGTCATCTTGGTGCAGAAATCGACGACACGCCCGGGGATTCGGAAAAGTTGCCGGTGAATACGGTCACACTTACCATCTGCGCGCACTTGCGTTGCAGGACAGTAACTCCCGAGCATTTGCTCGGTACTCGCAACGCGATCCGACCGACCAGTCCCGGGTTCGCTCCGCGACGTCTTCTTCCGCTCGCGCAACGGCTCCCGCCCCGCCGGACGCGATCGCGGCGCCGCCGCGGACGCGCGAAGGAGCGTCAGCCGCGGGCGTGCAGTGTGCGTTCCAGATCGACGTGGGTGAGACCGACCAAGGTGTCGCGGAAGACGAGGCCGGGCGCTTCCGGGACCGGGATCTCGCAAGGGACGACGAGGACGGCGCAGCCCGCGGCCGCGGCGGCGCGGGCGCCGGTCGGCGAATCCTCGATGGCCACGCAGTCGCGCGGGTGGACGCCGAGCAGCTCGGCGGCGCGTAGGTAGACGTCCGGTTCGGGTTTTCCCTCCGGCACTTCGTCACCGCAGACGGAGACGTCGAAGAAATCGCGGCCGAGGGTGTCCAGGCCGTACTCGGTGAGCGAGCGTTTGGTGTTGGTGACGAGCGCCGAGGCGAGGCCCGCGTCGCGGACGAGGCCGAGGGCGCCCTTGGCGCCGGGCCGCCACGGGATCGGGCCGGTCATCAACTCGGTCACCCGCCGCTCCAGGAAGCCCGCGGCGTCGCGCAGGGCCTGCGGCGTCGGGTCGAGGCCGAGTCCGTCGAACAGGATGCGCAGGGCGTTCGGGCCGGACGCGCCGATGAGCGCGTGCCTGATCTCGTCGGCCATCGCGGTGCCGAGTTCGACCGCCAGCTCCCTGACACCTATGTCCCAGAGCTTCTCCGAGTCCAGCAGCGTCCCGTCCATGTCCCACAGCACCGCGGCGAGTCGCGCTGTCACGTGCGGTCGTTCTCCTCGTGCGCCGATCGAATCGACGGACCGTGCGCCCGCCGGGGAAACCGACGTCCAGCGTAATGGGCACCGCCCCCGCACCTTCCGTCGGCCGGGCACGGCCGGACCACGGGTCCGGCAGGCGCCGCCGGACGCGGTCTGTCGCCAGTCCGCGCGGGACGGCGCTGGGGCGAGAGTCCCCCGACAGGCGGAGCGTCACACTCCGGAGGCGGTGATGACCAACCTGCCGCCGTCCTGGCGAACCTGGATCCAGCGGTTCTCCCGATCGACCGAGCCGTTGGTCTTCACGTAGGTCAGCGCGACGGTGGCGCCGTCGTCGCCGCGTGGGGTGATCCCGTTGACCTGGACCGAGCGGATGGTCGACCAGAACGCGGCGTAGGAGTTGTAGCCGCCGGTCTGGGCCTGGTAGCCCGGTGCGAGCTGCGTCCACGCGCCGGACACGTTGCCCGGCAGCATGCCGTAGTAGCCCTGGATGAACTGGGCGATCCGGTCCGGCGTCGGCGGGCCGAACGGCGTCGTGGTGATCGTGGTCGTCGGCGGACGCGTCGTGCTGCTCGGCGACCCCGACGGGCTGATCGACGGTGTGGCGGACGGGGATGCGCTCGGCGGTGCGGAAGTCGGGGCCCCGGTCGGCTGCGCGGCGGTGGGGACCTGAGCCTGGGGCTCCTGGGTCGGCTGCCCGCCCGCGTCCGTCGGGGGCTGCACCGGCTCACCGGTGCCGGGCGGCGGAGCGGCGGTGGGACCGTCCGAACCGCCTCGGTCCCCGCCGGAGAGGGCGAACGCCACCACGATCACGACGAGCACGACCACCGCGGCGGCCGCGAGGGCGAGGATCTGCTTGTTCGGCCCGCCACCCGTGGTCGCGCCGGGCAGCGTACCGCCGCCGGACGGCCCGCGTGGCGGCGCCGAGGCCAGGGCCGCCGTCGGCACGAATTCGGTGGCGTCGGAGGCGTTCGCGGTGCTCGCGGTGGCGGCGGACGTGGCGAGCACGGTGGTCGCGTCCGCGCCGGGCGCAGGGAGCACCTTGGTCGCCACCGGCGCCGCGGCCAGCGCCGGAACCCGGCCCGCCGCAACGGCTTCCAGCGCCTCCTGCGCCTCGCGCATGTTCGGGCGCGCGTCGATGCTCGCGGCGAGCAGGTGCATCAGCACCGGTCCGAGTCCGTCCGCCTGCCGCGGTTGCGGCACATCGGCCCGCGCGACAGCGTGCAGCACCGCCAGCGGGTTGTCGCCCTCGCCGAACGGCGGCGCGCCCTCCACCGCGGCGTAGAGCGTGGAGCCGAGGGCGAAGACATCGGACGCCGGTTCCGGGTTCTCGCCGCGCGCCACTTCCGGCGCGAGGTACGCGGGGGTGCCCGCGAGGAATCCGGTGGCGGTGACGGTCACGTCGCCGACCGCGCGCGAGATGCCGAAGTCGGTGATCTTCACGGTGCCGTTGTCGGCGACCAACAGGTTGGCGGGTTTCACGTCGCGGTGCATGATGCCCGCGTCGTGCGCGGCGGCCAGCGCGGCGGCGGCCTGCGCGCCGATCTTGGCCACCTCGATCGGCGACAGGGTGCGCCGACCGGACAGCTTGACGGCCAAGCTCGGCGCGTTCATGTATTCCATGACCAGCCACGGCTGGCCGTCCTCTTCGGCGACGTCGAAGACGGTGATCGCGTTCGGGTGGTGCAGCCGCGCGGCGATCCGCCCCTCACGCATCGCGCGCAGTTTCGACTCCAGCGCCTGCGCCTTGGAGAGCCCGGGCCCGAGTAGCAGCTGTTTCACCGCCACCGTGCGGCGTAACCGCACGTCGGTCGCCCGCCACACCACACCCATCGCGCCGGTGCCGATCGGATCCGTCAGCCGATACCGTCCAGCGATCAACCGATCCGCCGTCATGGGTCGTGCCCCTCCTGCTATGCGCCGAGCCGTCCAGCACTCCGGTGCGCTCGGCGAGTTTCCCGCGAAACCCATACGCTCCGAAGTGTTTTGCACCCGTCAGCAGCGAGACGAACAACATCCGCCGACTGCTCCGGATGCAGTTGCAACTCTTCGACAATGGCATACGGACCCGACAGACATCCAGCCGCGTGACCCGATACCGCGGACCGGGCGGTCGAATACCCAGGTCGCCTCGAAACATCAAGCGTACCCGCAGGTAACAGATACTTCGGCGACACCCGTGCGGTGACCCGCGCTTCCGCACGTCTCAGCAGGTCAGGGCCCATGGCAGGGGCCGGGCGATGGCGGCCCTCCGCTCATCGCGGTGAGTACCGTCACATCTCCCCGAGCCGTGTGCGCCGCTCACAGCGGAACGGCGGCTCCACACAGCGCGGAGCCGCCGTTCTCGCCGGACGAATCAGGCGTTGAAGTACTTCGCCTCGGGGTGCAGCAGGACGAACGCGTCGGTGGACTGTTCGGGATGCAGCTGGAGTTCCTCCGACAGGACGACGCCGATGCGGTCGGCTTCGAGCAGGTCGACCAGCTTGGCGCGGTCCTCCAGCTCCGGGCAGGCGCCGTAGCCGAAGGAGTAGCGCGCGCCGCGATAGCCGAGCTTGAAGTAGTCCAGCACGTCGTCGGGGTCGGATTCGGCCACCGAATGCCCGTCCAGCACCAGTTCCTCGCGGACGCGGCGGTGCCAGTATTCGGCGAGTGCCTCGGTGAGCTGGACGCCGATGCCGTGCACCTCGAGGTAATCGCGGTAGTTGTCGGCGGCGAACAGCTCGTTGGCGAAGTCGGCGATGGGCTGACCCATCGTCACCAGCTGGAACGGCAGCACATCCACCTGACCGGTGGCCTTGGCGTCGTCGCGCGAGCGCAGGAAGTCGGCGATGCACAGGAACCGGTCGCGCTGCTGGCGCGGGAAGGTGAATCGATAGCGGTGCGGCGCATCGGGATCCGGCTCGGTGAGCACGACGACGTCGTCGCCTTCCGACACGGCGGGGAAGTAGCCGTAGACCACGGCCGCGTGCTGCAGGACGCCCTCGGTGGACAGCCGGTCAAGCCAGGCGCGCAGCCGCGGCCTGCCCTCGGACTCCACCAATTCCTCGTAGGAGGGCCCGTCACCGCCGCGCTGGCCGCGCAGACCCCACTGGCCGAGGAACAGCGCCCGCTCGTCGAGCAGTCCCGAATATTCGTGCAGCGCAAGGCCTTTTACCACGCGAGTGCCCCAGAACGGCGGCACCGGCACCGGCAGGTCGGCGGCAACGTCCGAGCGGGCGGGCACCTCGACGGGGATCTCGGCCGCCTTGCGCTGCGCGGCGATCCGCTTGGAACGTTCGTGGCGGGCCTTGCGCTCGGCGGCCTTCTCGCGCTCGGCGACGGCCTCGGGGCTGTCCGGGTCGAGTCCGCCGCCGCGCTTGCGGGTCATGATGTCGTCCATCAACCGCAGGCCTTCGAAGGCGTCGCGGGCGTAGTGCACGTCGCCCTCGTACACCTCGGTCAGGTCGTTCTCCACGTAGGCACGGGTCAGCGCGGCGCCGCCGAGCAGCACGGGGAACTGGTCGGCCACGCCCCTGGCGTTGAGCTCCTCCAGGTTCTCCTTCATGACCACGGTCGACTTCACCAGCAGTCCGGACATGCCGATCACGTCGGCCTTCTTGTCCATCGCGGCGTCGAGGATGGTCGCGATCGGCTGCTTGATGCCGAGGTTGACCACCTCGTAGCCGTTGTTCGACAGGATGATGTCGACGAGGTTCTTGCCGATGTCGTGCACGTCGCCCTTGACGGTGGCCAGCACGATGCGGCCCTTGCCGGAGTCGTCGGTGGCCTCCATGTGGGGTTCCAGGTACGCGACGGCGGACTTCATCACCTCGGCCGACTGCAGCACGAACGGCAGCTGCATCTGTCCGGAGCCGAAGAGTTCGCCGACGGTCTTCATGCCTGCCAGCAACGTCTCGTTGATGATCTGCAGCGGCGGCACCTCGGCCATGGCCGCGTCCAGGTCGGCCTCCATACCGGCCTTCTCGCCGTCGACGATGCGGCGCTCGAGCCGTTCGAACAGCGGCAGCGCGGCCAGCTCCTCGGCGCGCGAGGCCTTCGACGACGACGTCGAGACGCCCTCGAACAACGCCATCAGCTTCTGCAGCGGGTCGTAGTCCGGGGTACGGCGGTCGTAGACCAGGTCGAGCGCGGTCTCGCGCTGTTCGTCCGGGATCCGGCTCATCGGCAGGATCTTGGAGGCGTGCACGATCGCCGAGTCCAGGCCCGCCTGCACGCATTCGTGCATGAACACCGAGTTCAGCACCTGCCGCGCGGCCGGGTTCAAGCCGAAGGAGATATTGGAGAGGCCCAGGGTCGTCTGCACCTGCGGGTGCCTGCGCTTGAGTTCCCGGATCGCCTCGATGGTCTCCAGCCCGTCGCGGCGCGACTCCTCCTGACCGGTGCCGAGGGTGAAGGTCAGGGTGTCGATGATGATGTCGGACTCGACCAGGCCCCAGTTGCCGGTGATGTCGGCGATCAGGCGCTCGGCGATCTCGACCTTCTTCTCGGCGGTGCGGGCCTGCCCCTCCTCATCGATGGTCAACGCGACCACCGCGGCGCCGTGCTCGGCCACCAGCCGCATGGTCTGCTGGAACCGGGATTCCGGTCCCGCGCCGTCCTCGTAGTTCACCGAGTTGACCGCGCACCGGCCGCCCAGGTGCTCGAGCCCAGCCTGCAGCACCGGGGCTTCGGTGGAGTCCAGCATGATCGGCAAGGTCGACGCGGTCGCCAGGCGCGAGGCCAGCGCCTCCATGTCCTTGGTGCCGTCGCGGCCGACGTAGTCGACGCACAGGTCGAGCATGTGCGCGCCGTCGCGGGTCTGGTCCTTGGCGATGTCCAGGCACTTCTGCCAGTCCTCGGCCAGCATGGCCTCGCGGAAAGCCTTGGAGCCGTTGGCATTCGTGCGCTCGCCGATCATCAGGACCGAGGCGTCCTGTTCGAACGGCACCGAGGTGTACATGCTCGACACGCTCGGCTCGTGCGCCGGGGCACGGCGCTCGGTGATCGGCGGCAACGCGGGCTCGACCTCGCGCACCGCATCGCGCACCTGGCGGATGTGCTCCGGCGTGGTGCCGCAGCAGCCGCCCACCAGCGCCAGACCGAACTCGGAGACGAAACCGCGCAGCGCGACCGCCAGCTCCTCCGGCGTCAGCGGATACTCCGCGCCGTTGGCGCCGAGCACCGGCAGGCCCGCGTTCGGCATCACCGAGACCGGCACCCGCGCGTGCCGCGACAGATGCCGCAGATGCTCGCTCATCTCGTCCGGACCGGTCGCGCAGTTCAGGCCGATCATGTCGATGCCGAGCGGCTCGATCGCCGTCAACGCCGCGCCGATCTCACTGCCGACCAGCATCGTGCCGGTGGTCTCCACGGTGACGTGGGTGATGATCGGAATCCGCCGGCCGGCCCGTTCCATCGCCCGCCTGCTGCCCGTCACCGCGGCTTTCACCTGCAACAGGTCTTGGCAGGTCTCGATCAGGATCGCGTCCGCGCCGCCCTCGAGCATGCCGAGCGCCGACTCGGTGTAGGCGTCACGCAAGATCGTGTACGGGGCGTGCCCCAGCGTCGGCAGCTTGGTGCCCGGCCCCATCGAACCGAGCACATACCGCGGCGTGCCGTCCTCGCTCGGCCCCATCTCGTCGGCCACCTCGCGGGCCAGCCGGGTGCCGCGCTCGGACAGATCACGAATCCGGTCGGCGATGTCGTAGTCGGCGAGGTTCGGCAGATTGCAGCCGAAGGTGTTGGTCTCGACCGCGTCGGCACCCGCCTCGAAGTACGCGCGATGGATGTCGCGCAGCACGTCGGGCCGGGTTTCGTTGAGGATCTCGTTACAACCTTCCAACCCGCGGAAATCGTCCAGGGTCAGATCCGCGGCCTGCAACATCGTGCCCATAGCGCCGTCACCGATGACTACACGCCGACGGAGCGTGTCGAGAAGCGTGGTATCGAACACGGCGGAGCGGGACACAGACATGTGTACAAGCGTAAAGGCCCGGTACGACTGGTAACCAACAGCCTGCGAATGTTCACGGCGAGCGTGTGCGGCGCCACATCCCCGACCACCCCCAGAATCGGTACACCGAAATCCCGAACCCCGACATCCCGCACTCCCAGCCACCCCGAGGGCGAGTCTTACGAGCCCGTTCGCGGCCCGTCTCGCGTCCGAGCCCTCGCGACGCAGGCGCCGCAGGCGCGAGTCGCGAGGGCTCGGACGCGAGACAACAGGGGGCCGCGAACACGCGCGCGCCAGCGCGCAATAGATACAGCACCATGCGGGCGCAACCCGTAGGCTGACCGGGTGAACCCCAGTGAAACTTCCGATTCGGAACTGCCGACGTTGCGGGATCCGGTGCTGGTTGCCGCCTTCGAGGGCTGGAACGACGCCGGTGACGCGGCGAGCGGCGCCGTCGAGCATCTGGAACTGATCTGGGATGCCGAGCCGCTGGCCGAACTCGATTCCGAGGACTACTACGACTATCAGGTGAATCGGCCGACGGTCCGTCAGGTCGACGGCGTGACCAGGGAGATCCAGTGGCCCGCCACCATGCTTTCGGTGTGCTCGCCACCGGGCAGCGACCGGGATGTGGTGTTGCTGCGCGGGATCGAACCGAATATGCGGTGGCGCAGTTTCTGCGGGGATCTGCTGGAGTTCATCGAACAGCTCGGCGTACAGACCGTGGTGATCTTGGGCGCGTTGCTCGCCGACACCCCGCACACCAGGCCCGTTCCGGTGACCGGTTCCGCGTACAGCAAGGAGGCGGCCGAGCGCTTCAATCTGGAGCAGACCCGCTACGAGGGCCCGACCGGCATCACCGGTGTGTTGCAGGATCAGTGTGTGAAGGCGGGCGTGCCCGCGGTGTCGTTCTGGGCGGCGGTGCCGCACTACGTGTCGCAGCCGCCGAATCCGAAGGCGACGATCGCGTTGCTGCATCGGGTGGAGGATGTGCTCGACATCGAGGTGCCGCTGGGTGAGCTGCCCAAGCAGGCCGAGGATTGGGAGGCCGCGGTGAACGAGATGACCGTGGGCGACGAGGAGATCACCGAGTATGTGCGTTCGCTCGAGGAACGCGGTGACGCGGCAGTCGATTTGAACGACGCGATGGCGAAGATCGATGGTGACGCGATCGCGGCGGAGTTCGAAAAGTATCTACGCAGAAGGGGTCCGGGTAGTTTCGGGCTGTGACCGTCCGGTCGCGGCTGCGCGGGTCCGGTCCCGGCGCGAGCAACACCGTGTCGAGGTGTTGCTCGCCGCGCCTGGGGTCGGTGGTTCACGCCACGGAGGGCGGCGCGTTCACCTCCTCGACGGCCCAGACCTGGGCCGCGGCCTCGTGGGCCAGTTTCGCGATCAGGATGTCTCGCGGAATCGTCTGGCCGGCAAAGTGATCGAGTGACGGCACCACCACGTGGTGCGCGTCGGCCCGCTTGAGTTCCTGCGTCAGCTCGGCGAACGCCGTACCGTCGCCCGCTGTCGATTCATGGAATGTTGCGGCGAAGCAAAGCCCTTCGGCTCGGGCGAACGTGCTCATCGCGCGCTCGAGCTCATCGCTGTGGCCGTCGGCCAGATCATCACGCAAGTATCCATAGATCAACGCTTCCACCCGAACCTCCGTTGGATAGGGCCGCTGTTCTCTTGTTTGGATCTTCCCGTGCAGGGTACTGCGACGAGGGCGATCCCGGATCTTGCATCTGCACTTACATTTGCAAATCCGGCAAACCTGACCGCTCCCACTTCAGGATCGCTGACGCCAAACTGCGAATGCAGGTGTCAACCCGCTGACATCTAGATGCCCTATCCGGGCCACCAGACGTTAACTGGTGCGATACTACAACCGTGGCCGCTGGAGACGATCGACCCGTCTGGGCAGTCCGGATGCGTTCCGAGCGCGATGCGAGGGGGTGGTCACAGGCAGACGCCGTCCGCGTGATGCGCGCGAAGTCATCGCACAATCTGCCGACAGACAGCACGCTGCTACGCAATTGGCGGCGTTGGGAGTCGGGCGAGTCGCGACCCGACGACTTCTACGCGCCGATCATCGCCGCCGCCTTCGACACCGTCACCGCGGCGTTCTTCCCCAAGGCCAGGCCGAATCGGGACGACGAGCTGCTTTCCGCAACGGGGATGGACACTTTGGAGTTCATCGGCAGGCTGCGCATGTCGGACGTCTCCGCGGCGACGCTGGACGCCATCCGGATCACCGCCGAGCGCCTGTGCTGCGAATACCCTTACGCCGATCCGCATGCGTTGCACGCCGAGGGCACGTCGTGGCTGCGGCGGATCACCTCGCTGCTCGACGGGCGGCTGACGCTGGCCCAGCACCGGGAGATCCTGGTGCTCGCGGGCTGGGTCGCGCTGCTCGTCGGCTGCGTGGACTACGACCTCGGCCGCCGTACTTCGGCGGAGGCCACCCGGCGTGCTGCGTGGTCGCTCGGCAAGGAGGCCGACCATCTCGAGATCCTCGGCTGGGCCGCGGAAATGGCGGCGTGGTTCGCGCTGACCCAAGGTAACTATCGGGGTGCTGTGGAAGCCGCCAACAGTGCGCTAGAGGACAGTTGCCATCTCGGGGTCGGTGTGCAACTGGCCGCCCAGCGGGCCAAGGCGTGGGCACGACTCGGCGATCGCGCCGAGGTGGAGCGGGCGCTGGGCAAGGGCCGAGCGATCCTGGAGCGACTCGACCATCCGGCGAACCTGGACAACCATTTCGTGGTCGACCCGCAGAAGTTCGACTTCTACGCGATGGACTGCTGCCGCGTGGCGGGCGAGGATCGGCTCGCGGAATCCTTTGCCCGCGAAGTCATCCGGAACTCCACCCGGGCCGACGGCACGGTGCGTAACCCGATGCGCGTGTCCGAGGCGCACCTGACGCTGGCCGTCGTGGCGGTGCGCGGACGCGATCTGGAACTCGCGCTGGCCGAAGGGATGCGCGCCTTCTCGGGGAAGCGCCGCTCGCTGCCTTCGCTGATGTGGATCGCGGGCGAGGTGGCCCGCGAGATCATCGAACGCTATCCGGGCGATCCGCGCACGCGCTGTTATCTCGAGCAACTGCGCGCGCTGTCCACCGAGTGAGCGGCCCGCGTCCGGGCGTGGGCGAACCGCGGGACAGCGGACGCAGCCACGCCGAACAGGGGTCGGTCTTGCCGGGCGGCGACCGGCCCGCTACTACCCTGTTCCCGGTGACCGACTCCGACGACGGCCCGCCCGCGGGCGATCAGCCCGGCGCGACCGCACTGGGTGATCGACCCGGCACCGCCGCGCAGGGTGATCAGCCCGGCACCGCCACGCAAGGCGATCAGCCCGGCGCTACCGCATTGGATGATCAGCACGGCTCCGCCACGCAAGGCGATCAGCACGGCACCACCGCACCGGGCGATCAACCCGGCACCACCGCATTGGGTGATCAGCACGGCTCCGCCGCACTGTGGGACGAGCGGCTGCGACTGTTCTCTTTCGCGACGGCGGAGAAGCGCGCCGATTACCTCTGGGTGCTGCGCGCTTTCGACAGCGCGCGGGCCGCCTACGTGGTGCTGCTGCACGCCGACGATGTGGCGGACTGGACTCGCCGCAACGGCGGACGCGCACGGGTCGCGGAGAGCGGACCTTCGCCGGACCCGACGGCATCCGGTCCGGCCGAGGCGCAGCCCGGTCTGTTCCGGCGCAGCGACGCCGCGCCGCTGAGCGCCGCGGAGATCGGCCCGCTGCTCGACCAGCTGCACCAGTGGGGCGTGCTGGAACGCAGCTACGACGGCACCCGCGCGGCGACGCTGGCCGAATACCGCAACCGGCACTACGTCTACCAGTTCTCGCAGGCCGGGTTCCAGGCCTATCGCGCGGTGGCCGGCGTACTGGAGGCGCGGCTGGACGAGGCGTCGCTCTCGCGGCTCGTGCTGCCGGAACTACTCGCCGACCTGCACACCCTCGCCGTGGCGAATCGGGCGGGCGACGCCGAGCGCGTCTATCGCACGCTGCGCAGGCTGGACGCGGCGCTGTCCGATATGGCCGCGCGCGCCGCCCATTTCTATCTGTCGCTCGGCGATTTGGTGCGCACCACCGAGATCACCCCGGAATCCTTTCTCGCGCACAAGGACGCGCTGCTCGCGCACATGCGCGAGTTCAGCATGGACCTGGCACGTTTCGCGCCCCGGCTGGCCGCCGCCATCGGCGAGATCGAGGAGACCGGCGTCGACGACCTCATCGCCCGCGCCGCGAGCTGCGACGAGCGGGTGCTGTTGAGCGCCGCCGAACGCGAGGCGGATTGGCACGCCCGTTGGCAAGGTCTGCGCACCTGGTTCGTCACCTCGGACGCCGAGGGCGAGTCCACGGAGGCGGACCGGCTGCGCGAGGCCACCATGAGCGCGATCGCGGCCGTGCTGTCGCTGCTGCGGCGGGTCACCGAGACGCGCCGCGGCGGGGTGAGCCGGGAGTCGGCGCTGCGCCACCTCGCGGGCTGGTTCACCGCCGCGCCCACCGCGGACAGCGCGCACGCGCTGTTCGACGCGGTGTTCGGGCTCGGCAGGCCGCGCCACATCGCCATGGAGCATCCGGACGCCGATATCGTGCCCGCGACGCGGTCGTGGTGGGAGGCGCCGCCGCTGGAGATCTCGCGCACCCTGGCCGAGACCGGGCGGCCGCCCTCGGCGGGTGCGCCGAGTCGAATCCAGCGCAACGACGCGGGGATTCGCCGTTTGCGCGAGGCCCAGCTGGCGGCGCAGCGAGCCAGGGCGGAGGCGGCGCAGTCCTTGGCCGCCGCGGACGTTCACGAACGGGTGCTCGACGAGCGCGAAACCGAGGTGCTGCTACGGCTACTCGACGCCGCTTCCACCGCGTGGGTGCCGGTCAGCGGGCGGGTCGGCGGCACCACGGGTTCGGAGAGCGGCGTCACCCTGACGGTCTCCGAACATCCGGGGCCGACCGTGGTCAGGACCTCGCGCGGGCTGCTGCACCTGAACAACCGCAAGCTCGACGTCCGCGCGACCAGGTCCCGAGGCGGGAACGCAGGGCGCGGGAAGGCCACCGAGAATGTGTCCGATGCCGAAACAGCAAGGGGCGGAGCATGATCCACGCCCAGCGCATCGACGCGCTCGCACTGGACAACTACCAGCGCGCCGCCAGGGTGATCCTGGCCAACCACCTGGTCACCCGCACCTATCCGGACCGGATCGCGCTGCCGCTGATTCGCCGGTGGGCCACCGAACTCCGCGAGGATCTCGCCGAACTGTTCGGTTACCGGCTCGAGGTCACCGAGACCACGGCGCGGGTCTATCCCGTGATCGATCGGCTCGACGGCGGCAAACCCGCCCGCACCGTGAACGACCGCGTCTTCGACCGCCGCCGCTACGCCTACCTCGCGCTGGCGCTGGCCGCGCTCGGCCGCGCGGGCGATCAGATCACGCTCTCGGAGCTCGCGGATCAGGTCGCGGCGTACACGGCCAGGATCGACGGGCTCGAGCTGGCGCCGGATCGCGCGGCCGACCGCGACGCCTTCGTCGACGCGGTCGGCTGGCTGGCCGCCCGCGGCGCGCTCGCACTCGCCGACGGCGACGCGGGCGGTTGGGCCGCCGATCCCGAGGCGGGCGAGGCGCTCTACGACATCGACCGGCCGGTGGTGTTCGCACTGTTCCGGCCGCCGCGCGCCCTGCAGCATCTGCACAGCGTGCGCGGCCTGCTGGCCGAGGATCCCGCCGTCACCGCCGGGCAGCCCGCCGCGGCGGCCGGCGAGATCGCCCGCCGGGTGCGCCGAGCGCTGGTGGAGCGGCCGGTGGTGTACTCCGAGGACCTGATGCCCGAGGAGCGTCCGGTGCTTGCGCAGGACCGGACGGTCGCCGATGTCGAGCTGTTCACCGGCCTGCGCGCCGAACGCAGGGCCGAGGGCGTCGCGCTCATCGACACCTCGGGGCGGCTGTCCGATGTCCGCTTTCCCGGCACCGGCACGCTCGCCCAGGTGGCGCTGCTGTTGGTCGGCGAGATCGCCGATGTGGTCCTCGACATCGATCACCCGCTCCCCCACCGCCCGCGCGCCGCCGATCCCGGTGTGGCGCTGGCCGATCGGCTCGACGACGCCATCCCCGAATCCACACTGTTCGCGCCGATGGCTGATCACCCGTTCACCGGAACCGAAGCGGCCGAGGCGGATTCGGCGGAGGACGAGGACGAGACCGAACCAGGGGCGACCTATCCGTTCGTCGCGGCCGACTGGGTGCGCGACACCGTGCAGGCGCTCACCGATCGCTACGGCGTCACCTTCGCCGCGCAGTGGCAGGCCGACGTGCCCGGCCTCACCGCGCAGGTCAGCGCGCTGCTCGCGCGGCTGCGGCTGGTCCAGCCGCTCGAGGACGGGTTGCTCGTGCTGCCCGCCCTGGCGCGCTATCGGGGTGCGGTGGTCACCGTGCGCACCAAGCGCGCCGCGGAACTGTTCGTCACCGCCGCCGACACGGTCGGGGCCGCAAGCACCGGTACGGAAGGGATCTGAACATGTCGGTCATTCACGGCGGAGTGCGTTTCCTCCCGACCCGCGCCGGAATCGTCAACCTGTGGGACTACCGAGACCAGGAGTTCTGCTTCGCCGACGGCAGGCTGGTGCTGCGCGGACCGAACGGCTCGGGCAAGACCAAGGCGCTCGAGGTGCTGTTCCCGTTCGTGCTCGACGGCCGCATCGAACCGCGCAGGCTCAACCCGTTCGCGGGCGAAGAGCGCACGATGAAGTCGAATCTGCTGTACCGCAAGCAGGAATCGGCCTACTCCTATGTCTGGATGGAGTTCGCGCGCGGGAAGTGGGACGACCCCGAGGTGGTCACCGTAGGGATCGGCATGCGCGCCACCCGCTCCTCGGACAAGGTCACGCGCTGGTACTTCGTCGCCGACGGACGGGTGGGCGTCGACTTCTCCCTCATCGGTCCCGACGACCGCCCGTTCACCCGCAAACAGCTGGCCGAGCAGATCGGCACCGACTCCATCGTGGACCGGCCGGTCGAATACCGGGCCGCCATCGACGCCCGCATGTTCGGGCTCGGCGCGCAGCGCTACGACCAGCTCATCAATCTCATTCTGACGCTGCGCCGCCCGCAGCTCGCCAAGAACCTCGACCCGCGCGGGCTCTCCCAGGCGCTCACCGACGGCCTACGCCCGCTGGACGAACAGCTGATCCTGGACGCGGCCCGCTCCTTCAGCGATATGGAAGAGGTCGGGCGCACCCTCGAGGGCTTGGTGCATGCCGACACCGCCACCCGCGCCTTCGTCGGCGTGTACCGGAAATACCTTGCGGTGCAGGCCAAGACCGATGTCGACCAGGTACGCGCCCGCTTGGACGCGGTCACCCACGCCAGCACCGCGCTGTTCGCCGCGACCGCGCTGCGCGAGCGCCGCGAGGCCGAGCGCACCGCCGCCGAGGCCCGCGCCGACGACGCCGACCGCGCCTACGAACAGGCCCTCACCGACCGCGAGACCCTGCAACGCTCCAGCGCTTACGAGGGCAAACAGCAACTCGACGACCTGGCCGACGCGGTGCGCAGGCTGGAGACCTCCGCGGCGGTGCACCGCGACAAGGCGCTCAAGGCCCGCCAGACCCTCGACCAGCGGGCCGAGGAGGCCGAGCGGGCGCGCGCCGCGGTGCAGCAGGCCGCAGCCGCGCTGTCCCGCGGCGAGGACGAGTTGCGCGCCGCCGCCGAGGAGGCGGGCATCGCCTGGACCGCGCTGTCCGACGACGCGCGCGGCGATCAGCTCACCGCGACCGTGCGGGCCCGCGCCGAAGAGCGCGATGCCGATGTGCGCGCGGTGCGTAAAGCGTTGCTGCTCATGGATTCCGCGGCTGCCGAGCGGGCCAGGGCGGAACGGCTGGCCGAGCGCGCGGTGGGGTCGCGCGAGGCGGCCGCCGCCGAGGTGGCGCACGCCGAGGCGGCGGTGACGCTGGCCCGCACCGAGGCCGCGGCGGCGCTGCGCGCCTGGTGGGAAGGGCACCGCGAGTGCTACGCCCCGCTCGGCGGCGGACTGTTCGACGCGCTCGACGCGGCGCTGGCCAAGGTCGGCTCCGACGACGCGGCGGGCGTGGCGGAGGTGCTGGCCGAACGCGCCGAACCGCTGCTCGACGAGTTGCGCGACCGCAGGCTGGCGGCGAAGGCGCGCGCCGCGGCGGCGGCCGAACAGATCGCCGAGCTCGGGGCCGAACGCGACCGGGTCGGCGCGCGGCGCGACGACGCGCCGCCCAGCACCGCGACACGCACCGACGACCGGACCGGGCGCTCCGGCGCTCCGCTCTGGCGGCTGGTCCGCTTCGGCGACGACGTGACGCCAGAGACCGCCGCCGGTGTCGAGGCGGCACTGCACGCCGCTGGGCTGCTCGACGCCTGGGTGTGCGCCGAGGACGAACTACCCACCGGCTATCGCAGCGACCAGTTCTTGGTTCCGCTGCCGCCCTCCGCCCGGCCGACCGGACGCACCCTGGCGGACGTGCTCGTGATCGAGGACGACGCCGAGGGTCTGACCGTGCCGCGACGGGTCGTCTCCGACGTGCTCGCCTCGATCGCGCTGCTCGACGAACTCGACGCCGCCGCGGGCGTGGCGATCAGCGGCGCGGGCGGGTTCCGGCAGGGCGTGCAAGCGGGCAGGCACCACAAGCCCGACGCCGAATTCATCGGCGCGACCGCCCGCGCCCGTCGCCGCGAACTGCGGCTCGCCGAGTTGACGTCCCAGCGGGACGCGGCCGCGGAGGTTCAGCGCGTCGCCACGGCGGAGGCCGACGCGGCCGACGCGGAACTGGCTCGGATCACGGCCGCCGCCAAGGCCCTTCCGCGTCCGGCCGCGGTCACCGCCGCACTGCGTTCGGTGTCGGAGACCGCGGGCGTCATGCGGTCCCGCTCGGAGGCCGCCGCGCAGGCCGAGAAGGATCTGGACCAGGCCGTCACCGAGGTCGCGGCCATCGAGAAGAAGTTGCGGGCCGCCGCCGTCGCGCACCGTGCGCCGCGCGAATCGCGCGAACTGGACGCGCTGGCCGCCGCCATCCGGCATTTCGAGAACACCGGCACCGGGCTGCTCCGGCTGCGCGCCGACCACGACCGGGAACGCGAACGCGAACGCGAGGGCGCCGACCGCTACGACGAGGCGCGCGACCTGGCGGAGGCGTTCGCCGAGGAGGCCGAGGCCGCCCAAGCCGGCTATCAGGAACAGCTGCGCAAACTGGAGACGCTGCGCGAGGCGCTCGGCGCGGGCGCGGCGGACATCGACCGCGAACTCGACCTGGCCAGGCAGCGCATCGAGGCGACGAGGGCCGAACAGAAGGCCGCGCGCAAGGCCGCCAACGAGGCGATCGAGGCGGTGGGTGACGCGGAGGCGGCCTTCCGCACCGCACACGAGTCGCTGGGCACGGCACTCACCGAGGTGCTCACCGACGTGAAAAGCCTTGCGCCCTATGCCCAGCCGGATCTGCTGTCGCTGCTGGGCGCGTCGCCGGAGTGCCGGTGGCCGAGCAGCGATGCGGCCTGGTCGACATCGGAACAGCTGCTCTACCGGATCACCCAGGCGGGGCCGGAACACGAACCGCGGGTGCTGCCCGAGGAGGTCGCCGAGCTCTTCGACGGCCTCACCGCGGCCACCGCCGCGGTGCGCGCGGGCGAGGCGGCACGCAAGTCCACCCGCAGCGCGGTGACCGCGGCCCTCCAGGAGTTCGACGCCGCGCTGGCAGCCTCGGGCCGCGACTACCGCTTGCAGTGGGACGCGGCCGACGGGCTCACCGTGGTGCAGGTGCAGGACGAGAACGGGATCGCCGCGCTCGCCGACTTCGCCGGACGCATCGACCAAGCAAGGCACGACCAGGAACTGCTGCTCACCGACGCCGAGCGCCGCATCCTGGAGGACGCGCTGCTCACCGGCCTCGCCCAGCAGATCCACGAACGCACCAGCGACGCACGCGAACTCATCGCCAAGATGGGCGCGGAGATGAAGAAGCGGCGGATGTCCTCGGGCAACACCATCGGCGTGCACTGGGTGCTCGCCGACAACCTGTCCGACGCCGCGAGGGCGATGTGCAAACTGCTCGACCGCGACGCCACCACCCTCGGCTCCGAGGACCTGGCCGCGATCCGCTCGCACTTCGCCGCCGAGATCCGCGCCGCGCGCGCCGCGCACCCCGAACGCTCCTACCCCGAGATCCTCGCCGCCACCCTGGACTACCGCACCTGGCGGGTGTTCTCGTTCACCCTCATCTCCGGCGACGGCAGCGAGGACAAGCTGACCGTGGCCAGGCACAGTGCGCTCTCCGGCGGTGAGCAGTCGGTGTCGCTGCACCTGCCGCTGTTCGCGGCCGCGCACGTCATGCTCGACTCCGCCGATCCGCAGGCGCCGCGCCTGCTCGCGCTGGACGAGGCGTTCGCGGGCGTCGACGACAACGGCCGCAGCGAATTGCTGGGCCTGAGCGTGCAATTCGACCTCGATCTGTTCATGACCGGCTACGACCTGTGGATCACCTACCCGCACGTGCCCGGCTGCGCCCACTACGACCTGGCACACTCCACCGCCGAGAACACGGTGAGCGCGACGCTGCTGGTGTGGGACAGCGGCGATCTGCTCGCCGAACACGACGGCGCCGATCTGACCACCGCGCTCGGCTCCCCCAACCGCCGCCGGGTGCCAGCCACCATCGAAGGCGGGCTCACCCTCGACGACATGCCGGGCGCACCCGCGCCCGTCGGCTGAATGGATTGCAGTGACCTCGGTTCCACCCCGCTCGACCGCCGTGTCCGCCCCGCGCCGGGTCGCCGCGGCCACCCTGATCGGCACGACGCTCGAGTGGTACGACTTCATGCTGTACGGCACGGCGTCGGCGCTGATCTTCGGTAAGCAGTTCTTCCCCTCGCTGAGCCCGGCCGCTGGCACCCTCGCGGCCTTCAGCACTTTCGCGGTCGGGTTCGGCGCGCGCCCGATCGGCGGGCTGCTGTTCGGGCACTTCGGCGATCGGTTCGGGCGGCGCACCACGCTGGTGGTGTCGCTGATCGTCATGGGCGTCAGCTCGACGCTGATCGGTGTGCTGCCCACCTACGCGAGCATCGGATTCTGGGCGCCGGTGCTGCTGGTCGTGCTGCGGCTCGTGCAAGGCGTCGGGCTCGGCGGCGAGGGCGCGGGCGCGACGGTGCTGTCCATCGAGCATGCACCGCCCGGGCGGCTCAACCGGTACGCGAGCTTCCCGCAGATGGGAACGCCCGCCGGGTTGATCCTGGCCAACGCGATGTTCCTCGGCGTGAGCGCGCTGCTGCCCGATGCGGCGTTCCAGTCCTGGGGATGGCGGATTCCGTTCCTGTTCAGCGTGATTCTCGTGGCGGTCGGCCTGGTGGTGCGGCTGCGCGTCACCGAATCCGAGGAGTACGCGGGACTGGTGCGGCGCGGGGAGGTATCGGCGTTTCCGCTGCGCGACGCGCTGCGCGTCGGAGCGCCGCGACTGGCGCTGATCCTGTGCGCGGCGGTCGCGACCTCGGCCGTGGTGTACATCTTCATGGTCTTCACGCTCACCTACGGCGCCAAGGAGCTCGGGTTCAGCAGGGATTTCCTGCTGTCGGGCGTCATCGTGGCCGCGATCGTCTGGTGCGCCACGATGCCGCTGTGGGGCGCGCTCGGTGATCGGATCGGTACCGCGCGGGTCTTCCTCGCGGGCACCGCGGCGCTGCTGGCGTGGTGCGCGGTCTACTTCCCGCTGTTGAACACCGGCAACCGAGTCGTGGTCTTCCTCGCGCTGCTCGGGATGGGCGTGGTCCTGCCGATCAGCCACAGCGTGGGCGGCATCATCATCGCCGAGTTGTTCCCTCCCGCGGTGCGGTACTCGGGGACCTCGCTCATCGTTCAGATCTCCGTGATTCTCGGCGGCGGGCTCGCGCCGCTCATCGCGACGGCGCTGTGGTCGATGGGATCGGGATCGGGGTCGGCGGGCTCCGGGTCGGCCCCGGTCGCCTGGTACATCGTCGCGGTGTGCGCGATCAGCCTGATCAGCACGTTCGCGCTGTTCTGGGTGCTGCCGCGGCGAGCGGGACGCACCGGCCGACGGATCGAGGCGACCGAACCTGTGCCGGTGCGCTGAGGCGCTGTCCGGCCGTCCTCATTACGGCTCGCGACTCGGCGGCGCGACCGTTTCGGAGTTACCGTTGAGTGCTCACGGCCCCGGCGACCCGATGGAGGACCCGGACATGCACATGACCTACGACCCGGCCGCCGACGCCGCCTACTTCACCATCGCCGACGAGATAGCCCCGGGCGAGGCGACCCGCCAGGTCGTCACCCCGGTCGAGGGCGGCACCGTAGTCCTCGACTTCAGCTCCTCCGGCACCCTGCTCGGCATCGAGGTCCTCGGCGCCCAACGCCTGGTCCCGACGGAAGTCCTCGGCCGGGCCCCGAGCCCGCCGTCGCGCTCGTGAGCCGCCGCCTCGATCCCGGCGTACCCACAGCCTGATCTCGGCCAGGCGCGGGCCGACGACCCCCTCCCCACCGGCGTGCCCTGGACGTGCCCGTCTTCGCCGCCGCTCCGGCCGTACGATGGACGAACTCCGCTGGCATCGAACGGGTAGACATCGCTGCGCCGCAGCCCTTTCCAGGCCGACGATCAATACCCTCCCGCAGCGCAACCAGGCCCACCTCTCCGCGCTCCGGCCGTGGGCGGGCCGACGACCGGCATCGTCGGACAGCAGCGATCAGGCGCACCTCGAGCTGCTCCGGCCATGAACAGGTGGTGGACGGATCCCGTCCAGCTACGGCAGCCCGCGACATACATCGGCCTCCGGTCCCGCCCCAAGCGGACCAAAGCCCGTCCAATAGCACCGATCTGACGCACCCTTCCCCTCGCTCTCGGCCATGCGCGGGCGCACGACCAAGCCCAGCAACGCCAACCAGCCATACCACGCCCAATCCCGCCATGCGCGGGCCGACGACCGGCACTGTCCCGCAAACGCAACCAGGCGCACCTCGCCCGGGCGTCGGCCGTGGACGGACCGACGACCGGCATCGTCGGACAGCAGCGATCAGGCGCACCTCGGTTGCTCCCGCCGAACTTGTCGTCGACGGACGTAGTTCCGCTGACGCCAACCCGGCATACTTCGGCCTGCTCTTCCGGCACACGGGGCCTACCGACCGACTCGGCCCGCGGTATGCCAGGCGCACCGCGGGCCCGCGCTTCGCCCATGCGCCGGTGGTGACCGGAAGCTGTCCAGCGGTGCCGAGCACGCATACCTCCGCCTGCTTTCGCCATGCGCGGGCTGATGACCGACAGCGTCGATCAGCGTTCGCTGGCGTCCGGACGGAGGGGCGGGCAGGCGGCGCCGGGGATGGTGGCCAACTCGAAGTGCCACCATTCGTTGGTGTAGGTGCGGCAGAGGCCCCAGCGGTTTCCGTTCTGTTCGAGCCATTGCGCGCCCGGTTGCGGGCCGACGTCGATGGCCTGGCCTGCGACGTGGGTGGATTCCTCGGCCGGCAGCACCCAGCGGCGCGCCTCCTCGGGGCTGCCGTAGGTGGCGATGCCGTCTTCCCAGAGGGCTTGCTGTTCGGCGTAGCTGCGGTATCCGGAGTTGATCCAGATCGGAACGCCTTCCGAATGCGCCGCATCCTCGGCGAACGAGTACGCCACCGCGAGCGCCGGATCGAGCCCTTCGGTGGCGGTGGCCAAAACCAAGACCTCCCGCTCGTCGCTCGGCGTAGCGAGCGCCTGCGGCGTACCCGCGGCGCCGATCGCGGCCGCCGCCAGCACCCCAACCGCCGTCCGCTTCCCGAATCCCGCATTCCTCACCAACATGGGCGCCATCCTAACGACGCCCAAC
Source organism: Nocardia sp. bgisy134 (assembly GCF_965341865.1). GTDB lineage: Bacteria > Actinomycetota > Actinomycetes > Mycobacteriales > Mycobacteriaceae > Nocardia. Next base: position 92,470 of record NZ_CBDQZP010000009.1, read on the forward strand.
CGCCCACTCCCCCAACCGATGATCACCAGGCGACCCACCCCCACCAGCATCGATCCGCGGCAAACTGGCCGCTACGCCGTCACAATCCAGTGCTTTTCGGACGCGACAAGCCGCCTGGCCGCACACCCCGGCGTCCACATCCAGAGAACCACCTGAGCCCCGCTCGACAATGCAGCCTGCACATCACCACCGGCAGCCGACCACCGCACCACCACCTACCCAGCAGCAGCCAACACCTCGGCCACCAACCCGTGCGGCACGCGGACCACCCCGCCCTCGCCCCAAAGGGCAACCACCAGCACACAACTGCCGCCCGCTCGGCAATAGGGCCTGCAAAGCTCACCCGACCCACCCGGCAGGCGGCCTGCGCACTTCGACCCCTACACCCTCACCCAGCCGAAGAACCGCACAGATCGACGGGAGAGAAATGGTTGTCCGACAACCACGTTCAGCCACGCTTTCTCTCCCGGCGAATCCATTTCTCTCCGCTCGGTAGCGAAAGGGTGGCTGGGCAACCAGAGACTGGACGGTCCCTTCGAGCGCCCCCGGGAACCCGGACAAAGTGCGCGGGCCCGCGCCACCATCGACCCCGAAACTGGCAGCGCGTGCAAGTTACCGTCAGGCACCAGGGATTTCGTGTGGATCACCTGTGGAGAGATGCCCGGCGGAGACTACATCTATCCCCCGAATCCACAGGCATGTGGATAACCAGAGGTGATAGCTTTTGGCTACATCCCGGCCCCAGATCGCCGCATCGGATCCCGAGTGCACATGCCTGGCAATCCCGATATCCACAGGAAAGATCGCTGTCCACATAGTTATCCAGTGCTGTGGATCACACTGGGGCGAGCCTGCTACCAATCCCCTACCGCGCCCGGACGACACGCACCAGCTCGCCGTCGGCGTACTCCAATCGGACACGGTCGCCGACGCGGACCGGAATGTCCGTATCCAGCAGGACATCTCGCACGCTGACGGATTCACAGGTCTCGGTGATCACCTCACCGAAGCCTCCGTCGGAATCCGGTACCCAGGTCGACACGATCGCCCACATCGGCTCGACCTTACCCCCGGCGTCGATCACGAGCGTTTTGTCCGAATCATCCCAGCCGCGAGCCCTTTTCGCTCGCGGGAGTACAACCCGAACTCGGAGAAAAGAAAAGCGCCGAGGTCGACGAGCGGCCTCGGCGCAGCGACCAACCGGTCGGCTTTCTGGGTCTAGATCGGCTCGCCCCGTTGAATCGCTTCGGTAGCTTGACGATTGCGACCGATCCGGGTGCCGATCTCCATCCGGTTGTCCCACGCGTACGCGAGCGCGGTCCTGATCTTGCGGGAGTGCAGATCGGATTGCCCGCTCAGCACGGCGATCCGGCGTTCCACCGGACCGTCCAGCTCGAGCAGCCTGGCCACCACCTCCCAGACATCGGGTCCGGCGGCCAGCGCGGCCCGCCGGTTGTGGATCGGCCCGCGGAACACGATCCCCGGGTGCTCCAACTGGTCGACCCCCTCCCGAATCAACCTGTCGAGCAGTGTGGTCGAACTGGTTCCCTCCAGTGCGGCTCGCGCGACAAGCCGTCGCCCGGCCGATTCCGAGACGCGAAACGACGTACCCATTGCCCTCCTCGGCTCGAAACTCAGCGACCTACTCGCTAAGGGTGCCCGGGAGGGCGGCGATGTCACACCGGTGATCATGGTGACATCGCCGTGTCCGCACCGCTGACCGCCTAGCGCCACAGCCGCATTCGAGAAGCGCCGCCGGACCGCAGTCTGTTCCACAGCCCCGCGAACGGCCGGAACGAAGGCGGAGGTACGCCTAGACCCGTTCCTTGGACCGGGTGCGCACCCGCAGCGCGATCGGCTTCTGCGTCTCGGCGAAGAAGTCGTTGCCCTTGTCGTCGACGACGATGAACGCGGGGAAGTCCTCGACCTCGATCTTCCAGACCGCCTCCATGCCCAGCTCGGGGTATTCCAGCACCTCGACCGACTTGATGCAGTCCAGCGCGAGCCGGGCCGCGGGGCCGCCGATGGAACCGAGGTAGAAGCCGCCGTGCTCCTTGCACGCCTTGGTCACCTGCGCCGAACGATTGCCCTTGGCCAGCATGACGAACGAGCCGCCCGCCGCCTGGAACTGATCGACGTAGGAGTCCATCCGGCCCGCGGTGGTGGGGCCGAAGGAGCCGGAGGCGTAACCGTCGGGGGTCTTGGCGGGACCGGCGTAGTAGACGGCCATGTCGCGCAGGTAGTCGGGCATCGGCTCGCCCGCGTCCAGCCGCTCCTTGATCTTGGCGTGCGCGATGTCACGGGCGACGACCAGCGGGCCGGTCAGCGAAAGCCGGGTCTTGACAGGGTATTTCGACAGTTCGGCGCGGATCTCCGACATCGGCCGGTTCAGGTCGACCTGCACGACGTCGCCGCCGAGGATCTCGTCGGTCTGCTCCGGCAGGTACTGCGCGGGCTCGCGCTCGAGCTGCTCGAGGAACACGCCCTCCGGGGTGATCTTGGCCAGCGCCTGCCGGTCGGCCGAGCAGGACACCGCGATAGCCACCGGGCAGCTGGCGCCGTGCCGGGGCAGCCGCACCACACGCACGTCGTGGCAGAAGTACTTGCCGCCGAACTGCGCGCCGATCCCGAACGACTGGGTGAGCTTGAAGACCTCTTCCTCGAGCTCGAGGTCGCGGAAGGCGTGCGCGGCGAGCGAGCCCTCGGTGGGCAGGTTGTCCAGGTAGTGCGCCGAGGCGTATTTCGCCGTCTTGAGCGCGAATTCGGCGCTGGTGCCGCCGATCACGACCGCGAGGTGGTAGGGCGGGCACGCCGCGGTGCCCAGCGAGCGGATTTTCTCGTCCAGGAACTCCAGCATCCGCGTGGGGTTCAGGATGGCCTTGGTCTCCTGGTAGAGGAAGGACTTGTTGGCCGAACCGCCGCCCTTGGCCATGAACAGGAACTTGTAGGACGGGTGCGCGGGATCGCCCTGGGTGGAATACAACTCGATCTGCGCGGGCAGGTTCGAGCCGGTGTTCTTCTCGTCCCACATGGTGATCGGAGCCAGCTGCGAGTAGCGCAGGTTCAGCTTGGTGTAGGCGTCGTAGACGCCGCGGCTGATCCATTCGGCGTCGTCGACGCCGGTGAGCACGCCCTCGGACTTCTTGCCCATCACGATGGCGGTGCCGGTGTCCTGGCACATCGGCAGGATGCCGCCCGCGGAGATGTTGACGTTCTTGAGCAGGTCGAGCGCGACGAAGCGGTCGTTGCCCGAGGACTCCGGGTCGTCGATGATCTTGCGCAGCTGACCGAGGTGCGCGGGACGCAGGTAGTGGCTGATGTCGTGCATCGCCTCGGTCGTGAGCAGCCGTAGCGCCTCGGGATCGACCTGCAGGAACGTGCGTCCGTTGTGCTCGAAGGTGCTGACGCCCTCGGTGGTCAGCAACCGGTACGGCGTGTCGTCCGCGCCGGTCGGCAGCAGATCTGAATAGCGGAATTCCGGGGCGGTCACGGATCGCACTCCTTCGGGTGGGACTGGGGCTCGAGCGGACCGTCGGCCGCAGGCGGGCTGGGCCAGGCTGGTCACAAGCACAGCGAGCCTATCCAGCGGTCCAGGACCGGCCACGGGTTAGGCAAACCTAATTGTGCAGGCGGACGCCTCACAGCCGCACCGAACCCATAGTGCGACTGTGCGACTCGGGGCCCGCGCATTGGTACGCCGCACAAAAGGTTGCACGTTCAACCCCAGTGGTGCTACCTGTCAGTCCCTACAGTTTGTCGCGCTCGACACGACCACAGCGGGGCAATTGGCTGACACGTCAGAGGCTTGGAGGCTGCCGTGACCGATCCGCAGTGGCTCGACGACGTCGAGATGCGGGCCTGGCTGGGATTCGTGCGCACGCGCGATCTCATCGCCGCCGCCGTGGGACGCGACTCGTCGCGTGAGTCGAACCTCACCTACGTCGAGTACTCGGTGCTCGCACGCCTGGCGGGTTCCGAGGACCACCGGCTGACCTTCGCCGACCTGGCCGAGGCGCTGGAGTGGTCGCAGAGCAGGCTCTCCCACCAGATCACCCGAATGGAGAAGCGCGGATTGGTGGTGCGCGAGCCGATCCCCGACGACGCGCGCCGCACCGCCGCGCGGCTCACCCCGCGCGGCGCCGCCGTGCTCGGCACCGCGGCGCCCGCGCATGTGCGCAGCGTGCGCAAGCACATGATCAACGCGCTGGACCGCGAACAGCTCAGCGCGCTGGCCGACATCTACGACACGCTGCTCTCGCACCACCGCAGACAACCTCCGGGCTGACCCGGGGTCAGGCCGACGCGGACGCCGCCTTCGCCGCGGCAGCCCCGGGCACGCCGAGCGCCCGTTCGAAGCCGTCGGGCACCACGAGGTCGCCGCGGTTCAGCTCGGTGATCGCCGTCTTGCGCAGACCGAGCAGGGCCGAGTCGATGCCGCCACGCAGGATGTCGAGCACGTTCTCCACGCCCGCCTGCCCGTTCGCGGCGAGGCCCCACAGGTAGGCGCGGCCGATCATCACCGCGCGGGCGCCGAGCGCCACCGCCTTGACCACGTCGCTGCCGCGGCGGATACCGCCGTCGAGCACCACCTCGATCTGGCCGCCGACGGCGTCGGCGATCACCGGCAGCGCCCGGATGGCGGCCGGGGTGCCGTCCAGGTTGTTGCCGCCATGGTTGGAGACCGAGATCGCGGCGACGCCCGCGTCGACGGCGCGCTGCGCGTCGTCGACCCGCATCACGCCCTTGAGCATCACCGGGCCGTCCCACTGCTCGCAGATCCAGCGCACGTCGTCCCAGTCCGGCGCGGGGGTCCCCATCCACTCGCCGTAGGCGCCGAAGAAGCCGGGGGCCGGGCCGCCGCCCACCGCCATGTTGGGCGCGGTGAGATCAGGAATGTGGCCGGAGCGGGCGTAGGTCGCCAGCCAGCGCGGGCGGGCGAGGGTCTGCGGCGCGAATTTGAGCATGGTGCGCAGGTCCAGCTTCTCCGGGATCACCGGGCTGCCCCAGTCGCGGCCGTGCGAGAAGGACCAGTCGAGCGTCAAGATGAGCCCGACCGCGCCTGCCGCCTTCGCCCGCGCCATGCGCTGCAGGATCTCGTCCTTGCCGCCGCACCAGTAGAGCTGGAAGAAGGTGGCCGGGTTCGCCGCGATCACTTCCTCGATCGGCTTGCTGGCGAAAGAGCTGAGCCCCATGGCGATACCGCGCGCGGCGGCCGCCCGCGCGACGGCTACCTCACCGTCGGGGTGCACCGCCTGCACGCCGGTCGGCGAGATCAGCACCGGCATCGACAGCGGCTGGCCGAGCACCGTGGTCGACTGGTCGCGCTCGCCGATCGGGCCCGCGACGTGCGGCGCGAAGCCGAGTTCGGTGAAAGCCTTCTGGTTCTCCTCGATGGTCTGACCGCGCTCGGAGCCCGCGATCAGCGCGCCGTACACCGATGTGGGCAGCCGCTTCTTCGCGCGGCGCTGCGCCTCGGCGACGGTTTCGAACCAGGGATTCATGATGGGAGTCCTTTCGGGGCGTGCGCCGGCCACCAGTGCCGGGTCTTCTGAGTCAGGTCGTCGGTCAATCGGGCGAGCAGGGCCCGGCCCTCCTCGGCGTGCGCGCCCTCGGGATCGCCGAGCACACCGTTCGGGCTCACCGCGCGCACTCCCCCGGCGCGCAGCAGCGGCAGCAGCTCGTCCAGCGGACGGGTGTCGCCCTTCTCCGCGCGGTCGGCGCGTACGAGATCGGGGCGCAGCGCGAGTTGCAGCGCGGTCTCGGCGCGACCCGCGTGCAAGCCGCCCGAATAATGCGGCAGGTACACCCGCACGTCACGGGATTCGCTGCGCAGCAGCTCCTCGGCGCGGCGCAGCGGGTCCAGGTTCCCGCCGTGCCCGCTCACCACGAGGACGCGGTCGAAGGTGTCGGTGGCCGAGCGGCACAACTCCACGATCACCAGCTCGAGCGCGGCCTGCCCGATGGACAGGGTGCCCGCGAATCCCGCGTGCTCGCCGCTGGATCCATACGGAATCGCCGGTGCCACAAGCACATCCGCGCGCACCGCGGCCAGCCCCGCGCAGAGCGCCGTGGCGATGTCGGTGTCGGTGGACAGCGGCAGGTGCGGTCCGTGCTGCTCGGTGGCGCCCACCGGCACGGCGAGGATCGCCCCGGTGGCGCGCGCGCCCGCCTCCGGCCATGTGAGATCCGCCATGCTGCCCATGCCAGCGAGATTAACGTCACCGACTGACATAATCAATACTTTCAGGGACTGACAAAATTAGACGGGCAGCGGCCATAATGACTCCGTGACCACGCGGACCACCCGGGGCCGACCCCGCGGCACCACCAAGCGCGAGCTCGAAGTCATCGCCATGCGCCTGTTCACCGAGCAGGGCTTCGACGACACCACCGTCGACCAGATCGCCGCCGCCGCGGGCATCAGCGGGCGCACCTTCTTCCGCTACTTCCCCACCAAGGCCGAGGTGCTCTGGCACCAGTTCGACGACGAAGTGGCCGCCCTGCGCGCGGCCTTCGCGACGGTGCCCGACGACGTGCCGATGATGACGGCCGTGCGCCGAGTCGTGGTGAACGCCAACCGCTATCGCGCCGAGGACGTGCCCGAGCTGCGCAGGCGAATGCACTTGGTGGCCACCGTGCCCGCGCTCGCCGCCACGGCGGGCGCGCACTACGACGCCTGGGAGCGCGCGGTGAGCGCCTTCGCCGGGCGACGGCTCGGCGAACCCGAGGACGGGCTCATCCCGATGGCCGTCGGCCGCACCACGCTCGCGGCGGCCCGCGCCGCCTTCGACGCCTGGTTGCGCCGGGCGGACGCCGATCTCACCGTCTACCTGGACGAGGCCCTGCTCGCCCTGGAGCGCGGATTCGTGACGACCACATGAATTGTGCGCGAGCTACCCATAGGTTTCAGCGGCAATCGGGATGGGGTATGACTAGGCTCGGACTCGGCCACGGCCGAGCGCACGACGAACCACCGACCTACCCGTCGAAAGGGGCTGGAATTTCCATGTCCGAGGTGTCCATGAGCCTTTCGGCGGACTCGCTGGCCGCGGGACCGGTAGACAACTTGCTTCCGCAGCTGGTCGAGCACCTGCGCCAGAACCGCACCGCGCTGCGCGAGGAGTGGGCGCGCCGTATCACCGATGCCCAGCTGCTCACCGCCATGACCCCGGAGGAGATCTTCTCCGAGGCCACCTCCATCTACGACAACTACGTCGAGGTGCTGGAAACCGGTAGCGTCGAGGCGCTGCAGGCCTACGCGCGCGACCTGTCCGAACGCATCATCCCGAGAGGAGTCGAGACCGACGAGGTCCTGGGCATCGTGCTCCTGCTGCGAGATGTGCTGGCCCGCTCGCTCTTCGAGAAGTACCAGTCCAACTTCGACCTGCTCAACCACGCGCTCGACGCCTACGAACCGGCCGCCAACCGCATCGCGAGCACCGTGGCCATCTCGTTCGTGCAGGAACGCGAACGCGTCATCCGCCAGCAGCAGGAAGCCATCCGCGAGCTGTCCACCCCCGTGCTCCAGGTCCGCGAACAGCTGCTGATCCTGCCCATCATCGGCGTACTCGACAGCCAGCGCGCCCGCCAGCTCACCGAACAGCTGCTCCGCGCCATCCGCCACAACCGCGCCAAGGTCGTCGTCATCGACATCACCGGCGTACCGACCATCGACTCCACCGTCGCCAACCACCTCGTCCAAACCGTCGACGCCTCCGGCCTGATGGGCGCCAGCGTGATCATCACCGGTCTGTCCTCGGAGATCGCGCTGACCCTGGTCACCATCGGCCTCGATCTGTCGAAGATGAACGCCGTCGGCGACCTCCAGGGCGGCATAGAAGAGGCCGAACGCCTACTCGGCTACGAGGTGACGCGCGTGACCGATCGAGCGGCCGAACGCGACGGACGCTGATCGAGCGCCCGCGATGCCGGTCCCCATTCTCAAGCAAGGCACCTATCTCATCGCGTCGGTCCAGTCCGCACTGACCGACGCCGACACCGAGCGCCTGCAGGACGACCTGATGAAACAGGTGAGCAGATACAGAGCGCACGGCATCATCGTCGACGTGACGGCGATCGACGTGATGGACTCCTTCGCCGCGAGATCGCTGCGCACCATCGCGCACATGACCCAGTTGCGCGGGGCGGAGACCGTCATCGTCGGACTGCAACCCGAGGTCGCGTTCGCCATGGTGCAGCTCGGACTGACCTTCGAGGACATGCACACCGCCCTCGACCTCGAAGAAGGACTGGCATGGCTGGATCGAAAATCTTCCGTACGCCGCCAGCGAGACGGTCGTGACAGTGGCCGCTGAGAACGTGGTGATCGCGGTCAAGCTGTCCGCGGACATCGTGACAGCACGACAAGCCGGACGGGAATTGGCAGCCAAACTCGGCTTCTCCCTGACCGACTGCACCATGATCTCGACGGCCATCTCCGAAATCGCCCGCAACATCACCAGTTACGCGGGCACCGGCGAAATTCGCCTGCTGGTCGACGATCGCGAGGGCCGCCAGGCGCTCGTGGTCCAGGCCAGCGATCAAGGACCCGGCATTCGCGACATCCCCCGCGCATTGGAGGACGGCTATTCGACGGGCCGCGGACTCGGGCTCGGACTGCCCGGCGCGCGACGGTTGATGGATCGGCTCACGATCGACTCCGCGCCCGGCCGCGGCACGTTGGTGGAAATGTGGAAGTGGGTACCCAACGGTGCATGAAGACGGGTTCATCGGCCGAATCGAGTGGGCGGTGGCCGGTCGGGCGTTACCGGGGCAGCACATCTCCGGTGACCGCTGCGTCGTCCTGGACGCGGGCGGCGGCGCGGTGCTGTTCGCGGTGCTCGACGGGCTCGGCCACGGCGCCGCCGCGGCGGACGCGGCCGACCGGGCCGCCCAGGTGCTCGCCGAGAACCGCTCCGAGCCTTTGGATGTGCTGATGGTGCTGTGTCATCGAGCCATGGCCGACACCCGCGGTGCCGCGGTGTCGCTGGCGCTGTTCGACGTCAAGGACACCATCTGCTGGCTCGGCGTGGGCAATGTCGATTCCCGGGTGCTCACCGCGAGCCCCGCCGGACTCACCGTGCGCGCCGCGGTCCTACTGACCGGAGGCATCGTGGGATATCGGCTACCGCAGAACCTGCAACCGCAGACCGTGCAGGTGCGCGCGGGCGATCTGCTGCTGATGACCACCGACGGCATCGTCACCGAGTCCGCCGAGGGCATCGACCTTTCCAGGTCCACCGCCGAGATCACCGCCGACATCCTGGCCCGGCACGCCAAGGACACCGACGACGCCTTGGTGCTGGCCGCCCGGCACCGCGGCGGGACCGCGAACGGGGTCTCATGAGCGAACGCAGTGAACGAATCGTGTGTCGGCGCGCTTCGCGCATGCCGGAGCCGAGCGCCTGCGAGGCGAAGGCATGAACGACGCGGCCGGGTGCAGGCGAGGCGAAGCCGGAAAGGGCGGTCGCCGATGAGCACTGTGCTGGCCGAATTCCTGGACGCCTACGCCGACGCCCTACGACGCCATCTGGACTCGCCCAGTCAGGACAGCCTGTCCGAGGGCTACGACCTCGGCCGACGCGCACTGGTCGAGGGCATCAGCCTGCTCGACCTCACCGAGAACCACTTCCGCCTGGCCACCGAGGCCGAACTGGCCGAGCGCGCGACCGAGGGCGCGCGGGAGCCGCGGATCGCCGAGACCGCGCTCGAATTCCTGTTGCAGACCCTCGCCGCGCTCGACATCGCCACCCGCGGCTACCTCGACGGCACCCGCCGCTACGAGCAACAGCGTTCGCGCGCAGACGATCTCGCGGGCCGCGACGCCTTCCGCACCGCGCTGGTCGAATCGTTGCAGGACGGGTTCTTCGTGGCCGACGCGCGCGGCACCATCGTCGAGGTGAACTCCGCCTTCGGCGCGCTCACCGGCTACGGTCCCGCCGACGTGCCGTACCCGGTGCCGCATCCGTGGTCGCTGCCCGCCGGGCCGCGCTACCCCGATCTCGGCACCGAGGCGCTGCGTTTCGTGCTGCCGATCCGGCACCGCGACGGGCGTCGGCTGTGGCTGGCGGTGAGCACCAGCGCGCTGGTCAAGCCGGAGAACAACGAGCTGATCTACGTCGGCACCATCCGCGACGTGACCGCCGAGCACGACGCGCAGGCCCGCGACCAGGCCGCCTCCCGGCTCGCCACCGCGGTGGGCGCGGCGACCAGCGTGGTCGAGGTGCTCGCGGTGGGCCTGGACGAATTGCGGCGCACCGTCGGCGCGGAGTCCGCGGTCGTCACCGTGTGGCCCAGCCGGAATGCCGACCCGGAGGTGTACGTCTCGGGATCTGTCGAGCGGCCGGGCGATTCGGCCGCAGGCGTCGAGACCGACCCCGCCGCGCTCGACAAACCCGCGCGCGCCCTGCTCGAGCGCGCCCGGCGCAGGCCGCCGCGCAGCCTGTTCGCGATCCCGGAAGGCGCGGAGAGCTCCGAGGGCATCGTCGCCCCACTCGGCGAAACCGGCGACGCCGCACTGTGGTTGCGCTTCGCCGCGCCGCGCGCGATCAGCGCCGCGGACTGGACGCTGTTCTCACTGCTGATCGGGCACCTCAGCCTGGCGGTACAGCGGGCGCGCAACTTCGATCAGGCCCGCGCCACCTCGCTCACCTTGCAGCGGGCCATGCTCGGCCCCATCGAGCTGCCGCCCCGGTTCTCGGTGCACTACGAACCGGCGCTGCCGCCGCTGGAGATCGGCGGCGACTGGTACGACGTGGTGCCGTTGCGCGACGGCACGATCGGCATCGTGGTCGGCGACTGTGTCGGCCGCGGCCTGTCCGCGGCCGTGGTGATGGGCCAATTGCGCACGGCGGGAAGGGCTTTGCTGTTGCGCGGCGCGGGCCCCGCACAGTTGCTCGCCGAGCTCGACACGGTGGCGAGCCGCATCCCCGGCGCCATGTGCACCACGGTGTGCGCCGCGGTGCTCGATCCGGTGCGCGGGCTGGTCCGCTACAGCAGTGCGGGCCACATGCCGCCGATCCTCGCCGACGTCGGCACGCCGGGCAGGCTGCTGGAGGGCGGGCGTTCGGTGCCGCTGGCCACCTTCGAGATGCCGCGCCGCCCCGAGGCCACCACCGCGCTGACGCCCGGCTCGACGCTGGTGCTGTTCACCGACGGTCTCGTCGAACAGCGCGGTGTCGACATCGACGACGGTTTCGCCAAGATCGCGGCCGTGCTCGCCGACACCGCGGGCAAACTGCCGCGCGAGGTGGCCGACGCGGTGCTCTCCCGGCTGCGTCCGGCCGCGGGTTACGACGACGACGTCGCGATGGTGGTCTACCGGCAGCCTCCCGCGCCGCTGCGCATGGACGTGCCCGCCGACGCCGACGAGCTCTCCGGCATGCGCCGCAGGCTCAAGGCCTGGTTCGCGGCCGCGGCCGTCCCGCACGATCTCGCCTCCGACCTGGTCGCCGCGGCGAACGAGGCATGCAGCAACAGCATCGAGCACGCCTACCGCAACGGCACGGCCGCGACCGAACACGTCGGGTTGAGCGCGGAATGCGACACCGAACGGGTGGTCATCGAGGTCACCGACACCGGCACCTGGAAGCCGCGCTCCGCCGATCCCGGCCATCGCGGCCGCGGCATCGACATGATGCGCGCGCTCACCGAGGAACTGGAGATCCACCACAACGGACCGGGCACGCGGGTTCGCATGTCGGTCACCCTTCCGGCGATCAAATCGCCCGTGGCGAACCCGCTGCGCGGCGCCAACCGTCGCATCGCCGGGTGACGCGACGGTCACTCCGCGGTGTCGGAGCGGCCGGAAGCCGGTGCGGTGACACCGAACTGCGCGCACACCATGAGCGCGATCTCGACGTCGAGCCGATTGGTGCCGAGCGAATGACCGAGCAGCTCTTCGGCTTTGCGCACCCGGTAGTGCACGGTGTTCTTGTGGACGTGCATGCGGGCGGCCGCGTCGGTGAGGCTGCCGCGCGCGTCCAGGTACACCTGGGCGGTCTCGCGCAGGCGGGCCGTCGACTCGTCGTCGCGCATCAGATCGCCGAGCACCCGGTGCGCCCAGGCCCGCACGTCCGGCAGGCGGTCCATCAGCAGACCGGCCACGGCGACGCGCGAGTACAGGGTCAGCTGGCGGACTTTGGCGGCGGCTACCGCCACGCCGCGCGCGCCCTGGGCGTCGTGGAACGTCTGCCGGAACCCGGCGAGCCCGAACCCGCGATCGCCGACCGCCATCCGGAGCGACGGTTGCTTGCGCAATTCGGCTTCGAGCACCGCCACGTCGAGTGAGGGCCTGCCCGTCGAGGAGATCCAGGCCCAGCAGTTGTGTTCGTCGACGAGGATCGTCAGCGGAAGCTTGCCGGTCGCGGTGGCGAGCATGCCCGCACCGGTGCGCAGCAGGTCGTAGGAGGCCGGGGAGCCGGGCGGCGTCCAGATGATCGCGGCCAGATGCCAGCCGCGCAGCGAGGTCCCCAGCATCTGTTCCGCCGAAGGCAGATCCAGCCGCTCTCCCTCCAGGACGGCCCGGACCTGCGCGGCGCGCGTCGCGTCCGAGCGCGCGTCCCAGCGCCGCCGCTCGTTCTCGTAGATGTCGATGATGCCCTCGATGACTGCGTCGATATAACGGTTGACCAGTGACGCGATCCGGCTGGTGGTCGCCAGGGCCAGTTCGGCCGATGGGTCGAGTGTCCGCAGCACGCTCATCGCCGTCTGCGCGAACATGTGCTCCCCTAGGCGATAGGCGCGCAGCAAAGCCTCCAGCGACATCCCGTGCTGGGCGAACCGGCGGGCGTACTCGGCGGCGGCGGGCGGCACGGTGAGGTCGTCGAACGAGATGCCCAGCGTCAGCAGATCGAGGATCCCGGCGAGGTTCGAGGCCGTGCTGGCCACCATCAGCCGCCGCACCTCGTCGTCGTGCCGGAACTCCGGGATCATCTCGGCGAACATCGCGGTCATGTCCGTGAGCAGCCGGGGAAGGTCGGCTTTGATGTCTTCGGCGACCTCGCGGACCGTCGACTCGACCTCGTCGTTCATGCCCGTGCCCCGCCGCCCGGCTCCGGCACGGCTGTCGCACGTCGGCCCATCGTTCTCTCACTGCATTCGCTCATCGGCCCGGACGATACTCCAGGTCAGCGGTCCGGACGGGCGCTTGCGCACTCCCTTTGTGCCACGGGCACAACACGCGGCGGAAACTCTGGGATACCGGCCCGTAGCCCTGCCCCGGCAATTTCCCTACCTTGGGAATGTAATCCCCGTCACATACGCATTCGATGGTGAGGAAATGGTGCAGCACGTAGCCGAGACACCCCGCGTCCGGGCGCTCTGGAATCCGACCGGACCCTGCCTCGCGGACGATCGCGAAGAACTCGACAACGCGAATTTCGCGCGCCGCGTTCAGACCGCCGCGACAATTCTGCACACACACGGAGTGGGGCGCGGCGACGTGGTCGCGGTGGTCTTGCCGAATCAGCTGGAATTGGTGGTCATCCTTTTCGCGGCCTGGCATCTCGGCGCCGCTGTCACCCCGGTCAAACCGGATTCGACTTTCGACGAACTGCAATACCAGATTTCGGATTGCGCCGCGAAAGTCGTGATCACCGAAGGCGGGCGCGGCCTCGAGTCGCTGGATGTGGCCGACGTGGCGGGCCCCGCCGCGACGACCACCGCGCCGGCGCCCGCGGCCGTCACCGAGGACGACGCGACCGCGCTGATCATCTACACCAGCGGCACCACCGGACAGCCGAAGGGCGTGGTGCTCGATCACTCGAACATCGCCGCCATGTGCGCCATGCTCATCGAGACGCTCGGCCTGGACGAGACCGATCACAGCCTGCTGATCCTGCCGCTGTTCCACGTCAACGGGATCGTGGTCAGCGTGCTCTCGCCGCTGCTGGCCGGGGGCAGGGCCACCATCGCCGGGCGTTTCTCCGCGTCGACCTTCTTCGACGTGATCGAACGCGTCCGGCCGACCTACTTCTCCGCGGTGCCCGCGATCTACGCCATGCTGGTGACCCAATCCCCGGAGCGGACACCGGACACCTCGTCACTTCGCCGGGTCGTGTGCGGCGCGGCGCCGATGCCCGCCGAGCTCATCGCGCGGTTCGAATCTCGTTTCGACGTACCGGTCGTCGAGGGCTACGGCCTGTCCGAGGGCACCTGCGCGTCGACCGTGAACCCGCCGGGCGGGCCGCGCAAGCCGGGCACGGTCGGGGTGCCGCTGCCCGGTCAGACGGTCGCGATCGTGGACCCCAACGGCTTCATCGCCGATCCTGGCGAGACCGGCGAGGTGGTGATCAAGGGCCCGAACGTGATGCGCGGATACCTGGGCCGCCCTGAGGCGACCGCGCAGACCGTCGTCGACGGCTGGCTGCACACCGGCGACGTCGGCTACTTCGACCAGGACGGCTACCTGGTGCTGGTCGACCGCATCAAGGACATGATCATCCGCGGCGGGGAGAACATCTACCCCAAGGAGATCGAGAACGTCCTGCACGCCCACCCGGACGTGCTCGAGGCCGCCGTGGTCGGCGCACCGCACGAGGTGCTCGGCGAGGTGCCGGTCGCGCACGTGGTCGCCATGCCGGGGACCACGGTCACCGCCTCGAACTTGCTCGAGCATTGCGGCATCTCGCTGGCCCGGGTCAAAATCCCGGTCGCCATTCATCTCACGGAAGAACTACCACGCAATCCGGTGGGCAAGATCGACAAGAGAAAATTGCGCACGATGCCGGCTCCTGCCTGAGCATCGACAGCATTCGGTAAACAAATCCACGAAGGCACAGTACGCCGTCGGAGCCACGCGCTCACGGACGTCGATGTCGTGCACCCGAAAAACGGTAGCAAGAAAGGTTCGAAACAATGGGGTTCAAAACGGGAGATTTCCCGCCCGTCGACGTCGATACATTTCTCGACAAACCACTGCGCGAGCGCATGCAGACCCTGGCGCTGCACTGGGTGGATTACGGCTTCGGCAGCCCGAGAATGATCCACACCGTCTATATCGTCAAACTCCTCGTGCTCTACATCCTGGGTGGCGCGGCGCTGGCGACCTGGACCTCCGGCGTCGGACCGGTCTGGGACGTGAGCGGCTGGTGGAACGAACCGATCGTCTACCAGAAGCTGGTGCTGTGGACCGTCCTGCTCGAGGCCATCGGCCTGGCCGGTTCCTGGGGTCCGCTCGCGGGCAAGTTCAAGCCGATGACCGGCGGAATCCTGTTCTGGGCCAGGCCGGGCACGATCCGTCTGCGGCCGTGGCGGCGCGTGCCGCTCACCAACGGCGACACCCGCACGATCCTCGACGTCGTCCTCTACCTGGCCTTCCTCGGCACGCTGCTGGTGGCGATCGCGCTGCCCGGCGTCCCGAGCGCGTCGCTGAACGCGGCGCTGCCGGGCGACACCTCCGGGCTGGTGAATCCGGCGCTGCTGATCGCGCCGATCGCGCTCTACGTGCTGTGCGGGCTGCGGGACAAGACGATCTTCCTCGCGGCGCGCGGTGAGCAGTACCTCCCCGCCTTGATCTTCTTCGCGGCGCTGCCGTTCGTCGACATGATCATCGCGGCCAAGCTGCTGATCTGCGTCGTCTGGATCGGCGCAGGCGTCTCCAAGTTCGGCATTCACTTCACGAATGTGGTTCCGCCGATGGTGTCCAACAGCCCGAGCGTGCCGTTCCGGTGGCTCGAGCGGCTGCACTACCGCGACTTCCCGCGCGACCTGCGCCCGTCCAAGGTGGCCTCGTTCCTCGCCCACGTCGGCGGGACCACGGTGGAGATCATCACGCCGCTGGTACTGCTGTTCTCGACCAATTACTGGCTGACCCTGGCCGGCGTGGTGATGATGGTGGTGTTCCACTGCTTCATCATTTCCACCTTCCCGCTGGCGGTGCCGCTGGAGTGGAACGTCTTGTTCGCCTACCTGTCGGTGTTCCTGTTCCTCGGCTATCCCGCGGCCGACGGCTATGCCGTCACCGACATGTCCTCGCCGTGGCTGGCCCTCGGCATCACCGCCGCGCTGCTGTTCTTCCCGATCCTCGGCAACCTGCGTCCGGATCTGGTGTCGTTCCTGCCGTCGATGCGGCAGTACGCGGGCAACTGGGCCTCGGCACTGTGGGCCTTCGCCCCCGGCGCGGAGGAGAAGCTGAACACACTGCCGCACCGGCCGACCGAGAATCAGCTCGACCAGTTGCAGGCCATGGGCTACCCGAAGGCCATCGCCGAGATCACCATGCAGCAGACCATCGCGTGGCGGTCCATGCACAGCCAGGGCCGCGGCCTGTTCTCGCTGCTGTACAAGCACATTCCCGAGCTCGATCGGTGGACGGTGCGCGAGGCCGAGTTCGGCTGCAACTCGCTGATCGGCTTCAACTTCGGCGACGGGCACCTGCACCACACCGATTTGATCGAGGCGGTGCAGTCCCGCGTCGGCTTCGCCCCCGGTGAGTGGATCATCGTGTGGGTGGAGTCCCAGCCGGTCCACCGCGGCACCCAGCGGTACCAGGTCATCGACGCGGCGCTCGGCGTCGTCGAGCGCGGCGAGTGGCGGGTGCGCGACGCGGTGCAGGCACAGCCGTGGCTGCCCGACGGCCCGATCCCGCACGAAGTGACCTGGCGGCGTGCCGGATACGAGGCGCCGACACTGCCCGCCGGGCCCGCGCCCGAACCCGAGCCGCAGCGCGTCGGCTGACCCGCGATCAACGGAACGGAGAGCGATATGAGCACAGCACTGGTGGTCGGCGGCGGCCCCAACGGCCTCGCGGCGGCGATCGTCCTGGCCAGGGCGGGGCTTCAGGTCACCGTGCTGGAGGCCGCCGACGAGATCGGCGGCGGCGCACGGACCCGCGAAGCGATCGTGCCCGGTCTGCTGCACGACCAGTGCTCGGCCATCCACCCGATGGCCGTCGGCTCTCCGCTCCTGCGGTCGCTCGACCTCGCCCGCTACGGGCTGACGTGGGTGTGGCCGGAGATCGACTGCGTCCACCCGCTCGACGACGGCAGCGCCGGTGTGCTGCACCGATCCGTCGCCGACACGGCCGAGGGCCTCGGCGCCGACGGCCGGGCCTGGCGGCTGCTGTTCGAACGCCCCACCGCGCGCTACGACCGCATGAGCCCGGACATCATGCGGCCGCTGCTGCGCGTGCCGCGTCATCCGTTGAGCTTGGCGCGCTTCGGGATTCCCGCGCTCGCCTCGGCCGACCTGCTCGCCGAGGCCTTCCGCACCCCGCAGGCGCGCGGTCTGTTCGGCGGCGTCGCCGCGCACGCCTTTCACCCGCTGAACCGGCCGCTCAGCGCCAGCATCGGCCTCGGCATCCTCACCGCGGGGCACGCCTACGGGTGGGCCGTCGCCGCGGGCGGATCCCAGCGCATCACCGACGCGATGGCGGCGCTGCTCAGCGATCTCGGCGGCAAGATCGAGACCGGGACGCCGGTGCGGACCGCGACCGACCTGCCCCCGGCGGACGTCGCCCTGTGGGATGTGGCGCCCACGGCCGTCGCCGACATCCTCGGCGACCGGCTGCCCGCGCGAATCAGCAAGGCCTTCCGGCGTTTTCGCTACGGACCCGGCGCCTTCAAAGTCGACTTCGCCGTCCAGGACGGAGTCCCTTGGACGGCCGAAGCCGCCCGCCGCGCGGGCACTGTGCACCTCGGCGGCAGCTACTCCGAGATCGCCGCGACCGAGCGCGACATCCACGCCGGACGGATGCCCGAGCGGCCGTTCGTGCTGGTCGGGCAGCAGTACCTGGCCGACCCACAGCGCTCGGTCGGCGACATCCACCCGATCTGGGCCTACGCCCACGTCCCGCACGGCTACACCGGCGACGCCACCGCCGCGATCATCGATCAGATCGAACGATTCGCGCCCGGCTTCCGCGACCGCGTCCTCGGCGCCGCCGTGCGCACCACCACGGAATTCGCCGACTACAACCCCAACTACGTCGGCGGCAACATCATGACCGGAGCCAAGGACATCCCCCAGCTCGTCTTCGGTCCGCGGAAAACCTTGTGGCCCTATGACATCGGCATCCCGGGTCACTACCTGTGCTCGGCCGCCACCCCACCCGGCCCCGGCGCGCACGGCATGTGTGGCGCCAACGCCGCCGAGCGCGCCCTGCGCCGCCTTCGATGAGCCGCGTGCCGACCTCGCACGGCGAAGACGCCACGAATCCGCGCAGGTCTCGGTAGTCGCCCGCCTCGACCTCGCGGTACATCTGACCGGCTCATATGAGTGACCGGATCCGGACCCCGAACCCGCGGCGACCTGGACCGGAAAGGAATCGCTCGAACGGCGAAGTGCCACGAATCACTGCTTGCCCCGCAGGACAAAATCCGAGACGCTAGCTGTGGGGAGGTCGCGCCGGGTAACACCGGGTGGACTGGGTTTCGATCGAATGGGTAGTCCTCATCCCCGTGCGCCGTGAGAGGAGGGCCATGAAGATCATCGTCCTGTTGCTGTTGGCTCCGTTCCTGTGGCCTTTCTACCTCGTCGTCTGGTGCTTCCAGGACCCCGACAAGACCAAGCAGGCCTACGCCAGGGTGCGGGAGTCGATGCGGCGGCATCCCGGCGCGTGGACGTGGGCCGTCGCGGCATTCGGTTTGCTCATCGGGATCGGCAACCTGTTCGACGCCGAGCTCGGCGGCACGGTTCTCGGCTTCGCGATCGTGGCCGGTTGTCTCGGCGTGCTGCTGAAGCTGCGCCGCAATGCCACCGCCGAGGTCGCCGCCGCACTCGCCGCCCGCGCCGACGCTCAGCATCTCGCGTACTTGCGCGGTGACGAGTGGGGGATCTACGGGACGCGGAATCGGCCCGTTCTTTGAGCCTCGTGAAGGACAGAAGCACCGCTGCCCCAAAGACGGCGAGCCCTCAGCGAAGCCACGGGCCGTCACCGGACCGAGTCCGCGGTCGATGCACGTCGGTGAGAGCCGGAACGTGCGCGAGCCGAGATGTTCCGGTATTCATGGGACCACAGGATGATCAGGCGTGCGCACTACTGCCGGGGTCAGCGGCCGGGGAACGCCGGACGACGCGACCGCCGACACCTAGCCCGCAGTGTGTGTCATCGACACCGCGAGCATCGCGCACCAGGGGAAGGAACAGTGACGTTGTCGCGACCGCTACTCACCCGCCGCGGTCTCCTCGGCGCGGCCGCGTTCTTGCCCCTCGCGGGCTGTGCGACGGCACCGGCGCCGCCTGCCGCGGCTCCGGCGACTCCGACGGAGATCAACCACGAGCGTCTCGACGAATTGGAACGACAGTTCGACGCACGCCTCGGCGTCTACGCACTCGCGACGGGCACCGGCGCGACCATCACCCACCGAGCAGACGAGCGCTTCGCCTTCTGTTCGACGTTCAAAGGGTTGGCCGCGGCGGCGGTGCTGCACCGTAATCCGCTGTCGCACTTGGACACTGTCGTCTCCTACACCGAAGCGGATCTCTTGAAGAGCGCCTCCGTCACCTCGCGACACGTGGCGACGGGGATGACGATCCGCGACTTGTGCGACGCGGCAGTCCGTTTCAGCGACGGGACCGCGGGCAACCTGCTGCTCCGCGACCTCGGCGGCCCCGCCGAACTGACGGCGTACGCGCGAAGCCTCGGCGACACCGTCACGCGGATGGATCGCATCGAACCGGCGATCACCGAGGCCACACCGGGCGACCCCCGCGACACCACCTCGCCGCGCGCCCTCGGCACCGACTACCAGCGAATCGTGCTGGGCGACGCCCTGCCCGCCGACAAGCGCGCCTTCCTCCGCGACCTCCTCGAACACAACACCACCGGCGCACAACGCATCCGGGCGGGGGTGCCGCAGGGCTGGACGGTGGCCGACAAGACCGGCACCGGCGACTACGGCACGCTCAACGACATCGGCATCGTATGGCCGCCCGGCTCCGCCCCGCTCGTCATCGCGCTGATGTCGAGCAAAGCCACCGTGGACGCTCGCTACGACCAGGCCCTGCTCGCGCAGGCCGCCACCTACGTCGTCGACACCCTCACCTGACCGCTTGGTCGCCGAATTCTTCGCGACGCCGAGGTGATTGCAACTCAGTCGCCGAGTTCTTCGCGACGTGAAGGTGACCGCAAGTGTCATGCTACGAGAACGAGGGCGCTGGTAGCCATCGCGAGGATCGAGATCACCTGCATTCCGGCGGCGCCCATCAGCAAGTATGCCTTCAGCGACGTCCCGGCCCGCAGCGAGGCGATCGACTCCAAGTGGCAGTACGCCGCCACATAGCGGGCGTCCACCTCGGCATCGCGCCAGTGCTCGGTCAACATCGCACGCATCGAATCGAGGGAGGTGACGCGATAGCGCCAGCTCACCCCGGCGAGGACCGCGAGCACCGCCGAGCCGAGCAGCGCCAGCATCGCGACGTAGAGCGCGACAAGCGCGGCTCCGGTGAGCGTGAAGTCCTTGCCCTTCAACACCGCCACCACCGCGAGCACGAGGGTGACGAGGCCGGTCGCGCTGGTGACGGCGGACGCGGCCCGCGTATTCAGTGTGTCGCGGCGGGAGTACTCGCGCTCGAGCTGGTCGTGAATGAAGCTCGCCCACGCCGCGCCCTGTTCCGCCATCGCCGAACCGCCGCTACTTCGTCCTGAACAATCGCTTGAAGAACCTTCTGATCGGGCCCTCCGCCGAACCTACGCCGTACGGCTGCTGCGGATACCCGAACCCGGCGGGGCCGTAGGCGTGGTCGAACGTGATCCATCCCGTAGGAGGCGGATCCTTGTCCTCGCCCGAATCCTGCTGCTCGGTCATCAGACTTCGATTGTGACAGTTCCGGGGTCCGCTCATGCGCGGATCCGGTGCCCGAGTTCTCGATCGGCCGCTTCGGTCTCGCGGGTTCCGCACGTGCCACGGCCTGCCGGTGGCGGCCCCGCGCACAGCGGTGCGATACCAGCGGGGATTACCCCCGCCGAACCTTCGCGGCCGCGCGGTCGGGTCGCCGGACTCCACGATCCTGATCGATACCGAGACGCGGCGGTCGGTCGAGGCGCTCGGCGACCTCACCGCCGAGACTCCGACCTGGCGCTCGTGCCCACCGGATCCGGCGAATCCGCGCCGAGATGTCGCAGCTCGTGCGGCTCATCGCGAGGTCGGGGGCGCTCTTTCTCCAGGGGCTGTTTCTCTCGCAGGAGAACTGCTAGCATTAACTTGCTGAACGGCTAACAAGTATCTTGGAGGTTGCGGTGCGAGTCGCTATCCACCCCCGGCTCTACGATCCCTCGCTCGATGACCCGGTTTTGAAGGGTGCCGAATGCGCGAGTTGTGGCCGGGTACTTCCCGCCGATCGGGCTCGGGTGTGAGAGTTGCGGCGCCTCAGCGGATCAGCTCGTGTCCAAGCCGCTGCCCTCGGACGGCGTCGTGTTCGCGGTCGCCGACGTGACCATGAATTCGCAGGGCGCTGCGCCTTTCACGGTTGTCGAGGTTGCCCTCGATGCCGGGCCGTTGATCCGTGCCGTGGCGCACCCGGAATCTCCGGCTGTCCGAATCGGAGATCGGGTTTCGGCGCGATGGCATGTCGTCGGGCACGGCGATGCCGGTTCGGAGCTGGTCGAGCCTGCGTTCGCGAGCGCGGCCCAGGTGGACGGAGCGGATGCGTGAGCGCGGCAACCGGACTCCGGAGGGCATGGGTGGTCGGCGTGGGGCTGCACCCTTATCAGAAGCCCGGCGGAACGCCGTACACCGAATTGGGGCTCACCGCCGTCCGGGCGGCACTCGCCGATGCGGGCATGAGCTGGACGCAGGTGGAGACCGCTTACACAGGTACGGCGACGACGTCGATGGCGTTGTCGCGCTTGATGTATCGACACCTGGGGGCAACCGGTATCCCGATGGTGCAGATCGAGAACGCCTCCGCGTCGGGT
The DNA here is from genome assembly GCF_965341865.1 of Nocardia sp. bgisy134. Lineage (GTDB taxonomy): Bacteria > Actinomycetota > Actinomycetes > Mycobacteriales > Mycobacteriaceae > Nocardia. Next base: position 114,326 of record NZ_CBDQZP010000009.1, read on the forward strand.
TCCAGCGCGTTCCGCCAGGCCTACCTCGACGTAGCCGCCGGGGTGCACGATGTGGCCATCGCGGTCGGCGTCGACAAGCCGCTGAACTTCTCGACCCCGACCCATGCGGCGGGTCTGGACGATTTGGTCGGGAGCCGGATACTGCCGGTCACCCACTTCGCATTGCTGGCCTCGCGCTACATGCACGAGACGGGCGCGGCACCGGAGCAGATCGCTCAGGTGGCGGTCAAGAACAGTCGCAACGCGGCGCTGAATCCGAATGCGCAGCGCCCCAAGGCCCGCTCCCTGGCGGAGGTGCTGGCGCCACCGCATCTCAGCGGCATCTTCACTCGCCTGCAGTGTTGCCCTGTCGGTGAGGGCGCGGCGGCGGCTCTCGTCGTCTCCGACCGTGCGATCGACGAGCTCGGCCTGAACCGGGAAAGGGCCGTGCGGGTTCGATCATCGGCATTGCGGTCGGAAACGTTCTACGGCACAGCGAATTTCGATGCGGCACTGACGGCCGAGACCACCACCGAGGCGTTGGAAGCCGCTGGCGTTTCCGCCGACGATGTGGATCTGGTCGAGCTGCACGATGCCTTCACCATCGAAGAGCTGGTGTATCTCGAGGCCATGCGAATCTGCAAGCCCGGGCAGGCGGCGGCCGCGCTGTCGGCGGGCGAGTTCGATATCGGCGGCCGGGTGGCGGTCAATCCCTCCGGTGGGTTGTTGTCGATGGGCCATCCGATCGGCCCGACCGGCGTGGGCCAGATCGCGGAATTGACCACCCAGCTGCGCGGGGAAGCCGGTCCGCGCCAGCATCCCGGCGCTCGCATCGGCGTCGCCCACATGGTGGGCATCGGCGCCGTGTGCGCCGTCCACGTTCTCTCACGAAACTGATTGCGGCGAAATCCACTGCACGAAAGTCGAATTCACCTACCGAGGCGACCTGAACACACAACCCGTGTCCAAGATATTTGCTGACTGTTCAGCAAGTTACATGTCGCAGGAATCGAATGCGCCTGCGTCACAACCCGCGTCGGTTCCGAGCGACGCACAGAGAGGGACAACGATGACCCACCCTGACCATGGATCCCCGGAATATTGGGCCGCCCACCGGCCGGATCGGCCCGCGGTGATCAGTCGTTCCACCGTATTGACCTACAAGCAGTGGAACGACGCCGCCGACCGTGTCGCGGAGGGCCTGGCACGAAGGGGGCTGAGCCCCGGCGACCGCATCGGCATGCGTTTTCGGCTCGCACCCGAGTGGTTCGTGATCCAACGTGCCCTGCAGAAGATCGGCGTGGCGCAGGTAGCCGTGAACTGGCGCCTGACCCCTGACGAAGCGATGTACATTCTGCGCGACAGTGGCGCAAAAGGGCTGGCATGCAACGATACCGATGTCAGCGAGTGGGCCGGCGTCGACCCCGGCCTGCTGATCACCGTCGGACAAACTCGCGGCGCTGCCGGGATCCGTTACGAGGATCTGCTCGAGACACCCGATGCCCCTGCCCGTTTCGGTCCCGCGCGTCCGTCGTTGGTGTTGTATACCTCGGGCACCACCGGCCGCCCACGAGGTGTGCCGCCGACGAACCCTGCCGACATCGAAGACCCCGAACGTCTGGTGCGGTACGGGCTGTCGGTGGCTGGGACTCCACCCCAGCCCGACGGTGTGACCGCCCTGTTGACGATGCCGGTACACCACGGCGCAGGACCGCAGATCGCCGCCATCACCTGCGGCCGCGGCGGAACAATCGTGACGTTGGACCCGTTCGAGCCCGAACAGGCGTTGCGGCTGATCGAGGACCACAACATCCAGTCGTGGGCGGGAGTTCCCACAATGATGCTGCGCATCCAGAAACTGGCCGTCGAGGTATTCCAGCGCTACGACCTCTCCTCGCTGACACAGATCATGCTCGGCGCCGCGCCCGTCCCGCAGTCACTGAAGGAATGGGTGGTCGAGCGCTTCGGCGACGACGTGCTCTGGGAAAGCTACGGCGCCAGCGAGCCAGGCATGATCAGCTACACCGCACCGGAACACCAACTGAGCAAACCCGGCACCAGCGGCCGTCCCTATGAGGGGGTCGACATCGCGATCGTCGACGACGAATGGAATCGGCTGCCCGTTGGCGAGGTGGGTGAAATCGCCGTCAGTACCCCGATCGTTCTACGCAACTATCTCGGCGGTCCAACGCTCGGCGAGGACGTGATCAAGGACGGCTTCTACCGTACCGGCGACGTCGGCCATCTCGACGAGGACGGTTTCGTGTTCATCACCGACCGGATCAAAGACATGATCGTCGCGGGCGGAGTCAACATCTATCCGGCCGAGATCGAGAAAGCACTGGTATCGCACCCCAGGGTCGTCGAAGCCGCGGTGATCGGCATCCCCGACAGCGACTTCGGCGAGAAGCCGCTGGCCTACATCATCGCCACACCGGGATCGCCGCTGTCCGAGGAGGAACTCCTCGCGCATCTCGAAGGCCGCCTCGCCCGCTACAAACGGCCCCGCCAGTTCGCCTTCGTCGGCGATCTGCCTCGCAATCCGGTCGGCAAGGTACTCAAAAATGCACTGCGCCAACCCTATTGGGAGGGGCGGCGACGCAATGTCTGACTCAACGGGCCACCGTTGTCGACCGATCACCGTCGTGAGCCACGCGGCAGCGATGATCGGCTTCCTCGCCTTCCCGGCCGGTAGCTGGATCACGGGACGAACCTATCCAGTGAATGGAGGATTCAGTGTCACTCGGTGACCGAACAACAGACGAGACACCAGGTCTCGACGCGAGCAGTTCCGATCTCATCCTGACCGAGGTGATAGACGGACAGATCCTGATCATCAGGATCAACCGGCCCGAACGCCGCAACGCGTTCGACGGAGCGACCGCCCACGCCCTCGAGGAAGCGATCGACGACTTCGACGCCGACGACTCCTTGCGGTGCGCGATCCTCACCGGCTCCGACATCGTGTTCTCCGCCGGACAGGACCTCATCGCCGCCGCCCGCGGCGACATGGGAGTCACCGAGCGGCGCGGCGCGTTCGGCATGATGGCTCAGCCACCGAGCAAGCCGGTCATCGCCGCCGTGGAGGGCCACGCCCTCGCCGGTGGGCTCGAGTTGTGCCTGGCATGCGATCTGATCGTGTCCTCCCGCACCGCCACGATGGGCCTGCCCGAAGCCGCTCGCTCCCTGGTTGCCATCGGCGGCGGATGCTTCCGGCTCCCCAAGCGCATCGCGTACCACATCGCGATAGAGCTGATCCTGACCGGAAAGACCTGGCCGGCCACACGATTCGCCGAACTGGGCCTGGTCAACAAGCTCACCGAACCGGGCCAGGCCCTCACCGCAGCTCTGGAGCTGGCCCGCGAGGTGTGTGCGGCAGGGCCGCTCGCGGTGCGGGCCAGTAAGCAGATCGCCGCCCACGCTCAGGACTGGACCGACGACGACGCCTGGCACGAACAAATGAAATACGTTGCCGCATTGCATGATTCCGAGGACCTGCACGAAGGCTTGCGCGCCTTCGCGGAAAAGCGGCCTCCGGTGTGGAAAGGATGCTGACATGCTGATCGAACCCAGTCTCACCAGCAACCTGCTCGAGGGCCAGGTCGCGATCGTCACCGGCGGCTCGCGTGGGATCGGCGGCGCCACCTCGGCGCAGTTGGCCGCCAACGGCGCCAAAGTCGTCATCGCCGACGTCGACAAGGCCAAGGCCGATGAAGCGGTGACCGAGATCAACGACAGGTACGGGTCCGACACCGCCACCGCCTTCGTTGCCGACCTGGTGCAACCCGGTGTGTGCGATGAACTCGTCAGCCACACTCTCACCCACCACGGCGGCCTCGATATCGTCGTCAACAATGCCGGCTACGCCTGGGATGGCCGCGTACACGCCATGACCGACGACCAGTTCCAGGCAATGCTCGACATCCACCTGGTGGCGCCCTTCCGCCTGGCGCGCGCCTGCGCTCCGGTGTTTCGCGCCGCCGCCGCGACCGATGCCGCCAATGGTCTACTGCGCCACCGCAAAACGGTGATGGTCTCCTCCATGGCCGGCTTGATCGGGCTCGACGGCGCGGCCAACTACGCCTCGGCCAAGGCGGGTGTGCTCGGTCTGATGCGCACTCTCGCCCAGGAATGGGGAGCGATGCACGTCAACGTCAACGCCGTGGCGTTCGGCATCATCCAAACCCGCTTCGGACTACCGCAATCCGAACGCGAGGTCATCCACACCGGCGGCCGCACCATCCAAGTCGGCATGCCAGACAAACAGGCCAAGCGACTCGGGATCACCCTCGACCCGGATTCCCCGCCCACCGAAGCCGAGGTCTATGACTCGAAGCCGATGCCGTTCGTCTCCCTCGGCCGCACCGGCACGATCTCCGAGGCCGCCGACGCCATCTTCTGGCTGTGCTCACCCTTGTCGAACTACGTGACCGGCCAAGTCGTGCCGGTCAACGGCGGTACGCGCCTCGGCTGACAAAACCGACCAGCGATCTGCGGGCCCACCGAGGCATCGCGGGCAGGGGCCCGCAGATCATCTATTCTTGTCGAACGTTCAGCAAATAGACAGTTAGGGTTGGGCTCATGGCAGGTCGTGCGGCTAGGTCAGTGACGTCCATCGGCTCCGATGGCAAGACAGCCACGCCGCCACGGCGCACTCAACAAGAACGCACCGCCCAAGCCGAGCAAGCCCTACTGGATGCCGCCGAGACATTGTTCGCCCAGCGCGGCGTCGACCAGACATCGCTCGCTGATGTGGGGCAACTCGCCGGGTACAGCCGCGGCCTGGCCAGCCATCACTTCGGCAGCAAAGCCGCGCTGGTCGACCGCCTCGCCCAACGCATCCAGGAGCGCTTCGTCACCGAAGCCATCGACGTCGCCGACATCGAAGGCACCGACGCCGACGCGGTCGAGATACTGGCAGGGCTCGTCGAGGACTATCTGAAGGCGATAGTTCGGCATTCGCAAACCGGTCGCGCGTTCTTCGTCATGTGGGGGGCCGCGATTCCGTCCGAGGCGACCATGCGCCCGGTATTCGCCACAGACGACGCACGGTTCCGCCTCGGCGCCGAAGCCCTACTCCGCGCCGGTCAAGCCAATGGCACCGTCGATGGCGACATCGATCCGGTGGCCACCGCGGTCGCGGTGATCGGCATGGTGCGCGGCGTGGCCGCACAACACCTCATCGCCCCGGACGCATTCGACCTGAACGCAGCAGCCGAGGCTTGTCGGCAATTCGTGAGGAAGAGCCTGACACCGGCCGCGAACAACACCCACCGAAACTGAAACACCGGACATCGTGCGGTTGCTCATCATCTACGACACCCACATCCCGAAACGCGCGCGCGACCTCCCCGAGCCCGTGTGGCGCGCAGTGGACGACGCCGACGTCGTCGTCTTCGGTCACAGCCACATCCCGTGGGACAGCGTCACCACCACCGGCCTCCGCCTGCTCAACCCCGGCTCTCCCACCGACAAACGCCGCCAACCGGATCACACCTACCTGACCGCCACGGTTCGCTCGGGTCGGCTGAGCGAGGTCGAGTTGCACACGATTCCGCCCCCCACCGAGGCCCGATGAGTCAAGGCCGTGGGCAGCGAGCGGCCGCATCGCGAAAGTCGAGTAGCGAACTACCCATGACCACGGGCAACGACGGTTGGACACTGACGATGCGATCGACGAATGACGCGCGCAAGCACCGCATAACCATCTCTCGGCCCTCCGAATCATCGCGGAAAGGTTTGTCATGGCTTTCGATTTCAACGTCGACGTCGAACTGACCGACGCCAACGACCCAGCCAGCGTCCAGTTCATCAACATGACCATCGAATCGGCACCGGCGGGCTCCGACCGATTGCTCGGCGAATGGCGCGGCGCCTCGGTGTTCGTACCCGCGGAATCGGGCGAGTTCGATTGGGACGATCGGCCAGGAGCCGGGACCGCGTTCGTCTTCGACGGCGCCTCGGCGGATGCGCGACTGGTACTCGGCCTCCTCGACTTCCGGGCGCCCGGAGGCGGTTTGCCGGGGCGCGGCACCAGCGGAGCCGGATCGATCACCGACCCGGACGACCCGCAGTTCCTCGGCGACATCAAGTGGAAGATCACCTGAGATAGCCGCCTTCGACCTCCGGATGTCCAGTCCGTTCCCCAGCGGCGCGAACGGCCTGTTCCACGGTGGGCCCGGCGAGGGCGGCCACGCTGGCCCGCACTGGTTCGACGAGTTCGGCATGGACCTCGGCGCGCCCGTGGGCACGGCGGCTCATACTGGCCGCATGCGCTCCGCTCTCGTCGACCCGCAATCGCTCCCTGGCGAGTTGCGGCCTTACCTGGAGGACCTCGTTCAGCGCACCCGTACCATGTGCGGATCCCATCGATTCGGCCCCGATTTCGGCATCGGCCGACCGAGCAGCGCGTTCGGACCTCAGCGCATGCGCGCGGTGATGACGGTGGCGACGTCGATGGTTTTCGCGCAGACGTCCCAGTCGACGCCGGTATCGATGCCGGAGACGGCGATACCGACGTAGAACGATCCACCGGACGGCACCGACACGTCGACCGAGCAGCCGCCGTTGCTGCCGTCCGGCCGGACGCTCGGCGCGAGTGCGGCTCGGCGGTCCCCGATCGTGATCGTCCGCTCGAGCGGATCACGAACTCTGCGTCGGTCGAGATCGCTGTGATCGCTGGTGTTCGGGGCGAATCCGATGGTGAAGCTGCCCGTAGGCCCGGTTTGGATGGAGGACCACGAGCACCTGGGCAGCGCCTTCGGAGGCGTGGCAGGCTTCCCCTGCGGTTCGAGCACGAAGCGGGCGAAATCGTCCGGTCCCAGGACGCTGCACGGATGGTAGGTGAGGTCGTCCACCGTCCACGGGGGCGGCGTCGGCGGCGCAGCGGTGGCCGCGCTCGGCGACGGATCGGGTCGCGGAGTCTCCTCGGTGTCGCACCCCGTGACCGTCACGACGAGCACCGCCGCACCGAGCATCCACCGGCGATCGAACAGAAAACCCCGCATCACGAACGTCCTCCCTCGCCCCGATCAGACCAGATCCCGGCGCGGACCGCCATTCCTGCTGCACTGAACTGCGCTCGGGAGTTCTATTTCGGGCCGGCCTTCGATGACATTCGTGCGGTCGTGACCGCACCGGGGTTCGATCTGACATCCAGCACCAAGCCGCCCTATCTGTCCGAATCGGGTACGACCTCGACGATGCTCGGCCCCGGGCCGCAGCGATGGTATCTCGATGTGATGTCGTACGGGCCGATGGCGGTGTTGGATCCGTGGCTGGGATCGACCGATGAGCAGCGCCTGGCGATCAGGGCCGGCACGCCGGTCTTGATGAATGTCTCAGTGAATTGTTACGACGGCTGACGGATTTCGGCGCTCGATGGCGGTTGTCTCGCTTCTCGTCGATCGGGACGAGCGGCCGTGACGCGCTGTGGGCACTCGGTGGACGCATCCGCGTAAGGCTACGAGGCGGCAACCGCATCCGACGAATTCGCGACCCGATGGACCTCCGGAGATTCGGCCGCCTCGAGCGCAACGGTTGTGGGCGCGAGCGACGGATGATTCGATTCAGCCCGTGACCGACAAGATCGACGACACTCGTATCGTCAGCGCCAGCCGGGAGATCGCCGCGGACCCGGCCGACATCTTCGAACTCATCGCCGACCCCGCCCAGCAGCCGCGCTGGGACGGCAACGACAACCTCGCCGAGGCGCCTTCGGGCCAGCGGGTGCGCGCCGCGGGCGACGTGTTCGCCATGACCCTCACCAACGGCGCCGTCCGCGACAACCATGTCGTCGAGTTCGTCGAAGGCCGGCTCATCGCCTGGCACCCGTCGGAACAGGGCAAAGAGTCGCCCGGTCACCTGTGGCGCTGGGAGCTGGCGCCCGCGCAGGAGGGCCGCACGCTGGTGACGCACACGTATGACTGGACGAAGCTGACCGACGAGAAGCGTCAGGTTCGAGCGCGTGCCACCACCGGCGAGAAACTGTCCGCGTCCCTCGAACGCCTCGCGCAGCTGGCGGAGAAGGAAACGAATTCCGCCGGATAACGCGCACCGCGGGTGTCCCGGCGGCAGGTCGCGTGGTGGACGACCGCTGAGCCGCCGGGCCTCAGCTCACCGCTTTCTTCACCAGTTCACCGATCCGCTGCTCCACCTCGGCGGACAGCTCGCTCAGCGCGAAGGCGGTCGCCCACATGCCGCCCTCGTCCAGCTTCGCCGGGTCGTTGAAGCCGAGCGTCGCGTACCGCGCTTTGAACTTCTTCGCGGGCTGGAAGAAGCACACGATAGCGCCGTCCTTGGCATACGCGGGCATTCCGTACCACAGCTTCGGCGTCAACTCGGGCGCATTGGCCGTCACGATGGCATGAATCCGCTCGGCCATCGCGCGATCGAAATCCTCCATCTCGGCGATCTTCGCCAGCACGTCCTGCTCGCCGTCGGCCTTGGTGGCCCGCGAAGCCGTCTTCAGCTCCTGAGCGTGCTCCTTCATCGCCGCCCGCTCGTCCTCGGTGAAACCCACCGAAGCGGCACCCTTCGCGACGGTCTCCGTGCCGGACTTCTGTGCCTTGCTCATTGCCGGTTTCCTTCCTGACGGACTCGATGACGACACTGACAATGCTAGGAAGCGGACGCGCGCGGCGGCTTCTTCGAAACTGATCAATCGCCCGCGCGACCCGAACTCGAGGCTTTCGGCGCCGCGGTGTAGCTGCTCGTACCCGCCTGTGAGGGCCTCCGCGGGACCTCAGTCGAGCCTCCGGATTGTGCTGCGGCACAGCCCAGTCGCGTCGAGCGAGGTGCCCGGGCACATGGTGACGCGCGTCCTGTCCGCGTAACGCTGATGGACGCCGAAAAGGAGTTCATCATGACCGAAACATCGACCGCGACGGCTGCGCAGCCCCTTGGTGAGAAAGCCCTGGCGAGCACTGTGATCGACCGGCTCACCCGCGGCGTCACCGGCACCGCGGCGACGGTGACCACCACATCCCCCGTCGACGGCCGGATCGTGGCGACCTTGCCGCAGAGCACGCCCGCCGACGTCGAAGCGGCGTTCGACCGGGCCCGTGCCGCGCAGCGCGAATGGGCGCGCGTGCCCGTGAAGCAGCGGGCGGCGCTGGCCTTGAAGCTGCACGACCTCATGCTCGACCGGCAGTCGGAGGGACTGGACATCGTCCAGCTGGAGACCGGCAAGTCCCGCATGCACGCACTCGAGGAACTGGTGGACGGCGTCGGATCCACCCTCTACTTCGCCCGGCGCGCGCCGCGACTGCTGTCCCCCAAGCGACGCGCGGGCGCCTTGCCGCTGCTGACCCAAACCCGCGAGGGATACCACCCGAAGGGCGTGGTCACGACCATCACGCCGTGGAACTATCCGCTCTCGCTCACCATGGACGTGATCCCCGCGCTGCTCGCGGGAAACGCCGTGGTGCACAAGCCCGACACCCAGACGGCGCTGTCCAGCCTGTGGCCGCGCATGCTGCTCCTCGAGGCAGGGCTTCCCGCCGACCTGTGGCAAGTGGTCATCGGCGACCCGGCGGACATCGGTGACACCCTCATCGACAACGCCGATTTCGTCTGCTTCACCGGATCCACCGCGGCGGGCAAGGCCATCGCGACCAGGGCCGCCGCCACTCTCACCGGCTGTTCCCTCGAACTCGGCGGCAAGAACCCCATGCTGGTGCTGCGCGACGCCGATATCGACGCCACCGCCACCGCCGCCGTGCGCGGCTGTTTCGCCAATGCCGGGCAGCTGTGCGTGTCGATCGAGCGCATCTACGTGGACAGGGAGGTCTACCCGCGGTTCGTCGACGCCTTCGGCGCCAAGGTGCGCGCGCTACCCCTCGGCGCGGCAAGGGAATTCACCGAGGGCATCGGTTCACTGACCTCCGCCAAGCAGCTCGACCGCGTCCAGGCGCACGTGGCGGACGCGGTCGCGGCGGGCGCGCAGGTCGTCGCGGGCGGCAAGGCCAGGCCGGATATCGGGCCGTACTTCTACGATCCCACCGTGCTCACCGATGTGCCGCCTTCCGCCAAGCTCTATCGCGAGGAGACGTTCGGCCCCGTGGTGTCGGTCGCGCCGTTCGACTCCGAGGACGAGGCGATCGAGCTGGCCAATGACACCGAATACGGTTTGAACGCGGCCGTTTTCAGCAAGGATGTCAAGCGGGCTCGCGGCGTCGCGGCCCGAATTCAAGCGGGCACCGTGAACATCAACGAGGGCTACGCCTCCTCCTACGCCGCCCAGGACGCACCTATGGGCGGCATGAAGCAATCCGGCCTCGGGCGCCGCCACGGCACCGCCGGTCTGATGAAATACGTGGAGCCGCAGAATATCTCGGCACAACATGTGCTCGGATTCGACCCCGCGTTCGGCCGCACCGCGGCCCAGCACGCCGACTTCCTGCTGAAGGCCATGAAGGCGATGAAGGTCCTGCGTATTCGCTGAACCCCGCAGCCGAAAGCCGCCGCCTGAAACCAGACGGCGGCTTTCGGCTGCTCAGAACGCTTTTCGCTGCCATCCCCTCCGCTCGAGACAAGTGCTTGCCACTTCGTCGGCGACTCTCGGTGTAAGCGATTATTCGTTCCGCACCAGAATCCGGTTCGTATAGTCGACCGCAGCGGTAATACTCGACTCGAACAACTCATCGCTGATTGCGTTCGAACGTCGAAGCTGATCGATGTCCTTGTGGTCGAAATCCAGGCCCGCCGACATCGCGACTTCGCCGGACACCCGGCTTCGCTTCGATAGCCTGCGGTAGATCAGCAACTGACACAGCAGAATTCGCCAGAAGACCGGCCGGTCCTCGGGGCGAAAGTTGTAGATCGGGTTGCAGAACAGGCCAAGCGACTTGTGCCGGCTGTCGTCCGGACGGTTGAACAAGTCGATGTAACGCGTCTCGAATTCATCGACAGTAGCGGCCCGATCGGCCTCGCGGTTGATGCACACCTCGATGGCCGGGTCCAACCGCCCGCGGGTGATCCCCTGCCACCAATAGGTCGCCGGGTTCTCCACACGCTTCTCACGCCATCCGGGAACAACCGGGTCATACGTGTGCGCCGGTGGGATTTCGGCGATCGCGTAGTCGTCGAGGTGAGCGTTGTAGGCGCCGCGAGCGAGGGCGTAGATTTCGAACAGCCGTCGCTCGTAGGCCAAATCGACGAAATTCGTCTTCTCTCGGAGCAGGGTGAGCAGAGCGAGCGGTTCGAGCAGCGCGTGGACCGTGGAGATCACTTCCGACGAGCGGCTCAACATCCAACTGGTGCTGCTGTCGACCGTTGCTTGCAACGCAGGCCACCTCCTCGGCTCGGACAGACCGATGATCCGGGATGCCGCGTAGTCCGCACTTTCGGCGAGTTTCAGAACGAGGGGCTCACTTTCGGCATAGATCTTCGCCCTGGCCTGGTACTCGAGGTTCCGTCGCGCCTCGGCGGCCGCGGCCTCTTGGACCAGCTTCGCCTTGAGAACCTCCACGTCCTTGCTGGTCCTGGTCGTCGACCGAACCGAGTAGACAGCGGAACCCAACGCCAGAACCCCGGCGGCAAGAGCGGGAACGGCTGTAGTCAGCTGGCTGGCAAGAGACATGAGTACCGGCCTTTTCTCGCGGAGGATCACCGGCAGTTCTCGAACCACTGGTGTTGTCGGCTGCACATCCGAGGACCGTAGGACACGAAACGCTACCGGCAGCTTACGTGACGGCTGCTGCGGCGACAGCCGACTGAACGCGTTCGGCGACGCATTCAATGCGGGTGGGGCCGAGTGGCATTCGAGTAGCGCGCTACTCGCGATGGACGCCTGTCGCATCAATAAGGTCGCGATTGCGGTCGACCGATTGGGCACCGTTTCCGAAATACAGAGGGAGGTGCGGTGATGGTTTTTCGGTCCGTTGGCGCGGGTGGCCAGAATCTGCCGGAGGACGTGCAGGATGTCCAGAGATTGATCAACCGCAACATCGCGCTGATCGGCCTGCCACCGCTCGCGGTCGATGGTGCGGCAGGCCCGCTGACGCTCGCGGCGATCACGGCGTTCCAGCTCGCCCACGGCGGAGTCGGAGACGGCATGATGCGCATCGCGGTGGGCGAGGAGCCCATGCCCGGTCCGGAGCCGCTCGAGCTGAGCCAAGGTCAAGCGGATGGCGCGACGATCGCGGAGGCGTGCAAGGCCGCCCGTGAGGATTGCCAGGCACAGGCGGGGTGCCAGCCGGGGACACTGAAGATGGACAAGAAGTGCATCTGTTGGAAGGGCGGGGCGGCAGGCGGATTCACGTGCACGGTCGGATGTGGGTGCAGCACGCCGATCGTCTGAAATAACGTCTGCTACAAAAGAATTCAGTTCAGCGGCGAGATCGCGGCTCCGCGCGGCACGCTCGTGTGACGATGTCGACCCACACCTGTGGATCGGTCGACCACAGGTTGTGGGCAACTCCGGGCAGTTCCTCGAAGCTGCCGCGCGGGACCAAGGCCGCGAGTTGCCGCAGCGGCCACGACGGACGGATATCGTGCTGCGGAGCGACGAACGTCATGGCGACCTCGGAATCGGCCAGCCCGCGGAACAATTCGGGTTCGTGAATCCACTGCACGAACGACGCACTCAGGGAGGCGTGAACGTCTGGCGCCCAATCGATCTCGAAATCATCCTCCAGATGCCGCGAGGACTCGTACACCTGCGACCAGGTGCGGTCCTTGTGCAATCCGTGCCCGGCGACGCCCACCACGGATCGGACGCGGTCGGGATGGTCCAACGCGTAGCGCACCGCCAGGTCCGAGCCCCAGGAATGACCGAGGACAACCCAGCTGTCGATGTCTCCGGCTCGGCGCACCGCTTCGATGTCGGCGACTGCCTGCGCGAGGTCGTGCGGCCCGCCCTCGGAGCGTCCGACACCCCTCGGCTCCGGGTACCACGCCCGCATCCCGCGCGGCGCCAGCCCGTCATCCTCCAGGTAATGGACGCAGCCCGGTCCACCGGACAGAACCACGACATCCGGACCGCGGCCGGTGACACCGACGTGCAGCGCGGTCCCGTCATCCGCAGGCACCATCATCGATCGCATTTCGCCCCCTCACCGCAGCGAATCCGAGGTACGGAATTCGACGCGCCCTACCCTATCGCCACCCCGTCGGATCCGCTGTAGTGCGAGACTCCGCCTAGTGCCTCGACCGGGAAGGTCGATGCTGTAACCCCGCGGCTCGGGGTGGCGGGTTGATCATCGACGGGTGGGCGGTGACGCTGCCGGTGAAGGTGATGCCGGTGGCTCGCAAGCCAGATGTGTTCGTCAGGGCGGTGACGCCCGAAGAGGGCCGCAAGCTGGCCCAGATCGCGCGGCGTAGCAAACAGCCGATCCGGATGCGGCGGGCCGTGGTGGTGATGGCCTCGGCTCGGCATCAGCCGGTCGGATTCCTCGCGAAGCTGATGGGGGTGTCGGAATCGTATGTGCGGCAGGTGATCCACGACTTCAACGAGAAAGGGTTCGACGCACTGGACACAAAATGGACACCGTTGGCGAATCCGAATTCGCCAACGGTGTCCAAAATGGAGCGGGGGCAGACCGGCGAAGATCGATCAACCGACGCGTGATCGGATCTGTCAGATCGCCCGGTGCTGCCCCCGCGACCTGGGCTGGCCCTTCTCGACGTGGAGCCTGTCGAAATTGGCGGAAGTGCTGCGGACCAACGGCATTGCCGAGCTCAGCCGCGAAACCGTCCGGCAGATCCTCGAAGCTGGCGGGGTGTCGTGGCGGGCCACGAAAACGTGGAAAGCCAGCAACGACCCTGACTTTCAGGCCAAGATGGCGCGAGTGCTCGACCTCTACGATCATCCGCCCGCCGACGGCCGGGTGATCTGTGTGGACGAGTTCGGGCCGTTGAACCTGCAGCGTCCGGGACTTCGCGGTCGGCTCCAAAATCCGCCGACCGGATTACCTAGCGAACATTGCCTGACACGGCACTAGCAGCGTTCATACTGACGCGCGAAGGGCTCCGACTCCGGTGAAACCTCGCGCCCGGATTCTGGGCAGCCGCCGACAAGGACGGCGAAACGGGGGCCGTTGCGCGTAATGATCGTGTAATCGACCACGACACCGCGCTGGGACAAGTAGCGAAGATGCCGATCGGCAAGTTGTGTCGCCTGCGCAGCGCTGAATTTCTCTCCGACGGGCGGGAATACCGTGACGCCCAGTGTGCGGCCTGCTGTGTCGGGCGGGTCGAATACCGACACCTCGACAATCGACGAGGTGGGTTGATCGGTCAGGAACCACTCCCACAATTCGAGTTCGCCGTTGGAGGGGAAGCGGGGGCGGCGGTCCAAGTACGTCAAGCTGGGTTCCAGTCTCGAGTGGTGCTCAAAAAGGCCGTCCTCATGAAGGGGGGACACTGTCCAGTCGTTGGATGCCAGTTCCGGGAAGTCCTGGATGATTCGGCGCATCGCCGCAGTGGCACGCTGGGGTTCGGCCTCGGAGCCCGCTCGGACACTGATGGATTCGGCTCCGTCCGCGTCTCCGGCGGGCTTGACGCCGTGGGTGGCCCAGTGAATCTCCGCACCGGTATTGGCCGATGACACTCGTGTCCAGGTGTATGCCGCGTTCGCTTCCACGTCCACGTCCCGCCCGAACCGCCAGTCCCCGAAATAGGAGTCTGTCATCCGGTGGATTCTGACCAAGGTCGAGTCGCCTTGATAGTGCGGCGGCAGCTGCTGAGCGCCCATGACACGCACCACAGACGCGGCCTCGGCTGGTGTTGCGTCATCGTCGAGCTGCACGTCGAGCTTGGAGATGTAGTACGAGTTGGGGCCGTACGGGTGGTACTGGAACGTATGTGACGCGTCGGCCACCCCCGGAAGGGCCTCGATGGCCGTCTCGATCACCCGGGACCAGCTGTCACGCTCGGCCTGATCGGGCCCTTGCGCGAAGAGCGAACATCCAGTCAGCAGGACTGCCCCCATCATCAACGCGATGGTGGGCACGGTGAAGCGCATAGCCGTTCATCCTGCCAGAGGTTAGCGCGTCAGGTCGTTGAGGAAGGACGTTCTCGAATGTCCTTGGTTCGGCGGTTATGGATCGACTTCGACTGGGGCCCACGGGAACAGCGCCGGGCAGTTACGGCATCAGCCATTCTGGACGCGGCACTAGCTCTCCGCCAGGCCTATTGAAGAGCGATCCAGCTCGCGATCTCGACGAAAGAGCCGAACACGATCTCGATCCCGCTGTCGCACGGGCCGCGGGATCAGGCCTGATCGAATTGCTGCTGGACGACGCGCATGGCGGAGAGTGCGGCGGGTGCGCCGCAGTATCCGCTGGTGTGGATGATCGCCTCGACGATTTCCTCGCGGGTGAGTCCGTTGTTGAGGGCGCCGCGCACGTGACCCGCGAGTTCTTCGTGCGCCCGCAGCGCAGTCAGGATGCCGAGGTTCAGCAGGCTGCGTTCCCGCCGGTCGAGGCCCGGCCGATTCCAGACCGCGTCCCAGACGTGTTCGGTGACGAAGCGTTGGATCTGCTCGGATTCGGTGCCCGCGGTGCGAGCCAGTGCGCGGTCGACGAATTCGTCGCCCATGACTTCGCGGCGGGTGTTCAAACCGCTCGTGTAGGCGGGTGACGCCGCCGCGTCGGGGTTGGTGTCCATAGTTTCGTTTCCTGTCTCGCGGGTTCGCGTGGCCGCGCCGAGCCACTTTACGGACCGCGAGTGCACGGCCTCACTGCCCCGGGGATCGAGGGGCAGGTGCGTGTCGTCCACGAATCTCGACGGCGATGAGACCGCGTGTGTCAGGGCGTTCGGTTCCGTGGACCGGGGATGTATTCGGAACCGGGTCAGTGACGGAACCAATCGAGCGTCTGACCATGTGCACCGGCATATCCCAGCGGAATCCCGTCCAATGCGACGACGAACCGCCCTGGCGTGTCCTGAGCGGGAACCGGAAGCTGCTCGGCCACCGATCCCACGACACCGCAGCCTTCGTTGGACAACCAGTGACAGGGCAAGCTTCGGATCGTCCGTTCGAAGCGGACTCGTTCGTCGACGCTCAGATAAGCCAAGACGGCGCTGTGGAAGACCACCACCGTCGTCCCATCCGGCGCGGCGTCGACCAACTCGGTCACCGTCTCGTTCAGATCCCCGGTCACGACATCCACCGGCCTGGCCCGGGCGATCGCCACCGCTTCGCGCAGCCGTCGCAGCCGCTCGGGCTGTCCCGGCCACACGAGGCATTCCAGCCAACGCATCTCGTCGGCATCGCTCACATCCAGCGGGTTCAGATCGACGCCCGCCCGCCACACGACCTCGGGCAAGCGATCCGGGATGGGCGGCTCCCCCGAAGTCACACACCGCAACATCACGCCGGAGGCGCCACCGGCTGGATGCAGATCGATGCGACCGTCATAGCGATAGCTGAACAGATCCGGATACAGGCACAGCCCCGCCGACGCACCGACCTCGATCAACGCCAATGGACCGGCAAGTTGCGCCAACGCCGGAAGCAGCACCGCGGCCCTGCCGACCTCGTTGGTCTGCGTCCTGCGCGCCGTCACAACCCGCGCGACATCATCCCAATGCTGGAACACCCAATCCCTGAACGCGGGATACGACGACTCACCGACCCCGAGATAGCGCGCCGCCGTCAACACGAGATTCGGCTGCCTCTTCTCCTCCGGAAGCCGATCGATCAACGACAACAGCCGGTTATCCGACGCAATCCCCCACGCCCACAACTCATAACACGACGAACTGCCCCGAGCCTCGAACTCGGCGAAACGTCGATACCGGTCAGCGGTCGTCTCCCAATCCACATTCTCGTTCTATCCGAACATCCACCGAGCTGACCAGCCAACGGATCCGGTCGACGAAAACCGTAGAACGCCTTGCCCATTCGATCGAGTTCGGAGTGATTTCGCCCGGAGCGCCGGTCGGTGACTTCCCGGGTGGTGATCGGCCGCATGATCGCCGAACTCGGCTGGAATGCAGTGCTATTCGGGGTATCACAGGCGATGCCCGTGGGCGTCGGTGCTGACTCGCCGGATGTCGGCTCATCGAGCGGGTAGCGTGGGCAAAGCTCGAGTCGCTGGTGCAACTGCTGGTCGGTGATGGTTAACGCGTGGGCGCGTTCGTTGTCGCTCATGCCGATCGCCGCCGCGGTGTGGCGAGGGTCCATGGTGCGTCGGAGTTGCTGCGCGGCAGCGTGTTCCGGTCCGCCGGTGATACGGCGGTCCGCAACCCCGACAAACTCCGCCCGCGGACGACCGGCGGCAACGGCTGAGGACGGTCTGGCGCGGCGATCCCTTCGATCCCGCGCCTGGCGACAGGTAGCGGGTGGCATCGGGGATGCGGCCGAGGGTCGGTTAAGATCATCGGCAGTGCGTGCACGCCGCATCAGGCGTCCGCGCCAGGACGGTCCGTCCTCACCACGGGAACCCGGACCGGCGAGCCGATCATCTTGCGGCACACCCACGGCGGAGAGACCCGCCGGAACAAGTCGGTGTGCCCGGTCAGGAACGGCTTTCCCTCGACGCGTACCGGCATCTCCGGAATCGAGCCGTTCCGGCAGTGCCGGATCGGGCCGGTGCGCTCGCCCACGGTCGCCGCCGCGCGCGGCGCATCAGAAGGAGTTTCCCGTGAGATCCGCCCTGTCACGGCCCGAAGCGCCGCAGCACAGCGAAAATCGCTGTCCCACAGATATTTCCGGCACCAACGAGCCGATCGTCAAACGTGTCACCGGCGCGCGATCCGTGGTGCGATCGCTGGAGGAACTCGGCGTCGAGGTGGTCTTCGGCATTCCGGGCGGGGCGATCCTGCCGGTCTACGATCCGCTGCTCGACTCCCGGCGCATCCGCCACGTGCTGGTGCGGCACGAGCAGGGCGCCGGTCACGCCGCAACGGGCTATGCCCAGGCGACCGGCCGGGTCGGGGTGTGCATGGCGACCTCGGGCCCTGGCGCGACGAATCTGGTGACCCCGCTCGCCGACGCGCAAGCCGATTCCGTTCCCCTCGTGGCGATCACCGGTCAGGTGCCGAGGCCCATGATAGGTACCGACGCATTCCAGGAAGCCGACATCACCGGCATCACGATGCCGATCACCAAGCACAACGTCCTCGTCACCCGCGGCGCCGACATCCCGCGAATCCTCGCCGAGGCATTCCACCTGGCCAGTTCGGGCAGGCCGGGCGCGGTCCTGGTGGACATCCCGAAGGACGTGCTGCGCGCCCAGACGGTCTTCCGCTGGCCGCCGCAACCGCGGCTGTCCGGCTATCGGCCGGTC
Source organism: Nocardia sp. bgisy134 (assembly GCF_965341865.1). Lineage (GTDB taxonomy): Bacteria > Actinomycetota > Actinomycetes > Mycobacteriales > Mycobacteriaceae > Nocardia. The sequence continues at coordinate 132,541 of NZ_CBDQZP010000009.1, forward strand.
ACCGAGCCGAATCCACGCCAGCTCCGAGCGGCGCTGCACCTCATCGCGCGGGCGCACGCGCCGGTGCTCTACGTGGGCGGAGGCGTCCTCAAGGCCGAAGCCACCTCCGCGTTGCGCACTTTCGCCGAACGCACCGGCATTCCGGTGGTGACCACCCTCATGGCGCGCGGTGCGTTTCCCGACAGCCATCCCCAGCACCTCGGCATGCCCGGCATGCACGGAACGGTCGCCGCGGTGGCGGCAATGCAGAAGAGCGATCTGCTGATCGCCCTCGGCGCCCGGTTCGACGACCGAGTCACCGGCGACCCCCGCTCCTTCGCCCCGCACGCCGCGGTGATCCACGCCGACATCGATCCCGCCGAAATCGGCAAGATCCGGCACGCCGACGTGCCGATCGTCGGTGACTGTCGAGCGGTACTGGAAAGCCTGATCGCCGCGCTCGACGCGCATCGGGAACCGTTGCCGGACCTGTCGGCCTGGTGGGCGACGCTGCGCGAGCTCCGCGCGTCGTATCCGCTCGGCTACGACCGGCCCGCGGACGGCGCGCTCGCACCGCAGTTCGTCATCCGCGCCCTCGGGCGTGCCGCCGGGCCCGACGCCATCTTCTGCGCCGGTGTCGGCCAGCATCAGATGTGGGCCGCGCAGTTCATCGAGTACGAGAAGCCCCGGACGTGGCTCAACTCCGGCGGTATGGGCACCATGGGCTACGCCGTTCCCGCCGCCCTCGGCGCCAAACTCGGTGTGCCGCAGGCGGAAGTCTGGGCCATCGACGGCGACGGCTGCTTCCAGATGACCAACCAGGAGCTGGCCACCGCGGCCGTCGAAGGCGTGCCGATCAAGGTGGCGGTGATCAACAACGGCCATCTCGGCATGATCCGTCAGTGGCAGCACCTCTTCTACGAGGAACGCTATTCGCAGAGCGAGCTGGCCACCCACTCCCGGCGCATCCCCGATTTCGTCGAACTCGCCGAAGCTCTCGGTTGCGTCGGGCTGCGCTGCGGGCGAGAAGCGGACGTCGCGAGCGTGATCGAAGCGGCCCGCGCCGTGCACGACCGACCGGTCGTCATCGACTTCGTCGTCGGATCGGACGCCCAGGTGTGGCCGATGATCGAAGCGGGCGCGGGCAACGACCTGATCATGGCCGCCCGGAATCTGCGACCGCTCTTCGACGACGCGGACGCCGGTACGGCCGAAACCAATGCGGCGCAGACGGGTACGCGATAAGTCGCGGCTCGGCGGCGGTGCGACACCGGCTCGGCCCGCGCGGGCTCGCCGCGATCCCTCGGCGGCGAGCCCGCATGCGTTTCAGCGACCCGGCTCCGGTGCGGCCGACCGCCGTCCTGGCGCGTCAGGAGTCCTGGCCTTACTCATGCAGCCCCTCGCGTCGCGACTGTCTGCTATCGGTTGCGCCGATAGCGGGTTCGAGGCCGGTAGCGATGCGGAGGGCAGCGGCACAGGCGTCCGTACCGTCCTGAGTGAGGGTGATCTTCAACATCCCGAGTTTGGTCCGCTCGGCCCTCTCCTACCTCTCACGAGATCACTGAGATCACCTTCAGCCTTCGACCTAAAGCTCGACTTCGTTCGTGGCGAGGCACCCAGTCGCCTACACCGAAGGGGTGGCCCGCCGCCGTCGCTGGAGGCCGGGATGAATACCCGGCGGCAACCCCGCATGCGAGGAAAGTCGGCGCAGTTGCTGGATGAGGTTCGCCCGCTCGGCCTCGTCGAGCGGTGCGAGGATCTCGTTCTCGATGGCCTCGGCCTCGGCTTCGGCTTCGGAGAGGGCCCGGCGAGCGCGTTCGGTCAAATGCACCGCATGGGCGCGCCGATCGGTGGGATGTCTTCCGCGGCGCACCAGTCCGCGTTCTTCCAGTTCGTCGACGAGCCCGACCATGGCGTTGCGGTGCACGTTCAGCAGATCGGCGAGCTCCTGCTGACTGCGCCCGTCGACGGCCACCAGGTGGGTGAGGATTCCGAAGTGCGCGGGTTCGAGCCCCAGCGGTGCGAGCCGCGCGGTGAACAGGTACGAGACGTGGTGGCCGATCTGGGACAACAAGAAGACGCCCCGGTCGTCCAGCGGCTGATTCGGCACACATCGACAGTAGCAAGCGCACGATACTGTCATCTAAGATGACAATATGACTATCCCGACCGGACACACGATGGCCGGCACCGAGCAGCCGGTGACACTCGTCAACGCCTTCTCGGTGCCCATGTCGCAGAAGGATCGATTCCTCGACCGCTGGAAGGACAACGCGCGGTGCATGGCGTCCGCGCCCGGATTCCTCCGCGCGCGCATGCTCCAAGCGGTCAACGACAAGGCCGAGCTGACCTTCATCAATGTGGCGGAATGGGCCACCGGCACCGCCTTGGACGCGGCTCGAACCAACCCGGAGTGGCAGCAATCGATCAAACGGTTGACCGACGACCCCGAGCTCGACGTCACCCCGCGCCCCATGGTCTACCGGACCGCGATCGACGTGGCGCCTGGAGACACACTCCTCTAACGCCGGAAGCCCCGAGAAAGGTCGTTCTCATGGATCTACATCCCACCGGAAAGACCGCCGTCGTCACCGGCGCCGGACGGGGCATCGGCCTCGCCATCGCCGAGACACTGGCCCGCGAGGGCGTCCGCACGACGGCACGCTGAAGACCGCGTAGTCGGCGTGCTGTCGGTGACCACACGCGTCCGCCCTCGAGCAGCCCTGCTGAATAGCGCAGGCGACCACGGGTAACACCCCCGGCGTTGAACCCGCCGATCGGGGGATGCACATCGAGACCGCTTTCGCCGCGCGGCAACGGCACGGGCCCCGCGTTCGGCCTGGCAGCCATCGCAAGTGGCGTACCACGCGAAAGGCGCCGCGCGACTGCGGGATACGCGCGAATCCTCGACCGGCGGGCGTCCGACTCGGCCACCGTCATCCCTGTACCGCAGGAGTGGAATCGGTGTCTGCCGTTCCTGTCACAGCCGAACGGTAGCGTCCCGGACCATACGATCGTTCGTCTGGACGGTGTGGGCCCAGCCATCTGCTACAAGCTGGCGAGCCATCTCGGACCAGAACCGTCTTTCGTACCGGCACAGCGCATTTCGATACCAGAAAGAAGCCATGGACCTGCACCGATCCGCCAGCCGCTACTTCGGCGTGCCCGTACCCGCTCGCGTAGCCGACGCCCTCGACGACCGGCTGCTCGAGTATTGGGTGGGCGAGCGCGGCCCGCTCGTGGACGCCCACTTGGCGATCAACTACCCGTACTTCGGAGCGATCGACAAATCGCTGAGCGGCTTCGTCGTCATCGACGACGAGGGGGACGACTACACGCTGCTGGATCTGCGCGGCAGCGGCCGGGTGTGGTGGCAGAGTCACGAAACCCGGGAACTGGAACTGTGGTTCGACTCTTTCGACGACTGGCTGGCCTACCGGGACGAGCTCGAGCGCGCCGAAGCGAACGACGAGGACGAGCGGTCGAGATTCGATATTCGCGACTCCTTCCGTTCGCCGTCATCGGCCGCGGACTCCGAACCCGACCCGACCAGCGCCGAACTGGCGAAGCGCTATCAGTGGCTGATGTGGCTGCTGGCGCAGCCGTTGCTGCGCGACGGACAGCCCATGCAGTCCGCTGATGACCTGGCGTCCAGCGCCGCCGGGCACTTCCTGCATCTGTGGAACGCTGCCGACGCCCGGAAGGTGCTCGAGGTGGAATTGCCGCTGCTGCACCGAGATCCACATCTGTCCATCTACTGGCTGCTGCACACCGGTCTGCTCATGCAGGACGACGACCGCGCCCGCGTACTCGCCGAGATCGGCCGTGCCGAGGAGCGTTCCGACCTACTGGACGCCTTCGCAGAGGTCTTCGGCACGCTGGCGATCGACGGCGACGTGGCGTCCGTGCCGGAGTTCCGCGTCCGCCGTTCGCTGCTTCAGCAGTACGTCGCTTCCGACGACGAGGCGCGAACGCGGGCCGCGCTCACAGCGATGGAGATGGCCCCGGAGCACGTGCCGCTGGGCCGGGCGAGCTGGATCGTTCACGGCCTGAACAACGGAACGCTCACCGCCGAACAGGTGCGCGCCGCCCTGGATCGCATGCCCGTCACGACGGGTACGGCACTGGTGCGCGCCGAGGCGGATCGGCTGGCGGGACACGATCACAGCCCGGCCGCGGACACCCTCGTGCGTTTGCTGCTCACGTCCACCTGCGCCTGGTCGACGCGCGTGTGGGCGCTGTCCGTGGTGACGCCGCTGGTGCGCGACGGCGCGGCGCTCGCCGCGGCGGCCGGAGAGCTGCTCGGCAAAGACCCACACAGCGGTGCGTGCCTGATCGCCCTGCGGCGGGCCCACGAACTGTGCGAGACCGAACCGGTGCTGACCCGCGCGGAGCTCGACCTCCGCTGGGCCGACGCCCAGATATCATCCTCCTACCTGCAGCGGCTGGGCGATGCCGCGGGCGACCACGCCGCCATTCTGGCCGAGATCGACGGTGCCGAGCTGAGCGAGCTTGTCGCACAACGTGTTCTGCGGCGCGCGGACGTCGAGGACTCGCCGGCCGAGGTGATCGAATGGGCGCTGAGCGCCATGCTCGGCAGCGCGCACGCCGAGCGGGCCGCGCTGGCCGCCACCGGTATCGAGCACCTGCCCGCCGAGGTGCGCACCCGCGTGGTCCAGGGGCTGCGCGTGGACTCCCCGGACAGTGCCTTCGTTCCAGTGCTTATCCGGCTGCTCGAGCACACACCGGAGCCGGATGCGTCCGACATCCTCGCCGAGATGAACAACGACGAACTGAAGAAGGCTGTCTGCCTCGCACTGGCCCCGGTGGCGCATCATCCGCCGGTATTCGATGAACTGATGCGGCTGGCGGGCCTGCCCGCACCGGCCAGCACGGTCGAAGCGCTGTGGCAGCAGTTGTTCGATTCGAGCAAGAAGCATTGTGTGCTGCGACGGGCGTCGCCCGAGCAGGCCGTGCGGGCCGCCGCCGCCATGATCGACACAATTGTGGCCCATCCCGGAATAGGCGCTCGCAATGTCGCGGGCCACCAGCTGTATCGCTTCCAGCACTCCGGTGCGCACGACTTTCTCATCGAGGCGCTCGACGACTACGGCCGCCGCTATGCCGACTCCGACCCGGTGCACAGCGTGGCGCTCAGCCACGGGCAGACGGTGGACGATCAGCTCGAGGATGTGGTCGCCAATCTGTATTCCGCGGTACGGAACCTGAACTCCGACACCGCGCGCACGGCGTTGATCGAGCGGCTGTTCACCGAACGACGCAGCATCTGGCGGATGGGCAACGCACTCGGCGAGATCTTCTCGGCGGAGGTGCACCGGGATGTCATGCGGCGGTTGCACGATCGACACGACCATCGTGCTGCCGCGCACTACGCCAATGCCGTCACCGATCACGTGAAACAGCGATGGCCCATGGTCGAACTGCTGCGTGAGATCAGCGACTGGGCGACACCGCAGGACGAGACCGAACAGCGGGTGTTCAAGTACGCGCTGGCTGTCGGCATCATTGCCGCGTTGGAAGCCGATGAGTACGGCCTGGTCCGAACCGCCTACGCCACTTGGGAATCCATCGCTGTCGACGCCATCGAGCCCGACAACCTGTCTCGTGGACGAGAGTGGGCCGATCCGCTCATCTCGGACGACATGCGCGCCCAACTCGCCAACGTGCTGTCAGGAGAGGCCGATTCGGCGCGGCGTGACCTACTCGACAAGGGCGAGCGAGCACGTGCGGCGGGGCGGCCGCTCGCTCGGATCGGTGACGACGACCTCGGGACCTTGGCGGGCACCACCGTGCGGCGACGTCTGCTCACCGACCGAATCACGGGAGAGGTGTGGTTCCTCGACTCGGACGGCGATATCCACGCCTTCGACGGATTCGGCATGTCGGACGGCACCCCCTTCCAGTCGAGCCGGATCGGCCATAGCGGTATGCGAGAATTCCTGGGCGAGGGGCGCGAGCAATCCGCGCGCGCGTTGTTGTGGACGGTCTCGGGCAACGAATTCGTCGAATTGGTGCGCTATCTCGACCAGATCGTGTACCGGTGGGGCGTCAACAACGGCCGCTTCGACACGGTCGGCCTCACCTTTCCCGACCCGGCCACCGCCGAAAACGCCTTCACCCGAATGAAAACCACCTGCGCGGCGGCGAAATACACCGAATCCGATCCGTGGTATCTGCCCGGCCGGGCGGCGATCCTGCGCACCTTTTACCGGCCCGACGCTGACAGCGAGCGCCTGATGGCCTTCGACCGGCCCCGGTTCGCGGTGGACGCGGCGCTCGCGGCGGCTCATGAACGCCGGGAGCTGGAGCTGTATCGCGATGGTGCGGCGCTGTCCAAACTGGAGTGGGTGACCTGGAACGGCTATCGGGTACGCGAGGAACTGACCGTCGCCGAATGGGTCCGCGCTCGCATCCGCGTCGACAATCAAGACCCCGCCTGGCATGTCGCCGCCCTCGGCGAGATCGCCGAATACCTGACGGCACAGGGTTTCACCGCGCATTCGCCCGGTCTGCACGGGTTCGAGGTGGAAGTCGGTCCACCCGCCTCGCCCGAGGACATCGACGCCCTCGAAGCCGAGCTCGCGGCACCGCTACCCGCCATCCTGCGCACGCTGTGGGAGCGTATCGGCTACGCCGAGTGGCGAATCGGAGAGACCGGTCTGCGACTCCTGTGCCCCGCCGAGGTACGGCAGGAACGGGCCCGCATGCGCAAACTCGGGGCGAAGTACACGGCCGCGCTGCGCGGTGAGCAGCAACTCGAATGGGAACCCGTGCTGTCGGCCATGAGCGCGCTGGTGGTCGGCCTCGACGGCACGGTCGACACCGTATTCTCCGATGTGTCACCGAGCTCCGACGACCGGGTCTTCATGTACCTGGATCAGCATCCGGCCGAGGCGTGGTGGGAGAAGTCGCTGTCGTGGATCCTCGCGTCCTCGTTCCTGAGCCGATTCGCCCACCACCTCGAACAGGCAGCGCCCGAAACCATGATGCTCTTCGGCGGCCAGCGGCGCGGCCCCGAACTCACTCGCCGGTACTTCGAGGCCGCCGGGCCGCACGGCACCAAATTCTGGGAGATCGTCACCGATCCCGGCCTCGATACCGTCGCCACCCGGCACGGTAGAGAAGGCGCCGTGGGCACCGTCAACACCAAACGCTACGGCGACCCGGTCAAGGCCGCCGCCCAGGCCGCGAAAACAATTGCCGCCAAACAGAAGAGCGGATACCGGGAGACCGCTGACTGACGCGCACTCAGCCGAGCAGTTGGCACGCGAAGGTGGCGTAGGTGTCGGCGAGATCGTCGACACCGATCCCGAGTTCGGGACGCCACCATGCCGTCATCGCCTACAACGGCGAACCTTCGCCGGGGCCTGCGCTTGTGCGAGTCGCAACCTCAGTGGCGGAGGGACTGATTCCTGTCGCGGTCGACCGTCCGGCCGCTCGCATGCATGGGAACTGGTCCGTCGGGGCCGCCGGTGAAGGAGAACTGCGGGCGAGTCGGCTTCGCGGTCGCCAGGTCCATCTCGAGGCGTTGAGCCATGGTCGCCAGTGCGAGAACGGCTTCGGTGTTGGCGAAGACATGGGCTACGCACATGCGTTTTCCGGCTCCGAAGGGCAGCGTGGCGTGGCGTTGTGTGGGTGTCAGGTTTCCGGGCAGGTAGCGGGTCGGGTCGTAGATCTCGGGATTCGACCAGACTCCGCCGTGATGATGCAGAGCATGCAGGCTGATCGTAATGGTGGTGTTGGCCCGTATCGGGAAATCGCCGAGCAGATCATCACTTCTCGCAACGCGGGCAAGTCCGACGATGGGCGGATACAGTCGCATGGTCTCGGCGACAACGGCTTTCGTCCATGGCAGGAAATCCACGTCGTCGGCGGTGGGGGTACGGCCGGCGAGGACGTCGTCGAGTTCGGCGTGCAGGCGAGCGCGGACATCGGGGTGTTCGGCGAGCAGTTTCCAGGTCCAAGCGAGCACTGTCGCAGTGGTTTCCATCCCGGCACCGATGAATGTCATCAGCTCGTCGTGGATTTCGGCATCGGTATAACGGTGCCCGGTCTCCGGATCGCGCGCCTCCATGAGCAGTGCGAGCAGGTTGTCGCGGCGGGTGATCGCACCACTGCGATGATCGGCGATGAGCTGATCGATCACCCGGTCGACGTGCCGGAGATCAGCGATCATGCACGGCGCGATAATCCAGCTGGCGGCGCGCATGACACGCATGGGCAGGTTATAGCGGTTCGTGAGCTCGGCGAGCGCGTGCAGCGGACGAGAGACGCCCGCGACGAACCCGACTCCGAACAGGCGCAGCATCCGGGAGAGGGTGATCTCCGACATCGGCCCCGTGAGGTCGACGCCGAACATGGTGCGGGCGACGATATCGAGTGTGAGCCTGTTCATTTCGACGTTCACGTCGACGGATGCTCCGTCGGCACCGAGCTGGAGGATACGCTCGGCGCAATCTCGTGCGGCGTCGGTGATCGGGCCTGCGAGTGTGGCGATGTTGCGTTTGCCGAACACGGGCGCTACCAGACGGCGATTTCGTTGCCAGCGTTGCTCATTCCGCTCTGTGACCAGGCCGCGTCCGAATGCTACGGCGAGCATGTCATATTCCGCGCTCTTGGTGTAGTTGTCCTGGTTGGTCACCAGGACATGCCGCGCCAGCTCTGGGCTGCGCACCACCACAAAGCGCTGAAACGGCATTCGGGCCACTAAAATGTCGTCTCCACCGGGAAGTTGGGTGCCGTAGAAGTCGGCGAGAGTGCGGTCGCGCCAACGCGGCACCACCTGGGCGGCAAGCTTCCACGACTGCCACCACGACACGCGTGTGCGATGCCAGCGCAGCGGAGCCGGCTGCCATCGGGGCGGGTAGAGCGTCCGGTCAGGCTCGACCGATCGTGTCATCATGACGAATCCCCCTGTCTACAAAGGCTTTTGTCGCAGCGTAGGCCGCGAAATCGAGGTAGACGTCCGCCGTTCGAAGGACAACCTGCATGCCCGGTCCGGGTTATCGTCGAAGCATGACAGCGCGCGGCCCAGCGCCCGTAGGGTGGGATTTCTGGTACCGGATCTGGTGCGCCTACGTGGTCGGCGGCACCATCGCCACCGGCGTTCTCGTTGTCGTAATGCAGTGGGGCGATGCCTGGAATATGTGGGCTGCTTTGGCGGCGTTGGCATGCCTGCTGGCATGGTCCGCACAGCTGGCGCCGCGCCGCAATAACCCAGAGGCGTTCTATCACCGTACGGTGAGCCGGAAATCGGTGACGTTCGTGGCCGGGGCGCTGGTGTTGTTTCTTGCCGCCGCCTGGTGGTCGCCGGATGCCATCGCGGCGGTGATGGTGGCGTACGCACTGATCTACATGTCGCTGCCGGTACGACCGGCGATGCTGGTCGCCGGGGCGGTCAGTTTCACGCCGCTGATCGTCTCACTACTGGCACACACGCATGTCCCCATGGGTCTAGCGATCTCGCTGGTCGCGGTGGTGTTCAACCCCGCGATCGGCGCGACGATCACTCTGGCCATCGACCGCGGCGAACAACTGGCCGTATTACTACGCCAGCTGGAAGGCAGCCGCGCCGAGGTGGCACGACTGTCTCGGGAAGCAGGTTCGGCGGCCGAACGTGCCCGCCTGGCACGGGAAATCCACGACACCCTCACACAGGGCTTCACCGGCATCGCGACGCTGGCCCAGGCGGTGGAATCGGAATTCGATGCCGACCCCGTTCTCGCGCGCCGACATATCGCGCTGATCGAGGCCACCGCGCAGGAGAATCTGATCGAAGCACGCGCGATGGTCGAGGCATTGGCACCACCCGAACTGGGTACCGGCCCTCTGGCCGAGTCGGTGCAGAGGCGCTGCCACAGGCTCGCCGACGAGACCGGTATCGACGTTATTGTGGAGGTGGATTCGACTGTGCCTCAGCTCGATACCGGCTCCGAGGTGGTGCTGCTGCGTGCGGTGCAGGAAGCGCTGGCCAACGTGCGCAAGCATTCACACGCCGACAGTGTGAAGGTCACACTCACCCGAACCGACCAGGGTGTGCGACTGTCGGTGGCGGACAACGGAATCGGTTTCGACAGCGCCCACACCAACGGATTCGGGCTGCCCGGCCTGCGCAGCCGGGCACGGGAAGTCGGCGCGACAGTCACGGTCACGACCCACCCGAGTGCGGGGACCCAGGTGGATATCGTGGTACCGGCGTGATCACCGTCCTGCTTGTCGACGACCATCCGGTAGTACGGGAGGGCATGCGCGGAATGCTTTCCCGGGAAGCCGATCTCGCTGTCGTCGGCGAGGCGGCCGGTGGGGCGGAGGCCGTGACGGTGGCGACCGCGCTGCGCCCTGACATCGTGCTCATGGATCTGCGGATGCCTGAAGTCGACGGCGCTACCGCGACCGAGCAGATCCTGGCCGTCTGCCCTGACACCCGGGTGGTGGTCCTCACCACGTATGAGACCCACACCGACATCGTGCGCGCCGTGGAAGCCGGTGCCTGCGGATACCTGCTGAAGGGCAGCTCGCGCGCCGAACTCGCCGCAGCCGTGCGCGCGGCCGCCCGGGGCGAGACCGTGCTGGCGCCCTCGGTCAGCGCACGGCTGCATCACCGACAGCATCGCCCGCGCGCGGCGTTGTCAGCCCGTGAGGTGGAGGTCCTCGGGCATGTCGCGCACGGACTGACCAACGCCGAGGTCGGGCGACTCCTGCACATCAGCGAGACAACCGTGAAAACACACCTGCAGCGCGCGTTCACGAAACTCGACGTCTCCGACCGCACCGCTGCCGTCACGGCAGCCTTGGCACAGGGACTGCTGGTTACATCGTGAGCCGTACTCCCAGCCAGCCTTCACCCTGTTGCACGAGCAAGATCGACAGCCAGCACGAACGCGCACTCATGGCTCCCCTTTATGTCAAGACACTCTTGCGGGGTAGCAAGCCATTCGAAGGCACGAGAAACTTCGCACCCTGGCTACTGACCTTCAGCTACGCGCGGCCGTCGGCCGTAGAGCCGACGAGGCGGTCTCGGATCTGACCTGCGAGGCGCACACGTTCGCGCACGGCCGCGCCGTCCCCTCGCGCCGACGGATGCCCACGTCAACGCACCGCGGGCGGCCCCTGACTCCGGTAATGTTTGGAGCGTATGAACACGCCGAGCTTGCGAATTCGCCGCAACCTGTGTGTTGTAGTGGTGTGACCAACACTTCCGGAGACGCGTATCCCATGGCGGACACGATGACCACCTCCGTCGCAGTGCGTGACGGTGCGACCGTGCTCACGGTGGCCGGCGAGGTCGATCTCGCGACCGCGCCCGCACTGGAGACCGCGATCGAGGGCATCCTGGCGAGCAAGCCGACAGCACTGATCATCGACCTGACCGCGGTCAGCTTCCTCGCCTCGGCGGGGATGGCGGCCCTGGTCGCGGCGCATCAGCGGGCCGGGTCGGCGACGACCATCGCGGTGGTCGCCGATGGACCGGCGACGAGTCGTCAGCTCAAGATGACCAGCCTGGATCAGGTCTTCGCGCTGCACTCGACGCTCGAGGCGGCGCTGACCTCGCTGCGACCCAATTGACCCGAACGCGATGGCTTCCCGGCGTCTACACGCCGGGACGCCGTCGCGTTCGTCAGACCAGCTCGCGCAGCTGCTCGATCAGCTTGACCCGCTCGGCGGGCGTGGCGGCCATCGGCACCACGTTCAGGACGGTGACGCCCGCCTCGCGGAAGGCGGCGATACGTTCCTTGACGAAACCGGCCGGTCCGACCAGCGAGATGTCGCGGACCAGATCGTCCGGCACCACCTTGGCCGCCTCTTCCTTGCGCCCGGCCAGGTACAGCTCCTGGATGCGGTCCGCCTCGGCGCCGTAGCCGTACTTGGTGGCGAGGGTGTGGTAGAAGTTCTTGCCCTTGGCGCCCATGCCGCCGATGTAGAGGGCCAGGTGCGGCTTGACGAACTCCAGCAGCGGCGTCACGTTCTCGCCGATGGCCAGCGCCGGACCGGCAAACACGTCCAGCTTGCCGAGGGCGGGGTCGCGCTTGGCCAGGCCCGCGTCCAGCGACGCGCCCCAGACCTCCTTGGCCCGCTCGGGCAGGAAGAAGATCGGCTGCCAGCCTTCGGCGATCTCGGCGGCCAGCTCCACGTTCTTCGGGCCGAGCGCCGCGAGCAGCACCGGAATGCGTTCGCGCACCGGGTGATTGATCAGCTTCAGCGGCTTGCCGAGGCCGGTGCCCTCGCCCTCGGGCAGCGGGATCCGGTAGTGCTTGCCCTGGTATTCGAGCCGTTCCCGGCGCCACACCTTGCGGCAGATCTCCACCAGTTCCCTGGTGCGCCCGATCGGCGCGTCGTAGGGCACGCCGTGGAAACCCTCGATCACCTGCGGGCCCGACGCGCCGAGGCCGAGCAGGAACCGGCCCTCGGAGACGAAATCGAGGCCAGCGGCGGTCATCGCCGTCAAGCTGGGGGTACGGGTGTAAATCTGCAGGATGCCGGAGGCCAGCTGCAGTCGCTCGGTCTTCGCGGCGAGGTAGCCGAGCGCGCTGACCGCGTCGAAGGAGTACGCCTCGGGCACGAAGACGGTGTCGAGTCCGGCCCGTTCGAGGTCGGCCACTTCGGCGGCCGCTTCCTTGAAGCCGCCCGAATAGTTGATGCCCAATCCGATCCGCATGTGCTCAACATAACCCCAGGTTTGCGCCGACTGCGCACCGGCCGTCCGACGCGGTGGTCGGGCAGGGTGCGCACGGCCGCAGGCGGTAGCGTGATCATTAATTCACGCCGCCGGAGAACGAAAGGCAACCCGTGTCGCAGCCGAGCACGTCGTCCCAGGAAACTGCGTCTTCCTTCGGTGAGGTCACCCTCGCGCAGTACCTGTCCGATCTGGCCGCCAAGATCCCCGCACCCGGCGGCGGTGCGGTGGCCGCGCTGCACGCGGCGCAGGGCGCGGCACTGATCGGCATGGTCGCCCGCTACACGACCCGGGCCAAGGACGCCGAGCACCGGCCGATCGTGGACCGCATCATCGAGGCCGCCGACGCGGCCCGCGCACGCGCGCTGGCCCTGGCGGATGCCGACGCGGCCGCGTTCACCGCGGTGGGCGCCGCATACAAGCTCCCGAAAGCCACCGGCGAGGAGACCGCGGCCCGCACCGAGGCGATCAACGCCGCCCTGGTGGAGGCGGCACGCGTGCCCGCGGCGGTGGTCGACGAGGCCGACGAGGTGCTGTCGCTGGCCGCTGAGCTGCTGCCGATCGGCAACCCGAACGTCGTCACCGACATCGGCGCCGCGGCCGACGCGGCACGCGCCGCCGCCACGAGCTCGCGGCTCAACATCGAGATCAACCTGGCCTCGCTGCCCGCAGCGCTGGGCGACAAGTTCGCGCCCGCGTTGCTGCGCATCGAGGAGATCACCGCGCGCGCCGACAGCCTGCACGCCGAGGTCGTGCACGCCGTACGCAGCTAGCACGACCCCTGGGCGACACGCCGATACGGAAACACGCCGCCATCTTCCTCGGCAGGAGCGGCCTGACCAGGGCGCGTCGGGCGGTTCGCGCGGCGATGTATCGGCAAGCCTCCCCAGGTGACCATGTCCGGATCTACGGTTGATGGTCATGAGTGACGATCCCCCGTCCTCCGAGATACCCGGCTCCGATCCGGCGCTCCAGGTCCGCGCGCGGCGCGCGCAAGCCTGGAGCAACTACCATGCCGCGCGCATCGCGCTCGCCGACCTGCGCATCCGCACCAACTTGCAGGGCAGGCCCGCTTGGCTCGGCCGCTTGCCCGGCGGCGCGTACGAGCGCGCGGAACGGCGTCTCGACAAGCTGCGGCGCGAACTGGGCAGGCACGGGGTCGGGGCCGACGAGCACTCCTGGGGATTGCTCTCCGGCGGCGAGACCACCACGTTGGCCGGTGTGGTCGGCATCGAGACCACCATCGCCGTCGTCACGTCGCGTTTCGCGGTGAGCGCGCCGCAGTGGGCGCGCCAGCTGCGCGCCATCGGCCGCGACTGCCCCTTCGTGCGCGAACAGGCCGCCGAAGGCGACCGCCGGTGCGTCGACGAGCTCACCAACCGGCTGCTGGAGAGCGTCCGGCTGGCCCCTTCCGAGGTGGCGCGGCAGCGGCTGATCGATCATCTTCCCGGCGAACTGCGCCCGATCCCCTCCGACATCGCGCAGTTGCGCAGACGCGGACCGGGCCCGATCGAGATCGGCTTCGAGATCCACACCAGCACAATCGAACTCGAGGGCATCACGGTCACGCCCGCGTTGCGCGGAATGGGCCTCGGCAGTGCGGGACTCGCGCACCTGTGCCGGACGGCGGACGCACATCGCCTGCACATCGTCGGCCAGCTGCTGCCCACCTTCCGCGACGACGAGGCCGCGATCCCGGCGCTGGCGAGCTGGTGCCGCGGGCACGGGTTCACGGTGCACGAACGGCTCGGCGGGCGCATCGCCCGCCCGCCCGCGACGCCCAAGCCGGAATCGCGATCCGTGCGGGGGCTCGGCGGAGCGCCGACGACGTAATCGGACCCCGTGGCTGGATGAGAGGCGCGCTACTCTTCGAAGGCTTAGAGAAAACCGACCGGTCTCATGGTTGATCCCCGGGAAATCCTGTCCTGGATGTTCGGCAAGCCGGGTTGATCATGAAGGCGTAGACTGGTTTTTCGCGTACGACACCATCTCGAAAGGGGTGGAGCCATGAGGAGCGTACTTCGCCACCTGTTCCTCGCGACCGTGGTCATCATGCTGACCGCGTTCGGCTCCGGTGCGGCGGGAGCGACACTGATCGTTCCTCCGTCCGCCGACAGGATCACGGCGATCACGCCGACCGCAGGACAGGAAGTCGGCATCGCGCATCCGATCACCATCCAGTTCGCCGCACCCGTCACGAATCGCGCTCGCGCCGAGCGTCTCGTGACAGTCGGCTCGGCAGGCCCGCTCGACGGCACGTTCGCCTGGACCACCGACCGCGAACTCACCTGGACGCCGACGGGCTTCCTGCCCGCACGCTCCGCCATCACCGTCCGAATCGGCAACGCCCGCACCGAATTCCGCACCAACGAAGGCGTGTACGCCGAGGCCGACATGTCCGCGCACACCTTCACCGTCAGCATCGGCGGCCAAGTCGTGCGGAGCATGCCCGCCTCCATGGGCAAGTCCGGATTCGAAACTCCCACAGGCACTTTCCCGGTGCTGGAGAAGTTTCGCTCGGTGGTCTTCGATTCCCGCACCATCGGCATCCCGCTGAGCTCGCCGGAGGGCTACCTGATCAACGGCGAGTACGCCGAACGCCTCACGTGGGGTGGCGTTTTCGTGCACTCGGCACCGTGGTCGGTGGATTCGCAGGGCTACGCCAACGTCAGCCACGGCTGCATCAATCTCGCACCCGACGACGCGGCCTGGTACTACCAGACGGTCGGCATCGGCGACCCGGTCAACGTGCACTGGTGAGCCCAGGTCCAGTGGTCCGCCTCTCCGCGCCACGCGCCCCGGACGTTTCGCAGAACGCGGTTCCCTGGCAGTATCGTGCCGGGGAGCTGGTTTCGATGTGGGACTACCCGACGGCGTGACCTGATGAAGGCGGGGAGATGGAACGACCGGACATGACGACACGACCCGGACAGAGCATGATGCCGCGGGCTGCCGCGCCCGGGTCGCCGCCGTGGCCCGGTGAATTGCGCTTTCGCGGCGCCTGGCCGGTCCGGGAGTCGCAGCGGCCGTACGACTCTCACGAACCCGAGGGGGAACCCGACGCCGAATTCGCCCCGGAGCCAATGCACTTCCCCGAAGAGGACGTCTTCGCACGGATGATCGACCGATCCCCCAAACGCCCGCCGCTGCGCCGCTGGGCTCCCGCGCTGATCGGTTCCGTCGCCGCACTGGCGGTCACTGCCGCGGCTTTCCTGTACTTCCGCGGCGGTCCCGCGCCGCAGCCCACGGCCTCCAACAGTCCCGCCCCGACCACCGAGCCGCTGGTGGTTCCCGCGTCCCGCTGTCCCGCGGAGCGCATCGGCGACAAGATTCAGGGCAACGGCGACGGCGGCACGGATTCCGGTCCGGGGGCCATCTTCGCGTTCCAGTACGCGTACTACGTGACGCGCTCCGCCGAACAGGCGCGCACCGTGGTCGCGCCGAACGCCTCGGTGCCCACCGTGGACGCCATTCAGCACGGCATCGACAGCATCCCCGCGGGCACCACGCACTGCGTCGCGATCACTCCCGGCGCGTTCGCGGGCCAATATCGCGTCGTGATCACCGAGTCCCGGCCCGGCCGCGACCCGATGACCTACAACGCCCAGCTGGTCAGCGTGGCCCGCGCGGGCGACCGCACCCTCATCACGGGCATCGCCGCCGCGGGCTGAGCCGCACCGCCCGCCGATCTCGCGGACGATTCCCCGCCGCCCGGCCGCCGCCGGCTGAACCGCGCCGCTCGCCGATCTCGGCGACGGTTCCGCCACCGCAGCCGTCAGCCGCGCAGCTTCTCCGCCGCCGCGACCACGTGCCGCATGAGCAGCGCGGTGGTCACCGGGCCGACGCCGCCGGGGACGGGGCTGAGTCCGGCGGCCTTGCCGCGCACCGAATCCGCGTCCACGTCGCCGACGATGCCGCCGTCCGGCGCCTCGTTGGTGCCGACGTCGATGACGATCGCGCCCTCGCGCACGTGCTTGCCGGTGACCAGCCCGGCCCGGCCCGCCGCGGCCACCACCACATCGGCCGTCGAGGTCACGCCGGCCAGGTCGGCGGTGCGCGAATGGCACACGGTGACGGTGGCGTCCTCGGCGAGCAGCAGCTGCGCCAGCGGCTTGCCGACGATGTTCGAGCGCCCGACGACCGCGACCAGCTTGCCGCGCAACGGGATCTCATGGTGCTTCAGCAACTCGACCACGGCCTCGGAGGTGGCGGGCACGAAACCGTCCAGACCGGCGGCGAGCAGGCCGAGCGAGAGCGGGCTGACGCCGTCGACGTCCTTGTCGGCGGCGATCGCCGAACTCACGTCGTCGAGCGAGACGCCCGCGGGCAGCGGGGTCTGCAGCATGATCGCGTCGAAGGAGGGGGCGGCGCTGCGCGCGTCGAGTTCCGCTCGGATCTGCTCCGCCGTGGCGTCGGCGCCCAGATCGATGCGATCGCACGCGATTCCGAGTCGCTCGGCGGCCTTGCGCAGCGAGTTGACGTACCAGGCGCTGGCGGGATCGTCGTTGGCCACGACCAGGGCCAGCCGCGGGGCGTGCGCGCCCGCGACGAACGCGGCGGCGCGTTCCTTGGTATCGGCGTTGATGGCGGCGGCGAGTTCCTTGCCGGTCAGCGAAAGGGTGTCCACGGGGTGACAGCTTAGTGGGCGCTGCCGGACGCATTCCGGCAGCAACCCGCGCACCCGAGCGGAGTCATCGTCTCCCGGCCCGTCATCGCGAGAAGTCGCGGCGCGATCGCGCGAAGTCACGGGGCGATTCGGCCCGCGAATTACCGGGTTCCGCCCGGTCGCGGTCGTATCGTGGACGGAGCTTTGCCACCGGCCAACTGTCAGCTGACGTACCGAAACCCGTTTCACGCGTGGAAAGGTGTCGACTGTAGTGAGAATCTCGAGGCATTGGAAATCCCTGGTCGCGGCGTCGTTCGCGGCCTTCACCCTCACCGGTCTGGTCGGCGCGCCCGCCCAGGCTTCCCCCGAAACCGACGCCCTCTACAACTCCGCCCAGCGCCACTTCACCGACGGCAACGAGGGCGCGGGCCTCGCCGACCTGCGCGCGCTGCTCGGCACCGATCCCGGTGACGCCGAAGCGCTCTCGTTGCAGGCCATCTGGTCGCACTACGCCAACGACCTGCCCGCACTGGCCGACGCCATGGGCCGGTTGCAGGCCACCGACCCGGTGATGGCCGCGGGCACCGGCCACGTGCTCAATGCCATCGGCGCCGCGGTCGGCACCCTGCCGAATCCGCTGCCCGCGCTGATCGGTCCGCAGACGGGCATCGTGGTGCTCGGCTACGGTCTGCTCCCCGACGGCGCGCTGCGCCCCGAGCTGGTGAACCGGTTGACCGCCGCCTGGATCCAGGCCGTCGCGGCACCGTTCTCGCCGATCGTGGTGACCGGCGGCAATCCGCAGAACGGGATCACCGAGGCCGATGCCATGCGCAACTGGCTGGTCGAGCGCGGCATCCCGGCCTCCCGAGTCCATGTCGAGAACCGGGCGAGTTCGACGGTGCAGAACGCGCTGTTCAGCAGTCGGCTGCTGCGCGATGTCGGCGCGACCAGCGCCGTCGTGGTGACCTCGCCCAATCACATTCGCCGCGCGGTCGCCGATTTCATCGTGGCGGGCACCCGCGTCGTCGGCGCCACCACGTCCCTCGAACAGCTGGTCTCCCAGCTGCCCCCACCCGCCCGCAACGCCCAGCGCGGCATCTACCTCGACGCCACCCGCACCTTCCAGCTGGACATGTCCCGATAGCCACGCGCGTCGCGGCCCGAGTGAGACGTCCTCGCTCGGGCCGCGACGCGTTCGGACCACCGGTTTGCTCGACGAACACACAGGCCACGGCGTTCGGTAGTCATCGACGAACCTGGTGGTGCGGCAGTCCCATCTCGCACCGGCACCGGATACCCGCTGGCAGACGCCGAGCCGACTCGTGCAGGATGGCCGGGTGTCAGGTGTGGAGGTCGCCGAGGTGGCGGCGCAGTTACGGGCGGCAGGGTGTGTGTTCGCCGAGGACGAGGCGCGGCTGTTGATCGGCGCGGCGGACGAGACCGGGAGCGATCTGAACAGCCTTGT
Source organism: Nocardia sp. bgisy134 (assembly GCF_965341865.1). GTDB lineage: Bacteria > Actinomycetota > Actinomycetes > Mycobacteriales > Mycobacteriaceae > Nocardia. The sequence goes on from NZ_CBDQZP010000009.1 coordinate 151,285, forward strand.
CGCGCAACGGGTTTCCGGGACACCGCTGGAGCACCTGCTGGGGTGGGCGGAGTTCCGCGGGCTGCGGGTCGCGGTCGGGCCGGGGGTTTTCGTGCCGCGGCAACGCACGGTCTTCCTGGTCGAGGAGGCACTCGCGCTCGCGGGCGCGGTCGGGTCGGCGCCCACGGTGGTCGACCTGTGCTGCGGTTCGGGGGCGTTGGGGTTGGCGCTGGCCACCGCGCTCATCGCCGAGGGACGGACCGTCGAACTCGCCGCCGCCGATATCGAACCCGCCGCTGTCGCGTGCGCGCTCCGCAATCTCGATCCGCTCGGCGCGGCGGTCTACCAGGGCGACCTGTTCGAGCCGCTGCCCGGCGACCTGCGCGGCCGCGTCGACATTCTGCTCGCCAACACCCCGTACGTGCCGTCCGGCCACATCGCGGGCATGCCACCCGAAGCCCGCGACCACGAGCCGCGCACGGCGCTCGACGGCGGCGCCGACGGACTGGACGTCTTCCGCCGCGTCGCCGCCGAAGCGTCCGAGTGGCTTGCCCCCGGCGGGCACCTGCTGGTCGAATCGAGTCCCGAACAGTCGGTCGTCGCCATCGAGATCCTCGCGGCGCACGGTCTCACCGCGCGCGTCGCGGAGTCCGAGGAGTACTACGCCACCGTCGTCGTCGGCGCCCGCCCCTGACCACCGCGCAATCGAGGGCGGGCGCTGCAACGGCGCCGAGGCCGGTTACTTCTTGCGCCCGGTGAACTGGTCCATGGAGCGGTAGACACCGACCGTGTCGAGGAAGAGGTCGCGGAGCTTCAGCGGCAGGACGCCGGAGAGCGCCCGGTTGAGGCGGGAGGTCCACGGGAGGACGACCAGCGGGTTGCCCTGCTTCATCTCCTTCCACGAGGTGTCGACCACGTCGTCCTGCTCGAGGATCGGGGTGAGCCAGAAACCCTTGGCGCCGTCGAACATTCCGGTGTTGATGTAGGTCGGGCACACGGTGGTGACCTTGACGTGGTCGTGGCCCGCCTGCTCCAGTTCCAGGCGCACCGAGTCGGACCAGCCGAGCGCCGCCCACTTGGACGCGGCGTAGACCGACATGCGCGGGTTGGACACCAAGCCCGCGGAGGAGGCGATGTTCAGCACCCGCCCCTCGCCGGCGCCGCGCACCATGGCGGGCAGGAATTCGAGCGTGATGTACATCGGCGCGAGCGAGTTGATCGCCATGGTCTTGTCGATGTCAGCGCGGTTCTCGGTTTCCCAGAAGTAGGTGTTGCCGCGCACGATGCCCGCGTTGTTCACCAAGATGTCGATGTCGCCGACCGCCTCGCGCACCGCGGCCGCCGTCTCGGCGATGGCGTCGCGGTCGGACACGTCCACCACGAACTCCTCGATCCGCGACCCGCGACCCGCGAGTTCGGCGGCGGTGCCCTTCAGCGCGATCTCGTTGACGTCCCACAGCACCACCGCCGCGGCGCCCTCGCGCACCGCGCGCTCGGCGAACAGCTTGCCCAAGCCCATGGCAGCGCCCGTGACCAGGACCTTCTTGCCCGCAACCGTGTCCAGCTTCATTCGTTCCCTATCCCTGCGTTCGTGTCTTACTTCTGGCGCAGCGTCTTCATGACGGCGAAGTAGAGCGTCATGGTCTTGGCCCACAGCTCCTCCGACATCCCCGGCAGCGGCGCGATCGGCAGCACCCGCTGCACCGCGATGGTCTGGGTGTCGATGTACTTGAGCAGGCCCTCGGGGCCGTGCCGCCGCCCGGTGCCGGAGATGCCGAGACCGCCGGACGGCGCGTCGGCGCTGCCCCACGCGGCGATGAAGCCCTCGTTGACGTTCACCGAGCCCGCGTTGATGCGCGCGGCGACCTCCCGGCCGCGCTGCACGTCCTTGGTCCACACGCTGGCGTTGAGTCCGTAGGCGGTGTCGTTGGCGGCCTCGATCGCTTCCTCGTCGCTGCCGACGCGATAGATCGAGACCACGGGGCCGAAGGTCTCCTCGCGGTAGACCGTCATGCCCGGCCGCACACCGGCGAGCACCGTCGGCTCGTAGAAGAAGGGGCCGAGATCGGGGCGCGCGCGACCGCCCGCGAGCACCGTCGCGCCCTTGGCCACGGCGTCGTCGACATGCGCGCGCACGGTGTCCAGCTGGCGCTGGAAGGTCAGCGAGCCCATGTCGCTGCCGTAGTTCAGCTCCGCGCCCAGCTCGATCGCGCGCACGTTGGCGACGAATGCGGAGACGAAGCGGTCGTAGACCGCCTCGTGCACATAGATGCGCTCCATGGATTCGCACAGCTGCCCGGCCGAGGCGAAGCAGGCGCGGATGGCGATCCTGGCGGCGCGGGACACGTCGGCGTCGGCGAGCACCAGCAGCGGATTCTTGCCGCCCAGTTCCAGCGAGTAGCCGATCAGCAGTTCGCCCGCCTGCTGGGCGATGGTGCGGCCGGTGGCGCTGGAGCCGGTGTAGTCGACGTAGTCGGCGCGGCCGATGACCTCGCCGCCGATCACCGAACCGCGGCCGAGCACTGCCTGCCACAGTCCGCGCGGCAGCCCGGCGCGCACGGCGGCATCGATAGCCCACAGCGCGGTGAGCGCGGTCTGGTTGTCGGGCCGCGCGACCACGGCGTTGCCGGCGACGAGCGCGGGCAACGCGTCGGAGGCGGCCAGCGCGAGGGGGTAGTTCCACGGGGAGATCACCGCGACGACGCCCTTGGGCCGGTGGCGGACGTCGACCTGGGTGAGGACCGGCAGCACGCCGCGCGGCTTGCGGGTGGCGAGCAGCTTCTCGGCGACCGAGGCGTAGTACCTGGCGTTGACCGCCACGTCGCCGACCTCGTCGAAGGCGTGCGCACGGGACTTGCCGGTCTCGGTCTGCACGAGGTCGAGGATGGTGTCCTGCTCGGCGAGCACGATGTCGTGGAAGCGGCGCAGCACGGCGACGCGCTCGCGCACCGGGCGGCGCGCCCATTCGCGCTGCGCGGCCCGTGCCGTGGCGAAGGCCCGCTCGATGTCGCGGGTGGACGACTGGGGCAGTTCGGTGATCAGCCGCCCGGTGGCGGGCGCGAACACTTCGACCGCGGGCGCGCGGCCCGCGACGGCATGCTCGAGCAGCGGCCGGACCAGGTCGGCGGGCAGTGCGGCGGCTTCGGCGGGCAGCTTGGCGGCGGTCGTCATGGTCGGACCTCTCGGAGGACGGTTCGGGTGCGCACGTCCAGACATTTACTGAACAGTGGTGTTAGATTAATCCTCGTGACGTGTCCCGTGTCAAGCTCTCCGTTGTGCAGCACAGACATGCCCGACATCCGGTTGTGAGGTCTCACCATGTCCACTGACGCGACGACGACGCGCCGCGGCCGCCCACCGCAGACCAGGGAGCAGGCCGAGGAGGTCAAGGCCAGGATCGTGCTGGCCACGGCGGAAGTGTTCACCCGCAACGGCTCTCGCGGACTGAGCGTCGCCCAGATCATCGAACAGGCCGGGCTGGCGCGGCCGACGTTCTACCGGTACTTCGGCAACGCCGCCGAACCGCTGCACGTGCTGCTCACCGCTTCCAACGAGGGCCTGGTCAGCGGCATCCGCGCCGCGCTCACCGGCACCGCCGAGCCCGTGGAACTCGGCATCCGGCTCATCGACGCCTACCTGGGCTGGGCGCGCGGCCACGGCGCGATGCTGCGCCCGCTGTTCGCCGAGCTGCACGATCCGGGCTCGCCCGTCTCCGCCTATCGCGAGCGCGCCCTCGACGACATCCGCGCGACCGTCCGCGAGACGTTCACCGAGCTGGACCGACCGATCCCCTCCCCGCTCGATCTGGACGCCGCGCTGCACGTCTGCGAGTACGTCGTCTACCGCATCTCCGCGGGCACCGCGCCCGGCGCCGAACCCGACGCCGAGACCGTCGACGCCGCGCGACTCACCATGATCCGGGTGCTGCTGACCACCCTCGGCACCCGCGCCGACGTCGAATACGCCCTCGACATCCCGAACCTCTTCCCCGAGGCACCCCCCGCGGCAGGCTGAACGCCGGGAACTCGGCCCCCGTCGTAGCCGATTCGGACATGAGAGGATCGGGGGATGGTCGCAGATTCCGATGAATCCTTCGCCCGTATGCGCAACTGGCGTGGCCTCGCCCCCGCCGAGCGGATCGCCACGCGCCGAACACAACTCGTCGAGGCGGCGACCGAGCTGATGGCGACCGTCGGCGCCGCCGAGATCTCCATGCGCGGGGTGTGCAGGCAGGCCGGGCTGACCGAGCGCTATTTCTACGAGAGCTTCCCCAATCTGGAGGCGCTGCTGGTCACCGTGCTGGAAACCGTGGTCGTCGGGGCGCGCGACCACCTGCTCGACGCGCTGACCGAGGCGCCGATCGAACGCGAGGCGATGTTCCGCCACGTCGTGGCCGCCTTCACCGACTATCTGACCGAGGATCCGCGCCGGGGCCGGATCATGTTCGTCGAGTCGCAGGCCACCCCCGTGCTGTCGCAGCGCGGCGACGAGCTCATCGAGTTGTTCACCGCGCCCATCGCCATGACCATCGGCGCGGGCGACTACCGCGAACCCGGCCCCGACCACCTCGACAGCGTGCTCAACGCGAACGCGATCTTCGGCGCGCTGGCCTACCTGTACCGGCCGTGGCTGAACGGCGCGATGGACGTCCCGCGCGAACGGTTCGACGAGCATGCCGCCCGCCTGCTCACCGCCGTCGCGCTGGTCCGGTCCTCGGACGCGAAGTAAACGCATCTCCGCATTCGCTCCGGCCGTGCGCAGTTCACGGACGGACTCATCCGGCAGCGCCTACCGAGCGCCCCTCCCGGAAGCGCTCGCTACGTCCCGGCGGGGATCCGGTCGCGGCGCGCGGCGCCCTCGAATCGCATGGCGCCGTCGGTGATCGCGCCGTGGCGCAACGTGATCAGATCGCGCACGTAGTTCATGTGCAGCGCCCACGGCGCGCGATCGCCCTGCATCGGGAACAGGGTGGCGGCGCGCAGCACGTAACCGGGCATGAAGTTGGTGAACAGCGGCGCCTTGCCGACCGAAGGGTCGCGCACCGGCATGCAGCGGGCGTAGCCGTGCGCGTCCATGTGCCGCAGCAGGCGAACTACGTATTCGCTGACCAGATCCGCTTTCAGCGTCCACGACGCGTTCGTGTAGCCGATCACGAAGGCGAAGTTCGGCACCCCGGAGAGCATCATCGCCTTGTAGGCGAGGTGATCGGCCATCTCGACCGGCTTCCCGTCCACGACCAGTTTCATGCCGCCGAAGGCGAGCAGGTTCAAACCCGTTGCGGTGATGACGATGTCGGCGTCGAGGTGGCCGCCGGAGGCCAGCGCGAGACCGCGCTCGGTGAAGGTCTCGATGCGATCGGTGACGATGTCGAGCTCGCCCTTGCGAATAGCGCGGAAGAAGTCGCCGTTCGGCGCGAGGCACAGCCGCTGGTCCCACGGGTTGTACTTCGGCGTGAAGTGGGTGTCGATGTCGAAGCCCGGCGGCAGCCAGCGCTGCTGCCACCCGCGGATGCGTGCCCGCATGCGTTCCGGGTAGCGCTGGCTCAGCTGATAGATCGCGGTCGCGATGGCGACGTTCTTCGCGCGCGCTACCGCGTAGGCAGCCTTGGCGGGCAACCACTTTCGCGCCCGGTGGGCCAGATTGTCGCGTTCGGGCGCGGAGATGATGTAGCTGGGTGAGCGCTGCAGCATGGTGACGTGCGCACCCTGCGCGGTCAGCGCGGGCCCGAGCGTCACGGCGGTGGCGCCGCTGCCGACGAGCACCACGTGCTTGCCCGCGACGTCCAGCTCGTCCGGCCAGTGCTGCGGGTGGATGATCGGACCGGAGAAGCGCTCGGTGCCCGCGAAGTCCGGCGTGTAGCCCTCGTCGTACCGGTAGTAGCCGGAGCAGCACCACAGGAAATCGGTGGTCAGCGTGACCACGTCGCCCGTGTCGGTCCGTTCGGCGCGCACGGTCCACCGATTGTCGGACGAGGACCATTCGGCCCGCACCACGCGGTGGTGGTAGCGGATGTGTTCGGCGATCCCGTTCTCGCTCGCGGTGTCCCGCAGATAATCGAGGATCGTGTGACCGTCGGCGATCGCCTTGTCCCCCAGCCAGGGGCGGAAGCGGTAACCGAGGGTGTACATGTCCGAGTCCGAGCGAAGTCCCGGGTAGCGGAACAGATCCCAGGTGCCGCCGAGGGCGGCGCGGCTCTCCAGAACCGCGAAACGACGTCCCGGGAAAGCCCGCCGCACGTGGTACGCCGCACCGATGCCGGACAATCCGGCCCCGACGATGAGTACATCGACGTGCTCGGTCTCGGTCGTCATGACACAGCTCCTCCGATTCTTCTGCGGACGGGTGCGGCGGTGCATCCGCGATAAGGGAAGCCTAATCGCGCCGCCTGCGACGTCTGTCGATGGCCTGTCCGGAGCCGGGCCGCAGGCGCGAGTACGCCCGGTCGCCCAATTCGATGTCCACTCGGCCGCCCATCCGGACCGGAGGCGAGCACGCGCGGGCCCGAAATCGGCGACGAACCGGTTCGCCTCCACCCCAACGCCATTGCCGAGATTCGGGGGCGACGAACCCGCTTTCGATACCGACCGGTTCGCAAGGCCTCGCAGGCGAGTGAGGTCACTCACAGGAAGCTCGGCGGTACCACTTCGTACATCCGCCTAGCTATTTCGAACCCTGGTTAGCCAATTGTTCGCGCTCACAACGCACCCGCATCGCGCCGCGGATCGCCTTCGTCGCCCAGCAAGCTCGCAAAACGAGTGTCAGGGCGGTGAAGTGCCCCCTACCGGCCACCATAGCGAGCGGCCATAGCCGAGCAGTATCCAGTTAGTGACACCGCACGAAACGTATACGTCGCCGCGCCGACTGTCTGAGAAGGAGGGTCGATTTCGAAACGTACCCATTTCTAGTTACTGTCCGGTAGTGTTCCGACGCACCGACGATCAGAGAAGATCCGGAACCGTATCTGTCAACGATTTCCAGGAGCTCACGTGTCGCATTCTCGCTTCGAATCCATCGGCGCATATCTGCCCTCGAACAGCGTCACCACCGAGGACTTGATCGCGCGGCTCAAGGTGCCGCCGTCGTTCGATCTCGAGCGAATCACAGGAATCAAGGAACGCCGGGTGCACGATACGCGTCCGGAAAGTTACGAGGATTCCTTCGCGCTCGCCATCAAGGCCGCCGAGGACTGCCTGTCCAGGTCACGGTACTCCGCCGCCGAACTCGACGTGATCATCTCCAGTTCGATCACGCGCAGCAAGCACGGCACCAGGGTGTATATGGAGCCCGCTTTCGCCTCGTCGATCGCCAAACACGTCGGCGCTCGAAAGGCGATCACTTTCGATATTTCGAATGCGTGCGCCGGAATGCTCTCCGGCACCTACATCCTCGATCGGATGATTCGTGCCGGCATCGTCCGAAACGGCATGGTGGTCAGCGGTGAAGCAATTACGCCGATCGCCGAAACCGCGGTGAACGAAATTTCCGAGAAATACGATCTGCAGTTCGCCTCGCTCTCGGTCGGTGATTCGGGATGCGCGATCGTGCTGGACGAGGCGGTCGACGACGCCGACAAGATCCACTACATCGAGATGATGACGGCCTCGGAGCACTCGCACCTGTGCCTCGGCATGCCCAGCGGCCGGACCCAGGGCGTCGCCCTGTACACCGACAACCGCAAGATGCACAACGAGGCCCGGTTCATGCTCTGGCCGAACACCCAGGGCAGCTACCTGGACGCGCAGGGCAAGACCTTCGCCGACGAGCAGTTCGACTACATCATCCACCACCAGTTCGGCGCCGCGGCGGTTCCCTACGCCAACGCGATCGCCGCACGCGAGTTCGGCTCGCCGATGCCGCCGGACCTCAACGTCATCCACAAGTACGGAAACACCTCCACCACTTCGCATTTCATCGTGCTGCACGATCAGCTCAGCGATCAGAACATCCCGGCGGGATCGAAACTGCTGATGATCCCGGCCGCTTCCGGCGTCGTGACCGGCTTCCTGTCCACCACCATCTCCTCCCTGAAGGTCTGAGGTAATCGACATGGGCGTGCGTATCAAGTCCACCGGAGTCAGCCGGGCGGGCGACACCCACAGCATCATCGCGCACAGCGGCCGCGCCGCACGGCGCGCGATGGACCGCGCGGGCATCGAGCCCGCGCAGGTCGGCGTGCTGATCAACGCGGGCGTGCACCGCGATTCGAACACCGTGGAACCCGCGGTATCCGCGCTGATCCAGAAGGCGGCGGGCATCGGCCTCGAGTACGAGAAGGACGATCCGACCTCGTTCTCGTTCGACCTGATGAACGGCGCGGTCGGCGTGCTCAACGCGGTGCAGGTGGCCATCTCGATCCTGGAGACCGGCAGCGCCGAGCACGTGCTGATCGTCTCCGGTGACACCCACCCGTCGCTGACCCGCGCGATTGCCGACGACGAATTCCCCTACGCCACAGCGGGTGCCGCATTGTTGCTGGAGCGCACCGACGAGCCCGAGGGCTTCGGCCGTGTGCACACCGCGACCGCCGAGGGCACGCCGGCCATCGAGGCCTACGTCGACACCGCCACCATGGGCACCGTCGGCCGCGGCCTGATGACCGTCGAGCGTGAGCCCGGCTTCGAGGACCGCCTCCTCGAGGTCGCGCTGGAGCCCGCCCGCGCGGCGCTCGCCGAGGCCGGTGACATCGATCTGGCCGCCACGGTGCTCATCGCCTCCACACCGAGCGCGGAATTCCCGCTGCGGCTGGCGGACGCGCTCGGCATCGCGCGTGATTCGGTGCGCACCCCCGACCTGTCCGACGGGGACCCGCACACCGCCGCGCTGCCACTGGCCTACGACCGCGCCGTGGCGCAGGATGCGTTCGGCCCGCACACGCAGGTGCTGTTCGTCGCGGCGGGCGCGGGTCCGTCGGCGGCGGCGGTGCTGTACCGGCTGCCTGCCCTCGTCGGGGCGCCCGCGTGACCGCAGGGACTTACTGGCAGGCCATCGACCGGTTCCGTGCGTTCGCGCGCACGGAGCCGGACCGCCAAGCGGTGATCTACCCCGAGGGGAAGAATCCCGATGGCCTGCCGGCCTACCGGCACCTCAGCTATCGCGAACTCGACGAATGGTCGGACGCGATCGCCGAGCGGCTGACGGCCTCCGGCGTCGGCACCGGCACCCGCACCATCGTGCTGGTCCTGCCGAGCCCCGAGCTCTACGCGATCCTGTTCGCGCTGTTGAAGATCGGGGCCGCGCCCGTGGTCATCGACCCGGGCATGGGTGTGCGCAAGATGTTGCGCTGCTTGCGCGCGGTGGACGCCGAGGCGTTCATCGGCATCCCGCAGGCGCACGCCTTGCGCGTTCTGTTCCCCCGCAGCTTCCGCGGCGTGCGCACCGCGGTCACCGTCGGCAAACAGTGGTTCTGGCGCGGTGAGCGGTTGCAGGACTGGGCCCGGCGCCCGCAGCGCCCGGCGCCGAATCGCGCACCCGCCGACCCGGGCAGTCTGCTGATCATCGCCTTCACCACCGGAAGCACCGGCCCGGCGAAGGCGGTTCAGCTCACCCACGGCAACCTCGCCGCCATGGTGGAGCAGGTCGACACCGCGCGCGGCCACGTCCCTCCGGACACCTCGCTGATCACCCTGCCGCTGGTCGGCGTGCTCGATCTGCTGCTCGGCGCGCGCTGCGTGCTGCCGCCGCTGATTCCCAGCCAGGTCGGCTCGACGGACCCGGCGCACGTGGTCGACGCCATCGGAAAATTCGGGGTGCGGACCATGTTCGCCTCCCCAGCGGTGCTGATCCCGCTGCTGCGCCACCTGGAGCGGCACCCGACGGATCTGCCCACCCTCGGCAGCATCTACTCCGGCGGTGCGCCGGTGCCGGACTGGTGCATCGCCGGGCTGCGCGACGTGCTGAACGAGGACGTGCAGATCTTCGCCGGCTACGGCTCCACCGAGGCGCTGCCCATGTCCACCATCGAATCCAGGGAACTACTCGGCGGCTTGGTGACCAAGGCGCACCAAGGCGAAGGCACCTGTATCGGGCGGCCGTCGGACCGGGTCGAAGCCCGGCTGGTGGCCATCACCGACGCGCCGATCCCGACCTGGGCGCGCGCCGAGGAGCTGGCGGGCGAACTGGAGAAGACCAGGGGCGTGGGCGAACTCGTCGTCTCGGGTCCGAACGTGAGCACCGCGTACTACTGGCCGCACGAGGCCAACCACCAGGGCAAGATCGTCGACGGCGACCGGATCTGGCACCGCACAGGCGATCTGGCCCGGATCGACGAACAGGGCCGAATCTGGTTCTGCGGGCGCAAGAGTCAGCGGGTGGTCACCGCGGACGGTCCGATGTTCACCGTGCAGCTCGAGCAGATCTTCAACACGGTGTCCGGCGTGGCGCGCACGGCGCTGGTCGGCGTCGGCGTGAAGGGCGCGCAGCGACCCGTGCTGTGCGTCGAGCTGAAGCCGGGTGTGGATCGCACCGCCGTCGAGATGAAGCTGCGCACCCGCGCCACCGAATACGAGCTCACCAAGCAGATCACCGATGTCCTGGTGCACCCCAAGTTCCCGGTGGACATCCGGCACAACGCCAAGATCGGCCGCGAACAGCTCGCGGTGTGGGCAGACAAGCAGCTGAAGGCCGAGGCGCGCCGATGAGAACGACAGCGCTGCGAGCGATTCCGGTCCTCGGCTGGCTCTACCTCGCGGCAGGCCTGGTCGCGGCGCTCGTCGAACGGGCGCCACGCAACCGCTGGCTGCGCGCCGTGTGGTGGATCGACGCGTTTCTCAGCGTGGTGGTGCACGCGGCCCAGATCCCGGTCGCGCTGCGCGCCACGCGCGGCACCGGGCATTCCCCGCTGAAAACCGCGGTGCTCACCCAAATCTTCGGCTTGACCTGGTACGGGGATCGGCTCGGCTCCGGCCGGGCCGACGCGACCGGCGGCGGCACACCCACCGATCATCGAGAGGGCCAGCGATGAAGATTCTCGTTACCGGGGCCTCGGGCTTCCTCGGCGGCGCGCTCGTGCGCAGGCTGGTGGCCGACGGCGCGCACGACGTGCGAATCCTGGTGCGGCGCACCAGCAATCTGAGCGATCTGAGGGATGCGCGCGAGCGGGTCGAGATCGTCTACGGTGATCTCACCGACGCGCCGTCGCTGGTGGAGGCGACCGGCGGGATCGACGCCGTCGTGCACAGCGCCGCCCGCGTCGACGAACGCGGCACCCGCGAGCAGTTCTGGGAGGAGAACGTCCGCGCCACCCAGCGGCTGCTCGACGCGGCCAAGCGGGGCGGCGCGTCGCGGTTCGTGTTCATCTCCAGCCCCAGCGCGATGATGGACTACCACGGCGGCGACCTGCTCGACGTCGACGAGTCCCTCCCCTATCCGCGCCGCTACCTGAACCTCTACTCCGAGACCAAGGCCGCCGCCGAGCGCGCTGTACTCGCCGCGAACGCACCGGGTTTCGCCACCTGCGCACTGCGGCCGAGGGCGATCTGGGGGGCGGGCGACCGGTCGGGCCCGATCGTGCGGCTGCTCGATCGCGTCGCCGAGGGCAAGCTGCCGGATCTGTCGTACGGGCGCGACGTGTACGCCTCGCTGTGCCACGTCGACAACATCGTCGAGGCGACGATACTGGCGCTCGCCTCCGAATCCGTCGGCGGCAAGCCGTATTTCATCGCCGACGCCGAGCAGACCAACGTGTGGAAGTTCCTCGGGCAGGTCGCCGCCGAGCTGGGTTATCAGCCGCCGACCAGGCAGCCGAATCGGCGGGTGCTCGACGCGGTGGTTGCCGTGATCGAGACGGTCTGGCGGATTCCCGCCGTGGCCACCCGCTGGTCGCCGCCGCTGTCACGGTATGCGGTGGCGCTGATGACCCGCTCGGCGACCTACGACACCGGCGCGGCGAGCCGCGATTTCGGCTACCTCCCGATCGTCGATCGGGAGGCCGGGCTGGCGAGCTTCCTCGCCTGGCTCGACACCCAGGGGGGCGTCCGCGAATTGACCAAAAACCTGCGCTGATCCCGACCCGGAGGCAATCATGAGCAGCGACACCACCTTTCGCCGTCCCATCACCCCGACCGAACGCCTGTACTTCGCCGCGCGTGAGCTCGCACCGCCGTTCCTGATGCAGGTGGCGGTGCACGGGCAGGGCGTACTGGACCCCGCCGAACTCCAGCGCGCGGTCGACGTCGCCGCGGCGGCCATCCCCGGCTCCCGGCTCGTCCGGGACGGCGACGACTGGGTGGACAGCGGCGTCGCGGCCACCGTGCGGGTCGTCGACGGCCACACGCTGACCTACCCCGAGCTGGAGAACGACCCCGTCCTCAACAGCCCGATCGGCCCGACGCCGGACCGCACCTGCGAAATCCTGCTGCTCACCGCGGATCCGGTGACCATCGTCTTCCGCGCGTTCCACGGCGTCATGGACGGCATGGGCATGCGCATGTGGGTGGACGACGTGTTCCGCGCGCTGCGCGGCGTCGAACCGGTCGGCGCGCCCGACCCGGTCGCCGACGCCCAACTGGTCGCGCGCATCGGCGCGCCCGGCAAGCCCTCGCTGCTGATGCCGACCTTCTCGTCGGCGGCCGGTCGCGGCAAGCAGGATCCGGCCGCCTCGCGCTGGCTGCTGCGGCACCGCACGATCGAGGGCACCGGCAAGGGAATTCTCGCGCGGGTCGCCGCCGTGCTCGCCGAGGCGGCGCAGACCAAGTCCCGCTTCATGATTCCGGTCGACCTGCGCAGGCACGACCACACGCTGCGGTCCACCGCCAACCTGGCGCTGCCGCTGTTCCTCGACGTCGCCCCGGGCGACGACTGGAAGTCCGTGAACGACCAGTTGCGCGCGGGCCTCAAGGAGAACCGTGAGCTCAATCAGATGGACAACGGCGGCCTGACGGCCTTCCCGCCCGCGGTGGTCCGTGGAGTGATGCGCGTGGGCAACTGGGTCGGTGCGCGCCTCGGCCGGAACCTGGTCTCCGCCACGGTGACCCACGTGGGCGTCTTCGATCTGACGGACATGGCGGTGCCCGGCTACACCCCGACGTCCATCCGGGTGCTGCCGCAGCACAGCGGGATGATGCCGCTGCTGTTCGCCATCGTGCAATCGGGTGGGCGGCTGGAGATCACGGTGTCGTGCCGCAACGGCGCGGGGGTCGAGCGGCGACTGGAAGCGCTGCTGGATCGCCTCGTGGCCACCTTGGAACACGAACTCGCGGCGTCGCCGGCGCACTGACGCCGGACAGCTACAACCACTGCGGCACAGGAGTTTCCGATGAGCGACACCGATCCGTACATTCCGGGGGGCTACCGTCGGGCAGGTCGGCGATGATCGCCTGGGCCCGGTTCGTGATGGCGCGACCGCGCACCGTGCTCGGTGTCGCGGTGGTTGTGATGGGGTTGTGCGGCCTGTTCGGGGCGGGCGCCGCCAAGCAGCTCAGCGCGGGCGGCGTCATCGACCCGAACAGCGAATCCGCACTGGTCGACCGGCTCGTCACCGAGCATTTCGGCCCGCAGAATCCCGACGTGGTGGCGATCTACACGGCCCCGGAGGGCCAGACACTCGAGGACATCGGGCCACGGGTGCGCGCGGCGATCGCCGCCATCGATCCCGCGCTGCTGGCGCGGCCGATCGAAAGCTATTGGAACAGCGTCCCACCGCGCACGAACTTCCTGCGCTCCCCCGACCGGCGTCACGCGCTGGCGGTGGTGTTCACCGCGGGCGACGAGACGGAGCGCATCGCCGCCTACCCGAAACTCGAAGCAGCGCTGCGCGTTCCCGGCATCGACACCGAGCTGTCCGGCTACAGCGCGCTGTCCACCGAGATCACCGCCCAGTCGCAGCGGGATCTGCTGGTGGCGGAATCGATCTCGCTGCCCGTGACCCTCTTGCTGCTGGTGCTGGTGTTCGGCGGCGTCGCGGCGGCCTCGCTGCCGGTGGTGGTCGGCATGCTCGCCGTCGCGGGCGCGATGGGCGCCATCCGGGTGCTCAGCGAGATCACCGAGGTGAGCACCTTCGCGGTCAACATCGCCTCGCTGCTCGGTTTGGGCATGGCGATCGACTACGGCCTGTTCCTCGTCAACCGGTTCCGCGAGGAGATGGCCGATGGGCGCGACGTGCCGAGAGCGATCGAACGGACCTGCGCGACCGCGGGCCGCACCGTCGCCTTCTCGGCGCTGCTGCTGATCTGCGCGTTCGCCGGTACCTTCGTCTTCCCGCAGGCGGTGTTGCGCTCCTTGGGTTTCGGTGCCATCGCCGCCGTCGGGTTGGCCGCCGCGCTGTCGCTGACCGTGCTGCCCGCGATGCTCGCTCTGTTCGGGCCGCGCATCGGGCGCGCCACGCCGAACGAACGCACCGAACGGTTCTGGGGCCGCATCGTCGGCGCCGTGCTGCGCAGGCCGGGCACGGTCACGATCGCGGTGGGCGCGGTGCTGCTCGTGCTGGCCGCGCCGCTCGGCGGCATCCGGCTCGGCGACATCGATCACCGCGCGCTGCCCGCGGGCAACGCGATGCGCGAGACCGTCGACCGGCTCACCGCCGACTTCCCCGCCGCGAGCAGCGGCGTCACCGCGGTGCTGCGCGGGGTGGACGGCTCGGTGCCCAACGCGGCCGCGGTCGACAAGACGCTGCGCGCGCTCGGTTCCGTGTCCGGCGTCCGCTCGGTGCTGCAAGTCGGGCGGGCCGAGGACTTCGTGGTGGTGCACGTCTTCCTGACCGCCACCGATCGCAGCGACGCCGCCGCGGCCGCGGTGCGCGACATCCGGGCGCTCGAGCCGCCGCCCGACACCGTGATTCGGGTCGGCGGCGACACCGCGGCCACCCGGGACAGCGTCGACTCCATCGTGGCGAGGATGCCGCTGATGGTGCTGGCCATGGTGCTGGCCACCGTCGGCCTGCTGCTGGCCGCCTTCCGCTCGATCGTGCTGCCGCTCAAGGCCGTCGCGATGGCCTTCCTCAGCCTCGCCGCGACATTCGGCGTGCTCACCTGGATCTTCGCCGACGGGCACCTGGCGGGCGTGCTCGGCGTCAGCGTCGGGCCGATCGCCGCGGGCATGATGGTCCTGATCATCGCGGTGGTCTTCGGGCTCTCCACCGACTACGAGGTGTTCCTGCTCTCGCGCATGGTCGAGGCGCACAACGCGGGCGCGGACACCGCCGAGGCGGTGCGCGTCGGCACCGTGAAGACCGCGCGCGTCATCACGGCGGCGGCCGTCCTGCTCGTCCTGGTCACCGGCGCGTTCACGCTCTCGCCGCTGACGCCGATGCGGTTCCTCGGCATCGGCATGATCGTCGCCCTCGTCATCGACGCGACCCTGGTGCGGATGCTGCTCGTGCCCGCGCTCGTGCAGCTCATGGGCGGCGCCAACTGGTGGATGCCGTGGACGAAACGTCCGAGGCGGCATGTCGCCACCGTCCTGGAAAAGGCCGAGGAGCCCGCGGCCACCTCCTCCTGAACGAAGTCCGGCGATCGGCCCGCGGCGCCGTCGGTGCGACCTTCGGCGCCGGAAGACCGACGATCACACGGGGTATCGTCACGGGTGGTGGCCGTGTCCACCGGAACTTTCTCGAGGGCAGCTGGCGCGTGGCACACGAGAGGAGCGGTCATGGCGGTGAATCCGGCGTTCCTGGTCGGCGTGGACGGTTCCGCCGGCTCGACGGCGGCGGTGATCTGGGCGGCGCAGACGGCCGCGCGACACCGGGCGCCGGTGCACCTGCTCCACATCGTGGACGTGGTGGCCGACTACGGTCCCGGCGCCACGGAGCCGCTCACCAGCGCCGACCACGCGCGACTCACCGACCACGGTCGCAGGCTGCTCGACGCGGCGACCCAGCAGGCCGAGAAAGCGGCGGCGGAATTCGGCGGCGTCGAGGTCACCACCGAACTCGCGCAGGCGGTGACCACCCCGAGCCTGCTCGATCACACCGCGGACGCCCGGATGATCGTGGTGGGGACCAGGGAACGCGGCACCCTGCGCCGGGCCCTGCTCGGTTCGGTGAGCTCGGCGCTGGCGCGGCGCGCGCACTGTCCCGTCGCGATCGTGCGCGAAGGCATCGACCTCTCGCCGGAAATGCGTTCGCGGCCGGTGATCGTCGGCGTGGACGGCACCCAGGTGAGCGAGCCCGCGGTCGGCATCGCGCTGGCCGAGGCGGCGGCGCGCGGGGTGGACGTCATCGCGTTGCACGTCTGGACCGGCGTCGAGCTGCCCGAGCGCTACGGATTCGAGCCGGACTCGATCGCCACCGAGATGGACTACGTGCTCGCCGAGAGCCTGGCGGGCTGGCAGGAGCGCTTCCCAGGCGTCCGCATCCACCGGGAGGTCGTCAAGGACCGGCCGGAACGCCTGCTGCGCGAACGGTCCGAGCAGGCGCAGCTGCTGGTGGTCGGGAGCCGGGGCCGGGGCGGCTTCAGCAGCATGGTGTTCGGCTCGACCAGCCAATCCCTGCTTCTCTCCGCGAACTGCCCGCTCGTCATCGCCCGCGACGCGGGCTGACGAGCCGAGGGGCGCGGCTCCCGCGACGTGCTCGCCCAGCGGACGCCGGAAACTGGCGGCCCGCGGGGTGAATTCGTGTTTCGATGGAACCGGTTCCGGGGCTGGCGCGTCTGATTCATCGACGGAACCAGTGGAAGGGGCGACCGCCATGGCCGTGACTAACCCGTTCGGGGCATTCATCGAAGACGCGAAAGCCGGTGCGCTACAAGTGCGCCTCGAACCTCAGGTCTTCCTCGACCTGGACCGCGCGTGCCAGGACCTGATCACCGCGCTCGCGGCCGCGCAGCACGACGCGCGGGTGCTCGGCGACCTCGGCCACTGGGGGCTCGGCGAGGACGATCCACGGCTCCGGTCGGCGATCGAGTTGGTGAAGTTGTTCCGGGAGAAGGCGTTCGGCGGACCCAACAACGCCTACGACACGCTCGCCGAGTACATCGCGGTCGCCACCGAGATCCAAGCCCTCTTCGGCGCCATCCGCGAAGCCTTCGAGCGCACCGACGCCGAGTTCGCCGCACGCATCAGGGAGATCACCGGGTGAGAAGCCGACCCGAGTCCGGCGTCACCGCCTGATCGGGTCGGGCGGCATCGTGCCGCGCATCTTCGGTGATGCCCGTCACATCTGCGCGCGCAAGGGAACCGAATGCGCCGCGAAACGTCCAATGCCATGACAGACAACCTCTTTCGAGACAGGACGACGCATGAGGCTTCGAGCGGCCACCCTCCTCGCTTCCGCCGCGATCGCGGCATTCGGCGCGATCACCGCGGGATCGGTCACGGCAGAACCCCTCACCCACATCCTGCCTGCGGCGCGGTTCGATCACGACCCGAGCCATCCCGGCAACGGCTGCCCGCCGCCCCCGCTGGGCCAGGACGGCAAGCCACGGCCTCCGCCGCTGGGCGCCGACGGCAAGCCGCTGCCCCCGCCGATCGGCGCCGACGGCAAGCCGTGCCCGCCGCCGCTCGGCCCCGACGGCAGGCCGGTACCGCTGCCGCCCGGACACTGAGCCACGCCACCCGATCGGGTGTGAATCCAGCGCCGAGGTCGGGAGCGAGCGCGTTCGCGCTCGCTTTCCGACCTCGGCGCCGGTTCTCACGCCGCCGCGACGGTGAACCTGACGCCGCGGTGCGCCGGGCGCTCCGCCTCGTCGAGCAGCGCGACCGCGAAGTCCTCCATCGAGATTCGGGAGACGCCGTCCGGATCACCGAGCAGTTCGTCGCCGCCGACGCGGTATGCGCCGGTACGCTCGCCGGGCGCCAGTTCCGCCGGTGGGCTCAGGTAGGTCCAGTCCGCGACCGCATCGGCGCGGCACAGGGCGAGTTGGTCGGCGCAAGCCTGGGCGATCGCCCGCAACTCGACTGGGAAGTCCGGCATCTCGTGCAAGGTCGCGCCCTCGGCGCCGGGGACGATCAGCGTCGCCGCACCGCCGACCAGCAAGAGCCGAACCCCGGAGCGGGCCGCTCCCGAGAGCAGGGCCGCGGTCATCCCCGACAGCTCGGCTTCCCGACCGACGGCGGGGCGGGTCGCCGTGATCACCAGATCCTGTCCCGCACCGAGTGTTTCGACGTCTGCCGCGTTCGCGGCATCGCCCGTACGCACCGCTACGCCGACCGGCAGCCCCGCTGCCCTTTCGGGATTGCGCACGACCGCCGTCACCTCGTGCCCCCGCGCGAGCGCCTCGGCCACGACCCGGCGTCCCACCTCTCCCGCCGCTCCGAACACCGTGATCCGCATCGTCAGAACCTCCTCGCTCCGCTTTCGTTCAGCGTTAAGTAATTTATCTCAACGCTAAATTATTCCGGTACGGGGATACCGCTTTGTGGAACCACTTCGGAGGCACAACGGTAGCGGCTCGCCGCCACCCCGCGGACACTCCTCGAACCCCTCGGTGGCACCGCCTGATCGGCCGAGGCTCGCGAAACACCTTCCCGGACAACTCAGTCGGCCACGAGGCGGGCCCCGTAGTTGCTGTTCTCGCGTTGGCGACGGATCACGTAGGCGCCGGGAGCCGACCCGGTGGCTCCGTGTTCGGGGTGCATGAGATACGCGACGGTGTCGGCGACGAACATGCCCAAGGACAGGCCGGTGGGATCGTAGAGCTGCGTTGTCCATCGGCACGAGCCGGGTTCGGCGACAAGGGTGTGCGGGTTGCCGCCTGCCGCGCCGCGCAGCACCTCGATGCCGCCCGGCGGGACGAGGCGCCATTCCGCGTTCGGGAGTGGTGTCACCGAATCGAGCAGATGCGCGGGAATGACGAGGAGGTCGCCCTGCGCGTGCATGCCGTCGATGATCGGGATTCGAATCGTCTGCTCGAGCTGTTCGAGCACAAGGGAATCGGTCATGTGTCTCACCTCAGGTGCGATGGAGGAGTTGGGAGTACTGCGCGCGGCTCAGGCCGTAGGTCCAGGCGGCCGCGGCGAGGGGGTCGTCGAGATGTCCCGGCACGGTCAGGCCGTAGCGGCGGCGGGTGCCGTCGCGTTCGACCGATCCGTTCACCGCGACGAGGACGCGTTCGTTGCGGGGCAGGTCGTAGAGCAGCAGGTCGAAGCCGGGGTTTCCCGGATCGGGCGCGGTCGCCATGAGCCGCATCCCGGCCTGCTCGAGGTAGGCGGGCCACCCGAGACGCTCGATCGCACAACGCCGTACCTCGACATTGGATTCGCGATCTATAGCGGCTGCGGTCGGGTCGGTGATCACCCACTCGGGCACCCGCGTGCCGTGCCAGAAGTACAGCTCCCAGCCGTCGCGGAAGCGCACGGCGGGGCCGTCGGCACAGTGCGGCCGCATCTCGTCGTGGTCGCCCGCCGTCTCCATGAGGAGCGTCTCCGGCGGGTCCGAAACGATGCACAGCCGTTCGTCCGGCCACCACCATGGGCCACATGCGCGGACGGTCGCGGCCAGCGCATCCCATAGCCGCATCGAACGGGGATGACGCCCGTATCGAACATCGGACCAAGCCGGAATCCAGCCGATCCCGAATCGAGTGTTCCACTGCAGCAATGGGCTGCGCCGACCGTGCGCCGCATCGAGAATCGGCTGCACGTAGTTGCTCCACGACGACAGCAGTGGCGTGGCAACCCACATCTCGAACAATCGACCCGGCATCTGGGCCGCACGCGGCAGATCGGCGGCGACGTCCGACCAAAGAGCCTGCGGCACAGTGCCATCGAGGCCGCGCCACCGCTGCCCCAGTTGATCGGACAGCCCCGGTTCACCGGTCGTCAACGCGATCAACGGCGAGGAGACCCACCGGAATCGGGGCGGACTCAGTCCCGCCGATTCGTAGAGTAAGGAGATCGCCGCTTCGGCGGCTGGACGGTCGGCGGGTGTGGTGGACAGCATCCGGCCCGACCATTTTCGACGGATTTCTGCAGCTTCTCGCTGCGTGAGACCACTCACCGGATGACGGTGGTGTCGTCCTTTCCACTGATCATGACAACAAGAGTGACAGACCGACCGCGCTTCGGCAACGGTCGGTCTTCGGCGAAACCCTTACGCGGTCTGCCGCTTCGGCAGTTTCCACCCGGGCCGCGGGAAGTGGCAGGTGTACCCGTCCGGGTAGCGCTCCAGGTAATCCTGGTGCTCCGGCTCGGCCTCCCAGAACTCGCTCGCCGGTGTCACCTCGGTGACCACCTTGCCCGGCCACAGCCCGGAGTCTTCGACATCGAGGATGGTCTCCAGCGCGGCCCGCTTCTGATCCTCGTCGAGGTAGAAGATGCCCGAGCGGTAGCTGGTCCCGATGTCGTTGCCCTGCCGATCCTTCGTGCTCGGATCGTGGATCTGGAAGAAGAACTCCAGCAGCGCGCGGTAGTCCGTCTCCGCCGGGTCGTACACGATCTCCACGGCCTCCGCATGGCCCGGATGATTCCGGTACGTGGGGTGATCGTTGCGCCCACCGGTGTACCCGACCCGCGTGGACAGCACCCCCGGCTGCTTACGAATCAAGTCCTGCATTCCCCAGAAGCATCCGCCGGCCAGAATCGCCTTCCGCGTGTCGGTCACGCGTCCTCCTTCGCAGAGCGAGCTGATGTAGTTCCCGACATCCATTATCGGCCCCACGTACAACCGAGGACCCGACGCGAAAAGTCCCGACCCTGTCGACACACGCACGGCGGGACGCGGCGCGATCACCGGTCTGCATGCCGCCTTCGCGCGGCTCGGCGAGCTCGAGGATCACGCGCTCGACACCGGGGACCTCGACGCCGAGGTCAGGCGTCTGCTCGGCTCGGGCGCCTCACGCTTGACATAACGGGCGCGGTCACCATCGGTGAGCCGGACCAGCGGGTATTCCCGGTCGGACTCTCGCTGGCACTCCTCGAAGCGAGGCTGGGCGCGGCGAGGCACCGCCATGAGTCCGATCGCCCGTGTCACCACGCGCGACAGACCCCGCCGTCGCTGTGGCAACGGCGGGGTCTCGTCCGGCTCTTCGCTACGAACGGGTGATCAGGCGAACTGCGAACCCACCGCGCCGCCGATGAGGCCGCCGACCGCGGCGGCGGGAAGACCGACCGCGGCCGCGCCGACCGCGGCGCCGATCGCGGCGCCTGCCACCGTCGCGCCACCGGCGACAGGGACGGCGGCGACCAGTGCCGCTCCGAGAGCGGGCACCGCACCTGCGCCACAGGTGGGAACACCTGCCGCGGCGGCCGCGATGACGCCGCCCGCCGCCGTCCCCGCGACGCCGACCCCGAATCCGACGCCTGCCCCGATCAGCCCGCCGCCGACCCCGCCGATCACCGCGGCGGGCACACCCGCGACAGCCGCGCCGATCAGCGCGCCGCCGACGATGTTGCCCGCTCGATGCGAGTCGATGCCGACGCCGACGCCTTGCGATGCCGCCGTCACCTGGGCTTGGAACTCGGCGATACCGTGATTCACGCCGGCCAGCACGTCGCCGGGCACTTCCTGGGGCATGGGTGCGCTGAAGTCACCGACACGCAGGGTGTGCGGCGCGACCTCGGGCAGCTGCGGCTCCTGGTGGACTTCCGGCTCGACCGGCGCGCTCTGCGGAACCGGCTGCGGTTCCGGAGTCGCCGGTTCGACGCGCTCGAGTCCGGGGTCGACCTTCGGTTCGGGCACCTGGACAGGGTCGGACGGGCCCGGCTCGGCCGGCCGGATCGGCTCGGTGGTGACACCGGGCTGGCGGGGCGTCGTCGGCGTCACCGCAGGCTGCACCGGCTGCTCGGGCTGGGTGATGCCTGGCGTCGCGGGAGCGACGGTCGGGTCAGCGGTCGCCGTGCCCGCGCAGACCACGACTAGCGCGATCGGCACCGCACCTACCATGGGCCGGACGGCATTACGTGCCCCGGAGTTGGTTACCCGACGATGCCGACCTGCCACGGCAAACACTCCCACTGCGTAGGTGAAACACATTCGGAGAACAGGACGTCGATCGCTGCCGCGACGAACCCTGTTCCCGGCCAGTAAGTTACAGCACAATAGCCCGGGTGGGCACATCGTGGAAGGCGCGCGGTGATCCGTCACAGCATCGCGAGGTAAAAGCTCAGCTCACCGCCGTCTCGGTGCGTTCGGCCGCCCGCAACAGACCTTCGATCGCCGCGCCGGACCCGCCGAGCCGGACCTCACCTAGGTGGTGATTCCGCTCCACCTCTGGGGGACCGGCCTCAGCACTCGGGGGCCTGCTATCGGCGGCCGTGATGGCGGACAGTAGGACAAGCCACCATCAGCGAACCGGAGCACGCCATGTCGAACGTCAGCAGCATCGCCACCAAGGCGCGACGACGTCTCACGGTCCGGACCGGGGACGGTGTAAAACTCGCCGTGCGCGAATACGGCCCCCGCGACGCGGACCTCACGGTCGTGCTGTTGCACGGGCATTGCCTGCACACCGGATCGTGGGCCTACGTCCGAGACGCGCTGTTGCGTCGCTACGAGTGCGCCAGGGTCGTCTGCTACGACCACCGCGGCCACGGCGTCTCGGACGCGGCGTCGCATCGGACCTACAACATCGAGCAGCTCGGCGACGACCTGCGCCACGTCCTCGACGTGGTCGCCCCCACCGGACCGGTCGTCCTCGTCGGCCACTCGATGGGCGGCATGACCGCGCTGACCTACGCGGCCCGGTACCCGCACCAGATCGGCACACGCATCGTCGGCGTCGCACTGATCGCGACCGCCGCGGGCGGGGTCGCCGACGCCGGCTTCGGCCGCCTCCTGCGCAATCCGGCCCTCTCCCTGTTCCAGGCCGCGGTCCGGCGCGCTCCGAACACGATGCATCACGCGAAGCTCGTGGCGAGCAAGGTCTTCGCGCCGCTCATCCGCACCGCCGAATTCGGCGATCGCCGGGTCAGCCCCAGGGTTCTCGCCCTCGCGGGCGCGATGCACAACCAGACGTCGATCGTGACGATGGCGAGCTTCCTCAGCTCCTTCGCCGCCTTCGACCAGACCGAGGCGCTCGCCGTGCTGTCGAAGATCCCCACCTTGGTGCTGTGCGGGTCGGCCGACCTGATCACGCCGCCGTCGCATTCCGTCGCGATGGCCGCCGCCGTCGAGTACTCGGATCTGGTGCTGCTCGACGGCGCCGGTCACTCCGTGATCCTCGAGCAGCCCCGGCCGGTCGCCGACGCCATCGACCGCCTCCTCACCCGCGCGGAAGGCGCCTGCCGGAGCGAGGCCCCGCACCTCGAGCTGGTCTCGTAGCCCACTCGAACGGTCGCGCCGCGCCATCCGTCTGCCCGAAGCCCTCGGGGTCGGCCACCGGAGACGCTTCGCCGCGTCTCGGCCATCGCACCGCGCGGACGGTCAGTCGCCCGCGTTGTCGAAGGCGTCGAGGATTTCCTCGGCGGCGAGCGCCGCGGTCAGCGTGCCCTCGCGCACCTGCTTTTCCACCTGCGCGCGAATCGCTTTCACGTTCGGGTTGTCGGCGAGCCTGCGCAGCAGCTGGTCGTGCACCATCGTCCAGGTCCAGTCGACCTGCTGGCGGCGGCGCTTCTCGTCGAACTCCCCCGCGTCGGTGAGCACCCGGCGGTGCTGGAGCACCGTGTCCCAGAACTTGTCCAGGCCGACGCCTTCCAGACCGCTCATCGTCAGCACCGGCGGACGCCACAGCGCGTCGTGCGGGTGGATGAGGCGCAGCGCGCCGGCCAGCTCGCGCGCGGCCGCCTTGGCCTCCACCTCGTGCTTGCCGTCGGCCTTGTTCACCGCCACCAGATCGGCGAGCTCGAGCACGCCCTTCTTGATGCCCTGCAACTGATCTCCGGTGCGAGCCAGGGTCAGGAAGCAGAACACGTCGACCATGTTCGCGACCGTCACCTCGGACTGGCCGACGCCGACGGTCTCCACCAGGATCACGTCGTAGCCCGCCGCTTCCAGCAGCACGATGGTCTCGCGGGTCGCCTTGGCCACGCCGCCCAGCGTGCCCGCCGTCGGCGAGGGCCGGATATAGGCGTCGCGCTCCACCGAGAGCCGCGCCATCCGCGTCTTGTCGCCGAGGATGGAGCCGCCGGTGCGGGTCGAGGACGGGTCGACGGCGAGCACCGCCACCCGATGCCCCTTCCTGATCAGGTACATGCCGAGCGCGTCGATGAACGTCGACTTGCCGACGCCGGGAACACCGGTGATGCCGACCCGATTCGACAGGACCGCGCTCGCGGAACCGTGTGTCTCGGGGGTCAGCTTCAGCAGCAGCTGCTGTGCCAAAGCCCGGTGATCGGCCCTGGTCGACTCGACCAGGGTGATGGCCCGCGCCAAGGCGGCCCGCTCGTTGTTGCGGACCGCCGTGGCGAGTGCGTCGACGTCGATGGTGCGGCGCGCCGCTCCTCCGCGTGGTGGAGCGGAGTCTGCGTCGGTCATTCGGCGGCGGCGGATTCCGCGGCGCCGCTGCCGATGTCGTGACCGAGCTCGGCCGCGAGCTTCTTCAGCAGATCGATCGCCGCTTCGGCGATGACGGTGCCGGGCGGGAAGATCGCGGCGGCGCCCGCTTGGTAGAGCTCGTCGAAGTCACCGGGCGGGATGACGCCGCCGACGATGACCATGATGTCGGGCCGCCCGACATCGGCCAGTGCCTGCCGCAGGGCGGGCACCAGCGTGAGGTGGCCTGCCGCCAGCGAGGACACACCGACGACGTGCACGTCGTTGTCGGCCGCCTGCTGCGCCACCTCTTCCGGGGTCTGGAACAGCGGGCCCACATCGACGTCGAAGCCGAGATCGGCGAAGGCGGTGGCGATCACCTTCTGTCCTCGGTCGTGTCCGTCCTGACCCATCTTGGCGACGAGGATGCGCGGCCGCCGTCCTTCGGCCTCCGCGAATTCCTCGACGAGTTCGCTCGCCGTGGTGATGTTGGTGACCTTCCCTGCCTCGTCGCGGTACACGCCGGAGAGCGTGCGGATCTCGGCCTGGTGGCGGCCGTACACCTTCTCCAGCGCGTCGGAGATCTCGCCGACGGTGGCCTTGGCGCGTGCCGCGTCGATGGCCAGCGCGAGCAGGTTGTTCGCCATACCGCCTTCCGAAGAGGAAGCGGCGCGGGTCAATTCGTTCAGCGCCCGCTCGACGGCCACGGGATCGCGGTCGGCGCGCAGCTGCCGCAGCTTCTCGATCTGCTCGGCGCGCACCCGCGAGTTCTCGACCTTGAGGACCTCGACCTCGTGGTCCTCCTCCACCTGGTACTTGTTGACGCCGATCACCGGCTGCTGGCCGGTATCGATCCGCGCCTGGGTCCGGGCGGCGGCTTCCTCGATGCGCAGCTTCGGGATGCCCTCCGAAATCGCCTGCGCCATACCGCCGTGCGCCTCCACCTCGGCGATGTGCGCGCGGGCGCGGTTGGCAAGCTGGTGGGTCAGCCATTCGACGTAGTAGGAGCCGCCCCACGGGTCGATCGGCCGGGTGGTGTTGGACTCCTGCTGGATCAGCAGCTGGGTGTTGCGGGCGATGCGCGCGGAGAAGTCCGTGGGCAGCGCCAGCGCCTCGTCGAGCGCGTTGGTGTGCAGCGACTGGGTGTGGCCCTGGGTCGCGGCCATCGCCTCGATACAGGTGCGCGCCACGTTGTTGTAGGCGTCCTGCGCGGTCAGCGACCAGCCGGAGGTCTGGGAATGGGTGCGCAGCGACAGCGATTTCGCGCTCTTCGGCTCGAACTTCGCGACCAGCTCGCTCCAGAGCAGCCGTCCCGCACGGAGTTTGGCGACCTCCATGAAGAAGTTCATGCCGATGGCCCAGAAGAACGACAGCCGCGGCGCGAACTTGTCGACCTCCATGCCCGCGTCGATGCCCGCGCGGATGTACTCCACGCCGTCGGCGAGGGTGTAGGCCAGCTCCAGATCGGCCGTGGCTCCGGCCTCCTGGATGTGGTAGCCGGAGATGGAGATCGAGTTGAACTTCGGCATCTTCGCGCTGGTGTAGGCGAAGATGTCGGAGATGATCCGCATCGAGGGCTTGGGCGGGTAGATGTAGGTGTTGCGGACCATGAACTCCTTCAGAATGTCGTTCTGAATGGTTCCGGCCAGCTGTTCGGGCGCGACGCCCTGTTCCTCCGCCGCGACGACGTAGAGCGCCAGGATCGGCAGCACCGCGCCGTTCATCGTCATCGACACGCTCACCTGGTCCAGGGGAATGTGGTCGAAGAGCTGGCGCATGTCGAGGATGGAGTCGATGGCGACGCCCGCCATACCGACGTCACCCTGCACGCGCGGGTGATCGGAGTCGTAGCCGCGGTGCGTCGCGAGGTCGAACGCCACCGACAGGCCCTTCTGACCGGCCTGCAGGTTGCGGCGGTAGAAGGCGTTGGAGTCGGCCGCGGTGGAGAAGCCCGCGTACTGGCGGATGGTCCACGGCTGGTTGACGTACATGGTCGGGTACGGACCGCGCAGGAACGGCGCCACACCCGGCACGCTGTCGAGCGGATAGCCCTCGGCCGCGACGGCGTCGCGATCGGCCTTGGTGAACACCGGCGGCACGTCGATGCCTTCGGGGGTCGACCACACCACTTGCTCGGGGGTGTAGTTGTTGGCCGCCGCCGCGCCCTGCATGTAGGCCTCGACCTGGGCGGCGTCGACCGCGGCAGGTTCGGGCGCGTGCTCGTCGAGCGGCACCTCGGCGAAATTGCCGATCACGTGCTTGATCTCACGCGTAGTCATCAGGCTCCCACCTTCTCCAGCAGGCCGGACAGCGCCGCCACCGCGTCGATCTTCGCGGCGAGGAATCCGTCCGGGCGCTGCGTGCCGCTCAGCTCGGCGACGGCCTTCGCCGCACCCGCCAGCAGCACCGTTGTCACACCGGCGGCGCGCAGCGCATCGACCGCCGCGCCCGCCTCCGCGCCGTAGCGCGCGTCCGAACCGCAGAGTACCGCGATCGGGGCACCGGCTTCCGTTGCGGCGGAGGCGATTCCGGGCACGTCCAGCGGGCCCGGGTTGATCGACTCGATACCGCCGGAAGCCAGCAGGTTCGCGATGAAGGTGACCCGCACGTTGTGCTCGGCCACCGTGCCGAGCGGCACGAGCAGCGCCTTCGGCCGGGTTCCGTTGGCCGCCAGGTACACATCGGACCGGTCACGCAGCGCTTCGAAGGCCGCGCCGTAGCGGGCGACCCGGCTCGGCGTGCGGGCCGCCGCCGAGAGCGGCTGCTCGGCCAGGTTCGGGAATTCGTTGACGCCGGTCACCGCGGTCTTGCGGTGCGCGACATCGGAATCGCGGGCGGCCTTGGTGGCGGCGACGCGCTCGGCGAGCAGACCCGAGTCCAGCGCGGCCAGATAGCCGCCCGCGGCCTCCAGCTCCTGCATGAATTCCCAGGCCTTGGCGGCCAATTCGGCGGTGAGCTCCTCGACGTACCAGGAGCCCGCGCCCGGATCCTGGACGTGGCCGAGATGCGATTCCTCCAGCAGCAGCAACTGGGTGTTGCGCGCCATGCGGTCCGCGAACGATTTGGATACGTTCAGTTCACCCGCGGGCAGCGCGGAGTCGAAGGGCAGCACGGTCACGGTGTCCGCGCCGCCCACGCCCGCGCCGAACGCGGCGAGCGTGGTGCGCAGCATGTTCACCCAGGGATCGCGCTGGCTCATCATGGCCGCGGAGGTCACCGCGTGCTGCGGTGCGCCGCCGAAGTCCGGCGCGCCGCACGCGTGCGCGACGCGGGCCCAGAGCTTGCGCGCGGCACGGAATTTCGCGATCGTCGCGAACTGGTCGTCGGTGGCGGCGAACCGGAATTCCAGCTGGCCGAGCGCGTCCGCGATGTCCTGGCCCTCGGTGAGCGCACGCAGATACTCCAGGCCCGCGGCCACCGCGGCGCCGAGTTCCTGCGCGTCGGAGGCGCCCGCGTCGTGGAAGACGGTGCCGTCCACGGTGATCGCGCGCGCCGACTCCGGCCGCGCGATCGCCTCGGCGGCCAGCGCGACGGTCTCCGCGAGATCCGCGTCCGCGACGCCGGCGAAGCGGCTGGTGAGCGGCGCCGCGCCGAGCGAGATCCGGATATCGGCCCGCTGCGGCGCCTCGTAGCCGTCCAGCGCCGCGAAAAGCGCTGCGGCGGCGGACGATACGTGCTCGCCCGCGTCCAGGGTCAGCGGCGCCAGCTCGAAGAGCAGACCGTCCAGCGCCGCGGACAGCTCGGTGACCGGGACGCCGCGCTCGCCGACGCCGAGCCAGATCGCGCTGATGCCGTTCTCCAGTCCGGCCAGGATCTCCCGCTTGGCGGCGGCTCCGTCGCCCGCGCCGACGAAGGCGCTGACGTACCAGCCGCGGTGTACGTCGCGCGTGGCGTCGCGGCCGCGCACGAAGGGGAAGGCGCCGGGCAGCGGCAGTTCGGGCCGCTCGTCGCGCCGGGTGTACAGCGGTGCGACGGTCAGCCCGTCGTAGGTGGTCTGCGCGAGCAGCTGCTCCGGCTCGTCCGGCAACTCGGCGACCTCGACCCTGCGCGCCTTGGCGAGCACACCCGCGACACCCTTACGCCAGGCGCCGTACTGGGGAACCGGATCCGCGCCCTCGGGTCGCTCCGCGAGCTCCGCGCCCGGAGACGGATCTGAAGCAATCGGCATAGCTGCTGTTCCTCTTCCACTCGACCACGGGGCGCACCCGGGGTGCGCGCCCAAACCGTCGCATTCGCCCAGCTCAGCGAGCACTTCGGTTAACGAGCATTCGTCCCGTTTCCCTCGATGCTAGCGGCAGCGGCAGCATCGGTTGACCCTGGCCGCCACTACCAACCGGTAACCTGTCGCGGGTGACCAGGCTGTTCCGTAACCCGCGTATCCTCGCCTCGCTCGCCGGTGTGGGTGCGCTGTTCGTCGCGGTGCTGCTGGTCCCGCTACCCGGTCCGACGCAGATCCAGCAGTGGGCAGGCTCGGTCGGTCCGTGGTTCCCGCTGGTGTTCTTCGGGGTCTATTCGATTCTGGCAGTGGCGCCGCTGCCGCGCACGGTACTGACCGTCAGCTGCGGTGTGCTTTTCGGAGCATTGCCCGGCACCGCGGTCGCGCTCTCGGCCACGGTGGTCGCCGCCGGTCTGGCGCTCCTCTCGGTGCGCGCGCTGGACCGCACCAAAGTGGCGTCCCGGCTCACGCATCCCGCCGTACGGGCCATCGACGAACGGCTGGAGCGGCGCGGCTGGCTGGCCGTCGGTTCGCTGCGGCTCATCTCCTTCGCGCCGTTCTCGGTGGTCAACTACTGCTGCGGACTCTCCTCGATCCGCTTCTGGCCGTACCTCGCCGCCACCTTCGTCGGCTCGGCCCCCGGCACCATCGCCACCGTCATCCTGGCCGACGCCCTGACCGGCGGCTCCCATCCCGCCATGGTGATGGTCTCGGGCGTGTGCCTTGCCATCGGACTGCTCGGGCTGGTGGTCGACGCCCGCTGGCAGCCCGAAGCGCTACCGTCCGAAGCCCTACCGTCCGAGGATCTGCTCGCCGAACCGCTGGCCGTCCGCGACTGACCGGATCACACGGCTCGCGTCCGGTTCGGCCACTGCACTCGATCGCATTCCGGCGACGCGGCGCGCGCACAGGGCAACCCCGAATCAAGAGGGAAGACCGGCCAGCTCTACCGGGTCGTTGTCGTGGCAGGTGCCGCACCCGTGGTCGTGGCGCCGGTGGCGTCGGAAACGCCGAGGTTCACCTTGATATAGGGCTTCAGCAGGGTCTCCCACGAACCGCGCATCTTCTTGTACTCGTCGACGCAGCTGATGGCACGCTCCAACGGCAGGCGCCCCTTCTGATCCGGCTCACCCGGCATAGTCACGAGAACACCGAGCACGTCGGGTAGTGCGCCGTAGTCCCAGCACAGCAGGTTGTAGGCACGTACCTGGGAGAGGGAGTGTTCGTCGGCGAAGGAGTGCGCGTCGAAGGTGCCCGGATCGTCGGAGATGTCGAACCAGAAGTCGGCCGCCGCGGCCACGCTGCCGACCCCGGTGGGGCCGGGGGTGGTCAACTCGAGCAGGGCGGCGAGCTGGTCCGCGGAGTCCTCTTCGCGTCCCGTCGTGGGCAGTGAATACACATCGATCGCCATGTGTCCGGACTCGTGGAAGGTGATCATGCGTGTCACGCCGTCGAAGTACAGGTTGAAATAGTCAGGGCGTCCCTCGGACTGCGCCCTCGCATACTTCTCGGCCTCCCCGAACATCTCGTAGCAGAGGACGATCGATTGCTTCTCGGGGTCCCAATAGGCGTTGAACCCGCCGCATTCCATGCCGACGACCGGAACATCCTTCGGCAGCCGGTACATCGCACCCAACGCCTCGGCCAGGTCTTCGATGACGTGGTTGTCCTGAGCGACGCTCTTACCGTCCTTCGCCAGCTCCGAAAGCATCGCACGGTCGTACTTGGGCACGAATTTCCCGGTGTCCGGCGCCTGGCCCGCGGTCGCGGTGGTCGTCGCCGCCGACGCAGGCTTCTCCCCGTCGTCCGCCGTACACGCCGCTGTCGCCGCGACCACCATCGCCGCGGTCCCGGCCCATCGACACCAATTGGGAACCATCGAAATCCGCCTTTCCATACCGCAGGACCCCAACACTCGATGATTGCCACATGGTAGCAACGCCGCGTACTCGACACCGTGGGTTTCCCTCGTATCGCCGAGGCCTCACGTCACACCATGACGTTCACCGATACACCGGCCAATCCGAGGATCGCCTGCCAGAAGGCCGCCCCGAACTGAACAAGATGGCATTTTCCATGCAGATTCGAACAGTCCCCGAGAGGACGGTTTCGGCAAGGTGCGTCGATGTCGCGTACCAGCGGTTGGCCGTCGGCAGCCCGGATTCGCCAGGCCGCATCGCAGACAAACCGCCGTTGCTATCGAGTAGCTAGTCGACGGTCAGTTCGCTCGGTACGGCGATCACGTCGACCATCGCGCCGTTGCGCAGCACGGTGACCGGGGTGGGTCGGCCGATGGCGTCGGCGAAGAGCTGACGCTGGATGCCCTGGGCGTCGCGGACTTCCGACCGCCCGACACTGAGCACCAGGTCGCCGCGGTACAGCCCGGCGGTGTCGGCGGGCGCGCCGCGCACCACCTCGACGATGCGCACCCCTGCCTGTTGTCCGGTCCGCTCGGCCACGTCGGACGGCAACGGGGCCGGGACACCGACCAGTCCGAGGTAGGCGCGGCGGACACGGCCCTCGGAATGCAGGGTGGCGATGATGCGTCGGGTCGTGGCGTTGATCGGAATGGCAAGTCCCAGGCCGATTCCCGCGACGGCGGTGTTGATGCCGACCACCCGGCCCGCCGAATCCGACAGCGCTCCACCGGAATTGCCGGGATTCAGCGCGGCGTCGGTCTGGATGACGTCCTCGATGACCCGTCCGGCGCGGCGCGAGGCGACCGGCACCGCCCGCCCGAGCGCGCTGACCACGCCCGCGGTGACCGAACCCGCCAGACCCAGCGGACTGCCCACCGCGACGACCAACTGACCGACCACGAGCTTGTCGGCGTCGCCGAGCACCGCCGCGCCGGGCCCGCCACCGCCCCGCACGCGCAGCACGGCCAGGTCCGAGAGCGGGTCGATGCCGACCACCTCGAAGCGGGATTCGACGCCGTCGGCGAACACCACCTCGCCGCGCGTGGCCGCGCCGATGACGTGGGCGTTGGTGAGCAGGAATCCGTCGTCGGTGAACACCACGGCAGAACCGCTCCCCCGCCGGGTTCGCAGGCTCGCCACGTGTGGCGTGACCGATTGGGCCACCGCGATCACCGTTCGCGAGTACGCGTCCATCGCATCGTCCACACCGACCACCCTCTCGCCATCGAAACCAGGCACCTCCCAGGATGCCCCCGCCCGCAGCGCCGCGCACCGTCTTTTGCACCGAGCGAAAACCGCCGGGCGCGGCGGGCGAAAGTTCAGTTGTCCAATCGAATTCCTCGTCGCGGAACGTCACATGACGCCCTTGTCATCGATGCGCCGCGTCAAGACCGCTGAACATGTCAAGCCGCCCGGCGCCGCCGCCGCGGGCGATCCACGCCGCATTCGGCGACCGAGGTCGTTCGGCGGACAATTTCCAGCACGATCGCCTGTTCACCGGCACCACCGATCCCGATCGAACAAACGGCGAAATGGCCGCGAAGGTGGCCTCGAGTCAGTTTTCGTCCGCGAAACCGAGGTGAATTCAGGATGTTACGGCGTTCATGTCGAAGACCGCCGGGTACCGCCACCATGAAGCAGTGGCGAATCACGATCATCGATCCGCCGACGATCGGGTCCGTTAAACTCCCCGTGTGGCGGAATGCGCCCATCAAGCCGAATCCCGCACACATCGATCATCTGCTTCACCGACGATTCCGAACAAGGAGTGCGAAGTGGATTATGCCGGAACATCCGAGGATCGGATAATACGCGCGCGTTGCCTCGTCGTACCGCCCGATTCCACGGGCGCGCCGCGCGAGGTGATCAGAACGATGGATGCCATCGATCCGCGCGGCCCCTTGATTCGCACCCTGGAGGTGGGCGTCTGCGGGACCGACATCCAAATCGTCGCGGGGACAGAGGGACAGCTACCCGCGTCGGCGGACGAAATGGTGCTCGGCCACGAGGTCCTCGGGCGGGTGGTGCACAGTTCGACGCCCGGAATCGAAACCGGTCAGTTGGTCACCTGCGTGGTCCGCGATCCCGATCCGGTGCCGTGTAGCCAATGCCGCCGGGGCCGACCCGACCTGTGCAGCAACGGATCGTGGAAAGAGCGCGGCATTCGCGAACTCGACGGCTTCATGGCCGAGTACTGGCGCGCGCCTGCCGACAAACTCGTCCCCGTTCCGGAGGAGCTGATCCACCTCGGCGTGCTGATCGAGCCCGCATCCATCGTGGTCAAGGCGCTGGACACGCTGCGAACGATGGACCAGCGGCTGGGCATGTCGGATCCGTCCGGCCATACGCTGGTGATCGGCTGCGGCATCATCGGCCTGCTCACCACCGCCTTCCTGCGATTCGCGGGACACAAGGTGACCGTGGTGGATCCCGCGCCGCCGGGTTCGCTCGCGGCCCAGGCGGCGACCTCTTTCGGCGCGGAATACCAATCCCACCAACTGGTTCCCGGCGACATGGTGACCGAGCAGACGATCGCGGCCCACCGCAGCATCATCGACGCGGCGGGCGTGGCGTTCCTGCCGCGGTTGCTGGCGACACACGGCGCGGAGAACGCGTCCTGCTGCGTAGTCGGCCTGCCGAGCGGGCAGCACGCCGAGGTGGACGGCGGTGCGCTGCTCGGCACCATGGTCAAGCGCAATCAGGTGCTGTTCGGCGTCGTCAACTCCTCGCGGGTGCATTTCGAGGACGCGATCGATCTCTTGCGCGAGGTCGATGCCACCTGGCCCGGCGTCATCGGCTCGACGACGACGCGCATTCCCTTCGATCGTTTCCGGGAAGCGTTTCTCCCGCACGCGCGGGCGGGCGCGAAAGAAATTCTCGTCTTCCGATAATTCTCTGCGGAAAAATGTAGCGGCGGCACTCGAACCGCCGCTACATCTCTTCGTATCCGATTATTCGAATGTTGCTGTATTCGAGCCCGTCCAATTCACAATGCACGGCCACGAGAAAATCCTTTTTGTCGCGGATGAGATTCCAGACATCGGTGCCCCTGGCCACCCGCTCGAGCAGTGCGATGGTGGCGATCAGCGTGCCGAAGGCCCAGACGCCGAACAGCGCGACGCACCGTTTCCCGGACGGCGTGCGGCTGACCGCGATGAATCCGTAGTCCTCGAGCAGCGAGCCGTTCTCGTCCGCGGTCACGTCGTAACTCATCGAACCGTAGGACGCCACGTGCTCGGGATAGCGAATCTGGAACTTCGGAAAGCACCGCTTGAGAAGATTCCCGGTCAACCTGTTGACGCTCGGGCCGCCGATGAGAATCGTCAGACCGTGAGTGTCCTGGTAGGCGTCCTGGGTGCTGATACTGATCCGATTCCGATTCCCGAGCCCGCGCCAGGCCAGCACGGCCTCGGCGATCGCGCCGCCCTCCGCCATCGGCATCACCCGGACATTCGGCGGCATCTCCGCCTTCTGATCGGTGCCGTAGATCGAGAGCCAGCCGGCATGGAAATCGGGGATCACTATCTGAATGTCCTGGCCTTCGGCCAGGACATTCAGGTGTCCGAATTTACGCCGGACCCGCGTCGCGTCGTAGAACCGCGTCACCCCGAACGTGGTGGTCGCGACGATCAGTCCCGACACGATACTGAGTAGCCAGGTAACCATCGAGCGTCGAATCCTGTCTTCGAGAAATGGTCAAAGGCCATCCGATCACTCTGCGAGCGGTACTCGTGACGGGCTCGGCAGCGAAGAGGGCCGCCATTCGGATAGTGCCAGTTTCGGCTTGCGGTGTCCCGGGATTCGCGGACTCGCGCCGAAGTCGTCCGCACCGCAGCGTAATCCACTATCGTGCGGCGGGCTCCGTCGTACCGCCGGGCACGGTCCCGTCCGAGCTCCGCGGCGGCAACGCGCTCAGCCACGCGTCGAGGAACCACAGCGCCCACAGGATTCCGCTCTTGTCGTCGAGCCCGCGGTCGTGCGAGTCGATCAGTGCCCGAACTCGTTTCTCGCCCAACAGCTCCGTGGCCACCGTGCCGTGCGGCAGCGCGTCGTGCAGGTGGGCGCGCAGTGGGCCGCGGAACCACTCGGCGAACGGGATCCAGAACTTGTGCTTCCTGCGCTTCAGTATGCGATCGGGCAGGTGCGCCGCGATACCCGCCCGCAGCATGGCCTTGCCGTCCAAGGCCCGGTAGCGCTGATCGGCGGGCATCCCCGCGACGAACGACAGCACGCGCGGATCGGCGAACGGCAAGACGCTGGTCATCCCGGCGCCGCCGAAGGTGTGGTGGTCTTTGCGATACACGCCCTCGGTCAACCAGGTCTTCCACTGGCCGAACAGCAAACGGTCCAGCGCGGTGTGCGCTCGATGCTCCTCGTACAGACCGGCCAGAACGCCGAGCGCGAGGTCCTCGCCCCCGCCGAGCGCGTCGTACATCAGCGCGCGATCCTCCGGACTGCCCAGCCCGATCTGCCCCAGGTAGTACCGCGCCAGGTCCGTCGATTCCGCGGGGAGAGGCACGAGGTGGATGTCGTCGTGCGGCGACATCGGGAAACCCATCACCTCGTCGCCGCCTTCGCCCGTGACGATGTGCGAGCATCCCAACTGCGCGGCGCGCTCGGCGATCGCTTGCGTGGCGACGATCGCCTGGTCGGCGTTCGGACTGTCGAAGGCGCGCACCATGTTCGGCAGGCGCTCGACGATCTCGGGCCCGACCGGCACCACGACGTGGTCGAATCCGAACCGTTCCGCGACGATCGCGGCGTATTCGGTTTCGTCGTACCCGGCCTCGCGGAACGACGCGGTGAACGCGGTCGGTCCGATCCCCAACCGGGTGGCGAGCACGGTGGCGTTGGTGCTGGTGTCGATGCCGCCGCTCAGCATCATGCCCACGCGCTCCGCGGGCGCGATGCGGCGGGCGAGCGAATCGGTGAGCAGGTCGAGCACCTCGGCCGCCAGCTGCTCGGGCGCGATCGCGTCACCCGCCGACGGCTCCGCAGGCCGCGGGAGCGAGGCGTGGTGACGCACGTGGCAGCCGCCGCCCCGCCGGGTCACCACGGCGCCCGGAGGCAGCCGCCGCACCCCGTCGAAGATCGAAAACGGCGCGGGGACATATTGAAACGTCAGATACAGGGCGAGACCTTCGCGCGACACCGTGCCGGTCCCGACGTCGCAGGGCCGCGACCCGAACGCGAACGCCGAGCCGGAGTCGCGATAGCACGCGTGCCCGAATCCGCCGGGGTCGCTCACCAGGTGCGTCTGCCCGCGGGAACGATCGTGCACGACGGCGACGTAGTGCCCCTCCTGCGCGGCTACGGCCGACATCCCCTGCTTGCGATAGAGCGCGAGCAGCTCCGCCGCGCCGCCGCCGGAGCAGAGCCAACCGTCGAGAACGCAGACCGCGTCGTCGGTCTCCTCGACGCTGTACTGCGCGCCGTCGGCCGAGACGACGATGTCGTCCACCGCGCGCCGCCAGCCGCCGTAACCGCCACCTTCGGCACGCGGCCGGACCACAATCCCCATGGCGACATCCCTTCTACTTCGCGTCGACGTCCTGTTCCGCGGCGCCGGGGTCGCCGGCGCCGCCCGCCCGTCCGACCCCTCGATAGCGCAGCCCCGCCGCCTCGACATCGGACCGCGCGAGGGCGTTCTTGGCGTCCACGACAAGGCAATCCGGCCGCGCCAGTTGCGCCAGCGCGGTCCAGTCGAGGGCGAGCACGTCCGGGAACTCGGTCAGCACGAGGACGACGGAGGCATCGAGGACGGCCTCCTTGATGCCCGCCGTGCGCCGGACACCGGGGAACAGGTCGGCGAAAACCTCTTGGCTCAGTACCGGATCCCAGACCCGGACGTCGGCGGCGATCGCCGCGAGCTCGGGCACCACCGTCCGGCTCGGCGCCGCTCGCATGTCGTCGCTGCCCGGTTCGTAGAGCAATCCCAGCACGGCGACCTCCGGCGGTGCGCCCGGCGCCGTTTCGTGCGCGACGATCTCGACCGGGAATCGCAGCTGGCGGTCATTCAGCTCGGCGACCGATTCGAGCATTCTCATCGGTCGTCCACGACGACGGGCGGACCGGGTCAACGCGGTGACGTCCTTGCCGAGGCAGGAGTCGCCGTATCCGATGCCGGGGCGCCAGAATCCCTGCCCCATACGGGGATCCAGCGCCACACCGTCGAGCACGGCGTCCACGTCGATGCCGTGGTCGCCGCAGAAGTTCGCGATCTCGTTCGCGAAGCTGATCTTGGTGGCCAGGAAGGCGTTGCTGGCGTACTTCACCGCTTCGGCCTCGGTCGGACCGACCACCAGCCGCGGCGCGGTCATATCGTGGTACAGCGCACCGAGCAGCGGCAGCAGCTCACGGTTCCACAGCCCGAGGACGATGCGGTCCGGCGCTCGCCAATCCGCAAGGGCGCGGCCCTGATTCAAGAATTCCGGATTGTGCGCGTAGACACGCCGGAGCGCGGGGAACCGCGCCGCCCACTCTTCGCTGGTACCCGGCGGGATCGTGCTTTTCACTACGACGAGATCCGGAAGCGATCCGGCCGAGAGCAGCTCCGCGAGCACGGACTGCACGTTGCCCAGGTCGACGGCGCCGGTCGCGTCGAGCGGCGCGGAGACCGCGATGATCACCGCCCGGACCGGAACGTCGAGCGTCCGCTGGAACGTCACCGTGGTGGTGAGCAGCGCCTCCGCGACGTCCGGCTCGTGGAACGGGCAGCACCGCTCGCGCAACAGGGCGACGCGGCGCTCGTCGTGATCGATGCCGAGGACGTCGTGGCCCGACGCCGCGAGTCCGAGCGCCGCCGTGAGGCCGACATACCCCATGCCGATCACTGCCACCTGCATCGATCATCTCCTCGCACGAGCGACATTGCGCCGACACCACATTTCGAGCATCAGGGCTTTGAACGAGAAGGGCGAGCCCGCCCCGTCCGGGAAGTCGGCGACCGAAAGCCGCCGGGCGGCGAATTCGGTGAGAATGCCGCGGCGCACCAGCTCGCCGCCGGGCAGCAGGTCGCCGTAGGCCCGCAGGAAGGCGGCATGCCACGCGCGCAACGGCGGCGAGAAGCTCTGCTTGGGCCGGTCGGCGATCCGCGCGGGAAGGAGCGCGTAGGCCGCCTCCCTGAGCCGCTGTTTCGGCGGGTCACGGTGATCCGGCCGAGTCTTGCG
The DNA here is from genome assembly GCF_965341865.1 of Nocardia sp. bgisy134. GTDB lineage: Bacteria > Actinomycetota > Actinomycetes > Mycobacteriales > Mycobacteriaceae > Nocardia. The sequence continues at coordinate 188,845 of NZ_CBDQZP010000009.1, forward strand.
CGTACCGACCACGGCCTCGACCAGGCGGTGATCGACGAACGGCGCACGCAGTTCGACGGAGTTGGCCATGCCGAGCCGATCGCACTGGGCGATGCCGTTCTCGCGCAGATAGGTTCCGGCGATCAACCCGGTCAGATCGATATCGGGGCGAGCGCCGGAGGGCTCGAACTCGGTCCGCGCCGCATCGCGCATCGCTTCGCCGAAATAGCCCGGCCCGTCCCGGTCGGCCTCTCGGAAGTCCGGATCCAGCTGGTAGAACACCAGTTTCCCGCGCGCTTCGCTCAGCGCGACGGCCCGCCGCACCCACGGGTAGCCCCAGAAGAGCTCGTCGGCGCCCTGACCTTGCAGCATCACCCGCACGCCCGCCTCGGCCGCCGCGCGCATGACCGCGTGGTAGCAGATACCCGCGAAGTCGGCGACCGGATCGTCCTGCGCCGCGACGACGACGGGCAGATCCGCGGTGGCGCGCGCGGTGTCGATCTCGATCTCGTGGAACGGCATGCCGAGCGAGGTCGCCAGCTGCCGCGCATGGTGTCGTTCGTCGTTGGCCGGTCGGCCCGCGTAGCCCACCGAGAAGGCCCGCACCGGTGCGGCGCAGAACTTGGCCGCGAGCGCCGCCACGACGCTCGAATCGAGTCCGCCGCTGAGCGAAATGCCCAGCGGCCGATCGGTTCTGGTGACCAGCGGACCGAGTCCGGTGAGAATCTCGCCGACGAGCTCGGCGCACGAACCGTCGATCGGCTCCACGTCCTCGAGACGCCAGTAGGGTCGTGACCGTACCCGCCACGGCCGGATGTCCACCGTCACGACGTGTCCGGCCGGAACTTTGCGCACATCGCGCAGGATGCTGCGCGGCTCGGGCACGTATTCGAGGTGGAAGAAGTCGGCCACGCCGTCCGGATCGAGTTCGACCGGGACGCCCGCGGCCGTCAGCGCTTTCGCTTCGGAGGCGAACAGCAGTCCGTCCGGTCGTTCCGTGTAGTAGAGCGGTTTCTCCCCCATCCGATCGCGCGCCAGCGTCAGCCGACCCCTGCGCCGGTCCCACAGGGCGAACGCGAACATGCCACGCAGGTGATCGACGGCGCGTTCGCCGTGCTCCTCGTACAGATGCAGGATCACTTCGCAATCGCCGTCGGTGGTGAAGACGTGGCCGCGCCGTCGCAGCCCCTCACGCAGTTCGGCGAAGTTGTAGATCTCGGCGTTCGCGACGAGGACCAGCTCACCGCCGGCGCACGATCCGCCGTCGGCACTGCGCAGCGGCTGCGATGAGCCGGAGACGTCGATGATGGCCAACCTGGTGCACCCGAGGGCGAGCGATGGGTCCGCGAACACCGCCGCGGCATCGGGTCCGCGATGGCTCAACGCTGCGGTCATCCGCTCGACGAGATCGATACGCGACGGAAAGCCCGATCTGGCGACGTGGCCACTGATTCCACACAAGGCCCGCTCCGTTCTTCCCACCCGCGGGTCTGTCGAATACTACCCGGCGGCGCGGCGCGGAACGGCCGGATCGCGAGGACGAGTTCGGCTGGGAGACTGGGATTTTCAGCGCAGGTTTCGGTAGCGGTACGGCTGCCGGATCAGCCGAGGACCACCAGGTAACACAGGGCGAGGATGCCGAGGGAGACCAACGCGGCCGACAAGGCCAGGATCTTGACGATTCTGGCGTGCTGTATCTCGACGCGCAGCAGCAGCGCGTGCTGCAAGTAGCGGATGCGATCGTGTTCGGCGTCCGCTCGCCCGTGCACGTCGGCGATGTCGGCGAGCAGGTCGCCGATCGCGCCGTCCAGATCCGCGGTGCGGCCGCCGTGCTCGGCGAGCAGGCGGCGTCCGGCGCGGACCAGGTCGCGCTGGGTGTCCCGCACCCGGGTGACGGCGCCTTCCACGGCGTCCATCCGGGCCAGGGCGGCACGCAGATCGGCGATCTCGCCGGTCCGGTCGCTCCCGTCGACGGCGGCGTCCATGTCGCGAGCCAACGCGTCCGATTCCTCCCGCGCGTGCCCGAGCACCCCCTCGGCGGCCTCGTTCAGCGAGCGCAGCAGGGCGTAGAGCACGCCGTGCGGGGAACCGGCGAGGGCGGGCCTGCGCCCCATCTCGGCGACGGCGCGGTCGAATGGGTCGAACGGTTCCGCCGAATACACGGTGACCACGAAATCGCCGCCGAGCGCGAACACGATCGTCTCGCGCCGCGCGGCGTCGCCGCGCAGATAGGTCGCGGTGACCGGGAGGTAGACGAAATCGCCGGTTTCCCAGATGCGGTCGTGGGTGCGGGAGAAATCGATGCCGAGGCGTTCGCGCAACACCGCGGCGGTGTCCTCGTCGGATGCGGTCAGCGGAATCCAATGCAGCCCGAGCACTTCGGTGTCGAAACGATCGGTGGGCGTGCTGAGCGCGCTGGTCATCTCGGACTCCGAGTCGGCGTTCCGATGGTTGTATCCGGCATCCGCCGCTCACCCCGCTTCGCTCGTCAGGCTGCTGTGTGGCGCGATACGCGCCACCGTCCATTAGTAACCGGCGTCTCCGGCCGCGTCAATCGAGGCGGATGTGCGGTTCCCCACGCTCGCGTTCACGTATTCGCCGTGGCCGCAGCGAGTTCCACGCCCGCCGTATCCTTGACTGGTGGAATCTGCGACGCTCGACGTGGTCGACCTCGGGTTGCTGCACGCCCTGCAGGTCGACGGGCGGGCGCCGTTCAGCAGGATCGCGCAGGTGCTGTCCGTCTCGGACCGCACCGTGGCGCGGCGGTTCGCGCGGCTGGCCGCGACGGGCGCGGTGCGGGTCACCGGCGTGACCGACAGCGGACGCACGGGCGGCGCGGAATGGGTGGTTCGCCTCCGGGTCCGGCCGCACCGGGCGGATGATCTGGCGCTGGCGCTGTCCGCCCGGCCGGACACCGCGTGGGTGACGGTGCTGTCCAGCGGCGCCGAGATCGTCTGCGTCTTCCGTACGGCGGCCGCCGAATCCGCACCATTGTCCGCGCTGGCGAGGCATTCCGACATCCTCGGCGTCGACGCGCAGCGACTCGTTCGCCATCTCACACGTCAGCGCTGGCGCGGCCGCACCTCCGCGCTCGACGCCGACCAGGTGGCCGCGCTGCGCCCCGCACAGCCGGCCCAGAGCGCGCCGGTCGCCCTCGGCGACCTGGATAGGCGCATGCTGCCCCGGTTGGCCGCCGACGGGCGAGTCGCCTATCCGAGTCTGGCCGGTGCGCTCGGCTGGTCGGAGTCCGCGGTACGCCGCAGGCTGGACGAGCTGCGGCGGGCCCGCGTGCTCGGCTTCGACGTCGAGGTGGACGCCGCGCTGTTCGGTTACGGCTTCCAGTGCGTGCTGTGGCTGACGGTGGCGCCCCGGCATCTCACCGCCGTCGGCGCGGCGCTGATCGAGGACCCCGAGATCGCGTTCGCGGGCGCGATCACCGGACCGCACAACATCATCGCCGTTGCGGTCTGCCGCGACGCCGACGCGGTGTTCGACTACGTCGTCGACCGGGTGGGCGCGCTGCCCGGCGTGACGCGTCTCGACACCGCGGCGGTCACCAGGTACGCCAAACGCGCGGCGCCCGCGCTCATCCCGCGGTGAAGAACAGACCCGCTCCGTAGGCGTCGCGGCCGGAGACGAAGAATCCGCCTCGCACCTCACGCGTGGGAATGCCGCCGTGCTCGACCACCCCGCGCGCCGCGGAGACGTCGGCCACGCGGATCGTCATGGCGGCGAGATACGAAGGGGCCGGATCGGGTTCGCCGGGCAGCACGGCGGCGACATCGGCGGCGCGCAGCAGTTCCAGGCGCACGTCCTTCTGTTCGAGAACGGACAGCGGTCCGTCCGCCACCCATTCGGCTCCGAGCAGGTCGGCGTATCGCCGCGCGATGCCGTCGTATTCCTCGGCGGCCGCCACGATCAGCACCGCGGCAATGCCGCGCGCGCCGTTCGGATGCGTCAGATAGCGCGGCTGGTGCACGAAGTCGCGCGTGAGGTGTTGCGCGAGACCGATGTAGCCCTCCGGCGTGGTGCGCGGATCCAGGTGCACGGCGCGCGCCCGGACCGTGCGCGGTCCGTCGGCGGTCTCGACGTCGCGCTCGAGGTCGAGCACGCCGGAGGTCCGCATCCCCAGCGCCGCCAGCCGGTCGTGCGTGCGCGCCGCGTCCTCGGTGTCGAGGTTGAGAATGCGGAATCCCTCGTACCGATCGGCCATTGCCTTGGTGTGCCACGGGTCGGGCGCGGACTCGTCGACGATGCCGAGCAGTTCGATATAGGACCCGCCGAACAGGGCGCACAGATTCGCGGTGCAGCCCGGCTGCGGCGGCTCGCCGGGCCGTGCGCTCAGTAGGTGCCGCGAGCGCGGGCTGAGGGTGAAACCCATGGCGCGGTAGACGCTTTCGAGTCCGTCGAGATCGCGGGTGAGGATGCCGGTGTGGTGCACGGCGGTGATGTGGTTGACCATGGCCTCAGCCTGCGGGCCGCTGCCGCCGAGCACCCGTCCCCGGCCGGGCCGCGCCGGATTCCGGCACGGGCGCATCGCGGCCGGGCGGATTCCGACGCGCCGGATCCTCGTCCGGAGTCAGCGATCCGGGTCGAGCGCCGCGCGCAGTTCCTCGGTGTGCACGGTGGCGCCGTCGAGCAACTTCGCCTCGGTGATCTCCAGCCTGCCGGTGACCAGATCCAGCGCCAAGCGCAGCACTTCGCGCTCGGTCGGCGCGACCACCTGCGACTGCTCGAGCGACCGATCAGGACGCATCACCCACTGGTCACGTTCTCGTCGAGCGGCAAGGGCCACCGGTTCGCGCTGGAGCGCGGGGTGACCCCGTGCCGTGTGATCGCCTCGGCCCGATAGTGATTCGCCGTCATCGCGGCGGGGTACAGCGCCTGGGCCTCGGCCAGCCAGCCGGTCGCCTCCTCGACCGCGAGCGCGGGTGGCCGCGCCGGATCCGGCCCGAGCGCCTCGTCGGCGCAGCGTGGGTCGGCGATCACCGCCGCGGCGAGATGCTGGAGGCAGCGGGCGATGCCGTGATCGTCGCGCAACGCCTGGTAAGCGGTCAGCGACAGCCGCCAGCAGCGCAGCGCGCGCGTCCCTTCGCCGCGAGCCCACCAGACGTGGCCGAGGATCTCGTGCATGTGAGCGCGACCGTCCGGATCGCGGCCCTGCCTGGTCAGCGCCTCGGCCAATTCCAGGCGGTCCTGCGCGTCGTCGAGCAGACCCTGACGCAGCAGCACCACACCGAGGTTGACCAAGGCGCAGACCTCGCCCGGGATGTCCTCGCGCGGCAGCGACCACCAGACCCGATCCAACCGCAGGCGCGCCTGCTCCAGCTCCGCGGCGGTGCTCGCCGACGGGTCGGCGCCCAGCGTTTCGAGCGCTTTCGCGTGTTCGTAGCGTGCGGTCAGATCGGCGTAGCGACCTGCGTCGCCGCCGCGGCGCGGCGGTTCGGCGTCCGGCTGCGCGCGCAGCCGCACCTGCGCGGCGTGCGCGCCGAGCGCGTCCAGCTCGGGCAAGTGGCACAGTTTCAGAGCCAGCTCGGCGTCGTGTCCGCCGGTGCGCGCGTGCCAGACGTCCAGGGAGTCGGCGATCCGGATCAGGCCCGGTATCGCGGTCCTCGGCAGCTCGGCCCCGAAGGACGCGCACTCGATCACCAATCGCCGCAGGAACGGTTCCTCGGCCTCGAACCACCCACGCCCCGCGGCGGCGAAACGCGGCGTGCCGAGACCGATCGCCCACCGCTCGGCGCGCTCCGCGTGATGTCCCACCAGCGCCGTCACCGCGGCTTTCCAGCGCAGCCCGGACCGTGCCTCGGCCGGGGTCGGCGCACCGGGCGCCGCGACGACCCAGTACTGCTGCACTCCTCCGGCACCCCGGACGAATCCCCCATCCGAAAGCTCGGCGAGCAGCAGCGGCGCGGTGGTCGACGCGGGCGCACCGTCGGACGGATCGCGGGCGGGCGCGTCGAGTACGGCCGTGAGCACGGCGAGCAGCGCGGCCGCGCTGTATTCGCGCACCGGCAGCTCACCGAGCACCGCAGCCTCCTCGTGGGTGGCGGCGTACAGCGTCGTCAGCGGCGGCGCGGAGGTGGTCGGGCCTGCCCCGATCGGCGTCTGCGCGTCGTCGAACTCGCTGAGCAGCTCCAGTTCCCGTGCGGTGTGCGGGCTTTCGCGAAGCCTGCGCCGTTCGGCATGCAGCCAGCGACCGACGAGGAACACCACGGCGAGCAGCGCGACCGCCAACAGTCCCACCGACAGCACCACGCCGACACCGCGTTCGAGGAAGAGGCTGGACACGATATTGATGACCAGCCCGAGGAGTACTGCGCCCGCCAGCGCGCCACCGCCGAACCGAAAGCGCAGCAGCGCGGGCGGGGGCGCGGCGACCCCGGGAGACGGCGGCGGCGCGTTCATCGCAGCGCTCCCCCGGTCAGTCCCGGCACGAGGAATCGGCGCCAGGTCGCCAGCAGCAACAGGACGGGCACGATCGCGAACACCAGCGACCCGGCCGCCAATTGCGGCAGGTTCTCCTCGTACTGGCGGGCCTCGCCCCACAGCAGCAGCGACCACGGGCTGACTCCCGCACCGCTGATCATCAGGCTGACGAAGAAGTCGTTCCACACCAGGATGAACTCCAGCACCGCCGCCGTGACCACGGCGCGACCGGCGCCGTCCCACAGCCGTCGCGCCACGGCGCCGGGTCTGGCCAGCCCGTGCAGCGCGGCCGAACTCGGATTCTCCTCGGCCGCTCGCATCGCACCGCGCAGGATCAGCACGCTGACCGGCAGTCCCGCGGCGCCGTGCACCAGCATCAGCGGGTACTGGGTGCCGGACAGCCCGAAGGACTCGCTCACCTGGTCGATCGGCCCGAGATACATCTGGGCGGGCAGCACGGCGAGCACGACCAGGGCGGTGACGACGAGGCGAACAGCCCACGTGTCCGACGGCGTTGTGGCCAGCCACCGTGCGACCGGCAGCGCGGCCGACACCGCGAGCACGGTCGCGACCGTCGCCACCAGCGCGGTCAGCCCCAGCGTCGAGGGCAGCCCGGCCTGCCAGACGCGCCCGATCGCGGGCCAGCCGAGACCGTCCGGCCGCCGCATCGAAACCCACGCCAGCATCAGCAGCGGTGCCACGGAGACGACGGCCATCAGCACCGCGAATCCGGTGGCGAGCCCTCCGGCCCGCCGCGCACCGTACGCTTCGTGCGCGCTCGGGTGCGGCGGCAACCGCAGTTCGCGCGCGCCACCCGCCTGCCACAGCGCGAACGCGCAGACGCCGACCAGGACGGCCAAGGGAACCGAATAGGTCGCCACCCCCGCGGGGCCCTCCGTGGTGAGCAATCGCCACCAGCGCACGGTCGCGCTGTCGCTGTCGTACTGGTAGGCCGAGGGAATGCCGATGAGGATGACATCGAACACCCTGGCCGCCGCGACGACCGCCGCGATCCCGGCGATCAACACCACCGGCTGCACCAGCTGCCGAGCGCGCCACGCCATGACCGCGAACCGGAAACGCCCGGTCGGCGCGTTGAGGTACCCCCAGCGCACCGGGTCGGTCTCGATCGCCCGCAGACCCGCCGAGAACATCCCGGTGAGGAACCCGAACCAGGTCCAGCAATACGCGAGCACCGGCATCCACCGGTAACCGGACTGGAACGTCGCGACATTGCCCTCGGGCACCGCCGCCTCGAACATCACCCGGAACGCGAGGCCCGAGACGAAAGCGGCGACGCCGAACGGCACGACCAGCGGCAGCCACAACCACCGCACGTCGCGACTCCACCACGCGGTGCACAGCGCGGCCGTCATGACGCCGAGTCCGGCCAGCACGAAGAGCAGCGTCCGGCGGTAGACGCCCAGCGCGTCCGCGTCCGCGTTCACGACGAACAGCAGCGGCCCCGCCACCAAGAGAGCGACGGCGGCGACTTGCGCGACGACCCGCGACGCGCCGTGCGCGAACAATCGCGTCACGATCACGGTCCCGACGCCGACGGCGAAAACCAGCAGCGGCACCCACACCCACGTTCCCGCGGTGAGCAGCGTCCAGCCGGAAGCTAGCAGCAGGAGCGCCGCGAGCGACCACGCGGGCGCCACCCTGGCCCACTCCCATCCGCGCCAGGGATGGCGACCGCCGATCAGCGCCCCGCGCATGCGCCGGGTGGCGAGCTCGAGATGCAGTCCGTTGCTGGAGAATCCTGGCGGCGTCGTCATCGTCGCGCTCACCGCCGATCGAGGGCGTGGACGGCGGCGTCGATCGCGGGACCGACGCGAAAGGGATCGCCGTCGACGGCGATCAGGAACTCGGTGAGTATCCGCCACAACCCGTTTCGGCCGCCGAGCGGTCCGATCCGATCGGACAGGTCGAACACCGTCTGGTCGTGCGGATCGGAAGCCGCCGACTCGCGCAGCCGCTGGGCCGACGGACGCAGGAACGGCGAATAGGCCGCGTCGGTGTGCGTGTTCGGCGCGAGAAAGCCGTGAAACCCGTTGATCCACGGCAGCGGCGCCGAGGGGGCGGCGAGGGCGGCGAGCACTCGTCCCGCGCGATCGTCCGCCGACCGGGTGAGCACGAGGACGTCGCCGCCGACGATGCGCGGGCGCGGCCCGCCGGGGCCGACGCCGGGAAAGGCCGTCACGCCGACGATATCGGCGGGATTGCGGCCGGAATCCGCGACGGCCTTGCGCACGACCGGTTCGGCGAAATCGGGCGCGACCACCATCACCGCGCGCTTGCGCTCGAACACCTCCCGGACGGCATCGGAGAACTGCATGGTCAGCGCGGTGCCGACCCCGCCGGCGAACGCCTCGCTGTTCGCCGCCCACGATCCGAGCAGCGCGAGCGCGGCGCGCACCGCGTCCTTCTCCCAGGTCACCGCCCCGACGCGCCGGGCGAGCGCCGCATAGGTGTCCGGGTTCTGCGCGTAGAGCAGGTTCTCGAACAGATCGGTCAGCGCCCATCCGTCCGCCGCGGCCAGCGCGAGCAGCCGCTGATCCTTGCCCGCGAGGAATTCGATGCGGTCGAGCCAGTAGTCCAGTGTCCACAGCGCCGGGGTGCCGACCCCGGATTCGGCCGCCGACTGACGGTCGAACCAGACCATCGACTTGTCGGCCGCTTTGAACGGCACACCGTACGGGCGTTCGTCGTAGTAGAGCAGGTCCGCCCACACGTCCGAATAGTTCGGCTGCTGGGCCTCGTCGAGCCACAGCGATTCGGGCACATCGCGCAGCACGCCGAGCTCGGCCAAGTCGCGAACCCAGCCCGCCTGCGGCAGCATGACCAATTCCGGCGCCGACCGGCCGCCCGTCAACGCCGTCTCGATCTCGTCGCCGAGCGGGATCACGTCGACCGAGTGCGACAACCGCAGCGCGTCGAGCACCGTGCGGAACGCGACCAGCTCGGAACCGCTCCACGACACCGCGATCCGCACCGTGCCCGGCGTGCCGAGCACGCCCGCGCCGCAGCCCGCCAGCGGCGCGACCAACGCCATCTGCACCAGCGCCCTACGGGTCAGCATGTTCCCCCGGATGTCGGTTTGCACGCGAGCACTGCCGATTATCCGCCGGGCCGGGGTTTTTCGGCGGAACACGGCGAAAAGCACTGTGCCCCTGATTACTTGGGCAACTCTCGAGTCACGACCGCACGCCGAGAAAACCGGCCCGCCGCTCGACGATCGGAGCGGCGGGCCGGTGCGAAAGGGCTACTGCCGGTAGTTCTCCGGCGGCTGCCATGGGCGCCCGTGCGGGTCGTCCGGGCGGTGCGCCGGGGGCTGCTGAGCGGGCAACGACTCGCCGCCGGGTGGGATCACCTGCTGGTGCGGGGAGGGTTCCTGCGGACGGGGCAGCGGGGTGGGCGTCAACCCCTCGACGGGCTGGCGCGCACTGGCCTCCGCGGCCCGCACGGCGCGTTCGATGGTGGGATCCGGTGCGGTGTCGAACCAGTCGGCGACGTCGGAATCGTCTTCCACCTTCACCGCGGCCACCTCCTCGGCGGGCGGCTCGTAGCGGAACACGCCGTCCTCGCCCTGGGTACCGAAGCTCTTGGCGAAGCCCTCGAGCGCCTTCCCGAAATCGCTCGGCACCAGCCACACCTTGTTCGCGTCGCCGCGCGCCACCATCGGCAGTGTCTGCATGTACTGGTAAGCGAGCAGTTCCGGCGTCGGCTTGCCGGATTTGATTGCGGCGAAGACCTTTTCGATGGCCTTCGCCTGACCCTGCGCTTGCAGGTAGGCGGCGGCGCGCTCACCCTGGGCGCGCAGGATGCGGCTCTGCCGTTCGCCCTCGGCGCCCAGGATGGCGGACTGCTTGGCGCCCTCGGCGGAGAGGATCTGCGCCTGCTTGGCGCCCTCGGCCGTCTTGATCTGCGACTCCCGCGTGCCTTCCGCGGTGAGGATCATGGCGCGCTTCTCGCGGTCGGCCTTCATCTGCTTTTCCATCGACTCCTGGATCGACGGCGGCGGATCGATGGCCTTGAGCTCCACCCGCGCCACGCGCAGGCCCCAGCGGCCGGTGGCCTCGTCGAGCACTCCGCGCAGCTGGTTGTTGATCTGGTCGCGGGAGGTCAGCGTCTCCTCCAGCGTCATGCCGCCGACCACGTTGCGCAGCGTGGTGACGGTGAGCTGTTCGACGGCGGCGATGTAGTTGCTGATCTCGTAGACCGCGGACTGCGGGCTGGTGACCTGGAAGTAGACCACCGAGTCGATCTGCAGCGTCAGGTTGTCCTGGGTGATCACCGGCTGCGGCGGGAAGGACACCACGCGCTCGCGCAGGTCCACTTTGGCGCGGATCCGGTCGGCGAACGGCACCAGGAAGGTCAGCTGACCGGACACCGTCCGCGAGTACCGGCCGAGCCGTTCGATGACCGCCGCCTCGGCCTGCGGCACCAGGGCGATGGATTTGAACACCACCACCACGACCAGCAGGACGAGCACGGCGGCGACGATCAGTACAGCCATTACGGCCCCTTCCAGACGACGGCCGTCGCGCCGTCGATCTTCATGACGTACACGGTCACGCCCGGCTCGTACACCTCGTCCGGGTTCATCGGCCGCGCGGTCCACACCTCGCCGCCGAGCTTCACCCGGCCCGAATGAGCGGCGACTTCCTCCAGCACCAAGGCCGACTTCCCCGGCAGCGCATCGACATTCGTCGGAATCGGCGGCGGCGTGCCGAACCGGCGGCGCAGCATCGGCCGCACCCCGAGCAGCAGCACCGCGGTGATCACCGCGAAGACCACCGCGTCGACCACCAGCGAGGTGTCCGCCGCGGCGCTCACCCCGGCCGTGCCGAGGGCCGCGACGCCGATCATCAGCAGCGTGAGGTCCCCGGTGAGCATCTCTGCCGCCGCGAGCAGAATCCCCGCGACCAGCCAAGCTATTGCGGCCACGCACCCACTCTAACGGCGCTGTCGGCCGATGTCCGTCGAAAAACCCAGCCCAGCGCCGCCCGCCGCCGCACACCACGCCCTTCCACGGCGGAACACACTGCGTCGCGCCCGCGAAATCCGCGCGCCACCGGGTAGTTTCGGGCGGGTGGGTACGCGCGACAGGCACGGCGACATCTTCGCCGGACACGACAGGTCCAAGAAGAATCCGGCGCCGCGGGTGACCGCCGAACGCGACCTGGTGGTGGAGGACGCGGCCAGCGGATTCTGCGGCGCCGTGGTCGGATTCGACCGCAGCTACGACGGCGAGTTCGTGAAACTGGAGGACGCGCGCGGCGCGGTGCGGCTGTTCGCGATGCGAGAGGCCGCGTTCCTCATCGACGGACGGCCGGTCACCCTGGTACGTCCCACCGCGGCCGCGCCGCGGCAGCCGACCAGGTCGGCCTCGGGTTCCACCCGCGTGACCGGGCTGCGCGCCCAGGTCGCCAAGGCCAGCAGGATCTGGGTGGAGGGCGTGCACGACGCCGCGCTGGTGGAGCGGGTGTGGGGCCACGACCTGCGGGTCGAGGGCGTGGTGGTGGAGCACCTGGAGGGTCTGGACAACCTGGCCGAGCGGCTGACGGAGTTCGGGCCCGGACCAGGCCGCCGGGTCGGCGTGCTGGTCGACCACCTGGTCACCGGCTCCAAGGAAACCCAGCTCACCACCGGCCTCGGCCCGCACGTGCTGGTGACCGGGCATCCTTACATCGATGTCTGGCAGGCCGTCCGGCCCGCGGCGCTGCGCATCGAGGCCTGGCCGCAGGTGCCGCGCGGGGAGGATTGGAAGACGGGCGTGTGCCGTCGCCTCGGCTGGGGCACCCCGCAGGACGGGTGGCGGCGGGTCTACGACGCCGTCGAGTCCTTCCGCGATCTGGAGGCTCCCCTGATCGGCGCGGTCGAACGTCTGATCGACTTCGTCACCGAGCCGGAGTAGCAGGCAGACGCGACGAGCGCGAGCGGACGCGACGCCGTCCCTGGCCGCCCGATTCGGGAGTGCGTGCAGCTCACGAGGGTTGGTGCGCCGATGCCCGCCGGTAGCGCCAAGCGTTTATGCTCGATGATTATGTGCTCTCCTAGTGCCACGCTGACGGTCTGGGCCGGCTCATGGCTGGCCGGATGCAGCGCGCCCGACGACGTCTTGGAGGCGCTGCACGCGTGGGCGCCGCGGCACACCATCGCCGCGGGCGACCCGATGACCGGCGGTCGCACCGACCTGCCGTGGTCCTCGCGCAGCGCGCTACCCGGGTCCGGTCTCATGGCGCTGCTCAAGGTGATTCGCGAGGCGATGGCCCAGCCCGGCGCACAGCTGCGCCTGGTGCTTCCCGTTCCCGGCGACGTGCGCGGACTGCCGCCGGGCACCGTGTTCACCGCCGACGCGATGGACGCCGAGGAGGGCACGCTCGTCGGTGTGCCCGGCGCCGAGGGCATCGGGCTGATCCCCCAGTGGACGGACGACACCACCCTCCAGTGGACGCTCTACAGCACTCCCATCCCGCCCCCGCCCGGCCCCGACATGTCGCTCGGCGAGGCCGAGTACACCATGCGAGAAGCCGTCCGCGACGCCGCCGACGCGCTGATGCAACTGCACACCACCGCGGTCGGTTCCGTCGAATCCGATCCGCGCGAACTCATCGAGGCCGAGCTGGCCGACTACGCCAGGCACGAATACCCCGGCTCGATTCCGCTGCGCGCCAAGCGCATCCTCGACACCGCCGATCACGTCGCCGCGATTCTCACGGTGGCGCAACACGAACCGGCCTCCGCTCCGACCTCTGCCAGCGCCATCGGCGCGCAGGAGACGCTGCTGCGCCCGCTGTGGGACGCGATCCGCGCGGCCCGGCTCGTCGCGGTGCACGCCGCGGCTCGCGGCGAGCGCTAGCAGGCCGCCGCCGCGAGCCCGGCGCCGCGGTACGCGAATCAATCACCCTGACAGCCACTTTCGGCGCTCTCTCCGCTTTGTCGCGCGAACAGGCGTTTCGGCGATCCGCGCAGACGGTGCAGAAAGTTTGTTACCGCATCGAAAGAGAACTCCTCGCATTGCTGCTAACGTGGGCGAGTTGTCGAGTTCTGGACGCTTGGGTCGGGATGTGCTCGGATCGACGGCGATCGCAGGCCCGGATCGCCTGTCCGGCAAGGACTGCGCGGTGAACCTGGCGAACGACGGTGCACCCCACCAGAGTTCCGGTCCTCGGCGCGGAGCACATGTCCCTCGTCTGGAGTACCGTCTTTTGACCTCGTCACAGCCCGCGGTCACCGCGCCGCACGCTACCGCACCCGGAGTCTGCCCCGTCCAGCACGGATCCCCGATCGGGCCCGACGGCCCCAGGATCCCGCTGCACGGACCGGAATTCGCCGCCGACCCGCATGGCGCCTACGACGGCATGCGTCGCCAGTACGGTTCGGTGATCCCCATCGAGCTGGCGCCCGATGTGCCCGCGACGCTGATCATCGGGTACAGCACGGCGCTGCGCATCCTCAACGACCCCGACCATTTCCCCGCCGACCCGCGGACTTGGCAGAAGGACATTCCGGCCGACTGCCCCGTCAAACCGATGATGGAGTGGTACCCGAACGCGCTGCGCAACGCCGGGGCGGTGCACGCGCGCTATCGGCAGGCCTACGTCGCCAGTATCGACGGGATCGACCTGCACGCGCTACACGCGACCGTCGAGAAGATCGCCATCCCGCTGATCAACTCCTTCTGCGAGGCAGGCTCGGTCGACCTGGTCACCCAGTACGCCTTCCCGCTCGTCTTCGAGGTCCTCAACCAGATGGTCGGCTGCTCGGCCGAGCTCGGCCAGCGCGTGGCGACCGGTATGGCGATGCTCTTCGACACCGTCGAGGCCGCCCGCGGCATGGAGATGCTCAGCGCCGCGCTGCTGGAACTGATCGCGCTGCGGCGTGCCGAGCCCGGCGACGACGTCACCTCACGGCTGGCGCACCACCCGGCGAAGCTGGACGACGAGGAGATGCTCTGTCAGCTGATCAGCTTCTACGGTGCGGGGATCGAGCCGCAGCAGAACCTGATCACCAACACCCTGCTGCTGATGCTCACCGACGACCGGTTCGGCGGGCACGTCCTCGGCGGCAGCCTCTCGACCCGCGACGCGCTGGACGAGGTGCTGTTCAACGACCCGCCGATGGCGAACTTCTCCATCACCTACCCGCGCCAGCCGATCCTGATCGACAACACCTGGCTGCCCGCGCACCAACCGGTCCTCATCAGCCTCGCCGGATGCAACAACGACCCGGCCGTCCGCGGCGGCGACCGCACCGGGAACCGCTCGCATCTGGCGTGGGGCGGCGGACCGCACGCGTGCCCGGCCCGCTCGGTGGCCTACCTGGTGGTGCAGGACGCCATCGATCAGCTGCTCGACGCGCTACCCGAGCTGGAGCTGGCGGTGCCCGCCGCCGAATTGTCCTGGCGGCCAGGGCCGTTCCACCGCGCCATGGCGGCGCTACCGGTCGTCTTTTCCCCGTCCCCTCCGTTGCATCTCGGGTAAGGAGCCCACCGATGGAGTATGAACCGATCGTCCTCGACCTGACCGGCGCCGATATCCAGGGCGAGTCCGCGCGGATTCGCGAGCGCGGGCCTGCCGCGCTCGTGGAACTGCCCGGCGGCGTGCCCGCCTGGTCGGTGACCGACGCCGCCGTGCTCAAGAGCCTGCTGGCCGATCCCCGAGTGTCCAAGGACGCGCGCCAGCACTGGTCGGCGTTCATCAACGGCGAGATCACCGAGGCGTGGCCGCTGCATCCCTGGGTGGCCGTGGACAACATGTTCACCGCCTACGGAGCCGACCACCGCCGCCTGCGCAAGCTAGTCGCCCCCGCGTTCACCCATCGGCGCACCGCGGCGCTGCGACCGCGCATCGAGGAGATCACCACGCAGCTGCTCGACGCCCTCGCCGCCACGACGCCCGGCGAATCGGCCGATCTGCGTGAGGGTTTCGCCTACCCGGTGCCGATCCAGGTCATCACCGAGCTGCTCGGGGTGCCCGAATTCCTCGGCCCGGGGCTGCGCAAGTGCGTGGACGGGTTCTTCGACACCTCGCTCGGTCCAGAAGAAGGAGTGGCCAACTACCTGGAGATGTACGGGCTCGTCAGCGAGCTCGTCGCCTACCGGCGCGACAACCCCGGCGACGACGTCACCAGCGTGCTGATCGCCACCCGCGACGAGGACGGCTCCCAACTGGCCGAGAAGGAGCTCGTCGACACCCTGATGCTGGTGATCAACGCCGGGCACGAGACCACGGTCAACCTGCTCGACCAGGCCATCTTCGCGCTGCTCACGCATCAGGGCCAGCGCGCCGACGTGGTCGAGGGCCGGGTGCCGTGGTCGGACGTGGTCGAGGAGTCGCTGCGCCACGAGTCGCCCGTCGCGCACCTGCCGCTGCGCTACGCGGTGGAGGACATCGAGATCGGCGACATCCGCATCCCGAAGGGCGAGGCGATCCTGGCGTCCTACGCCGCCGCGAGCCGCGACCCGAAGGTGCACGGCGCGACCACGAACGAGTTCGACGTGCACCGCGCGAACAAAGAGCACGTCGCCTTCGGCTACGGCGCCCACCACTGCCTCGGCGCTCCCCTGGCCCGGCTGGAGGCCGAGATCGCACTGCCCGCGATCTTCCGGCGGTTCCCGGCCATGCGGCTGGCCGTCGACCCGTCGGAGTTGCTGCCGGTCGGCAGCTTCGTCTCCAACGGGCACCGCACGCTGCCGGTGTATCTGGATGCGGTGCAGTAGGTTTCGATCGCGCTCGGGTGGGGTCCGTCCACCCGAGCGCCCGGCCTTCGCGGCCCGGCCCGTCCGCCACACGCGGTAGGCGTCGAAATGGGTTGCCGGACCGGCACGTTCACCGCAATCGCGCGCGGTGCTGCGGTCAGTAGTGCGGCGGGTACTGCTGCTGCGGATACTGCTGCGGGTAGGGCTGCTGCGGATAGGGCGGCGGATACTGCGGCTGCTGCGGGTAGGGCACGTGCTGGTACTGCTGCTGCGCGTACGGGGCCTGGCCGTAAGGCTGCTGGCCGTACTGCTGCTGCGGATACTGCTGCTGTTGCGGATACTGCTGGTGCGGCGGCAGCTGGTGCGGCGGAGGGGTTTCGGAGCTCTTCTTGTTGAAGTACCGAATCACCAGGACGAGCACGACGATCACCACGATCGCGAGGATGATCCACATGACGTATTCGGAGACTTCGACATCGGCGCCGCCTCCGCCGCTGCTCCCACCGCCTCCGCCGCGCCGGGCTTCATAGGAATCCAGCGCCGTCGTCCAGACGGCGCCGTCCGCCAGCAGATCGGCACTGGATAGCAGCTCGAGATACATCGAAAGGGCCTCCCCGGCACGAGTTACGGTCGGCCCTCCTCCCGAAGGCCGGCCCCGATGCTATCGCAGGCCATGGCGCCCGACGCAACCGGTGCGCTCGTAGCGACGACGCCCCGATCACGCTCGCGTCCAGGCAATGACGAATGCGGCTCGCGCACCGTCGTGGCACAGCGGCCCGGGATCGAGGCTCAGCCCCGCCCAGGCCGTCCGCCGCGGGCCGGTGCGCAGCAGCCGACGGCGCACGGCTCTCCGTCGCGGGTGCAGCCGTAACCCGGCACAGCGCCGAGCCGCCGCGGTTCGACACCGCCGATGCGCTCGCCGACCAGCTCGATCACCAGCCGCGCGAATCGCGGGTCGGTGCCGGGCGTGGCGGCGCGGGCGAAGGCCATCCCGAGTTCGGCCGCCTTGTCCTTGGCTTCGTTGTCCAGATCCCAGATGACCTCGAGGTGGTCCGACACGAAACCGACGGGACAGATCACCACGGCCCGCACGCCCTTCCCGGACAGCACGTCGAGGTGGTCCACGACGTCGGGCTCCAGCCACGGCATCTGCGGCGGACCGGAGCGCGACTGCCAGACCACGTCGTAATCGTCGAATCCGGTGGCGGCCGCGCACAATCGGGCCGCCTCGGCGACCTGGCGGCTGTACAGCCCGCCGCCGTCCGCGGGCGGGCCCGCGGTGGCGTCGGCGGACACCGGGATGGAGTGGGCGGTGAACACCAGACGAACATCGTCGCGGCGCTCCGCGGGCAGTTCGGCCACGGCGGCGCGGATCGCGTCGGCGAACGCCTCGATCAGCAGCGGGTGGTCGAAGTACTGCCGCAGCTTCACCAGTTCCGGTGCGCCGTCGCCGAAAGCCGTTCGCGCCCTGGCGATGTCCTCGTGGTATTGCAGGCAGCCGGAATAGCCGCCCCACGCCGAGGTGGGAAACACCAGGGCGGTGCGGACACCGTCGGCGGCCATGCGCGCGACGGTGTCCTCCACCAGGGGATGCCAGTTGCGGTTGCCGAAATACACCGGCAATTCCAAACCCGCGGCGGCCGATTCGCGCTCCACCGCCGCGATGATGTCGCGGTTGAGCGCGTTGATCGGGGATACCCCGCCGAAGTGCAGGTAGTGCTGCGCGACCTCTTCCAGGCGTTCGCGCGGCACCCCGCGGCCCCGAGTGACGTTCTCCAGGAACGGCATCACGTCCTCGGGGCGCTCCGGCCCGCCGAAGGACAGCAGCAGCAGTGCGTCGACGGCCGGTGCCACGGCATCTCCTCCGTTACGAACTCAGTTGTCCGACCAGTTCTCCGGGAACCAGGTGTTGTGGCTGGCGCCGCCGTCGACGTAGATGATCGAGCCGGTGGTGCCGGGCAGCCAATCCGAGAGCAACGCGACGATCGACTTGGCGACCACGGTCGGGTCGTCGACGTCCCAGCCGATCGGCGAGGCGCCATCCCAGTAGGTGTTGAGCTGGTTCAGCTTGGCGGCGTCGTCGGTGGCGGTGCCCGCGATGGCCTTGGCGGCCAGGGTCTTGATCGGGCCCGCGGCGATCAGGTTGGAGCGGATCCGCTTGGCGACGCCGACCTCGCGGGCGACGTAGCGGTTGACCGACTCCAGCGCCGCCTTGGCCACGCCCATCCAGTTGTAGTACGGCATGGCGGTGCGCGGATCGAAGTCCATGCCGACGATGGATCCGCCCTCGTTCATGACGGGCAGCACCGCGCGGGCCAGCGAGGCGTAGCTCCACGCCGAGATCTCGAACGCCTTGGCGGCGTCGGGGCCGGGACCGTCCAGGAACGGACGGGCCTCGGGACCCATCAGCGTGCGCGGCGCGAAGGCGATCGAGTGCAGCACGCCGTCGACGCCCTCCGGCGCCAGCTCGCGCACCTTGTCGGCCAGCGCGGCCAGATCCTCTTCGTTGGTGACATCGAGCCCGATGGCGGGCGGGATCTCCTGGGGCAGCCGCTTGCCGATCCGGTCGATCAGCCGCAGCCGCTCCGGAATGCCGGTGATGATGACCTTGGCGCCCTGCTCCTGCGCGACCGCGGCCGCGTGGAACGCGATCGACGCGTCGGTGATGATGCCGGTGACCAGGATGGTCTTGCCTTCGAGCAATCCGCCCATGAGTTCTCGGTTCTCCTGAAGTTGAAAGTCGAGTGTGTCGCCCGTCGCCTGCGAGACATCGTCCCGCCGCGCGACGCCGCGGTGTTCGGGGCGCGCGCCCGGAACGAAAGTACTAGTGGCCCATGCCCATGCCGCCGTCGACCGGGATGACCGCGCCGTTGATGTAGGAAGCGTCGTCGGAGGCGAGGAAGCTGATCGCGGCGGCGACCTCCTCCGGCTGGCCGGGACGGCCCGCGGGCACGCCGTACTTCAGGACCACCTCGCGCATCTCCTCGGTGACTTCCTCGCGCGTCATGTCGGTCTCGATGAAGCCAGGGGCGACCACGTTGGCGGTGATGTTGCGGGAACCGATCTCGCGGGTGATCGAACGCGCCATACCGATCAGGCCCGACTTGGACGCCGCGTAGTTGACCTGGCCGGGACCGCCGCCGAGGCCGACCACCGAGCCGAGGAAGATGATCCGGCCGAACTTCGCCCGCAGCATGGCGCGGTTGGCGCGCTTGGCGCAGCGCCACGCGCCGGTCAGGTTGGCGTCGAGAACACGGGTGAACTGGTCTTCGCTCATCCGCATCAGCAGGGTGTTCTCGACGATGCCCGCGTTGGCCACCAGCACCTCGACGGGGCCCTGGTGGGCCTCGACCTCGGCGAACGCCCGGTCCACCGACTCGGTGTCGGTCACATCGCACTTCACGCCGAACAGTCCATCCGGCGCCCCCGACCCACGATGAGTGACGGCCACCTTGTGGCCGTCGGAGGCCAGACGCTGTGCGACCGCGAGTCCGATGCCGCGGTTACCACCGGTCACCAGGACCGACCGGGATGTGATGTTCGACATAAGCATCAACCTATCTGTTCGGGTTCGTGCACCGAGCCCCGGGCACCGCACCCTGTGCGATGCCACAGCGAGCGCGGCGTTACGGCAGGCGTTGACGATAGAGCAATCCGGTCACGATGCCTGCGGCGACGACCAGCATGCCGAGCAGCAGCCACGGCCTGCTCGCGTCGCCACGCGTCGTCTCGTAACCGATCTGCTCTTCGAGAGTGTCGTAGACGGCGGTGAGTTCCTCCAGGCTGGAGGCGGTGTAGAACTCGCCGCCGGACAGCTGGGCGATCTCTTGCAACGAGTCGTTGTCGACGGGCACCTTGACCCGCTGCGCGCCCTGCCCGTCCTGATCCGGGATCTCCACCGAACCCCATTCGGTGCCGAAGGAGATCGTCGACACCGGAATGCCCTTGTTCTTGGCCAAGCGAGCGGCGGTGAAGGCGTGCCTCGGGTTGTCCACGTCCTTGTCGTCGGGCACGGTCTGCTTACCGTCCGACATCAGCACGACGCGCGCCGGCGGCGGGGTCTCCGCTCCACCGAGCACGGTGGCCAGGGTGTCGATGGACTGGAGCGCGGTCAGGATGCCTTCACCGGTCGCGGTGCGTTCGGCGAGCTTGATGTTGTCGATGGCGGCCTTGACCGACTCACGGTTCGTCGTCGGCGACACCATCACCGAGGCGGTGCCCGCGAAGGTGACGAAACCGAGGTTGATGCCCTGGGTCAGCCCGTCGACGAACGCCTTGCCCGCCTCCTGGGCGACTTGGAGCCTGCTCGGCGGCACGTCGGTGGCTTCCATGGACAGCGAAACGTCCATCACCAGAACGACTGTCGCGCGGTTGCGCGGCACCTTCTTGACCGCCGTCGGACCGGCAGCGGCGACGGTCAGGAACATCAGGCCGACCAGCATCAGCGCGATCGGCACGTGCCGCATCGGACTCGGCCGCGCGGGCGCGACCTTCTCCAGCAGCTCCATATTGGTGAAGCGCAGCATCTGGCGGTGCCTGCTGCGCTGCACCAGCACGTAGCCGAGCGCGATCAACACGACGATCGCCAGGAAACCGAGCCAGATCAGTGCGGTGAAATGCGAAATACTCACTGGCGCGGCACCCGCCCGGTCGGGGCGCCGAAGCTGTGACGCCGGGTGGATACGAACCGGACCACGTCGGCGATCCAGTCCCGGTCGGTCTGCAGGGTCAGCACAGGCGCGCCGCAGCTGCGCAGCGCCTGCTCGACCTGCTCGCGGTGCCGCTGCGCGGCGGCCGCGAAATCGCTACGGAGCGTGGGGGTCACGCTGAACTCGCGGGTGCGGCCGGTCTCCGGGTCGTGCAGCACGACATCGCCCACATCGGGCAGCTCCAGATCCCGCGGGTCGAGTACCTCGACCGCGAGCAGATCGTGGCGCGCGGAGATGGCGCGCAGCGAACGCTGCCAATCGATCTCGCCGAGGAAGTCGCTGATGATCACCGCCAGACCGCGTTTGCGTTGCGGGCGGCGCAGCGACTCGATGGCGCCGCGCAGATCGCCGCGCACTCCGTCGCGGGCGTGCGGGGTGGTGGCCACGCCGCGCAGCAGCGACTGGGCGTGAATTCGCCCGCTGCGCGCGGGAATTCGCACCAGTTGCTCGCCCGTGGCGACGACCGCGCCGATCCGGTTGCCGCCGCCGCTGGTGAGGTGGGTGATCGCCGCGGCGGCCGCGATGGCCAGATCGCGTTTCTGGCAGGCCGCCGTGCCGAAGTCGAGACTGGCCGAGAGGTCGACGACCATCCAGGTCTCCAGCTCGCGATCGGCGATCATCTGCCGCACGTGCGGATGCGTGGTGCGGGCGGTGACCGACCAATCCATCTGGCGCACATCGTCACCCGGCTGATACATCCGGGATTCGCCGGGCTCGGAGCCAGGGCCGGGAATGAGGCCGAGGTGGTCGCCGTGCAGCACGCCGTCCAGCCGCCTGCGCACGGTGAGTTCCAGGGTTCTCAGCGCCGCCGAGAGCCGCGGGTCGGTCAGCTCTCCGGCTCGGAACGACGGCGGTGCGTGCGATGACGTTGTCACTCGGGAACCCTCGGGCGCGGCCGACGCGGCCGTCACTTGGTCTGGTGGTTGCCGGCGGCCGGAGCCATCTGCGGCTGGCTCTGCTGCTGCGGCGGCTGCGGAATCTGCTGCTGGTGCGGCGGCTGGGGCGCACCCGGCGCGGGCGCGGGCTGGCCGGAGTGCACCGCCTGCGGCGCGACCTGCGGCAGGCCGACGGTCTGCAGCACCCGCTTGATCACGTCCTCCGGGCTGACCTCGTCGGCCAGCGCGTCGTAGGACAGCACGAGGCGGTGGCGCAGCACGTCCGGGATCACCTCGACCACGTCCTGCGGCACCACGTAATCGCGGCCGCGGATCAGCGCGACGGCGCGGGCCGCGGCGATGATGCCGAGGCTGGCGCGCGGCGAGGCGCCGTAGGCGATCCAGTTCGCCACGTCGGCCATGCCGAAGTCGAGCGGCTTGCGGGTCGCCGCGATCACCCGGACCACGTAGTCGACCAGCGCGTGGTGCACGAAGGTGTTGGCCGCGACCTTCTGCAACCGGATCAGGTCCTCGGGGCCGAGGATCGGCTTGGCCTCCGGCGGGGTGACGCCCATCCGGTAGATGATCTCGCGCTCTTCCTCGACCGAGGGGTAGTCGACGACGACCTTGAACAGGAAGCGGTCGCGCTGCGCCTCGGGCAGCGGGTAGACGCCCTCGCTCTCGATCGGGTTCTGGGTCGCCATGACCAGGAACGGATCGGGCATCGGGTAGGTCTTGCCGCCGATCGACACGTGCCGCTCGGCCATTACCTCGAGCAGTGCGGACTGCACCTTGGCGGGCGCGCGGTTGATCTCGTCGGCGAGCACGAAATTGGCAACGACGGGGCCGAGCTCGGTATCGAATTCCTCGCGGCCCTGGCGGTAGATGCGGGTACCGATCAGGTCGGTCGGCACCAGGTCGGGGGTGAACTGGACGCGGGAGAACGAACCGCCGACCACCGTGGCGAAGGTCTCCACCGCGAGGGTCTTGGCGATACCCGGCACGCCCTCGAGCAGCACGTGGCCGCGCGCGAGGACGCCGACGAGCAAGCGTTCGACGAGCCGATCCTGACCCACGATGACCCGCTTGACCTCGTAGATCGCCTTCTCCAGGGTCTGAACGTCACGCTCCAGGGTGCCCGACGCGGGCTCCGGCGCCTCTTTCGCCAGATCTGCCCCGCTCACACTGTCCGTCGAAGTCACCAACATCCCCGCTTTCGCCTTGGTCTTAGTGCGTGCTCGCCCCAACTATTCCAGGTATTCGCGCAGCATGCCGCAACCGGCTCCGGTATCAGGGGAATTCGTGCCGTATCGATAACGGTTTCTCAGGTCACGATGCGCACCGCGTACGGCATGATGCCGCTCTCGCGGACCGGGGACACCTTCACCACGTCGCCGGATTGGGGCGCCTCCACCATCTTTCCGTCGCCCAGATACAGCGCCACGTGCTGGCTGCCGTTCGGGCCCCAGAACAGCATGTCGCCGCGGGCGCGCTCGTCCACGGGAACGCGGGTGCCCGCGTTGTACTGATAGCCGCTGTAGTGCGGCAGCGAGACGCCGATACCCGCGAAGGCGTAGATCATCAGGCCCGAGCAGTCGAAGCCGACCTTGTTGAAATCGCCGTGGCTGTCGGCGACGCCGCCGTCGCGAATACCGAGCGTCGGACCGTCCTCGTCGCCGCCGCCCCACGCGTACTGCACGCCGAGCTGCGAAAGTGCCCGGTCCACCACGATTTCCACCGCCTGCGAGCCGCGCACCGACGGCCCGCTCGGCCGCGGCGTGCTCTGCCTCGGGGCGGGCGCGTTCTCGAGCTGGGTGTGCGGGCGTCTGCCGTTGCCCGCCTGGGCGGCCCGGTCACGAGAGGCCTGGTCGGCAGCGGCGCGGGCCGCCGCGGCCGCCGCGGCGGCGCGGATCGCGGCTTCCTCGGCGCGGCGTTGTTCGTCCCAGGCCAGGAAGGCGTCGCGCTGGCTCTGCAATCCGGCGACGTTGGTACGGGCGATGTCGAGCCTGCCCTGCGCGGCGTCGCGCTCGCGCAGCAGTTCGTCGCGCCGCACGGTCTGCTGATCGAGTTCGGCCTTGGCCGCGGCCACCGCGTGCTCGGCCTCGTTCTTCTTCTCCTCGGCCAGCGCGGCGGCCGCGTCGGCCTCCGATTTGGCTTGGCGCGCACTGGAGTTCCTGTTGCCCTGGGTGATCTGGGCGCGGCGCAATTCGTCGAGCACCTGCTGCTGGTTCTTCGTCACCAGGCCGAGCAGCTGCGACCGGTCGATCGCGCCGCCGGGGGTCGAGGCCGACAGATGGGTGATCATCGAGCCGGTGCCTGGCCGGGTGTAGGCCTGGGTGGCGAACTCGTCGAAGTTCCGTCTGGCCTGCGCGACCTCGTCCCCGGCCTGCGAGAGGTCGGTCTGGGTCTGCACGACGACGGCGGCGGCCGCGTCGGCGGCATCGCGCGCGTTCTGCAGGTCGACCAGGGCCTTGTTGACTTCCTCGCGCTTGCGCGCCACCGCGTCGTCGAGTTCCTGCAGCTGCTGGTTCACCGCGCCGACCTGGTTGATCAGCGCACCGACCTCGGTGACGCCCGCGTCGACGCGGGCCCCGGCAGCGGCGATCTCACCATCGCTCGGATTGGGCGGGGCGGGTGGCACGGCGGCGGTCGGTCCCGCGGTCAGCGCGACGGAGACCAGCAACCCGAGAGCGACCGATAGTCGGCGGCACCGACCGGTCGGACCTTTTTTGTGCATCGCATCTCCCAAGGACTCGAACGCGGCTTCGCCTCACGAGCCCCGACCGAACCATCCAGCTCAGTGGTCGGCGGGCAACCCTCGACTACACAGTTTCCCCATCAGTAGCCACTTGAACCGTACGACACTTCTTTCACCAAGAGAACTCCAGCAACACAATCACACGCACGCAATTTGCACATTGCCCGGAATTAGCCGGATCGCCGATCGGAGTGTGCGAGATGAAACAAACCGAACGTCAGGAAAAGTGACGGAAGGGAAACCGCTTATCGAATGGGAGCCGCGAGCTCATCGCCCTCGGCAACCGGCACGGCCGCGGATTCGCGAGCCGCACGCCGCGACTTCACCCAGTACAGCCCGGCGATGGCGATCGCCGTGCCCGCCAGCAACACACTGGTGATCGCGGTCCACGAGAGGGCCTCCGGCTTCTCGAGGCGGTCGACGAAGACCCGCGCGGCCTCGACCGAGTTGCCCTGCTTGCCCTTGGCGACGTCCTCGGCCCATTCCAGCTGCACGCGGCTGATGGAATCGCTGTAAGTGCCGACCCAGTCGTCGCTGAGCACGACCACGGTGCCGTGCTGGGACTTGCCGATCTCGGTGGCCAGGTCCCGTAGATTGGAGTCGTGGCCTGGATTGCCGGGGATGACCACGATGCTGAGCGGGATCCCGTGCGATCGAGCCTCCGTCACGATCGCCTCGAGTCCCGCCTGATCCTTCCCCTTCGGCGTCGCCACGTGATTGTCGGCGACGTCGGCCTTGATGGTCCGCAACGCGCTGTCGTTGATGGTGGGCGGCAGTTCCGCGGCCATGGGGGAGAACACCGAGGTGTACGAGGGGGCCATCTTCCATCCGGTCTGTCGATCCGCGTCAGCGGGCGCTGCGACGGGCATCCAACTCTGCAGGGTGAGCTACCTATACCCCGACTAGCTCGAAAGCACAGTACGCGACACGATGTTCGTTCACCGCCACCCGCCACACCGAACGGCCCCCGCGCATTTCACAGGACAAGCGTACTGTTAGAGTCGTGGCGCGAGGAACCGGCGCTCCCCCAGGCGCTGGAGCCCCTCCAAAGACTCGAGTCGCCGGCACAGCCCCGCCGGTGACCAACCCTCACAGACGAGTGGAGCTGACGTGACGACAAGTATCGATACTTTCGGCGCCAAGGGCACCCTCGAGGTCGGAAGCAACTCCTACGAGATCTTCCGTCTCTCGGCCGTGCCCGGCACCGAAAAACTCCCCTACGCACTGAAGGTCCTCGCGGAGAACCTGCTTCGCACCGAGGACGGCGCCAACATCACCGCCGACCACATCCGCGCCATCGCGAACTGGGATCCCTCGGCCCAGCCGGACACCGAAATTCAGTTCACCCCGGCCCGCGTGATCATGCAGGACTTCACCGGTGTGCCCTGTGTCGTCGACCTCGCCACCATGCGCGAGGCCGTCACCGCTCTCGGCGGCGACCCGAACAAGGTCAACCCGCTCTCCCCCGCCGACATGGTCATCGACCACTCGGTCATCCTCGACGTCTTCGGCCGCGCCGATGCCCTCGAGCGCAACGTCGACCTGGAGTACCAGCGCAACGGCGAGCGCTACCAGTTCCTGCGCTGGGGCCAGGGCGCCTTCGACGACTTCAAGGTCGTCCCGCCGGGCATGGGCATCGTGCACCAGGTCAACATCGAGTACCTGGCGCCGACCGTCATGGTCCGCAACGGCCAGGCCTACCCCGACACCTGCGTCGGCACCGACTCGCACACCACCATGGTCAACGGCCTGGGCGTGCTGGGCTGGGGCGTCGGCGGCATCGAGGCCGAGGCCGCCATGCTCGGCCAGCCGGTCTCCATGCTGATCCCGCGCGTCGTCGGCTTCAAACTGACCGGTGAGATCCAGCCGGGCGTCACCGCTACCGACGTCGTGCTCACCGTCACCGACATGCTGCGCAAGCACGGTGTGGTCGGCAAGTTCGTCGAGTTCTACGGCAAGGGCGTCGCCGAGGTGCCCCTCGCCAACCGCGCCACCCTGGGCAACATGAGCCCCGAGTTCGGCTCCACCGCCGCGATCTTCCCGATCGACGCGGAGACCATCAACTACCTGCGCCTGACCGGCCGCAGCGACGAGCAGCTCGCGCTCGTCGAGGCGTACGCCAAGGAGCAGGGCATGTGGCACGACGCCGATCACGAGCCCGCGTACTCGGAGTACCTGGAGCTGGACCTGAGCACCGTGGTGCCGTCCATCGCAGGCCCGAAGCGTCCGCAGGACCGAATCCTGTTGTCGGAGTCCAAGACCGCGTTCCGCAAGGACATCCACAACTACACCAGCGACGCCGAGAGCGGCCCCGCCGCCGTGACCCCGCACTCGCACCTGGACGAGGCCGTCGAGGAGTCCTTCCCGGCCAGCGATCCGGCCGTGCTGTCCTTCGCCGACGACGACGCGATCCTGCCGTCCGCCGCCAACGGCAGCGTCGGCCGCCCGTCCAAGCCGGTCAAGGTCTCCGATCCGGAGCGCGGCGATTTCGTGCTCGATCACGGCGCCGTCGTGGTCGCGGGCATCACCTCCTGCACCAACACCTCCAACCCGTCGGTCATGCTGGGCGCCGCCCTGTTGGCTCGCAACGCGGTCGAGAAGGGTCTGTCCTCCAAGCCGTGGGTGAAGACCAACATGGCGCCGGGCTCGCAGGTCGTCGCCGACTACTACGAGAAGGCCGGCCTGTGGCCGTACCTCGAGAAGCTCGGCTTCTACGTGGGTGGCTTCGGCTGCACCACCTGCATCGGCAACACCGGCCCGCTGCCGGACGAGATCTCCAAGGCGATCAACGACAACGATCTGTCGGTCACCGCGGTGCTCTCCGGTAACCGCAACTTCGAGGGTCGCATCTCCCCCGACGTGAAGATGAACTACCTGGCCTCGCCGCCGCTGGTCATCGCGTACGCGCTCGCGGGCACCATGGACTTCGACTTCGAGACCGACGCCCTCGGCCAGGACACCGACGGCAACGACGTCTTCCTGAAGGACATCTGGCCGTCGCCGCAGGAGATCGACGACACCATCAAGTCGGCGATCAACCGCGACATGTTCACCAAGTCCTACGCCACCGTCTTCAAGGGCGACGAGCGCTGGCAGAACCTGAGCACCCCGGAGGGCGACACCTTCGCGTGGGACGAGAACTCGACCTACGTCCGCAAGGCGCCGTACTTCGACGGCATGGAGATGGAGCCGGCCCCGGTCACCGACATCAAGGGCGCTCGCGTGCTCGCGCTGCTCGGCGACTCGGTCACCACCGACCACATCTCCCCGGCCGGTCCGATCAAGCCGGGCACCCCGGCGGCGCAGTACCTCGACTCGCACGGCGTCGAGCGCAAGGACTACAACTCCCTTGGCTCGCGTCGCGGTAACCACGAGGTGATGATCCGCGGCACCTTCGCCAACATCCGGCTGCGCAACCAGCTGCTCGACGATGTCTCGGGTGGCTACACCCGCGACTTCACCCAGGACGGCGGCCCGCAGGCCTTCATCTACGACGCCTCGCAGAACTACCAGGCCGCGGGCATCCCGCTGGTCGTGCTCGGCGGCAAGGAGTACGGCTCGGGTTCCTCGCGTGACTGGGCCGCCAAGGGCACCAGCCTGCTGGGCGTGAAGGCCGTCATCACCGAGTCCTTCGAGCGCATCCACCGCTCGAACCTCATCGGTATGGGCGTCATCCCGCTGCAGTTCCCGGCCGGTGAGTCGGCCGCGTCGCTGAAGCTGAACGGCACCGAGACCTTCGACATCGAGGGCATCACCCAGCTGAACGAGGGTGTGACTCCGAAGACCTTGAAGGTGACCGCCACCAAGGAGACCGGTGAGAAGATCACCTTCGACGCGGTGGTTCGGATCGACACCCCCGGTGAGGCCGACTACTACCGCAACGGCGGCATCCTGCAGTACGTGCTGCGCAACATGATCCGCGGCTAGGTCGGGTTCCGGGGATGATCCCCCAGCGGTCTTCCCCGACCGTCAGCTCGTGAAGGGTCCGCGCATCGCTTCGGCGATGCGCGGACCTCTCCGCATCCCGCCGCGCCACCCGCTTCGGAGGAGCCACGCCATGCCCAAAGTCAGTGATGATCACCTCGCCGCCCGGCGCAGTCAGATTCTCGACGGGGCGCGGCGCTGCTTTGCCGAATACGGGTACGACGGCGCGACCGTGCGCCGCCTCGAAGAGGCCATCGGCCTGTCCCGCGGCGCCATCTTCCACCACTTCCGCGACAAGGACGCGCTGTTCCTCGCGCTGGCGCAGGAGGACGCCGAGCGAATGGCCGACGTCGCGGCCAATCAGGGCATCGTGCAGGTGATGCGCGATATGCTCGCCCACCCCGAGCAATTCAATTGGCTCGGCACCCGTTTGGAGATCGCGCGGCGGTTGCGCACCGATCCCGAATTCCGCGCGGGCTGGACCCAGCGCTCGGCCGAACTGACCGCCGCGACCCTGGCGCGCTTGGAGCGCCGCAAGGCCGCGGGCGCACTGCGCGACGACGTCCCCACCGACGTCCTGCTCGGCTATCTCGACCTGGTCCTCGACGGCCTCATCGCCCGGATCGCCTCCGGCCACACCAACGAAAACCTCTCCGCCGTCCTCGATCTCGTCGAAGCCTCGGTACGCCGCAAGGACTGACCGGCGTCAGTGCGTGGCGTTCAGGTAGTCGGCCGCGTGTGTGGTCCAGAGGACGTTCGTGCCCGGCATGTTGTGGCCCGAGTAGAGGACGTGCTGACCGTCCGGCCACGGCGTGAGGTAGCCGATGACGCCCTGCACGGCCTTGGTGTAGCGGTCCAGGTTGGCCTGCGGGTTCTGCAACAGGAAGCGCAGCAGTTCGTCGAAGATCAGCGGGGTCACGTTCCCGAAGCGAGCGCCCTCGACGAACGAGAACGGGGAGATGCCGACGTCGATCACGCGCAGCGGCGAGTCCGCGGGCGAGGCCGTGATGATGTCGCCGGGATTGGCGTACTCCTTGACGTCGAGACTCGGCCACGCGCCGCGCTGCCCGTGCAGCCCGTAGGTGGACGGCGGGCACAGGTTGCCCACGGACTGGCCCGCTTTGCGCAACGGGTTGGCGATGTTCACCGCGAACGCGATCTCGAGCGGCGAACCGTCGACGTTGCGGTACTTGCCCGACCTGACGCCCTCCAGAATGCGGCTCGCGCAGATCCCGCCCAGCGAATAGCTCAGCAGCCCGCAGACATTGGGCGAATCCTGGATCGCGCGCACGCCGGCCGCGATACCGAGCCGCACCGAGGTCTCCAGCGAAGGACCCCATACGTCGGGCGCCGGGCCGACCGACGCGGGCCAGTTCGGCTCGAACGCGGTGAACTTCTCCGGATCGAGCAGCTTGGTGACGTCGCGCAGCATGCCCGCGGGGGCGCCGTCCGCGTTCCGGGGCTCGCCGGTGCCCCGGAGGGTGATGATGTCGATCATCGGTTCTCCTTGCCCGCCTGGAATTCTGGAGCCAGGGCCACACGGTAGGTCCGCGCGGCGCGGGGCACACGAGTAGCGCACTACTCGATTTCGCACGACGCTTTCCGCGACGCGCCCGGCCGAATGTCAGTCCTTGCCTTCGAGACTGGCGAGCAGGCGCCGCGCGATGCGGTCCAGATCCTTGCGGTCCTGCGCGGAGAGCACCGAGAGGATGCGGGTCTCGTTGAGGGTGTGCGCGGTCACCACGGTGTCGACCAGTTCCCTGCCCTCGTCGGTCAGCGCCACGCGAACGGCACGCCGGTCGGTCGCGTCGGCCAGGCGGCGCACCAGACCCGCCGATTCGAGCCGGTCGAGGCGCCCGGTCATGCCCGCGCGGGAGAGCATCAGCGTGTCGGCGAGCACCGAGGGGTTCAACTCGAAGGGCGCGCCGGAACGGCGCAGAGCGGCAAGCACATCGAACTCGCCGCGTTGCAGTCCATGCGCGGTGAACACCGCCTCGATCGCGTGCTGCGCCACGATCGTCAGCCGCCCGAGCCGCCCGATGATCGCCATCGCCTCCAGGTCGAGATCGGGTCGCTCGCGCCCCCACTGCTCGGCGATGGCGTCCACGGGATCCGTTGTCGTGTCAGTCATGGACACGATTCTATTCGCTGATATATAGTTCTGTAGCGAATTATCAATCACCGAACTACTGGAGTAGTCATGACCACCTCCCTCCCCCGCCGCGACTTCGCCATCCGTCAGCCGCACGAGGCGGAGAATCTCGGCACCGACACCGCGCGCATGCGTCTCTTGATCGACGCGAACGAGACCGGCGGGTCGGTCAGCAGCCTGGAAGTCACCATGGCCCGCGGCGCCGACGGGGCCGCGCCGCACTACCACACCAAGTCCGACGAGCTGTTCTACGTGGCGGAGGGCGAACTCCAGGTGCTGGCGGGCGACAAGATCGTCACCGTCGGCGCGGGCGGCGCGCTCGTGGTCCCCAAGCTCATGCCGCACGCGTTCGGCGCGTCGCCGGACAGCTCCGCGCGGCTGCTGATCGCGCTCATGCCGGGCGTCGAACGTTTCGAGTACTTCCGCCTGCTCGACCGCCTCGGCAGGGGCGAGGCGACGCTCGACGACCTGGCCGCTGCACAGGAGGAGTTCGACAACCACTTCGTGGACGCACCGCAGTGGTGGGCGGAGCGGAACGCCAACCGGCGGTAATGCGTTGGCGCGCAGGACTGTGGCGCATACTTCAGCCGGCCCGGGAACATCCGTGGGCCGCGACGGGTTCGACTTGGCATGACCTTTTCCGTCCCCGTCGTCGTCCGCGGATACGAGCTCGACACTCAGGGCCACCTGAACCAGGCGGTATACCTGCAGTACGCCGAGCACGCCCGCTGGGAGCTGCTACGCGCCGCCGGGATCGCGCAGGAAAAGCTCATCGCGGCAGATATCGGCCCGGTGGTCCTGGAGACCACGATCAAGTACTTCCGCGAACTGCGCGGCGGCGACGAGGTGACGATCAGCTGCGAATTCGAGTGGGCGGCGGGCAAGATCTTCCGGATGCGCCAGCAGATCCGGAAGCTGGACGGTACCGTCTCGGCCGAAGTCGCGGTGACCGGCGGCCTGCTCGATCTGTCCGCGCGCAAGCTGGTCGCCGAGCCGGGCGAGCGTTTCCGAGCTCTCGCCGAGCGACCGGATCTACTCGGTCTGTAGCACCGAGGCGCGGGCGGTATGGCCGCCAATCTTGGGCAATACTCGTCCGCTACCCCCATATGGAATTAGCTGAAAGATAGCGGCAGGGCTATTTTCGGACTGCCGAAAATCTTTCGGCGCTAGCGCCTTCCGCGTCCGGATCCGGTTTGCCAACGGCCGTGAAATCTTTCGATCTGGGCCGAGGGAGCCCCCTCCCGCGTTATGATTCGGTTCACGCTCGGGGGTCCTGGCAAATCGCGAGCAGATCGGAGAGCAGACCATGGCCGACGCAATCCACCGCCCCGGTGCCACGTCGACGGAAGACCGCGTACCCGCGCTGCAGGGCCGTTTGGTGGCCGAGTCGGAACGCGAGATCACCGTCCGCGTCGCCGAGGGCACGTGGACCTTCCGCCGTGACGATGTGCTCCGCGTGCTCGACAACGCCGCCGACGACCGCGCGGGCGACGGCAGGCCGGTGCTGGTGGACATCCGCCCCGGCGCCACCGCGGATTTCACCCGCAGGCTGCGCATCGATCTCGTGGACCGGCCGATGACCATCGCCGGGCCGCCCTCGGAAGCGCTGGGCGACGAACTGCTGCAACAACTCACGGCCACCTGGGCCGATCGGTTGCGGCTGGTGGACTATCCGGCGGGCAGCGGTGCGACCTATACCTATTGCCAGACGAAATCGTTCGCGACGAGCGACGACGGCATCAACTGCGACAGTCTCGACTGAGCGGATCTGTTGCCCATGGTGAGCCGTCTCCCAGGCTCGGTCCTGATCGTTTCCGAATCCGATGATCTGCACGCCACCGCGATGGCGGCGACATTGCGAGAACACCACGGACTCAGTCCGATACACCTCGACCTGCGCGATTTCCCGCGCGAGTCAGGCAGTTTCCGGCTGGACCGGCTCGGCACCACGCGCTCGCTCTCGCACGTCATCGGGCTCGACACCGTCCGCTCGGTGTGGTGGCGGCGACCGCACCCGTGCCAGGTGCCCGGCGGCGTCCGCGCCTCCGACGACGCCTACCGTCAGGCCGAATGCGACGGCTTCATCCAGGGCCTGCTGTGGTCGATCCCGGCGTTCTGGATCAACGATCCCGGCGCCGACCGCACCGCGGCCCGCAAGATCGTCCAGCTCGAGACGGCGCAGCGGGCCGGATTCGCGATACCGGAGACGCTGATCACCAACGATCCGGACGAGGCCCGCAGCTTCGCCGAATCACGGCCCGGCCCAGTGGTTTACAAGCGCACCGGCACGGGGCGCGCGGAGTTCGCCGAGACCAGGATCATCACCTTGGCCGACTTCGGCAAGCTGACCGGCATCAGGTCGGCGCCGACCACCTTCCAGGACTACATCCAGGCCGAATGCGATCTGCGGGTGGTATGGGTGGACGGCATCGCGTGGACGGTGCGCATCGACTCCCAGGCGGGCGTCGGCCGGGTCGATTCGCGGCTGGACACCTCCGTCGAGTTCGCCCGCGACCAGCTGCCCGCCTCGGTGAGCAAATCCCTGGCCACGCTCATGGGGGCGCTCGGCCTCAGCTTCGGCGTGCTCGACCTGCGCCTCGGGCTGGACGGCGAGTACTACTTCCTGGAGGTCAACCCGCAGGGCCAGTTCGCCTACCTGGAGATCAAGACCGGCCTGCCGATCTTCCGCAGCCTGTCCAACCTGCTCGTGCACAGCGACGGCATGGTTCCCGGCTACTGACCGAGGCTCGTCGGCCTCTCGCGATCTCTCGCCGGACCGGGTCCGCCTCGCCGCGCACCGTCGCGACATCTCGCCCGGTGCGGGCATCACGAAAGACCCCGCGGTGGCTGCGAAAGATACCGCGCAGCCACCGGATTCGAGCCGGCGCGGACGGCTACTTGCCTACGCCCTTACGGCGGTTCGCTCCACCGCGGCTGCGGAGTTGCACATGCGACTCCACCAGCACGTTGTGGATGAAACCGTAGGAGCGCCCCGTCGACCGCGCCAGCGAGCGGATGCTTGCACCCGCCTCGTATTGCTTCTTCAGCTGCGATTGCAGACGGTCACGCGATTTCCCCGTGACGCGTGTGCCCTTACCCAATACGGCCTTGCTTTGTGTGGCCCTGTCGCTCATGGCTTCCTCCGAGTCGCCGAGCAGCGCGTCTTTCCAGGCTAAGCACTGAGCAGTCCGTGATCAACGGGTTCGTGTGATGAAACTCACGCAAGCTGAATAAGTTCCAAATATTCCGCGGACCAGTGGTCTTCGGTGCCATCGGGGAGGAGAATGACCCGCTCCGGGGACAGCGCCTCCGCGGCGCCCGGATCGTGGGTGACCAGCACGACGGCCCCCGCGTACGTGCGCAGGGCGTCGAGCACCTGCTCACGGGACACCGGATCCAGGTTGTTGGTCGGCTCGTCGAGCAGCAGCACATTGGCCGCCGAGGACACCAGTCCGGCCAGCGCCAGACGGGTCTTCTCGCCGCCGGACAGGGTGCCCGCGGGCTGGTCGAGCTGCGGACCGGTGAACATGAACGCGCCGAGCAGCCCGCGCAGGTCCTGCTCCCCCGCGTCCGGCGCCGCGTGCCGGATGTTCTCCCAGACCGTGGCGTCGTCGTCGAGGGTGTCGTGCTCCTGGGCGAAGTAGCCGATCTTCAGACCGTGACCGGGCACCAGCCCGCCCGCGGTCGGCTGTTCCACCCCCGCCAGCAGGCGTAGCAGGGTCGTCTTGCCCGCGCCGTTGAGGCCGAGCACGACGACCCGGCTGCCGCGGTCGATCGCCAGGTCGACGCCGGTGAAGATCTCCAGCGAGCCGTACATCTTGGTCAGGTTCTCGGCCATCAGCGGCGTCTTGCCGCAGGCGGCGGGCTCGGGGAACTTGATCCTGGCCACCTTGTCGGCGACTCGCACGTCGTCCAGCTCGTCGAGCAGCCGCTCGGCCCGCTTGACCATGTTCTGCGCCGCAACGGCTTTCGTCGCCTTGGCGCCGAGCTTGGCGGCCTGCGCCTTGAGCGCGGAGGCCTTCTTCTCGGCGTTGGCGCGCTCGCGGCGGCGGCGCTGTTCGTCGGTGGCGCGAGCGTCGAGGTACTTCTTCCAGCCCATGTTGTAGACGTCGGCCTCGCCGCGTACGGCGTCGAGGAACCACACCCTGTTGACCACCGCGTCGAGCAGCTCGACGTCGTGGCTGATCACGATCAGGCCGCCGTCGTGGCTCTGCAGGAACCCGCGCAGCCAGGTGATCGAGTCGGCGTCGAGGTGGTTGGTCGGCTCGTCCAGCAGCAGGATGCGGTCCGAGCGCCCGCCGCTGCCGTCGGAGGCGGAGAACAGGATGCGCGCCAATTCGATTCGGCGGCGCTGACCGCCGGAGAGGGTGCGCAGCGCTTGACCGAGCACCCGGTCCGGCAGACCGAGGCTGTGGCAGATGCGGGCGGCCTCGCTCTCCGCGACATAGCCGCCGAGCGCCGAGAACCGCTCCTCGAGCCTGCCGTACTTGCGGATCGCCTTCTCGCGCTCCTTCTCGTCGGCCACCTCGGCCATCAGCGCCTGCTGCTTCTCCATGTCGCGGATCAGCGTGTCGAGGCCGCGGGCCGAGAGCACCCGGTCGCGCGCGAGCACGTCCAGATTGCCTTCCTTGGGGTCCTGCGGCAGATAGCCGATCTCGCTGGAGCGCAGGATCTTTCCGGCGTACGGCTCGCCCTCGCCCGCCAGGATGCGCAGCGTGGTGGTCTTGCCCGCGCCGTTGCGCCCGACCAGTCCGATGCGGTCACCGGCCTGCACCCGCAGCGCGGGACCGGGCGCCGACAGCAGGGTGCGGACTCCGGCCCGGACCTCGAGGTCGGTCGCGGTGATCACAGATGGGCTCCTCACGGATGGCGGTGCTGGGGTGTTACGGCCGGGGCCGGGCTCGCTGCCCGATTGTGCGCCCCGAAACGCACAAGAACCACCGATTTTACCTGTGCCCCGACGGGGCCTCGCACCAGAGGAAGCCGGTGTGACCGCGGTAACTGTCGTTCGCCCGGCTTCGGTAGCGTGCGGTGTCATGAGTACCGATCTGTTGGGCAAGAGCGCGCTGGTCAGTGGGGCCAGCCGGGGCATCGGCAAAGCGGTGGCGGCCGAGCTGCTGCGCCGCGGCGCGAACGTGGTGATCACCGCGCGGAAACCCGAACCGCTGGAGGCGGCCGCCGCCGAGCTGCGGGAGCTGGGCCACCAGGGCGAGGTCGTGGCGCTGGCGGGCAACTCCGGCGACGCGGACAGCCGCGCGGCCGCGGTCGCGCGCGCGGTCTCGGAGTTCGGTTCGCTCGACATCCTGATCAACAACACCGGCATCAATCCGACCTACGGCGCGCTGATGGACGCCGACCTGGATGCCGTGCGCAAGATCTTCGATGTCAACGTGGTCGCGGCGCTCGGGTACATCCAGGAGGCGTACAAGGCGTGGATGGGCGAGCACGGCGGCGCGATCGTGAACGTCGCGAGCGTCGCGGGCATCCGCTCCAGCGGCGTGATCGCGGCTTACGGTGCCTCCAAGGCCGCGCTCATCCACCTCACCGACGAGCTGGCCTGGCAGCTCGGCCCGAAGATCCGGGTGAACGCGGTGGCGCCCGGCGTGGTCAAGACCAAGTTCGCCGACGCGCTCTACTCCGCCGACGAGGAGCGGGCGGCGGCGATGTACCCGATGAAGCGGCTCGGCGCGCCCGAGGACGTCGCGCGGCTGATCGGGTTCCTGGTGTCGGACGAGGCCGCGTGGATCACCGGCGAGACCGTGCGGGTCGACGGCGGACTGCTCTCCACCGGAGGCATCTGAGCCGCACTGCTCAGGCGACGGCCGTCGCTGCCGCTCGGCGCCGATCGGCCCGGAACCAGGCCCTGCCTCGAAGTCCGGCCGGATGCATCCGTGGCGGCGATCTGGGCCGCGAAGGCGCCTGATGGGACTTCGCGACAGGGCCTAGGCTCGGCGGGACCGAGTCGATGGGAGGGCAGCAACCGATGCGCCGAGTCGTGATCGCGCCGCGCCGTCGTCCTGCGCCGCTGTCGTGACGGCCGACGTCGCCGTCTGCGGCCTCGGCCCGGCCGGACGCGCGTTGGCGCATCGGTGTCTGAGCAGAGGTCTGTCCGTGGTCGCGGTCGATCCGTCGCCCGAGCGGCGGTGGACCGCGACCTACGCGGCCTGGGCCGACGAACTGCCCGAGTGGCTGGATCCCACGCTCGCTGCGGCGACCGTGGCGCGCCCGACGGCGTGGGGCGCGCGGCGGCACGAGCTGGATCGGCCCTACGTCGTGCTCGACACCGAGCGGCTGCGCGACTCGCTCGCACTCGACGGGGCGGAGATCGTCGCCGATCGCGCCGTACGGCTCGATCGGCGCGCGGTGACGCTGGCCTCGGGCCGGGTGCTCACCGCCGAGCGCGTGATCGACGCGCGCGGAATCGCCCGCTCCCCCGCTCGCGCCGAGCAGACCGCCTACGGGGTGGTCGTCGACGCGAGCGCGGCCGCGGGGATCGAGCCGCTGTTCATGGATTGGCGCGCCGACAACGGCGCGGGCCCGGCCGCGCCGCGCTCGTTCCTGTACGCGGTGCCGCTCGGCGGCGGCGCGATGCTGCTCGAGGAGACCTGCTTGGCCGGGCGGCCCGCGCTGGACATCGGCGAGCTGCGCACCCGGCTGCTGCACCGGTTGCGTGCGCGCGGTATCGCGCTCGGCGGTGACGAGCCCGTCGAGCGGGTGCGCTTTCCGGTGCAGGGCGGCCGACCGGGCCCGCGCGCGTTCGGCGCGGCGGGCGGATTCACCCATCCCGCAACGGGTTACAGCGTGGCGGCCGCGCTCGCCGCCGCCGACACGGTGGCCGCGGGACAGAATGCGTGGCCGCCGTCGGCGCGCGCCGTTCATGTCCTGCGCGCGGCCGGGCTGCGCGCGCTGCTCGCGCTGCCGCCCGCCGACGTTCCCGGGTTCTTCGACGCCTTCTTCGCACTGCCCGCGCCACTGCAACGCGCCTACCTGTCGGGTCGCGCCGACCTCGGCGGGACCGTCGCCGCCATGCGCGCGCTGTTCGCCGCGCTTCCCGCCCGATCGAGGGTGCGAATCGCCGCCGCGACCTCGGCGATTCCGGTTCGGTCGCGCGGGCGGGGTGGTTCGGCCATGATGGAGTGATGGCACGAGCTATCTGGAAGGGCTCGATTGCATTCGGGCTGGTAAACGTCCCGGTCAAGGTGTACACCGCCACCGAGGACCACGACATCAAATTCCACCAGGTGCACGCCAAGGACGGCGGCCGGATCAAGTATCAACGCGTCTGCACCGTCGACGGCAAGCCGGTCGAGTACGTCGACATCGCGAAAGCGTACGAGTCCCCGGAGGGCGACACGGTGATCCTCTCCGACGAGGATTTCGCCCGCCTGCCCGCCGCCGAGAAGCACGAGATCCCGGTGTTGCAGTTCGTGCCGTCCGAGCAGATCGACCCGATATTTTTCGACAAGAGCTACTACCTCGAGCCGGACTCCACCACGCCGAAGGCCTACGTGCTGCTGGCGACCACGCTGGAGCGCATCGACCGGACCGCGCTGGTCCACTTCACCCTGCGCCAGAAGACTCGCCTCGCCGCGCTGCGGGTGCGCGAGGGCATGCTGGTGCTCCAGACGCTGCTGTGGCCCGACGAGGTGCGCGCCGTCGAGTTCGAATCACTGGAGGACGCGACCGAGCCGCGGCCGCAGGAGATCAAGATGGCCGAGACGCTCGTCGAGTCCATGTCCGACGATTTCGACCCGAGCCAGTTCACCGACGAGTACCAGGCCGAGCTGCAGAAGATGCTCGACGAGGCGATCGCCAGCGGCAGCGACCGGGTGACCGCCAAACCCGAGCCCGTGGCCGCCGAGATGGACGCCGAGGTGGTCGATCTGGTCGCGGCGCTGCAGCGCAGCCTGGAGGCCAGCGGCAGGCGCGCGGCGGGTTCCGGCGGCGCGGCGAAGAAGACCGCCGAGAAGGCCGCGCCCGCGAAGAAGACCGCGAAGGCGGCCAAGACCACCAAGGCGGCCAAGGCCACCAAGAAGACCCCCGAGAAGCCGGCCAAGAAGGCCGCGAAGAAGACCCCCGCGCGCAAAGGCGCCTAGCGCACGGGCGAATTCGCGGACTGGACGCCGACCGTGGCGTCGGTGATACAGTGCCGGTCGAGTTTCGACGGAGGGGACTCGACGTATCACCTACCGGGCCCGGCCCGGCGCTCGACGGGGGGACGCATGAACCACCTCGGCAGAACGGTCATCGGCTTCGCGGCGCTGACCGCGCTGCTGCTCTCGGTCGTCGGCTGCGGCAAAGACACTCAGAGCGCACGCGATTTCATCGCCGCCAAGTATTCCCGGGCCACCTCGCTGGATCAGGTGAACGACGGCCGCGCCTACACCGCCGCCCTGGCGCCCGCCGCGGTCGGCAACGCCATCGCCGCGGCCGAGAAGCCGCTGGACAACCGCCGTGTCGGCGACCGCACCTATCTGCAGTACCGCAACGACATCGTCACCGTCGCCCCGCACGGGACGGGCTCGATGATCCTCGTCGACCAGTACGGCAACGGGTACCGCCGCCATCACTCGACGGTGTCGGGCTTCGGCTGGCCGAGCCAGCCGCCGGGCAGCGAATACCGCAGCCAGGGTGGCAAATAACGCCCGCGCGCTCGGGGATCGTCGGAGTTTCAGGAGGAATACATGCTGGCAGACCTAGCTGCCGACGCGGGCGCCGCGCTCGCCTACACCGGCGTCGGCATCGCGTTGATGGCGTTGGGGTTCGTGCTCGTGGACGTCATCACGCCCGGGAATCTGCGCGAACAGATCTGGGTCGAGCGGAACCGGAACGCCTCGCTGCTGGTGGCGTCGAATCTGCTCGGCGTCGGGATCATCGTGGCCATGGCGATCTGGACCTCACAGGGCGCGATCGGCGAGGCGCTGGTGGCCAGCGCGGTGTACGGCGTGATCGGTCTCGGCGCGATGGCGTCGTCGTTCCTGCTGCTGGATCTGCTCACCCCGGGCCAGTTCCGAGACGTGGTCGCGGACAGCGCGATTCACCCGGCCGTGTGGGTCACCGCGGCGCTGCATCTCGCGGTGTCCTTCGTGGTGGCGGCGGGCCTGTCGTAAATGCGCGCGGGCACCGACACCGCGCCGCTACCGCCGCTGCGGCGCCGCCCGGCCCGCATCGCGTTGCTCGTCACCGCGTTCGTGTGCGCGGCCTGCGGCCTGGTCTACGAACTGTCGCTGGTGACGCTGGGCAGCTACCTGCTCGGCGACACCGCGGCGCAGGCCTCGATCACGTTGAGCGTCATGGTCTTCGCCATGGGCTTGGGCGCGCTCGCC
Organism: Nocardia sp. bgisy134; assembly: GCF_965341865.1. Taxonomy (GTDB): domain Bacteria; phylum Actinomycetota; class Actinomycetes; order Mycobacteriales; family Mycobacteriaceae; genus Nocardia. Next base: position 228,703 of record NZ_CBDQZP010000009.1, read on the forward strand.
GCGAAACCGCTGCGCGGGCACGCGGCGGCGGCGTTCGTGGCGGTGGAGTTGCTCCTCGCGCTGCTCGGCGGGCTGTCGGTGGTGATGCTCTACGCGGCCTACGCCTGGCTGAACATCTACACCACGGCGCTCATCGTGATCGCGAGCGTTCTCGGCATCCTGGTCGGCGCCGAAATCCCGCTGCTGATGGAGCTTTTGCAGCGGATACGCAAGCAGGAGCCGGGCAGCGCGGTGGCCGACCTGTTCGCTGCGGACTACGTGGGCGCGCTGCTCGGCGGGCTGGCTTTCCCGTTCCTGCTGCTTCCGATGTTCGGCCAGATCCGCGGCAGCCTGATCGTCGGCGTCGTGAACGCGGCGGCGGGACTTGCGCTGGTATTCCTGTTGTTCCGCACCGAACTCCGCCCACGTGCCCGCTGGGCTTTCGGCGCGCTGACCGCGTTCGTCGCGGCGACGCTGCTCGGCAGCTATCTGTACGCCGACCGGTTCGAAGCGACCGCGCAGCAGGCGCTGTTCGCCCACCCGATCGTGCTGCACGAGCGGACGAAGTATCAGAACATCGTGCTCACCGAATCGATCTCGCCGTTCGGCACGCCGGACACCCGGCTCTACCTCAACGGTGATCTGCAGTTCTCCTCGGTGGACGAATACCGGTATCACGAGGCGCTCGTGCATCCTGCCCTCGCCGGTCCGCGCCGCACCGTGCTGGTGCTCGGCGGCGGCGACGGCCTCGCGCTGCGCGAGATCCTGCGCTACCCCGACGTCGAGACGATCACCCTGGTGGAGCTGGACCCGGAGATGATCCGGCTGGCCCGCACCGACGAGCGGCTGATCGCGTTGAACCGCAACGCCTTCGACGACCCGCGGGTGCGCGTGGTCAACGAGGACGCCTTCTCTTGGCTGCGCGACTCCCCCGGCGCGTTCGACGCGGTGCTGGTCGACCTCCCCGATCCCGACCAGACCTCGATCGCCAAGCTGTACTCGAAGGAGTTCTACGCGATGGCCGCCCACGTGCTCGCGCCCGGCGGCACGCTCGCGGTCCAGTCCGGTTCCCCGTTCTTCGCGCCGCGCTCGTACTGGTGCATCGCGAACACCATCCGCGCGGCGGGTCTGCGGACGCTGCCCTACCACGTCGACGTGCCCAGCTTCGGCGACTGGGGTTTCGTGCTGGCGACCAGGGAAGCCGAACCGCGCCTTCGCCTGGACGCGCCCGCCCCGCCGCGCTCGCTCGACGAGGCCTCGCTGGCGGCCGCCGCGGTGTTCGCGCCCGACCGTCGCGACACCGGCGCGCCCGTCTCGACGCTCATGCATCCGGTCATCGTGGACCTGGAACTTCGGGAGTGGCGGCGCTGAGTCACCGCGAGGTCACCAGCGCGAGGCGCGCGCTCGCGCCTCGGCCGCACAGCGGCGGGCCCCTGGCACACTGGCCGCCATGGACAACGCCACCGTGCTCGTCCCGATGGGCCTCGGCCATCTGCGCCAGGTGCTCGATCTCGGGCACCAGGTCTTCGACACCAGCACCAAGCCCTACACCTCGTGGTCGCTGACCAGCGTGGCCGAGCACCTGGACAGTCCGGACAACGCGTGCTGGGTGGCGCTGGATTCCGATCGGGTGGTGGGATTCGTGCTCGGCTCCATGGAATTCGAGCTGCGTGACGACTGGGGCTACCTCGAGTGGATCGCCGTCGCGCCCGATATGCAGGGAAACGGCATCGCGCGCAGGCTGGTCGACGCGTGCTCGGCGGCGCTGTTCGCGCGCGGCGCGCTGCGCATCGTCGCCGACGTGGAGAACAACAACACCGCCTCGGCGACATTGATGACCCGCAGCGGCTTCCGTCCCGCCGCGACCGTCACACTGTTCGTGCGCCCCAATCCCGAAGAGCCGACGGCCGACGCCGACGCGGCGCTGCCGCCCATCGCTCCGGGCACGAAACGCGATCTCATCCGCCGTGGCCGGCTGGCAGGCGAGGGCCGCGGCGGACGCTGAGTGCACGGCGGCCCACCGGCGAATCGTGCCGAGTGCCCCCATTTTTAGTGGCTTGACCATTAATTCCGGCACACAGTTCTCACAGCCACGTTTCCAACCCTTGCGGTAAGTGTTAACGGATCGGGAACACTTCAAGCCGAATTGTGCGCTGCGGAACACCTGGGTTGTGGAGACAACCGTTTACGGATAGGGTCACTTCCTATAACCGGTCTCAGGTTCCAAATGCCAAGTGTCGGTGGTCGTTTCGACGCCGATTCGAGGCGGGGCCGGTTCTCTGGTTCATCGGCGAACAGAATCCAGCGGGTTGATGCCGTGTGCTGTCGTGGCATCGGCCGACGGGTCGGCAACGTACGGGGGTGTCACAAGGATGCTTGCCGTGCGCCCGACTCAAGCAACCCCGAGGTGGATGTGGTGAAAATGAGTGGAACCGCCCGAGTAAGACGCTCGGCAAACATCGAAAATGCGGCGCCGGACGCCATTTCGGAATGTTCCGCTCCACGCCTCGTCTCGGTGATACCGACAAACGATATGGCGCAACGGGTCGTCAACATTCAGATTGTGACGGACAACTTTCTCACCCGCGAGATGTTGTGCGGTTTCCTGAATTCCGAAGAGGATTTCGCGGTGGTCGGCGACGTGTCGTGGAGCGAGGCCGGATATCTCGCCGCGGCCGTGCATCCGGACGTGATCGTGCTCGACAACGACGAAATCGGCAGCGCCACCGTGCAGATGGTGCGCGCGCTGACCCGCGCCTGCCCGGCCGCGGCCGTCGTCGTGCTCAGCTCGACCGGCACCGAGACGCTGCTCTACGACATGCTCGACGCCGGCGTGCGATGCTTCCTGCACAAGAAGATCTCGCGCAGCGAGCTGGTCAGCGCGATTCGCGGGATCGCCTCGGTGGAGGACCAGATCACCGTCAGCGTGCCGCGCGACTTCCTCACCGGCTCGGCGGCGAATCGGGGCAGGCTCTCGGCGCGCGAGGAGCAGGTGCTGCGCCTCGTGGCCGAGGCGATGACGAATCGTCAGATCGCCAACGCGCTCTCGATCACCGAGGGCACCGTGAAACGGCACCTGCGGAGCATTTTCGACAAGCTGGGCGCCGTCTCTCGAATAGACGCGGTGAATCGGTACCGGGCCCATACGGGACAACAGAATTCCGCATGACGGCGCCGCCGGGCATGGTCCGCCCGGCGCCCGCGCGCGGTTGTGGCGTCGGCGACCGTTTACCCTGATCCGACCGGGGCATTCGAGCAGCAACCGGAACTGGTCGCTATCCGTCTACCCGTACACTGGGTCGACCAGAAGTAGCCGCGGACGGGAGGCGGATATGCGTATCGCCGAGTTGAGCAAGGTCTCGGGCGTGCCTGCACCCACCATCAAGTACTACATGCGCGAGGGGCTGCTGTTTCCGGGCGAACGTACCAGCCCGAACCAGATGCAGTACGACGATTCCCACGTGCGACGGCTCAAGCTGGTCCGGGCCCTGATCGAGGTCGGCGGCTTGTCGGTGGCGGCGACCAGGGAAGTGCTGGACAAGATGCACACACCGGGGATGACGGTGCTGGAATCCGCGGGCAAGGCACAGTTCGCGATGTCCAGGCCGCCTGCCGCCGAGCCGGACGAGACGCAGCTGGCCGCGGCTCAGCAGGTCCGCGAACTCATCGCCAAACGCGGCTGGCAGGTGCGCGAGACCAACCCGGCCCGCGGCACGCTCGCGGCGGTGCTCGCCACCCTGGGCAGGCTGGGACAGGAGTACTGGGACCTGCTCGACGACTACGCCGAACTGGCCGAACGGATCGCAGCCAAGGAGATCGACACGCTGTTGCGCCAGCCGAACGCGGAGAGCATGGCCGAGGCGCTGGTCGTCTGGACCGCGCTCGGCGATGCGATGTTCAGCGCTCTGCGCCGGCTGGCGCACGAGGACGCGGCCTCGGCCTATATCGCGACGCCCTCGCCGACGAGCTGACGCACCGCGGCGTCCACCTCGGCGGTCGCGGTCGCGGCGTCACGGAACTGCACCGCGCGCCAGCCCGCCGCTCGCGCGCCCTCGCAGTTCTGCGGCAGGTCGTCCACCAGGACGCACCGCTGCGGGTCGATGCCCGCGCGCGCGGCCGCCAGCTCGAAGATCCCGGGATCGGGCTTACGGCAGCCGACCTGCGCCGAGTTCACGATCTCCTCGAACAGCTCCTCCGCGACGACCATCCGCCGCCAGTGCGGCTCCCACGCGGGCGGCATGTTGGACAGCATGCCGACGAACAGGCCGGCGTCGCGGTAGCGCCGCAGCGCGTTCTCCCACGGCACGTTGGCCTTTCGGCCGTCGAACCAGGCGTCCGCGAGGCTGGGGACCTCCGTGTGCACGCCCTGCTTGCGCAGCGCCGCGCGCACCAGCTCCAGCCACTCGTCCTCACTGATCAGGGGCGTGTCCAGCGGCAGCATCATGTCCTCGGTACCGAACGACGCGGTGACTTCCGCGATCGCACGGCGCAACGGATCCGGCGCCAATCCCGTCTTCGCGCAGAATGCGGCGAATGTTTCGGCTACCGGCGGCGTGAGCACTCCCCCGAAATCCGACCAAATGGCGATGCGCTCCCGCGCTGTGTTGCTCGTCACAGTTTTTCTCCGCTCTGTGTTCGGCAATTCTTCGGTGCAGCGGGACCGTATCCGGCACACTGCATCGATCGCCATTACACAAAGGTGACAGTTCCTCCGGACTATTCCTTCCGAAAGATTTCCGTCCGAAAGTGATATGTCTTCCGATCGCGCACGCGTCGCCCTTCGGACCCCGTTCTATGCCTGTCCATTTCATCGCTTGCGCCCGTAATGTCCCTGTTCTGTCGGCACCGTCGTGAGGGGCTGCCGGCTGATAGAGGAGGGATTGCGATGGAAACCACACTCCGGGCTCGAACGCTCGCCGAGGCAATTTCGCAGCGCGCCGCCGACGCTGCCGATAGAATCGCGTACACATTTTTACCGGACGGCGAAAACGAATCGCATTCCTGGACCTTCGGCGAAGTCGAGCAACTGTCCCGCGCACTGGCCGCTCGAATTTCGCAGGACGCCGCGCCCGGCGATCGGGCGCTCATCGTGGCGCCGGATTCCGCGGATTTCGTGCTCGCGTTCCTGGCCTGCCAGTTCGCGGGCGTGGTCGCGGTGCCGGTGTACCCGCCGTTCCCGATCACCTCGCCGCGGCGGGCGCAGACCCTGCGCACCATCGCCGAGGACTGCGGCGCCACCGCGGTGCTGTGCGCCGCGCCCGAGCAGACCCGCGGGCTGCTGACCGAGGCCGTCCCCGAACTGGACCGACTGCGCTGGATCGGCATCGAGGCCGACGCGCAGGGCGCACCGGACTTCGAGCCGGTGCCGGTGACCGGGGCCGACGTGTCGTTCTTGCAGTACACCTCGGGATCGACCTCCGCGCCGAAGGGCGTGGTGGTCACCCACGACGCGCTCATGCACAACCAGGAAGTGATCCGCCAGTCCATGGGTTTCCACCCAGGAACGCGTTTCGTCGGCTGGCTGCCGCTGTTCCACGACATGGGCCTGATGGGCACCGTGGTCCCGGCGATCTACGTGGGCAGCCGCGCGGTGCTGCTGCCGCCGCTGACCTTCGTGCAGCGGCCGATCCGCTGGCTGCGCGCCGTGACCCGCTACCGGGCCACCATCACCGGCGGCCCCAATTTCGCCTACGAGCTGTGCTGCCGCCGGATCCCCGCCGCCGACCGAGAGGGCCTGGATCTCAGCTCGCTCGAGGTGATGTTCAACGGCGCCGAGCCGATTCGCGCGGAGACCCTCGCCAAGTTCGCCGCCGAATTCGCCGGGCATGGCTTCGATTCGAACGCCTTCTACCCCTGCTACGGGCTGGCCGAGTCCACTCTCATGACCACCGGTACGGTCCGCGGCACGGGCGCGGTCACGCTGAGCGTGAGCCGCGACGAACTGGCCGAGGGTCGCGTCACGCCGGGCGCGGATCAGACGCTGGTCGGTTCCGGCCGTGTCTCGTTGCACCGCGAGCTGCTGATCGTCGACCCGGACACCAGGGTCCCCGCGCCCGACGGACAGGTCGGCGAGATCTGGATCGGCGGCCCGGACGCGACGCTGGCCTACTGGGGCAACGACGCGGCCACCCAGGACACGTTCCACGCCGAAACCGTTGCGCCGCAGTCGGGTCCGTACCTGCGCAGCGGCGATCTCGGCGCGCTGATCGACGGCGAGCTGTACGTGGTCGGCAGGCGCAAGGATCTCGTCATCATCGGCGGGCGCAACTACTACCCGCAGGACATCGAGCACACCGTCGAGAACGCCGACTCGCGAATCCGGCGCGGCTGCACCGCCGCGTTCGCGGTCGACCGCGAAGGCGGTGAGGAGCTGATCGTGGTGGCCGAGCTGAAGGCGGACGCCGAGCCCGACGTCGCCGGGCTCACCGCGACGCTGCGCGCCGCCGTCACCGTCGATCACTCGATCACCCCCGCGCGGGTCGTCCTGGTGCGGGCGGGCTCGGTGCCCAAGACCTCCAGCGGCAAGCTGCAACGGCGCGCGACCCGCGCGGCGTTCGAGGACGGCACGCTCGACGAGATCACCTCGCAGGCCGCGACCGAGGCGGTGCGGTGATGAGGTCCACACCCGAGATCGAAGCCTGGCTGATCGCGCGGATCGCCGAGCTACTCGGCGTCGATCCGGCGGGCCTGCCGGTCGACGTACCGTTCGCCGCGCTCGGCCTCTCCTCGATGCAGGCGGTGGAGCTGTCCGACGACCTACAGAGCTGGGCCGGGATCAGCCTGTCGCCGACCTTCGCCTACGACCACCCCAGCGTCGCCGCCGCGGCCGCCGCCCTGGCCGCCGCACTCGCGGGCACGAACGAGACCACCGAGCAGAAGGGATCCGCCGCCGACCCGGCCGATGGCATCGCCATCGTCGGGATCGGCTGCCGATTTCCCGGCGCCGACGGGCCGAAGGAGTTCTGGGACCTGCTCCGCGCGGGCGTGGATGCCATCACGGAGGTCCCCGCGGATCGCTGGGACGCCGCGGCGCTGTACGACCCCGACCCTGACGCGCCGGGTCGAATGACCACCAAGTGGGGCGGATTCCTCGACGACGTCGAGCATTTCGACGCCGGGTTCTTCGGCATCGCGGCCAAGGAGGCCACCAGGATGGACCCGCAGCAGCGCCTGCTGCTCGAGGTCGCCTGGCACGCCATCGAGGACGCGGGCATCGGCCCGAGCAGGCTGGCGGGCACGTCGACCGGAGTCTTCCTCGGCGCGTCGTCGTACGACCACGGCGGGGCGATCCTCGCGCCGGGCACCGAGGTGTCGGCGACAGACGGCACCGGCTCCGCGCTGAGCATCGTCGCCAACCGGCTGTCCTACTGCCTGAACTTGGCGGGCGCGAGCATGGTGGTGGACACCGCCTGCTCGTCCTCGCTGGTCGCGGTGCACCTGGCCTGCCAGTCGCTGCGGGCGGGCGAGTCGGAGGTGGCGCTGGCGGGCGGTGTGAACATCATCGCTTCGCCCAGGGTGGCGCTGAGCTTCAGCAAAGGGCGGCTGATGGCGCCGGACGGGCGCTGCAAGCCGTTCGACGAGCGCGCCAACGGCTACGTCCGCAGTGAGGGGGCGGGCGTGGTGGTACTCAAGACGCTCGACCGTGCCCGCCGCGACGGCGATCGCGTGTACGCCGTGATCCGCGGCGGTGCGGTGAACCAGGACGGCCGGACGAACGGACTCATCGCCCCGAGCCGCCCGGCGCAGGAGCGGGTGCTGCACGCGGCCTACCGCGCCGCCGGCGTCGACCCGAGCCGGGTCGCCTTCGTGGAGGCGCACGGCACCGGAACCGCGGTCGGCGACCCCATCGAGGTCGGTGCGCTGGCGGCGGTGCTCGGTCCGGGCCGCGACCAGGAAAGCCCGCTGCGGGTGGGCTCGGCGAAATCGAACCTCGGTCACCTGGAGGCCGCCGCCGGCGTCGCCGGAATGATCAAAACCGCTCTCTCCCTGCATCATCGGGAGCTGACGCCGACCGTCCACTACCGGCGGCCCAACCCGCTGCTCGAGCTGGACCGGGTTCCCGTCGTGGTGCAGTCGCAGGTCGAGGCGCTGCCGGTCGACGCCGAGGGTGCCGCGATCGCCGGGACGAGCTCGTTCGGATTCGGCGGGACCAACGCGCACGTCGTGTTGTCCACCGCGCCCGCGACCGAGCCCGACGAACCGGTCGGCACAACGGATTTCGTGCTCTTCCCGGTGACCGCCCGGTCCGAGGCGGGGTTGCGGCGGCGGGCGCGCGGCTGGGCACGCGCCGCCGAACGTCATCGCGACGATCCGCACTGGATCGCCCGCGCCGCCGCCACCGCCGCGCTGCGCGGCGACCACGACGGGCACCGCGCCGCGGTGGTGGCCCGTGACGTCGACGAGCTGATCGACGGCCTGTTCGCGCTGGCGGACGGCGAACGGGTGCGCGGGGTCTGCGAGCCGCAGGCCCCCGGCCGTCGCGCCAGGCGCACCGCGCTGGTCTTCCCGGGGCAGGGCTCGCAGTGGGACGGCATGGGCCGCGCGCTCGCCGCCGCGCTGCCCGCGTTCGACGACGCGATGCGCCGCTGCGCCGCCGAGCTGGAGCGACTGCTCGGGGTGCGGCTGTGGTCGGCCGAGCGCGGCATCGTCGCGCAGGGCACCGCCCACGTGCCGCCCGCGCTGTTCGCCATGCAGGTCGCCCTGGCCGAGACCTGGCGGGCCTTCGGCATCGAGCCGACGGCGGTCTGCGGGCACAGCATGGGCGAGATCGCGGCGGCGCACGTCAGTGGCGCGCTGTCGCTGGCCGATGCCGCGCTCATCGTGTGCGTGCGCAGCGCCCTGCTCACCGAGATCTCCGGACACGGCGGCCTCGCGCTGCTCGAACTCGATGCGGCGCAGGTGGATTCGGCGCTCACCGAGTACCGCGACCGGGTGTCGGTGGCGGCGGTGAACGGGCCGCGCGCGACCGTCATCTCCGGCGAGCCGGACGCGCTGGACGAGATCGTGGCGCGGCTGGAGGCCGACGGGGTGTTCGCGCGGCGCATCGCGGTGGACTTCGCGGCGCACAGCCCCGCCGTGGAACCGCTGCGGCCCCGGCTCCGGGAGGCCGTGCGCAACATCGCGGTAGGGCAGCCCACCGTGCCGCTGTACTCGACGGTCACCGGCGGCCCGCTCACCGAGACGCTCGTCGATCCCGACTACTGGGCGCGCAATCTGCGCGACACGGTGCTGTTCGACACGGCGATCACCGCGCTGCTCGACGCGGGCCACGACACGTTCGTCGAGATCGCGCCGCACCCGGTGCTGGCCCGTTCGCTCACCGAGATCGCGGCCGCGGCCGCACCCGGCGCGGAGGTGGTCGCGGTGTCCTCGGCCCGGCGCGACGAGGACGAGGTCTTCGCGTTCCTGCATTCGCTCGGCCTGCTCTACACCCGTGGCGCCGACGTGGACTGGACCCGCCTCTACCAGCCGACCAGTCCGGTGCCGATCCCCTCGCAGGGCTGGAATGCCCAGCGCTACCCCCTGCTTCGCGCCGAGGCCGGGGCCGCCGCCGCGGCGAAGGCCGTGGGCTGGCTCGGGCCTCGCGCGCGGATCGCCACGCACCCCGAGCTCGGTGTGTGGCCGTTGCAGCCGGAGGCCGCGCCGGAACTCGCCGATCACGTGGTGGACGAGGTGCCGGTCATCCCCGGTGCGTACTGGCTCGGCGCGGCCGCGCGGGCCGCCGGTGATCTCGCCGACGGCGAGACGCCGACCGTTGTGCTCACCAACGTCACGTTCGAGGCGCCGCACGTGCTGCTGCCCGGGACGTCGTCGCCGCTGCAGCTGGTGGTCGAATCCGCAGGCGGGCGTTCGGAATTCGTGATCGTCTCCGAGCCGCAGGGCGGTACCGTCACGCACGCGCGCGGCTGGCTCGACCGGGCGGCCGCGCCGCTCACCGATCGACCCGCCCCGGAGATCGCGGAACTGCTGGAGCGGTGCGCCGAGCCGGTGCCGCTCGAGGAGTTCTACGCGCGCCTGGCCGCGAACGGCCTGCACTACGGCCCGGCGTTCCGCGGGCTGACCCAGCTCTCCCGCGGCGGCGACGAAGCCGTCGGAAAGCTCACGCTGCCCGCGTCGCTCACCGCCGACGCGGCGGGCCTGCACCCGGCGTTGCTCGACGCCTGCCTGCACACCGTCGCCGCGGCGGCCGGACCGCGACTGACCGACGCGCTGGCCCTGCCCGCAGGAGCCACCCGCGTGCAGTTCGCCACCCCGGCCGCGCCCGTCACCGAGGTCTGGTGCCACGCCCGGATCGTGCAGTACGGGGAGCGGGATCTGATCGCCGACCTGGTCGTGCTGACCGAGGACGGGCGAGTCCTGTGCTCGGCCATGGACTTCCGGGTCACCACGGCCGAAGCGTCCACCGCCGAGCACGGCAGGCTGTACCGGCTCGCCTGGCAGCCGCTGGAATCCACCGGCGGGCGCGCCCCGCGTGGCAGCTGGCTCGTCCTCGGCGAGGAGCACCCCGCCCTGGCGGCGCTGGCCGAACGCCTCACCGCCCGCGGCGACCGCGTCGTGCGCACCGACGCGCACGACTACGAGGCGGCGGTGGCGGCCGTCGACGAATCCGCCGAAGGGTTGCGCGGCATCATCGACGCGCGGGCCTACGCGAGCGCCATCGAGGACCCGGTCGTCGCGGCGAGCCACACGGCGAACGCGGTGGAGCTGGCCAGGTTCGTGATCGGTCGCACCTGGCGGGAAGCGCCGCGGCTGTGGCTGCTCACCCCCGGCACCCAGCGCGCGGCGCGTCCGGCGCGGCTGTCGGCGGCCAGTCTGTGGGGCGCAGGCCGGGTGATCGCGACCGAGCATCCCGAAGTGGCCTGCGGCGTCATCGATCTGCCTGGCGCGCCGAGCGGCGCCGACGTGGACCGCCTGGTCGCCGTCCTGCGTGATCCGCAGGCGCCGCAGCAGGTTTCGGTCGATCGGGAGGCGCTCGTGCCCCGCTTGGTTCCGGTGCCGCGCACCCGGAGCTCGGTGACCGTCGATCCGGAGCTGTGCCAGGTCGTCACCGGCGGTCTCGGCGCGCTGGGGTTGCGCGTCGCCGACTGGCTCAGCGAGCACGGCGCGCGCAAGCTGCTGCTGCTCGGTCGTTCCGCGCCGGACGCCGACGCCGACGAGGTGATCACCGAGCTGCGGTCGCGGGGCGTCGAGATCACCGTGGCCGCTGTCGACGTGGCCGACGCCGCCGCGCTCGAGGCGGTACTCGCCGGCGCGGGCCGGATCGGCGGCGTCTTCCACCTCGCAGGCGTGCTGGAGGACGCGGTCGTCGCGGATCTCGACGAGTCGCGACTGGTCCGGGCGCTGGCGGGCAAGGCGCGCGGCGCCTGGCACCTGCACCGGGCCACCCTCGATCAGCCACTCACCCATTTCGTGCTGTTCTCCTCGCTCGCCGGGCTTTTCGGCTCGCCGGGCCAGGGCGCCTACGCGGCGGCCAACACCTACCTGGACGCGCTCGCCACGGCTCGGGCCGCACAGGGACGGCCCGCGCACAGCATCGCCTGGGGTCCGTGGGCCGCGATCGGCCTGGCCGCCCAGGTGGGCAGCGAACGCCGCTTGGCCGCCCTCGGTGTGCCCGCGCTGGAGACCGAGGCCGCGATGGACCTGCTGGAGGCGGCGCTGGCCGACCCGGGCCCGGTCCTCGCGGCGGCCGCCTTCGACCTGCCGACGCTGGCCGGTCCTGGCACACCGCCCGTCGCCCGCGAGCTGCTGGCGAATCTGCTGCCCAGCGGCGAAAACGCGGGCGGCCCAGCCGTACCGGCACTGTCGCTGCACGAGATCGACGATCCCGCCGAACGACTCGAGCTGGTGCGCGGTTTCGTGCTCGCCCAGGTCGCGTCCATCGTCGGGACCACGCGGCCGGTCGACCCCACGGCGCCCTTCCGCGATCTCGGCTTCGACTCGCTGATGGCGGTCGATCTGCGCAATCGCCTGGAAACCGGCTTGGGCCAACGGATTCCGGCCAGCCTGATCTTCGCCCACCCCACCGTAGACCAGCTCGTCGAGGAGCTGGCGCAGCGGATGTTCCCGACGTCGGAGCCCGCCCCCGACGCGCCGGCACCGCAGCACGCCCGGCCCGAGATCGACGCGGACCTGGACCAGGCCACCGATGAAGAACTGGCCGATCTCCTGTCGGCCGAACTCGACCTGTCCACCGAAGGGGATGCCCGATGACGACCGAACCGAACGACGACAGGCGCGCGCTACTACGCCAGGCGCTGCGCGAAATCCGAACCCTGCGAGCCGCAGTCGACTCGCACACCGAACCCGCGGCGATCCTCGGCGCCGCGGTGCGGATGCCCTCGGGCATCGACGATCTCGGCGCCTACTGGTCCGCGCTGCGCGACGGCCACGACGCCATCACGCCGCTGTTCGACAACGAGGACGGCCGCCGCACCCTGCGCACCGCGCACAGCAGCCGCTTCGCCGGGCTGCTCGCCGAGGTCGACGGCTTCGACGCGGAGTTCTTCGGCATCTCGGCCGCCGAGGCCGAGCGGATGGACCCGCAGCAGCGGCTAGTGCTCGAGGTCGCCTGGGAGGCGATGGAGGACGCCGGGCTGACGCCCGCCGAGCTGCGCGCCGCGACGACCGGCGTCTTCCTCGGCGTCTACGGCAGCGACTACATGATGATGCAGTTCGCCGACCCGTCGAGCATCAACGCCTACACCGCGCCCGGCGGCGCGCACAGCATCGTCGCCAATCGGCTGTCGTACCTGCTCGACCTGTCCGGTCCGAGCATGGCGGTGGACACGGCGTGCTCGTCGTCGCTGATGGCGGTGCACCTTGCGGTGCGGGCACTGCGCAACCGGGACTGCGACATCGCCCTGGTCGGCGGGGTCAACACGATCCTGTCGCCGCTGTCCACCACCGTCACCGAGAAGGTGCTTCCGCTCGCGCCGGGCGGGCGCTGCCGCACCTTCGACGCGGGCGCGGAAGGCATCGTGCGCGCCGAAGGCTGCGGCATGGTGGTGCTCACCAGGGAATCGCTGGCCAAGGCCGAGGGCAGATCGGTGCGCGCGCTCATCCGCGGCACCGCGGCCAACCACGACGGACGCACCAACGGTCTGACCGCGCCGAGCCCGCGCGCCCAGACCGACCTGCTGCGGCGCGCGCTGCGCGACGCCGCGGCCGCACCCGCCGACGTCGTCTACATCGAGGCGCACGGTACCGGGACGCCGCTGGGCGATCCGATCGAGTTCGACGCGCTGCGCGCGGTGTACGGGGCGGGCGACGAGCCGTGCCCGGTCGGCGCGGTCAAGACGAACTTCGGGCATCAGGAGGCCGCCGCGGGCATCGCGGGCCTGATCAAGGCGATGCTGGTTCTCGAACACGACGAAGTCCCGCCCAACCTGCATCTGGAGCGGCCCAACCCGGAGCTCGATCTCACCGGAACGCGACTGCGCCTGCCGCGCGAGCGCACCCCGCTCGGCGGTGGAACCGGCTCCAAGCTGGCCGCGATCAGCTCGTTCGGCTTCGGCGGCGCGAACGTGCACGCCGTGCTGGCCGCCGCACCGCGCGAGGAGATCGATCCGCACGCGGAAGGCGCTCTGGTGCTTCCTGTTTCGGCGCGCAGCGCGGCCTCGGCGCGGGCGCTGGCCGGTCGGTACGCCGATCTGCTCGCGGCCGCCGACCACGCCACCGCGGCCGAGATCTGCGCGGCCGCGGCCACCCGGCGCGCACATCTGCCGGTGCGGCTGTGCCTCACCGGTGACACGGTCGACGAGCTGGTCGACCGTGCCCGTACCGCCAAGGCGGCCAGGCACATCGGCAACGGGCCGCGGCACCGGACGCTGTTCGTGTTCAGCGGGCAGGGTTCGCAGTGGCCGGAGATGGGCCGCCTGCTCGCCGACGAGCCCATCGCACGGGCCGAGATCGATGCCTGCGACGTGCTCGTGCGCAAGCTGGCCGGCTGGTCGCTGTGGGAGGAGCTGCTGGCGGCCGAGTCCGACACCAGGCTGCACCGCACCGATGTCGCGCAGGTGTGCATCGCCGCGGTGGAGCTGGCGCTGGCCGCGCTGTGGCAGTCGTGGGGCGTCCGCCCCGCGGCCGTCGTCGGGCACAGCATGGGCGAGATCGTCGCGGCAACCGTCGCCGGAATGCTCAGCAGGGAGCAGGCTTTCGAGATCCTGGTGCGGCGGGCCGCGCTCACCGAGCGGCACGCCCGCGGCGGCGCGATGTGCAGCATCGCCCTGCCCGCCGCGGCGGTGACCGAGCTGCTGGCCGGACAGTCCGAGGTCACCATCGGTGCTGTGAACGGCCCGCGCTCGACCGTGATCACCGGACCGGCGCCCGAGGTGCGCCGGATCGCGGCGGAGGCGAGCTCCCGCGGCGCGTCGACCAAGGAGCTGCCGGTCGAATACGCCTTCCACAGCACGCTGCTCGCCACGTGCGCACCGGAATTCGCGACGCACGCCGACACGGTGCGCGCCGCGCCGGGGACCGTCCCGATGTACTCGACCGTCACCGGCGAGCGCGTCACCGCCGAACACCTCACCGGCGCGCACTGGGCGGCCAACCTCGTCGACGCCGTCCTGTTCGCGCCCGCGATCCAGGCGGCGCTGGCCGACGACGCCGCGCTGACCACCGTGCTGGAAGTCGGCCCGCATCCGGTGCTGATCCGCGATATCGCCTCGGCCGCGGGCGAACTCGACCGCTCGGTCATCCTGGCGGCGAGCCTGCGCCGCGACCGGTCCCGATCCGCGTCGCTCGATCACAGTGTCGCCGAGCTCTACCTCGGCGGTCACGACCTGAACTGGTCGGCCGTGCTGGGAGCGCCCAGCGGCCGGGTTCCGCTGCCGCACTACCCCTGGAACCGCAGCAGGCACTGGCTGCCGGAACGGCGCGTCGCCGAGGAGCAGCACGTGCACGCCACCGTCCGCCCGGCGACGGCCAAGCGCAGGCCGTCCGGCCCCGTGGCGCTGACCCGCGCCCACCACGTCGACCGGCCGACCCGGCTCGACGCGCTCACCGGATTCGTGCGGGAACGGATCGCGCGTGCGCTGCGCAAGCCCATCACCGAGATCGACGAGGCGACCCCGATCCGCGACTACGGACTGGAATCGCTCGTGGTGGTCGAGATGAAGAACGAGATCGAGGCCGAGTCGGGCACCGTGGTGCCGCTGGCCCAGCTGCTCGAGGTGCTCGAACAGGGCAGCGCGCGCGACCTGGCCAAGGTGATCGTCGAGGCCGAGTCCGCCGCCGCGGTGAGCGGCGACGAAGGCGGAAGCGGGTCGCTGCTGACGAGCGTCGGCGAGGCGGAGTCATGAGCTCCTCGACGGCAGCGCCGCTGCCCACCGGGCACCGCGGCGTGCTGACCTGCCCACGCCCGCAAGCCAATCCGGCGATCCGGTTGCTGTGCTTCGCCCACTCGGGCGGCAATCCGCGGATGTTCCAGCCCTGGATCGACCAGCTCGCCCCCGCGATCGAGCTGTGGTGGGTCACCCTGCCCGGACGCGGGCCGCGCTGGCGCGAACCGCACGCCAGGCAGTGGGAGCCGCTGATCGCCGACATCACCGAGGCGGTCGTGGCGCACGTGCCGCGGCCGGTCGCGCTGTTCGGGCACAGCCTCGGCGCGCTGCTCGCCTTCGATGTGGCGCTGCGGCTCACCGAGGCCGAACTGCCGCCCGAGCACTTGTTCGTCTCGGCCCGCGCGCACCCGCGGCGACAGTTCGCCCTCGAGCTGCCCGAGGACGACACCGGCCTGCTGCGGCTCGTCGACCAGGTGTACCGCGGCGTGCCGGAGGCGATCCTGAATACCCCCGAACTGGCCGAGCATTTCGCGCCGACGCTGCGCGCCGACCTGATGCTCGGCGCCGACTACCGCTATCGCGGCGCACGCACCCTTTCGGTCCCCATCACCGCCCTCGGCGGCGTGGACGACCCGATGACCCCGACCGAAGAGCTGGCCGCCTGGCAGGACTGCACCACCGCGACGGCGCGGTGGCGTCAGTTCCCCGGGGGCCACTTCTACCTCGACGAGTCCGAAGCCGGCGTGCTCCGGACGATCCGCCGCGGTCTCGCCGCACCGATGGGCAAGGAGTGAAACGATGACCGAAACCGAAACCCGGTTCCCCGCACCGCCTTCCACGCTGACCTTCGATCGCACCGTGGCGCGGTCGCACGCGCACCGGCGCGCACTCGGAGAGGTGTTCGTCTCCGACTCGGTCGCCGACGGCGATTCCACCTTCTACACCGCGGTCCAGGTCCCGCGGGCGCACAGCCTCTGGTACGACCGGACCACGGTCTACCACGATCCGTTCGCGATGGCCGAGGCCGCGCGGCAGGGCTCGTTCGTGATCCTGCACCAGCACGTCGGTGTCCCGGTGGGGCTGCCGTTCAGCATGCAGCGCTACGAGTTCGACGTCACCGATCGGGAGGCCTTCCGCGACGACGAGAGGACCCCGTTGCAGGGCGTTCTCCGCTACGAGATCGTCTCGCGCGTGGACCGCAGCGCCGATTTCAGCGACCTGACACTCGCGGGCGATCTCACCGTCGACGGCCGCGTCGCCATGGAATTGAGCGCGGACGTGGTCTTCCTGGCCCGCGCCGACTACGAGGCGCTGCGCGCCTACCAGCTCGGGCGGGTCGCCGCGGGCGGCCCCGACTACACGGCCGCGCCGCTGCCCCCGGCGGCCGTCGGGCGCCGGGATTCGCGCAACGTGGTGATCGGCGCGCCGGTCGCGGTCGGCTCGGCCTGGGACTATCCGCTGCTGCCCGACCGCCGTCACCCCGCCATGTTCGATCACGACTACGACCACGTGCCAGGCCCGTTCATCATCGAGGGCTTCCGGCAGGCCGCGATCGACACCGTGGTCAGGGAAGGCATGCTCGGCACCCCGAACACGATGGTCATGTCCTGCTCGTCGCGTTTCTCGCAGTTCGCCGAGTTCGGCGCCCCCATCGAATGCCGCAGCACGCCACTGGATCCGACGCGGCCCGGCACGGCCCGCGTCGAGCTGGAACTGCGCCAGTTCGACAAGGTCCTCACCGTCGGCACGATCGAGCTGGCGGAACTGACCGGTCACGAAGACCCCTTCCTGCACCGAACGGAGCACCAGGCATGAGTGAGACGCTGCACGTGCTGGTGGTCGGCGCGGGGCCGACCGGTCTCGCACTGGCCACCGAACTGCGCAGGCACGGACTGACCTGCCGGATCATCGATCGCGCCGTCGACAGGCCCGCCAATCAGGCGCGCGCGCTGACGATGTGGGACGGCGCCCTCGACGTGCTCGACCGCCACGGCACCGGGGACGCGGTGCGCGCGCGGGGCCTCCCGATGACCGCCGCCCGCTACTTCTCCGGCGGACGTCCCGTCGCGCAGGTGCGTTTCGGGCCGACGACCGGCAACGACGCCGAGCCGCTGATCATCACCCAGCCGTCGGTGGAATCCGTACTCGTCGAGAACCTTCGGGCGCTGGGCGTCCCGGTGGAGTGGCGCACCGAACTGCTGGAGCTGACCGATCGGGGCGAGCACGTCGAGGTGCTGCTGCGCCACGGCGACGACGTCGAACGACTCACCGCACAGTGGGTGGTGGGCTGCGATGGTGCGCACAGCGCGGTGCGCACCCTGAGCGGAATCACCTTCGAGGGCAGCACCTATCCGCAGTCCTACACGCTCGGCGACGGCGTCATCACGGCGCCGGTGCCGCCGGGCGAGGCGCACTACCATCTGCACCCCGACGGCGTGCTCGTGGTCGTGCCGCTGCCGGACGGCCAGGTGCGGGTCTTCGCCGACGCCAGCACCATCGGCGGCGATCCGGACGCCGCACCCACGGTGGATGACCTGCAACAGCTGGTCGACAAGCGCGCGCCCTACCCCATCCGCATCCACGAACTCCAGTGGGCCACCAGGTTTCTGGTGCACATGCGGCATTCGGCCGCCTTCCGGTCGGGCCGCTGCGTGCTGGCGGGCGACGCCGCGCACGTGCACAGCCCGGCGGGCGGGCAAGGCCTCAACACCGGCATCCAGGACGCGGCCAATCTCGGCGGAAAACTGGCGGCGATCGTCAGCGGCGGCGCGGACGCCGAGGTGCTGCTGGCCGGCTACGAGTCCGAGCGGATGCCGATCGCGCGCGAGGTGATCCAGGCCGCCGACCGGCAGACCAAGCTGTGGACGGTGCGTTCCCGCCCGGGACGCGCGCTGCGCGACCTGGTGCTCAGCAGCCTGAGCCGCAGCGGGCTGCTGGAGAAGCGGCTGGTGCCCTCGCTGGCCCAGTACGAGCTCGACTACCGGCACAGCCCCGCCGTCGGCAAGCGCGGCGGACGGCGGGCGCTCGGGCGCGCGATTCCGGAGGCGACGCTCGTCGGCCCGGACGGCGCGGGGACCGGGCTGCGCCGGTTGCTCTCCGCGCCGGGGCATGTGCTGCTCGCGGTGCTCGACGCGACGCCGTCGGCCGACGACGCCGGGCGGGTGTCGATGCTGCGCGCGCGAATCAAGGAGTCGGGCTTGCCTTTCCGGCTGCACGTGATCGTGCCCGGCGATCCGTCGGCGACGACCGCGCCCGATCTCGGCGAGGTGTTCTACGCCCCGCCCGGCTTCGCGCCGAAGCACGAGCTCGCGGGCTGCAAGCTGATCGCGATCCGGCCGGACGGCTATGTCGCCGACGCCTCCCCGACGCTCGACCTCGACGAACTGCTCGGCAAGCTGCCCGGCTTCCGCGCGCCGCACGGCGTTGTGCCCACCCCGCTCGGACGGAAGGTCTCCTGACATGTGCTCCCCGCAGATCCTCGCCGCCGCCCTGGCCGAGGCGCCGCCGCACGACGACCTGTGCGGCGGATACGGACACCCCGCGGGCGCGCATCACGAGCACGGCGCGCACGCCGGACGCAGCGCGGACGCGCATCATCAGCACAACGCGACAGCGCATCATCAGCACAACGCGGCCGCGCACCCCGGACACCACACGGCCACGCACCACGAACTCGGTGCGCGGGCGCCGCACGAGCGCAGCGCGTCTGCGACGCACGAGCACGGCCGCGGCGCGGCACCCACCGCCGAGGGCATCGGCCGTCGTCGCGCGCTGCGCACCGCGCTGGGCGCCGCGCTCGGCATCGCGGGTGCGTCGGCCGCCGCCGGGGCGATCGGCGCGCCGCGCGCCCAGGCCCAACCGCTGAACCTGAGCGGCTTCAGCGTGCGCGACCTGACCCATGCGGTGGGGCCGGAATTCCCGGTGTTCAACCTGTACGTGCGCCAGCCGGTGCAACGTCAGGTGATGTTCGAGGAGATCATCGGCTTCAACACCGCCGAGTGGACCATGAACGAACACACCGGAACTCACATCGACGTGCCCGCGCACTCGCAGCGCGGCCTGGCGCACGCCGACGCGATCCCGGTGGAAAACCTGGTCGCCCCGCTGTGCGTCGTCCGCATCACCGAGCGCGCGGCCCAGGACAACACCACCGAGCTGCACGTGGAGGACCTGCTCGACTGGGAGCGCCGCAACGGCCGCATCCCCGACGGCGCGTTCGTCGCGATGGACACCGGCTGGTACCACCGGGTCCACGATCCCGCCGCCTACCTGCCCTTCGACCCACTGCGGCTGGCCCTGCTGATCCCCGGCATCGGCCCCGACGCCGCCGAATTCCTGCTCACCGAACGATCCATCGTCGGCTTCGGCACCGACAGCAGCAGCCTGGACGTCGGCACCAGGTTCGAGCCGATGGTGCACCGGATGCTGCTGCGCTCCGGGCGGTACGGCATCGAGAACCTCGCCGCGCTGGACACCGTGCCGGAACGCGGCGCGACGCTCGTGGTCGGCGCCGCGAAGTTGCGTGGCGGCTTCGGCGCGCCGGTGCGGGCGCTGGCCTTCGTCTGATTGCTGTTGCCGCTCTTGGCAACCCGCCGTAGCATTCCAGATAGATAGCAGCACTATCCGTAGTGGATAGTTCGACTCTATATAGGTGGAGGAATCGTGTTCGAAAAACTCGGCAGGTGGTCCGCCGCCCATCGCAGATGGGTGGTGGTAGGCACCGTTCTGTTCATCCTGCTCGGCGGCTTGTGGGGCTCGGGCGCGGGCAATCTGCTCGGCGGCGGCGCCGGACTCGACGATCCGACCAGCGAGTCGTCGCACGCGGACGAGATCCTGGAGACCACCCTCGGCAGGCACGTCGCCGACGTGGTGGTCATGTACGAGAGCGCGGACATGACCGTCGACGATCCGCGCTACCGCGAGCGGGTCGAGAACGGGGTCGCCAAGATCCCCCGCGACTCCTACACCTGGCTGGAGACGTTCTGGAGCACGGGCTCCCCCGATTTCGTCTCGGCCGACCGGCACAAGACCTACATCTCCATGCAGCTGCCCGGCCAGATCGAGGAAAAGCGGGTGGTGGTGTGGCGCGAGATCGAGCACCTGTTCGATCAGCCCGGCCTCGAGGTCCGCTTCGGCGGACTGGTCGCGGTGAACGACCAGTTCAACGAGATCACCGAGGAAGATCTCGCGCGCGCCGAGTTGATCTCCTTCCCGCTGCTGCTGCTCCTGCTGATCGTCATCTTCCGTAGCGCCATCGCCGCGGCGCTGCCGCTCGCGGTCGGCGTCGTCGTCTCGATCGGCTCGCTCGCGGTACTGCGCGTGGTCGGCACGTTCACCGATCTGTCCACCTTCTCCATCAACCTGGTCGTCCTGCTCGGCCTCGGCCTCGCCATCGACTACGCGCTACTCATCGTCAACCGGTTCCGTGACGAGCTGGCGGCGGGCCGCTCGGTCGACGATGCCATCGGCATCACCATGGCCACCGCTGGCCGTACCGTCGCCGTCTCCGGCATCACCGTCGCAGTCACCCTGGGCGGCCTGGTGATCTTCCCGTCGCGGTTCCTCACCTCGCTCGGCTACTCGGGCGTCAGCGTGGTGTTGTTCGCGGTGCTCGGCGCGCTGATCGTGATGCCCGCCCTGCTGCGTTTCGCCGGCCTGCGCATCAACTCGCTGCGCATCCCGCTGCCGTCGTTCGGCAAGGGCGGCGGCGAGCCGGGCTCGCGCTGGTACAAGGTCGCCCACGCGGTGATGCGCCGCCCCGTGCTCGCCGCGTCGAGCATCGGTCTCGCACTGGTGCTGCTCGGCCTGCCACTGCTCGGCGCGACCTGGACGCGGCCCGCCGACTGGGCGCTGCCCGACGGCACCGACAGCCGGGTCGTCTCGGCGGAGCTCGATCGGGACTTCCCGCTCGATCCGACCAAGGTGATCACCGCGGTGGTCGACATGCCCGGAGACGCCGCGAGTCCGCAATCCCAGCAGGCGCTTTCGGCCTACCTCGACCGCCTGCGCGCGGTGCAGGGCGTGGACAGCGCCACCGTGACCGGAACGGCGGGCGATCTGGCCCGCGTCACGCTCGGTTACTCACTGGACTCGATGGACGCGCCGATCCGCGACGTGGTGCGCGAACTGCGGGCCGTCGAACCGCCCGCCGACGCCACCTCGTCGTTCACCAACCGCCCCGCGGCGGTGGCCGACCTGCTCGACATGCTCACCGAGCGGCTGCCCTGGATGCTGCTGATCGTGACGTTGGTGTCGTTCGCGGTGCTGTTCCTTGCCTTCGGCTCGGTGCTGCTGCCGTTGAAGTCGGTGCTGATGAACCTGCTGTCGCTGTTCGCCGCCTTCGGCATCGTGGCGCTCATCTTCCAGTACGGTTTCCTCTCCGGCCCACTGAATTTCGTGCCCGCGGGCTACATGGACGCGAACATGCCGATGATGATCATGGCGATCGCCTTCGGCCTGGCGATGGACTACGAGGTGTTCCTGCTGGCGCGCATCCGCGAGCACTATCTGCGCAGCGGTGATCCGGTGGAGTCGGTGGCCTTCGGCGTCCGCCACACCGCGCGACTGATCACCAGCGCCGCGCTGCTGCTCGCCGTCGTGCTCGGCGCCTTCGTCTTCTCCGGCATCACGATCGTCAAGATGATCGGCGTCGGCCTGGTGGTGGCCATCTTCCTGGACGCCACCATCGTGCGCGGCCTGCTGGTGCCCGCGACGATGCGGCTGCTCGGCAGCAAGGCGTGGTGGGCTCCCGCGCCGCTGGCGAGGTGGTGGGACAAGTACGGAATTCCCGAACCTGGAGCCGACGCGGCTCCGGAGACCGGCGGTGCAGGCCGGCCGAGCGAACCGGCAAACGCGCTCGGCACTACGGCGGCGACCTCGACAGCGCTGTCGCGGTGATCGTCGGTATCGCGGCGGGCCCGGCATCCTCCTCTTGCCGGGCCCGCCGTACCGGAAGGACATAGAGCATGGCAGCGCAGTACCTAGCCGGTCCGGTCCGCAAGGTCCTCAATCGCGCCGTGATGGCGTTGGCCGCGCGCGGCGCGGGACCGGACGGCATGTACATCCTGGAGACCACGGGGCGGCGCAGCGGTCTGGCGCGCCGAAACCCGGTGCGCATCATCGAATTCGACGGCCAGCGGTGGCTCGTCTCCCCCTACGGGGAGGTGGCCTGGGTGCACAACGTCCGCGCCAGCGATCTCGTCCGCCTGCGCCGCGGCGGCGACGACCAGCGGGTACGCGCCGAGGCGGTGCACGGCGAGCGCGCGGGCGCGGTGCTGCATCAGTACATCAGGAAGGCACCGGTGACCATCCCCTACTTCGACGCCTCGCCGCGCTCCGCGCCGAGCGAGTTCGCCGCCGAGGCGCACAAACACCCCGTCTTCGTATTGCACGGCTGGAGCAAGACCGCATGACCACCACACGCCCGACGACAGCGCCGAATTCGACGGTGCACGAACCGGTCACGGATCCCAGCCGGTGGTGGGTGCTCGCCACGGTGTGCGTGTCCACCTTCATGCTCACCCTCGACATCACGGTGGTGAACGTCTCGCTGCCCGCCATCCAGGCCGACCTGTCGGCGAGCTTCAGCGCGCTGCAATGGGTGGTGGACGCTTACGCGCTCGGCATGGCCGCGTTCCTGCTCACCAGCGGTTCGCTGGCGGACCGGGTGGGCAGGCGCAGCCTGTTCGCGGGCGGGCTCGTGGTGTTCACCGCGGCGTCGGTGGCCTGCGGTGTCGCTGGTAATCCCCTGCTGCTCAACGTTTCTCGTGGCGTCCAAGGCGTCGGCGCGGCCATCCTCTACGCCGTCGGCCCTGCCATGCTTGCGGCGGCCTTCCACGGCAAGGAGCGCGGTACCGCGTTCGGCCTGTTCGGCATGACGACCGGAATCTCGGTCGCCGCGGGTCCGCTGGTCGGCGGCGCGCTCACCGAAATCGATTGGCGCTGGGTGTTCTACCTGAACGTGCCAACGGGGCTGCTTGCGCTGCTTGTGGTGCTGGCGAAGGTGCCCGAAAGCGCCCGGCGCGGCAGCAGGCCGGTCGACCGGGCCGGGCTCGTGCTGTTCTCGGCGGCGCTGTTCCTGTTGGTGTACGGGATCATTCGCGGTCCGGTGGCCGGGTGGACAGCGGGCTCCTCCATCCTGTGCTTCACCGGGTGCGTCGTGCTCGTCGCGGCATTCGTGCTGGTGCAGCGCCGGGGCAGGCACCCGATGCTGGATCTGAGGCTGTTCGCCAACCGCACCTTCGACGCGCTCTCGGCCGCGACCTTCGTGCTGAATTTCGCGGTCATCCCGGTCATCCTGTTCGGGGTGCTGTGGATGCAGGGCGTGCTCGGCCACTCCGCGATCGAGACCGGGCTGCGCTTCCTGCCGCTCACCGGCATGCTGCTGGTGGCGGGCGTGCTCGGCGGCATATTGAGCGTGCGGGTGGCGACCAACCGGCTGATCGGCGCGGCGCTGATCCTCACCGGCGTCGGATTCCTGCTGCTGAACTCCATCGGCCCGGAGGACGACTGGACCGCGGCCCTGCTGCCGTTCCTCGTCGCAGGCATCGGCATGGGACTGTTCAATCCGCCCCGGGCCAACGCCGCGGTCGCCATCGTCGCGCCGGAGGACTCCGGCATGGGCTCCGGGGTGAACGAGACCTTCCAACAGGTGGGTTCGGCGCTGGGCGTCGCGGTGCTCGGCGCGGTCGCGCACGCCAGGATCGCCGACAGCCTGTCCGGGCAGCCGGTGCCCGCCGCGGCCGTCGACGCGATCGCCGCGGGCTCGATCGATCGGCTCACGGCCGAAATCTCCCCCGCGCACGCCGCCGAACTGACCACCGCCGCGCACGCGGCGTTCGTCTCCGGCCTGCACGCCGTGGCGACCATCGGCGGCCTCGCCAGCGTGATCGTCGGCGCGGCGGCGCTGGTGCTGATCCGCCGCCAGGATTTCGTCCAGGATCCGGCCGCACCCGAACACGACGACGCACCCGTCCCTGCCTGACCGGCTAGTGACTTCCCAAGGAGAGACATGAACTGTCGCAAGCACATCGGAAGGTCCGTCGCGGCCGCGGCGGCCGGCGCCGCCGCGCTCGCGTGCGGCACCGCCGGCGCCGACGTGGTGGTGCCGCTACCCGGCGCCGAGAAAGTGCAGACGCTGTCGGACGGCACGGTGGTCACCGTCCGGCTCGTCGGCGAATCGGTGACCATCAATCCCTCGCTCGGCGGCACCCCGCTGCATCGCAACGCCTGGGTGTCGGGCAGCGCGCAGGTCGAGGTGGCCGGGGCGGGCGATCGGCCGGGCGGCAAGCTCATCCCCGGCTACACCGTCGGCTGTCAGGTGGACATCTCCGGCGGCGGCGTGGAGGGCGGGGTGGAAGGCGGGCTCAACTGGAGCAACGGGCAGAACGTGCGTCCGAACGTCGGCGCGGAGTCCGGCGGCGCGCTCTCGCTCGGCCCGGGCCAGACCCGGTCCTTCTACCTCATGGACGTCGAGGTCCCCGACGACTTCGGCAACGAAGACCACAAGCCCGTCAACCGTTTTCGCGGCAACACCGGGTCGGTGACCTGGGCCGACTCCACCATCGCGCTGTCCGGCTGCGCGGGCTACGCGCAGGCACGGGCCTTCATCCGCGTCGAGATCGAAACCGCGACCGTCGCCTCCCACCTCACCGTGTGGGGCGCGCCGTTCAGCCTGGGCTGAGCATCAGCTTCCGTCAGAACATTCCGTGCGGGATCTGCGCGGCGTCGGGCACTGGCTGCACCACATCCCAGTGCTCGACGATCTTCCCGTCCTCGAGTCGCCAGATGTCGACGACCGCGCTGCCGCGCTCCGCGCCCGGCTCGATCATGTGGTAGTGCACCACCGCGTATTCGTCATCGGTGACGACGCGCTTGATGTCGAGCCGGGCGCCGGTCACCGGCGCCGTGGCGAGGAATTCGAGGAACGCGTCGCGGCCCGACGGGTTGCCCGGACTGTGTTCCAGGAAGTCCTCGTGCAGCAGGTCGCGCAGCACTTCGACATTGCCGCCGGTGAATTCGGCGAGGCCGTGCAGCACGAGGTCTTTGTTCTTGGCGGCGAGAGTGTTGTTCGTCATGGGACAACCATGGCGGCCCGAGGGCGACGCGTCGATTACCAGACATGTCATGGCGTCGCGGCGGGAACACCGTCGATACTGGCTGCATGGATCACGATCGTCCGGTCGGCGCGTTGCTGCGCGAGTGGCGGGTGCGCCGAGGGTTGAGCCAGCTCGCGCTTTCGGTGCGCTCGGGGATCTCCACCAGGCACATCAGTTTCGTCGAGACGGGCCGGACGCTGCCCAGTCCGGACATGCTCGATCGGTTCGCCGGACACCTGGACATTCCCCTGCGGGAACGGAATCGGCTGCTCGTCGCGGCCGGGCACGCGCCGCGCTACCGGCAGCGTCCGATCGACGACCCCGAACTGGCCGAGGCGATGGCCGCGGTGCGGCGGGTGCTGACCGCGCACGAGCCGTATCCGGCGCTGGCGGTGGATCGCCGCTGGAATCTGTTGTACGGCAACGCCGCCGCGCAGATCTTCCTCGACGGGGTCGCGCCCGAGCTGCTCACCCCGCCGATCAACATGATGCGACTCGGCCTGCATCCGCGCGGATTCGCCCCCCGGGTGCGCAATCTGGCCCAGGTGCGCGGCTTTCTGCTCCCCCGGCTGGCGCGGCAGGCATTCCACACCGGCGATCAGGAACTCGCCGCGCTGCACGAGGAGTTGTGCGGCTATGCCACCGAAGACGCACCGGATCTGGTCGATCCGGCCGCCGTCGCGCTACCCATTCACCTCGTCCACGACGGCATGCGACTGTGCTTCCACAGCACGATCATGACCTTCGGCGCGGCCTTCGACATCACCCTCGACGAGATCGCGATCGAGACCTATCTCCCTGCCGACGCGGCCACCGCGGAGCACCTGCGCACCCTCGCCGAACAGCGAGCGCGGGAACCCGTCGCGGCCGCTCGCCGACCAGGCGCACTCAGCCCGCGAGATCGCACATGACCGTGTCGAGCATGTCCTGGATGCCCCCTCGCGGGGCGAGCGAGGCGGCGAGGGTCGGCAGCTGATTCATGGCGAGGGTGACCGCGAAACGGTCGGTGGCCGCGCCGACCACGCTGCTGCCGGTGATCGTGCCGCCGTGACCCCACGTCTCCATGCCGCACCTGTTCACCCGCCGGAACAGCCCGAGACCGATCTCCTGGTCGACCAAGGGCACGCCGCTCGGAATCGTCGTACGCATCTGCTCCAGTTGCGCGAGCGGGACCACCCGGCCCGAGTTCAACGCCATGAAGTAGCGATTCAGATCCCGTCCGGTGGCGACCATCGCGCCGTCGGCGAGGCCCCAGTTCGGATCGATGTCGGTGACGTCGACGCGTTCGACGCCGTTGACGAGATAGCTGCGGGGATGCGGGAGGCGCACCACCTGCTCGAGCGGATACAGCGGCCAGTAGGTGTCGTGCAATCCGAGCGGCAGGATGATCCGCCGCGTGACCTCCACGCCCACCGGGAGGCCGGTCACCCGTTCGATCATCGAGCCGATGATCAGGTAGTTGGTGTTGGAGTAGCCCCAGTGCGCGCCGGGCTCGAACTCGGCGGGCCGGTCGAGCGCGCCGCGGATCAGCTCCGACGCCGGACGGTAGTTCTGCATGCCCGCGACGCTGTCGAGATCCACCTGGCTGAGGTAATCGGGGATGCCGCTGGTGTGCTGCAACAGATTGCGCACGGTGATGCGCTGCCCGTCGCCACCCGGGCCCGTGACGACGCCTGGCAGGTATCGATCGATCGGCGCGTCCAGGTCGACGCGCTGCTCGGCGACCAGCTGCAAGGCGACGGCGGCCACGAACGCCTTGGTGTTGCTCGCGATCCGCACCTGCGCGTTGTCGGGGAAGGGCGCTCCGGTGCCGAGATCACCCGATCCGCTGTTCAGCTGGAGCTCGCCGAAGTCGCCGCTGACCACCAGCTGCGCGCCCGGCACGCCCGACACGACCACGACGCGATCGAGATCGGGTTGCCAGGACGGCCGCGCGAGGCTCGGTTCCGCCCCCACAGAACCGGACACCGGACACAGCATCATCGCGACCAGCATCGCCGCCACCGTGAACCAGCGCATGTTTTCCCCTCTCACCGGAACACCGCGGCCCGCCGCCGGGCGGACCACAGGGCCGGGCACAGAGCGAATGACCCTCAACAGGTGTGGACACATCTGATTCGAGCAACCGTTCGGCACGGTTTCCGGCTCCCGAGCGGCTCCGATCGGTATGCCGTACCCATACCCAGCCTTCCGCATGTCACGCCTGGGAGGTAGCCCCCACCGCACGCGATCCAGTCCCCGGCTCCCACGGCGGGGCCGCACGCTGCGAGACCTGCCGCTCTTCACCGCCACGGAGGTCGTCACGCGCTCGGCCGATCCGCCGCCTCGATGCCACGATCCAACGCCCCGGTGCCCCGATCCGAACTCCGCGGTCGGCGCTATCGGCCGAACGCACCGCCGAGCGCGAGCACGACCACCGCGGACGCCGCCACCGACCAGGTCACCGCGGACGCTTCGGCCAACGCGATGAGCGCGGAGAATGCCTGTAGCGCGGCGCACTGCCCCGGTGAGAGCACCTCGAAGCGGCCTTCCTCGCCTTCACCAACGGAACCACGCAGGAGCTCAGTGGATTTCGCGTCGCCGACCCCACCTTCGTCCGTTTCCAACAGCTCTGGTCGGCTGGTCGTGAACTGTCCCCGCCCGCTGACGATGGCCCGCAGTGAACGGGGTAGCGGCGGCAGAGCGGGCGGCAGAGCGCGACGGCGGAGCCACACCCGGGTGGGGCCCCACCGGATTGCGGATCATCGTGCTCGTCCCCTCCACGCGCCGATGCTCTACCGGTCGAATCGTGGTCGGCCCCAGGCTCGTTACCGACTGTCGGCAGCGATCGCGGCGGGTAGCAGATGGTTGCGGGCGAAGGCGCGGGCGTCTTCGTCGGTGTCGAGGCGGAAGTAGCTGTCGGGGATCAGAAGCAAGGTGAGGGAAAGGCGAGCGGCGATCTCGGCGGCGGCGTCGGGATCGATGCCATCCGCATCGTCGGCTTGGCGGAGCTGGTCGGCGAAGAAGGTACGCGCGGTATCGACCAGGGCGCTGCCATAGGTGATGAGGAACGGCTTGCCTGCTTCGTCGGCGAGCAGGATGCGGTTGGTCAGCGGGTCGGCGCGCAGCGTCCGCAGCGCGATGGTGAAGCCTTCGACCGCTCGCGTACGGACGTCGGGGTGGCCCGCGACGGTGTCCGCGATGTCACCGAGCACGCGCTGCACCCAGGTGGTCAGCGCGACGCCGACGAGGGTGTCCTTGTTGGGAAAGGCCCGGTAAACGGTCGCGCGGTGCATCCCGGCGCGGCGCGCGATGTGTTCCATGCGCACACGATCGAGCCCGTGCTCGCGGAACTCGTCCAACGCCGCGTCGACGATCCGCGCGGCCTGCGGATCGGCGTCGGCCGCCGATCCTGGGGAGGCGACCATCTGCCGGGCTGTGAACATCGCTTCATCCCTGACTGAGTGCGGCATGCTCGCGCATGCCTTGGCGGGCACGGGGATGGTAGCGCAGCGGTTCGGGCAGCAACGGCCACGCGTTGCGGATCAGCGTGACCGCGGCGCGGAACCGGGCGCGGTCGACGGCCGAATAGCGCAGCCCGAGCCGATCCCGCGCGGATTCGGGCAGCAACGCGGTGGTGATCACCCGGTATTCGGACATGATCACCGGACGCACCACCGCCTCGATCGGCCCGGGCAGATACGGCAGCCGCAGCCCGCTGGTGACACCGAGCTGCCCGGCCAGCCACCGCGCGGATTCCGTTGCCTCGAGCACGTTCTCGCACATGTCGTCGAAGTAGCGGGTGAACGCGGCGTAGTCGGCGGGCATGGGCCGCTCGCTGAGCCCGTAGCGGCGGTACCAGGTCTTGCCTTCCTGATAGAAGGTCTCGCGCTGCGCGTCGGTCAGCCCGCCGTCGTAGACCTCGGCGATGGTGATCACACCCTGCAGGATGGTGGCGTGGGTCCAGAAGTAGACCTCCGGATTCAGTGCGTGGTAGCGCTTCCCGTGGTGATCGACTCCCCCGATGTCGCGGTGGTAGTCGCGCACCCGCGCCGCGGTACCGGACCGGGGTGAGTCGTAGACGGTGCCGACGATTTCGGGAATCGAGCGAAACACGCGGTCCCACGGATCGACGAAGAAGTCGGAATGGTCCGCCACGCCCGCGCCCACCGCCGGGTGCATGAGTTGCAGCATGCCGTAGGGCGCGGTGACCAGAAAAAGGCGAAGATCCCCCGCGTAACGCCAGGTCAGAGAGCCGGGACCCAGCTCGGGCGCGATGTCGGCATTCGTGTCGTCGATCCGGTGGGCGCGTGCGGTCATCGTTGACCCCTTTCAGTGTGCGACAGAATTACGTTATCTGTCGCACACGTCGCGAGCAAGGCCGCTCGTCAGCGGGCGCCGCACCTCAGCGCTGCCGCACCGGCCGGACGACGATCTCGTTGACGTCCACATCCGGCGCTTGACCCACCGCATAGGCGACGGCGTCGGCGATCGATTCGGGCGCGATCGCGTTCCGCCGGTACTCGGCCATCACTGTCCGCGCGTGCGGGTCGCTGATAGTCTCGGCCAGTTCGCTGTGGACCACGCCGGGCGAGATCGTGGTGACCCGGATGCCGGGCGGCGATTCCAGCCGCAGCCCCTCGGTGATGGCCCACGCCGCGTACTTGGTTCCGCAGTACACGGCCGCGGTGGGGCTGACGGCGTGCGCACCGATCGACGCGATCGTCACCAGGTGGCCGCTGCCTGTGGCGTGGAAATGCGGAAGCGCGGCCGCGATGCCGTACAGCAGACCGCGGATGTTGACGTCGATCATCCGGTCCCATTCGCCGACCAGACCGGCGTCCAGCCGCGACAGCGGCATCACCCCCGCGTTGGCGACGAACACATCGAGCCGGCCGTGCCGGGCGACGAGGTCGTCGACGGCGCGGCGGACGGCATCCCGATCGGTGACGTCGAGGGCGCACGGCTCGATCGCTCCCCCGCTCTCCTCGGCGAGCTCGTGGAGCCGGTCGATGCGTCGCGCGGCCGCGACGACGCGCATGCCGTCGGCGGCGAGCCGCCGCGCGATGGCACGGCCGATGCCGCTGCTCGCGCCGGTGACGAGGGCGACGGAGTCTGTCATGTTCTCTCCCTTGGATATTCGGCGAGACGCCGCGCCGGCCGGGCGGTCGGCGCGGTGTCCACTCTCGAAGCCCGTGGCCGCCGCTGGAAGAGCGAAACGTTCCTGGGAGCAGCGCACCCAGGCTCTCGGCGGGTCGCCGCCCTACGATGCGACCATGGCAGATACCGAGCTCGGCGCGTTCCTGCGCGCCCGCCGCGAACAGATCGCGCCGTCGCGGGTCCGGCTGCCGATGGCGGGCCGACACCGTCGCGTGCCCGGCTTGCGCCGCGAGGAGGTGGCGCTGCTCGCCGGGGTGAGCGCGGACTACTACACCCGCCTCGAACAGGGGCGGGAGCGCAGGCCGTCGGCCCAGGTCGTCGACGCGCTCGCCGCCGCACTCGACCTCGACGAGGACGCGCGCGGGCACCTGTTCCGGCTCGCGGGCCTCGGCCCGCGCGCGCACGCGGCGACCGACGACCGCGTCGACCCGCGCCTGCTCGAGCTGGTCGCCGCTTGGCCGAACAATCCGGCGGTCGTCTACAACCGCGCCTACGACGTCCTGGCCGCCAATGCCATCGCCGACGCGCTGTTCTCCGGCTGGCGCCACCCCCGCAACCTGCTGCGCATCGTGTTCACCGATCCGGCCGCGCGGACCTTCTATCGCGACTGGCCCGACGTGGCCCGCAACGTCGTCGCCGGATTCCGCCTCGGACACGGTGCGGCGCCGCACGATCCGCGCGTCCGCCGAGTACTCGCCGACCTGCTCGACACGAGTCCCGAGTTCGCCGAACTCTGGGCCCGTCACGATGCGCGCGGAAAATCGTTGGAGCGCAAGCGTTTCGACCACCGCGACGTGGGGCTCGTGGAATTGACCATGCAGACCTTCGACGTACGATCCAGTCCCGGACAGGAACTGGTCGTCTACCACGCCGAGCCGAACTCATCGAGCGCCGAGGCGCTAGCGTTGCTCGGCTCCCTCGCCGCCACTCCACGTCCGTCGCACTGATTCGGCCTTCGGCGGCGGAGAGCTCAATGCGTCGATGCGCATATCTTCATAGTGCAATTTTTTCCACGTCGGTCACGCATCTGCTGAACGAGAGCGTGGCAAGGATTCGGCACCGATTGGCCGATGTTCTCGTACGACCTCAGAGACCCCGCGGTCGCCGACGAGCATGGGAAGAACTTCTACACGCGATGCTCGGGCTGTTCCGCAAGCCGTTAGGCGACTCCCCTCCCCCTGGATGCGCCGCCCAGGCCGCCGAAACGACGACATGCGACGCTCGCAGAGCCGCCGAAGCATACGCTCGGAGCATGGTCGATGATGCTGATCTCGTGTACCTGCGACGGTGCGTGGACCTGGCCCGGGAGGCGCTCGACGATGGCAACGCGCCGTTCGGCTCGCTGCTCGTCGGCGACGGCCGGGTGCTCGCGGAGGCGAAGAACGGCGAAGGCGGCGGTGATCCGACCCGGCATCCGGAACTCGAATTGGTGCACTGGGCCATCGCCCACCTCGCACCCGCCGAACGCGCGACCACGACCGTCTACACCTCCGGCGAGCACTGCCCGATGTGTTCGGCCGCGCACGCCTGGGCCGGTCTCGGTCGCATCGTCTACGCCAGCTCGGCGGCGCAGCTGACCGAATGGCTCGACGAGATGGGCATCCCGCCCGCCCCGGTCCGGGCCTTATCTATCAACGTGGTCGCGCCGGGCATCCCCACGTCGGGGCCCGCCCCCCAGCTGGCCGGCGCGCTGCGTGAACTCCACCGACTCCACCGGAGGCCCCACGACTGATCAGCCCGGCCCGCACCGGCAAGTTCGCCGCGCCCCGCGGCATCCAACAGCACTCTTGGCCGGTCCCGCTCGCCCGGCGCGTTATTGCGGCCGCAGCACCACGATCCCGGGTGTCGATCGCACATAGTCGGCCAACGGCGAATCGACCACCTGGTTGTTCGCCGCGAGGGAGGACGCGTTGCGGAAGATCGGTCCGTCGGACGTCATCACGAAGATGCCGACGTGGGTGACGTCCAGTCCGGGCTGGTCGGTGTAGGCGCCGATGTAGTCGCCGGTGCGGAGCTGCCCGATGACGTTCCCGTCGACCGCGGCGCTCGGGATGTAGGTGATGTCGCGGCCGACCACGGGCAACCCGGGGAGATACGTTCCCCCATCGGCTTTCGCGTTGAGCCGCTTGCCGACCGTCACCGCCGCGGGGCTCAGCGTCGCGGTGATATCGGTCGCGGCGATTCGCGGCGTGTGCGACCAGTCGCTGAAGAAGTGTTTGCGCTGGAGGAAGTCGACGCGTCCGCCCGCGTAGCGCGTCTCGATCAGGTTCGCCACGAACTGGTCGCGGTCGGCGGACCTGCTCAGCGCTTCCACGTAGTCGAGGAAGGTGAAGCAGTCCACCCGCCGCAGATCGACGACCAATTGCTCGGGTTGGGTCGCGGAGCCGACCAGCATGTTCGCCCCGTACGGCGTGCCCAGAAACCGGCTCGACAGCAGCGCGAGCAACTCCCCCTTGGCGGCGGTGGGCGCGGTGGCGCGCAGTGCCAGCAGCTCATCGATCTTTCGCGCGGTGGCGTCGTCGAAGCTCGCGGCGTTCGGCGCTCCCACCGCCGCGGGCAGCGCAGGCACCATGCCGCACGCCAGGGCCAGCAGGACGAGCAGTACGCGGGCGATGGTGCGCAAAACGCCTCCCGAGAGTGGACCGGTGCAAGAACCCACCGTAGCCCGCCGCCCCGTCGGCCCGAAGTCGTCCATCCACAGGATTTAGTTGCTTAGCTCAAGCAAGTGAAATATAGTTGCTGACTGCAAGCAAATTATCTCCTGCGGGGAGCGGACATGGCGGTATCACCCGATACGGCACAAAGCCTGATCAAGGAGCTCTACCTGATCGGCAGGGCGATCCGGATCACCCTTCTCCATCCGGAAGAAGGCCAGCTACTGCCCGGCGGCGTCGGCGTGCTGGGGACCTTGGAAACCAAGGGCCCCTGCCGCCAGGTCGACCTGGCGGTGGATCTGTGCATCAGCGCCTCGGCGCTGAGCAGGCACGTCACCGAACTGGTCGGCGCCGGCTACATCAGCCGCCACGCCGACCCCAGCGACGGCCGGGCCACCCTCATCCAGGTCACCGACGCGGGCCGGGACCTGCTCGGCCGCGTCCGGGCGTCGCGGGCGCGCGGCCTGCAGACCGTCCTCGCCGACTGGAGCGAGGACGACGCCGAGCTCGCCTGCGAGTCGGTCCGCAAGCTCAGGAATTCGCTCGCCGCGCACGCGCAGCGCGCGGGAACGACGGAACCCCAGCCGGTTTCGACAGAGAGTCAGGGAGTAGATGTCTAGTTCAGTCGAGACGCCCGTGCGGCGCGACCCGACCGCGATGAGCCATCGCGAAGTCCTCGAGGCGATGACCGGCCTGCTGGCCGCGCTGTTCACCGCCCTGTTGAGCACCACCATCGTCGCGACCGCGCTGCCCACCATCATCGGCGATCTCGAGGGATCACAGACGGCGTACGCGTGGGTCATCACGACGGCCCTGCTCGCCAACGCCGCGTCCACCCCGATCTGGGGCAAGTTCGCCGACCTGTTCAACAAGAAGCTGCTGGTCCAGACGGCGATCGTCATCTTCGTGATCGGCTCGATCATCGCCGGATTCGCGCACACGGTGGCCCTGCTGCTGGTCGCCCGGGTGATCCAGGGCATCGGCATGGGCGGGCTGACCGCGCTGGCGGTCGCGATCATCGGCAGCATCGTGGCGCCGCGCGAACGCGGCCGGTACTCCGGCTACATGGGCGCGGTGATGGCGGTATCGATGTCGGGCGGCCCGATCCTCGGCGGCGTCATCGTCGACAGCCCGCTCGGCTGGCGCTGGTGCTTCTTCGTCTGCGTGCCGCTGGCGGTGATCGCGCTGATGCTGCTGCACCGGACGCTGCGGCTGCCCACCGAACGGAAGCCGGGCGTGTCGATCGACTGGCTCGGCGCCGCGCTGCTCACCGCAGGGGTCTCGGTGCTGCTGATCTGGGTGTCGTTCGCCGGGAAGGCGGGCTACTACGAGTGGATCTCGCGGGAGTCGGCCCTGTACGTCGGCGGCGGCGTGCTGCTGCTGATCGCGACCGTGTGGGTGGAGTCCCGCGCCAAGTCACCGATCATCCCGCTGCCGATCATCACCGAACGCACCACCGGACTGGCGATCCTCGCCTCGATCGCGGTCGGCGTCGGCATGTTCGGCGCCACCACGTTCCTCGGCCAGTACTTCCAGACCGCGCGCGGCTATTCGCCGACCGCCGCGGGCGTGCTGAGCATCCCGCTGGTCGTCGGCATGCTCATCGCCTCGGTCGGCTCAGGTCAGCTGATCACCCGCTTCGGCAAGTGGAAGCGGTTCGTGGTCGCGGGCGGCGCGCTGCTCGTGGTCGGGTTCGCGCTGCTGTCGACTATCGATCACGCGACGAACCTGTGGCTGGTCGGCGCGTACACCGTCGTCGTGGGTCTCGGCGTCGGCATGATGATGCAGAATCTCGTTCTCGCCGTACAGAACACCGTGAGCGTGCACAACATCGGCGCCGCCTCCAGCAGCGTCGCCTTCTTCCGCACCTTCGGCGGCGCGATCGGCGTTTCGGTGCTCGGCTCGGTGCTGGCCACCCGGGTGACCGAACTGTCCACCGAGGGGTTCGCCAAGCTCGGCATCCAGACCCGCTCCTCCGGCAGCGGCAACCTGAATCTCGACGCGCTGCCCGGACCCGTCGCGACCATCGTGCGCACCGCCTACGGCGACGCGACCGGCCGCATCTTCCTCATCGCCGCGCTGGCCACGGTCGTCGCGCTGATCGCCACCGCGCTGCTGCCGAATCGCCCGCTGCGCAACACGATCGACATCGATCCGGCGCTCGACCCGATGCGCGCGCAGGCCGAGGACACTCCCCCGGTCGGCGCATCGACAAGCAGCCGTGACGACGACAAGGTGCGGGTACTACAGAGCTGAGCGACCAGAGCGGGGCGACTCCGAACGGGGGTCGCCCCGCTCGCCGGTACGGGAAAGTGGCCGTGTCGCAAAGCAACTCGCCGACAACGTGTGCAAGTGCGCCGATGGATCGGCAGCTACCTTTCAGCTCACAGGGAATGTAATTATCGCCACGACGCGAGCCGATTCCTACGGTCGGTAGCCGTGACAGCGAATGTGAGCACGTCGTTGAACGACATCACGGAGACCGCCGAGCGCTACGCCGAACTGCAACGGGCCGTGGACGCGCACTGCCCGGTCCTCGATCTCTCGACCGCGGCGACGCCGGTCGAGACCACGCTGATCACCGCCTGACCTTCCCCGCGCCCGCACGCGGGCCTTTCGCACTGGTCGGCGGGCACGGCACGGCCATCGGCGGCGTGATCGTCGACGGCGGCACGTTCGACTGGACCGGCGGGCGGTTCCCCGGCTTCACCGAACCCGACCCCAGCTACCACGGCGTCCGGTACGCCGATCTCGGCGCTCCCGCCTACACGCTCAAGGCCCGGGTGCAGCTGCTGCGCGATCTCGGCGCGGCCATCTCGCCGTTCAACGCCTTCCTCATCAGCCAGGGCCTCGAGACGCTGAGCCTGCGCGTGGAACGCCATGTGCGCAACGCCCAGGCGGTGGCGGAATTCCTGGTGGCGCGGCCCGAGGTCACCTCCGTGTCGTACGCGGGACTGCCCTCCTCGCCGTGGTACGACCGGGGCCAGGCGCTCGCTCCCAAGGGCGCGGGCGCGGTGATCGGTTTCGAGCTGGCAGGCGGAGTGGACGCGGGCAAGCGTTTCGTCGAGGCCCTCACCCTGCACAGTCATGTCGCCAACATCGGCGACGTGCGCTCGCTGGTGATCCACCCGGCCTCGACGACCCACTCCCAGCTCACCCCCGACGAGCAGCTCGCCGCGGGCGTCACGCCTGGTCTGGTCCGGCTCGCCGTCGGCATCGAGGGCATCGACGACATCCTCGCCGACCTGCGCACCGGTTTCGCCGCCGTCTGACCACGCTCGATTCGAGGATCCTCCGCCGCCCCGGCGACGGAGGATCCTCGCCGCCGATCCGGACGACGCGCGAAGCGCGCTGACACATGACTCGCTCACTCCGTTCGCTCATGCGGGAACCCCTGTCGTGATGCTCGTCGGCGTCGCGGGACCGCTGTCGCCCTCGCGATTCGATCACTGCCGCGTGCCCGCTCGCCTCATCCGTCGCGGGTGAGATCCCGTCCGGGCGGCAACATCGGGAACGTCCCGAACGCGCCGCATTTCGGCCCACTCAGCACACCTCGGGCTACTATCCTGGGGTCGTTGCTGTTTCGACCGGAATTCACTCGATTCCGATCGGTTCGGACCATGCGTTCCGGCGTCCGGCCTCCGAGACCGACCCTCGGTGGCCGAGGCGATAGCGGAGAGGACGGCCATGGAACACCGCCATCACGACGAGCCCGGGGGATGCTGCGCGCCGAACGCTCGACGAACGGTCCTTCCCGGCGCGCCGACCGAGACCGAGTCCGAGGGCGACGCTCCCGCCACGCTGATCCTCTTGCCCGGCGGAGAATTCCTCATGGGCGACGAGAGCGCATGGGCCTATCCGGGCGACGGAGAAGGTCCCCGCCACCAGGTGACCGTCGGTTCGTTCGCCATCGACCGGTACACCGTCAGCAACGCCGCCTTCGCCGCCTTCGTCGACGCGACCGGTCACCGCACCGACGCCGAGCGGTACGGGTGGTCGTTCGTCTTCGCCGGTCTGCTCCCCGACGACGCGCCGCCGACCAGGAGCGTGGTGGGCGCACCGTGGTGGCGGCAGGTGGAAGGCGCCGATTGGCGCCACCCCTCGGGTCCGGGATCGCGCATCGACGACGTCCTCGACCATCCGGTGGTGCACGTCTCCTGGAACGACGCCCAGGCCTACTGCGCCTGGTCGGGCACGCGGCTGCCGACGGAAGCCGAATGGGAGTACGCCGCGCGGGCCGGATCGGCCGACTCCTTTCCCTGGGGGCCGGACCTCGAACCGGACGGGCAGCCTCGGATGAACGTCTTCCGCGGCCGGTTCCCGCGCACGGACCCCGGCGCGCACCTCGGCACCGTCGCGATCGATGCCTTCGCGCCCAACGACTTCGGCCTGCACAATGTCACCGGCAACGTGTGGGAGTGGTGCGCCGACTGGTACGCCCGCGACTACTACCGGCACAGCCCCGACCGCGATCCCACCGGCCCCGCGACGGGAGCAGGCCGGGTCATGCGCGGCGGCTCCTATCTCTGCCATCGCTCCTACTGCCGCCGGTATCGCGTCTCCGCGCGGCAGGGCAGCGAACCGGTCTCCTCGACGGGCAACCTCGGATTCCGCGTCGCGCAGGACCGCTGAACAGCTGCCACAATCGAGACCGCCAGCAGGGGCAGATCTCCGAGTACCGCGCCAATCCGGGACACGGTAGAGCGAGGACACTCGGTGTTCGTCATACGTCGCGGGTGAGACGGCGGCTCAGGTCGAGGGCGTCTCGGTGTCTTTGCCGGGCGTCTCGGTGCCCTTCGAATCCTCGCTGCCCTTCGAATCCTCGCTGCCCTTCGAATCCTCGGAGACTTCCGCTTCCCCGGTGTCCGGCGCTCTTTCGGCGATCAGCACATTGGCCCAGCGCGTGGTGGGGTCGATGTCGAACAGGGCGCCCTTGACCAGCAGCGTGAGCGGGATCGCCAGCAGCGCGCCGAGCGGGCCGAGCGCCCAGGACCAGAACGCCAGCGACAGGAAGGTCACCGTGACGCTCAAACCCACGGCGTCACCGACGAACTTCGGCTGTATCACCGACTGGATGACGAAATTGATGACGCAGTAGACCACGATGACCCAGAGCATCAGCCCGACCCCGCCGTCCAGCAGGGCGAGCAGCGCGGGCGGTATCAGTCCGATGATGAATCCGATGTTCGGGATGTAGTTCGTGATGAACGACAGCAGCGCCCACAGCAGCGGCAGCGGCACGCCGAGCAACCACAGCGCGGCGCCGTCGAGCACCGCGACGATGAGGCCGAACACCGTCGACACGAGCAGGTACTTGCGCGTGCCGAGCGCGAAAGCGGAAAGGGCATACGCGATTTCGGGCCTGGTGCGCTCGACGAACGTCATCTTCTTGTCGATCACCATGCCGTCGAACGCCATGAACACCAGCAGCGCGAACACGAAGAACAGATTCGAGAAGACGCCGAGCAGCCCGCGCAGCGCCGATTCCAGCACGCCGACGACCTTGCCGATGTCGAGCGAATTCAGCATGTTCTGAATCTCTTCGGGGCTCACCCCGGCGCCGGCCAGCGCATCGCGCAGCCGGTCCACCAATTCGTCGGCTCGGTCGCTGTAGTTGGGCAACTCGGTGGCCAACTGCGCGGCCGACACCACCACCGCGCCGATGAGCCCGATCAGAATCGACACGACCGCGACGAGGGCGACGACCATGCCGACCCACGGCCGCAGCCCGCGCCGCTGCGCCCACGTCTGGAGGGGTTGGACGGCCATGGTCAGCATCAGGGCGAGGAACACCGGCCCGAGAATGCCCGCGAACGCCTTGATCCCGCCGACGGCGACCACCGCGCTCGCCGCGGCGAGCAGCACGACGAGACCGCGCGGAATGGCCCAGATCCCCGCGGTGGCGGCCGGTGGCCGCACGGCACGCGCCTCCGTCGGCCGTCGCCGCGGCGTTCGCATCGTCTTCCGCCCTGGTCCGGTCAGTCCGCGAAGGCTGGGCGCGAGGTGGCGAACGCGGTGCTCGCCCCGAGCGGGATTGCGGCCATGACCTGCTCCTTCGCTGCTCGATTCGCGCGGGTACGCCGACGCTAGGTCCGCCGCGCCGATGGCGCCTCACCCGTTGCGGGTGAGATCGGCGACCTTGCCCTGCTCGTCCCGATGGTCGCCGCGATTCGGCTCTCGGTGATCGGAACCGGTGTCCGGCTCGGTGCGGCCCACTAGCGTCGGCCGCATGAGCGAACGGAGTGAGCGAATCGTGTGCCAGCGCGCCTCGCGCATGCCGGAGCCGAGCGCCAGCGAGGTGCAGGCATGAGTGTGGGTGGGCGACGGCGGCCTTTGAAGATCGTCACGGGGGTCAGTGGCTCACCGGACGTGTACGGGGCGGCGGTGGATCCGCGACGGTCCACGCTGGCGTCCGCGGTGGAGATCGCGAAGATCGCGGAGGCCGAGAAGTTCGACGCGCTGTTCGCGGCGGACCTGCTGAGCTTCGGCTCGCAGGGCGCGATCGGCGCGCAGGAGCCGCTGATCTTCGTCTCGGCGCTGGCCGCGGTGACCTCGCATGTCGGGCTCATCGCGACGGTGACGACAACCTTCCACCACCCGTACAACCTGGCCCGTCTGTTCGGCACCCTCGACCACGTGAGCAACGGTCGCGCCGCGTGGAACGCGGTGACCTCCTCGGTGGGTGAGGAGAACTACGGCGACCAGGAGCTGCCGAGCCCCGAGGAACGGTACGCGCGAGCGGCTGAATCCCTGACGGTGGTCAACGCGCTGTTCGACAGCTGGGCGCCGGGCGCGCTGACCCCCGACGGCCGCGGCGGCGCGGTGCTGCGCCAGGAACTGGTGCGTCCGATCGACCACGCCGGACCGTACTTCACGGTGCGCGGCCCGCTGAACATCCCGCCGCTGCCGCAGCGGCGGCCGGTGCAGTTCCAGGCCGGTCAGTCCGAAGGCGGCATCGAGCTCGGCGCCCGCTTCGCCGAGGTGGTGTTCACCTCGCTGCCCACCTTGGCCGACGCCATCACCTACACCAAGCGCATCCGCACCCGCGCCGCCGAACTCGGTCGCGCCGAAGGGCTTCCGTTCATCATGAGCTCCTTCCACGCCACCTACGGCGCCACCGAGGCCGAGGTGCGCGCCGCGGTACGGGAACGTGCGGAGGCCACCGACTTCGACGCCGGGCGCCTCGCGCTGGCCGACATGCTCGGCGGCGCCGTCGACCTGTCCGAGCTGCCGCTGGACGAACCGATCCCCGAACACCTGCTGCCCGATGTGCACGCGGTGCACCGCCGCCGCGGCCGGGTCGAGATCTTCAGCAATTTCGCCAGGTCGGGAAAGACGCTGCGGGAGTTGATCATCGCGGCGAAGGACACCGGGCACTGGGCCGCGGCGGGCACACCGGAACAGCTCGCCGACGCCATCGAGGAACGCTACGACGCGGGCGTACTGGACGTCATCGCCCTCGGCGGCTTGGACAACCCGCGCACCAGCGACTTCCTCCGCAACGGTCTGCTCCCCGAACTCCGCCGCCGCGGCATCGTCGGCGCCGACTACGTCGGCGACACCTTCCGCGCGAATCTGGAGCTGCCGCCGCTGCCGGAGTGAATGCCGCCGCATCCGCTCCGTGTCGGCGCGTCAGCCAAGGACGGCGAGTTTGCCTGTCAGCACCGATCTTTCGCGTTCGTTGGCGCACAGCCGCACGGCGAGTTCCAGCTCGGTGCGCGCCTCCGCCGTGCGACCGAGCCGGGTGAGCAGCTCGCCGCGCACGCTCGGCAGCAGGTGCGAATTCGACAGCGCCCCAGCGGCTACCAGATCGTCCACGATCGGCAGCGCCGCTGCGGGCCCGTGCGCCATGGAGACCGCGACCGCCCGGTTGAGGTCGATCACCGGGGAGGGCGCGAGCCTGCCGAGCGCCTCGTAGAGCAGCACGACGCGCTCCCAGTTCGTCTCCTCGACCGATGCCGCGACGGCATGGCATTCGGCGATCGCCGCCTGCAAGCCGTAGGCGCCGAGGCCACGACCGAGCCGCTCCGCGGCGGCGAGTGCGGCGCGGCCACGCCGAATCGCCGCGCGGTCCCACCGGCGGCGGTCCTGCTGCTCGAGCAGGACCGGCGTGCCGTCGGGCGCGGTGCGGGCCGGGAAGCGCGCCGCGGTCAGCTCGAGCAGCGCGAGCAGGCCGTTGGCCTCGGTTTCGTCCGGCACCAGGCGGGTGAGCACCCGCGCGAGGCGCTGCGCCTCGCTCGCCAGATCGAGCCGGATCAGATCGCTGCCGGAGCTGGCCGTCGACCCTTCGGTGAAGATCACGTAGACCACGTTCAGCACCGACCCGAGCCGGGCGCGCCGCTCCTCGGGCGAGGGCGCCGCGAACGGCACCCTGGCCGCCGCCAGGGTCTTCTTCGCCCTGGTGATCCTGGCCTGCACGGTGGCGGTCGGCACGAGGAACGCCTTGGCGATCTCGTCGCTGGTGAGACCGCCGACCACCCGCAGGGTGAGCGCGATCCGCGCTTCCCGCGAGAGCACCGGGTGGCAGGAGATGAACATCAACGCGAGCACGTCGTCGTCGATCTGGTCCGGGTCCCAGAGCACGTCCTCGGCCGGCTCGGCGGGCGCGCCCCCGGAGGCGGCGCCGCCCTCGCCCAGCTCGTGGGCGAGCGCGGCGTACCGCTCGTCGAGGGCGGAGCGCCTGCGGAACGCGTCGATCGCGCGGCGCTTGCCGACGGTGAGCAACCATCCGGCGGGATTGCGCGGCACGCCCTCGCGCGGCCAGGTCACCAGCGCCTCGGCCAGCGCCTCCTGGGCCAGGTCCTCGGCCAGCGCGAAGTCGCCGGTGTAGCGCGCGAGCGCGCCGACGATCCGCGCGGACTCGATCCGCCAGACGGCGGCGACGGCCTCACGGCCGGTGTGGTCGGCCATCGCCGGAGGGCCCGCTCAGAGCTGTCCGGTGGCTTCGCGCCACGCCCGCTCCTTCTGGATCCACTCGTTGTCCTGCGGGAACTCGTCGATCGTCGTGACCCTGCGGATCTCGGTCTTGAGCCCGGGGCCGGTCAACGGCGCCCGCTTGGCCCACTCGATGGCCTCTTCCTTCGAGGCCACGTTGAGGATGTAGAACCCGCCGAACAGCTCCTTGGTCTCGCCGTACGGGCCGTCGGTGACGACAGGCGTCTCGGAGGAGTGGTCGACGACCACACCCTCGGCGGCGTCGTCGAGGCCCTCCGCGGCCAGCAGCACACCGGCCCGGATCATCTCGTCGTTGAACCTGCCGATGGTCTCGAGCATCTTCTCGAAATCGACGTCGGCCATACCCGCCCAGGCCTCGTCGGTGGCGCGCATGATCAGCATGTACTTCATGGTCTGTCTCCCTGTGCTGTGCGGGTCCCGCTCGGACCCTCTCGCCCATAGGTCGAACGGGGATCGCGGCGGATCGACACCCGCGCCGAAGTTTTTTCCGCGATCGCGGGGCAGCATATGACGGTGTGTCCGCGGATGCGGGGCGGTTGGCCGTCGTCGGTCAGCCGCGCGTGGTCGCGGGCTGGGTCACCGACGCCGCACCGCCGGGTGCGGCGCCCACCCCGGTTCGCGGATTCGGGTGGTGATCGCGACAACGATGTCCGGCGCCTCAGTCGGCCTTCCAGCGCCCCGCGCCAAGGCGCCGCGCCCGCCAGGTGATCGTCGCCGACACCGTCCGCAACTCGCCTGACAGCAGGAACGCCTGCACGAGCCCCTCCACCTCGTCCAGCACCGCGCCGTCGGGCCCGCACACCAGGCAGTGGTACCAGCATCGGCCGCGGTGCAGGCCGCCCGCGCCCGGCCCGAGCAGGTCACGGTAGATCCGCGTCGCCAGCTCGGACAGCGCCGCCGCCGTCTGCGCGGGCGTGCCGGTGTTGCTGATCCGCCACCACTGCTCGTCCAACCGGCCCGGCAGCGAGATCTCGACCACGTAAGTCAGCTCCGAGCTCGGATCACCCATAGCAAGCAATGGTGCCCAGCGAAGACCGTCCTGTTCGTCAACGACGCGCCGTCCGGGACTCCGCCCTCGGTCAGCGCCACCTCGACGAATCGATGTGACCCTTGCCACACGTGGTACATGAGCGTACCGTGCGGGTGGTACGCCGAAGTACCACGCTGGGAGATGGCGCATGAGCACAGTGCAACTGCCCGAAGGACCATCCACGCCGCCGTTCGTCCAGAACGTCGCGATCCTCGCGGGCCGGACCCGCGCCTGGCGACACTGGCACCGAAAATACGGGTCCGCGTTCACGGTCCACGCACCACGATTCGGCCGGACCGTCGTGATCTCCGACCCCGCCGAGGTCAAAGCGCTGTTCACCGCGAGCAGCGACGTCGCGGACAACTTCGAGGTCAACCTCGGCCAATTCCTCGGTCCCGGTTCGCTGTTCGCGTTGCGCGGAGCCGAACATCGCAAACAGCGCAAGCTGCTCACCCCGCCCTTCCACGGCAGGCGGCTCGCGGTGTACGAATCGCTCGTCGAGGAGGAAACCGAACGCGAGCTGGCGACCTGGCCGTCGGGTGTCGAGTTCGCGACGATGGACTCGATGATGCGGATCACCCTGAACGTGATCCTGCGCGCGGTCTTCGGCGCCGAGGGCCGGGAGTTCGACGAACTGCGCGCCCTGCTGCCCCGGCTTGTCCTCGTCGCCTCCGCGCTGGCCGCCGTGCCAGTGCCGCGCGGATTCCTCGGCCGTTATGGCCCGTGGTCCCGCTTCGTCGCGCACCGCAAGAGCTACGACGAGATCGTCGGGCGACTCATCGCCCGCGCCGCCGCCGACCCCGCTCTCGGCGACCGCGACGACGTGCTGTCGATGATGCTGCAGGCCCGCTACGACGACGGCTCCGCGATGACCCACAGCGAGATCGCCGACGAACTGCTCACCCTGCTCACCGCCGGGCACGAGACCACCGCGACCACGCTGGCCTGGACCGTGGAGCGGTTGCGCAGGCATCCGGACGTGTTGCGGCGCTTGGTCGCCGAGGTCGACGCGGGCGGGTCGGAGCTGCGCGAGGCGACCCTGCTCGAGGTGCAGCGCGTTCGTCCCGTGGTCGACGCGACCGGGCGTCAGGTGCGCGCGGAGACGATGTCGTTGGGGCGCTGGACGCTCCCGAAGGGCCAGCGAGTGCTGGTGAGCATCCGCCTGATGCACGACAACGAGGAGCTCTTCCCGAGGGCGCGCACCTTCGACCCGGACCGGTTCGTCGGGGTGCGGCCCGGCACCTTCACCTGGATCCCGTTCGGCGGCGGTTCGCGCCGCTGCATCGGCGCGGCCTTCGCCACGATGGAGATGAACGTCGTGCTGCGCACGCTGCTCAGGGATTTCACGCTGGAGACGACCGACGCGCCGGACGAGCGCACGCACTTCCGCGGCGTGGCACTGGTTCCCGCC
The DNA here is from genome assembly GCF_965341865.1 of Nocardia sp. bgisy134. Classification (GTDB taxonomy): domain Bacteria; phylum Actinomycetota; class Actinomycetes; order Mycobacteriales; family Mycobacteriaceae; genus Nocardia. The sequence goes on from NZ_CBDQZP010000009.1 coordinate 273,252, forward strand.
AAGAAGGGCCGCGCGGTCGTGCGCAGGCGAACGCCGCGCCCTTCCGTTTCCACCGACGCGCGGGCCGCCGAGGTGACGGCATGACCGAGGGCCTCCTCGACGTCGGGCGCGACATCCGCCTCACCTATCAGCGTCTCGGCGATCCGGACGGCACACCGGTGGTCCTGATCGCCGGACTCGGCCAGCAGATGCACTCCTGGCCGGACGGTCTGTGCCGTCTGCTCGTCGAACGCGGGCATTCGGTGCTCCGCTTCGACAACCGCGACGTCGGCGAGTCCACCCACTGCACGTTTCCGCCACCGAGTCCGCTCGGCTTCCTGCGCAGGCGGTGGCATCCCGCGCAGTACCGACTGGGCGACATGGCCGCCGACACCGTCGGCCTGCTCGACGCGCTCGACATGGATGCTGTGCACCTGGTCGGGGTGTCGATGGGCGGCATGATCGCGCAGACCGTCGCCGCACGCTATCCCGAGCGGGTAGCCTCGCTGACCTCCATCATGTCCACGACGGGTGCCCCGCGCGTCGGCCGCCCGGCGCTTTCGACGTGGCGGCGGATGTTCGGCAAACCGGCGCGCACCCGCGACGAGCACGTGGACGCCGCCGTCCGCATGTTCCGGCACATCGGGTCCGCGGGCTATCCGTTCGACGAGGCCGCGGTGCGCGCGGCGGCGGCGCTCGCATGGGATCGCGATCCGCGACCGGCGGCCGGAGTCGCCCGCCAGCTCGCGGGAATCCTGGCGTCCGGCGACCGAACTCGCGAACTGGGCGCGGTGACCGCGCCGACGCTGGTGCTGCACGGCGATCGCGACCGCATGGTGGCGCCGACCGGCGGCGCGGTCACCGCGCGTGCCATCGCGGGCGCCCGCCTGCACACGCTCACCGGCATGGGCCACGACCTGCCGGAGGGCGTCTGGCCGGCGCTCGCCGACCTCATCGACGACCACATCCGCACCGCAGCCACCAGGAGCACCGATGCCCCGAAACGCTAGGCCACTGTCCGGCCATCCGGCGATGATCACCGGCGCCGCCTCCGGCATCGGACGCGCACTCGCCCACCATCTCTCGCACCGCGGGTCCCCGGTCGCCATCGCCGACATCGACGCGGCGGGACTGAAGGAGACCGCCGCGTCGCTGCCCGGCCCCGTCCTCACCCGCGTGCTCGACGTCAGTGACGCGGCCGATCAGCGGGCCTTCGCCGACGAGGTCAGGGAGTGGCTCACCGCGCCCTTGGCCGCGGTGTTCAACAACGCGGGCGTCGCGGTGTCCTCGTCGGTGCTCGACGCGGACGCCGAGGACGACGAATGGTTGCGCCGGATCAACTTCGACGGCGTGGTCAACGGCACGCGCGCCTTCCTGCCGCTGCTCGTCGAGCAGGACAGCGGCGTGATCGTCAATACGTCGAGCGTCTTCGGATTGGTCGGGATGCCGAACCAAAGCGCCTACTGCGCGGCGAAATTCGCGGTCCGCGGCTTCACCGACGCACTGCGCCAGGAACTTCGGGGCACCGGGGTGTCGGCGGTGACAGTGCATCCGGGCGGCATCACCACGAACATCGCGCGAAACGCCAGGATGCGCAAGGATCCCGAGGGGCGCGGGCGCAGCAAAGAGCAGATGGCGGCCGAGTTCGAAGCGGTCACGCTGACCTCGCCCGAGAAGGCGGCCGACATCATCCGGCACGGTGTCGAACAGGGCAAGGCTCGGATCCTCGTCGGCCCGGACGCTTACCTCTTCGACGCGCTGGCGCGGGTGACGCCCACCCACTATTTCGCGGTGATCGCGCTGCTGGAACGAACGCTGCGCGCCAGGGGACGGAAGCAGGCGCGGACATGAACCACCATCTCGACGTGGTGATCGTCGGTGCGGGCCTGTCCGGCATCGGCGCGGCGCACCACCTGCAGACCGCGTTCCCCGGCCGCACGTATCTCGTACTCGAGGCGCGCGAGGCGATCGGCGGCACCTGGGACCTGTTCCGCTATCCGGGCGTGCGCTCGGATTCGGATATGCACACCCTCGGCTACCGATTCCGGCCGTGGACCGACGCCAAGGCCATCGCCGACGGCCCGGCGATTCTCGACTACGTGCGCGCGACGGCGACGGAAGCGCGCATCGACCGGCGAATCCGCTTCGGGCACAAGGTCGTCGACGCGTCCTGGGACAGCGGGACGGCGCGCTGGACGCTCACCGTCGAACACGACGGCGCCTCGATCACCATGACGTGCTCGTACCTGTACGTCTGCGGCGGCTACTACCGCTACGACCGCGGCTACACCCCCGAGTTCGACGGTATCGAGGACTTCCGCGGCCGGGTCGTTCACCCGCAGCACTGGCCTGACGATCTCGATCACGAAGGCAAGCGCGTCGTCGTGATCGGCAGCGGCGCCACGGCGGTGACACTGGTCCCCGCCATGGCGCGTACCGCTGCCCACGTGACGATGTTGCAGCGCTCCCCCACCTACATCATGTCCGTCCCTACTGTGGACACGGTGGCGACCCGGCTGCGTACGCTGCTCGGTAACCGGCGCGCCTACACGATCACCCGGTGGAAGAACGTGGTCATCGGCACGCTCATCTATCAGCTCAGCCAGCGGCGGCCCGCGATGATGCGCAAATTCATTCGCACGCAGACCGTCAAACAGCTGCCCGAGGGCTACGAGGTGGACGTCCACTTCAACCCGACCTACGGTCCCTGGGATCAGCGGCTGTGCCTGGTGCCCGATGCCGACCTGTTCCAGGCGATCGGCGACGGCAGCGCGTCGATCGTCACCGACCGGGTCGACCGGTTCACCGAGCGCGGGGTGCTGCTGGCCTCCGGCACGGAAATCGAGGCCGACGTCGTGGTGACCGCGACGGGTCTGCAATTGCTCGCCCTCGGCGGCATTCGCCTCACCGTCGACGGGCGGGAGATTCCGCTGCCGCAGACCATGGCCTACAAGGGCATGATGCTCGGCGGAGTGCCGAATTTCGCGTTCACCATCGGCTACACGAACGCGTCGTGGACGTTGAAGGCCGATCTCGTCGCCGAGTACGTCTGCCGGCTGTTGCGGCACATGGACATGCACGGGTATGACCACTGCGTGCCCGTGCCCGACCCGGCGATGGACGCCAGACCGCTGCTGGATTTCCAGGCCGGCTACGTCCTGCGTTCGCTGGACCGGTTCCCGAAGGCGGGATCGCGGGCGCCGTGGCGGCTCGGCATGAACTACGCCCAGGACGTGCTCACCCTGCGTCACGGCCGGATCGCGGACGGCACCATCCGGTTCGGGCGAGCGACGCCGCGCAGCGTCGACTCCGAGATGCTGGCGGGACCCGCTGGTCACTAACCTGGTCGATGTGACCCGTGCCGAGCCCGTCCCCACGACCGCCGCCGAGCATGCGCCGGAATCCGGATTCCGGCGCAGGCTGCTCGACGCGATGGCGGACGCGGTGCGCGAGCGCGGCTACCGCGACGCCACGGTGGCCGACGTGGTCCGGGCCGCGCGCACCTCGCGGCGGACCTTCTACGAGCACTTCGCCAGCAAGCAGGACTGCTTCATCGCGCTGCTGACCGAGCGGAACAACCAGACCATCCGGCAGATCTACGACGCCGTCGATCCGGAGGCGCCGTGGCGGACACAGGTCCGCCAGGCCATCGAGGCGTGGCTGAGCGCGTCGAAGACCGACCGGACGATCACCCTCGCCTGGATTCGCGACACCCCCGCGCTCGGCGAGAACGCGCGGCAACTGCACCGCGACGCCGCCGACGCGTTCATCGCGTTGATCCAGAACCTCACCGCGACACCGGAATTCGGGGCGGGTGGTGTCCATCCCGCGACGCGGAAGACGGCCACCATCCTGTACGGCGGCTTCCGCGAGCTCATCGCCTCCACCGTGGAGGACGGCGAAGACATCGCCGATATCGCCGAGGTGGCCGTGGAGACCGCCATCGCACTGCTGGGCCCGCGCTACGAACCCGAGGGCCGCGACTAGCACCTGCCGCCGCTCGACGCCGTCCACCTCCACGGCGTGTGCTGCGCCTCTGTGCACATGCACAAGTGCCACGGCAGCAGAGCTGTCGGTCTGGCGGTAGGCAGCCGCCGATATCTCGCGTGGAATGGTCGTCGATGGCGGCCGTGACCCAGACGGCCGGTCGAACGAACGGACGCTTCGATGAGGAAGAGCCTGCTGCGGCAGTTGGTCGCGGTGTATTCGTCGGTGTGCTTGACGACGCTCGGCGCGGGTGTCGTCGCGGCGGAACCAGTGTTTCCGCCCGCGTTTCCGCCGGATCAGAATCAATTGCCGCGACTGCCGTCGGAACCGCAGTTGTACGACCTGCTGCCGATTCTGCCGCCGGACCGCGACCCGTGGTACAACGATCCGCCGGACCTGGCCGACTACCAGCCGGGCCAGATCGTGCGCACCAGGGAGGTGCAGACCCGGCTGCTCGGCATTCCTTTTCCGGTCTACACCAAGCAGATCCTGTTCCGCACCAACGACGTCCACGACAACGCGATCGTCACCGCGACGAGCGTGCTCGTCCCCGGCATTCCCTGGCAGGGCAGCCCGCGCCCGGTGCTGTCGTTCCAGGAGGCGATCGATGCCAGCGATTCGGCGTGCAATCCCTCCTACACGTTGCAGGTCGGAACGATGAAAGAGGCCGCGCTGGCCCAGTTCTGGCTCGCGCAGGGCTTCGCGCTGAACGTGCCCGACTTCGACGGCAAGTTCAACACGTTCAACACCTACGACGAGGGCAAGATGGTCCTCGACAGCCTGCGCGCGCTGAAGAACGACCCGGCGCTCGGACTCGCCGATTCCGGCATCGCGCTGTACGGGTACTCCGGCGGCGGCTCCGGATCGCTGCGCGCCGCCGAGCTGCGCGCCGGTTACGCCCCCGACGTGCGGTTGCTCGGCACCACGATCGGCGGGACGCCGGGCAACCTGATCGAGCTGGCCCGGTACGCCACGGCCAGGCAGCCGGGGTTGACCGGAACCAGCAGTTTCACGATGTGGCTCGGCCTCGCCTCGTTCGCCAAGGAGTACCCGGAGGTGTTCCGGGTCGACGAACTGCTCACCCCGGAGGGGCAGGCGATCGTCGCCGATCTCCAGAACCGCTGCGTGTACACCGCCGCGCTCACCGGCGTGTACCGGCCGGTCAGCGAGTACTACCAGCCGGGCAAATCGCTGGAGACCTCGCCGGAGATCCTGCGCGTGCTCGCCGAGAACAGCCTCGGCAAGCACATTCCCGACACGCCGATCCTCTGGTGGCACGGCATGTGGGACGAGCTGATCCCGCCCTCGACCGTGTTGCCGACCGTCGAATCCTATTGGGAGCGCGGCGCGGATCTGCGCTTCTACACGGTGCCGGTGCCCGAGCACATCACCAACGCGGTGACCGGCTGGATTCCGGCGGTCGCCTGGACCAACGCGATCCTGCGGGGACTGCCGCCGGGGCCGAGGTTCAACGCGGCCTTCCAACCGCTGCCGCCAGGGTTTCCCGGTAGCTGAGGTCCTCCCCTGAGCGCCACAGGAATTCGTGTCTGGTGAGTGTTCACAGTTTCACGAACACTGCTATTCGCAGAACCGGTAGTCGACTACCTTCCCCTGCGACGGCTCGCACCGAAAGGATCTCCCGTGTCCGGACCGATCAGAATCGCCCTGGCGATCGTCACCGTATTGGCCGGTGTCGCACTCACTTTCGTCCCCAGCACCACCGCGACGGCGGCGGGCATCGTGCGCTGGGAGGCGCGGGTGAGCGACCGCATCCTCGACATCGGCATCTCCTCACCCAACCTGGAAGGCCCCGACTGGTCGGTCAAGGTCGTCCGCCTACTGCTGCCGCCCGGCTGGTCCAAGGACGCGAACCGCACCTGGCCGACGGTGTGGGTGCTGCACGGCGGCTTCGACGACCACAAGTCCTGGACGGACAAGGGCGATCTCGAAGCGCTCACCGCGGGTAAGGACGCCCTCTTCGTATTGCCCGAAACCAGCTGGTGCAGCGCCTATTCCGATTGGTACAACAACGGCTCCTTCGGCGCGCCCGCCTGGGAGAAGTACCTCCTCGAAGACGTGCGCACCATCCTGGAGACCGGCTACAAGGCCAACACCACGCGCGCCGTGGCGGGCAACTCCATGGGCGGGCTCGGGGCCATGAAGTTCGCGGCCGAATACCAGGGCTGGTTCCGCTCCGCGGCCGCCTTCAGCGGCAACGTCGACCCGTTGCACGCCTCCGGCGCCCCCGGTGATCCGGACAAGCCGGGCCAAGGCTGCGGCGCCGACTGGAAGCGCGTCTGGGGCGACTACACCATCCCGGCCCAGCGCGCGATCTGGGAACAGAACAATCCCTACAGCCAGGCCGCGCGGCTCACCGGCAAGCCCCTGTTCGTCTCCTACGGAAAGAACGACGCCGTCGAATCGGCGGTCTACGAACAGAATTACCGTTTCGTCGACCGGCTGCAACAGCTCGGCGCCACCGTCGACGAGCGATACGTCCCCGGCCACGGCCACAACTGGGACGCGTGGCGGGCGCAGATGCAGAACGCGCTGCCGATGCTGCTGTCCTCGGTAGGCGCCTGACCCGCGCCGCCGCCGGGCGACCGGGTCATGCCGGGCCGCGCCGCCGCACGGCGTCGTGACCCTGGAATGTTCGGATCTGGCACTCGGAAATGATTACCCGCCAACGGAATACAACGGCCCTGACGACCCGCCGGGGCCGTTGCCGAGCCCGGAACTCCAGCGAAACATGCGGCCCCACGCGGCGACTCACTCCGTACGGAGCACCCCTTCGACCAGGGCGGTGACCAAGGTCGACGCCTTGGCGATGTTCGACTGCCGACCCGCCAAAAGGTCGGCGTACAACACGGATTCACCGAGCCGGACCACCGCGAACGCGAGCGTGCCCAGATCCACCGAGGGCCGCAGACCACCTTCGCGGACGTCGTGCTTCAGCAAATCCGTGATGGCGGTGATCATCCGGGGTTGCACCGCGCCCTCCGGATCGGTCAACGCCCGGATGGCCGCGATCGGCTCGTCGTCGAGGAGCTTCTGAAAACCGGTGTCGCGCCCGGTCCGCGCGCAGTGATCGGTCACGATCCACATGCTGCGCAGCGCTCCGCTCTCGCTGCGCACAGCGTCGCCGTTCACGTGTCGCCAGCGGCCGATGGAGGATTCGAGGCTGCGCTCGTTCAGCCACCACAGCGCCTCGCTCAACAGCTGATCGCGGTTGCCGACGCGCCGGAACAACGTCACCCGCGAGATGTGCAGTTCGGCCGCGAGCACACCGAGATCGAGTCGCTTGCCCTCCTCGATCTCGGTTGCCGCGTACCGAATGATGTCGTCGCGTCCCACCGGCATAGCTCCCTACCGTAAGCGCATCGCACCCGCGCGATGGAATCCGCATGCCACCCGCGTCCGCCTCGGGTGAGCCGGGGTGCCACGAGGCGCGTCACACACTCCGGCGCTCGCGCGGGCCGGTCAGCAATTGCTTTGGGCGGGGCGGCCTTCCAGTCGATCGGCGAGCCAGTCCATCGCGGGTCCGCCGCCCGTGACGGCGGCAGGTCCGTGCCCGGCCAGCGGATAGGTGTGCCACTCGACGGAGGCGCCGAGCGCGCACCAGTCCGACCGGAGCTGCTCGCCGAGCCCGTAGGGCACGACCTCGTCGGTGGTGCCGTGGTAGAGGTACACCGGGGCGGCGGGCGACCGAGTCCCGAGGCGGTCCTCCCCGAGGCGCCGCTGCCATTCCGGCGAGTCGATCGGATTGCGGGCGAGGAGATCCTCGAGCGTCCTCCCCCTGCTGGCGACGACGTTCTCCAGCACGCAGCCGCCGCGCAGCTTCTGGACGAGCGTGCGCCCATCCCCCGTCAGGTACGAATCCAGCTTCAGCTCGGGATAGGCGGCGTCGTGGCCGATGGCGATCATCATCGAGAGCCCGACATTGCGTGCTTCCTGCCCTTTCCCGTCGGAGGCGCCCTGCAGGACGTCCGCGGGCACCCCACCGCTGGCGATGCCTTCGACCTGGAGTTCGGGCGCGTAGTCGCGGGCCAGCTCACCGGCCCACGCGCTGGCGTGACCACCTTGGGAGTAGCCCATGATGCCCACCGGCGAGCTGGTCGTGACGCCCTCGCGCTGCGCCTCGGGCAGCCGCTGCGCGGCGCGGGCGGCGTCCAGCACTGCGTTACCCTCGGCGCGGCCGACGAGATAGGTGTGGTCGCCGGGCGTGCCGAGCCCCGGATAGTCGGTGATGACCACGGCCCAGCCGTGTTCGAGCGCTCTGGCGATCGAGGGCGCCTCGACGGCGGTGCCCGTGGTGAGGGTGGCCGACGGCGCGCACTGGTCACCCATTCCGACGGTGCCCACCGCGTAAGTCACCAGCGGGCGCGTTCCGGTCCGGCCGTCCTCCGGCACGATGACGGTGCCGGAGACGACGTCCGGCCGGCCGGTGGCGTCGGTCGAGTGATAGAAGATCTTCCACGCTCTGGTCGGGGTGGGAAGAACCGGCAGCACGCGGAAGGTGTACGGCTCGACGCCTGCCAAGTCCCCCGGACGCCCACCGGCGATGTCGGCGCCATCCTGCCCCGCCGACGGGCCCGCACCGGTGACATGTGCGAGAGCGCCGACCAACGCGACAACTGCCAGCACGGCGAATCTATTGCGGTGGTAGAGCTTTCGCCCGCTTCGTTTCATGGTTCTCCTCGAGATCACGGCTCGCGCCGATGGCGGGCGTCGCGCGGACGGATGTGGCGCCGATCCGTCCGACGCGAGGCGCCCGGACTCTCGTCATGAAACACCTAAGCGATCTGTTTCACAAGACTTGTACACCTCAGAAGGCAGGCGTACAGACCCACGCCGCCGACGACCGACTGGTTCCGGCGGCGCGGGCGCTCGCAGCGCTAGTTCGCTTGCGCGAGACCAGGATTCGAGACCGCGATGTCGAGTTCGTCGGCCGCGTAGCGGGCGCGAAGGACCTTCTTGTCGAACTTGCCGACGCTGGTCTTGGGCACCTCGGGCAGGAATGTCCAGCGTTCCGGCACTTGCCATTTCGCCACCTTGCCGGTCAGGAACTCGCGCAACGCGCCCGCGTCGGCCTCGGCGCCGGAGCGCAACGTGGCGGCGACGACGGGGCGCTCGTCCCACTTCTCGTCGGGCACCCCGAACACCGCGGCCTCGACGACATCGGGGTGCGCCATGATCGCGTTCTCGAGTTCGACCGACGAGATCCATTCGCCGCCGGACTTGATGATGTCCTTGGCTCGATCGACCAGGGTCAGGTAGCCGTCGGCGGTGATGGTGCCGACGTCGCCGGTGCGCAGCCAGCCGTCGCGGAACGCGTCGGAGCCGACCGTGCCCGCGTCCGGCGAGTAGTAGGAGGCGGTGATCCACGGCCCGCGAACCTCCAACTCGCCCACCGCTTTTCCATCATGCGGCAGCTCCGTGCCGTCGTCGCCGACGAGCCGGGCTTGCACCGGAGCGGGGAAGCGGCCCTGGGTGACTCGGTACGCGTAGGCCGCCTCGCCTTCGGCGCCGGGCGGCGGCCACGCGACGGAGCCCAGCGGCGAGGTTTCGGTCATGCCCCACGCCTGGATGATGCGCACGCCGTGGCGCTCCTCGAAGGCCCGCATCAGCTGCGGCGGCACGGCCGAGCCGCCGACCACGACCGCCCGCAGATGGCCGAGGTCCTGCGGGGCGGCGTCGACCGCGGCGAGCACGCCGTTCCACACGGTCGGCACGGCGGCGGCGAAATCGGGGCGCTCGGCCGCCATGAGCTCGAGCAGCGGCGACGGCTGCAGGAATCGATCGGGCATCACCAGCGAGGCGCCTGCCATCAGCGCCGCGTAGGGCAGGCCCCAGGCGTTGGCGTGGAACATGGGCACGATCGCCAGCACCCGATCCCCCGCCCGGATGCCCATGCCGTCGGCGGTGCAGGCGTGCATGGAGTGCAAAAAGTTCGACCGGTGCGAATAGACGACGCCCTTCGGGTCGCCGGTGGTGCCGGAGGTGTAGCACATCGCGGCGGCGGACCGCTCGTCGAGCACGGGGAAGTCGAACGTGGCCGGATACGCGGCGAGCAGCGTGTCGAGTTCGTGCACCGCGACACCCTCGGGTGCGGGCAGGGCCGACGCGTCACCGTTGGCGACGATGACGTGGCGGACGGTACGCAGCCGCGGCAGCACCTGCGCGAAGGCGGGCGCGAGCGATCCGTCGACGATCACCACCTGGTCGGCCGCGTGGTCGGCCACGTAGGTGATCTGGTCGGGAAAGAGCCGGATGTTGAGGGTGTGCAGCACCGCGCCCATGGCGGGCACGGCGCAGTAGGCGACGAGGTGTTCGTTGTTGTTCCACATGAACGTGCCCACCCGGTCGCCGCGGCCGATGCCGAGCGCGGTGAGCGCGTTGGCGAGCTGGGCCGCCCGCTCGCCGAGCTCGTGGTAGGTCATGACGCGCGAGTCGCTGCCGGTCCAGGTGCGCACGGTGGCGTCGGCGTGCACGGTGGTCGCGTAGCGCAGCAACGTCGCCAAGGAGAGCGGTTCGTCCTGCATGGTGCTCAGCATCGGCAGGTCGTAATCGTGATAGGTCATCGGGGTTCTGGTCTTTCTCGGAGAATGCCCGGCAGGCTGGAGCGGCGGTGAGCCCGGGCCGAGGGCGTCGCCTCGGCCCGGGCTCACCTGTGTGCTCAGCCGCGTAGTGCGGAAGCGAAGATCGACGGCAGGGCTGCGACGCGGGGGTTCTTCGCGAAATCGGTCAAGCGCCGCAGGGTCGTGGCGCCGGTGCGGTTGGTGACGAACCACGGCGGCTTCGGCGAGAGACTGAATTCGCCGTGCAGCAGCGACCGCGGCGCGGGACGGAACGGGCCGCGGACCACCGTGCGCTCCGGTTCGGCGATCAGCAGCGCGTTGTGCACGACGCCGATGCCGCTCTGGATGTCGGCGAGGGTGTGCCCGGGGAAGGCGCCCCACGACGCGCGAGCGGTGAGATAGCCGAGGCCGGTCCAGGCGTTGACGGCGATGGTGCCGTAGCGCAGGTCGGTCACGGCCTTGTCGAATCGCTCGCCCAACCGCTTGATGCTGGCGGGGTGGGCGATGATGTTCGCGCCGAGCGTGCCCTCGAACTCGTCGTTGCACACCTGAACCGCCCGCGCCAGGAATGCGGCCGGGTCGCCGGGCAGTTCGATCACGCCGAGCACCGGCGCGAAGTATTCGGTGTGCAGCGCGGGCTCGCCGCGATCCGGCGCCAGGCCCTCGATGAGCGTGCGCGCGCCGATCGCCTCTGCCTGCGGGTAGGTCCGGCGCGCGGCCGCGACCCGGTCGGCCGATCCCGGGTAGTAGTCGGGCCGCTGCGGCGCCCGGTCGATCGCCGCGCGCAGTTCGTCGAGGAACCGCTCCTTCTGCGGCCAGTCCGCGGAGATCACCGCGACCTGCGCGGCGACGCAGTTGTACCCGTTGTTGTGCAGCCGCTGCGTGGCCAAGTGCTCGGCCTGGAAACGCAGGTCCGCGTTCGACCAGCGACCCGGCACCACGATCGTGGGCGAGACGCCGCCGAGCTCGCTGGTGATCGGCTTGTTCAGTGCGGGCGTGCCCGCCGCCTTGTTCCGTTCGCCCTCGGCCCCGGTGCCGAACACGATGGCGTCGTGGGTGAGCGAGCTGCCGGTCATGTGGACCGCGTTCACATCGGGGTGGTGCACCAGCGCCGAGCCCACGTCGGCGCCGCCGGTGATCACCCGGACGAAACCGCGCTCGATCGCCGGAGCGAAGATCTTCTCCAGCACCGGCAGCAGCGGATCGGTGATCGGGTTGAGCTTCAGCGCCACCACCCGGTTGTCCGCGTAGAGCTGGTACAGCACGTCCAGCGGGGCGATCGAGAAGATGTTGCCCGCCCCGAGCACGACGCCGATACCGCCGGTGTCGGCGGGAGTGCGCTGGCCGAGACCTGCACGGGCGCGCACTGTTGCCGAGTCGACGCCGGGCCGCGACCAGACCTCGGCGCTGAAGCCGTTGAGCAGCAGGGCATCGAAGATGCCGTGCGGGAACACGTCGACGGCGGTGCGGCCGCCGGGCGCCGGACGCATCGGGTAGCCGTCGACCGGGCTGCGCCCTTCCTCCAGCGCCAGCAGCGATTCCGCGAGCCCCGCGGCCCCGGTGAGCAAGGAGTACGGGCCGCTGACCCACTCCTCACCCAGCAGGGGCGAGTCCAGGGGCAGTTTCTTGATGCGGGCGGCGGTCTCGACCCACTCCTGCGCGTGCCGTGCGGTATTGGCGTGAATCTGGTCCAGCAGTTGCCTGCGGGCGGACAGCGCGGTGCGCGCCCACTCGATCTCACCGCGTCGTAGCGCGGAGACGGCGGCCTCGACGGTCGCGGTCACAGTGGTGGTCACGGCTGGTTTCCTTCCGAATCGGCGTCCTCGAGGAGCATGGCGGCGGCCTTCTCGCCGATCATGATCGTGGGCGCGTTGGTGTTGCCACGGACGACCGACGGCATGACCGAGGCGTCGGCCACGCGAAGGCCGCGCAGTCCGAACACGCGCAAGCGCGGGTCGACGACGGCGCCGATGGCGCAGGTCGAGGTGGGGTGATAGAGCGTCTGCGCGGTGCGGGCCGCGAAATCGAGCAGCTCGGCGTCGGAATCACCAGCGGGAGTGAGGAATTCGCCGGTGGTGAGCTCCCGGAGCGCGGGCTGGTCGGCGATCTCGAGCGCGCTGCGCAGACCGGCGAGGATGCTCTGCCGGTCGGCTTCGGTGCCGAGGTAGTTGTGGCGGATACGCGGCGCCGTACCCGGGGCCGCGGAACGCAGGGTGAGTTCGCCGCGACTGGTCGGGTTGACCAGGCAAGGACCGAACGCGTACCCGTGCTCGGTCGCCGCGCCCATGCCTTCGCCGTGGAAGAGCACCGGCGCCATGTGGAACTGGATGTCCGGACCGGCGAGACCGGCGCGGGTCTCGATGAAGCCGCCCGCCTCACCGACATTGGAGGTCAGCGGCCCGCGGCCCGCTTCCTGCAACAGACCGAGGTTCTCCGGGGTGAGCGCGGTCATCAGCGACTCGCGATCGGTGCGGTAGTTGAGGAACACCGACAGGTGGTCCTGCATGTTCTGGCCGACCGGCAGATCGCGGACCGTCTCGATGCCGAAGGCCGCCAGCTGTTCGGCCGGGCCGACGCCCGAGAGCAGCAGCAACTGCGCCGATCCGTAGGCGCCCGCGGCCAGCACCACCTCGCGCCGAGCGCGAATCTCTTCCGTGCTCCCGTTCCGGCCGATGACCACGCCGGTCGCGCGACCGTTCTCGAACACCACCCGGTGCGCGAGCGCGTCGGTGATCACGGTCAGGTTGGGGCGCGACGCGGCCGGGTGCAGATAGCCGACGGCGGCGCTGCACCGCATGCCGTTGCGCTGGGTCAGCTGGTAGCGGCCGACGCCGAGCTGCGTGGCGCCGTTGAAGTCGTCGTTGCGCGGGTGGCCCGCCTGTTCGGCGGCGAGCAGGAACGCCTCGCCCAGCGGATGCTGCGATCGGCTCTCGCTCACCGCCAACGGTCCGCCCGCGCCGTGGTAGGCGTCCTTCCCGCGTTCGTTGTCCTCGGCCTTCAGGAAGTACGGGAGGACCTCGTCGTAGCTCCATCCGTCGGCGCCGCCCGCGGCCCAGCCGTCGTAGTCGGCGCGCGCCCCGCGGATGTAGATCATCGCGTTCATCGAACTCGACCCGCCGAGCACGCGCCCGCGCGGCAGGTAGGCGCGACGGAAGGACAGACCGGGTTCGGGCTCGGTGTCGTAATCCCAGTCGAGCGGGCTCTTGAACAGCGCGGGGAAGGCGACCGGCAAGTGGATCTCGTCGGCGGTATCCTGCGGACCGGCCTCGATCACGGCCACCTGGACCCGCGGGTCCTCGGACAATCGACTGGCCAGCACGGATCCGGCGGATCCAGCGCCCACGACGACGTAGTCGTACACGGTCGGCACCTCTCTCGAAAGCATCCTCGAATCGGGGTGCTATGACCCCGGTCACTGTCGCAGTCGATAGTGCGGGCCAGGGGCTGCCGCCCACCATGTGCGCGAGTTTGCCGATCCCCGGACCCCGACTGTGCGCCAGCACAGTCACAATCCAGAGCGAATGCCTACCATCGAACCCATGACCGCGCTGATCGAGCCGCCCACGAACGATTCCGCCGCCGTGGCCCGCACCCTGCTCGCCGAGGTCGACGATCTCACCGCGGAGCTCGTCGGCCGCATTCGCACCGGCGATCACGCGTACGCGGAATCGACCGCGCTCACCGACGCCGAACTCGGGCTCGTCGTGCGCGACAACCTCGTCTCGGTGCTCGGCCAGCTCTCCGGGAATCTCGGGCGCAGGCTACAGCCCGCCACCGTCGTCGGTCGCGTCAAAGCCGAGCTCGGCGTGCCGCTGGCCGCGGTGCTGCACGCGTACCGCCTGGCCGGACGACTGCTGTGGGAACGCGCGCTCAGCGCGTCGACCGGCACGAACCTCGACGTATTGCCCCAGCTCGGTTCGGAGATGTGGCGGATCATCGACGACTACTCGGGTGCGGCCGCCGAGGCGTACGGCGACTACCTGACCGAGCGCGTCCGGCGCGACGACTCCGAGCGCCGCGCGCTGTTGCGCAGACTGCTCGACGGTGATTCCAACGATCCGACCCAGCGCGACATCGCCCGCGCCCTGCACTTGCCCCCGCTGGGCAGCTTCCTCGTCGTGTACGCCGAGGCCGAGCCCGAGGCGCTGGCGCCGCTGCTCGGCATCGAGGACCGGCTCCGCGCCGAATTCATCGAATCGATCTGGATCACCGAGGCGGGCGCGCGCATCGGCCTGCTCAACCTGGCCACCGCACGCGTGCACGACCGGGTGGTCGACCGGCTCAGGGACCACGCCACCGGCCGCATCGGCGTGAGCCGCACGTTCACGACCGCGGGGCACGCCAGCACCGCGCTGCGCGAGGCCGAGCTGGCGGGCCGCTGCGCACCGCCCGGCGCCGCCACGGTCACCGTCTACGGCAACACGCCCATTCCGCTCGTGCTCGCGCACGCTCCGTCCGCCTCACATCACCTGGCCGACGACGTGCTCGGGCCCGTCCTCGACCTGCCCGCCGAGGAACGCGACACCCTCCTCGACACGCTCGCTCTGTGGTTCGAATGCGGTGGCTCCAATACCGAAGTGGCGCAACGCCTGCACTACCATCGCAACACCATCCACTACCGGCTGCGCCGCATCGAAACCCTCACCGACCGCCGCTGCTCCGATCCGAAGGCGGCCGCCGAGCTGTACATCGCGCTGACGGCCGTGCGGCTCATCGGACTGGACCGATCCTGAATTCACAGCGCCGCCGGACCCGCGCGCTCGCCGGGCCCCCGGAGCACAGAGCCGTCATAGGCGGCGAGGATGCAGCCGATCGGTGGATGTGGCGTGTCAGGCAGACGGCGCCTGCGGGAGCAGCGGCGAGAGGTGGGGCCACCACGTCGGATGGTCACCCACCAGATCACGCAGCGCCGGACTGCTTCGCAGCGTAGCGCGGCAGTAGTGGTCCCAAGGCTCGGCGCTGTTGCTGTTGGGGATCTGGTTGTGCGTGTGTATGCCGCTGGTCATGACATCGGCCAGCAGTTCGGCGATGGTGAGGATTTCGTCGCGCTGTTCTCGCTGCTCGGGCAGTGGTTTGTTGCCGTAGAAGTATCGACGCGAGCCGGGTCGTTCGAGCATCAGCAGGTGCACCTCGCGCAGCGCGCTCAGCACCGCGTTGTTCGCGGCGACCGCGGCCGTCGCGTTGCTGATCTCGGTCTGCCCGGCCACCGCGCGAGTCTGCTCGGCGACGGTGCGAGTCTGCTTGGCCAGGTAGACGGCCGATACTGTGGACACGATCAACGCGAGTGTCGCGACGAAAGCGGCCGCGAAAGCAGCCACCGCTTCGGCCGATATCTCCCCCATGACATTCCCCCTGATGTGGATCCGGGTGAAATATGTTGTGGCCCGGAGGATATCAATTCGAACCAGGCAGTGGCAGGAGACCCACGCACTCGAAAAGGCCTGAATTCCAGCGCGTCACATGCCGGAAAGGAGCAGTGACGCAGACCGTCCGGAGTCGATAGCGCCTTCCCGGGTCCGCCGACGTCGTCGCCGACGGCCCCGGGTGCCGGTGGGTCAGCCGATCAGATCAGCGATGCGATCGACCTGTCCGGGATCGCCGCCGTAGCAGTACAGCATCACCTCGTCGGCGCCGAGATCGGCGAATTGCTTTATCGTCGTGCGGATCTCGTCGGGTGTGGTGCGCAGGCCGGACACCATGTTGTCGGCCCAGCCGCTGAACTCGTAGTACGCGCCGATGGCCGCGCGGGCGTCATCGATCACGTGCTGCGGGCCGAGGGCGACGTTGACCTGGGCGACCATGCGCGGTTCGCCGTGGCGGCCGTGGTCGTGCCAGGACTTGCGGACGGAGTCGAACAGGTCACCGGCCCAGTGCGGCGGGACCGCGGAGAGGAACCCGTCGCCCCAGCGGGCGATGCGTTCCAGCGCGGCGGGTTTGAAGCCGCCGAAGAGGATCGGCGGGCCGCCCGGCCGGACCGGCGCCGGGCCGATCGGGCCGCAATCGGCGCCGAACGGCTCGCCCGACCAGAGGCTGCGCAGGTGCGCGAGCTGGGTGTTCATCCGGCGGCCGCGGCCGCGCAGCTCGGTGCCTGCGGCCAGATGATCGTCGTCACGGCCGCCGACACCGAGACCGAGCACCAGCCTGCCGCCGGACATCCGGTCCAGTGTCGCAACCTGTTTGGCGAGCAGCGCCGTGTCGCGCAGCGGGGCGAGCAGCACCTCGGTTTGCACCTTGACGCGTGTGGTCGCGCCGGCGATGACCGACAACGCGATCAGCGGTTCGGGGTTGTCGTAGACGAGGCGATCGAGCAGGCCGAGCGTAGCGAACGGTCCCGCGTCGGCGCGGCGAGCCCAATCGAGCAGAACGACGGGGTCGGAGATCGGCAATCCGAGTCCGATATGCATGGATTCCTCCAGGGAAATGGGTGGGCAAACTCTGCCGCCCACTCCATCGCCCGGCATCACGCCGGCGTGGGCTCCCATTCTGCGGCTGTACTTCTAGGGAGCACCAATCGGATTACCGCCACTATAGATTCGGCAAGCCGCGACGCACAAATCGGAGAGCCACGACTGGCGAAACAGACGGCGCGGCAAGCACTGTCGTTCGGCTCAGCAGTCGGTGGTCAGCGGGCCGCCCCGCAACGCGGCGTCGATCAGCTGCTGGAACGCGGCGTCGATCGGTTCGTCGGCGTGGGATACCCGGCGTCCGGGGCAGAACGACTGCACGCTCGCGTTCGTCGCGCCGGACAGCGGTTCCCGCTCCGCGCCCGCGTCCTCGGAGAACAGGTGATAAGCGGGCAGGTCAGAGGGAATGGCCGGTGCGGCGTTCAGCGCGGCGAGAAACGGCGACCCCGGGGTCAGGTCTCGGCAGCCCGGATAGAACGGGGAGCACAGCAGGGCGAGCGGTTCGCCGTTCTCGGGCGTGCCGAAATCGACGTAGACGCCCACCGACGCACGCCCGTCGAGGAACTTCACGTAGTGGCGTTGTGCGAGTCCACCCATCGAATGGCCGACGAGATCCACTCGCGCCGAACCGGTTTCGCGACGGATCTCGGCGACCTTGTCGGCGACGGCGCGAGCGGAGTCGGCCAGCGGCGCGGTCGCGGAAGGTTGGCCGGGCAACACCATCGCGTAGGCGATGTAGCCGCGCCCACTCAACCACACCCGCAGGTTCTCGAGTTTGCTCACATTCGCGTCGAACCCGCCGATCATCAGAACGGGATTCATTGCGGGACCGTCCACCGGGGCGGCGGCCGCCGGTCCGGCGAGGCCCAGACACACCGCGACTGGAGCGAGACGAGTGAGAATCCTGCGTACCGTGTCCATCGACCTGCTTCCTCGGGGCGGGATGTCGGTGGGGACAGTAGCGGACACACGCTTTTCGCGCGGACCACGTCAGCGAAATCGCGGACGTGTCGCAGGTAGCCTCTGACGAGCAGCATCCCGCTTCCCGGAAGTACCGGCCGGCACGGATCAAGTGTGGCTCCGGCAGAATGCCAAGTCCCCCACCTCGAGCCGCATTATCCGAATCACCCTTGGCTCCAAGAGCTTTGATGCGGTCCTAGTAGTCGCAGAGCTTCACCCAATCGTTGTCCCGATCGCGGTTGTCTCGCGCGAACAGGCCCGAATCGGAGACATACGGGACGGCCAGATCGAAATCACCGCTGCGGTAGATCAACCATTTGCGGTCCTTCCCGTTCAGCAGTTCGGCATCCTCGGCGCCTTCGAGGAATCCGCTGAAACTGAAGCTGTGGCTCTCGCTCTCGATCTTGTTGTTGCTGATGTAGGCGTACTGGTAGGTGTAGGCGTAGAAGTAGCCCCACCCGTCCACCGTGTCGGAGCAGCTGCCCGAGTGCGAGTCCGAGTAGGTCTCGGCCTTCGCCGTCCCCGCACCCGCCGCCAGCGCGACACTCGAAGCCAGCAGCGTCAACAGAATTCGCTTCATGATTCCCACCCACGGTTGCGATGGACCCGATGCCCATCGTCGAACAACACCGATCGTATGACGCTGTTCATTCGGTCTCCTTAACGGAGACATAAAGCGCCACAACACGTGTCGGACTACGGTGCGGATCAGTTGCGTCCTACGGCCGGATGAGCATGCCGTGCAAGGCCGCGACCGGCAGCGCCGAATGCGGGGTGAACGGCTGTCGCCAGAGCCCGCCGTGCGCGGCGTCGTGGCTGAACAGCGCCTCCGGATGCGCGGCGGGGGGCGGTGTGAGACCTGAGAGGTCCGCGACGAGCTTGGCCGCCATCAGCGCCGACGCGGTCTCCGGGTGGAAGATCTCGACACCGTAGTGGTGGGCGGCGCGGAACACCGCGGCCAGCGCCTTGTTCTTCGTGACCGAATGCGTCCATGCCGAGGGCGCCACATTGGCGGAGACGGCGATGCCGTCGGCCGCGGCCACCATGGCGCGCCAGCGTTGGGCGCGTTTGGCCAGTGCGTAGTTGGGGCCTTGGACGTCGACGAGCGTGTTGACGACGGACCATTCGACGCCGCTCTCGTCGCGGCTGCGGGTCTCGAAGCCGCGCCGAAAGAGCGTGCCGCCGCTGATCGTTCGCAGCGCGCGACGCGGCAGCGTGTTCCACCGCGGGTCCGCCCACCGCGCGTGCGCCTGCCGAACCGCGTCGGCGGGAACGAGGAACGAATCGGTCGGGGTGGCCAAGTAAGCGAGGGCGGCGTCGTCGCGCGCCCGGCACACGTCCTCCGCGACGAGATCGGCTGCCGCCGTGAGCTCCACGTGCGTGCCGCTGTCTGCGTAGAAGTGGGCCGCCACCACGGGCCCTGGCAGGTCGGCCAGTACGGAGCGCAACCAGGCCGCGGTTTCGGGCAGCTCGTCACCGAGACTCAAACCGCCGTGCTCGCGGGTCCGCAGCCGCGGGACGACGGCTCGGCCGGAGCCTTCGCGGACCAACTGCTCGATGCGGGCCTGCACCGACGCCACGGGAACATCGATGACGACGACGTCCGCTCCCCACCCGGCGAGATGCGCCAGCGGCCCCATCGCGGCTGCCGCGCCGAGCAGGACGACGGTCCGGCCGGGCAGGCGCAATGCGGCGGGTTCGGCGACGACGGCGGAGATCGCCTCCGCGAAAGCAGGTTCGACGACACCCGCCTCGACCCAGCGGCCCAACTGGTCGAGCAGATCCGTTCCGCCGAGCAGCCGTCCGCGATAAGGGACCCGCAACCGAGTGACGGTGTCGCCTCGTCCGAGCACGGTGGTCGTGTCCACCGGCATGGCGGACGAAAGGACGTCCGTGTCCAGCGGCAGGTCTTCCCGCGGTGTCGCCAGCCGCATCCGGGTTCGCAGTGCGGTGAGACCGTCTCGGGCGATCCTCAACGCAGCGGAGCCGGAGCGCGCGGTGAGCTCAGTGGCGGAGGCGAAATGATGGACGTAGTCGCGGCGCCAATTCGACGCGGACGCCATAGTTTTCGCCAGTTCCGGCGCGACGCCGCGCACGGCATCGGCCAGTACCGCCCGGCCGGTGGCGCTGGTGCTGCGACTGCCGTCGCGCAGCGGGAATGCCACGCGGGGACGGTCCGCGACGGCGCCCTGCCGATCATGCTGCGCGGACGTCGTCATCGCGTGCTCCGTACGGTACGGCCGCCGAGCCCGGCTCGACGGCGCTTCTCGGCACGCCGAATGATCCTGCGGCAGCGCCATTCCAGGGCTATGACGGCGATGCCGAACCAGCGAAACGCCGGGTTGGTGGTCTGGCCGTGGTAGTAGCGGTGATAGATCTGCTGGCAGATCCCGGCCAGCCGGAACAGCCCGAAGACCTCGTAGAAGACCCACTGGTCCTCGGTGAGCTCGATACCGGTGCGGCGGCAGTAGTAGTCCACCACCTCGGCGCGAGTCATCATCCCGGGGACGTGGGTCGGCTGCCTGCGGAACCGCCGGAACAGCGGCCCGTCGTCGGCCTGCACCCAATAGGCCAGCGCGCCACCGAGATCCATGAGCGGGTCGCCAACGGTCGCCATCTCCCAATCCAGCAGTGCGACAGGCACCGTCGCATCGTCGGGATCGAAAACGATGTTGTCGAAGCGGAAGTCGTTGTGGATGAGTACCGCGCCGCGATCGGCGGGCTGGTTCCGATCCAGCCAGGCCATGACGCGCTCGAACGAGCCGACATTACGAGTCCGGGCGGCGCGATACCTGGCGGACCAGCCGGTGACTTGCCGGGCGACGTACCCCTCCCCCTTGCCGAGGTCCGCCAGTCCGGCGGTCTCGATATCGACCTCGTGCAGGTCGACGAGCAGATCGATCACCCGGCGGCACAGCGCGGCCACGGACTCCGGATCGCGTGGCGTGTGCCGGGGCAACTCCTTGCGCGGAATGGGACCCGCGACCCGCTCCATCACGTAGAACGGGCCGCCCAGTACCGCGGGGTCCTCGCAGAGGGCCACCGTCGCGGGCGCCAGCGGGTAGACCGGATGCAGCGCGGACTGGATTCGGTACTCGCGGGCCATGTCGTGCGCGCCTTCGGCCTTCGTTCCCGTCGGCGGCCGTCGCAGAATCAGTTCGGCGCCACCGGGATAGCGCAGCAGGTAGGTGAGATTCGAAGCGCCGCCGGAGAACTGCTCGACCACCGGAACACCCGTCAGCCGTTCGCGCCAGCCGGGCCGTGCGTGGTCACCGAGCCACCGAGCCAGCGCGGCGACGTCGAACGCGTCCTCGTCCCGGACGGCGCGGGCATCGGCGGTGGTGGCGGTACTCGTGGTCACGTCAGTTTCCTCACCATCGAGAGCGGCAGAACCCGCATCGCGGCGCCGATCGGAACCCACGGCCACGCGGGCACATACGCCTTGGCGCGGCGCTTCTCGATGGCGGCGACCATGGCGCGGACTCCGGTGACGGTGTCCACCAGGAACGGGGTCCGTTCGCGCACATGGGCATTCATCTCCGAGGCGATGTAGCCGGGATAGACGACCGACACGTCGATATCCGTCAGCCCTTCGGCGCGAATCCCCTCGGCGATCGCGGCGACACCGGCTTTGCTCGCCGCGTATGTCGTCATCGCGCGCCGCATGCCGCGGAGCGCCGACATCGAGGAGATCAACACCAGGTGTCCGCGCCGCCTGCGACGGAAGACCTCCATCGCGGCGTCGCACTGGGCCAGCACGCCGACGAAATTCGTTTGCGCGGTCTGGTTGTTGGCGTCCCAGCCGCCGGTGCCGAGGGCTGCGCCCGCCCCGCTGCCCGCGTTGGCGACGAGCCGGTCGATGCCGCCCAGACGCCGATCGAGGTCGGCGATCACCGCGTGCACACCGGCGCCGTCGGTGACGTCGAGTTCGGCGAGCTCGACGACGCGGTGCGGGTGCCGGGCGTGTATCTCGGCGCGCACGTCCTCGAGGCGGTCGAGCCGCCGGGCCGCCAGGCCCAGGTCGTAGCCGAGGTCGGCGAACTGCCGCGCCATTTCCGCACCGAGTCCGGAACTGGCGCCGGTGATCACGATGGTCCCGCGCCGCGGGGACGGTCGATTCGACTCGCTCATCGGGCCGCTCCGTACTTGCCGAGTTCGACTCGGGCGACCATGCCGCGGTGCACCTCGTCGGGGCCGTCGGCCAGCCGGACCGCGCGCGCGGCGGTCCAGGCGGCCGCCAGCGGGAAGTCGTTGCTCAAACCGCCGCCACCGTGGATCTGCATGGCGAAATCGATGACCTGCTGCGCCATGTTCGGCACCGCCACCTTGATCTGGGAGATCTCCGACAGGGCGTGCAACGGGCCACCCTGGTCGAGCTTCCACGCGGCGTGCAGAACGAGCAGGCGCATGGAATCGATCGCGATGCGGGCGTCGGCGATTCGTTCCCGGTTGCCGCCGAGGTTGGCCAGCGGCTTGCCGAACGCGACACGGTCCAGGCCGCGGCGGCAGGCGAGCTCGAGCGCGTGCTCGGCCAGGCCGATGAGCCGCATGCAGTGGTGCACACGGCCGGGCCCGAGCCTGCCCTGCGCGATCTCGAAGGCCCGTCCGGGACCGGCGACGATGTTGTCGGCGGGCAGACGGACATCGGTGAAGACGACCTCACCGTGTCCGTACGGCTCGTCTTGGAAGCCCATCGTGTCGAGCATCCGTTCCACGTGGACGCCGGGGGTTTCCCTCGGCACCAGCACCATCGAATGCCGTCGGTGGCGCTCCGCGCCCGGATCGGTCACGCCCATGACGATCAGGAGCTTGCAGTCGGGATGGCCCACACCCGTCGACCACCACTTGCGGCCGTTGAGCACCACCTCGTCGCCGTCGAGGATGGCGGTGAGTTCCATGTTCGTGGCATCCGAGGACGCGACACCGGGTTCGGTCATGCAGAACGCGCTCCGGATCTCGCCCGCCAGCAGCGGATCGAGCCACTCCCGTTGTTGGTGCGGTGAGCCGTATTTCAGCAAGACCTCGGCGTTGCCGGTATCGGGCGCATGGCAGTTGAACACGTACGGGGCCATGAAGGAGCGACCCATCGCCTCCGCCACCGGCGCGTAATCGTTGTTGCTCAGACCCGCGCCGCCGCGGGTGCCGTACCGCTCGGCGTAGGGCCCCTCGTGACCGGCCGGGAGGAAGAGGTTCCACAGTCCCTCGGCGCGGGCCCGTTCCCGCAACTCGGCGAGCACCGGCAGCGGCTGCCACGGGTCGCCGCCCTGGGCGCGCGTGCGGGCCACCTGTCGGTGGTAGTCGTGCTCGATCGGCGTGACGTGCTCGTCGAGGAAGGCGCGGACCGCCTCGGTGAGCTCGACTGCCCGCGGTGACGGAGAAAAGTCCATGGCCACGACGGTAGGAAGCGGCCCAGCGGAAAAGTTGACCGATTACGCCAACAAATTGACCGATCACGACACCAGCCGGACACTGGACCCATGGCATGGGTGCGATCGGCGGGTCTGCGTGGCGTGCGGACCGTCGTCGAGCAGTTGGGCGGCGACGCGGACGACCTCGCGCGCCGCGCCAACGCGCCGGACGGCGCCTTGGACGACGACGAACTGATGGTCCGCGACAGCACCATCGCCACCATCCTCGAATCCGCCGCCCGTGAACTGCGCTGCCCCGACTTCGGGCTGCGGGTGGCCCTCGAACAGGACCTCAGCATGCTCGGGCCACTGGCCGTCGCCTTGCAGAACGCGCCGACCGCCATCGACGCCCTCGACTACACCGCCAAGTATCTCTTCGTCCACGCGCGCAACCTCAGCGTGCGGCTCGTCCCCGACCCGCGAGGATCCCGGGCCGTGATCGGTGTGCGATACGGCTACCCCGACGGCGTGCAGGCGCCACCCCAAAGCATCGACATGGGACTGCTCTTCCTGCACCGCGCGCTCATATACCTGCTCGGCGGCAACTACGGGTTGCGCACCGTCGAGATACCCCACCGCCCGGTGGCCCCGCGGCGACGCTACGAGGAACTGTTCGGCACCCAGGTGCATTGGCAGCAGCCCGCCGCAGTGCTGCGCGTTCCGAAGGACCTCCCGCAGCGCGCCATCGAAGGCGGGGACCGGACGACACGCCTGCTGGCCCTGTCCTATTTGGACTCCCAGACCTTCGCCGCAGGCTCCGCCATCGCGGGCCGCGTCAAAGTCGCGCTTCAGCAGTCGCTCGGCACCGGGCCCACGACGATCGCGGCCGTCGCCGATCTGCTGGCGATATCGCCCCGCAGCCTGCAACGCCACTTGGCTACGGAGGGAAGGACGTTCGCCGCCGTCCTCGATGACGCCCGCCGCGAGCGGGCCATGACCCTGCTGACCAAGTCCGACCTCCCGCTGGCGCAGATCGCCTCCACCGTCGGACTGCACAGCCCGGCCAGCCTCAGCCGATACGCGCGCCGCTGGTGGGGAACGACGGCGCGCGACGTCCGCCGTGACCACTCGAGGCCGGTGCGCGATCTCCGTTCGGAGCGCGTTCGCGGAGATGAATGATCCGCCGCCGCAGACGTTTCCGAGTCCGCCATAGGTGGCGATCCGCTGTCTGCCGGAGACCGTCATTCGAATGACCTCGGCTATGCGTATACATATACTGCAAACCATGGATCCCCTCAGCCTCGTTGTCGGCGCCGGCCTGGTCGGTATCGGCTGGGTATGCGGCCGGTTCGGGCATCGGTGGCGGGCCCGATCGGGGGCGAAACCGCTCGCGCGCTGCGGTTGCGGTCACGACCTGTCGCTGCACGACCGTGCCACGGGCACCTGTCACGCCGAGATCTCCCGCAAGGGCACGCACGGCCTACGCGAGTGGGTCCGCTGCAACTGCCGACGGTACACCGGCCCGACGCCACTGGAAGAAGTGTTCAGCTCGCCGATCCTTCCGCCGGAATCCTGAACGGGCAGAAGGCAATTCACGCCTGCTACCGAACCGGCTAGCTTGGCGTGCATGCTTGGATTCGCACTACCGCAGTTCGGTGAGGCGGCGTACGACGACGTGGCCCACTACGCGTCGACCGCCGAAACGCTTGGCGCAGAAAGCTTCTGGGTCGGCGACCGGCTGCTGCCCGGATTCGGTATCGGCTGGTCGCCGGAGGAGTTCCAGGCAGCAGGGGCGTCACTTCGCCACCGCGGCGCCGATCTCGACGAATTGCTCGACATCCTGGACGCGCTGTGGACCACGAATCCGGTTGCGCATCAGGGCCGTCGCTGGTCGATTCCGCCGTCGTGGGTCGACCTGAAGCCGGTTCGGCGACCGCGGCCGCCGATCTACCTCGGGGCGTTCACCACAGCGGGCCTGACCCGGATCGGGCGGCGAGCCGACGGCTGGCTCCCGGTGATCCAAGTGCCCAGCGGGCGACACAACCTCGACTCGCTGAAGCAGCAGCGCTCGATCATCGATGACGCCGCCCTGGCAGCGGGCCGGGATCCGGCGGCCATCCACACCCACGTTCGCGTCAACGTCGCGGCGGGCAGCGAGGTCGAGCAAGTCACCGAGACGGTCCGCCTTCTCGCCGACAGCGGCTATCCGGACGCGTTCGTCGACCTGATGTTCGCGGTGTCCGGGATCGACGAGCACCTGGAGTGGGTGGAACGGCTGCTGGCGCGGTAACTCCTGGCGCGCGCCGAGTCGTCTCGTGGCGGGCCGAAGAATGCCGCAGCGCCCGGGTCGTGCATCGACCCGGGCGCTGAAATATCCTGAGCGGCAGAGATTCACGGCGAGCTGCGGAGTTCCTCGGCGAGCCCCGCGTGCAACCCCAATTCGTCCAGGAACCGGTCGATGCTGTCCGACACGGCTCCGGGCGAGACGAGACGTTCTCGCACCACGCACTCGGTGCGGTCGAGCACCGCCACGGTCAGGTCGTGCCCGAGTTCCTCCCGCAACTGCCGATTCACCTGCGCGATGCGGTCCACACCGTAGCGGCGCACCCGCTCGACCTCGGCCGCCGCGGTTCTGCGCAGCTCCGCGACGATGCGTTCCGCGTCGGCACGGGCCTCCTCGTGGATATGGGCCACCTCGGTGCGCGCCGACGCAGCCGCCTCCGCGAAAGCTCGTTCGGCCGCGGCCAATCCGGCCGTGGCTTGCGAACTCTCCTCCAGTTGCCCGTGAACCGCCTGCTGCGCGCGCAGCATCGCCGCTTTCACCTGCGGCACAACCCATTTGACGAGCGCGCCGACGATGACGGCGAAGCCGAGCAGCTGACTCAGGAATACCGGCCAGTTCCAGGTGATGTCGTAGATCCCGTCACGTTCGCTCACCGGCGCCACCTCCGATCACTCGGTCGGCCAGCTCACGAGCCAGCGGATCGATGTGTCCGCGCAGCCGCGCGGCCGCCGCGTCCGCGTTGGCTCGCAACTCGATCACTGCTCCGGCGACCATCTCGTCGGACTCGTCCCGCGCCCGCTCGCCCGCCGAGGTCAGGATTGCCCGGCCTTCGTGTCTGGCCTGTTCGCGCAGCCGCGCGGCCTCGCCGCGAGCCTGCGCCACCGAGGACCGATACCGATCCTCGGCCGCCTCGAAGATTTCCCGCGCCCGCCGCCCGTCGACGGCGGTCTTGGCGACGCGGGCCTCCCGCTCGGCGAGCACATCGCGAATCGGCGGCACCACGAACAACCAGATGACCGCGAGCACGAGCAGGAAGATCGACAGTTCGACGAAGAAGGTGCCATTGGGGATCAGGAAGTTCTGTTCCGCAAGGGTTTTCGTGATCATCGCATTACTTTCCCGGCGCGGCGAAGGCGAACAGCGCCATGAACGTCAGGTTGATGAAGTAGACGGCGTCGACCAGGCTGACCGCCATCAAATAGTTGCCGCGCAGCCTGCCCTCGGCCTCCGGCTGCCGGGAAACGCCGTTGATCAGCGCCGAACCCGCCATGCCGTTGCCGTATCCCGCGCCGATCGCGCCGCCGACCATCATCAGCCCGCCCGCGAGCAGGGCCGCCGCCTGGACGATCGTCTCATGGGTCACGTCTGCCATTTCTGTTCTTTCCTTTCCCCGTTGACATAGGAATCTGGTGGCCGGAATGCGAAGGCGCCCGGCGCGGTTCAGTGATTTTCGTGCTCACGCACGGTGGCCTGACCGAAGTAGAGAATCGTGAGCAGCGCGAAGATGAAGGCCTGGATGAGCCCGACGAACAGATCGAACAGCTTCCACGCGGCGTTCGGGGCCCAGCTGAGCCAGGCGGGCAGCAGCGCGATCACGGAGATCATCACCCCACCCGCGAACATGTTGCCGAACAATCGCAGCGCCAGCGACAGCGGTTTCGCCAGTTCCTCGATAACGTTGACGAAAACCATTGGCCCCCAACCGGTATGCCCCTTCAGCAGCTGCTTCACATGCCCGAGCGGACCGCGCCGCGCCATACCCGCGGCTTGGTAGCACACGAAGACGAACAGGGCGAGCGCGTAGGTGAAGTTGACATCGGCGGCGGGCGGTTTGATCAGTTCACCGTCGCCGTATTGCACCGGCAGCACGGACAACCAGTTCGACAGCAGCACGAAAACGAACAGCGTCACCGCCAGCGGCAGAACGAAAGGCGCGACCCGAAGGCCGACAGCACTTTCCACCTGACCGCGCAGCTGCACCGTCACGGTCTCGAAGAACAGCTGCACTCCGTTGGGAACCCCGGACGTCAACCTGAGGCGCAGCCAGAACGCGAGCCCCAGTACGACAACCGCCGCGACCACGGTGGCGAGGATGGTGTCCACATGGAACGCCATACCGAATACGTACGCCGTCTCATGGTGCCCCACTTCTACTTTCGTCATCGTGCACCTCGCACGACCGGCGCCGACACAGTGAGCAGCACGGCGAGCTGAAAAGCCACCAGCCCGAAGAGGATGCCGAATCCATCAGGCCGCGCGAGCACGCCCACGATCAGCGCGAGTCCCGTGACACCCAACAACCGCACCCCGCTCGTCGCCGCCAGCCACTCCTTGCCCGACGCGGTGTCACCACCCGCAATCCGCGCGACCGCGACGCGGGTGAGCCACGCGTTGAGATAGCCCAATGCCATTCCCGCGCAAACGAATAGGCCCAAAACCAGCCGATCCAGCATCCCGGCCACCGCCAGAACCACGGCGCCAACCCCGACGGAGACGATGATCGGACGACGGTCCGCCCCGACCGACATAAACTCTCCCATAGCAATGATGCGATGTCCTGTAGCAGAAGCGCTACATCCGGTCACACTCTCATTCTCGCTTACTACGGCTCGTAGTACAAGAGTTTCGGACAAATCGGACATCCATTCGGTCGAATCCCCCACTAGGGCGGCACAACCCAGTCACAGCCCTCTTTGGTGATATAATCATACCACATAGATGGTATGGCAATACCACCAAAACGCTCGATCGGCTCGACAGAAGCGTTAGAACATCCCGTTCTGATTCAACGCATCCTCGGGGATGTCCTGTAGAACGTCCCAGTGCTCGGCCAACCTGCCGTTGTCGAGACGGAAGATGTCCATGATCGCCACCCCTCGCCGACCGGGGACGCGGATCGCGTGGACGTGCGCGACAACGTAATCGTCCTCGGCCACCATGCGTTTGACCTCCACGGACAGTGCCGGGAACGTCTCCTTCAGAAACGCCAGTCGCGCTCGCAGCCCTTCGACGCCGTCTGCGATGAGCGGGTTGTGCTGGATGTAGTCGTCGGACAGGTATCGGCGCGCGGCACCGAAATCCTTTCTGTTGAACGCGGTCTCATAGAAGGCCGCCACGATCTCTTTGTTCGAGTTGGGCGTGTTGTCAGTGGTCATCAGATTGCTCCATAACTGAACAGCTGTAGCGCTACAACCGTAGCGCTACAGCTGTTCGAATACAATGGCGGCCATGGCGGACGATCAGGCAGACAACCAGCGATCGCGCGGACGGAACCCGCGCGGCCAGGGTGAGCGCTTGCGCGAGGAGATCTTGGTCGCCGCGATGCGGATACTCGACGAACTCGGCGACGACCAGGCGCTGTCGATGCGCGCGGTGGCACGGGCGATCGGCACCGCCGCCACGTCGGTCTACCTCCACTTCGACGATCGGGACACCTTGGTGCTCGCGGTGTTGAACCGTTGTCACGACGATCTGATGCGGGCGATGGCGCAGGCCGAGTCGAGCCATCCCGATCCGGCAGATCAATTACGCTTCCGCACAATGGTTCTCGGCGAATGGGCGTACAACCATCCGGGGCTGTACGCGGTGCTGCACGAGAGCGCCCTCAACCAGCGCACGGAAATGGCCTTCCGGAAGGATCTGGCCGACAGCACCGTCGCCGCGGTGCAACGATGCATGGACGCCGGTTTCGCTCCGGCCGGGGACGCCGCCACGATCGCACTGGACCTGCGGGCCGCGGTGCACGGCGCGGTGTCGATGCGTCTGCACCAGCCGGATCAGCCTTGGCCGCCACTCGACGATCAGGTCGAGCGCTTCCTCGTCAAGCTCGTCGGAGTGCGGCCGCGGGATCGCGGGGCCGCGGCCGATCCGAATCCGTCAGGTCACTTTCGCCAGAAGAAGTGATGCACCACCCCGCTCGGGCTCGGGATCCGCTCCAGATGGAAGCGGTCGACGAGTTCGTCGGGGCTCGTCCACAGCCTTTCACCGCGACCGAGCTCGACCGACGAGACGGCGACGTGCATCGTGTCGATCAGGTCGGCGTCGAGGAACTCACGAACTGTGGCGACGCCGCCGCCGATTCGCACGTCCTTCCCTTCGGCGGCATCGAATGCCTGCGCCAGTGCGTCCTTCGGCGACGCATCGAGGAAGTGGAACGTGGTGTCCCCCAATGTGAACGAGGGTCGCACGTGGTGTGTGAGGACGAACACCGGTGTGTGGAACGGGGGTTCATCGCCCCACCATCCCTGCCAATCGTAGTTCTCCCACGAGCCCCGCTGCGGACCGAATTTGTTGCGCCCCATGATCTCCGCGCCGATGTTGTTGCGGAAGTCGCGGGTGCAGTAGTCGTCTAGGCCATAGGTGCCGCCGGGTTCGGTCCGGGTCGGCCAGTGGGCGGTGGCGCCCGCCCAGGAGAAGAGCGCACTCGGATCGGCGTGGCCGAACGGTCGCTCGAAGCTCTGCCCCTCCCCCGAACCGTATCCGTCGCTGGACACGTTGAAGTTCTGCACGCGGACCAACTGTGTCATCAAGATCCCCTTTCTGGTTGCAATATGCAATCGGTTAGGAACCTACCTAGACTGATCCCATGTCGCAACCAGTTGTTCATGACAAGCTGCCGGTGTCCCCGGGAAAATCGGGCTGTCCGATCAATAGGACGATCGAACTCCTCGGGGACCGATGGAGCCTGATCGTTCTGCGCGACATCATGTTCGGCGGCAACACCCACTTCCGCGAACTGCTCACCGCGTCCATCGAGGGCATCGCATCGAACATCCTGGCCAACCGCCTGGCGAAACTCGTCGACGCGGGCCTGCTCACTCGCCACGACGACCCGAGTCACCGCCAGAAGGTCGAGTACCACCTCACCGAGGCGGCGATCCAGCTCGTCCCGGTGATGGCCCAGCTGGGCACGTGGGGCGCACGCTGGTTGGACACGACGCCGGAACTGACCGTGCGAGCCGAACTGCTCGCCGCGGGCGGTCCCCCGCTGTGGGAGCGATTCATGGCTGAACTCCGTGCCACCCACTTGGCCGGGTTGCCAGCCCCCTCCGATGGGGTGCTCGCGGAACTGACCGCCGCCTACCACGAAGCGGTTTCGGCCACCTCCAACCCCGAATAGATCCCGCGCCGCTCACCAATTCGGGCCGGAATGCCTTGCGGCTGGAGCGAATTGGATATCAGCGCCGGGGCGCGGCGAGCCCGGCGAAGATGATCGACAGGACTCGTTCTTGCCTGCGCGGATCCCACCCGCCTCGGACCGCGCCTTGGGTGGTGCTGATCAGCAGCGCGAGGACGTCGTCGGCGGTGACGTCTCGGTCGACGGTCCCGGCGGCTTGCGCCTTGTCCAGCAACCTCGCGAACGTGTCGGCGAATCCGCCGATCGCGGTGTCGATCGGGACGGCGGTCCCCACGTCGGCGAGGAGTTCGACGATCGTCTTCTTCTCGGCCGCTTCGGCGACGAGATGCGCGAAGAACGTGAACAACGCGGTGGCAGGATCGCCGTCGCGGACGAGCCGGTCCGCTTCGTTTTCGAGTCCTTGCAGCAGGTCTTTGACGATCGCGGCCAGCAGGTCCCGCTTGGTGGGAAAATGACGGAAGACCGTGCCGACCGATACCCCTGCGCGCCGGGCGATTTCCTCGGTCGACCCCGCGAACCCTTGGTCGCCGAAGACCTGCTCGGCCGCGGCCAGAATGCGGGCACGGTTACGCCGCGCGTCTGCCCGGCGTGGTGCGGCGCTACCCGATTCGCTGGACGCCACCGATACCGTTCCCTTCCACGAACACTGGACAAGCGGAGTGCCGACTCATATTCTCATTTCGAAAACGGAGTCGCCACTCATCTTGTGGCGGTTCCGATCGAAAGATCCCGGCGGGGGAAGGAATCGAGATCATGACCATCACGACCCAGCAGATGTCGGCCGAGCAGCTGTTTCACCGATTTCTCCGTTACGTGCTCAGCGATCCCGCCGAGCCCATCGATGCGGATCTGTGGGCGACCGACGTGGTGATCGAAGTGCCGTTCGCCCCGGGCGGGATGCGACGGATCGAGGGTCGCGGCCAGTTCCTCGCGCTCGCCGAAGAGGGCCGCCGAACGCTTCCGGTGCGCTTCGAGGAGGTCCACGACGTCGTCGTCCATCGAAGCGTCGACCCGGACACCGTCATCGGCGAATACGAACTGGCAGGCACCCTCACCACAACCGGACAGCCCGCCTCGGCGCGGTTCATCAGCGTGCTCACCGCAGACAACGGGCAGATCGTGCACTGGCGCGAATATCAAGACACCCTCGCGATGCTCGCCGCGCTGGGTCCGCATTCGCCGTAATCACAGCAGCACCAACGATATTCGACACTGACAGTTCTCCTGCCATGTCCGCGCATATCAGTCGGCGGGATCTGGCGTGATGTCATCGGCGGTCACGGCGTACGCCTCGCAATCCCCGCCACCTCGATCACCGGTTC
>NZ_CBDQZP010000010.1:0-298849 GCF_965341865.1 Nocardia sp. bgisy134
GTCGGCATCGGACTTCATCAACGCGTCGGCGGCGTAGATCCCGGCCGGTCCGGCGCCCACGATCGCAATGCGGAGCGGACGTTGCGGCGCGCTCACGACCGATACTCCGCCACGTACGGCGTGTCGACCCCGAGCTCCCCGATCTTCGCGGCGCTGCCGGGAGAGCCGAGCGCGGCGTCGTGGCCGGGCAGCGGCTGGTCGAAGAACCGGGCGTTCTCGGCCACGAAAGCCCGTTGCCCCTCCGGGATGTCGGCGTCGAGATAGATTGCCTCGACCGGGCAGACCGGCTCGCACGCACCACAATCCACGCATTCGGTGGGATGGATGTAGGCCATCCGCCCTCCGGTGTAGATGCAATCCACGGGGCATTCCTCCACGCACGCCCGGTCCATGACGTCGACACAGGCGGCGCCGATCACGAAGGTCATGACGCGCTCCTCACTTCGATCGCCGCGTCGGCGGTCTCGCCGAGCGCGGCCAGGATTTCGTAACGCCTGCGGGCGAATTCGGGTTCGAACCGGGCGCCGGGCGCCCTCGGGTGTTCGATCTCGATGACGCGCTGGATGCGGGCGGGCCGCGGCGTCAGCAAGACGACGCGGTCGGCGAGCAGCAGCGCCTCGTCCACATCGTGGGTGACGAACAGGACGGTGGTCTTGTGCCGCTGCCACACCGAGATCAGCAACCGCTGCATGTCCGCGCGCGTCTGGGCGTCCAGTGCGCCGAACGGCTCGTCCATCAGCAGCACCCGCGGCTGCGCGGCCAATGTGCGGGCCAGCTGCACCCGCTGACGCATGCCGCCGGACAGCGCGCCGGGCAGGTGGTCGCCGTAACCCGCGAGACCGACCTGGTCCAACAGGTCGAGCGCTTCGGCACGGCGTCGCCCGCGCGGCACGCCCCGCAATTTCAGCGCGAATTCGACGTTCTTGCGTGCCGAGCGCCAGGGCAGCAACGCATCCTCCTGGAACACCATGGCGCACTGGTCGGCCGCCGCACCGACGGTGGCGCCGTCCACCGCGACGGTGCCGCCGATCGGCGGGAGCAGTCCCGCCATGGCTCGCAGGATGGTGGACTTGCCGCAGCCCGACGGCCCGAGCAACACCACGATCTCTCCCGGATCGACCGCGAGATCGACTTCCGCGGCGAGGCTTTCGCCGTAGGCGATGCGCAGACCGGTCAGGCGCACGGCCGCTCCGGCGCTCATCGGACGGCCCTCGGCAGCCAGCGGTTGACCCGGCGGCCGACCAGTTCGACAAGGAAGGCGGTGGCCCAGCCGAGCACGCCGATGGAGAGCATGCCGACCACCACGCTCGGATAGTCGAGCAGACCGTAGGACTGCCAGGTGAAGTAACCGATGCCGAACTGGCCGGAGATCATCTCGGCGCTGATGACGCAGATCCACGCGACGCCCATGGCGACCGAGAGCCCGGAGAAGATGCCGGGCAACGCACCGGGCAGCGCGATCTGGAACAGGATGGTCCCGCGGCGTGCTCCGAGCGTGCGGGCCGCTTCCTCCCACACCTTGGGCAGGGCGTGCATGGCGTGGATGGTGCTGACCGTCACCGGGAAGAACGCGGCGAAGAACGTGATGAACACGATGCCCTGCTCGCCGGTGGGGAACAGCAGGATGGCGAGCGGTACCAGCGCGATCGCGGGAATCGGGCGGAACACCTCGACGACCGGTCGTACCAGCGCGCTGACCAGCGCCGACCGGCCGATGGCCATGCCGATCAGCACGCCCGCGACGGTGGCGAGGCCGAAGCCGACCAGGATGCGCCGGGTGCTGGCGAGGATGTTGCTGTAGTACGACCCGGTGCCCAGCTGCGCGCGGAAGGACTCGAACACCGCGCCGGGTGTCGGGACCTTGTCGAAGCGCAGCCAGAACACCACCTGGTTGGTGGTCAGCAGGTACCAGAGCAGCACGAGCGCGGCCAGCGGCACCGCGGTGAGCAGTGCGGCACGAAGCTTGGGCGGCACGGGGTTTCGGAGGGATTGCCCGCTGCGCGGGCGGGTCGTGGTCACGGTTTCGGTGGACGCGGCGGGTGCGGCGGAAATCGGCTCCGCGGATACCGTCATGGTTGACCTCCTCGATCTCGAAAAGTGGTGCGGATCAGCGCGCCTGGAGTGCGGCGCGGTAGTCCAGGACCGTGCTGCCCGGATGGGCGCCCGCGTAGCGCTCGGCATCGGCCGCGACGGCGAACGGCCGGAGCCGCTGCTCGGGCGCGCCCGCCGGATCGCTGACCCAGGTGGCGGTGGCGGCGAAGATCCGGATGCCGGTCGCGGCGTCGGGCACATAGGCGGCGCGGACCTCGCCGCCGCGCTCGGCGATCTGGCGCAGCAGACAGCTCGGCGTCCTCGCGACCGAGGTGCTGTCCTGTCCGGCGAACCACACCTCCGAGGCGGTGGCCGGATCGTCCAACGTCCCTCCGCAGACCGGGTCGACGCCGGTCAACGGGCTGGGCGGGGCGATGTCGGCGCGCTCGGCGTCGTAGTCGGCGCCGTAGAGCGCGCGCAGATACTTGTCCTCGACGAACTCGTCCAAGTTCAGATCGGCCAGCGCGCCAAGGCTTTTCAGGAACGGCAGGAGCCTGCCCAGCCCGTCGACGAGCGGCTGCTTGATGGTCGGGTCGAAGCTGACCAGACCGTGCGGCCCGTTGTACAGGTAGACGACCTCGGCCGGTATGCCTGTGATCTCGGCGACGCGCTGCGCCGCGGCCAGCGGGTTGCGATTGAGATAGTCGGTCGTTTCACGCTGCGCGGCCAGGAACGCCTCGACGACCTCCGGGTGCTCGACGCCGAATCGCTTGGTGGACACCACGGCGTGGAACGTCGGGATGTTCGCGCTGCCGCCGTCGTAGAGCAGCCGGGCCTTGCCGTCGAACACCAGCTTCTGTGGCCACGGCACGAACTGCGCCAGCGCGGCGACCTGATCGCCTTGCAGCGCCGAGGCGCCGACGGGCGGATCCTGGCCGAGCAGTTTCACGTCGTCGAGGCTCATCCCCGCGGCGGACAGGCCGGTGGCGAGCATGCCGTGCGCGGCCGAGCCGACGCTGGTCGAGACCACTTTGCCGCGCAGGTCGGCGAGCGTGGCGGCTGGCGAATTCACCGGAACCACCACCTGATTCAGCGAACCGCGCAGATTGTAGCCGGTGACCGCGATCAGCTCCGAGGCGACGTCGGGATGGTCGCGGGTCTTGGAGCCGTTCACCAGGATCGGGGCATCGCCCATCGAGCCGATGTCCACCTGACCGGCGAGCATCTGCGCGGTCAGCGGCGGGCCGGAGGCGAAGTCCTTCCACTCCACGCGGTAGCGCACGCCCTTGGCCTTGCCGAGTTCGGCCAGCTTGGCCTCGAAGGCGCCGCGGTCGCGCAGCAACGTGCCCGCCGTGACGGTGTTGATGGTCTTGGATTGGTAGCCGATGTCGACGGTGATCGTGTTGTCGTCGCCGCCGGAGCCGCAGCCCGTGAGCAGTGTGGTCGCGGTGACGGCGCCGAGCAGCAGGGCCGTGAGCCGGGTGGATGGTGTCCTCATCGTGTGTTCCTCCGCCCGGATTCAGCGCAGCAGATAGGGGATGTTCACGGTGACCGCCCCGACCGGGCAGCGCGCGGCGCACGGTCCGCAGTACCAGCACTCGTCGACGTGCATGTACGCCTTGCCGGTGTCGGAGTGGATCGCGAGCGAGTCGAGCGGGCACATGTCGACGCAGAGTGTGCAGCCGTCGATGCACTTGGCCTCGTCGACGGTGACTGGGACGTCGATACGGGTGTTGACCTGGGCCATCAGAGTTCCTTTCCGGAGTTGGCTATGCCGATGCGTGCGAAGGCGCGGACATCGGCGTCCGGGTCCTCGAGTGCGGTGCGGAGGGCGGCGGTGACCTCCGGTCGTTCGGCGATCCGCTCGGCCAGACCGCGCACGGCGGCTTTGCGGACGTCGAGATTGCCGTCGGTGACGGCCGAGATCAGCCGCGGCGCGGCGAGATCGGGGTCGGCGACGGCCAGTGCGATCGCCGCGCCTTGGCGCACCTGCCAGGCGGGATCGTCCAGGGCGGCCGCCGCGACGGCCGCGGCGTCGTCGCCGCAGCCGGTCCGGGCGAGCGCGGTCAGCGCGGCGGCCCGAACCAACGGGTCCTGGTCGCCCGCCAGCCGGATCAGGGTCGCCGCGCCGCGCGGATCGCCCACCGCGGCAACGCCTTTCGCGACCGCGATGCGGACGTTCGGCGCCGGGTCGGCGGCCGCGGCATCGAGTTCGACGAGCGCGTCCACCGAGGTGAAACCGGCCACCACGGTGCGGCGCACCTCGGCGTTGGCGTCGGCGAACCAGCTGGACAGTTCCGCGGCGTCGGTGCGGCGGTGCCGCCACAGCGCCTCGATCGCGGCGGCGCGCACCGCGGGTTCCTGCGCCGTCACCGCGACATGCAGGGCCGCGTCGAATTCCGTTCCCGCGACCAGGACTTCGAGCAACTCGGTGAGCAGACCGATGGCGGCGTGGCGCACGGACACATCCGGATCGGACAGGCCCGCCGCGACCAGCGGCGAGGATTCCGCCCACTCTTCGGTGGTCTCGCTGAGCACCGAGAGCGCGGTGCGGCGCACCTCCGGATCGGCGTCGGTCAGGAACGGCCTCAGCTCGGACAGCTGCGGACACTCGTCGGCGAGGTCCATCAGCTCGAGCAGCCGGGCGCTCATCGGGCGCTCCACGCGCCGACCAGCTCCGGCGCCGCGACGTCGGGAACGCCGTCGGGCCGCGTGAAGCCGGGCACCGGAACGATGTAGGGCGCCACCGGACGGGTCAGGAACCGCATGTCGCCGGACTCGCCGCGATAGAGGTTGAGGTGGCAGAACCATTCCGCGTCGTCGCGCGCGGGCCAGTCGGAGCGCTGATGGTAGAGCCCCCATCGACTTTCGGTGCGCCGCAACGACGCCCGCGCCGCCATCTCCGCGCAGTCACGGATGAATGTCACCTCGGCGCACCGCATCAGCTCGTGCGGGGTGTGCCCGCTCATCTGGGAGATGTCGGCGTGCATCCGCTCGAACGCCGCCAGGCCGAGGGTGAGGTAGCTCTGTGTCTTCGGGGGTTGCAGGTAGTCGTTGACGAAGCGGCGCAGTTTGTATTCGACCTGCTGCTGCGGCGGACCGTCCGGATTGCCCAGCGGACGGTAGATCAGCGCGTGCGCCGCCTCGATCTGATCCTCCGGCAGCCCGGGTCGCGCCGCGCCGCGAGCGTATTCGCTCGCGCTCTCCCCCGCGATGTCACCGTAGACGAAGGCGCCGATCATGTAGTTGTGCGGCACCAAGGCCATGTCCCCCGCCGCGTACAGACCCGGCACGGTGGTGGCCGCGTGCTCGTCGACCCACACGCCGGACGCGGAATGTCCGCTGCACAAACCGATCTCGGAGATGTGCATCTCGATGTCGCTGGTGCGGTAGTCGGTGCCGCGACCCGCGTGGAAGGTCCCGCGGGTCGGGCGCTCGGTGGTGTGCAGAATGCCCTCGATCTCTTGGATCGTCGCGTCGGGCAAGTGGCTCAGCTTGAGGTAGATCGGGCCGCGCGCGCTGTCGAGTTCCCGCTTGACCTCGGCCATCATCTGCCCGGACCAGTAGTCGCAGTCGACGAACCGGTTGCCCTCGGCGTTGACCTGGTAGCCGCCGAACGGATTCGCGACGTAGGCGCAGGCGGGACCGTTGTAATCCTTGATGAGCGGGTTGATCTGGAAGCACTCGATGCCGGAGAGCTCCGCGCCCGCATGATAGGCCATCGCGTAGCCGTCGCCCGCGTTGGTCGGGTTCTCGTAGGTGCCGTACAGATAGCCGCTGGCGGGCAGTCCGAGGCGACCGCACGCGCCGGTCGCCAGGATCACCGCGCCCGCCGAAATGGTGACGAATTCGCCTGTCCGCGTATCGAATCCGACGGCGCCGACGGCCCGGCCGTCCACCGTGAGCACCCGTACCGGCATCACCCGGTTGCTGATGGTCACCTTGGCGCGGACGTCGCGGGCGCGCAGGGTGCGATACAGCACCTTCTTCACGTCGCGGCCCTCCGGCATCGGCAGCACGTAGCTGCCGGATCGGTGCACCTTGCGCACCGCGTACTCGCCGTGCTCGTCCTTCTCGAACTTGACGCCGTAGCCCTCCAGCCGCTGCACCATCTCGAAGCCGCGGGTGGCGGTCTGATAGACGGTGCGCTGGTTGACGATGCCGTCGTTGGCGACGGTGATGTCGGCGACGTAGTCCTCCGGGCTCGCCTTGCCGGGCACGACGGCGTTGTTGACGCCGTCCATGCCCATCGCCAGCGCCCCGGAGTGGCGCACGTGCGCCTTCTCCAGCAGCAGCACGTCGGCGCCGTGCCTGGCCGCGGTCAGCGCGGCCATGGTGCCCGCGGTGCCGCCGCCGACGACGAGCACGTCGCAGCTCAGTTCTCGGCGTCCCGCGACAGGTGGAATGTCCATCGACATCCGGATCAGCCCCTTTCCTTCGGTTCGGCCGCACCGCGATTCGGTGTGACCGGGATGCGGTGCAGCCGGCCGGACAGCGAGAACCGGTCGCCGCGATAGCGCACGTACTCGAGGTCGATGGGCCGGCCGGAATCGGTGTAGGTGAGTCGTTCCAGGAACAGCAGCGGCGAGCCGGGCCGCACCGCGAGCAGACCGGCCACCGTCGGGTCGGCCGCGACGGCCTCGATGGACACCGCCGCCGAGCCGAGCGGCAGACCGAGTTCCGCCTCCAGCAGGCCGAAGACGTCGCAGCCGGTGAGATCGCACTCCAGCAGTGGCGCGCCGACGTCGGCGGTGAGGTAGCTGGCATCCAACGACAGCGGCGCGCCGTCGAGATGGCGGACACGTTCGAGCGCCACCACCGGCGTGCCGGGTTCCAGCTCGAGTCGCTCGGCGACGATCGGGGTGGCGGGTACGAGCTCGGCCAGCAGGACCGTGTTGACCACGCGGTCGCTGCCCGTCTCGAAGGTCTCGGCCAAGCCGCGCAGGCGGTCCAGGCCCTGCACGGCCTTGTCGGCCACCACGAACGTGCCCGCGCCGGGAACCCGGTCGACGAGTCCCTCGTCGCGCAGCAGGGCCAGCGCGTCGCGCACGATATTGCGGCTGGTGTCGAAGTCGGCCGCGAGTTGGCTCTCCGAAGGCAACGGCCGGTTGCCGTAGACACCGCTGCGAATGCGCGCCCGCAGAATGTCCCTCACCCGCCGAGCGGGCGCCGAGCGACGTCCGGTGCCGGGATACGTTCTGGCTGTCATGCGGCAAATGCTGGAAACGGATCGTTACGCGCGACGTTTCCGGCGATTACCGGATGGTTACGCCAGTTCCGGATCCCGGCGCAGGTCTTCCACCTGCGAAAACACCCGAGCCCTCCCGAGTATCACCAGTTGACTCAGCTGTCCGATTCGTTGCGCGCGGCGATCTCGGCCAGCAACTTCGCCGGACCGGCGGGCGGGAAACGCGACCGCCAGACCGCGCGGAACTGCCGGGTCAGCGCGGTGGCATCGGTCAGCGGCACCTGGACGAGCGTCCCGCGCTCGAGTTCGGGCGCGGCGATCAGTCTGCTGACCACCGCGGGCGCCACCGCCGCGCGGGCGGCGGCGAGGATCGTGGCCGCCGAGCCCAGTTCCGAGGCAGGTCTTGCGGGCTCGCCGTGGACGCCGAGCACCTCCCAGACCGCATCGCGGGTCCCCGATCCCGGCTCTCGCCAGAGCAGTGGCGTGGCGGTCAGTTCCCGCAGCGACAATGGCCTGCGGCGGCGCGCCCACGGATGGGCGGGCGCGACCACGACGACGAGTTCGTCGGTGCCGAGCACCCGGCTGCCGAGATCCGCGGGCGGATGCGGTCCCTCGACGAACCCGATATCGGCGGCCTCGCTACGGACCAGGTCCATGACCTGGCTGCTGTTGGCCACCTCCAGCGCGACCGTCACCTCCGGGTGGATGCCGCGCAGTGCCTGCAACCACTGCGGAATCCGATGGTCGGCAATGGTTTTGGAGGCCGCCACGCGCAATCGCGGGACGCTGCCCGCGCGCAGGGCGGCAACCGCCACGCCGAAGGAGCGGGCGGCCTCGAGCACCGGGCGCGCGTGATCGACCACCGCGCGGCCCGCCTCGGTCAGCGCCGAACCGGTCGGCCCACGGTCCAGCAGCCGCAGGTGCAACCTGCGTTCCAGCGCGCTGATGCGCATGCTGGCGGCGGGCTGGCTGATGCCATGGCGGCGCGCGGCCGCGCCGAGGCTGCCGAGTTCGGCGACGGAGACGAGCAGATCGAGAACATCCAGATCGGGCGTTCCCGGCGGCAGCGTCATGGGCACCGATTATGGGCCCGGCGGCGGCCCGGAGCGTGGTGGACGGACATAAGCAGATCTTATGAGGTCCTCCGAAAGCGCTCTCTACCTGGGTGACATGCGCGGCGCGAGGGTGAAAGCGTGTGCTGCTTTCCTCGCCTTCTGCCCGGGCTGGCGCTGGTCGCCGGGCTCGCCACCGCCGCGACGCTGATCGGCCGGGCCGCGCCCGTGATCGGAGCGCCGGTGTTCGCGCTCGCTGCCGGGGCGCTGGTCGGGCTCGCGCGCAGGCGGTCGGTGGACGAGGACGGCGTGTTCGGGCCGGGGCTCGCGGTGACCAGGCAGCGAGTGCTCGGGCTCGCCATCGTGCTGCTCGGCCTGGGGCTGCCGTTCGGCGCGGTGCTGAGCGTGGGGCGGCAGACGGCGGTGGTGCTGGTCGGGACCGTCGTGGCGGGCGCGGTCGCCGCGGTCGTGGTCGGCAGGATGCTGGCGCTGGATCGGGAGTCGGCGACGCTGGTCGCGGTGGGGACGACGATCTGCGGCGCGTCGGCGATCGCGGCGGCGACCGCGGTGATCAAGCCGGACCGGGAGCGGGTCGCCTACGCGCTCGGCACCATCTTCGTCTTCAACGTCCTTGCGGTGCTGGCCTTTCCGCCGCTCGGCCGACTGCTCGGCATGTCCGAGGAGGCGTTCGGGCTGTGGGCGGGCACCGCGATCAACGACACCTCGTCGGTGCTGGCGGCGGGCGCTATCTTCGGGCCCGCGGCGGCGCAGTTCGCGGTGATCGTAAAACTGGTGCGCAGTCTGCTGATCGTGCCGATGTGCGTGGGGTTGCATCTGGGGCAGCGCGACACCGGGAATTCCGGCAGTGGGCGACGCGGCGCCAGGCAGCACGACGCCGGCCAACCTGACGCTGGGCGACGCAGCGCCGGGCAAGCCGAGGCCGAGACCGACCACCGCCGCGCGGCATGGCAAGTGGTGCCGCTGTTCGTGGTGCTCTTCGTAGCGGCCTCGGTGATCGCCGGATTCGGGTTGGTGCCCGAATCGTGGTCGGGGCCGCTGGGCGCGGTGAGCGCGTGGTTGATCGCGGCGGTGCTGGCGGCGATCGGGACGTCGCTCTCGTGGCAACGGGTGCGCACCGCGGGCGTGCGGCCGCTGATATTCGGCGGGGCGCTCGGGCTGGCACTCGCCGTGTCGTGCTTGGGTTTGCAGCAGCTCACCGGGTGGCTCTGAAGTATTCGGGTGACGAGAGCCACTCTCAGCGCCCGCCGTCGTCGGGCAGGCGCCCGTCGGAACGAGGGACAATGGCAGGGTGACGTGCCTCGTGTGGTACGCCGCCTACGGCTCGAACATGCATCACCGCCGCCTGCACTGCTATCTCGAAGGCGGCAGGCCCGAAGGCGGCGCGATCGAACTGCCCGGATGCCGCGACCGTTCCGGCCCGCGGCGGTCCCGCCCGCTCGTGCTGCCCGGCCTGCTCTACTTCGCCACCGAATCGCTCACCTGGACCGGCGGCCGGGCTTTCTACGCGCCGGACGCCGCGGGCGAGACGGCCGTCCGCGCCTACCTGCTGACGGCCGCGCAGTTCTCCGACATCGTGGCCCAGGAGATGTATCGCCCGCCGGGCGAGGATCTCGACCTGACCGAGGTGCTCGCCGACGGTCGCACCACCCTCGGCCCCGGACGCTACGAAACCCTGGTCCGCGCGGGCACTCTCGACGGCCACCCGATCCTCACCTGCACCGCCCCCTGGCGCCACACCGACCTTCCCGGCAACCCACCCGCCCCCGCCTACCTGCGCCACCTCGCCGCGGGCATCACCGAATCACACGGCTGGCCGCTCCCCCGCACCGCCGCCTACCTCGCCACCCGTCCCGGCGCCGACCTGCACTGGACTCCCACCTCCGTCGCCAACCTCCTCCGCACCACGGATCCCCCGCCCGTTCCCGCCGGATAACGCTCGCCCCGGAAAGCGTCCGGCGGCGCCCTCGAAGACCAGGCTTCCCGCCTTGTCCACGATTTCACCGATGGCCTCGTCCGCGTTCAGCACTCGGCCGTGTTCGTTCAGCCGGCGGTTTCGCAGTCCCGCAGAGTTTCGGGATCGACCACCGCTACTAGGTGCGGTGTTTCTCCACCAGCTCCGCGTAGGCGGGATCGTCCACGACCAGGAACCGATCGTGTTCCAGCCCCACATCCAGATCGCGCAAGCGACGCATCCCCGCCGTATCGGTGACGACGATCTGGCAGTCCACGGGTCGGATGTCGTCTTCGAGCTGAGCGGTGCCGCGGGTCGGATTGATGCCTGCCACGGTGGCGCCCGCCAGCGCGGCAGCGCCCAGCCAGAAGCTGAAGTCGGGGACGTTGTCCAGCAGCACGCCGATATGAAAAGGCCCCTCGCGCCGCAACTCCCGAGCCAGTGCCGCGCGTGCGGCCGATTCCCGCACCACCGCGTCCCATGTCCAGTCGCGGGCGCGCGTGCGCAGCCCGAGCCGATCGTCATCGAGCCGGTCCAGCAACATCGACGCGATGTCCCCGTGCCGTGCCGTGCGCCCGTCCTTCACGCCGAACACGTCCGCCCCGGAAACGGGTCCGGCCGCACGGTATTCCGTGCGGCCGGAGGCGAAAGGCAGAGATCAGGCCAAGTTCAGGGAGCGGCCGATGATCTCCTTCATGATTTCGGTGGTGCCGCCGTAGATGGTCTGGATGCGGGCATCCATGTAGGCCTTGGCGATCGGGTATTCCTTCATGTAGCCGTAGCCGCCGTGCAACTGCAGGCAGCGGTTGATGAGGTCGAGCTGTTCCTCGG
This sequence comes from Nocardia sp. bgisy134, assembly GCF_965341865.1. GTDB lineage: Bacteria > Actinomycetota > Actinomycetes > Mycobacteriales > Mycobacteriaceae > Nocardia. The sequence continues at coordinate 11,075 of NZ_CBDQZP010000010.1, forward strand.
TGCTCCACCACTTGGCCATGGCGGCATCCTCGGCGGAGAGCTTGCCCGCGTTGAGGTCGTCGATGAAGCGGTCGACCATGATGCGCACGGCCGTGGTCTTGGTGGCCAGTTCGGCGAGCACGAAGCGGGTGTTCTGCAGCGCGCCGATCGGCTTGCCGAACGCCTTCCGGTCGCGCACGTACTGGCAGGTCATCTCCAGCGAGGCCTCCATGGCGGAGGCGGCCATGACGGCGATGGACAGTCGCTCCTGGGGCAGGTTGTGCATCAGGTGGATGAAGCCCATGCCCTCGGTGCCGAGCAGGTTCTTGCCGGGCACCCGCACGTCGGTGAAGCTGAGCTCGGCGGTGTCCTGGGCCTTGAGGCCGATCTTGTCCAGGTTGCGGCCGCGCTCGAAGCCCGCCATGCCGCGCTCGACCACCAGCAGGCTGAAGCCCATGGCACCCTTCTCGGGGTCGGTCTGGGCGACGACGATGACGATGTCGGCGTTGATGCCGTTGGTGATGAAGGTCTTGGCGCCGTTGAGGATCCAGTCGTCGCCGTCGCGCACCGCGCGGGTCTTGATGCCCTGCAGGTCCGAGCCGGTGCCGGGCTCGGTCATCGCGATGGCGGTGATGATCTCGCCGGAACAGAACCCGGGCAGCCACCGCTGCTTCTGCTCGTCGTTGGCCAGCTCCAGCAGGTACGGCGCGACGACGTCGTTGTGCAGCGAGAAGCCGAGGCCGGAGTACTGGCCCTTCACGCACTCCTCGGTGATGACCGAGTTGTAGCGGAAGTCCTTCACCCCGCCGCCGCCGTACTCTTCCGGGACGGCCATACCGAGGAAGCCCTGCTTGCCCGCCTCCAGCCAGACCGCGCGATCGACGATGCCCTGCTCTTCCCACTTCGCGTGGTTCGGCGCGACGTGCTGATCGAGAAACTTGCGGAACGACTCCCGGAACAGATCGTGTTCGGGCTCGAACAGTGTGCGCTCCACACCAACCTCCTAGTGACCACACCGGGCGGTCCACACCGACCCGTCGTTACCGCATACGTTACCCGGAGCACGAATGACAGTTCACTTCACGTCTGAAATTCGCGCGCTCACCTGGCATGGGTAGCGCCATCGTCGACATATTCGCGCCGATTCCCGACAAACCTGAGCACCTAGGTTTCAATAGCTTCTCGCTATTGAAACGAGGTCAGGCGGGAAGGTCGAGGCCCTTGGCAAGCACCGGCCACGACGCGACGAGCGCGTCCTCCCAGGGCATGTTCGCCGTGTCACCGCCGCCGGTGGCCACGACCGTTCTGACGAAGTTGTAGCCGACCGGGTCGCTGATCTGAGCGCAGCCGCTGTAGGCCGCGACCGCGCGGTAGCGTCCCGGCGCGGCGATCGGCAGTTGCAGCACCGAGGTTCCCGACATCGAGAGTCCCGCGATGGCATTCGTACCGTTCGCGCCCAGCGCGCGATCGATCAACGGCGGCAGCTCGTCGGTCAGGAAGGTTTGCCACTTGTTGACTCCGAGCACGGGATCGGGCGCTCGCCAGTCGGTGTAGTAGGTCCACGCCCCACCGACCGGCTGGACGACGTTGACGTTCTTGTCGGCGAGGAACTCCAGCGCGGTGGTCCGCTGCTGCCAGGTGGCCGTATCCTGACCGCCGCCCGCGCCGTCGAGCAGGTACAGCGTCGGGCGTGGCGCCGAGGTGTCGGCCGCACGCTGGACGTCGATCTCGATCGTCCGGTCCATGGCGGCCGAGTACACCTCGAGCCGCAGGCTGCGGCCGTCGAGCACGGTGCTGCCGGTGATGCGGGAGGCGTTGGCGCGCAGTGACATTCCGGATGCGGCGAGCGAGTCGTTCGTCGTCGCCGCCGCGTTTCCGGCGACCGTCGCGGTGACGCCGCAGACGAGCACGGCCGCGCCGGCCGTGACGGCCGATCTGATTCTTCTCCTGCTCATCTCCCCACGCTACGTACCCGTAGCTGAGAGATTGCCAAGCTGATTCTTGGTATTGGCTCAGAAAGGCAGCAACCCGCGCACCCGGCCGACCAGGGTGCGGCCCGCGTCGCGCTCGCGCTCGGCGAACAGGAACTTCAGCTCCTCCTCGAGCCCCTTGCGCACCACATCACGCAGATCGGTGGCGGCGGCGTCGAGATCGTCGGCGTCGCGCCAGGGCGCCGGATCGATCGGCGCGCCCGCGGAGAAGTAGAACCGTTCGGGACGGGGGATCGGCGTCGGACCCAGACCGCGCAGCAGCGGCGGGGTGAGCTCGCGCTTGAGACCGAGCGCCTCGACCGTCCAGCGCAGCGGGCGCATCACCGGGTGGTCGCCGTCGAAGACGATGTCGTAGGCGTCGTCCACGCCGATCATCGCGACCGGCACGATCGGGGCGCCCGCCTCGATCGCCATCCGCGCGAAGCCGCTGCGCCCCTCCCACTTGAGCAGGTACTTCTCGTTCTTGCGGCGCACCGCCTCGCGCCCGCCGCCGGGGAAGACGATGACCGCCTCGCCCCGCGCGAGCAGCGCCATGCAGTTGTGCCGGTTGCCCCGGACCGCGCCGTAGTAGTGCAGGAAGTGGCGCAGGCCCGGCACCGCGATCAGCACGTTCTCGGCGAGGCCGCGGATCAGCCTGCCGCGGCGGCGCAGCACCTCGGGCATGAGCAGCGGAGCGTCGATGCCGCCCATCAGATTGTGGTTGCCGACCAGCAGCACCGGGCCGTCGGCGGGAATGTTGTCCAGGCCGTAGAAGCGTGGACTCGTCCAGGCTCGCAGCGGTGCGAGCAAGGCTTCGATCAGCCGGATGTCGGTCTCGTCGAGACGCACCTCGAGTGGCGCCCCGTCGGTCAACACCACCGCGGTAGGCGAGGATTCAGGCATAGGTGGCTACCCCATCGCATGTCGGATCCCAGCACATCGTCGTACGGAATTTCACGTCCCCTGCGCCGCAATCGAATACGGCTTCGGGCCCACCCTACCCGATGGCTTTGGAACACGTTGCAACACGGGCGATCGATTTGTGTGGCCGGTCACAACACCGGCTTGCGCCGAATCGGCGGCCCCGCAGCAATTCGACGTCGAATCCCCTTGTGGCCGAACGTAGTCCGAGCGCAGATCGAACACCGCCGTACAGAGATCCGACACGTCACGTCCGGCATCCGCCGGAGACCGAACGTGACGGTCGGTTCTATTTTCCGTCCCTCGGCGGAGCGCACCGCGGGCTACCCTTCGATGGGCGCCGCGCCGTCGCCGCCCGCGTGGGCGTATTCCGAGAGCGCCGCGGCCAACGCGTGCGGTACCCGCGCCCTGACCCTGGTGCCCGACTCCTCGTGGGTGGAGGACAGGATCCGGCCGTCGGCGTGAATGCGCGCCAGCAGATCGCCGCGGGTGTACGGCAGCAGCACGCCGACCTCGACGTCCAGCCCGCCGAGCACCTCGGCCAGCCGGTCGAGCAGGCTGTCGATGCCCTCGCCGGACTGGGCCGAGACGAACTCGGCGTCCGGAAGCAGGGCGCGCAGCTTGGTCAGCTCCATCGGATCGACGGCATCGATCTTGTTCAGCACCAGCAGTTCCGGCGGGGCGGCCGAACCCTGCTCCTTGATCACGTCGGTGATCACCTCGCGCACGGCCTTGATCTGCTCCGCGGGCAGCGAGTCGGAGCCGTCCACCACGTGCAGCAGCAGATCGGCGCCGGTGACCTCCTCCAGGGTCGAGCGGAACGCCTCGACCAACTGGGTCGGCAGGTGCCGCACGAACCCGACGGTGTCGGTGAACACGACCTCGCGGCCGTCGTCGAGGTCGGCGCGCCGGGTGGTCGGGTCCAGGGTCGCGAACAGCGCGTCCTGGACCAGAAGACCCGCGCCGGTGAGCGCGTTCATCAGGCTGGACTTGCCCGCGTTGGTGTAGCCGACGATGGCGACCTGCGGGATGCCCGAGGACGAGCGCCGCGCCCGCTTGGTCTCGCGGGCGGTCTTCATCTCCCGGATCTCGCGCCGGAGCTTGGCCATGCGCTCGCGAATGCGGCGACGGTCGGTTTCGATCTTGGTCTCACCGGGACCGCGCAGACCCACGCCGCCGTTGCTGCCCGCACGACCACCGGCCTGCCGGGACATCGACTCACCCCAGCCGCGCAGCCTGGGCAGCATGTACTCCATCTGGGCCAGGGCGACCTGCGCCTTGCCCTCGCTGGAGGTGGCGTGCTGGGCGAAGATGTCCAGGATCAGGGCGGTCCGGTCGATCACCTTCACCTTGACCACCTTCTCCAGCGCGGTCAGCTGGGCCGGGGTCAGTTCACCGTCGCAGATGACGGTGTCGGCGCCGGTCTCCAGCACCACGGAGCGCAGCTCGTCGGCCTTGCCGGAACCGATGTAGGTGGCCGGGTCCGGACGGTCGCGACGCTGGATCAGCGCCTCGAGCACCTCCGAACCGGCGGTCTCGGCGAGCGCGGCCAGCTCGGCCATGCTCGCCTCGGCCTGGGCCACCGAGCCCGAGGTCCACACGCCGACCAGCACGACCCGTTCCAGGCGCAGCTGCCGGTACTCGACCTCGGTGATGTCGGTGAGCTCGGTGGACAGACCGGCGACGCGGCGCAGCGAGCTGCGTTCGTCCAGCTGCAGCTCGCCGACCGTCGGCTCTTCGGTCCAGCCGTTGCGCTTCATCCGGGCGGCACGTTCGGCCACCACGTCACCGGAGCGCTCGGTGTCGTCGGCCGAGTCGACGAAGTCGTCGTCGGCCGGATTGATGTCATACGTCTCTGAATTCCTCATACACCATCCATGCTGCCACGGTACGACCACCGGGCGCATTCCGTTATTCGCCGGGCGCGCTCAGCGTCCGTTCCACCAATCTTCGGCGAGCGTGCCGGTGGCGACCAGCACAGAGGGCCCGCGCAGCCATGCCGACCCGCTTTCGAGGCCCACCGTGACCGCGCCGCCGGGCACCCGGACCGTCACCTGGCCGGTGTCCTCGGCGATGCGGAAGCCATCGGCGGCCAGCGCCGCCGCGGCCGCCGCCACAGTTCCCGTTCCGCACGAACGGGTTTCGCCCACACCGCGCTCGTAGACGCGCATGTCGACCGCGCGGTCCGCGTCCAGCGGGGTCAGGATCTCGACGTTCACCCCGTGCGGGAAGAGGTCGGGGTCGTAGCCGGGCGAGACGGTCAGATCGAGCTTGCCGAGCGCCTCCGCCGACAGCCCGGCGTCCACGCAGGCCAGATGCGGATTGCCGACATCGATGCCGATCCCCGGATACGGCCAACCCGCGATGGTCGCCGTGGATTCCCCGAGTTCCTTCACCCGGCCCATCGTGACGGTCACCTCGCCCTCGACCGGGCCGCCCGCGTGCACGGTGACCGGCCGGGCGCCCGCCCTGCTGCCCACTACGTACTCCGCGCGCGGCTCGCGACCGGTCGCGGCCAGGTAGTGCGCGAAGACCCGCACGCCGTTGCCGCACATCTCGGCCAGGGAGCCGTCGGCGTTGCGGTAGTCCATGAACCAGTCGTCCGCGCCGACGCCCTCGGGCAGGTCGGCGAGCACGCCCGCGTCCCGCAGCGCACCGGCCCGCGCGACCCGCAGCACGCCGTCGGCCCCGAGACCGCGCTGCCGGTCGCAGAGCGCGGCGACGCGGTCCGGGGTCAGGTCGAGCCGGACATCCTCGTCGGGCAGCACCACGAAGTCGTTCTGGGTGCCGTGCCCCTTCGTGAATTCGATGTCCGTCACGCGTGTGCTCTCCTCATGGTCGTCATCTGGCAAACGTCCGGCGCTGCCGGGAAATTTCGTACAGTGCCACCGCGGCGGCCGAGGGCGCGCCGAGCGAGCTCGCGGTGCCGCCCATCGGGATGGACACCAGGTCGTCGCACGCATCCTGCCAGGCGGCGCTCATCCCGCTGGTCTCGTTGCCGATGACCAGGATGGTGGCCTCGGTGAAATCGTGGTCGAACACCGCGTGCGTCCCGTGCTCGTCGGTGCCCACGATCCGGGTCGGAATGCCGCGCGCGATCTGGCGATCGCGCAGTTCGAGCACCTGGGCGGGCCCGGCGGCACGGTAGACGGGGACCGCGAACAGCGAGCCCGTGGAGGCACGCACCGAGTGCGGGTCGTACTGGTCGGCGCCGTGGCCGGTGACGATGACCGCGCACGCGCCGAAAGCGTCCGCCGACCGGATCAAGGTGCCGAGATTGCCCGGCGAGTTGGGCCGGTCGAACACCACGACGACCGGCGGGTCCTCGCCGGGTTCGCCGGGCTCGAAGGTCTCCAGCTCGGGCTGACGCGACATCGCGACGGCCACCAATTCCGGTACCCCGCCTGCCTTTTCGCCCAGCTCCGCCATCAACTCCGGGACCAAGCCAACCTGCGGCACGTCGGTGGTGTCGAGCACCTCCCTCGCCCAGCCGGACAGGTCCGGCGCGCCGAGCCGGTAGAGCAGCGTCTCCAGCGGCCACCCGTTGGCGAGCGCCTGGGTGATTGGGCGCACGCCCTGCACCAGGAACCGGCTGTCGCGGTGGCGCTTGGTGCGATTGTTCAGGTATGCCTGCCACACCTGCACGGAAGCGTTGCGGGTGCTGACGCGTCTGGTCACTGAGGGGTCCGTTCTGTGCTGTCGATCGCGCCCGGCGTTTCGATCGCGCGCGGCGTTCCGATCGCATGCGGTGTGTCGATTGCACTCGGTGTTTCGATCGCACTCGGCGTTTCGATCGCACGCAGCGCCGCGCCGAGCAGGTCAGGATCCGCGCCGTCCACCCAGCGCACCCGGGGATCGCGGCGGAACCAGGAGCGCTGCCTGCGCACGTAGCGGCGGGTGCCGATGAAAGTGCGTTCCTCGGCGTGGTTCAGGTCGTATTCGTTGTCCAGGTAGGCGAGGACTTGCGCGTAGCCGATGGCCCTGCGCGCGGTGACGCCCTCGCGCAGGCCCTGATCGATCAGTCCGCGCACCTCGTCGACCAGTCCCGTCTCGAACATCAGCGCGGTGCGTCGCTCGATGCGCGCGTCCAGTTCGGCGGTGTCGCGGTCGACGCCCAGGATGACGGTGTTCCAGCGCGGTGCGCCGATGGTCGGCGCCGAGGCCGCGAACGGCTGCCCGGTGAGCTCGACGACCTCCAGCGCTCGCACCATGCGGCGGCCGTCGGTGGGCAGGATGGTGGCGGCCGCGACCGGATCCGCCGAGCGCAGCGCCGCGTGCACGGCGGCAACGCCGTCGTCGGCCAAGACCCGCTCCCACCGGGCGCGCACCGCCGGATCAGTGGCCGGGAACTCCCACTCGTCCAGCAGCGCCTGCACGTACATCATCGAGCCGCCCACGATGACCGGCGTGCGGCCGCGGGCCATGATGTCCTCGACGTCGGCGGTCGCCGCGCGCTGATAGGTGGCCACGCTCGCGGTCTCGGTCACCGCGAGCACGTCGAGCTGGTGGTGCGGGATGCCGCGCCGTTCCGCGACGGGCAGCTTGGCGGTGCCGATGTCCATGCCGCGGTAGAGCTGCATGGCGTCGATGTTCACGATCTCCCCGTCGAGGCGGGCCGCGAGATCGAGTCCGAGATCGGACTTGCCGGTGGCGGTGGGGCCGACCACCGCGATCGGCACGCTCATCGCACCTCCCTCTCCGGTCGCCAGACGCTCACGTGATAGCCAACTCCGAACGGCGCGTCCCGGTAGTGGGTTTCGACGGATGGGTCCGACGGATCCGCGGCGAACAGACCGCCCAGGACTTGGTAGGCGGCCCGCCCCGATACGGCCAGCTCGGCGCACAGCCCGGGATCGAGCGCGCGCAGGGCCGACCGGTCGCCCGCGCTCAGCGCGCGGTCGAGCTCGGCTTGCAGCGGAACGGCGCGCTCGTCGAGATAGCCGGGCGATTTGACGGTCAGGGTGGCGGCGCCGTCGGCGACGACGAGGACGCCGCGCGGCTCGTCGTCGGCGTCCAGCTCCGCACGTAGCTCCGCGCCGAGCTCCAGGCACCGCGCGGGGGCGGTGTCGGGCGCGATCAGACGCGCGGTGGCGCGGGCAGCCGGCGCGACGCGCCCCCGCAACCATCCGGCGATCAAGGCGGGCAACGGAAGCTGCGGATCCGGAGCGAACCCGGGCGCGTCGGCCAGCGCGACCCGCACGTCCGCGCCGAAACCGCGGAAAGTTCCCGCCGATTCCGGACCGAGCACACCGTCTGCGGTCCCGATGCCGAGCACCGTCCACCGCTGCGTCACCGCCGCCAGCTCCCCGGCGGCGTTCAACGCGGCCGCGCGCAACACGGCGGGCGGGTCGGCCGGATCCGCCCCGGCTCCGAGCGCCGCATCGCCGCCGAGTTCGGGCACCAGGATCGGCGGCGACGGGACCAGGGCCGCAATACTGAACACGCGATAAACCGTATCTGTTCGGCCCGCGGGCCCGGCGCACGGCGGTACCGAGACGCCCGCCGGTCGGCTTCGAGTGTCTGTAGCGTCAATTCGCCCCGAGATTGATAGTGTCGACATGCGACAACCCAGGTCACCAGGGGTTGTCCGCCCGGGGTTTCATCTCGGAGAGAGCGTGGATCAATGGTCTCGAGGGCTCGGACCGGGTTCAATGGGATGAGCTAGGGCGTAACCAGGCAGCCGTGACGCGCGGCAGGGACGGAGAATGATGACCGACAGCAACGGAACCGCGAAGGCCACTCCCGGCACGACACCGCGCCCCTCCGGTGCCCCGAAGCCCGGTGGCCAGAAAACTCATCCCAAGCCCCACGCGGTCAAGCCCGCACCGGGCCCAGCCGATCAGCAGCACCCGCACGCGGTGGTCGTGCCCACCGTCACCGACCCCAGCCGCTGGGGCCGGGTCGACGAGGACGGCACCGCCTGGGTGAAGACGGCCGAGGGCGAACGGATTGTCGGCTCCTGGCAGGCCGGCGACGCCGCCGAGGGCCTCGAGCACTTCGGCCGCCGCTTCGACGACCTCGCCACCGAGGTCGCGCTGCTGGAGGCGCGGCTCGCCGCGGGCGCCGACGCCCGCAAGACCAAGGCCGCCGCGCTGGCGCTGGCCGAATCGCTGCCCACCGCCGCCGTCATCGGCGACATCGACGGGCTGGCCAAGCGGCTGCAAGCTATCACCGAGCACTCCGAGGAAGCGGCCGCGCACGCCAAGGAGGAGAAGGAGCGCGCCCGCCACGAGCACACCGAGCGCAAGGAAGCGCTCTGCGCCGAGGCCGAGCAGATCGCCGCCGAATCCACCCAGTGGAAGGCCGCGGGCGACCGGCTGCGCGAGATCCTCGACGAATGGAAGTCCATCCGCGGCGTGGATCGCAAGGTCGACGACGCGCTGTGGAAGCGCTACTCCAAGGCCCGCGAATCCTTCAACCGCCGCCGCGGCGCGCACTTCGCCGAACTCGACCGCGAGCGGGCCGCCGCCAAGGGCCGCAAGGAAGAGCTGTGCGTGCAGGCCGAGGAACTGTCCGGCTCCACCGACTGGGTCGGCACCGCCGCCGTCTTCCGCGACCTGCTCGCCGAGTGGAAGGCCGCGGGCCGCGCGCCCCGCGAGGCCGACGAGGCGTTGTGGCGGCGCTTCAAGAGCGCCCAGGACGTGTTCTTCGCGGCGCGCAACGCCGCGGTCTCCGAGCGCGACGCCGAGTTCGAGTCGAACGCGTCCGCCAAGGAGGAGCTGCTGCACGCCTACGAGCACATCGACCCGGCGACCGGACTCGATGCCGCCAGGGCGCAGCTGCGCGAGCTACAGGACAAGTGGGACGCCATCGGCAAGGTGCCACGGGAACGCATCCAGGAACTCGAGGGCAAGTTGCGGTCCATCGAGAAGCGGGTCCGCGACGCGGTGGACGCCCAGTGGCGGCGCACCGACCCCGAGGCCGTGGCGCGCGCCGCTCAGTTCCGCGAGAAGGTCGCCCAGTTCGAGGAGCAGGCGGCCAAGGCGCAGGCGGCGGGCAAGCAGCGCGACGCCGAAAAGGCGCTCGAACAGGCCAAGCAGTGGCGCGAGTGGGCCGAGGCCGCGGAGGGCGCCGTCAGCAACCGCTGACCCGCGCGCGATTCCGGTTGGCGGCCAACGTCTTTCGGCCGGGCCGGTAGCGTCGACCCGGTGCGACAGGTATGGGACGCGTGGGGCCACGTGCTGATCGTGTGGGCGTGCGCGGTACCCGCGCTGGTCGCGGCGATCGTCTCGATGACGCGATGGCGGACGCGCCGCGGGCTGACGCCGGAGCTCGCGCTGCGGTACACAGCGGCTGAGGTGGGCCTGGTCGCGGGCACCTTGCCCTGGGTGTGGATGATCCTGACACCGGTGGCGGGCGAAGGCGCGGTCAGCCTGGTGCCGCTGCGGGATCTCGTCGCGACGCTGAGCGATTCGCCGTCGAGCGCGGTCGTCCAAATCGGCGCGAACACACTGCTGTTCGTGCCGCTCGGCTTCTTCCTTCCGCTGCGCCTGCCCTGGTTCACGGGCGTCGCGCGGATGACCTCGCTCGGTGCGGCGGTGTCCGCGACGCTGGAAATCGCGCAGTACGTGTTCGATCTCGGCCGCGTGTCCTCCGTGGACGACGTGCTGATGAACGCCGCGGGCGCGGGCTTGGGCGCGCTGCTGGCCCGGATCCATGTCGCGCGACGCGAGGCCGGTCGCTCACGCAGCGCTCGCGTGCTCGCTCAGCTGGGCTGGGCTGGGCTGCTTGACGCAGCCCGCTCGAGGTGACGGCTCGCCCGTGTGACAGGCGAGGCCCGGCAGTGCTCAGGAGTCGCCGAGCAGCCTGCGGCGGTCGCGTTCCTCGGCGGCCGCCGCGGCATTGCGGCGCTGTTCCTCGGCGGCCAGGTGCACGGACGTGCGGCTCCACACCACGCGGATCCAGTGGAAGGTCAGCACCATGATGGCCAGCGTGCCGACGATCAGGCCGATGCCGGGGCCCGCGCCGACGTAGTTGCCGAGGCCCGGGGTCTGGCGGTGCCAGATCGAGAAGACGCCGAACACGCTGCCGATGGCCGAACCCGCGACCGCGATCCAGGCCAGCACCCAGCGCCGGGTCATCAACGCCAGCAACGAGAAGCCGATGCCGAACACCACGACGAACCAGACGAAAATGCGCGAGGGCAGCCCGATGTGCTCGATCCCGGTGACGTCGGTGTCGAGCAGCACGTCGAAGCCGCGCGCGCTGCCCGCGTGCGACAGCACCAGCGAGAACAGCAGCACGAACACCGCGCCCGCCACCACCATGGCGCGCACGCCGGGATCGATCTCCCCGGCCAGGCGTCGCTCGACAGCGTCGAGCTCGGCACGGAACTGCTCGAAATCCTTGCTCTCGACCGAGCTCACGGCGCTGTCGTCTCCTTCTGCATGGTCGGCGTGTGGCTTGTCCGCGTCCACTGTGCCAGCACCGTCGGCCGCCGCGTCATCCGACCCACTACGCGCGGTAGTACCGGGCTCGGCTTCGGGCGTCGCGCCGCTCCCAGCGGCGTCGGCCGCGCCCCGCACGGAATCGTCGGGGCCCTGGCGTGGGGTCTCGTCGTCTCCCGCGGCGGGGCGCGCGCTCATGCCTGCGCCTCGCCGGCGCTCGGCTCCGGCATGCGCAGAGCGCGCTGGCACATGATTCGCTCGCTACGCTCGCTCATGCGTCGCAGCCCGTCGCGCAGCCGGAGGCGACCGGCTCCTTGGCAGGCGCGCCGATCTGCGGCAACCCGAGGCCGACGCCGATGGGCGCGGTCTTCGGCGTGACGCCGCGCTCGTGCGCGTCGCCCGCCCGGGTCCTGCGGTGGGTCTTGATCGGGGCGTCCGCGATCAGGTGGTGCGGCGCGGCCTCGGTGATGTCGACGGTGATCACGTCGCCGGGGCGCACCGGCTCGGCGGTGCCGCCGGGCCGGAAGTGCACCAGCCTGCCGTCGCGGGCCCGCCCGCTCATCCGCGCGGTCGCGGCGTTCTTCTTGCCCGCGCCGTCCGCGACGAGCAGCTCCACCTCGGTGCCGATCAGCGCGCGGTTGGCCTCCAGCGAGACCTCCTCCTGCAGCGCGATCAGCCGGTCGTAGCGTTCCTGGACCACCTGCTTGGGCAGCTGGTCGGGCATGTCGGCGGCGGGCGTGCCGGGCCGCTTCGAGTACTGGAAGGTGAACGCGCTGGTGAAGCGGGCCTGGCGCACCACGTCCAGCGTCTCCTGGAAGTCCTCCTCGGTCTCGCCGGGGAAGCCGACGATGATGTCGGTGGTGATGGCCGCGTGCGGCATGGCCGCGCGGACCTTCTCGATGATGCCCAGGTAGCGCGCCTTGCGGTAGGAGCGTCGCATGGCCTTGAGCACCCGGTCCGACCCGGACTGCAACGGCATGTGCAGCTGCGGGCAGATGTTCGGCGTCTCGGCCATCGCCTCGATGACGTCGTCGGTGAACTCGGCCGGGTGCGGCGAGGTGAACCGGACGCGCTCGAGACCGGCGATGCCGCCGCAGGCGCGCAGCAGCCTCGCGAACGCGCTGCGGTCGCGCGGCTCGTCCGGGTCGACGAAGTTGACGCCGTAGGAGTTCACGTTCTGACCCAGCAGCGTCACCTCGAGCACGCCCTGATCGACCAGCGCCTGCACCTCGGCGAGCACGTCGCCGGGACGGCGGTCCACCTCCTTGCCGCGCAGCGACGGCACGATGCAGAACGTGCAGGTGTTGTTGCAGCCCACCGAGATCGACACCCAGCCCGCGTACGCGGACTCACGCTTGGCGGGCAGCGTCGACGGGAAAGCCTCCAGCGATTCCAGGATCTCGACCTGGGCCTCTTCGTTGTGCCGCGCCCGTTCCAGCAGCACCGGCAGCGAGCCGATGTTGTGCGTGCCGAACACCACGTCCACCCACGGCGCCTTGCGCACGACGGTGTCACGGTCCTTCTGCGCCAGGCAGCCGCCGACCGCGATCTGCATGCCCGGCCTGTCCGCCTTGATCGGGGCGAGGTGGCCGAGGGTGCCATAGAGCTTGTTGTCGGCGTTCTCGCGCACCGCGCACGTGTTGAAGACCACGAGGTCCGCCGTCGCCCCCGGCGCGGCCTTCACATAGCCCGCGTCCTCCAACAGGCCGGACAAGCGTTCGGAATCGTGCACGTTCATCTGGCACCCGAAGGTGCGGACCTCGTAACTGCGCACTCCCGCCACAACCTGTCCGATCGAATCCACCCATCCAGGGTACGGGGGCCCGTCGAGCGGGTTTCGAGCGCATCGCCGCAGGCTCCGGGCCTCGTCGCGGTCCGGTGCCGGAGACGGCCGAGACATTACAGAGCTGTGACGTTTCGGCGTGGCGGACCGGTGTGTCGCCGAAACCGGGGCAAATTCGGTTTTTCCCCTTAAGGTCAAGGACCATGACCGACGCCGCCGCCGCGCCCGACACGACCGGGGACGCCACGAGCTTGGACAAGGGCCCCGCCACCAGCGCGCCGCCGATGATCTCGATGCGCAAAGTGGACAAGCACTTCGGTGATCTGCACGTCTTGCGCGATATCAATCTCGAGGTCCCCAAGGGACAGGTCGTCATCGTTCTCGGCCCCTCGGGTTCCGGGAAATCGACCCTGTGCCGCACCATCAACCGGCTCGAGCCGATCGACTCCGGCGACATCGCCGTCGACGGCGTGCCGCTGCCCGCGGAGGGCAAGGCGCTGGCCGCGCTGCGCGCCGACGTCGGCATGGTGTTCCAGTCGTTCAACCTGTTCGCGCACAAGACCATCGTCGAGAACGTGATGCTCGCGCCGATCAAGGTGCGCAAGGTCAAGAAGGACGCGGCGCGAACCCGCGCCATGGAACTGCTCGAGCGGGTCGGCATCGCCAACCAGGCCGAGAAGTACCCGGCTCAGCTGTCCGGCGGCCAGCAGCAGCGCGTGGCCATCGCCCGCGCGCTGGCGATGAACCCGAAGGTGATGCTGTTCGACGAGCCGACCTCGGCGCTGGACCCCGAGATGGTCAACGAGGTGCTCGAGGTGATGGTCTCGCTGGCCAAGGACGGCATGACGATGCTGGTGGTCACCCACGAGATGGGCTTCGCGCGCCGCGCGGGCAACCGGGTGCTGTTCATGGCCGACGGTCAGGTGGTCGAGGACACCGAGCCCGAAACCTTCTTCACCGCACCGAAATCCGAGCGCGCCAAGGACTTCCTGGGCAAGATTCTCAGTCACTGACCCACCCGGCACAGACGACGGCATCGACAGTCACACAAGGAGTTAGGAACTCGATGAGGATCAATCGTGCACTTCGACTCGGGGTCGGGGCGATCGCCCTGGCTTTGGCCGCCACCGCCTGCGGCGGCGGTGACGAGGGCAGCGCCCTCGACCACGCCAAGGAAGGCAAACTGACCATCGGTATCAAGTTCGACCAGCCGGGTCTGGGTCTGCGCACCAAGGACGGCTCCTACACCGGCTTCGACGTCGAGGTCGCCAAGTACGTGGCAGGAAAGCTCGGCGTGCAGCCGGATTCCATCACCTTCAAGGAATCGCCGACGCCGCAGCGCGAGACGCTGATCGAGAACGGTCAGGTCGATTTCATCGTCGCCACCTACTCGATCAACGACAAGCGCAAGGAGAAGGTCGATTTCGCGGGCCCGTACTACGTGGCGGGCCAGTCACTGCTGGTGAAGGCCGACAACACCGACATCACCGGCGTCGAATCCCTCACCGGCAACAAGAAACTCTGCTCGGTGAAGGGCTCCACGCCCGCGCAGAACGTCAAGGAGAAGTACGCCAAGGACGTTCAGCTGCAGGAGTTCGACACCTACTCGCTGTGCGTCGAGGCGCTGCGCAACGGCTCGGTCGACGCGGTGACCACCGACGACATCATCCTGGCCGGTTTCGCCGCGCAGTCGCCCGGCCAGCTGAAGGTGGTCGGCAAGCCCTTCACCACCGAGAACTACGGCATCGGCCTGAAGAAGGGTGATCAGGAGACCCGGGACAAGATCAATGACGCGATCGAGGCGATGATCGCCGACGGCTCGTGGGCCAAGGCGATCGAGCAGACCGTCGGCGGCGCCGGCTTCACCCCCTCGCCCGCTCCGCAGGTGAACCGCTACTGAGATTCGTGACGCGGGTGGTCCGGGGTGATCCTCCGGGCCACCCGCTCGGCTCACCCCCGATGAACCACGCCACACCGATGGGAGGGACGCGCCCGCCGTGTTCGATCTGATCTCGGAATACGACACCAAGATCCTGGAAGCCTTCTGGGTCACGATCAAATTGACCGCGTTCTCCGCGGTCGGGGCGCTGATACTCGGCACGATCGTCGCCGCGATGCGCGTGTCCCCCATACCGGTCGCCCGCTGGCTGGGCACCGCCTATGTCACGATCTTTCGCAACACCCCGCTCACGCTGATCATTATCTTCTGCTCGCTGGGCCTGTACTCGACGCTGGGCTGGAAGATCGCGGGCGATTCGATCACCGACAACAACTACCGCTGGGCCATCATCGGCCTGAGCGTGTACACCGCCTCGTTCGTCTGCGAGTCGCTGCGCGCGGGCATCAACACGGTGCCGCTCGGCCAGTCCGAGGCGGGCCGCTCGCTCGGCTTCGGCTTCACCCAGAACCTGCGGCTCCTAGTGCTTCCGCAGGCCTTCCGGTCCGTGATCGCGCCGCTGGGCAGCGTGCTCATCGCGTTGACCAAGAACTCCACCATCGCCGCGGCGATCGGTGTCGCCGAGGCCGCCAACCTGATGGCGGAGATGATCGAGACCGAGGCCGCGCTGCTCGCCATCGGCGCGATCTTCGCGCTCGGGTTCGTCATCATCACCCTGCCAACGGGCCTGCTGTTCGGCTGGCTCGCCAAGCGATACGAGGTCGCCCGATGAGCGAACGGAGTGAGCGAATCATGTGCCAGCGTGCCGTGCACATGCCGGAGCCGAGCGTCAGCGAGGTGCAGGCATGAGTGCCAGCGCTTCCGTCCTCTTCGACGCGCCGGGACCGAAGGCACGGCTGCGTAACATCATCTATTCGTTGGTGGTGCTCGTCCTCGTCCTGGTGGCCGGGTTCCTGCTCTTCCTCGCGTTCTACCGACAGGGTCAGTTCGCTGCGGAAAAGTGGGAGCCGTTCCTGGACAGCGACGTCTGGTCGACCTACCTGTTGCCCGGTCTGCGTGGCACCGTCGTCGCGGCGGTCATCTCGATCGTCTTCGCGATGGCGATCGGCATGATCTTCGGCATCCTGCGACTGTCCGACCATCGTCCGGTGCGGCTGGTCGCCGGCGCGATCGTCGAATTCGCCAGGGCCATCCCGGTGTTGATCCTGATGATCTTCCTGTTCGCCCTCTACAGCGAATACGACCTGTTCAAGTCCGACGACCTCGCGCTGGCCGCGGTGGTGACGGCGCTGACGATCTACAACGGCTCGGTGATCGCGGAGATCGTGCGCGCGGGCATTCGTTCGCTGCCCAAGGGCCAGACCGAGGCCGCCGTCGCGCTCGGGATGCGCAAGAACCAGCTGATGCGACTGATCCTGCTGCCACAGGCCATCACCGCGATGCTGCCCGCGCTGGTCTCGCAAATGGTTGTCGCGCTGAAGGATACGGCGCTGGGCTACCAGATCACCTACGTCGAGATCGTTCGCTCGGGCCAGCAGCTCGGCGCGTCGGAGCAGAACACGCTGCCCTCGCTGATCGTCGTGGCGATCATCATGATCGCGCTGAACAGCACGCTGACGATGGTGGCGACCAGGCTGGAGCGGAGGTTGCGGGCGCGCAAGCGCACCAAGGGCGGGACCGTCCTCGCCGCGGATTCGATCATCACGGATGCCGCTCCCGGCGTCGACGTGGTGAAGAAGCCGTAGACCTGCACGCGTAAGGCGTTAGCGGACAAGCAAATTCGGGAGAGAAGCGGGAGCGCACCGGCCTCGGTGGGCCACCGTTTCTCTCCCGTTCGTTTTCCGGGATCGACGCTCGGCTCCCGAAGTGGCCCTATGCGGAGTACCGGTAGAAACCCTCGCCGGTCGCGATGCCGAGTTTGCCCTTGTCGATGTAGTTGTCCTTGAGCCAGGCCGCCAGGCGCTGGGCGTCCGCGTCGCCGTGCGCCAGGATGTTGTAGGGGGTCGTGAGGCCGATGACGTCGAGGATCTGGAACGGGCCCATCGGCGCGCCGGTGGCGATCCGCCACGTCTTGTCGACGGCCTCCGGGTCGGCGTAGCCGCCCGCGCCGAGCGCCATGGCCGAGTTCAGGAACGGCACGAGCAGCGAGTTGAGCACGTAACCCGCCTTCTCCTTGTGCACTTCGATCGGGACCATGCCGATCGCCTCGGCGAAATCGACGAGGGCGCGGAACACCGCGGGGTCGGTGTCGGTCGTGCCCATGATCTCGGCGGTGTTGAACTTCCACACCTGGTTCGCGAAGTGCAGCGCCAGGAACTTGTCCGGGCGGCCGGTGGAGTCCTTGATGTCGCTCGGCAGCAGGGTCGAGGAGTTCGTCGCGAAGATGGTCCGCTCGGGGGCGACCTCGCCGAGGTGGCCGTAGATCTCCTGCTTGAGGGTCAGCACCTCGGGCACCGCCTCGATCACCAGATCGGCGTCCTTCACCGCTTCGGCGAGCTCGGTGGTGAGCGCGATGCCCGACGCGGTCTGCTCCGCCTTGCCGCCCGCGGCGCCCGGCACCTCGGCCACATAGACCGCGGCGAGTTTGGCGAACCGCTCCCGCGCGGCCTCGAGCGCGGGTTCGTTGATGTCGTAGGCCGTGACGTCGAAGCCGCGGAACGCGGTCTGGTAAGCGATCTGCGAACCGAGCACCCCGGTCCCCAGGACTGTCACCTTACGAATATCGATGGCCATACTCGTTCTCCTCCCTCGTCACGGGGCACGGTCCGCCCCGGAATGCGCACGGCAGCGAGACGAAACCCCTGAGCGCCGGCCCCTTCGGCGTCGGAGCCACGGCGCGCGGTTCGCCGCGCGGTACGACCCCACTCTCCGTGGACTCCATACCCCCATCATGGCCCCGCGTGCGCCGGCGCGCCGACGAACGACCGACCGGTATCGGATAAATCGACCGGACCCGAGTAACGATTCGGCAAACCTCGGGGGACGGCCCTGGGCGGTACCGCGGCGGGGCCGTGATGGCCCCGCCAGCCTGCCACACCGGCGCTCACGCGCGGACGCCGGATCAGTCCGGCGGATCGCCCGCCTCGTCGAGCGGCTCCGCGCTCCAGTCGGCATGGGCGAGTTCGGCTTTCACCACGGTGAAGGCCGTGGATTGGCGGTAGCCACGGCGGGCGAGCATGCCGACGAGGCGGCGAATGGCCTTGTCGCGGTCCAGATCCCGAGGCAGGGTGCGAAGTTTGCGGCGCACCAATTCAGCGGCGCGGGACTCTTCGTCGTCGGAGCTGATCGCCTCCAGGGCGGGCGCGGCGTCGGAAGGCGCGACGCCCTTGCGGCGCAGCTCCTGGGCGAGTGCCTGTTTGCCCTTGCCGGAGAAGGCGTGCCGGGAGTGGACCCACTGTTCGGCGAAGGCCGCGTCGTCGACGAGACCGACCTCGGCGAGGCGGTCGAGCGCGCGCTCGGCGATCTCGGCGGTGAAACCCTTGGCGGCCAATCGTTGCGCCAGTTCGGCGCGGCTGCGGGCGCGGACGGCGAGCAGACGAAGACACGCCTCCTTCGCCTGCTCGACCGTCCCGCCTTCGGGGGTGCGTTCCGACGTCGACCGGCTCGCGCCCGCCTCCGCCTCCAGCGCATCCCCTGCGGATCCGGCCGCCACCGGATCCACCCGTCGGCCGGTGTTTCGACCGGTCTCGACCGTCCGGGAGTCGTTACGGCGGGAATCGTTCCGCCGTCCGCGCCGGGACGAGTGGGAGGACCCGGTCGAGCCCGCCCGCTGCGGATCGGGCGCGCTCGACCGGGTTCCCAGGATGTCCGCGTCGGCCGAACCACCATCGGCCGACCGGACCGGTCCCGGCTCCCGTACGCCGGGGCGAGGTCCGTGGCGTTCCACGGATCGCCCGTCGGCGGACAGGAGTTCGTGCAGCCGGCGCCGCATGTCGTGCACCGGATCGGGCCGATCGGCGGCTCGATCGGTACGGCGCCGAATCGACGCGCTCATGCCTTCGCCCGGCCGACCGGAGGTGGACTCAGAAATCGGCGGGCACCTCGCCCGCGGCATCCGCGGTGACGTCGGCGCCGATACCGAGCTTCTCCTTGATCTTCTTCTCGATCTCGTCGCGCACGTCGGTGTTCTCCAGCAGGAACTTGCGGGCGTTCTCCTTGCCCTGGCCCAGCTGGTCGCCCTCGTAGGTGTACCAGGAGCCCGACTTGCGGATGAAGCCGTGCTCGACACCCATGTCGATGAGCGAGCCCTCCTTGGAGATACCGTGCCCGTACAGGATGTCGAACTCGGCCTGCTTGAACGGCGGCGAGACCTTGTTCTTGACGACCTTCACCCGGGTGCGGTTGCCGACCGCGTCGCTGCCGTCCTTGAGGGTCTCGATGCGGCGCACATCCAGGCGCACCGAGGCGTAGAACTTCAGCGCCTTACCACCGGTGGTGGTCTCGGGGGAGCCGAACATGACGCCGATCTTCTCGCGCAGCTGGTTGATGAAGATGGCGGTGGTGCCGGAATTGTTCAGCGCGCTGGTCATCTTGCGCAGCGCCTGGCTCATCAGGCGAGCCTGCAGACCGACGTGGCTGTCGCCCATCTCGCCCTCGATCTCGGCGCGCGGCACCAGCGCGGCGACGGAGTCGATGACGATGATGTCGATGGCGCCGGAGCGCACCAGCATGTCGGCGATCTCCAGCGCCTGCTCACCGGTGTCGGGCTGGGAGACGAGCAGCGCGTCGGTGTCGACGCCGAGCTTGCGAGCGTAGTCCGGGTCGAGGGCGTGCTCGGCGTCGATGAACGCGGCGACGCCACCCGCCGCCTGCGCGTTGGCTACCGCGTGCAGCGCGACGGTGGTCTTACCCGAGGACTCCGGGCCGTAGATCTCGACGACGCGGCCCCGCGGCAGACCGCCGATGCCGAGGGCGACGTCCAGCGCGATGGATCCGGTCGGAATCACCGAGATGGGCTGACGCGCCTCCTCGCCGAGCCGCATCACCGCGCCCTTGCCGAAGCTCTTCTCCACCTGGGCGAGGGCGAGCTCGAGCGCCTTGTCGCGGTCGTACGCCTGTGGTGCCATGTCCTTGGTCCCCTTTTCGACGGGTGAGTCTCTCGATCTGTGGTTGGCGCCCACAGTAGAGGGCGGCACCGACAAGTTCTGACGACAAGACTAGACGAACAAGTGTTCGAGTCAAGCGACGCGCCCCGCGACACGCGCCGCTTCTTCCGCGACCGGCAATTTCCGCGCTATCCGCCGGCGAGCACCGGCCGCCCGCGATTCGCGCTAGCGCTGCGGCAGTACCGCGTCGTCCTCCTCCGGGCCGCGCGGACCGAAGATGCGGCGTTCCGATTCGGCGATGGGGACGTCGTTGATGCTGGCCTCGCGCCGCGACATTCGCCCGTCCGGCGCGAACTCCCACTGTTCGTTGCCGTAGCTGCGCCACCACCGGCCGGATTCGTCGTGCCATTCGTACTGGAACCGCACGGCGATGCGGTTGCCGTCGAACGCCCACAGGTCCTTGCGCAGCGCGTACCCGTTCTCCTTGGCCCACTTCCTGGTCAGGAAGTCGACGATGGCCGCACGCCCGGTGAAGAACTCGTCGCGGTTACGCCACACGGAATCCTCGGTGTAGGCGGCCGCGACGCGTTCGGGGTCACGGGTGTTCCAGGCGTGCTCGGCGGCACGCACTTTGGCCTCGGCGGAGGCGCGGTCGAACGGCGGAAGTGGAGGTCGCATGGGTTCATCCTTTCGAGCGGAGACAGTTCCGGCGGGCTTCGGCGGTTCCCCTGGAATCCACAACCACTGTCAACCGTTTCAGCAGTTAGAACGTAGTCGGCGCGATCCGATGACGTCAACCCAATGATCTTGAATTGATTGGTTAGAAAGGTGGTGATCCTCATGACACCCCGAGACGGCTCGATACCCTCAGGCATGCTCGATCCACGCCCTCACGTCGGCGAACCGCTGGCGCTCGACCTGCTGAACACGCGGTGGATCCAGAACGGACCGCAGGATCTGCTCACCGACGTGGCGGGCCTGCGCGTCTGGCTGACCGCCGCGAACCTGGCCGATCGAGCACCCGCCGACGAGCGGACACTGGCCGCGGTGCTGACCGCGCGCAGCGCGATCCACGACGCCATCCAGCACGGTGCGCACGGGGCGCTCAACGACGTGCTCGAGCACGGCAGGATCAAGCGCCGCCTCACCGACGACGGCCCGGACGACCTGCCCGACGTGACCGACCCGGCCTGGCTGCCCGGCTGGCTGGCGGCGGAGAACCTGCTGCAACTGATCGCCAAGGCGCCGGACCGGATTCGCCAGTGCGCGCACCCGCAGTGCGTGCTGTTCTTCTACGACACGTCCAAGAACGGCACCCGCCGCTGGCATTCCATGGCCACCTGCGGCAACCGCACCAAGGCGGCCAGGCACTACAGCAAGAAGACCTGAGCGGTCCGAGACCCGTGCGCCGAAGGACCCCGGCTCAGAAGAGTTCGTCGAGCAGCCGGTAGTAGTCCAGCCGCCGCTTGTCCGGCGCGTCGAGCCCGTAGGCGGCGAAGAAGGCGCGCACCTCGCCGTCGCCGAAATCCTCGCGCAGGTCGCGTTCGGCCAGGGCGAGGTCGCGGTAGCGATCCGCGACGCCGAGGCCGCCGACGTCCAGCAGGGTGCCGTTCTCCAGCACGTTCGGCGGCGTGAAATCGCCGTGCGCCACCACCAGGTCCTCGGTCTCCGGACGCTCGGCGACCAACCGATCCAGGACCTGTCCGGGATCGAGGTGGGCGTTGTCGTCGTCGAAATCGTCCGGATCGACCAGCCCTTCGAGCACGTGCCTGCGCGCCAGCGCCAGCGCGGTGTCGAGCCTGCCGTCGAACGGGCATTCCGCGATGGGCAGCGCGTGCAGCCGCCGCAGCAGCTCGCCCATCACCGTGCCGATCGACGGCGACGCCGCGGCGCGGTCGGAGCCTTCGCGCGCGGCCAGGCTCGGCGCGCCCGCGTCGCCGAGCACGAGGACGTCCTCGGCGAAGGCGGCCACCTCCGGCACCTGGATTCCCCTGGCGCGCAACCAGTTCAGGCGATCGTGCTCGGCGGTCGCGCGCGGGCCCCGCTTGACCCAGTAGGCGCCGTTCACCAGGGCGACGCCGCCGCTGAGACCCTCGTGCTCGTCCGAGAACTCCGGGTTCGCGCCGACCACCGCCAGCACGGCGGGCGGCAGCGGGATCGGCAGCTCCGCGAGGCCGTCCAGCGCGGTGCGGGTCGATTCGATCAGCTCGATGTCGCCCTCGGCGACCCGTAGTCGCAGCGCCTCGGTCAGCAGTTCGCGGGCCTCGTCGAGGCGGCCTTGTTCGGCCAGTGCCTTGCCCAAGTGCTGGGCGGCGAACGACAGTGCCTCGGCGTCGGTGCCGCGGGCGTCCTCGACGGCTCGCCGGTAGAGGATTTCGGCGGTCGGCGCGTCACCGCGATACCGGTACACGTCGGCCAGGTTGATCCAGACCGAGAGTTGCTGACGCGGGGCGCGGGCCAGCTCGAGTGCCCGATCCAGGTGGTCGAGCGCCTCGTCGTGGCGGCCGAGCAGCATCAGTTCGAGACCGGTCTGCCGGAAGCTCGCGAAATCGTCCGGATGCGCCTGCGCCACGCGGGCGGCGAGTCCTTCCGGGTCGACGGGGACCATGCGCAGTCGCTCGTCGAATCGGTACGGCCGCCGCTCGGCCACCGGGTCGGGGGCGGTCACCACCGCACCTTCGGTATGTCGAAGTCGGCGCACAGCGCGCGCCACACATCCCGTGGATCGATCCCGGCCTCGATGGCGGCGGCGCCGGTCCGGCCGCCCAGGGAGGGGATCACGTGGTCGGTCAGCAGCGCGTCACCGCGCGCCACGCCGAATTCGGTATGCAACAGCTCCTGGAACTCAGTCAACCGCACCGTATTCAAGATACTCCGGTCCCCGCCGGCGCGGATCCAGTGGGCGCAGCGGAGGCGGAGAGGCGCCTCAAGGGGCGAGCACGCCCTCGCGCACCCGATGACACAGCTCCACCGGGTCGGTGACCTCCGCGATGCTCATGGCCGCTTCCTCGGCGGCGGCCGTGTAGCGCGGGTGATCGAGCACGGCGAGCACCGCGGCGCGCACGGATTCGACGGTCAGCGGACGCACCACGATCGAACTGCCTTGGCGTGCCGCGCGATTGGCCAGTTCCCACTGGTCGCCACCGCCCGGCACGGTGACGACGGGGACACCGGCGAGCAGCGACTTGGCGAGCAAGCCGTGGCCGCCGCCGCCGACCACGACGGCCGCGTGGCCGAGCAGCTCGTCCTGGCGGCCGAGTCCCGCGGTGGCCCAGGACGGCAGCCCGGCCGGCGGGGTGTCGATCATGGAGACGGCGATCCGGACACCGGCGCCGTCGAGCGCCTCGAGCACGGTCTCGACCATGCCCGTCACGCCCGTGTGCGCGGTGGACGGCGCGACCATGACCAGCGGACCGTCGCCCGGCGGCGGCGCGAGGATGTCGTCCGTGGGCTCCCACAGCAACGGGCCGACGACGTGGGCGTTGTCCGGCCAGTCGGGGCGCGGCACCTCCAGTGCGGGCAGGGTGGCCAGCAGGCGGGCGGCGGGGCCGGGATCGGCGGCGGGCAGTCCCACGCTCGCGCGGGCCTTCTCCCGCTGGCGCAGGCCGTTGCGGATCGCCCGCGACGTCATCGCGCGCAGCATCCGGTCGCGCAGCTCGCCGCGCAGGCCCTCCCCCACCGCGAGCCCACTGCCGATCGGCGGCAAACCTTTCGACGGCAGATACAGCGGATGCGGCGAGAGCTCGACCCACGGCACGCCGAGCCGTTCGGCGGCCATGCCGCCGCCCGCGGTGAGCACGTCGGAGACCACCAGCTCCGGCAGCATCGCGCTCAGGTCGGGCAGGATCTCGGTCGAGATGTGTGCGGCGCGCTCGTGGATGCGCCGGCCCGCGTCTCCGTCGTCGTCGACGGCGCGCGGCGCGAGACCCTTGAGCCTGCGCACCGGGATGCCCGCGTTCTTCGCGGAGTCGAACCAGCGGGGCCCGGTGAACAGCACCGGCTCGTCGCCCGCGGCCAGGAACCGGTCGCACAGCGCCAACGCCGGAAAGGCATGTCCCGGATCGGGACCGGCAACGACGGCAACACGCATCAGCCCAGCCTGCCACACTGGCCTTCCGAACCGACGGCGCCCGCCCCGAGTTGGCGAGCAGGGCGAGGGTTCACCGCGCCGCCATCGGCGCGCCATCCGCCCGACCGATGCCGAAGTCATTCTGGTCCAGACCATTTCGACGGTTCGTGCCGGGACCGGACGTACGCGACCACGGATGCGGTAGCCGGATTCGCTCAGCCGAAGTAGTACAGCTCGAATCCCACCGCGCGCTCGGCGGGGAACCCTTCCTTGGGACCGGTGGCCATGTCGACGATGGCTTTCACCTGGTGGGCGAGCGGCTCGGGGCTGAGCACCTCCAGGTAGCGGCGGTGTTCGGACAGGGAGGCGGCCGCCTGCTCGACGGTGGCGGTGACATCGACGGCGTGCGTCGCGACCGGCCCGACGACCGCGGCCCAGCGCGGCGACCACGGCGGCAGATCGGCCAGTTCCGGGAAGATCCATTCGTTGCCCGCGTCGGAGACGGCATCCAGCCCCGCCCGGCCGACGGCGCGGTGATCGGCGCTGTTGGCGTAGCCGGGCGCCCAGGTGTCGCCGAAGTTGAACAGCACCAGCATCTCCGGGCGGTGCCTGCGGATCGCGGCGGCGAGATCGCGGCGCAGCTCGAGGCTCTCCTGCACCCGGCCGTCCGGATAACCGAGGAATTCCACCTGGTCGACGCCGACCACCTTCGCCGAGGCGATCTCCTCGGCCTGGCGCAGCGGTCCGGCTTCGGCAGGCGGCATTCCGGCGATACCCGCTTCGCCGCTGGTGACGAGCACGTAGCGAATGTCCTTGCCCTGTCCCGTCCACCGCGCGACGGCCGCCGCGGCGCCGTATTCGATGTCGTCGGGGTGCGCCACGATCACCAAGCCGCGCTGCCAGTCCTCGGGAACCTGCTCCATGGCACCCATTGAAACACCCGAGATCCGCACGGGCGCAAACGCGCAGCCGAGCCCGAAAACGGCCGGGAACCGGGTCCGGGTAGCCAGCCCGATCGGTGCTGCGGTAGACAGTGTGGCCATGACGAAGCTCACACGCGCCGCCGCCGTCCTCGGTCTTGCGCTCATCGCACTCTTCAGCCCCGGCCCGCTGACCGCGGCCCCCGCCAAAGCCGACCCGCTACCCAGGGTGTTCTTCGACGTGTCCGTGGAGGGCATCCCCACCGGCCGCATCGTCATCGAGCTGCGCTCCGACGTGGTGCCCGAGACCGCCGAGAACTTCCGGGCACTGGCCACCGGCGAGCAGGGCTTCGGCTACAAGGGGTCGACGTTCCACCGCGTGATCCCCGGGTTCATGGCACAGGGCGGCGATTTCACCAACGGCGACGGCACCGGCGGCAAGAGCATCTACGGCCCGACGTTCGCCGACGAGAACTTCCAGCTGACCCACGCCACTCCCGGCACGGTCAGCATGGCCAACCGCGGGCCGGGCACCAACGGCTCGCAGTTCTTCATCACCATGAAGGACACCCCGTGGCTGGACGGTAAGCACGTGGTGTTCGGCTCCGTGGTCGAGGGCCTGGACGTGGTGCACGCGATCGAGCAGGTCGGCTCGCCCTCCGGCACTCCCGGCCGCAAGGTCGTGATCGACAACAGCGGGCAGCTCTGACCCCAGAACCGGCAACGGGCCGTGCGCCATCCTCCCGGATGACGCACGGCCCGTTGGCTTTTCGCACTACAGCTTGCTGACCGTCGAGTTGTCCGAGCCCGACACCGCCTTGTACAGCAGGTACAGGCCGAACACCACCGCGCTGATCACCAGAATCGGGAACAGCCCCTTGATCAGCGCACCGATGATGGCGAGCGCGATCCAGACGACCGCGACGACACCGATGATCTTCCACAGCATTTCCAGCCTCCCGGAGGTCTCTCCCGAACCGCCGTCCGGCGATCCGATACCTCCATGCTGACAGCCCCGGGGCGATAAATCACCAGGTCAGCAGCGATATCCGGGTGCAAATCAGGGTTCACCCCGATCGGTTCGGGGGGTGCGCCCGGAGGTTACCGCGGCAGACCGGGCGGTGGCGGGGAGACCGCGATGGCGGGACGGTCTGCGACCTCGGTCAGCGCCTGCGCCCAGCCGTCCAGGCGATCCGCCGCGTGCCGCAATTCCGCGACGATGCCGTCGAATCGATGTGCCACGACAGTGGTTTCGGGCACCGCGAGGACGCGGCTCGCGGCCGCGACGACCAGCTCGTATTCGGCGATACCGGATTCCAGCCTGGTCAACGCGAATCGCACGTCGCCGGTGAGAGAGGCAGTGGCCTCCGGATTGGTCCGGCCGACCACGGCGGCGGCGCTCTCCATCTGAACGATGTCGGCGGCGAGAGCGTGCAGCGCGGCGGCTCCGGAGGCGGCCGTCTCGACCATTTCGGTGAATTCCTCGTCGGGCAGCCGGCGCGAGGCGGCGATCTGCGCGGCGAGCCCGTGCATCGCCCGTTCGGCCTGTACCAGGCGGGCGATCGGGGCGCGGGCGGCCGAGCGCGCGGGCGGCTGTTTGCGCGGCAGGAAAGCGGCCTGCGGCAACGGGGATCGACGCAGCCGCAGATAGCGCCGCGCGCTGAGCGCGGTCCCGGTGACGAACGCGATCGCGCCGCCGCCGAGCACGACCACCGCCCAGGCGGGCGCCGAGACGACGACCAGACCGACCGCGCCCGCGGTGGTCAGCCCGGAGACGGTGCCGAGCTGATAGCTGCGCCGCCGGGCGCGGCGACGCTTACGGAGTTCCCGCTCGCGCGGGTCGGCCCAGCGGCGCACCGAGACCAGCGCGTGTTCGCTCATGTCGCGCAGCGTGTCCGGCAGTCGATCGCTCATGCCTGCACCTCGCTGACGCTCGGCTCCGGCATGCGCGAAGCGCGCTGGCACACGATTCGCTCACTCCGTTCGCTCATGCCTGCACCTCGCTGACGCTCGGCTCCGGCATGCGCGAAGCGCACTGGCACACGATTCGCTCACTCCGTTCGCTCATGCGCTTTCCTCACACCGTTCGAGCCGGATCGCAGTCGGGACCCGGGCGGGACGGCGCTGTGCGCGCGTCGCGGCCGCGGGGCGTGACGAGGACACCCCTCGGCGTTGCACGGTCTCGCGCGTGCCCGCGTCCTTCACCGCACCGGTCCTTGCCTGCATCGAGCCGCTACTGCTGGGCGGCCTGGCCCTTGTTCATCTGCGGCTGCGCCGGATTCGCCTGCGTCTGAGCGGGATTGATGGCGGACTGGCCGCCGCCCGCGGGCAGCGCCTCGCCGCGCATCGAGGCGCGGATCTGCTCGAGCTTGCTGTGGCCCGCCATCTGGATGCTGGCCTGCTGCACCTCGAGCATGCGGCCCTGCACCGAGTTCTGCGCGAGCTCCGCGGCGCCGAGCGCGTTGGCGTAGCGGCGCTCGATCTTCTCGCGCACCGCGTCGAGGCTTGGGGTGGTGCCCGGCGCCGACAGCGTCGAGTCCATCTGCTGCAGCGACGCGGAGACCTGCTCCTGCATCTTGGCCTGCTCCAGCTGGCTGAGCAGCTTGGTGCGCTCGGCGACCTTCTGCTGCAACAGCATCGCGTTCTGCTCGACCGCCTTCTTGGCCTGCGCGGCGGCCTGCAGCGACTGGTCGTGCAGCACCTTCAGGTCCTCGACGGACTGCTCGGCGGTGACCAGCTGGGCGGCGAACGCCTCGGCGGCGTTGGTGTACTGGATCGCCTTCTCGGTGTCGCCCGCGGCGGTGGCCTGGTCGGCGAGCAGAACGGCCTGGCGCGCGTTGGCGTTGAGCTTCTCGACCTCGTCGAGCTGGCGGTTCAGCTTCATCTCCAGCTGACGCTGGTTGCCGATGACCGAAGCGGCCTGCTGCGACAGAGCCTGGTGCTGGCGCTGAGCTTCCTCGATAGCCTGCTGAATCTGCACCTTCGGATCCGCGTGCTCCTCGATCTTGGAATCGAAGAGGGCCATCATGTATTTCCAGGCCTTGACGAACGGATTAGCCATCGATTGATCCCGCCTCCATCTGATGTACCGCTTGACGCGGCCCGGGTACACGACCCTCGCGCACCCGCTTGTGCCTATCCTCCACCATGCGGCACCTGGACCGGGGCATCCCGGCCCAACCGACGCCTACTACAGAATCTATCCGTTTTCGGCGTCGGCCCGCAGCGTTGCCCGCGGCTGGGCGTCCGGTGTTCTGTTGTCAGTTGCTCTTCACCAGGACGAGCATGTCGGCCTTCGGCGCCCGAATGACGATTCGGGTGTCCTCGGCGATGTGCGGACGGGCAGCCGACATGGACGCGGACGCCGGAGCCATGGCGGGCTCCTGTGCCGGGGCGACCTCGGCGGATTCCGCAACGGCGGCCGTCTGCTCGGCCTCGTCGGCGGATGCCGCGGCGGGCTGGGCGGCCTCGCCTGCCGGAACACCGTCGACGCCCGCCATGATCGTGCTCACATCCCATAACACCCGCGACAACGGCACATCCAGTGCGGCGCATATCGCGGCGAGCAGCTCGCTCGACGCCTCCTTGCGGCCCCGCTCGACCTCCGAGAGATACCCCAGGCTCACGCGCGCCGAGGTGGACACTTCCCGCAGGGTCCGGTGCTGGGCGAGACGTGCACGCCGCAGACTGTCCCCGATCGCCTCTCGCAGCAGCGTCATCTCGATCTCCTTCGCTCCGAACACCGGGCGCAGCTTCGCGCAGTCGCCTGGCGCGCACCGTTCTTTCTGGCACAACGTCCCGGGGCGGCCCATTGGTTCCCGGCGGGCGAACTCGTCGAGCGATTCCTCGCGCGCCGCGCTCAGCCGCCCTGAACGCACCGAAGCAGCTCCCGCACCGCGTTCTCGGTTGCGGTGAGTCTGATGGTCCACCGGTCGCCGGACAGTTGCAACCGCATCACCTCGGTGTGCCACGGACTGGACAGCCCGAGGAAGACGGTGCCGACCGGGTGCCCGTCCTGGCTGTCGGGGCCGGCGACACCGGTCAGGCCGATACCCCAGTCGGCGACGCAGCGGGTGCGGGCGCCGACGGCGAGCTGCTCGGCGGTGCTCGCCGCCACCGGTCCCTCGGCGGCGAGCAGGTCCGCGCTGACCCCGGCCAGGCTGCTCTTGAGGTCGGTGGCGTACACCACCAGTCCGCCGCGCAGCACCACGCTCGCGCCAGGCACACCGGCGATGGTCGCGGCCACCAGCCCGGCGGTGAGCGATTCGGCCGTGGCCACGGTCTGGCGGGCGGCCACCAGGGCGCGCACCAGCTCGTCGGCGGGAACGGACGCGGTCAGCGGATCAGTCATGCCCGCGAGCCCGGCCGGAGCCGCCCGCGAACCACACCCGCGCGGCCTGCCCGACGTAGTCGAGACCGGTGACGACCGTCAGCACCACGGCCAGGTACATCAGCGCCATGCCCGCGACCTCGAAGCCGCCGGACAGCGGCAGCAGCAGCACCCCGATGGCCAGCGACTGCACCAGCGTCTTCAGCTTGCCGCCGCGCCCCGCGGGGATCACCCCGCGCCGCATCACCAGCAGCCGCAGCACCGTGACGCCCAGTTCACGCCCGCAGATCACCAGGGTGATCCACCAGGCCAGGTCGCCGAGCACGGACAGTCCGATGAGGGCCGCGCCGATCAGCGCCTTGTCGGCGATCGGGTCGGCCAGTTTGCCGAAATCGGTGACCAAGCCGTACTTGCGGGCCAGCTGCCCGTCGAAACGGTCGGTGATCGCGGCCAGCGCGAACAGCGCGGCGGCGGCGATCCGCCATCCGGTCTGGTGCCCGCCGCCCGCGAACAGCGCGACGACGAACAGCGGAACGATGGCGATGCGCGCCATGGTCAGCACGTTCGCGATGTTCATCAGCGGCACCGCGGTGGCGGCCGGGGCGGCCGCGAAACCGGCGCCGGAGGGTTCCGCTCCGGGACGCAGCACGGCCGCGTCGGGCCAGCGACGATCGATCTCTTCGGGCTGCACGCTCATGCCCTCGCCTCGAGGGTGCGCGATCCGAAGACGGCCACGTCTCCATCCGGTTGCGCTACCCCGGCGCGATGCGGTGAGCGGAACGACAGGATGTGCGGCACATGTTCAGACTATCGGTAAGCGCGCCGACTACTGTGCACCCCATGACCTCTCGGGGACCACTAGGTGGTTCGACCAGCGACGCGCATCCCAGCGCGGCCTCTGCCGCGCCCGGCTCCGGACCGGTTGTGCGACGCGCTCGAACCTCGGACGTCCCCGAGATCAAACGCCTCATCGATGTCTACGCCGGCCGCATTCTGCTGGAGAAGAACCTGGTCACCCTGTACGAGTCGGTGCAGGAGTTCTGGGTGGCCGAGGTCGGTGGCCGGGTGGTCGGCTGCGGCGCGCTGCACGTGCTGTGGGCCGATCTCGGCGAGGTGCGCACCGTCGCGGTGCACCCCGACGCCAAGGGCACCGGCGTCGGCAAGCTCATCGTGCAGCGGCTCATCGCGGTGGCCAGGGAACTGGAGCTGCGCAGGCTGTTCGTGCTGACCTTCGAGGTGGAGTTCTTCAGCGGGCACGGCTTCGTGGAGATCGACGGCACCCCGGTCACGGCCGAGGTGTACGCCGAGATGTGCCGGTCCTACGACACCGGCGTCGCCGAGTTCCTCGATCT
This sequence comes from Nocardia sp. bgisy134, assembly GCF_965341865.1. Lineage (GTDB taxonomy): Bacteria > Actinomycetota > Actinomycetes > Mycobacteriales > Mycobacteriaceae > Nocardia. The sequence goes on from NZ_CBDQZP010000010.1 coordinate 41,728, forward strand.
GAGTTATGTGAAGCCGAACACACTCGGCAACACCCGCATGCTGCTGACCCTCTGAAGCGCCGACCAGAAAGCGATACACCGTGCCGATCTTCGCCGTCCACTACACCTACTCCGAGGCCACCGTTCCCGGTCGCGACACCCACCGGCCCGAGCTCCGCGGCTGGTTGTCCGGGCTGGTCGACGCGGGCACGCTGCTGTCGAGCGGACCGTACCCGGACGGGTCGGGCGCGTTGCTGATCTTCCGTGCCGAGGACACGGCGGCACTGAAGGACCTGCTCGCGCAGGATCCCTTCGCCAGGGAAGGTCTCATCGAGGCGGTGCGCGCGGTGGAGTGGCAGCCCGTCATGGGGGCTTTCTCCGCCTGATCGAACGAAGCGAGCCCCGCACCCTGTCCGGGGTGCGGGGCTCTTCGTCACATGTCCCGGCACGCGGGGCTCGGCGGTACGCCTATCGGGCGTCCTGGGGCGCCGTGCCTCGGGTCTTGATCAGGCTGGCGACGGTGGCAACGACCAGCACGCCGATGATGACGCCCAGCGAGACCGGGGTCGAGATCTCCGGCACGCTGACGTGCTCGCCGCCGTTGACGAACGGCAGCGTGTTCTCGTGCAGCGCGTGCAGCACCAGCTTGACGCCGATGAACGCCAGGATCGCGGCCAGGCCGTAGGACAGGTACACCAGCCGGTCCAGCAGGCCGCCGATCAGGAAGTACAGCTGGCGCAGGCCCATGAGCGCGAACGCGTTGGCGGTGAACACCAGGTACGGCTCCTCGGTGAGGCCGTAGATCGCGGGGATGGAATCCAGCGCGAACAGCAGGTCCGCGAAGCCGATGGCGAGCAACGCGAGCAGCAGCGGGGTCACCACCCAGCGGCCGCCGACCCGGGTGACGAGCTTGTCGCCGTCGTACTCGTCGGTGGTCGGCAGCACCCGCTTGGCCAGCGCGACGATGCGGCTGTCGCGCTTCTCCTCGGCCTCCACCTCGTGCCCGCTCTCGCGCAGCAGCTTGACGGCGGTGTAGATCAGGAAAGCGCCGAACAGGTAGAACACCCAGCTGAACGCACTGATCGCGGCGGCGCCGACCGCGATGAACGCACCACGCATGGCCAGCGCGAGCACGATGCCGATGAGCAGCACCTTCTGCTGGTAGATCCGTGGCACGGCGAAGGTGGTCATGATGATCAGGAAGACGAACAGGTTGTCCACCGAGAGCGCCTTCTCGGTGACGAAACCGGCGTAGTACTCCCCGCCGAAGGTCGAGCCCCACCGCCAGGCGACGAACCCGCCGAAGGCCAAGGCGATGCTGATGTAGACCGCCGACCAGAAGGCCGATTCGCGGAAGGTCGGTTCGTGCGGGGTGCGCACGTGGGCGAAGAAGTCGAAGACGAACAAGCCGAGGATCACCGCGATGGTGATCCCCCATTCGAGTGCGGTCACCTGCATGCTGCGGCCCGATCGGAGGCGGTAGTCATGACGGCCATCATGCCCGATTTGTCCGTTCTTGTCGGCTAGCGGGTTGGTTGCCGACCATCCTGTCACACTCCGGAGAGCCGCCTGTCGGGCACAAGAACACACGTCGGACGCATGAAAGGCCATGTCTAGGTGATTGCGAGCACATTGCGGCATGGCAGAAAATCGGACATACCGACCGGGTACGGAAAACCGGTGTCCCCGGGCGGATTCGGGTGTTAGCTTCGAAGAAGACGAATACCGCTCTCGAAAGAGCACCGGGGGAACCACTTCCCCACCCACGAACCGAAAGGCCTCGGCGATGACCGCGCGGATCCGGCAGCAGCGACAGTGGTCGCTCGACGCCGCCGCGCGCCCGAACGCCCCGCGCTCCACTCACCTACTCGATCACCGCTGGACGCGCGTCCGGAGCGGTCCCTGAGTTCTCGACGTTCGAGAACCTCTCGCACGGGGTCATTCCGCGGCAACTGCCAGGAATGACCCCTTTCCGTCTGCGGACGTAGCTCAACTGGTAGAGCACCGGTCTCCAAAACCGAAGGTCGGGGGTTCGACTCCCTCCGTCCGCGCCGTACAACGAAACAGCGGTCCGGCAGCATGCCCGAGCGGACGAAGGGACCGGTCGTCACCCGGGCGCGCACACCACGGAGGCGCGAATCCTCCTGCTGCCGAGAACTTTCGGCCGCCAGACCGTAGTCCCTCGTAGCCCAACTGGCAGAGGCGCCGGCATTAGGAGCCGGGAGTTGCGAGTTCGAATCTCGCCGAGGGAACGAGTTCGCGCGCAAGCGCGGACGAGCGTTTGTAGCTCAGTGGGAAAGAGCGCCCGTCTACGAAGCGGGAGGTCGGAGGTTCGAGTCCTCCCAAGCGCGCCGATGACGTGCGACGTCGAGCATGGCGGATGCGCCGCAATCTCGCGGGCCGGTTCGGGGCCCGAATATTCGCGTGCGGCAGGTGCTCAGGCGTGTCACAGTCGATGACTGTGACCGAGGACTACCGCACCCTGAACAGGGCCAACTGGGACCAGCGTGCGCCCATGCATGCCGCGTCGCCGGGCTATCGGGTGGCGCGGTTCCTCGCCGAACCGGACTTCCTGAGCGCGACAGTGCGTTTCGATCTGCCGCTGCTCGGCGACCTGCGTGGTCTGCGCGGCGTGCACTTGCAGTGTCACATCGGCACCGACACGATCTCGCTGGCCCGCCTCGGCGCTCGCATGACCGGCCTCGACTTCAGTCCCGCGTCGCTGGCGCAGGCTCGATCGCTGGCACGTCAGGCGGACGCCGAGGTGGATTTCGTCGAAGCCGATGTGTACGACGCGGTCTCGGCGCTCGGCGCGGAACGGTTCGACCTGGTGTTCACCGGAATCGGCGCGCTGTGCTGGCTGCCGAGCGTCGACCACTGGGCACGGACCGTGGCCGAGCTGCTGCGCCCCGGCGGGCGGCTGTTCCTGCGCGAAGCCCACCCGATGCTGTGGGCGCTCGACGAAGAGGTCACCGACCGATTGACCCTCGGCTACTCGTATTTCGAAACGCCCGAGCCGATGGTGTTCTCCAACGAGTCCACCTATGTCGAGATCGACGGCCGTCTCGACCCGACCATCACCCACGAGTGGAACCACGGCCTCGGCGAGATCGTGTCGGCGCTGCTGGCCACCGGCCTCACCCTCACCGGGCTGACCGAACACCGCAGCGTCCCGTGGAATGCCCTGCCGGGCAGGATGACCTGCGACGAGCACGACGAGTGGCGGCTGATCGAGCATCCCGAGCGCGTCCCGCTCAGCTACACCCTGCAAGCCCGCAAGGAGTGACGGCCACCACTCGAGACTGTATCCGCAGCATGCTGGCCGACCGGGGCCGCACGGACCTCGCGTATGTTCGGTGTGGTCATGGTGACTCTGCTCTTGGCGCTGACCGGCTTCGCCTTTCTCGATTCGCTCGATCTGCTGCTCGTCGGCGTCACGGTGGCGATCGTGTACGACAGCAAGCTCGCGCGGCGGTCACCATTGCCCGGCGGTCTGAGTTTCGTCGCGGGCGTGTTCGCGATGACCACCACGTTCGGGATCTGCGCCGTGCTCGGCATCAACTGGCTCACCTCGCTGATCGGCTTCGAGCTGACGCCGACCATCCGCTACTGGGGCGAACTGGCGGTGGGCCTGGTGCTGCTGCTGTTCTCCGTGCTGCCTTCCGGCGCGCGCCGTGACCCGCCCGCGTGGGCGACCAAAGCTCGGCGACGGCCCTGGGTGCTGGCGCTGGTCGGCGTCGCGATCGGCTTCGCGCAGGCGCCGACGGCGGTGCCGTATCTCGCGGGTCTGGCCATGCTGTCGGCGCACGACCCGCTACCGACGCTGTGGCCGCTGATCATCATCGCCTACTGCGCGGTCGCGCTGCTGCCGCCGCTGCTGATTCTCGCCCTGTCCGTCCGCGGCACCGCGCGAGCCCGCCGCGTGTATCGAACGATCGTCCGCGTCCTGACCGAATACGGTCCGCTCTCGGTGCGAATCATCTTCGGGCTCTTGGGCGCGGCCCTGATCGCCGACGCGATCGTCCACTACACACACCTGTGGTGACCGGTAGACGCGGCCGGCTTGGAGTCCGTCTCCGGATCGCGCACGACCGGGGCGGAGGTACGTCTACTCGTCGGCGTCGTCCGGCTCCGGTCCGCCGCCGCGGACAGACCACAGCAGCCCCTCCAGCTCGTCGGGCTTGACGAGCACGTCACGGGCCTTGGACCCTTCGCTGGGACCGACGACGCCGCGAGTCTCCATGAGGTCCATCAGGCGGCCCGCCTTGGCGAAACCGACGCGCAGCTTGCGTTGCAGCATGGAGGTGGAGCCGAACTGGGACGTGACGACCAGCTCGATGGCCTGGAGTAGCACGTCGAGGTCGTCGCCGATATCGGGGTCGACGTCTTTCTTCTCCCCGGCCTTGGCCGCGGTGATGCCCTCCTGGTACTCGGGTTCGGCCTGGTTCTTGGCGAAGTCGACGACGGCGTGGATTTCCTCGTCGCTGATGAACGCGCCCTGCAAGCGGGTGGGCTTGCCCGCGCCCATGGGCAGGAACAGGCCGTCGCCCATGCCTATCAGCTTCTCGGCGCCCGGCTGGTCGAGGATGACCCGGGAGTCGGTGAGCGAAGAGGTCGCGAACGCCAGGCGGGACGGCACGTTGGTCTTGATCAGACCGGTGACCACGTCCACCGACGGACGCTGTGTCGCCAGCACCAGGTGGATGCCCGCGGCGCGGGCCTTCTGGGTGATGCGGACGATCGCGTCCTCCACGTCGCGCGGCGCCGTCATCATCAGGTCGGCGAGCTCGTCGACGATGGCGAGGATGTAGGGGTAGGGCCGGTAGACCCGCTCGCTGCCCAGCGGCGCGGTGATCGCACCGGACTTCACCTTCTTGTTGAAGTCGTCGATGTGGCGCACCTTGTTGGCCTGCATGTCCTGGTAGCGCTGCTCCATCTCCTCCACCAGCCAGGCCAGCGCGGCGGCGGCCTTCTTCGGCTGGGTGATGATGGGCGTGATCAGGTGCGGAATGCCCTCGTACGGGGTGAGTTCGACCATCTTGGGGTCGATCAGGATCATCCTGACCTCCTCCGGCGTGGCGCGTTGCAGCAGCGAGACCAGCATCGAGTTGACGAAGCTGGACTTACCCGATCCGGTGGAACCCGCAACGAGCAGATGAGGCATCTTCGCCAAGTTCGCGGAGACGAATTCACCCTCGATGTTCTTGCCGAGACCGATCACCAACGGGTGGTGGTCGTTTCGGGTGGACGGCGCTTTCAGCACGTCGGCCAGCCGCACCAGTTCACGGTCGGCGTTGGGCACCTCGATGCCGACGGCGGACTTGCCCGGGATCGGGGCGAGCAGCCGGACGTTCTCGGTGGCGACGGCGTAGGCGATGTTGCGCGCCAGCGCGGTGATCTTCTCGACCTTCACGCCCGGACCGAGTTCCACCTCGTACCGGGTGACCGTCGGGCCGCGCACGAATCCGGTGACCGCCGCGTCGATCTTGAACTGCACGAGCACCTCGGTGATCGCCTCGATCATCGATTCGTTGGCGGCGCTGCGCTTCTTGGGCGGTTCACCGTCGGTGAGCAGCGTCAGCGGCGGCAGCGAGTAATCGCCCTCGATCACCCGGTCGGCGACGAACTCGGGTTCCTTCGGCGGCGGCGGGGTTTGATCCTGTGCCTTCGGCGCCGGGCGTTTCTTGGGCTTGGGCGGTTCCGGCGGCGGTTCCGCGGCGATGGGCTTGGCGTCGCGCAGCGGCGGCTCGCCCAGCGATTCGGTGACCGCGTCGGATCCGGCGAACTCGTCGGGCGGATAGTTCTCGGCCGGGGTGCGGCCGCGGCGCCGGGAGGCGGTGCGGTGCACGGGGAAACCGTCGGCGTCGTAGTTGGCGGGGTCGTAGTCGCGTTCCGGCTCGAGATCGCCGTACTCGTCGCCGCCCGCCGCGGTGCCGAAGTATTCGCGCAGCCGCTGCGGGACCTCCCTGACTGTGGTCCCGGTCAGCAGCAGCACGCCGAAGACGATGGCGAGCAAAAGGATCGGCACGGCCAGCCAGGCGGTGAGCCCGCTCGCCAGCGGCCCGCCGATCACGTAACCGACGAAACCGGCGGCGCGCGAGCGGCCGTGCGCGTCGGTGGGCGCGCCCGCGGCGAGATGCCAGATGCCCAGCAGCGGCAGACCGACCAGCAATCCGCCCAGCACCAATCGCGGCCGGATCTCGGGGTGCGGCTCGGTGCGCATGAGGGTGATCGCGATGCCGGTCGCGACGAAGGGCAGTGCGGCCGAGGCGGACCCGGACACCGCCCGGATCGCTTCTTCCACCCAGTGCCCGATCGGGCCACCCGCCGAGAGCCACACCGCGGCCGCGATGACGCCGCTCAGCGCGATCAGCGCGAGCGCGACCCCGTCGCGGCGGTGACCGTGTTCGATCTCGCCCGCCCGGCTGAGCGTGCGGGTGGTGGCGCCGAGCCCACGGGCCAGCATGTTCCAGCCGCTGGTGATGCCGCGGCTGATGACGGCCAGCGGCGCGGTGTCGGACGTGCGGCGCACGGGTCTACGGGCCGGTGTAGCGCGCCCGCGCGGTGCGGAACCACCCCGGGGTGTGGTGGAACGAGATCGCGCCGTGGTGGTCCTCCCCCGGGCCGATCCCGCCCGCGCACGAGGTGTCGTGGTGCTGCGGGACTTACCTGCCATGGACCCAGGCTAGCCGCAAACGCCCCATACAGACCATCCGCAACACCCGTATCGCCCGCCTCGAGCGCGGCGGATCACAGTCGAAGGCCCCGCTCGGGCGGTGGACAGGGGTCGGTTCAGAAGGAGCGGTCGAGTTCCAGCACCGCGCGCACGGCATCCTCGTCGCCCGCGGTCTCGATGCGGACCTTGTCGCGGCCGAAGGCGTGCAGCAGGAGTTCGGAAGGCTTACCGGTGAGCGTCACCGCGGCGCCCTGCGCCGACTTCACCTCCGCCCGGCGGCCGTCGGGCGTCGCCAGCACCACCGGCACCGGCGAATCACGGTAGGCCATCTTGCCGACCCGTCGCACCTGGTTCCACAGCTGGGACTCGTCGGCGTCGGAGAGTTCGCGCGGCTGCCAGTCCGATCCGGCGCGGCGCACATCCTCGTGGTGCACGAACATCTCGCTCAGGTTGACCAGCGCGTCCACCGGCTTCAGCGGCGACCACCAGGGCGGGCCGGTCCGCACCAGGTCGAGCAGTTCGGGAAACGGCTTGCGCGCCACGCGGTCCTGCACCGATTCGAGGTAGCCGGCGAACGGTTTCAGCAGGATGCCCGGCGCGGCGTCGGGGCGGCGTTCCCGAACGATCAAGTGCGCCGCCAGATCTCGCACGGTCCACGCGCCGCAGAGGGTCGGCGCATCCGGACCGGCCGACGACATCGCGGCCACCAGCGCTTGACGTTCCCGTTGTGCCATGCTCACGTGCCAACCCTATCGAATACCGGGCGGTCGCCATGATGACCGGCCGGTGGTCCGGACCCGCGCAATTCCGAAAAGGAAAGCCCGGACTGGATTCCCGAATGGTTGCTCGGTAGCTTGTCACTGGTCCATAGGGTCGTGGACCTATCAGTTCGAAGGGATTCACCTTGAAGAAGTTCTTCACCGCTGCCGCGGTCATCGTGGCAACGGTCGGTTCGATGCTGGCCACCTCGGCACCGGCGCAGGCCGGATACGGCTACTACGGCGCGATCGCCGTGTCGAGCGACGGTAGCTACGGCATCGCCAACAACTACGGAAGCTACAGCGCCGCCGAGGACGCCGCGATCGACGTCTGCGGCTACGGCTGCTCCACCCTGGTCTCCTGGACCAACGGCTGCGGCGTGCTCGCAAGCTCCGACACGCGCTGGAGCGCGTCGGCGCGGCCCAGCTACTCCGAGGCCCGCGCCGCGGCGCTGAGCCGCCTCTCCGGCGGCTGGGTCGTCGACTGGCGCTGCACCTCGGGCTACTCGCTGTAAATCCGACACCGTCGCGTCGTCCGCTCCGAGACCGCGACACCACTTCACCAGGGGAAAATCGTGAAACACCGCTCCATTCGGGCCGCGGTCGCCGTGCTGCTGACCGCCTCGGCGTTCGCGCTCGGCGCGTGCAGCTCCACCAGTGACTCCTCGAGCACGGGCACCAGCACCTCGCCCGCAGGCAAGTTCGAGGAAGGCAAGAACGAGGACAAGGCCGTCGACGGCAAGGCGCCCGCCACCACCACGGCGCCGAACCTGCCCAAGCCGGCCGCTTCGCTGCTCAACGAGCGCATCAACCGCGCCTTCGATCCCTCGGTGAGCGCCGAGGAGAAGATCAGCTGGATCCAGGACGCCGAGCGCGATCCGCAGCTGGTCGACAAGCTGGTCGACGCGGCCAAGCGCAACAAGGTGACCGTCCAGATCACCAATGTGCAGGAGCCGAAGGACGGCAAGCTGAAGGCCGACGCGAAGGTCACCATCGACGGGCAGCCGGTGGAGAACGCGTTCGTCGAGTTCGTCGCCGAAGGCAGCGACTGGAAGGTCTCCCACCAGTTCACCTGCAACATCGTGCGCTCGGCGAAGCTGGACTCGGCGGCCTGCCAGGCTCAGTAGCAGAAAAGCGAAAAGCGCCGGAAGGCAATGCCTTCCGGCGCTTTTCGCGTTTCGGATCAGACGCCGATGACAGTCGGCACGATCATCGGACGGCGGCGGTAGGTCTCGGCGACCCAGCGTCCGACCACCCGGCGCACGCCCTGGGCGATGCGGTGGATGTCGGTGACGCCCTCGCCCGCCAACCGCAGCAGCTCGGCCTCGACGAGTTCGGCGGCATCGGCCAGCGCGGTCGGGTCGTCGGAGAAGCCGCGCCCGCTCAGCTCCGGTGTGCTCACGGCCTTGCCGGTGGTCTCATCGATGGCGACGGTGATGGAGATGAACCCGCCCTCGCCGAGCACCAGGCGGTCCGACAGCGTGGACTCGCCGACATCGCCGACGGACAGGCCGTCCACGTAGACGTGGCCGACCGGCACCCGGCCGACGATGGACGCGATACCGTCCACCAGGTCGACCACCACGCCGTCCTCGGCGAGCACCACCCGGTCCTCGGGGACGCCGGTGGCCACCGCGAGCGCGGCGTTGGCCCGCAGGTGCCGCCATTCGCCGTGCACCGGCATGGCATTGGTGGGTCGCACCGCGTTGTACAGGTACAGCAGCTCGCCCGCGGAGGCGTGGCCGGAGACGTGCACCTTGGCGTTCTGCTGGGTGATGACCGTCGCGCCCAGCCTGGCCAGCCCGTTGACCACGGCGAACACCGAGTTCTCGTTGCCGGGGATCAGCGAGGAGGCCAGCACCACCAGATCGTCGGCGCGGATGTGGATCTGCCGGTGATCGCCGCGCGCCATCCGGGACAGCGCCGAGAGCGGCTCGCCCTGCGAACCGGTCGAGATCAGCACCAGGCGGTCGCCGGGCAGGGTCGCGGCGACATCGAGGTCGACAACGACGCCGTCGGGCACCGTCAGATAGCCCAGATCCTGGGCGATCTGCATGTTACGGACCATCGAGCGACCGACGAAACAGATACGGCGGCCGTACTTCTGGGCCACGTCGACGACCTGCTGGATGCGGTGCACGTGGCTGGCGAAGGACGCCACGATGACCCGGTTGCGCGCCTTGCCGATCACGTTGTCCAGCACGCCGCCGATCTCGCGTTCCGGCGTGACGAACCCGGGAACCTCGGCGTTGGTGGAGTCCACCAGGAACAGATCGACGCCCTCGTCGCCGAGCCGGGAGAAACCGGCCAGGTCGGTGAGCCGTCCGTCCAGCGGCAGCTGGTCCAGCTTGATGTCGCCGGTGTGCAGCGCGACGCCCGCCGGGGTGCGGATGGCGACCGCGATCGCGTCCGGGATCGAGTGGTTGACCGCGAAGTACTCGCACTCGAACGGACCGTGGATGGTGGTCTCGCCCTCGACGACCTCCATGAGCTTGGGGTGCAGCCGGTGCTCGCGGCACTTCGCGGCGACCAGCGCGAGGGTGAACTTGGCGCCGATGACCGGGATGTCACCGCGCATGCGCAGCAGGAACGGCACCGCGCCGATGTGGTCCTCGTGACCGTGGGTGAGCACGATCGCGACGACGTCGTCCATCCGGTCCTCGATGGGCCGGAAGTCGGGCAGGATCAGGTCGACGCCGGGCTGCTGATCCTCGGGGAAGAGCACGCCGCAGTCGACGATGAGCAGCTTGCCGTCGTATTCGAAAACGGTCATGTTGCGGCCGATTTCGCCGATGCCGCCCAGCGCGAAGACGCGCAGACCGTTCTTGGGCAGCTTCGGCGGGGCGCCGAGCCGGTCCTGCGCCGCCACCACGGGCGGCTTGGCGGGCGGCTGTTCGCCGCGACCGCGACCTTGCCGACCGCGGCCGGAGCGGCGGCCCTGACCGTTCTGCCGCGCGGGTTCGGGCTGCTGAGCCTGAGCCTTCTTGGTGCGGTCCGACTTTCGTGCGGACTCCGCGCGGGGGGACTCGGCGACCTCGGGCTGCTGGACCTTTTCGGGCCGAGCCGCGACCTCGGGCTGCGCGGCGACCTCGGGCTGCGCCGCGACCGGTTCGGCGGCGGGCTTTTCGGTGCGTTCCCGTTCGACGGGAGCGGGTTCGGGAGCGCCCGCGGGACGGGACGCGGAGCGGCGGGGGCGGCGCGGAGTGGTCATTTCGACACCTCCTGTCGGATGACGGATGCGCCTACGGCTAGATCACTGCGGTCGCTCATCCCAGGACCCCCGCAGCCTGCAGGTCCTCGGCGAGCCGGTTCAGCGCGTCGGCGCTCGGCATCAGCTGCGGCAACCGCGGCTCGCCGACGTCGACGCCGAGCAGGCGCAGCCCACCCTTGGTCATCGCGACGCCGCCCAGGCGCGCCATCGCGTGGTTCAACGGGACGAGTCGAGCGTTGATGTCACGGGCTCGCGCCACGTCTCCCGCCTGATAGGCGTCGACCAGCTCGCGCAGGCGCTCGGGCACGAGATGGCCGATGACGCTGATGAATCCGACGGCGCCGATGGACAACCAGGGCAGGTTCAGGCTGTCGTCACCGGAGTACCAGGCCAGCCCGGTGCTGGCGATGAGGTCGGCGCCCGCGTTCAGGTCGCCTTTGGCGTCCTTGACCGCGACGATGCGCGGATGCTCGGCGAGCTTGCGAATCGTGTCGGGGCCGATCGGGATGATGGAGCGCGGCGGAATGTCGTAGAGGGTGACCGGCAGATCGGTGGCATCGGCGACCGCGGTGAAGTGCGCGATCAGGCCCTCCTGCGACGGGCGCGAGTAGTAGGGCGTCACCACGAGCAGACCGTGCGCGCCCGCCCGCTGCGCGTTGCGCGCGAGTTCGATGGAGTGGGCGGTGTCGTAGGTGCCCGCACCCGCGATCACGGTGGCGCGATCGCCCACGGCGTCGACGACGGCGTGCAGCAGGTCGAACTTCTCCGACTCGGTGGTGGTCGGCGACTCACCGGTGGTACCGGAGATCGCGAGCAGATCGACGCCGCGGTCGACGAGACGGGCCGCCAGCGCGACCCCGGCATCGACATCCAGCTTGCCGTCGGCACTGAAGGGGGTCACCATCGCGACACCTACCGTGCCGGACGCGCGCAACTCCGTTGGCGTCGATTCACCGTTCGTCATGGTCAGAAAGGCTACCCGGTCCCCGGAGCACCCTCGACACCCTGACCGGCGATCCGGCTGCCCGGCCGGGTGATTCACCTCCCACCGACGCCGCGAAGACATCAATCTTTTCCTTGAATGACGCCAAAAACGACGTCATAATGGTGTCATGGATTTGAACAAGTACACCGCTCAGCTGCGCGAGAACCTCGTGGCGGCAGCAGCGCTCGGCGACGAGAAGACCCAGGCCACCGCCGCCGCCTTGGCCGCGGCGACCGAATCCTCGGCCCGGCTCGTGCTGCTCGCGGCCCTCTCCGAGCTGGCCGCCGAGGTCAGCGCGGAACTGGCCGACCGCACCGTGCGCGTCTCGGTGGACGGCACCGACGCCACGGTGGACGTGCGCAGGAACGCCGGCGAGGAGCACCCGACCATCGAGGACATGACCGGCGACATCAGCCGGGTCACGCTGCGCCTCGTCGAGCAGATGAAGGCGAAGGCCGAGGAGGCGGCCGCGGCCAACGGGGTCTCGCTGAACTCGTGGTTGTCCAACGCGGTGTCCGGTGCGCTGCGCGACCAGATGCGGGGCCACGGACCCAAGCGCGACATCTGACACCGGCCGCCGCACCCGATCCGGCCTGCTACATCCGGGCGACTACAGCAGCGCCGCCAGATCGCCGCGTTCACCGATCACGACATCGTCGAGTTCGAGCCAGTCCGCCATCTCACGCAGGGCCGTGCGCAGCGCCGCCGCGGTCTCCGCGTCGCAGCGGCCCGGTTCGGCGAACGCGCCGGGCACCAGCAGCCGCCCGTGCGCGCGTTCGGCGCGCAGGTCGACGCGGCCCACCAGCTCCCCGTCCTTCAGGAAGGGGAAGACGTAGTAGCCGTGCACCCGCTTGTGCTCGGGGGTGTAGATCTCGATGCGGTAGTGGAAGTCGAAGATCCGCTCGGTGCGCGGCCGGAAGAAGACCAGCGGATCGAACGGGCACAGCAGCGCGACGCCCTCGACGCGCCGCGGCGTGGCCGCCTCGGACCACAGGTAGGCGGGTTTGCCCCACCCGGCGACCTCGATCTCTTCGAGTTCGCCCGCGTCCACCAGCGCCGCGATCGCGGGCTCGGTCTGGGCACGGTGCAGCCGGTAGTAATCGCGCAGGTCGGTCTCGGTGCCGATGCCGAGCGCGGTGGCTGCGTGGCGGACCAGTTCCACCACGGCGTCCGCTTCGGAGACGTTGCGCGCCAACACTTCCGGCGGGATCACCCGCTCGGCGAGGTCGTAGTGCCGGGTGAAGCCGACGCGCTTGTCGACGGAGAGCTCGCCCGCGGCGAAGAGCTGTTCGCAGATCATCTTGGTGTCGCTGAGGTTCCACCAGGAACCCTTGGGCCGCGGCTTGTCCAGCTCGAGATGCCGTTCCACCTCACCGGCGGTCGCGGCGCCCACGTCGCGGATCACGTCCAGGATGTCCTTGCCCAGCGTCGGATTCCGTTCCAGCACCTTACGCATCCCCGACCAGCGGCCGTGCTGGTACTGCACCATCCGCCAGCGCATCAGCGGCCAGTCCTCTACCGGGATGAGCGCGGCCTCGTGCGCCCAGTATTCGACCAGCCGCCGCGGACGCTTCGGGCTGTGACTCCAGGCGAACTCGTCGAGCAGCGCGCGATCGTAGCCGCCGATCCTGCTGAACACCGGGGCGTAGTGCGCGCGCACCACCGCCGACACCGAATCGAGTTGCAGCAGTTGTGTTCTGGCGAGCATGTCGGCCACCGTGCGCCGGGTGACAGTCGCCGGGCGCCGCCTGCCGAACCCCTGCGCGGCCAGGGCCGTCCGCCGCGCGGCCGCCGCACTCATCTTCCGCATACCCGAACAATGCCACGGGGGTCCGACACGAATCGGACGGCATGTTCCCGCGCCGGGCTCGTCCGCAGGTCCGGACCCCGCGACGCACTGTGTCGAGCGTCACACATCGTCCGGTCACAGCGGGGCCGAGCGGTGTGTCGAAACAGGTGTCAGCAGCGAAGGGAGTGGCGCACCGCGTCACACCCACGATTCCGAGGGAGCAACATCGTGCCCACCGTCGACGTTCTCGATTCGTTCATCTCCTACACCGACACCGGTACCGGCGCGGGTTCCGTGCCCGTGGTGTTCCTGCACGGCAACCCGACCTCGTCGTACCTGTGGCGCAACGTGATTCCGCACGTCGCCGATCAGGCCAGGGCGCTGGCCCCCGATCTCATCGGCATGGGAGCGTCGGGCAAGCCCGACATCGACTACCGCTTCGTCGACCACGCCCGCTACCTGGACGCCTGGTTCGACGCGCTCGGCCTGGACGAGGTGGTCCTGGTCGGCCACGACTGGGGCGGCGCGCTCGGCATGGACTGGGCCGCCCGGCACCCGGGCCGGGTGCGCGGCATCGCGCTGATCGAGACCTTCTTGCGGCCGCTGGAATGGGAGGAGATGCCGCCGCTCGGCGCCGAGCTGTTCCGCAAGTTCCGCAGCGCCGAGGGCGAACGAATGGTGTTGGAGGAGAACATGTTCATCGAGTTCAATCTGCCGAACGGCGTCGCGAACCTGTCGCAGCAGGACCACGACGTCTATCGCGCGCCCTACCCCACGCCCGCCACGCGCAAGCCGCTGCTGGCGTGGCCGAGGGAGATCCCGCTGGGCGGCGAGCCCGCCGACGTGGTCGCCACCATGCACAACTACGGCCGATACCTGGCCGAGACGCCGGGTATCCCGACGCTGATCATGGCGCTGGAGAACGGCGTCGGCCTCGGCTCGCCCGAGACGGCGCGCTGGGCCGCAACCACTTTCGCCGACACCGAGCTGGTGTCGATCCCGCCCGCCGGGCACCACGCGCCGGAGGATCGGCCGGACGAGATCGGCGCGGCGGTGTCGGAATGGCTGCGCAGGCGCGCGCTGATTCCGGCCGTCGCGCGGGCCTGAATCCCTGTCGTCCGTGGCGTCGTTCGGGGCGACCGAGCCGGGCCGTCGGCCCGGTCGCCCCGCGCCGAACCGTCGCGTTTGCGACACCGCCGCGCGCTGGCGAAGATTGCCCGAATGAGCAGTGCAGACACCACGGCGGGCGATCCGGACCACGAGGCGGCGACGGACGTCCGCCGCGCGGAGGCGGCGTTGGTCGCCCGCGCGGTGGACGGCGATCGGGACGCGGTCGCCGACATCGTTCGCATGTTGCAGGATCCGCTGTATCGGCTGGCCCTGCGGATGGTGGGGCGACCCGCCGAGGCGGAGGACGCCACCCAGGAGATCCTGATCCGCGCGGTCACCCGTCTCGCCACCTTCCGCGGCGAGGCGAAGCTGCTCACCTGGGCGTACCGCATCGGCGTCAACTACTTGATCAACCTGCGCACCCGGTCGCCGCAGGAACAACACGAGCTCAGCCTGGAGGAGTTCGGCGCCGGACTCACCGACGGCTTGGCCGCCGAGGACTACCGCGGGCCCAGGGCCGCCTTGCTGTCCAGCGAGGTCCGGCTCAACTGCAGCCAGGGCATGCTGCAATGCCTGGCCCGCGAGGAGCGTGTCGCGTTCGTGCTCGGCCAGGTCTTCGAACTCGGTTCGGCGGACGCGGCGTGGATTCTCGACATCACCCCGGCCGCCTACCGAAAACGATTGGAGCGCGCCAAGAAACGTCTCGGCGCGTTCCTGAGCTCCGCGTGCGGTGTGGCCGACCCGCGTGCGGCGTGCCGCTGCTCGCGGCGGGTCGAGAAGGCGGTCGCACTCGGCCGCGTCGACCCGGCCGCGCCGCGGTACGCCACCCATCCGGTGAGCCCCGGCGGCCGGACGGTGCTCGAGGCCGAGGAACAGATGATCCGGCTGCACGACGTCGCGGCGGTGCTGCGCGGGCATCCGGATTACGCCGCGCCCAGCGAACGGATGGACGCCATCGCGACGCTGTTACGGTCGGGGCAGTTTCCGCTGCTGGCCTGAGCGCCCCGCGTCCAGTGGCGCACATCACAGACCGGAGTTGTCGGACGGCGTCGAAATCCGGTGTCGAACCGGAGTGACAGGGCACAACACCGGAAAGGACGCCCCCATGGCCACCATCGACGTTCTCGACTCCTACCTCCACTACCACGACACCGGGTCGGGTGAGACCCCCGTCGTCTTCCTGCACGGCAACCCGACGTCGTCCTACCTGTGGCGCAACGTGATTCCGCATGTCGCCGACCAGACCCGGTGCTTGGCACCGGATCTCATCGGCATGGGCGCCTCGGGCAAGCCGGACATCGCCTACCGGCTCGACGATCACGCCCGGTACCTCGACGCGTGGTTCGACGCCCTCGGCCTCGATAGGTTCGTCGTCGTCGGCCACGACTGGGGCGGCACGCTCGCGATGGACTACGCGGCCCGCCACCCGGGCCGGGTCGGCGGCATCGCGCTGATCGAGACGTTCCTGCGCCCGACGCGCTGGGACGAACTGCCGCAGGGATCGGCCGAGATGTTCCGCACCTTCCGCTCGCCGGAGGGCGAAAAGGCCGTGCTGGAACAGAATCTGTTCATCGAATACAACCTGCCCAAGCTCATCGCCGGACTCACCGAGGCCGATCTCGACGCCTACCGCGCGCCCTACCCCACCCCGGACACGCGCAAGCCGATGCTGGCGTGGGCCAGGGAGTTCCCCCTCGACGGCGAGCCCGCCGACGTCGCCCAGCGGGTCCGCGACTACGGACGCTGGATGGCGGAGAGCCCGGAGGTGCCCAAGCTGCTGATGCGTGTCGAGCCGGGGGTCGGCCTCGGTTCTCCGGAGGTGATCGACTGGGCGGCACGGACTTTCGCCGCCGTCGAGGTCGAGTCGGTCGGACCGGGCGCCCACCACAGCCCGGAGGACCAGCCCGACGCCATCGGGCGGGCGGTCGCGAACTGGCTGCGCAGGCACGCGCTGACCGCGCAGCCGACCGCGGTGTGAAACAGAGAGGATCGATAACGATGCGCGACGCTTCCGAAAGGGCGGCGGCCACGCCACCGAGCGCTCGTCGGCGGGAACGGGGCACGCACGAGCCCGTCGACAGCCCGGCCGGAAGCGCTCCGTCGGGGCCGCTCGAGGCACGGACCGTCGAAGCCGACCAGCTCCCCGGCCATCAGGTGACGGGCCCGGATCAGGAAGAGCTGCGGCTCGTCGCGCGCGCCGTCGACGGTGACCAGGCGGCGCTGCGGGAGGTGATCGGCCGCCTGCAGGATCCGCTGTACCGGCTGGCGCTGCGCATGGTCGGCCGGCCGCCCGATGCCGAGGACGCCGTGCAGGAGATCCTGCTGCGCGTCGTCACCCGGCTGTCCACCTGGCGGGGCGAGGCGAAACTGCTGACCTGGGCCTACCGCGTCGGCGTCAACTACCTGCTGAACCTGCGCAGGCGGTCACCGCAGGAACGCGATCAGATCGGCCTGGACGATCTCCGCGACGACCTCGCCGACGGACTCGCCGCCGTCGACTACGCGGGCCCCGAGGCCGCCCTGTTGGCCGAGGAAGTGCGGCTGAGCTGCACGCAGGCGATGCTGCAATGCCTCGGCCGCGACGAACGCGTCGTCTTCGTGCTCGGCGAGATCTTCGAACTGACCGCCGCCGAGGCCGCCTGGATCCTCGGCACCACACCGGCGGCCTGCCAGAAGCGGCTCGAACGCGTCAAACAGCGTCTCGCCGCATTCCTGCGGTCGACCTGCGGGGTGGTCGAGCCGAAGGCGTTGTGCCGCTGCCCACGTCGCGTCGACAAGGCCATGGCCCTCGGCCGCGTCGACATCGGCAACCCGGCCTTCGCCGGTCACCGGGTCAGCGCGGGCGGGCGCGGCGTCGCCGAAGCCGCCGCCCAGATCCATCGCCTCCGCGACGCCGCCGCCGTGCTGAGCGCACACCCGGATTACGCCGCGCCGCAAGCGAAGATCGATGCCATCACCGGGCTGCTGACCTCGGGCCGTTTCCCGTTGCTCGAATGACCGGGGTCAAATCGTGACGGCGACCTCGCCCGCCGCGTCGATCTCGGTGCGGCGCGCATTGGCGGGGGCGTTCGCGAGCACCGTGGCGAGGATGCGGCGGCCCATCGGAAGCACGCGGACCGTGATCGAGCCCGCGTTCGCCGCGTCCAATTCCCTGATCGCCGCGTCGATCACCCGCTGCCGCACCCAGCGCGGCACACCGGCGAAACCACCGTCGTCCAGCAGCACCACCTCGACACCACGCGAGCGCGCGCCGCGGGCGGCGCTGCTGAGTTCGTCGGTGACCAGCTGGGGCGCGCGCAGACCGTCGCGCAGTTCGGCTTCCAGCAGCCTGCACTGTTCGCGCTCGGCGGCGGTGAGTTCGACGCCGTCGGCGATGCGCTCCAGAATCGGACGCGCCACCTTGTCCAGCCGGGCCAGCTGTCGATCGCGTTCGCCGTTCTCCGCGGCCATCGTGGCCTCGGCCGCCGCGCGCATGGTCGCTTCCTCGCGCAGCAGGCGCAGCGAGCGCTGGGTGGGCCGCATGATCGCGGCGCACACCGAGACGCTCGCGACCGTCGCGATCGGCACCACGGTCCCCGCGAGGACGCCGCCGCGCAGCCCGGCCGTCGCGCTGACGGTCGCGACCACCGCGGCCACGCCGGCGACGCCGAGCCAGGCGGCTCCGAGCCTGCCGCGCAGCACCAGCACCGCGAGCACATACGAAGAGGCGAACGCCGACCACACCGGCTTCGACCAGGCCTCATCGATGTGCAAGGTGTTCAGTGCGGTCGCGGCGGGCCCGGAGGCGGCCACGAAAACCGTTGCGGGCCACGGCAAGGGGTCCACCGGGATGACGAGCACGAGGACCCCGGCCACCACGAGCAGGACGATCCCGGTGATGGCCGCGAACGGCGACGCGTCGGAGAAGTTGCGGACCATGTACAGGACGATGGTCACCTCGAGGATGATCAGGAACAGCCAGGCCGCCGCGTCGCGCAGGCCGAGCAGATCGCGCACCCCGAGATCGGAATCGGCGTCAACCATCGCTCCCCCACACCAGCGTCACCGACGTGCCTTCCCCCGGCTGTGATTCGACGAACGCCGCGCCGCCCGGCAGCCTGCGCATGCGGCCGAGGATGCTGACCGAGATGCCGAGCCGGTCCACCGGCACCTTGGCCGGGTCGAAGCCAGCACCGTCGTCGCGGAAGACCACCCGGATACCGCCCGCGCTCACTGTGACGGTGACCGCGCGCTGCACCGCGCGCCCCGGCACCGTGGCGTGCCGCAGGCTGTTGCGCACCGCCTCCGCCAGCGCCGCGGCGATGGTTCCCGCCGCGTCCACCGGCAGCCGCAGGTCGTCCACTCCGGACCAGCGGCGCGCGCTGAACGCGATGCCCTGGTTGACCTCGTGCACCGACGCGCGCAGGAAGCCGACGGCCCCTTGGGCATTGAGCCGGTCGGGTTCGGCTTCGCTGCCGCGCAGTTCGTCGAGCTGGGCGAGGGTGCGTTCGGCCTGCTTGCGCAGCACCGGGGAATCGGTGCCGGTGCGCGAGGCGTCCAGCAACGTGGAGAGCACCGCGTCGTGGATCAGCGCCGCGAAGCGGGCGCGTTCCCGGTCGCGGGCGGCCGCGCCCGCCGCGGCGGCGGCCCGGCTGCTCGCGATCGCCGATTCCCGGTCGACGCGGGCGGCGGCGGCCCTGGCGTAGACGGCACACCAGAGGAACAGCGCGCACAGCCCGACGGCACGCGCGAAATCGCTGAGCAGCGACCAGCCCGTGCCGTGCGGCACCACGGACATGTTGGCAGCGGACGCCACCGCGCCGCCGAAGACCAAGTAGCACACCGCGATCGGCCGCCGCCAGGCCAGCGCCGCCGCCAGCACGCCCAGCGCGAACACCCGGTACAGCCACACCGAGGTGGCGTCGGTCACGGGCTGGTGATACGCGAACGGGATGAGCGCCATCGCGACGATGTAGCTGATCGCCGCGGCGCCCGCGACGAACTGGATGACCCGCCTGCTCATGCGGACCGACACGATGGCGAGCACCGGGGACCACCCGAAGGCCAGCGCGAACGCGAGCACCGTCCAGCCCAGCGGCGCGAACCGGCTTTGATCGGCGATCTCCGGCAGCTCGACCACCGCGGCGATCATTCCGGCGATGGCGAAGGTCAACCCGAGCCTGCGCAGGATGCGGTCCGAGGCGGCCTCGTCGATATGGTTGGCGCCCACCACTCCCCGTACGCGACGCCACCGGCTCGCCGACGTCGAGTCGGGTCCGGGCGCGAGCGCGCTCGATGCGGTGTCCAGCGTGCTGGACGGGATCATCCGCGCGGGTGCCGCTCGGGAACCGGAAGCCATCCGTCCTCGACGGCGCGCTTGTAGAGGTCGGTCTTGGTCGGGGCGGGACGGCCCGCGTCGGCGTACTTCTGGCGGATGCGGCCGAGGTAGTCGTTGACGGTCTGCTCGGAGAGGCCGGTCAAGCGTGCCACGCGGGAGGCCTTCTCGCCCGAGGCGTACAGGGTGAGCACTTCCTCCTGGCGGGGGCTGAGGCCCACGTCGGACAGTTGCGGGTCGCCATCGATGGCGGCGGCCCAGTCGGTGGTGACCACCTGCTCACCCGAGGCGGCGCGGCGCACGGCCGCCACCACGGTCGGGACGTCCTCGGATTTGCGCACCACGCCGAGCACGCCGGCGCGAGCCGCGGACCGCACCAAGAACGCGTTGTCGGCTCCGGTGAACACCAGCACCTCGATGCCGCGTTCACGCAGCGCGCGCACGTTGTCCTCGGGTGCGGAGCCGTCGGCCAGCCGCAGATCCAGCACCACCAGATCCAGCGCGGCCGCCGGCCCGGCCGCCGTGAGCAGGTCGGGCACGGTTCCCGCCGTGTACACCAGATCGAGATCCGGTTCCGGCGCGAGCATCGCGGCGAGCCCTATCGCGACCGATTCGTGGTCCTCGACCAGCCCGATCCTTCGCACTACCCTCTCGCCGCCGCCGTCGGCCCACGTCACCTAGACACTCCCATCCCGAGCAACTCGTCCACAGCCCCCCGCTTCAACGTCACCTCGCAGTATGACGGCACTGTGGGCAAGCCGGTCAGACACCAAAAATCGGGGCCGATCTATTCCATCAGCTGTGCGGCGACCGTGGCGCCCAGCTCCCAGCATTGTTCCAAGTCCGCCTTGGTCGGCGCGCCCATGACGATCACCGGCGCGACCGCTTTCACCCAGCCGAGCCCGGTGGTCACGCGATCGACACCGCGTTCGGCGCCTTCGGTGCCTTCGTTGCCGTGCAGGTACAGGCCGTAGGGGCGACCCTTGGTGGAGTCCAGGCACGGGTAGTAGAACGTGTCGAACGCGTGCTTGAGCGCACCCGACATGTAGCCGAGGTTCGCCGGGCTGCCGAGCAGATATCCGTCGGCGGCGAGCACGTCGCTCGCGGTGACCCCGAGCGCCGCACGACGCACCACCTCGACGCCCTCGATCTCGGGATCGGTCGCGCCGGACACCACCGCCTCGAACATCGCCTGCATGTGCGGCGACGGGGTGTGGTGGATGATCAACAGTCGGGCCACTGTTCGCTACCCTTCGCGCTGCTCGCGTTCCAGTTTCTCCAGTGCCACCGCGCGGCGCATGGTTTCGCGCGCCCGGGTGCGGTCGCCCGCGTAGTCGTAGGCGCGGGCCAGGCGATAGGAGACCCGCCAGTTGTCCGGGTCGGCCTCCCATTCCTGCTTCACCTGCTCGAACAGTTCGTCGGCCGCGGCGCGTTCGATGCGGCCGGACGGTCGCCGCGCGAGCGTGGAGGTGTCCAGTTCCAGGCCCTCCTCGTGGATGCGGCGAGACAGGTGCTGGTGAGCGAGTGCCGCGCGCACGGTGGCGACCACCACCCACACGCCGACGATCGGCAGCAGCAGCACGCCGATACCCATCGCGACGCCAGCGGGTTCGCCGGAGCCGATCAGGGCGAACGCGATTCGGCCGAGCAGCAGGAAGTAGAAACCGAGCGCGAGTACCAGCGCGGCGATCAGTCCGACGACGCGCACGATCTCACCGCGGCTGGCATTCGCCTCCGGTTCGGCGTTCACGGGTGCGCCTTCGACGGGGCCGTCGACCGCACGGCGCGCTCGCTCATCCCGCTCATAGATCGAGGAACGGATCGAGTCCGACGGTCAGGCCTGGTCGACCCGCGATCTCCCGGACGCCGAGTAGCACGCCCGGCGCGAACGAGGAGCGATCGATCGAGTCGTGCCGGATGGTCAGGGTCTCGCCCTGGGTGCCGAACAGCACCTCCTGGTGCGCGACCAGCCCGGCCAGGCGCACCGAGTGCACCCGTACGCCGTCGACGTCGGCGCCGCGCGCGCCTTCCAGTTCGGTGGTGGTCGCGTCGGGGCTGCGGCCCACACCCGCGCGCGCCCTGGCCTCGGCGATCAGGCCCGCGGTGCGGTAGGCGGTGCCCGAGGGCGCGTCGGCCTTGTTCGGGTGGTGCAGCTCGATGACCTCGACGGATTCGAAGAACCGCGCCGCCTGCTCGGCGAAGCGCATGGACAGCACCGCGCCGATGGCGAAGTTCGGGGCGATCAGCACGCCGGTCTCGGGGCGGTCGGCCAGCCAGCCGCGCACCTCGTTCAGCCGCGCCTCGTCGAAGCCCGTGGTGCCGACGACCGCGTGAATGCCGTGCTCCACCAGGAACTTCAGGTTCCCCATCACCACGTCGGGGTGGGTGAAGTCGACCACAACCTGGACGCCGTTCGCCGCGAACGTCTCCAGCGCGTCGCCCTTGTCGACCTCAGCGACCAACTCCAGGTCGTCCGCCGCCTGTACCGCCGCGCAGATCGCCTGTCCGACCTTCCCGCGTGCTCCGAGCACTCCGACCCGAATGGTCACCGCACCTCCTCGTTCCGCTGGTGTTGGGGCAAGCCTATCGAGCGGTGGGGGAGCGCGACTTCCCCGGGCGTCCACCCGCCTCGCAATGCATCGATCGATGCGCATAACTCGATAGGGCTATGTCCACGGACAGACGACTCGCACCCCGGTAGAGCTGAAGTGCCGAACATTGCGGGTGACGATGTCCACCCCGTGCGACTCGGCCGTCGCCGCGGTTTCACCCATTCCGAGTGCCAGCGAGATTGCCGATCATCCGTTCCAAGACTCGCAACGTGGTCGCGAACTGGTCGGGTTCGACCCCCGACGCCATCGCGCGGCGGCGTTCGCCGATACGGACGAAAGTTTCGTCGTGGATCGTCCGGCCCGCGGCGGTCAGGGCGAGTGCGCCCGCATCGCCGTCGATCAGCTCGGCCGAGGACAAGTCGCGAATCTCGATGCGCCATTCCCCCTCGGTTTTCCAGAATGGCGCCAAGGCTTCGCGCAGCTCGTCGGCCGAGCGCGGCCCCTCGGACAGTGTGTGCAGCAGCTGCCAATGGCGACGACTCAGCCCGCCTGCCGCGAGATCGTCGTCGAATCGCGCCTCGATCAGCCGGTCGAGTTCCTTGAGCAGGTATCCGATTCTGCGCTCGGCCATCAGTCCTCCAAGTACATGTACTATGACATTTATATGCAGTCTTACATGGAAATAGGTGCGATGGAAGAGCACAGCGCGTACACCGAGGCGGTCGCGGCGGCCATGGTCCGCATCCGGCACAGGCAGACGCGCGGCGCGCTGGCGGGCGAGAGCCGGGTTCCCGCAGCGGTTTTCCGGGTTCTCGATGCGGCATCGAGCATCGAGAACGCCACCGTGGGAGCGCTTGCCCCGGCACTGGGCGTCGACCAGCCGCGCGCGAGCCGCCTTGTCGCCCATGCCGTTTCGGAGGGATGGCTGGAACGTGTCGCCGACCAGCGCGACGGACGCAAGGCGGTGCTGCGGCCGACAGAGCTCGGCCGCAGGATCCTCGCCGCGGCCCACCGCAGGCGCGCGGCGGCGACGGCGGCGGCGATGGCGCACTGGACCGAGCGCGAACGCGCCGAATTCGCCCGGTTGCTAGGCCGTTTCGTGGACGCGATGGACGCGGCCGACGCTACGCCGCCGGAGTCTTGAGCACCTCGATCAGCGCCGTCACACTGTGTTCGCGATACCCGCGCGCGACCGCACGGCGCAGCAACTCCGCCATGGGCGCGTGCCACGACATGTCGACGCCCGATTCCGCGCCCACCGCCAGGTCGTCGCCGACGGCGTCGTGGAAGAGCCCCACCGAGGAGCCGAGCTTCGTGTAGTCGCCGGTGTCGATCTCCTCGGCCAGCAGCGGGAGCAGCGACTCGATCATCCGCAGCCACTTCGCCGAGTACGGCACCATCGCGTGGGCCTCGATACCGCGCGCGGCGAGCACCGCGGCGCCCTCGAAGAAGCCGAGCAGGGCGGGCAGCAGGGTCGCGCCGACGGCCGACTCGTACAGCGCGCCGAGATCCGGTTCTTCGCCCAAATGCACTGTCTCGCCGCCGAGTACACCCAGCGTGGGCAGGTATTCGTCGTACACGGCGCGGTCACCGCCGTAGTACAGCAGCGTGTCGGCGGCGCCGACGGCCGCGGGCACGTTCTTGATCGCGCCGCCGAGGAAGCGCGCCCCGCGCGCCTCGGCCCACGCGGCGACGCGCCGTGCGCCCGCCGGTGTACCGCTGTTGAGGGTGATCAGGGTGCGTCCGGCCAGCGCCTCGCCCGCCGGGGCGAGCGCGTCGAGCGTGGCCTCGAATCCGGTGAGCACCGACACGATCAGCGGGCTCGCCGCGACCGCGTCGCCGATCGTCGTCGCCTGCCTCGCGCCGAGCGCCACCAGCGCGGCGGCCTTGCCGGGGGTGCGGTTCCACACCGTGGTGGGATGTCCGGCCGCGACGAACGCCGCGGCCACGGCACCGCCCATCGAACCGAGTCCCACTACGGTCACGGGCCCGCGCGCTCCGTCGGTCATCTTGCCTCCCAAGCCGTTTCGTCCCCGTCCGGGGCTTGCGGAGGCGAGTCTGCGCGGGGCCGCGACGACCGACAAGTACCTACTTTTCGGTCGAATACGCACGTCCAGGTAAGCAACGAGCGCACGGCGCGGCAGCGGTGACGACGATCACCGGTCAGTCGAAGACGATCACCTGACGCAACGCGTGCCCGGCCGCGAGCTCGTCCATGGCGCGGTTGATGTCGTCCAGGCCGACGTGCGCCGACACCAGCCGCTCCACCGGAAGCCGCCCCTCCCGCCACATCCGCACGTACTCGGGGATGTCGCGTGAGGGCACCGCCGAACCCAGGTAGCTGCCCACGATGGAGCGTCCCTGCGCCACCAAGCCCAGCGGCGAGATGCTCACGCGGGCGTCGGGGGCGGGCAGACCGACGGTGACCGTGGTGCCGCCCGGCGCGGTCGCCGCGACCGCGGTCTCGAACGCGCGCACGTTGCCCGCCGCCTCGACGACCACCTCGGCTTGCACGCCCTGTTCGGCGATCTCGGCCGGGGTGTATGTCGCCGTAGCGCCGAGCTCCTTTGCCATAGCGAGCTTTTCGGGGACAGTGTCGACGGCGATCACCTCGGGAGCGCCCAGTGAGACGGCCACCAGCACGGCAGCCATGCCGACACCGCCGAGGCCGACCACCATGATCCGATCCGCGGGCCCGGGTCGCGCCGAATTCAGCAGCGCGCCACCGCCGGTGAGCACCGCGCAGCCGAGCACCGCCGCGACCTCCGGCGGCACGTCGTCGTCGACCGGGACGACCGAGCGGCGGTCCACCACCGCGTGCGTCGCGAACGCCGAGACGCCAAGGTGGTGGTGCACCTCCGCGTCGTCGCGGCGCAGCCGGCGTCCGCCGTTGAGCAGTTCTCCCGCGTTGTTGGCCGCGCTGCCCGGCACGCACGGTGTGCGGCCCTCGCTGGCGCAGCCCGCGCACTCGCCGCAGCGGGGCAGGAAGGTCATCACCACGCGCTGCCCGAGGGCGATATCGCTGCCGCCCGCACCGACCGCCACGACGCGGCCCGCCGCCTCGTGCCCGAGCAGCATCGGCACCGGGCGCACCCGGTTGCCGTCCACGACCGAGAGGTCGGAGTGGCACAGCCCGGCGGCCTCGATCCGCACCAGCAGTTCACCCGGTCCCGGTTCGCCGAGCTCCAGCTCACAGACGTTGATCGGCGCCGACTCGGCGAACGGTGCCGGCGCCGCGATCCGCTCCAGGACCGCTCCACGAATCTTCATGGTTGCGACGCTACCGCGCGCCGCGCGGAGTGGCGCCGACACCGCCGAAACTCGGGCGACGCGACGACCTCCGGAGAAGCGGAGGGTGGCGCGGCCGGGGATCCGCCGCTATTGTCGTTCGGCGTGACGGTGCTCCTGTAGGCCGCCTTGTACCGAGCCCAGGGTCGGGACCGTCACGATTCGAGGAGAATATCCTGTCCATTCAGTTCAACCACACCATCGTCGGCTGCCGCGACAACCGAGTTTCCGCGGAATTCTGGGCCGATATCCTCGGCCTCCAAGTCGGCAAGGAATGGGGACCGTTCATCGAGCTTCCGATGAGCAACGGCGTCGATTTCGACTTCGCGGCCGTGCCCGACGACGTCACCGAGATCCAACCCCAGCACTACGCCTTCCTCGTCTCCGAGGCCGAGTTCGACGCGGCCTACGCCAAGATCCAGCGCTACGGGCTGGACCACTGGGCCGATCCGCGCCAGCAGGCGCCCGGCGAGATCAACCACAACGACGGCGGGCGCGGCGTGTACTTCCTGGACCCGAACGGCCACTTCATGGAATTGATCACCGTTCCGTACGGGGGTTGGCGGGAGTAGTGGGCCGTCCGCCGGAAGCCGGTGCAGGGCCGGGTGAAGGCGGAGCCACGAGTAGTGCGCGAGCGGGCGGCATCCACTTCGGGTGCCGCCCGCTTGTGCTCGAAGCTCCAGCGCGGGCTCGGCTACCGCGCCCCGGCCTGCGGTGCTAGGCGCTCGGCGTGGGCGCGGTCTCCGGGACGGGCGGCCACGGATTCGGTTGTACCGAAGCGGGTTTGCTGGTGGGGTTGTCGTCCCAGTCGAAACGTACGCCGACCCATGCCTTGGGGCGGTCGAAATGCGTTTCCCCTGCGATGAATCGGGTGGCGACGAAGGAGATGTCGCCGAAGAAATCGCCGGTGCGGAAGTCGGCGGTGCGTCCGGCGATGGTGCTGCGGGCGAAGCTCACCGCGCCGTGGAATTCCGCTCCGACGAAATCGATTTCGCGGGTACTGCGGCGGCGCAGGCGCTGGGCGGCGCCGAGTTCGGCTTCCTCGAAGGTGACGGCCGTGGCATAGAGTTGCGCCGCGGTGAACGCGACACGTTGACCGGAGAAGACGGCCCGCTCGAAGCAGACGTGCTCGCCGTCCAGGGTCGCCTGCGCGAAGGAGGTCAGTTCGGCCCGGAACACGGCCGCCCGCCACGATGTTCGCGCGCCGAGGAATCGCGCGCCGACGAACCCGGTGCGCGCGCCCGCGAAGGTCGCGTCGTCGAAGCAGGTTCGCTGACTCTCGAAGGTCACGCCGTCGAAGGTGGTTCGCTCGGTGCGGAATTCGGTGTTCTCGAAGTTCACGATCGGAACGGCGAAGGCGGCGTCGCGGAAGGTCACGTGGTGCCCGGTGAACCGGGTCCGGTTGAAGTCGGCGAAACGGTCGCCGACGAACCTGGCTCTGGCGAAAGTGGTCCAGCGCCCGCCGAATTCGGTCGCCTCGAAGTCCGCGTTCTCCAGCACCGCGCCGGTGAAATCGAAATCGCAACGCGACCAGGACGCTTCGGTGTACGGCCGTAGGTGTTCGGCGATCACGCGCACGATGGTGGCGCGCACCTCGCGATCGTTGTGCCGTATCCGATAGACGCGCTCGATTTCGCGGCCCGATTCCTGGGCGGTCTCGGCGCGCGAGATCAGGTGGTTGGCGCCGTCGTCCGGTTCGTAGGGCAGGCGCAGGTATCCGCACAGCACATCGATGCACTGCTGACGCCGCACCGGAGCCGAGAACTCGTCCGCCACACCGGCCATCGCGTAGACACCGGCCAGCCGAACGGCCGGATCCTCGTCGCCGAGTTGCCGCGCCGCCGCCCCGAACAGCTCGGCGAACCTGCCGCGCTCCAGGTCGCGCTGCCGCCGGTATGCCACGACCAATGCCACCGCGCCACCGACGCCCGCCGACACCGACAACGCAATCTTGGTGAGCTCCACCTGATTCGGCGTCTCGGCCTTCGCACCGAGCCCCCACCACAACAACCACCAGGTCAACCCCGCGACGGCCAGTCCACCGAGCACCGCACCGAACACCGCGAGCAACAACGCCGCACGGTGCATCCGGCGTCCCAACTTCCCCCACCATCGCATGAGCTGCATGGTAACCCGATCACCGCGCCCCCACTACCGGGGCCGATTCCGTCCTCGCAGAGCTTCGCTACACCGCGCGGCATTCGTAGTTGCCCGCGAGGTGCGCGAAAACGCTGCGAGGCAATTCATTCGTATGATTCGGAGATGACCGGACAGGAGAAGGACATCGTGAGTGTGGTCGAATCGCTGCACGCCGACCTCGCTGCTTGGCTGGGATCGGCCGCACCGCTCGAGGTCTTCGAGCGGTTCGCCGAAGCGCAGCACGAGTGGTTCTCGATGGTAGCCATGTGCGGTACGGTGCTCGGCCGCGACGAGTTGCTGACCGGGTTGCGGGAAGCGCGAAATACGGAGCCGGGCTTGCGGATCGAGGTGGCCGAGCTGACGGAGCTGTACCACGAGGGTGAGCTCGTGGTGGTGCGATTTCTGGAGCGCCACCTTTCCGATGAGGGCTCGTCTTCGCGCCGGGTGTCAGCCGTGTTGGAGGATTCGAGTTCCGGGTATCGCTGGTTGACCGTGCACGAGACCGCCGTGGAGGAGTGATTCGGAGCCTCGGTCCTAATCCGAAACACCCACCGCCTCGACTGCTTCCGCCTGACTCCCCCGAACCCCCAACCCAGCCGCCACCAGGCAAGCCACCGCCACCACCCCGACGAACCACGGGAACACCGTGTCCAACCCCCAGGTCGTAGCCGCCCAGCCCGCCAGGATCGTCGGCAACGCCATCGCCGAGTACGCGAGCAGGTAGTACGCCGACATCGTCTCGCCGCGCTTGTGCTGCGGGACGACATTCGACAGGTGGCGTAGCGATCCGCCGAAGCCGAGGCCGAAGGTGGCGCCGAGGGCGACGCCGGCGCCGAGCACCGCGATCCAGCTGTGCGTGGCCAGCGCGGGCACCGTGAGCAGCAGCGCCAGCGCCATGCCGGTGTCGCCGAGGACGGCGGCCCTGCGCGCGGGGATGCCGGTCGCGAACAGCTGCGCGGTGGCGCCGGACAGGGCGGTCGAGGCGACGACCGCACCGCCGAAGACCAGGTTGTGGATGCCGGTCTGCTGTGCGGCCAGCGACGGATACAGCGAGAGCAGCACGCCGAGCACCGACCAGGCGGCCATCACGCCGATCGCCGAGAACCAGAAGTCCGCTCGGATCTCCTGCGGCACGGCCGGTTTGGCGATGCGGATCCGTCCCGCCTGCCGGGCGCTGTGCGGTTCCTGCAGGGCGAGCACGCCCGCGGCGATCGCCAAGCAGACCACCGTGATGACGACGTAGGGCGTGCGCAGGGGGTGCGGCGCGTACTGCGCGAGCAGCGCCGAACCCAGAATCGCCACGGCCATACCGACATTGAAGGCGACGCCGCTCAGCTGTCCGGAGCGCGCGCCGCGGTGCGGACGCAGGTCGAGCAGCGCGGCGGCGCCCGCCACCACGGTGGAGCCGACGGCCATGCCGTGCAATGCCCTGGCCAGCAACAGCATCGGGACCGAGTCGGCCAGCACGAACACCACCAACCCCGCGATCATGGTGGCGAATGCGCCGAGCAGCACGGGCTTTCGGCCGACCACATCCGAGATGCGGCCGGACACCAGGACCGCACCCAGCGCAGCGATGGCGTACACCGCGAAGACGATGGTGGTGGTGAGCGGCGAGAGGTGCCACTGCGTTTCATAGATGCCGTACAGCGGCGCGGGCACGCCCGACACGCCGAGCGCCACGCCGCTGGCGACCAGCACCAGCGCGTAGGCCCAGCGTTGCGTGGTCCTTTCGTCGGCGGCCACTGCCGTTGTCGCTGCCATCGATACCCCGATCAGGTAAGTTTGATATTGATCGAACTCCATCGACCATACAACCGGTTCGATGATCATCAAACCCCCTAGTGAGGTAGATCATGACCGACGCGAACGAAGCCGCTCCGCCCATCGCACCCTTGCCCGCGGTGCTGGGCGCGCTTCAGGATCCGGTGCGCCTGGAGATGGTGCGCCGCCTCCGCAACGCGGGGACCGCCGTGCGCTGCGGCGCGCTCTACGACGTGATCAACAAGTCCACCGCGACCCACCACTTCAAGATCCTGCGCGAGGCGGGCGTGATCGAGCGCCTCGTCATCGAGGGACAGACCTGTCAGCGGCTGCGCGCCCAAGACCTCGACGCCGCGCTCCCCGGACTGCTCGACGTGGTCGTCGATGCCGCCAACCGGGCGCACGAGGACGCGACGGTCGACATCACCCGGTGATCAGGACGGCCCGGTGAACGTCTCGGCCGCCATCCGCAGAAAGCTCCACCGGGTTCCGAGCACCGCCAGAGCGAGCAACGTCAGCAGCACGGCGCAATAGGCGACCGGCCGCCGCCAGTACCTCGGCCCCACCGCGAAGACGAGCAACAGTTCGAGCAGCAACGTCACCACGACGACGCCGAGCACCGCGGCGAGCACCGGAAAGGCTTCCGGCGCCCGCGACCACGACCGCAGTGCGCCGAGCACGCCGAGCACCACGAGTCCGAAGCACACCACCGCGGTGACGCTCAGCAGCGCGTAGCTCTCGGCGGCGTCACGGTCGGTCTCGTCACCGAAGCGGCGCAGCCACGCCGCGAAGAGCAGCAGGTGCGCCAGGCACGCACCGAACACCCCGACGATCAGCAGCGCGTAGCCGACGCCGACCAGCGAACTGCGCAAAACCACCGCGCCGAGGTCGGCGATCAGGCTCGCGAA
The DNA here is from genome assembly GCF_965341865.1 of Nocardia sp. bgisy134. Taxonomy (GTDB): domain Bacteria; phylum Actinomycetota; class Actinomycetes; order Mycobacteriales; family Mycobacteriaceae; genus Nocardia. The sequence continues at coordinate 72,201 of NZ_CBDQZP010000010.1, forward strand.
CACCAGCACGCACAGTCCGAACAGCGCTTCGGGGCGGCGCAGCAGCCGCTTGCGCAGATAGCGCGGCGGCAACTGCCCGCGCAGGGAGCGGAACACTCGAATCCACGCGGCGAACACGACGAGGAACAGCACCGGGGTCACGACCCGCAGCACACCGGGACCGACCCACATCGACAGCGCGACGACCGCGACCGCGAAGAACCACACCCATGCCGCCAGACGCAACAGCGCCCGCCACATGATCTCGGCGAGGAGCCGCCGTGCGGGCGCGTGGTCCGGGCTCGCGCCGAGCAGTCCGCGCAGCGTCGCCACCGCCTTGTCTCGGGTGGAGAAATCTTCGAACTCCAGCCGGGCGCGCATCTCCAGCAGTTCGACGTGCAGCGGATTCTCGGCGAGCCCGCGCTCCACATGGCGGCGCGCCTCGGCCGAATCGGCCAGCTTCCGGTAACTTTCGGCCGCGTGGGCGAGGACGTCCGCGTCGTGCGGCGCGTATTCGCACGCGGTTCGCAGCGCGGCGCGGGCCTCGGCGCGCAGCTCGTCCGTCTTCGGACCGCCCGCGATGATCTGGGCGAGGGTGAGCAGCGCGCTGACGCTGTACGGCGCGATCCGCAGCGCGGCGCGGGCGAGCCGCAGCGCCTCGTCTCGTTCGTCCTCCAGATGCAGGACGAGGGCGGCAGTCAGGTAGGCGTCGACCCGGTTCGGGTCGGCGGCGATCGCGGCCCGCGCGCCGCGCAGCGCCGCGGCGTGGTCGTCCAGCCGGTAATCGATATCGGCCAGTTCGGTGAGCAACAGTGGATCGAACGGCTCCGCCGACAGCGCCTCGCCGAGAATGCGCCGCGCCTCGGGCAGCCGATCCAGATCCCGCGCGGCGCGCGCCCGCCCCACCGCCTCCCATACCGTGCTCATCGACTCCCCCTCGCCAGATCGGTCGCCCGCACGCTACCCGGTCGGCCTCGATGAACGCACATCGACAACCGGACAGGGCAGCGTCGCGCTCAGCAGCGCTTCGCCGCCAACTCGGCAATGCCCCACCACATTCCGAGGACCACTGCCGAAACGTCGACCGAGGGGCGCGCGGGCGTCGTATCGTTCAGGGGCTCGACGGCCTCCGCGGCGTCGACCACCTCAGCCGCAGCAGCTTCGGTCGGTCGACCCGCCACCGAGGATTCGCCGCCCCAATTCCTCAGCCACTCAGGCCCGCTCGATCCCAGTACCGCTACTCAGCCGCACAACGACTTACGTACGCGCGGCTCAGTGATCGACGAGACGGCGCACCGCAACGGGCAGATCGCGGGATCGGCGATACGGTCCGGCGACCGCCGCACCGAACGGCCGGGCGAGCAGCGTGCGAGCGATGGCGGTGACTTCCTCGGTGGTGACCGCGTCGATCCGCGCGAGCGTCTCCGAGACGCTGCGGTGGTTGCCGTAGCTCAGTTCGCTGCGACCGATCCGGTTCATCCGGGAAGCCGAATCCTCCAGGCCGAGCACCAATCCGCCGCGCAGCGAGCCCTTCGCGCGAGCGCATTCGGCATCACTGATGCCGTGCTCGGCGACCTCCTCCAGTACGCCGCGCGCCAAAGAGGCCACCTTGCCGAGGTTTTCGGGCTGGCAGCCGATGTACACCGAGAACGCGCCGGTGTCGGCGAAGGTGTCCACGCTGGAGTACACCGAGTACGCCAGGCCGCGTTCCTCCCGGATCCGTTGGAACAGACGAGAACTCAGCCCACCGCCGACGACGGTGTTGAGCACCGACAGCGGCCACCGGCGATCGCCCTCGTGGCGGCCGAACGCGCGGACGCCGAAGGCGAGGTGGGCCTGTTCGCTGTCGCGGTAGTTCCACTCCAATTCCGGGACACCGTGCGGACGGAACCGTCCCTCCCGGCGCGGCGCCGGTTCGGCTGCCAGGTCGAGGCGGCTTTCGAACGCGCGGTGCACCAGTTCCACCGTGTGGTCGTGCTCGACATTGCCCGCGACCGCGACGACCATCCGGTCCGGACGGTACCTGCGCACGTGAAAGCTCCGCAGCTGACCCGTCTGCATGGCCTCGATGGACTCCACCGAACCGATCACCGGTCGTCCGATCGGGTGGTCGCCGAAGAGCGCGGTGAGGAACGCGTCGCCGACCAGATCCTCCGGGTCGTCGTCGCGCATCGCGATCTCCTCGAGCACCACCTGACGCTCGACGTCCACGTCCACCGCGCGGCACAGGCCGTTGAGCACGACGTCGGAGACGAGATCGACCGCCAGCGGCAGATCCTCGTCGAGCACGTGCGCGTAGTAGCAGGTCTGCTCCTTGGCGGTGAAAGCGTTCAGTTCACCGCCGACGGCGTCCATGGCCTGCGCGATGTCCAGCGCGCTCCTGGTCGGAGTCGCCTTGAACAGCAGGTGTTCCAGGAAGTGCGCGGCGCCCGCCACCGTGCGCCCTTCGTCGCGCGAGCCGACGCCGACCCAGACGCCGATCGAAGCCGAGCGCACGCCCGGCACGTGCTCGGTGACCACCCGCAGCCCCCCGGGTAGCACGGTGCGCCGCACCCCGGTATCCGCCATCCGTGCCTCGTCCACCCGCCGCTGTAGTGACGAACCCCCCTGCCCGGTCGGGAGCAGGGGGGTTGCCGTCTTCTTCTTCGTCACACCGACAAGTACTACTCGGTTCCGGCGTCGACGGCATCCGAGTCGCCGGGCTCCTCGGCGCTCTCGTCGACCGGGATCAGCGAGATCTTGCCGCGGTTGTCGATGTCGGCGATCTCCACGCGCAGCTTGTCGCCGACGTTCACCACGTCCTCGACCTTGGCGACCCGCTTGCCGTTGCCCAGCTTGGAGATGTGCACCAGACCGTCGCGACCCGGCAGCAACGAGACGAACGCGCCGAAGGCAGTGGTCTTGACGACCGTGCCCAGGAAGCGCTCGCCGACCTTCGGCAGCTGCGGGTTGGCGATGGCGTTGATCGCGTCGATCGCGGCCTGCGCCGACGGGCCGTCGGTCGCGCCGACGAACACGGTGCCGTCGTCCTCGATGGAGATGTTGGCGCCGGTGTCCTCGGTGATCTGGTTGATGACCTTGCCCTTGGGGCCGATCACCTCGCCGATCTTGTCGACCGGGATCTTGATCGCGGTGACGCGCGGCGCGTACGGGCTCATCTCGTCCGGGGTGGTGATGGCCTCGGCCATCACGTCCAGGATGGTGGTGCGGGCGTCGTGCGCCTGGCTCAGCGCGCCGGCCAGCACCTGCGAGGGGATGCCGTCCAGCTTGGTGTCGAGCTGCAGCGCGGTGACGAACTCGCGGGTGCCCGCGACCTTGAAGTCCATGTCGCCGAAGGCATCCTCGGCGCCGAGGATGTCGGTCAGCGCGACGTAGCGGACCTCGTCTTCGCCCTTGTCGTTCTTGACGGTGTCGGAGACCAGACCCATCGCGATACCGGCGACCGGGGCCTTCAGCGGCACACCGGCGTTCAGCAGCGCCAGGGTGGAGGCGCACACCGAGCCCATCGAGGTGGAACCGTTGGAGCCCAACGCCTCCGAGACCTGACGGATCGCGTACGGGAACTCTTCCTGGCTGGGCAGCACGGGGATCAGCGCCCGCTCGGCCAGCGCGCCGTGGCCGATCTCGCGACGCTTCGGCGAACCGACGCGACCGGTCTCACCGGTGGAGAACGGCGGGAAGTTGTAGTGGTGCATGTAGCGCTTGGAGGTCTCCGGGCCGAGCGAGTCGACCTGCTGCGCCATCTTCACCATGTCCAGCGTGGTGACGCCCAGGATCTGGGTCTCGCCGCGCTCGAACAGCGCCGAACCATGCGCCCGCGGCACCACGGCGACCTCGGCGGACAGCGCGCGGATGTCGGCCAGGCCGCGGCCGTCGATGCGGAAGCCGTCGGTCAGGATGCGCTGACGCACCAGCTTCTTGGTGACCGAGCGGAAGGCGGCGCCCAGCTCCTTCTCGCGGCCCGCGAAGTCGTCGCCGAGGCGGGAGAGCACGTCGAGCTTGATCTCGTCGATCTTCGCCTCGCGCTCCTGCTTGTCGGCGATGCTCAGGGCCTCGTTCAGCTCACGCTTGGCGGTGCCCTCCACGGCCTCGAACACGTCGGCCTCGTAGGGCGGGAACAGCGGGAACTCGCCGGTCGGCTTGGCGGACAGCTCGGCGAGGTCGGCCTGCGCGCGGCACAGGCGGGCGATGAACGGCTTGGCGGCCTCCAGGCCCTCGGCCACCACGGCCTCGGTCGGCGCCTGCGCGCCGCCCTCGATCAGGGCAATGACCTTGTCGGTGGCCTCGGCCTCGACCATCATGATCGCGACGTCGCCGGACTCGACCACGCGACCCGCGACCACCATGTCGAACACGGCGCTCTCGAGCTGCTCCACGGTCGGGAACGCGACCCACTGGCCCTCGATCAGCGCGACGCGCACGCCGCCGACCGGGCCGGAGAACGGCAGGCCCGCGATCTGGGTGGACGCGGACGCGGCGTTGATCGCCACGACGTCGTACAGATCCTTCGGGTCCAGGCTCATGACCGTGACCACGACCTGGATCTCGTTGCGCAGGCCGTCGACGAAGGACGGACGCAGCGGACGGTCGATCAGGCGGCAGGTCAGGATCGCGTCGGTGGACGGGCGGCCCTCGCGGCGGAAGAACGAGCCGGGAATGCGGCCCGCGGCGTACATGCGCTCTTCGACGTCGACCGTCAGCGGGAAGAAGTCGAACTGATCCTTCGGCGCCTTGCTCGCGGTGGTCGCCGACAGCAGCATGGTCTCGTCGTCCAGGTAGGCGACGACCGAACCGGCGGCCTGGCGGGCCAGCCGACCGGTTTCGAAACGTACGGTGCGGGTGCCGAAGGAGCCGTTGTCGATCAGCGCGACGGACTCGAACACACCCGGCTCGACCTCTACGGCCGAGGACTTGCGTTCAGTTGTTTCGGACATTCTCTTCTCTCAACCTCTCGTCTCGCCGGCTCGAGCGCGCAGTGGGCGCGATCCGGCTGTCGTCAGCCGTACCCGGAGACGGACGCGCGGCAACCCTCCTGGCTGCGACGCGCACACCCGGCCGAAATCCCCTTGGATACGGCGACGCGGAGGCGGTCATCGATCGAAGCCCGCCGGCGCTGCGCCGGGAGGCCACTACCGAAGACCGACGCCACGCGGCGGGTGCATACGGCTGTCCATGTTGTCGTACGACGGGATGCGGTCCACCCCTCATACACAAATAGCCAACGGGGAGATTGTACGTCTCGCCGTTGGCGATATGACGACCGCCTCTGGCAGGCAGCGTGTCGCACGTCCGTTCGGACGGATTCACCGCCTCGTGCGAGGCCGTCGATCACCGTTCGCGGCCCCGGCCCGAGATCGTCGGATCCCGGGCCGGGAAGCCGCGGAACTCGCCGCGCCGACGGCGCGGCGGGAGATCACCTGCGCAGGCCCAGGCGCTCGATCAGCGAGCGGTAACGCGCGATGTCGTTGTCCTGCAGGTACTTCGAGAGGCGCTTGCGACGACCGATCAGCGCCATCAGGCCGTGGCGGGTGTGGTGGTCGTGCTTGTGCTTCTTCAGGTGCTCGGTGATGTCGGCGATCCGCTTGGACAGCAGCGCGATCTGCGCTTCCGGCGAACCGGTGTCCTTCTCGTGCAGGCCGTACTCGGCGAGAATCGCCGACTTCTGCTCGGTGGTCAGCGCCACGAGGCATCCACTCCTATTTCTCAGTTCCGCGTTCGAAGGTTCCGGTTTCCCGGGTCGGGCGCCACCGCGGACCGCAGCAAACCCGAGGATCCACCTTACCGGAGCGCATCGCGCGAACCCAATCGCGGTGCGGCCACCGGATCGGCGTGCTGCAATCGAGCCATGGATCCCGCCGTACGCGACGTGCTGGACACCTTGGCCCGCGGGGACTACGCGTCCCTGCGTCCGCTGCTGCACCCGTATCTGCGGTGGACCGACGGCGCGGACACGATTCGCGGGCGCACCAAGGTGCTCGCCCACATCGCCGCGAACCCGACCAGCGCGCCGCCCGTCTCCTACGAGCTGCGCGACGGTCAGATCTACCGCTGGACGGTGCCGAGCGAGGATCAGGACTGAGCTCAGGACTCGGTGCTCGACCGAGCTCCCGCGTCGGCGGCGGCGAGCACCTTGCGCGAATTCTCGACGTCGCGGCCCATGGCCTCGATGAGGTCGTGCATGGTGTCGAACTTGCGCATGCCGCGCAGATGCTCGACGAAGTCCACCGCGACGTGCTGGCCGTAGAGGTCGGCGTCACCGTCGATGACGTACGCCTCGACGGTGCGGGCGCGGCCGGAGAACGTGGGGTTGGTGCCGACCGAGATGGCGGCCATCGCCCGCTCGCCCGGCGTGACGGTGCCGATCGTGGGGCCGGGCCCGAGCACCGTGAACCAGCCCGCGTACACACCGTCGGCCGGGATCGCCGCGTGCATGGGCGGCGCTACGTTGGCGGTGGGGAAGCCGAGTTCGCGGCCGCGTCCGTCGCCGTGCACGACCACGCCCTCGACGCGATGCGGGCGGCCGAGCGCCTCGGCGGCCGCGGCCATGTCGCCCGCGTCCACGCAGGCCCTGATGTAGGTGGAGGAGAAGGTCACCGCGTGCTCAGCGAGCAGCGTCACGCCGTCGACCTCGAAGCCGAAGCGCTCGCCCAGTTCGCGCATGGTCTCGACGGTGCCCGCCGCCTTCTTGCCGAAGGTGAAGTTGTCGCCGACCACGACCTCGGTCACGTGCAGCCGCTCGACCAGCAGGTCGTGCACGTAGCGGCCGGGGGTGAGCTTCATGAATTCGTGGGTGAACGGCATCACGCAGAACACGTCGACGCCCAGTTCCTCGACCAGTTCCGCCCGCCGCGTCAGCGTGGTCAGCTGCGCGGGGTGCGATCCGGGCCGCACCACCTCCATGGGGTGCGGGTCGAAGGTCATCAACACCGAGGGGACGCCGCGCGCGGCCGCGGACTTCACGGCCCGGCTGATCAATTGCGCGTGGCCGCGGTGCACTCCGTCGAACACGCCGATCGTGAGCACGCACCGTCCCCAGTCCGCGGGCACCTCGTCGAGGGATCGCCATCTCTGCACGTTCGCAGCCTACGCAAGTCGAGGTGCGAACAGTATTCGGGCGTACCAGATGTCACAGAACGTCTGCCGCACCGTCACGCGGACATGTCCGATTCCTTCAAGACTTCCTGGCCCGGCATGGGGCATCTACGCCGGTTATTTCGCCGACCCGGACGGGCATCTGTGAGAGGTCGTCCACTTCCTGGACGGCAACGGCCCGACTGGACGCCGGGCGGGTGCGCTGATCAGGACTCGGCGCGCAGATACGTCAGCACCGCGAGGACGCGGCGGTGGTCGTCGGGTTCGGACTGGAGGCCGAGCTTGACGAAGATGCTGCGCACGTGCGCCTCGACCGTGCGCTCCCCCAGGAACATCGCGGCGCCGATCGCCCGGTTCGAGCGTCCTTCGGCCATGAGCCGCAGGACTTCTCGTTCGCGCGGCGAGAGTTCGTCGAGCGGGCGGTGGCCACGATGCGGCCTGCCGACGAGGCGGGTGACGAGGTCGGGATCGATCGCCGATCCGCCGCAGGCGACCCGGCGCAGCGCGGCCACGAAGTCGTCGATGTCGGAAACCCGGTCCTTCAGCAGATAGCCGAGGTGGTCCGCGCCGTCGCGGAGGAGGTCCAGCACGCTGTCGGTCTCGATGTACTGCGAGAGCAGCAGCACGGCCGTCCCCGGGCAGTCGCGCCGGATGGTGGCGGCCACGACGACGCCCTCGTCGGTATAGGTGGGCGCCCGCGGTGAACAGCAGCGGGTCGCTGGAGCGGCGCACGCCCGCCGCCAGCCACGTCAGACCCGCCACGGCCAGCAGCGGACCGGCCAGGTCGTAGCGGCCGCTGGTCCAGATCCACAGTCCCGGCACCACGAACGCCGCACCGGCCAGGAGGTAGAGCACGAGTTCGGCGGACGTGAACGCGGGCCACGCCGGATGCTGCGCCGCCGCGAAGGCCTCGCGCGGCCCGAGCAACAGGGTGCGCGCCGGATCGCGCACGGCCGCATCGCTCCAGTCCACGGCGAGCACCACACCCGTGCTCAGCACGGCGGCGAGTGCCGCCACGCTCGTGACGAGAGGGGATCGCACGTGGGCCCACCGAACCAGCTTCCGACGGCCCCGACTCTCTCAGCTTCCTCCGAGCAAATCGCGGACACAACCGACCCGGTCCGGAGCGGGCCGTCAGCTTTCGCGGTCGCCGCGCCGGAACGACCGCGCTCGTCCAGGCACACGCCGACCTGCGGTTCCGTCCGGGACATTGCCCGCGGGCGACCGGGCCACGACCGGCGAGAACACGAGCGGTGAACGAGTTCGACGCATCCCGGTGTCCGACTGTGTGAATCGGGACCGAAGTGCATAAGCTCGGGTATGTGCCTGGTAAACGAGACATCGCCACCCGCCGCGAGCTGACCGACAGCACCGCGCCGGGCGAGCCGAGCGGCAGCACCGCGACCCTGGCGCCGGAGCTGACCTCGGTCGCCCAGGACTACCTGAAGGTCATCTGGACCGCCCAGGAGTGGTCGCAGGAGAAGGTGTCGACCAAGCTGCTGGCCGAACGCATCGGCGTCTCGGCCTCCACCGTCTCCGAAGCCGTGCGCAAGCTCGCCGACCAGGGCCTGGTCGAGCACGCCAGGTACGGCTCGATCACGCTCACCGAGCACGGCCGCCGTGCCGCGGTCGCGATGGTGCGCAGGCACCGGCTGATCGAGACCTTCCTGGTCAACGAACTCGGTTACGGCTGGGACGAGGTGCACGACGAGGCCGAGGTGCTCGAGCACGCGGTCTCCGAACTGCTCATGGCCCGCATCGACGCCAAACTCGGCTACCCGGACCGCGATCCGCACGGCGACCCCATCCCGTCGGTGGACGGCGCGGTGCCGACGCCGCCCGCGCGCCAGCTCAGCGATTTCCAGGCGGGCCAGTCCGGCCGCGTCGCCCGCATCTCCGATTCCGACCCGGACATGCTGCGCTACTTCGACTCCGTCGGCATCGCGCTGGACACCACCATCGCCGTCGTCGAACGCCGCGACTTCGCGGGCACCATCGCCATCCGCATCGGCGATGCCACCGCCACCACCGATCTCGGCCGCCCCGCCGCCGAAGCCATCTGGCTCACGGCCTGACCTACTGCCTCGCAAGCCATTTCGACGCCTCGCAGGGGCTACACCTGCCGCGTGCGTCAGCAGGAGTGGAAGTACGGTTCGAGGCGACTCGGGACGCCGTCGGCTGCGGCGGTGGACCAGCAGGTGTCGTGCGGGAAGGCGACGTAGGTGTGCCAGCCGCCGGGACCGCGGTGGACGATGCGCCGGCTGTCGCCGGGGATGTCCCAGGCGATGACCGCCCAGGCTCCGTCGCATTCGCCGACCGTCGCCGCGTGGGCCGCGAGGTCGCCCGCGTCGTCCAGCTCGTCGACGATGGTCGCGGCGGCGCAGGCCGCGGGCGCCGGATCGTTGAAGCGCAGCGTGCCGGTCACGACCTGACCGGATTCGGTGACGAACAGCGTGTGCATTCCCTCGGGCACCGGGTCGGTGCCGGGCGGCGGGTCCATCCGGAATCGGAAGCAACCGACCGGCACCACGAAGACGGCCCGCCCGTCGTCACCGGTCACCGCGTCCCAGTGCGCGATCTCGGTGGCGCCCAACGGAATATCGCGCTGCGCGGTATCGCACGGCCGCATCTGGCGCACGCTGACCGGGACGTCTGGTACCGCGACGCCGCCGAGCGTCACGGTCTCGATGACGGCGGTGCCGTGTACGGGCGAAGCGGGCGGTCGCGGTGCGGGAGCGGGCGACGGCGGCGCAGGGCGCGGTTGCGGGGAGTTGGGGGCGGCGGGCGCCTCGGCGATCTGGGGTGTACGGCCCGCGGTGGTCGCGCTCACGCTCACCGTGGCGCTCGCCGCCGGACGATCCGCCACGTCGGCGTCTCGGCCGCATCCCGCCACGAGCGCGAACACCGCGCACACCACCCCGACGATTCCCACCGCCCGCATCGCCCTAGCCTCCGGATCGAGCCACTCTTACCGACGTATCGACCGAGCGGGAAGCGCGTTAACGCAGGTCAACAGGACTGTACGGGGTGTTATGACGGTGCGTCGCGCCTGTGACCGGACCGTGCCGTACGAGGTCCGCGCCGAGCCTCCGTGGGCACGAACGCGGCGGCGAAACCACGCCGTCGTCGCCGAGGTTCGGGCGGCGCGTCGCGCGCGACCGATCGCGCCGTGGTCGAATCGCCCGACACCGCAATCGGTCGCGGGCGTGGCGTCATCGCGCACCGGTCGGCCTGGCCCGCGCGGCGCGTCGTGTTCGGCGGCCAGCCGCGCCCTGCGGCGCAGAGCGCGGGTGATCGTCTGGTAGCCGCCGCTGTGTCGGTCTAGCTCGCGGCATCGAGAACGCGGACCGTGGCGGCGGCCGTCAGGGGTTCGCGATGCTCGGTGAAGAGTTTGGCGACCAGTTCGCCGCGGCTGGTGACGCCGACCTTGTCGAAGACCGACTTCAGATGGTCGCGCACCGTGTGCGGGGAGAGGAACAGCCGCGCGGCGATATCGGCGGTGGGCAGGCCGCGGGCGACGAGTTCGGTCACCTCGAGTTCCCTAGAGGTGAGTTCGTAGGCGGCGACGATCAACTCGGCCACCTCGGCGGGCTTGGCCTGCTCGATCACCAGAGCCGTTGTGCCCGAACGCCCTTCGGCGTCGCGCAGGCAGGTCGCGTGGCACACCAGCCAGCGCCCCGCGGTGGTGCGCACCCGGATCCGCGACGCGACTCCGGTGAGCCGGGCGCGGCCTGCGGTGCTGAGGATCCAGACCGGCAGCGGCAGATCGATGCCGAGCGGGGTCTGCGTGGCAGGGCCGGGCGGCATCTCGGCCAGCAGCTCGCGGGCCTCGTCGTTGAGGGACAGCAGTTCGCCGCCCGCGCCGAACAGCAGCAGACCGGGCGCGGCGGCGAGAGCGGACGGCGGTGTCGCGCTGGGCAGCGCGAAGGCGCGCAATCGCTGCGCCATCGGCGTGCAGAGAACTTGGACCAGGGCGATGTCTTCGGCGCGGAACGGCGGCCTGCCCCGCTCGCGGAACAGGCTCAGCTGTCCCCACGGCTGCCCGTCCACCCGGAACACCGCGCGCAACTCGTCGTCGAACCCGCGCGGACGCATGAAGCTGCGGTACAGCGGACTCAGCGTCGGCCGGTCTCCTGTCACCTCCCGCAGCCCGGCCACCGGGACCTTCGCCAGCGCCAGATCGCGGAACAGATTGACGTGTTCGGCGAAAAGCTCCGACTCCCAGTAGGTTCCGCAGCCGCCCTCGTGCAGGTTCTCCACCCGCACCGGCGCCGTGGTGAGCCCGTTGACCGGATCGGTGGCCACCCACACGGCGGCGTCGAACGGCGCGATGCGCCGCAGGCGGGCCGACGCGTCGGCGAACAGCGCGTGCGCGTCGGGCGCGGCGGCGATGCTCGCGAGCAGTGCGTCTAACGCGGTCGTTGCGGTCATGCGTGTCATCCTCGGCCGCCTGTCGCGCGCTCGCCATCCCACATATGAGGGGTAAGCGCCCGCCGCGCGGTGAAATTCCGGCCCACGGAGACCTCGGCCGCGAACACTCGACCCGTCGATCGCGCGTCGCCGGTGGCGAACCCCCTCGATCGCGGGATGTTCCGCGCCGCCGAACCCCGGGACGCTGGGTGCCGCACACACGAAACCGAAGGAGCCCCATGCACATCGGAATCATCGGAGCGGGCGCGGCCGCCGTCGCGCTGCTCGACGCGCTGGCCCTCGCGGACGACAAGCCGAGCGGCGTCACCGTGTTCGACGGCGCGCCCGCGCTCTGGCGGGGCCGCCCGTACCAGCCCGACCTCGACGCGGTGCGGGTGAACGCGCCGCCGCCCATCATGTCGGTGCGCGCGGGCGACCCCGGGCACTACCAGCGCTGGCTTGCGAATCGCGAGGTGGCCGACTACCTCGACGAAGGGCTGGGCCAACCGCTCGTCCCGCGCGCGGTCTACGGCGAGTACCTGGAAGACACCGCGCGCGACGCGATCGCACGACTGGGTCTCGCGGGCTGCCCTGTCCGCGTGGTGCGTTCGGCCGTCACCGGATTCTCCCGCGACGAGCGGGCGGTCCTGCACACCGCGAGTGGCCATCACGTCCCGGTGGACCGGGCCGTCCTCGCGGTCGGCAGCGGCGGCCCGCGTGACCACTACGGGCTCACCGGCACACCCGGCTACGTCAACGAGCCCTATCCCCTCGCCCGCACCGTGGCCGGACTCCCCGCGGACCACCATCTCGCCGTCATCGGCAGCGGTCTGACCGCGGTGGACATCGCCGTCACCCTGGCGGCGAACGGGCACACCGGGCCGATCACGCTGCTCTCACGCAGCGGGCAACTCCCCTTCGTCCAGCAGCGTCCGGTCCGCCTCGACCCCGTGCACTTGACGCCAGGGGCGGTGCGGGAACTGGCTGCAGAGCACGGCGAACTCCCCTTCTCCCACTTGGTTTCGCTCATGCGCACCGAACTCGCGGCACTGGGACAGGATTTCGACACCTTGGCCGCCGAGATCACCGGCTCCGAGGATCCGGTGATTCGCCTGCGCCGCCAGCTCGACGCGGTCGACGCACCGCACCACGGGCGGCGCCTGCTGGCCATGGTCATCCGCGTCGTCGGCCCGACCGCGTGGCCGCTGTTGGCCGAGCGGGACCGAGAGATGTTGCGCACCGGACACTTCCGCACCATCAACAGCCTGAGCTCGCCGATGGTCCCGCACAACGCGCGCATCGTGCTGCGGCTGCTCGATTCCGGCCAGCTGCGGTTGCGCGCGGGCGTCACCAAGATCGAGGCGCGGTCCGGCGGCGGGTTCACCGTGTACGACGCGCGAAACTGGTCCGCGGACACCGTCTTCAACGCGGTCAACCCGCCCGCCTACACGACGCCCTCGGAAACCCAGCCGCTGGTGGGCGCTCTGCTCGCGGCGGGCGCCGCCGAACCGCATCCGGCGGGTGGCCTGCGCGCCGAACCGGGCACTCGGCGTGCGATGGTCGGCGGTACGCCCGATCCGAGCTGGCATGTGCTCGGCAATCTCGCGGCCGACTCCATGTTCATCGCCACCAACCCGCCCGGACTGGCAGCCGAGGCGGCCGGACTGGTCCGAGGACTGTTCGGCGCGTGACGAATGGACAACGACTCGTGCTCATCCGGTTCCGGGACCGACTCTGCCCCGGATCAGCGCGCGAGTTCGTCCAGCAGAGAGCGGAATTCGGCCGGTGAGAGATAGCCGTCGGCGTCCCGGTCGGCGGCGGCGAGCAGGTCGGCGGCGGGGACGTCGATACGGCCCGCGCCGACGTGCCGGATGAGGGATTCGAGTTCCTCGACCGAGATGCGCCCGTCGCCGTTGGTATCGAAGACGCGGAAGGCGGCGTCGGCGTCGGTCACCTCCAGGCGTCCGGTCACCAAGGCCGCGTCGAATTCGGCCTTGGAGACCAGGAAGTCGCCATCGGTGTCGGCCGCGGCGACCAGCCGCTCTACGGCATCGGCGTCGACCTCCAGCCCGAGCGCGCGGATGCCGTCGGTGATGTCCTGCACGGAGACGAGCCCGTCGTCGTCCCGGTCCCACAGCTCGAACGTATCGACCGGATGTTCACTCATGCCCACTGCCTTCCCACGGCCGCCGACGGTTTCGGACGACGAACCCACGACCACTGTACGGTTCGCCTCCGATTCCGTTGCCGGCGTCCGGGGTCCATCGCGACGGGTGTCGCTCCGCCGGACCGACGTGCGCGAGATCGGCGTGGGCACGCTCGGCCGAGTCATCGGACAGCCACGGCCGCCGCCCGCTTCTCGTCGGCGTCGGCCAACCAGAAATACACCGGCGGGAGAACGAATTCGATGACGGTGAGCACGATCTGGAACCAGTGCGGCCACCCGTACACCGCGAGCGACAGCACCCGGCCGAACGCGCCGAGCAGGAAGATCCCCGCCAGCCAGCGCACGGCCACCGCCGGAATGGGCGTGCGGCGCGCGGTCCAGATCCACGCCACGCCGTAGCCGACGAAGACGGCCCCGAAGAAGCGGCTCTGACTGTCGGCCGTGACACCGGACGAGCCCATGCCCGGCACCGAGTCGATGCCGAGCGCGATGTGGAACACGCCGATCGCCACGCAGGCGACGCCCATCACCAGCGCCAGGACCTTCAGCAGTTTCGCCATGGTCGTTCTCCCTCAGCAGGACGGTATCCCTCTGCCGCGCATCAAGCTTCACGATCCACGGCCACCTTAGTAGACATATGTCTACTAATAGGGATGCTACGACCGCTAGTAGACACACGTCAACTAATATCGTCGGTGATGAGTACCCGCCGCCGCCTCTCCCCCGACGAACGCCGCCGCCTACTGGTGGCGGCGGGCGCCGAGCTGTTCGCCGCACGCGCCTACGACACCGTGCTCATGGAGGACGTGGCCGCCGCGGCGGGCGTGTCCCGCGCCCTGCTGTACCGCCACTTCCCCAGCAAGCGCGACCTGTTCGCGGCCGTCTACCAGCAGGCCGCGGATCGACTGCTGGTGGCGACCGAACTGGACGCCGAGACCCCGCTGCGCGACCAGCTGGCGGCCGGGCTGGACGCCCACCTCGACTACTTCGAGGCCAACGCACGCACTGTCATCGCCGCGAACCGGATGCTGGCCGGGGACCCGACCATCCAGTCGATCATCTCCGGGGAATTGGACGAACTGCGCGGCCGTCTGCTGAACGTGATGGGGCTGAGCGAGGCAGAACGGGCCGCGGCCTCGTCGGTGCTGATGAGCTGGTTGACGTTCGTCCGCGTCCTCACCGTCGACTGGCTGGAGCACCGCGCGATGAGCCGGAACGACGTGCGCGACATCAGCGTCGGCGCGCTACTCGGCGCGCTCGAGCCCATCCTCGGGCAGCGCGGCGAATAGCGCTGGGCCGATACGCGTTCGGGCGTAGCGTCACCGAAGCGATCCGGCGCGCCCGCTGTCAGTCGACCAGGCCGCGCGGGCGGATCACGAAGACCGGCGAGGAGCGCTTGCCCTTCTCCTCGAGCAACGCGATGGCCGTACCATCGGCGGTGAGCGCGGCGTGCACGCCCGCGATGCCGATCGGATCCAACCACCGTCCGTCGCGCAGGGATTCGGCTTCGCGGTCGTCGATCGTGCGGTGCGGGAACGCGATTCGGACCGCCTCGTCGATGCCGAGGTTCAAGGTCGGGTCCTCGGCGAGCTCGTCCAGCGTCCTGGCGTGTTCGAGCGTGAAGGGGCCGACCCTGGTGCGGCGCAGCGCCGTCAGGTGGCCGCCGACCTCCAGCGCGGCGCCCAGATCGCGGGCCAGCGCGCGCACGTAGGTGCCGGACGAGCATTCGACCACGACATCGAGATCGACGAACTCACCGTCCGGAACATCGCGCCGGGCCAGCACGTCGAAGCGGGACACGGTGACCGGCCGGGCGGCCAGCCGCACGTCCTCACCCGCGCGGTGGCGGGCGTAGGCGCGTTCGCCGTTCACCTTGATGGCGCTCACGGTGGCGGGCACCTGGTCGATGTCGCCGGTCAGGGCCGCGATCCGCGCGGCGATGTCGGCGTCGGCGAGGTGCAGCGCGGAGGCGGTCACCAGGGTCTCGCCCTCGGCGTCGTCGGTGGTGGTGGACTGGCCGAGCCGGATGGTGGCGGTGTACGCCTTCGTGGTCAGCGTCAGCAGGCCGAGCAGCTTGGTGGCCCGTTCGACGCCGAGCACCAGCACGCCGGTCGCCATCGGGTCGAGCGTGCCCGCGTGCCCGACCTTCTTGGTGCGCAACAACTTCCGGCACTTGGCCACCACGTCGTGGCTGGTCCAGCCGCCGTCCTTGTCGACGATCAGCAGGCCGCCGAGCACGTCGGGGCGCTGCGCCTGGGTGGTCGGTCCGGTCATCAGGCGTGCGCGATCGCGGTCAGGATCAGCCCGTCGGCGATCAGCCAGCGTCCGTCGAACGAGGTCAGCGGCAGCCCACCGTCGTTGGTCTGGCCCGGCACCAGCAGCTGGCTGCGGAAGGTGCCCGAGCCCGTGCCGTCGGCGTTCTCCTCGACGGTGAAGGTGATGTGCGCCTCCTCGAAACCGAGCCAGCGGGTGGTCAGCGGGAACCACGCCTTGTAGGTGGCTTCCTTGGCGCAGAACAACAGCCGATCCAGGTGTAGTCGAGAATCGGTGTCGTGCAACCAGTCCCGTTCGGCGGGCAGGCTCACCGAATCGAGCACGCCGTCCGGCAGCGCGCCGTGCGGCTCGGCGTCGATGCCGATCGAGCGGAAGCGCATCTTGTGCGCCAGCGCCGCGGCGCGGTAGCCGTCGCAGTGGGTGAGGCTGCCCACGATGCCGCGCGGGAACACCGGAGCTCCCCGCTCCCCCTTGCCGATCGCGACCGGCGGCTCGCCGAGCTGCTCCAGGGCCAGCCGGGCGCAGTGGCGGGCGCCGATGAAGTCGCGCCGCCGCTTCTCCACCGACTTCGCGATGAGATGCTCTTCGGCCGGATGCGGCTTCAGATCCTCCGGGTACGCCAACAGCTCGGCCGAGGCGACATCACTGGGCAGAATGTTCTCGATCATCGGCTCCGAGCCTAGTCGAGGCGTACCGCCGCATCGGCTCCAGCCATGCGCGAGGTCGGCGACGGACTCCGTCCCCGAGCGCCTGCCGGTGGCCGGTTCAGACGCCGCGCCTGCGCTGGGCGCGGCTGCGCATCTCGGCCGCAGCCGCCTCCATCTCGGGGGTGACCTTGAAGTGGCCGCCCCACTTGTTCAGCGTGCCCGGCGGGTACTCCGGGGCGGGCAGGATCTGGCGCAGCAGCTTGTCCGGCAGACCGCGGCGCTGCCATTCGCGCGGATAGCCGAGCGAGACCTCCTCGAAGCGCACGCCGTCGTAGTAGGAGGTGCGCGGAATGTGCAAGTGCCCGTACACCGAGCACACCACGTTGTAGCTGGTGTGCCAGTCGGCGGTCAGATCGGTGCCGCACCACAGCGCGAACTCGGGGTAGAACAGCACATCGGTGGGCTGGCGCACCAGCGGGAAGTGGTTGATCAACACCAGCGGCGTCTCCGGCGGGAGCGCGTCCAGCTTGCGCTTGGTGACCTGTACCCGGGCGTGACACCAGGCGTCTCTGGTCAGATACGGCTCCGAGGAGAGCAAGAACTCATCGGTGGCGACCACGTTGCGCTCACGCGCGATGGCCAGGCCCTCGGCCTTGGTGGTGGCGCCCTCCGGGAGGAACGAGTAGTCGTAGAGCAGGAACATCGGGGCCAGCGTCACCGCGCCGCCGTGCGCCTCGCTGCCCGGGCCGCGCCACACTGGGAAGGGATCCTCGGGCGTGACGACGTCCAGGTCGCGGCAGATCGACACCAGATAGTCGTAGCGCGCGACGCCGTGCATCTGCACGGGATCCTTCGCCGTGGTCCACAGCTCGTGATTGCCGGGCACCCAGATCACCTTCGCGAACCGGCTGCGCAGCAGTTCCAGCGCCCACCGGATGTCCTCGGTCTTCTCGCCCACGTCGCCGGCCACGATCAGCCAGTCCTCCGGCGAGTCCGGCTGGATCTGCTCCACGATCGGCCGGTTCCCCTGATGCCCGACGTGTACGTCGCTCACCGCCATCAACTTGGGTATCACCAGACCCACCTTGTCACATCCGAGGCGACCACCGGCCGCCTGCCTCCATCGACACCATTCGTCCCCGATCCGAACACGCCGGGCGGGCGCGGCATTCCGGCGGGCGACGTCGCGTCAGGCGTGCGTCCAGTGGATCCGGGCATTCGGCGCGAAACCGGCGGCCACGGTGAGCGTGCCGTTGGGTTCACGGCGGCACGACGCCACGCCGATGTGGCACGGGCGCGGGAGATCCGGCGGTACCCGGACGCCACCGTCGATCTCGTACCGCGTGTTGGTGACCTTCCACGCGCGCGCCTCCGGCTCGTCCGGGGTAGCCGGTGGGCGATCGGTGCACGCTACGACCATCACCTCGGTGATTCCCGTCGGCCATACGAAGGTCAGCAGACCCGCGCGTTCGGCTAGGCCGGTGACGACGGGGATGCCGCTGGGCATCGGATCGTCCTGTGCGACCGGGGAGGCAGCTTGCGGCGCGGCCCACCCCGGCCGGGCAGCAGCCGGATCAGGCCGGGCGACGCCGCCTGCCTCGGCGACCGAGCCGGGTCCCTGCGGAATGACGGGGTGCGGCTGCGTCCCCTGCACGGGCGGGACGGCCGAGTTGTACGGTACGACCGGGGAGGCAGCTTGCGGCGTGGCCCGCTCCGGCCGGACAGCAGCCGGATCAGGCCGGGCGACGCTGCCCGGCTCGGTGAACGCACCGGGGCCCTGCGCAACGACGGGGTCCGGCTGCGTCCCCTGCACGGGCGGGACGGCTGAGTTTGGCTGTACGACCACGCCAGGGTCCTGCGCAACGACAGGGTGCGGCTGCGTCGTCTGCGTGGGCGGGGTAGCCGAGTTGTGCTGACCGACCACGCCGGGCTCGGCGCTTGCGCCCGGCTCGAGCGTCGAACCACCGGAGCCACCGACAAGACCGGGCTCGGTATTCACAGCGGGCTCGACGGTCGAACCGCCGACAGCGCCGAAGCCGGAGCTCCCACCGGGCTCGCTGGTCGAAGCACCAGAGCCGACCGGACCGGGCTCGGTTCTCGTAGCGGGGTCGGTCGGACCGCCAACCCCGCCGGGGTCGAAGCTCGCACCGGGCTCGCTCGTCGAACCTCCCGAGCCGACGGCGCCGGGCCGTGCCGAACCGGAAGAGTTTGCCGCGGTTTGAGCAGTGCGGTCGGCGCGGGGTTCGGGAGGGGCGTCGGAGCGCACGGTGTCGGAGTAGCGACCGGAGGTGGCGGCGGCGACGGCGTAGACCGGGGTTTCACCGGTCGGCGCTCCGCCGTCTTCGAGTTCGGTGCCGCGGGTGCGGCCGACCACACGCCACGAGCCGTCCGGCTGGAGACGGGTGATGCGGTAATCGACATCGTCGGCCGATGCGGGCGACCACGTCACTCGCACCGAGCCGTTCGTCATGCGGGTAGCCGTCACTCGCCCGGGGGCGGGGAGAGGGGTGGCGGCCAGCGCCTCGCTCGCCCCGGGGTGATCGAGGCACGCGGCTTGGGCGGCGCGCAGTGTGCGCGAACGTTCGGCGGGCGGGCCCGCCGCCGCGGCGGCGACCAAACGGTCGGCCTCGGCGACGGCCCGTTCGGCTTCGGCGAGCAGTTCGTCGAGGCCCGTGGTGGACCCGGTGGGCGGCGGCACGTCGGCGGCGACGCGACGCAGCTCGCGGAGATGTTCGAGCGCCTCGACATAGCGGGTGGCCGCGCGCGCCGCGAGGGCGACGCGCCAGTGCCGCGCCGCCTCGGCGAGCACCCGTTCCACGTCGTCGGACACCGAGCGGATGGGCGTCGTGCCCTCGTTGTGCGGGTCCAGTCCCCTGGCCTCGGCGATGTACCGCGCGGCCTCTTGCGGGTGCCCGTTGCGCAGCGCCGCCCGCGCGGCCTTCAGCGACTCCTCCCACAGCCGTCGCGCCGGCGCCGGGCTCGGAGTCGACGGGGCGGGGGTGTGCGCCGGCGGTGCGGGCCGCGCGGATCCCACAGCGCGCGAACCCAATTCGGCGGCGAGATCTTCGAGCAATCGACTCGCGTCGCGCGGGTCCATACCGAGGGCGATCGCCTCGTCGAGCAGGAACTCGTAGTCCTCCCCCACCAGCTCGTCCTCGATGAGCACAGCCGCACGCACCTTGGGCCGCAGTTCCGCGGTGACGTCCTCGACGATCGAGGCGACGTACTCGGCCACCACCGGCCCGCCCGGCTCCAGCAGATCCTGCACGTGCACCAGCAGTTCGTCGAGCACCACCCGCATCCGCCCCGGCGGCAGCTCGCGCGACCGCGCGCGCAACGCGTCGGCGCGCAGCCGGATCTCGCCGGTGTGGGTGGCGCGGCTCGGATCCAGCCCGAGCAGCCCGAGCAGTGTCGGCGCGGGCGGACCGTCCACCAGCCGCGCCCATTCGGCGAGCAGCCCGCGGATCTGAGTGCGTCGCTGGTCGGAGAGTGCGCCGGTGGCCTGGGGCGCGGCGGGCGGCTGCTCGTTCTGGATGATCCGATGGCGGCGCAGGCGGGTGGCGACCTCGGCGGCGGTGAGCCCGCCCATCGATCCGATCTCCTCCAGCCCCGGCACTTTCGCGGCGGGCACCCCGCCGTGGCGCTGCACCAGCCGGGAGATCGCGACGTCGAGCATCTCGTACCGTTCCGCGTCGCGCTGTTCGCGCTCCTGCCGGATTCGGATCGCCTCGGCCCGTCGCGCGGACGCGTCGAGCAGCAGGAAGGACAGCCGGTCGTGGCTTTCCACCAGCAGCCCGACCAACACGCGGTACTTCGGATGGTCACGCTGGCGCTGCCAGAAGCCCCACACCTCGGCCACCCGGGCGGACACCTCGGCGTCGCCGAGGGTCTCGGCTTCGTCGAGCGGAATGTCGTAGAGCTCGAACGGGTCGGAATGCTCGATGCCGCCGCGGCGCTCGACCGCGGCGAGCACCCGCTTGCGGTAGTCGTTGGGGTCGAATGCGTGCACGGCGGCTCAGCTGTCGCGGCGCCGGGAGCGCTGCACCTGGTCGAGTTCCCGCGCGACGTCGGACTGGGACAGGGTGGCTCCGGTCTGCGCCGACAACGTCAGCGGCATGTCGGCGTCGACGTGGTGCGCGGTCACGTGCAGCACGCCGTCGAAACCCATCTCGAAGGTGACGCGCACCTCGCTGCCCGCGGGATAGCCCGGGGGAATGCCGCGAATCCGGCCCTCCACAAGTACTTTCGTGTCCTCGGGACGCACCGAGGCGGCCTGCCCCTGCTGTTCCACGATGGTCAGCTCGATCTGGTCCTGGTCCTCGCGCACGGTGCCGAACGAACGGCGCACCCGCACCGGCAGCGTCTGGTTGCGGTGCACCAGCCAGGCGGCCGCCAGCCCGTAGTGCGAATCCAGCGCCAGCACACCGAATCCGCGCGATACGACGGTGTCGACCTGGATCTCCAGCATCCGCCGCACCAAGCTCACCGGCTGGCCGAACGACTCCGCGACCCGGGCGATCGACTGGTCCAGATCCGCGGACGCCGCCTCGTTCAGTCCGGAGCCGTCCCGCAGCCTGCCGCGGGTGACCAGGTCGGCGACGATCAACCGTTCCATCTCGAGCTTCTCGCCGTAGAGCGCCGCACCGCGCGCCACCGACAGGTCAGGGTCGCGCAGCTCGCCGATCAGGCCGAGTTCCTTGGTCAATTCGCGTGCGACCATCGGCATCCGGGAGGAGCCGCCCACCAGCAGCAGCCGGTCGATCGACGTCACGCCGCGCTTGCCCGCCGCGGCGAGGCAGTCCCTGGTGAGATCGAGGGTGCGGCGCATCAGCGAGGCCGTCATCGACTCGAGTTCGTCCCTGGTCAGCGTGACGACGGCGCGCGCTCCGTCGTGCGCGACCACCACCTCGGTGCTCTCCAGTTCACTGAGTTCGCGTTTGGCCCGCTCGGCGGCCAGCACCAGCATCTGCGAACCGGCCGAATCGTCCAGCGGGTCTTCGGCATCGGGGTTGGCCGCGCAGAACCGCTGGGACAGGTACAGGGCGATCCGCTCGTCCCAGTCCGCGCCGCCCAGCTGATGGTCGCCTTCCACGGCGAGCACGGAGATACGCCGGTCGGCCAGCTCGATGACGGTGGCGTCGAAGGTGCCGCCGCCGAGGTCGTAGACGAGAACGGTCTCGCGCGCACCGGATGTGCCGATGTCCACGCCGCCGTCGAGCCTGCCGAACCCGTAGGAGAACGCCGCCGCGATCGGCTCGGACAGCACGCCGGCGACGTCGAAGCCCGCGTAGGCGCCCGCCTGGATCGTGGCGCGGCGCTCCTCGTCGCCGAAGTACGCGGGCACCGTGATCACGGCGCGCCGCACCGGTTCGCCGCCGCCGAATTCCGCGTCGGCGGCGAGACTCTTGAGGATCAGCGCCGACACGGCGGGCGCCGACCAGGTCTCGCCGTGCGCCGCGAAACGCCACTCCGAGTCGCCCATCCGGCGCTTCACCAGCGAGCACACGTGCTCGGGATCCAGCCGGGCCTGCCGCCGGGCGCCCTCGCCCACCAGATGATCGAAGGCGGATGCGAACAGCACGACGGAGGGAACCGTCGGTTCCCCGTTCATGCCGATCATTACTTCGGGCCGACCGTCGGCGTCGATCCGCGCGATCGCCGAGTTCGTTGTGCCCAGGTCGATGCCGTAGACCCCCATGGCAGGCGATGGTATCAGCCGGGTCCGACAGCGGCGCAGCGACCGTTCGGCGAATCCGGCTGACGCCCAATCCAATAGCCGCGCGCCCCGGCTATGGTGCGATCATGACGGAACCAGTCGCGGAATCGCTCGCCCAACTCGTCGAACGCGTCGACGACCTGTCCCGGGTCGTCGCCCGCCAGGCCGCCACCATCGAGCGCCTCGCCGACGAGGCCAAGGCCCGCGCCCGCCAGGACCGCGCGGGCGCCGATCTGCCGCTGGTGGTCGAGCTGTTCGCGCTGCACGGCGACACCGCCGCCTGCGCCGCCACCGCCGAGACCCCGAGGGAGCGAGCGGCGTTCGAGGCCATCGTCGCGCGCGTCGAGCGGCTGCTCACCGGCCGGGGCGCGGCGCTGGTCACGCCGCGACCCGACGACCCTTTCGACTCGCTCACCATGGAGGCCGCCGACGTCACCGCGACCGCCGACCCGGATGCCGACCGCACCGTCGAGGCGCTGGTACAGCCCGGCCTCACCGTCGCGGGCCGGTCGGTGCGTCCCGCGGGCGTCGTCGTCCGCCGCTTCCGCGCGACCGAGAACGCCGCGGTGAATTTGGCCTGAGTCCGCGTCAGCGACCGCGCTCATAGGAGTGATCGGGTCGTTCGACCCGCCGGAATTCGTGCACCACGAGCGTCGGCGTCCCGTCGCGATCGCGGCGCGCGCTGTCTTGTTCGACGACGCCGCGCACCTCCAGCCAGGTGTCCTCGTCGAGTGACTCCTCGATACCGGTCAGGTGCAACCGGATGTAGCGGGCGTCCGCGACACAGCAGGTGATGACCACGCGGGCCAGGTCGATCCTGTAGCCGCGCATGCGGCGCAGCACGAAACCGCTGACGGTGATCTCGCGGCCGTCCAGCGACCGCGTGGCGTCGAGTGTCGCGCGGTTCACCACCTCGCTGATCGAGACGATGGGAGCGGGCTCGTCGGGCAGCGGCGGGTAGTCGATCAGCTCGGGTTGCGCCACAACGGGATCCGGCGGGCGGATCGCCGAACTGGTCACCGCGGCTCCCGCGCCGAGCGCGGGCGGCGCCACCAGCAGGAGCACGGCGACCGGCGCGAGCAGCAACCACTGGACACGCCCGTGCTCGTGCTCGTGCTCGTGGCGATGGTTGCTGCCGCGCGACGACCCGCGATACAGGTCGCCGATGATGGCCGCGGTGCCGAGCGCGACGATGCCGATCCCGCTGACCAGCAGGAACGGAAAGAGCCCCGGTTTGACGTAGCGCAGGTAAGTGCCGTCGAAAGTGATGCGCAGCACCGCGATTCCGATCAGCAGCACGAGCAGATTCTGCGTTTCCCGCCTCATCGCGTACCCCCGAGGAAGACATAGCCCGCCACCGTCGCGCAGACGATCGCGACGACGAAAGTCGACGGCGCGAACCACATCGCGAACCGCCGCCCGAACGCGCCGGCCTGCATCGCGAACAGCTTGACGTCCACGGCAGGCCCGACAACGAGGAACACCAGCCGCGGCAGCAGCGGCAGCGTCGACATACTCGCCGCGACGAACGCGTCGGCCTCCGAGCACAGCGCGAGCACCACCGCCAGCACCGCGAGCACCAGGACGGCCAGCAGCATCTGGGTGGCCAGCTGCTCGAACCATCGCGGCGGGACGAGCACGTGCAACGCCGCCGCGGTGGCCGCGCCGAGCACCAGGAACGCGCCGGCTTGCAACAGGTCGTGCCGGGCTGCCTCGGCGAAGACCTCGGCCCGACTGCGGCCGGTTACGCAGTGGCCGGGCCCGCCGCGCGGCAGCATCCAGGCGGGGCTGCCGAAACGCGACCACAGCATTCCCATCACGAGCGCGGTTGCCAATGAGCCCGCGAACCGCGCCGCCACCATCCCGGGCTCGCCGGGAAACGCGACCGCGGTGGCGACCAGCACCACCGGGTTGATCGCGGGCGCCGACAGCAGGAAGGCCAGCGCCGCCGAACTCGGCGCGCCCTGATCGATCAGCCTGCGCGCCACCGGTACCACGCCGCATTCGCACCCTGGCAGCGCGACCCCCGCCAGCCCGCCGACTCCGATCGCCGCGATCTCGTTGCGGGGCAAGACCTTCCGCAGCAGCGCGGGCGAGACGAACGCGGCGATCGCGCCGCTGACAACTACCCCGAGCACGAGAAAAGGGATGGCCTGCACGAAAACTCCGACGAACATCGTCAGCGCGGTCTGTAGCCGCACTCGCGCGTCGATCGCCGAGGCCAGCTGCGCCTGCCAGGCGATGCCCGCCACCAGCAATCCGGCGAGAACGTAGGTCGACGACACCCGGGTTCGCGCGCGGCGCGCTGTCAGCTGCTCGAGCATTCCCACATCTTGCCAGGAATGAATATCGTTATCGAACTATCGCACCCGGTCGATCAGGCACGCCCCCGCGGGATCTCCGCGCCCACCTGCGCCCAGCGGCCCGACAGTGTCCGCCAGACGACCGCCGCCAAGCGCAGCACCATGAACGCGACCAAGCCGGACCAGATGCCCGCGAGCCCCCAGTCGAAGACGAGCGAGAGCCAGATGGCGGGCAGGAACCCGGCCAGCGCGGCGCCGAGCGTAGCGGTCCGCAGGAACGCCGCGTCACCGGCGCCGAGCAGCACGCCGTCGAGCGCGAAGACCACACCGGCGACCGGAATGATCCCCACGAAGTACCACCACGCCACGTGGGTGCGATCAAGCACGGCCGGGTCGTCGGTGAACAGCGTCGGGACGACCGCGTACCCGGCCGCGAACGCAGCGGACAGCGCGAGCGCGAAGACCTCCGACCACCGCGTGACGCGCCACGCGAGCCGCCGCGCCCCCACGGCGTTGCCGCTGCCGAGCGCCGCACCCACCAGCGTCTGCGCGGCGATGGCCAGCGAGTCCAGGGTCAGCGCAAGGAAATTCCACAGCTGAAGGACCAGCTGGTGCGCCGCGACGGAGGCCGCCCCGAACCGCGAAGCCACGGCCGCCGCCGATACGAAGCAAGCTTGAAAAGCCAGGCTGCGCAGGATCAGGTCGCGGCCGAGCACCAACTGGGCGCGCATCACCGACCAGTGCGGAACCAGCGAAACCCGTTCCCGCATCAGGGCGCCGAGAAACAGCACGGCCGTCACCGCCTGCCCGGCGAGGTTCGCCACCGCCGAGCCGGGCAGCCCCAGCGGCGGCGCGCCTAGCAGTCCGTGCACGAGCATCGGACACAGGACGGCAGAAAGCGCAAGACCGGCAACCACATACAGCAGCGGACGGCGGGTCTCCTGGACACCGCGCAACCACCCGTTGCCCGCCATAGCGATCAGAATGAGCGGCACGCCGAACAGCGCGATCCGCACCCACGGCAGCGCCTCGGCGGCGATGTCCCCGCCGCCCGCGATCGCCTCGGTCAGCGGAACGGCGAACGCCTGCACCGTGATCAGGATCAGCAGACCGACCAGGACCGCCAGCCAGGTGGCCTGCACGCCCTCGGCCACCGCACCACGCTCGTCACCGGCGCCGTGCCTGCGCGCCGCCCGAGCGGTCGTCCCGTAGGACAGAAAGGTCAGCTGGGTGCTCACCTGCGCGAGAATCAATCCCCCGACGGCAAGTCCGGCCAGCGCCAGCGCGCCGAGCCTGCCGACCACCGCCAGATCGAACAGCAGATAGAGCGGTTCGGCGACCAGGACGCCCAGCGTGGGCAGCGCGAGCCCGAGTATGCGCCGCGGCCCGGCCTCAGCGGGATCGGCGCCGCTACCGACCGGATCCGCGCGGACTTCCTCGGCGTCGCCGACATCCTGTCTGCTCATCCGCTATCCCAGCGCGGCGAGCAGCGCCCGCACCACATCCTCCGGGCGTCCGTCGGTGGTGTACCCGGCCGCGTAACGATGGCCACCACCGCCGAGCGCGGTCGCCACCTCGGCGACGTCGACGCCGTCCCGCGCGCCGGGCCCGGAGTCCCGCGACCGCAGCGACACCGTCCAGCGGCCGTCGACGGTGCGCGACTCCTTGAACACCGCAGCCACCCCGGCCTCCGCCGTGGTGCGGACGATATCGATGACGCTCTCGACCTCCTCCGAGCGCACCCCCGTCGCGTCGTCGCGGCGCACGAACACATACGCCAATCCGGTGCCGCCGCGCGCCCCCGGCTCCAACCGGGCGGTGCCGAGGACCCGCGAGAGCATCGGCAGCCAGTCGAACGGATGCGTGTCCAGCAACGTGCGCGCGATCTCCGCACCGTCGATCCCGGTGGCCAGCAGCCGTTCGGCCAGTCGATGGGTGCCCGGCTGCACCCAGCGGAACGAGCCGGTGTCGGTGACCAGGCCCGCGTACAGGCAGTGCGCCACCTCGGGATCGATCGGAACGCCCCAGGCGTCGAGCAGCCGGGCGATCAGGCTGGTCGTGGACTCGGCGCCGGGGTCGACCACGTTGATCGCGCCGAAGCTGGTGTTCGAGCGGTGATGGTCGACCACCAGAGTCGTCGCGGCGCCGGACAATCGGTCGGCCAGCGCGCCGAGCCGACCCGCGCTGCCGCAGTCCACCGCTACGAGCAGGTCCACCTCGCGCGGCACCTCCGCGGGCGCGACCAGATGCTCGATCCCGGGTAGCGAGCGCATGGAGGCAGGCAGTTCGGCCGGCTCGGCGAACGAAACCCACACCGGGATGCCGCGCCGATGCAGCACGAGTGCCAGTGCCAGGCCGCTGCCGATGGTGTCGGCGTCGGGTTGCACGTGACACAGGATGGTGACCGATCCGGCGGCCGTCAGTGCCGCGACGGCCGCGTCGAGCTCGGCCGCGTTACCGCTCGTCGTCATCCGCGCCCGCGCGTCACTCGGCGCTGTCGCGCTCGACCTTGTACGGGTCTGAGTCGCCCGCGTGGGTGGCGTTGGCGGCCGTCTTGGCCACCGCGTCGTCGGCGGCCCTGGCGCGGGCGAGCAACTCCTCCATCTCACGCGCGGCGTCGGGCACCTTGTCCAGTACGAAGGCCAGCGTCGGCGTGAACTTCACCCCTGTCCCCGCCCCCACCTTGGAACGCAGCACCCCCGTGGCCTTCTGCAGACCGGAGGCCGCGGACGCGTAATCCGGCTCGGCGTCGAGGGTTTCACCCATCACCGTGTAGTACACCGTGGCCTCGCGCAGATCACCGGTGACCTTCGCGTCGGTGATCGTCACGAAACGCAGCCGCGGATCCTTCACCTCGTATTCGATCGCGGTCGCCACGATCGAGGAAATCCGCTTCGCGAGTCGGCGTGCCCTGGCTTGATCCACCATGGCCGTTTCCTCCTCACTGTTGTCAGTATTCGGTTGGCGTCGCGGCCCTAGTCCTCGGGCCCGAAGATCCGGCGGCGTACTGCCAGCAACTGTAGCTCCGGACGCGCCGCGACGTGCCTTTCACATTTGTCGAGCACTTCGGTCAGGTGATCCATGCCGGCGCTGACCATGGCCACCCCCAGCAACGAGCGCCGGTACCGATCGTGTTCCCCGCCCTCGGCCGCGCTCACACCGAAGCGTTGCAGCTCGGCGATTACCGGCCGGATGACCGACCGCTTCTCCTTCAACGAATGCACGTCGCCGAGCAGGATGTCGAATTCCAGTGCACCTAGGTACACCCACACACCTTCCAGTGTCGAAGGCCGAACCGAACACCGCACCTCGCGCCCGGCGCCCCGCCGTACGGGCGGGGCCTCGGACACAGGTGCGGTGTTCGCTAGTTCGGACCGATCAGTCGCGCGGCTTCTCGCGCAGCTCGTACGCCTCGATGACGTCGCCCTCCTTGATATCGGAGTAGGTCAGCGTCATACCGCATTCGAAGCCCTCGCGGACCTCGGTCGCGTCGTCCTTCTCGCGCTTCAGCGAGGAGATCGTCACGGTCTCGGCGATCACCACGTTGTCGCGGAGCAGACGCGCCTTGGCATTACGCTTGACCGACCCGGAGGTGACCATGCAGCCCGCGATGTTGCCGACCTTCGACGAGCGGAAGATGGCCCTGATCTCGGCGCGACCCAGCTCGACCTCTTCGTAGATCGGCTTGAGCATGCCCTTGAGGGCCTTCTCGATCTCGTCGATGGCCTGGTAGATCACCGAGTAGTACCGGATGTCCACGCCTTCGCGGTTGGCCAGCTCGGTCGCCTTGCCCTCGGCGCGCACGTTGAACCCGATGATGATCGCGTTCGACGCCGAGGCCAGGTTGACGTTGGTCTCGGTGACGCCACCGACACCGCGGTCGATGACCCGCAGGCGCACCTCGTCGCCGACCTCGATACCCATGAGGGCCTCTTCGAGGGCCTCGACGGTACCGGAGTTGTCGCCCTTGAGGATCAGGTTCAGCTCCGAAGTCTCCTTCAGCGCGGCATCCAGATCTTCCAGGCTGATGCGCTTGCGGCTGCGCGCGGCCAGCGCGTTGCGCTTGCGCGCATTGCGACGGTCGGCGATCTGGCGAGCGATGCGGTCCTCGTCGACGACGAGCAGGTTGTCACCCGCGCCCGGCACCGACGTGAAGCCGACGACCTGGACGGGCCGCGACGGCAGCGCCGCATCGACGTCGTCGCCGTGCTCGTCGACCATCCGGCGCACGCGACCGTAGGCGTCGCCCGCCACGATCGAGTCGCCGACGCGCAGCGTGCCGCGCTGGATCAGCACGGTCGCCACCGGGCCGCGGCCGCGGTCGAGGTGCGCCTCGATGGCGACACCCTGGGCGTCCATGTCCGGGTTGGCGCGCAGGTCGAGGGCGGCGTCCGCGGTGAGCAGGACCGCCTCGAGCAGTGCCTCGATGTTGGTGCCCTGCTTGGCGGAGATGTCGACGAACATCGTGTCGCCGCCGTACTCCTCGGCCACCAGGTTGTACTCGGTCAGCTGCTGCCGGATCTTCTCCGGGTTCGCGCCTTCCTTGTCGATCTTGTTGACCGCCACGACGATCGGCACGTCGGCCGCCTGCGCGTGGTTGATCGCCTCCACCGTCTGCGGCATGACGCCGTCGTCGGCGGCGACCACCAGGATCGCGATGTCGGTGGCCTTCGCACCGCGGGCACGCATGGCGGTGAACGCCTCGTGACCCGGGGTGTCGATGAAGGTGATCAGGCGGTCGTCGTCGCCGAGGTGGGTCATCACCTGGTAGGCGCCGATGTGCTGGGTGATACCGCCCGCTTCGCCCTCACGGACGTTGGCCTTGCGGATCGTGTCCAGCAGTCGGGTCTTACCGTGGTCGACGTGACCCATGACGGTCACCACCGGCGGGCGGACCTGCAGGTCCGTCTCGTCGCCCTCGTCCTCGCCGTAGGTGAGGTCGAAGCTCTCCAGCAGCTCGCGGTCCTCGTCCTCGGGGCTGACCACGTGCACGACGTAGTTCATCTCGCTGCCGAGCAGCTCGAGGGTCTCGTCGTTCACCGACTGGGTCGCGGTGACCATCTCGCCGAGGTTGAACAGCGCCTGGACCAAGGCGGCCGGGTTCGCGTCGATCTTCTCCGCGAAGTCCGACAGCGACGCGCCGCGGGCGAGCCGGATGATCTCGCCGTTGCCGCGCGGCAGCCGCACGCCGCCGACGGCGGGCGCCTGCATGCTCTCGTACTCGGCGCGCTTCGCCCGCTTCGACTTACGGCCACGACGCGGCGCGCCACCGGGACGACCGAACGCGCCTGCCGCACCGCCACGGCCACCGGGACCGCCGGGACGACCGCCGCCGCCACCACCGGGGCGACCACGGAAACCACCGGCCGCGGGAGCGCCTGCGCCCGCACCGGGTGCACCGGTACCGCCGCCACCGCCGCCGCGGTAGCCGCCGCCACCGCCGCCCGGACGACCGGCGCCACCGGCGCCGCCACCCGGACGACCGGGACGACCGGCACCGGCGCCGCCCGGACCCGGACGCGCCGAACGCTGCGGCATGGCACCGGGATTCGGACGCGGCGGCATCGAGCCGGGGCTCGGACGCGGACCACCCGGACGGGGGCCGCCACCCTGAGCGGCTGCCGGACGCGGACCACCCTGACCGGGACCAGGACGCGGACCACCCTGAGCCGGACCGGGACGCGGGCCACCCTGGGCCGGACCCGGACGCGGGCCACCCTGCGGGCCGGGACGCGGACCACCCGGGGTCGGGCCGGGACGCGGACCGTGACCGGGGGCCGGACGCGGGGCGCGCTCGGGCGCGGGCGTCGACGAGTAGGGGTTGTTACCGACACGCGGGGTCTTCGGACCGGGCTTCGGACCACCGGGACGCGGACCACCCTGCGCGGACGCGCCGGGGCGCTGCTGCTGGCCGGGACGCGGACCACCTGGAGTGGGGCGCGGACCGGACGGCGCGGGCGCGGGCGCGGCCTTGGCGGCGGGCGCCGATTCCTGCGCGGGCGTCGCGGGGCCGGGCTTCACGGCCGGACCGGGGCGCACACCGTCACCGGGACGGGCGGTGGCCGGGCTGGGCGCCGCGGCGGCCGGGGAAGCGGCCGGGGACGACGCGGCGGCCTGCGCCGGAGCCGGGGTACGTGGGCCGGGGCGCGGACCGCCCGCGGCGGGCTTCGCGGCCGGTCGAGCCGACGAAGCGGGCCCGGGGCGAGCCCCGGACTTGGAGTCTGCCGCCGGCGCGGACTTCGCCGCCAACGACTCTCGCAGCCGACGCGCGACGGGCGCTTCCACCGTCGAGGACGCCGACTTCACGAACTCGCCCTGCTCCTTGAGCGTTGCGAGTAGTTCTTTACTCGTGACACCGAGTTCTTTTGCCAACTCGTGCACGCGGGCCTTGCCTGCCACTGCTCTCCTCACTGAGAGGTCGAGCAGTGCCACCGTTTCAGGGGACGGCGGCCCGCACGACCTCGGGTTATCTCCGATGGACGTTCATCGTTGGTACTTCACGGTGTGCTCATGAGTGCTCGTGCCTGTTCTCGAGGTAATGCTCCAGGGCTGAGATATCCAGATGTCCGGACACTCGTAGTGCTCTGCCGAATGCTCGGCGCCGTTCTGCAGTGCTCAGACAAGACGAAAGGGGGTGCAACCAGGCACCCCTCCCGGGAAGTCTGCGCCGCGGATCGGGAACGATCACGACGATACGGGATCCGTCTCCGGCGTCCCGATCTTGTGCCACGATCCGCAACAGATCGACGGCCAACTCGCGCTTCCGGCATCCGATACACGTACGCACCGGAACCGATCGCCGCGCGGGCGCGGGGTGTTGCTCGGTGGTGCGTTCGGGCGAAGGTGCCGAAGGCTCGTGCTGAACCTTGGACCACTGTACCGCTGCCCGGCCCCGAACGCCGAACCCCTCCCCCGCGGAAGTTACCAACATGTCATCCCCGGGGCGGGATTCCCTGTTCGCGGTGTGAGCTCCGCTCAACTGCGATGCGCCTCCGTCCGCACGCCACCGCCCACGTCGGGGGCCGCGTCGCTGCGGATATCGATGCGCCACCCGGTCAGACGCGCGGCCAGGCGGGCATTCTGCCCCTCCTTGCCGATCGCGAGCGAGAGCTGGAAATCGGGCACGACGACCCGGGCCGCGCGCGCGTCGGCGTCCACGATAGTGACGGAAACCACTTTCGACGGCGACAGCGCGTTGCCGACGAAGGCGGCCGGATCCTCGGCGTAATCGATGATGTCGATCTTCTCGCCCGCCAGTTCGCTCATCACATTGCGCACACGCTGACCCATCGGGCCGATACACGCGCCCTTGGCGTTGACGCCGGGCACGGTGGAGCGCACCGCGATCTTGGAGCGGTGCCCGGCCTCGCGAGCCACCGCGACGATCTCGACCGAGCCGTCGGCGATCTCGGGGACCTCCAGCGCGAACAATCGGCGCACCAGGTTCGGGTGGGTGCGCGACAAGGTGATCTGCGGTCCGCGCGGGCCGCGGGAGACACCGACCACGTAGCACTTGATGCGGTCGCCGTGTTCGTAGGTCTCGCCGGGCACCTGCTCGGCGGGCGGGATCAGGCCCTCGGTGCCGTGCAGTTCGCTGCCGATGCGGACCACCACCGTGCCGCGGGCGTTGGCGCGCGCGTCGCGCTGCACCACGCCGCCGACGATGTCGCCCTCGTGGGTGGAGAACTCGCCGAAGGACTTCTCGTTCTCCGCGTCGCGCAACCGCTGCAGCACCACCTGGCGCGCGGTGGTCGCCGCGATCCGGCCGAAACCCTCTGGGGTGTCGTCCCATTCGGAGATCACGTTGCCGTCGGCGTCGAGTTCGCGGGCCATCACCCGCACCACGCCGGTCTTCTGGTTGATGTCGATACGCGCGTTGGGCTGGTGGCCCTCGGTGTGCCGATACGCGGTCAGCAGCGCCGACTCGATCGCGGAGATCACCGTCTCGATCGAGATCCCCTTGTCGGCCACGATCGCGCGCAGGGCTTCGATTTCGATGTTCATTCCACGATCCCTTCGGTCGAATCGGACGCTGTTACAGGTAATGCTTCGGTGTTTCCTCGGACATCTGCGGCATCGTCGACCGCGAGGGCATCGTCGTCGTGCCCTGGCCTCGGCCGACCTGGCGCCACTCCGCCCGCCAGCTCCAGCTCCCGCGCGCCGGGCGGGGAGAACTCGACCTGGACGACGGCGTCGGCGATATCGGCCAGCGGCACGTGCACCCGGTGCGGATTGCGCTTGCCGCCGAACACCAGCGCCACCGAATCCTGCCCCAGCGCGCCCACCCGCGCCTCGAACCGCGCCGAGCCGCCCGGTTCCGGTGGCTCGGCCCCCGGTCTCAGCGTGACGCGCACCTTGCGGCCCTGCGCGCGGCGCC
Source organism: Nocardia sp. bgisy134 (assembly GCF_965341865.1). Classification (GTDB taxonomy): domain Bacteria; phylum Actinomycetota; class Actinomycetes; order Mycobacteriales; family Mycobacteriaceae; genus Nocardia. Next base: position 105,166 of record NZ_CBDQZP010000010.1, read on the forward strand.
AGTGCCGGTCGGCGGTGAGGGGGCGGTCGATGCCGGGCGTCGACACTTCGAGCAGGTAGGGCGTCTCACCGAAATCGCCCGCGTCGTCGAGCAGCAGCGAGAGGTCCGAACTGAGGGTGGCGATGGTGTCGAGGTCGGCGGTACCGTCGCTGTCGACGGTGACCTTGACTTTGGCTTGCGCGTCCGCGTGCCCGGCTGCCGTCGAGATATCGACGCCCTCGAGGTCGAATCCCCGGCGTTCGACGAGTCCAGCAACGAGCTGGCTCACCCTTTCCTCGGTCGGCATCGGCATGTGGGGCGGCTCCTGGTTCAGTTGTGACGCGGTCGGAATTTTCTGTACCGAAGGTCTAGCGTAACGCGCCACGAGAGTGTAAAGGACCATCGGCCCGCGGCAAGCGTCCCGGGTCCCCGGCGCGCGCAGCGGGTCGCGCGGGCCGCCCTCGGGATGGTCGGAGCGGTCGGACCGGTCTGGCACGATAGTGCCGTGCCCCTCCGCCTCCCCGCCCCGCCACGAGCCGGGCGCACCTTCGGCAGCCGGGTCGACCGGCACACCTCCCAGGACACCGTCGCGCACCGTGTCCCGCTGGTCGACCGCCGCACCGCGTTGCGGCTCGCGGGCGGCGGCACGGTCGGCGCACTCGCGCTCGGCGCCGCCGCGGGCTGCGCGGACGAGCCCGTACACGAGCCCGATCCGCTTGCCGCACAAGAGGTCATGGCCCGCACCGACGCCGCCGCGGCCACCGCGGCGATCGCGCTCGCCCCGCAGCGGCAGACCGCGTTGAGCACGATCGCGATCGAACGCACCGCGCACGCGGACGCGTTGCGCGCGGAAATCGCCCGCGTGGTCGGCGTCTACGGCGACGGGACCACCCCGGCCCGCAAGACCAAAGACCTGGCCGCACCGTTCGCCGCGAGCACGACCGGCCCCGAGGCGACAGGTACGGCCGTGCCACCGATCTCGCCGCCGAGCGTCGACCAGTTGCGCGAGCAGCTCGCCCGCTCGCGCAAGTCCGCGGCCGATCTCGCCGTGACGCAGTCCGCCTACCGCGCGGGTCTGCTCGCCTCGATCAGCGCGGCCTGCGCCGTCCACGCGGGGGTGCTGCTGGCATGACCGACGCCGAACGCCAGGCCCTGCTCGGCGCGCTCGCCGCCGAATACGCCGCGGTCTATGCCTACGGTGTGATCGCGGCCTTCGCCTCGCCCGACCGCGACCGCCTCATCGCCGAGAACACCGCCGCGCACCGAGCCCGCCGCGACACCACCGTCGACGCGCTCCGTGCGGCGGGGACGACCGCGCCGCCGCCCGAACCCGCGTACACCATCCCGTTCCCGGTGGACGATCCCGTGGCCGCCGCCCGGCTGGCCGTCACCGTCGAGAACGACACCGCCGTCGCCTGGCGCGCGGTGGTCGAGCACGGCGAATCCGGGGAGGCGCGCCGGACCGGAATCGACGGGCTGACCGAATGCGCGCTGCGCGCGGCCGCCTGGCAGGCGATCCTCGGCGCGACCCCGCCGACCGCCGCTTTCCCCGGCAAGCCATGAGCCGAGCGGCGCTCTCGACAGGTTCCACGCCGAACGCCGACCCCGGCGAGTAGCGCCACGCTCGGTAAGTCACCCGCCGCAACGCAATCCCGGCAAGCCTCGTGCACCGTCGAGCCTCGCGCCGCACACATCCGCGCCGAGCGCCTCGGGCGGACAGATCCGGACCGGTGCGACGCGGCCGAAATCGGGTACGGCCGAGACGAACTCGGCCGTACCCGGCTCACTCAGGGACGCATCTCGTACGCGCCGTCGTAGGACGCCACCTGCGCCCACACCCGGTCGAAGCGTTCCCGGTCCACGCTCGGGGTGCGCAGCGCAGCCACGGCCCACTCACGCTGCGCCGAGGTAGCCGACGCCTTGCCGTACAGCGTGGTGGCGTGCGTGTTGAAGTCGCGGATCTGGAAGTCGAAGATCTGGTCGAGCACGTCGCGGTCCAGACCCGTGATCGCGGCCTGCTCCAGGATCAGCTGGCCGTACACCACCAGCGAGAAGAGGTGGCCGATGGTGAGCATGAAGTCCAGGTCCTGCTGCTGTGCCTCGTCGGGAGCCGCGGTGGCGAGCAGCTCACGCAGCGCCTTGGCCTGCTCGTAGAAGCGCGCCACGTTCGCGACGTCGGAGTGCTTCTCGTACACCGGGTTCCAGTCCGCGAACTGCACCCGGCCCGCGCCGCGGGCCGGGCCCTGCCGCCAGAAGAACTCGTCGTCGGCCGCGTCCAGGCGGGTGCCGACCTCGGGGTAGTCCTTGGCGTTGAACAGGTAGTTGGGCAGGAACTTGAGGATCTGGCCGACGTTCACGTGCACCGTGCCCTCGAGCCGGGGCAGGGTGTTGATCAGGCGCTGCACCTCGTTGAAGTAGGTGTTCTTCTCGAATCCCTTGGCCGCGAGCACATCCAGCAGCAGGGTCATGACCACCTCGCCCTCGGAGGTGACCTTCGACTTGGTCATCGGGTTGAACAGCAGGTAGCGCCGGTCGTCCAGGCTCGCGGTGCGGAAGTAGTCGACGGCCCGGTCGCTGAACAGCTTCATCGCGACGATGCGGGAGTAGGCGTCCACGAAATTGCCGCGCACATGCGGGAAGTCGGTGACGTGCTTGCCGTAGAGGACGCGGTTGTTGGCGTGCGTGATGGCCTCGTAGAAGGAGTGCTCCACCATGCCGATGCCGCCGTGGCAGAGGTTGAACTTGCCGACGTTGACGGTGTTCAGCGCCGCGGAGAACGCCTCGGGCCCGGTGTGCAGGATGTCCTCGGCGCGCACCGGGTAGTTCTCCAGCCGGAACGTGCTCACGTACATCTGCTCGGCCACGACGTTGTCGATGAGGTGATAGTTCTCGTGGCGGCTGTCCGCGGCGAACCAGATGTAGCCGTCCGCACCCTCGATGTCGCCGCGGCGGGAGAACACCGAGACCATGCTGGCCACGTTGCCGTTGCCGATGTAGTACTTGACGCCGTTGGCGCGGAACAGGATTCCGGCCTCGGCGTCGGCGCTGCCCGGCTCGGTCGGCGTGAGCACCATGTCGGTGTTGTAGATGTCGGCGCCGTGCGACTGCTCGGACAGACCGAAGGCCATCACCTGCCCGTCGGCTAGGTCGGCGGCCGCGCGGCGCTTGGCCGCCTCGTTGTCGCTCTGCCAGATCGGCCCGAGGCCGAGGATGGTCACCTGCTCGGCGTACCAGTAGGCCAGGCCGTAGAAGCCGAAGATCTCCGAGAGCGCGGCGTTGCGCGCGGCGTCCCAGCGGCGGTTCGAATCGCCGTCGGCGTAGGCCGCGGGGGTCAGGAACGTCGCGAAGAGCTTCTCCTTCGCGACGAACTCGAGGAAGTCGGCGGTGAACACGGCGCTCTGGTCGTCGGCTAGCAGTTGCCGCTTGCCGCGGCTCTCGAACCACTCGATGGTGGCCTTCAGCAACCGCCGGGTCTCCGCGTCGAAGTGCTGCGGATCGTAGGTGGCCGGGTTGAACAACAACGCCTCGGTGCTTGTCATGGCGGTTAACTTACCAGCGGGTAACAGCAGCGTGTGGCGGGTCTGCCGGTTCTGCGATCAGCAAATTCAGCCTACGGAAGCGTAAGGAGAAAGTGACTGCCCCACCTTCTCACGCGCAAGGCATCGGAGCCCGGATACCGAGTCGACGAGAGCAGCGCGCGGACGCCCACTCGACATGCGCCAAGCGTTGGAGCGCGCGTCGCCGTGCGCCCTCGACGGTCTCGGTCGAAAACGGCCGCCGCCCCGGTCCCTGTGCGGGACCGGGGCGGCGAACGAGAATCTCGGAGCGGATCAGCCGCGAATCTTCGCGACCACCGTTTCGACGGCGGAGGCGGCCGGAATCTCCTCGGCCTCGCCGGTGAAGCGGTTACGCAACTCCACCTTGCCCTCGGCCCAGCCGCGCCCGATGACGAGAACCCAAGGCATGCCGAGGAGTTCGGCGTCCTTGAACTTCACGCCCGGCGAAGCGGTGCGATCGTCGAAGAGCACGTCCAGCCCCTGGGTGTGCAGACCGGACACCACGTCCTCGGCGCCCGCGCGGGCCGCCTCGTCCTTGTTGGCGATGACCACGTGCACGTCGAACGGCGCGATCTCCGCGGGCCAGCGCAGGCCCTTCTCGTCGTGCTGCTGTTCGGCGACCACCGCGACCATGCGGGACACGCCGACGCCGTAGGAGCCCATGATCAACCGCACCGGCTTGCCGTTCTCGCCGAGCACATCGACCTCGAAGGCGTCGGTGTACTTGTAGCCGAGCTGGAAGATGTGCCCGATCTCGATGCCACGCGCCGACACCAGCGTGCCGCGCCCGTCGGGCGAGGGGTCGCCGTCGCGGACTTCAGCGGCCTCGACGGTGCCGTCCGGGGTGAAGTCGCGGCCCGCCATCAGGCCGACCACGTGCTTGCCCTCGCTGTCCGCGCCGGTGATCCACGAGGTACCCGCGACCACCCTGGGGTCGACCAGGTAGCGGATGCCGTTCTCCTGCAACGCCTTCGGCCCGATGTAGCCCTTCACCAGGAACGGGTTGGCGGCGAAGTCGGCCTCGGTGATCAACTCGACCTCGGCGGGCTCGACCGACGCGCCGAGGCGCTTGTCGTCGACCTCGCGGTCGCCGGGGATGCCGATGCCGACGATCTCGGTCTTGCCGTCCGGGAGGCGCAGCTTGACCATCACGTTCTTCAGGGTGTCGGCCGCGGTGACCGGCCTGCCGTACTGCTCGCCGATGCCCGCGGCGTTGGCCCAGTCCACCAGCGTGGCGATGGTGGGGGTGCCCGGCGTCTCGTGCACGACGGCCGCGGGCTTGCCCTCGATCGGCTGCGCTTCGGGAGCGGGCGTGACCACGGCCTCCACGTTGGCCGCGTAGCCGGACTCGCGGCAGATCACGTAGGTGTCCTCACCGACCGGGCTGTCGGCCAGGAACTCCTCCGAGGCGCTGCCGCCCATCGCGCCCGAGGTGGCCGCCACGATCACGTACTGCACACCGAGCCGGTCGAAGATGCGCTGATAGGCCTCGCGATGGGCGCTGTAGCTGTTCTTCAGGCCGTCCTCGTCGAGGTCGAAGGAGTAGGAGTCCTTCATGACGAACTCGCGCCCGCGCAGGATGCCTGCGCGCGGCCGCTCCTCGTCGCGGTACTTGGTCTGGATCTGGTACAGCGTGACCGGCAGATCCTTGTACGAGTTGTACTCGCCCTTCACGGTGAGCGCGAACAACTCCTCGTGGGTGGGGCCGAGCAGGTAGTCAGCGCCCTTGCGGTCCTGCAGCCGGAACAGGCCGTCGCCGTATTCGGTCCACCGGTTGGTGGTCTCGTACGGGTCGCGCGGCAGCAGCGCGGGTAGCGAGATCTCCTGCGCGCCGATGGCGTTCATCTCTTCCCGGACGACGTCCTCGATCTTGCGCAGCACCTTCAGACCCAGCGGCAGCCACGAGTACACGCCGGGGGCGACGCGGCGGACGTATCCGGCGCGCACGAGCAGTTTGTGACTGGGCACCTCGGCGTCGGCGGGGTCGTCGCGCAGGGTACGCAGGAAGAGGTGGGAGAGGCGGGTGATCACGGGTGCACAGCGTAGTCGCCGGCCACGAGGCGTCCGCAACGCGTTATCCATTTCGGCCTGCGGCGGAGCAGGGCCAAGATCACTCCACGCCACCGCCTCCGGCCCTGACCGGCTCGCGCGGTGCCCAACTCTGCACGAGCCGGGGGCCTACATGGTCACGCTGCGCTACCGCCTCCGGCCCTGACCGGCTCGCGCGGTGCCCAACTCTGCACGAGCCGGGGGCCTACATGGTCACGCTGCGCTACCGCCTCCGGCCCTGACCGGCTCGCGCCGGTACGGTATCGCTTCGTGCTGGTGCTGCTCCCTCCCTCCGAAACCAAGTCCGACGGCGGCGCTGGTCTGCCCCTCGACCTGGACGCACTCGCGATGCCGCAGCTCACGCCGGTGCGGCACAAGCTGGCGACCGAACTGGGGCGGCTGGCCGCCGATGCGGACGCCTCCCGCGCGGCGCTCGGGCTCGGCAAGGGCGCCGACGCCGAGATCGCCAGGAACGCGGCGCTGCGCACGGCCCCGACCCGCCCCGCGCTGGAGCGCTACACCGGCGTCCTCTACGACGCGCTCGACGCGAAGTCGTTCACCAAGGCGCAGCGCGCCAAGGCGTACGCGCGGCTCGGCATCGGCTCCGCGCTGTTCGGCGCGGTGCGCGCGGGCGACCCGATCCCCGCCTACCGGCTCTCCGGCGGCTCCAAGCTGCCGGGTCTGCCCACCCTCTCGGCGGTCTGGCGCGACGTCCTGCCCGAGGCCCTGCTGGCCGAGGCCGCGGGCGACCTCGTCGTCGATCTGCGCTCGGGCACCTACCAGCAACTCGGCCGCGTCCCCGGCGCCATCACCGCCAACGTGCTCACCGAGCACCCCGACGGCACCCGCACCGTGGTGAGTCATTTCAACAAGCACCACAAGGGCCTGCTGGCCCGCGCGCTCGTCCTCACCCGCGCCGAACCGGCCGACATCCGCGCCGTGGCCCGGGTCGCGGAGAAGGCCGGACTGCGCACCGAAATCGCCTCCCCCACCGAACTTCTCATCATCACCTGAGCCCGCCACCGCCCGGATCTGCCGAGCGTCACGGCGCCATCAGCGATTTCGTTCTGCGCGGCAAGCGGAAGCTTCGCAAACCTTCTGTTCGCCTCGCAGAGGCCACAGCGTCTGCGAGGCGTGTGAAAGGGCTGCGTATCGAAAGGCGCACTCAGCCAGGCGGCTCTGCGCGCAATTGGCACGAGCCGACACACGGTTGGAACGACGACTCTGTCAGCGCTGGGCGGCAGCGAGGGCCGTGCGGATCGTCTCTACCGGGGCGGGCGCGGGGTCGTGTTCCCAGAAAGGGGTGCCCGCAGCGTAAGGGGTGCCGTACACCGGGGTGTTCACTTCCGAGCGCCAGCTTTCACGCAACGGACCGGGGTCGACGGTGTCGTAGCCGAGCGCGTCGAGCAGTTGCGCGACAGCGGCTTTCGCCTCGGCGTCGTCGCCCGCGATCGGCAGGGCGGAGCGGTCGCCGGAACCGGCCGGGCGGGCCAGCGCGCCCAGGTGCGCGAACAAGATGTTGTTGAACGCCTTGACCACCTTGGACGTCGGCAGATGCTTTTGCAGGAGTTCGCTCGAGGTCGCCTCGCCCGCATCGAGTTCGGGGATATTGCCGTCGCGGGCCGGGGCGTAGTTGTTGGTGTCGATCACGACCTTGCCCGCCAACGGCTCCACCGGCACCTCCCGGTAGTTCTTCAACGGCATCGTGACCATCACGATGTCGCCCGCCGCGGCCGCATCCGCCGCGGTGGCCGCCCGCGCCCGCGGCCCGAGTTCGGCCACCAGGTCCGCCAGCGTCTCCGGCCCCCGCGAGTTGCTCAGCACCACGTCCAGCCCAGCGTCCACCGCCAATCGCGCGACAGTGCCGCCGACATGCCCGCTACCGATCAATCCAATCGTCGTCATGCCGACATGAAACCATCTGCGCCCCAACACTGTTCCGCACCCCGGGCGCCACCTGGCCCGCACTCTCCGCGCAACACCTACGAGGCGTGCGGACGCTCCGCGCCACCAGGATGAGGCCCAGCACAGCGGCTCGGCCCGAATGGCGAGCGCACCAGCGCTGAGCGGCGCAGCAAGGTCGAGTGCGCAGACCTTCCATACGCCTCACAGAGACTAGATCGTCTGTGAGGATTGTGAACGGCCTGCGCATCCGGGGTACGCCCAGCGAGGCGGCGCGCGACACCAGCGCGAAATAGCTCGGTTCGAGGCTAGGCCGAGCTCAACACGGCAACCACGGCTCGGTAGTGCAGACACCGCAGATCAGCGACACATAGCCCGCACACTCCGCACAGAGGCGTAGCGCCTGCGCGGAGTGCGAAGGGTGTGTGCCGAAAGGCTCAGCGCAGCGGCTCGGCCGATGGCGAGCCCGACGCAGCGGAGCGGAACGGCAAGGCTGGGCGCGCACACCTTCCACACCCCACGCCGAGACCACAGGGGCTGCGAGGCGTGCGCACGGGGCGCTCAGCGAGGCTGCTCACCGCGTCAGTCCAGCGCGCGACAGCTCGGCACGAGGGCTCGACCGAGGTCGACACGGCGATCACGGCGCGGTTGCACAAGCACAGCAGCTCGGCGATGCATAGCCCGCACACTCAGCACAGAGGCACAGCGCCTGCGAGCCGCGCAAACGGTATGCGTCACGTGGGTGCGTTCAGCGGGGCGGCTCGGCCAATGCGGCGAGTTCGCGGCGGAGGTTGGCGCGGGCGGTGGATTCGTAGCGGTGCCGGGCGATTTCGGTGTGGAACAGGCGCGGCTGGCGGGCCAGGGCCTCGAGGACGGCGGTGCGGCCCGCGCGGTACAGATCGTCGGGTACGTGGGCGTATTCGGCGCGGACCGCGGCGGTGTACGCGGCGTAGCCGGGTTCGTCGGCGGCGAGCACCGCGAGATCGGCGTCGCAGAGCACCCCGCCGTTGCGGTCGTCGTGTGCGGGGTCGTGGGTGGTCGTGAGACGCACCAGGCGTGCCACTTCGCGGACGAGTTCGGTCGGCGCGCCGAGCTTCTCGAGGACTGCCTCGGCCAGTTCGGCGCTACGCTCCTCGTTGTCGGCGCGGTCGACGGCGTAGACGGCGTCGTGGAAGAACGCCGCATACCGCACCGCAGTCGCGTCATCGGCCTGGTCGGCCAGCTCATCGATCACGCGGAGCATGGCCGCCAAGTGCTCGACGGTGTGATAGCGCCGATGCGGCTCGCCGTAGCGGCGCACCAGGTCGGCTCCGACAGGCTCGGCCGCGGGCCCGGCCAATGCCGTCCAGCGCTCCAGCAGCTCCCGCTCCACCTTCGAGGACATCGGTCCAGTCTTCTCGACCGCGCGGCCGCCGACAACGCCTCCGGTCAGTGGAATTCGCCACCGCGGCACACCTGACCACCACCGCGGTGGCGAACTGCACCGCGGGAATCGTGTCGGCGACCGCTCGTGTGTCGCGATGGCTCGGGCCTTCCGCTATGCGCAGAGTGTGTGGGCTACATGTCGCCGAGCTGCTGTGCTTGTGCTATCTGCTGTGTTGAGCTCCGCACGACAAATCCCACCGTGGCGCGCGCAAGGAAAATGGGATGCGGCTCCCGCCGGGGCGCCGGTACCGTTGCCGCAGCGACGACGGGGGGTTACCGAAATCTGGCGTCGCGGACGACGAATCGAGCGACCGGCGGCCGAGTACAGGAGTCGCGGCGCGACGGGGAGGACGAATGACCAAGCTGAATCAGATCATCGCGGTGGAGAAGGGCGTGAAGAGCGGCGCGCTGCGCGAGCTCGCCGAGACCCAGAACCTGCTGCAGAAGCCGACGCTGCTGGCCGGCATCTCGCGCGTCTACCAGCCGAAGGACGAAGAGGGCGAACAGCTTCCGCCGGAGTCGACGCGCGTCCAGGTGAAGTCGGAGGAGGTGCTGCGGCAGACCGCCGCCACGCTGACCCGGCTGTTCGACGTGACCGCGACCAAGGACTGGGCGAACCGCACCGCCGCGGCCGATGTGGTGGTGGACGGAGAGACGCTGCTGGACGACGTCCCGGTGCCGTACCTGCTGTTCCTGGAGAAGCAGCTCGCTGATCTGCTGGCCTTCGTGAAGCGGCTCCCGGTGCTCGACGCCGCCGAGGCCTGGGCGTTCGACGATTCCTCCGACACCTGGCGCACCGAGCACGTGCGCACCATCCGCACCAAGAAGGTGCCGCGCAACCACGTGAAGGCCGAGGCCACCGACAAGCACCCGGCCCAGGTCGAGGTGTACTACGAGGACATCGCCGTCGGCTACTGGACGACGGTGAAGTTCTCCGGCGCGCTGCCTGCGCGGCGGGTCAACGAGGTGGTCGGCCGGATCGAGAAGCTGGCGCAGGCGGTGAAGTTCGCTCGCGAGGAGGCCAACGCCGCCGAGGTCACCGATCGCAAGACCGGCAAGGTGGTCTTCGATTACCTGTTCCGCTGATGCCCCACGAACTCCCCCGCGCCGCGGGGGATGCGCGAAGAGCGCAAGCTCAACCTGAAGATCAGCCTGAAGCCACGGACCGGCCGCCGAGCGGGCGAGCCGTGGCACAAACTCAGACTATCGCTCCAGATTGAGTATTCGCCGCCGACGACCGGGTCTCGAGGAGCGGACGCGATGCGACGAGGTGCGGGTTCAAAACCCGCTCTCCGCGCCCATGCGGAGGTGGTCCAAACGTAGGACGCGTCGCGGTGAGAGTGATCCGATCCCACCGATACCGGTAGGCGACATGGGCGGCACACCGAGACCCGGGGGCGGGCAAAGGCCCCCGGGTCTTCCATGTTTCGGCCCGAAGCCGTTCCTGGACAAGCGAATACCGCGAAGGATGAAATTCGGACGCGGAGCGAGGACACGCCGGGAATGCGCGGATGCGTCCAGGTGTTCCACCGGGACATGACCGGTACAGCTGTGCTCTCCGATGACCTGAAGAAGTACCTCGACGAGTCGAACGTGTTCGCCACCGTGGCCACCGTCGGCGCGAACGGGCAACCACATCTCACCGTGATCTGGCTGAAGCGCGACGGCGACGACCTGCTGTTCTCCACCACGGTGGAGCGTCAGCAGGCCAAGAACCTCGCCAAGGACCCGCGGGTGACCCTGCTGATCAACCCGCCCGAGAACCCCTACGTCTACGCCGAGATCCGCGGCACCGCGACCCTGACGCCGGATCCGGACAAGACCCTGCCCAACGAGCTCTCGCTCGAGTACACCGGCCAGCTGTACGCCGACTTCAACCCGGCCTCGGTGCACGACGCCGCCCGGGTCATCGTCCGGGTCACCCCGCGCAAGGTCGCCGGGCGGTTCTGAAGCGCGGCGCTCAGGCTCGCTGCGCCTCTTCCTGGGCGTGGTGGGCCTGCGCGATCTGCTGCGGCGTGAAGCGCAGCGTCAGGGCGATCAGCCCGATCAGCACCGCGACGCCCGCGCAGACCGCGAGCACGAGCGTGTACCCGCTGCCGAGCGCGTCGATCTCCGCCGAGGTCATGCCCGAGACATTGCCGGTCTTGCCGCCCAGCGACAGCGTGCGCGACACCGCGATCGGGGTCAGCACGCCGATCGCCAGCGGCGTGCCCAGGTTCATGAACATCTGCCCGACCGCGGCGAGCGGGCCGATGTCGTTGGGCGGCACGCCGACCAGCACGCACAGCGGCGCCACCACCATCGCGATGCCGACGCCGAAACCGATGACGATCAGCAGGATCAGCAGCGTCGGCAGGTACGTCACGTCGCGGTCGAGCGTCGAACCGAACAGCAGGCCGAGGGCGAGCACCACGGCCGCACCCGCGAGCAGCCAGCGCGGCGCGACCATCATCGCCAGTTTCGAGGCCAGCGCGCCGCCGATGCCGATGCCGACGGTGAACGGGATCGACGCGACACCCGCCTCCAGCGGACCGTAGCCGATGACGTTCTGCAGGAACTGCGCGACGAAGTACGTCATCGCGCCGAGCACGCCGCCCGCGAGCAGGATCAGCAGGAAGGTGGTGACGCGGTCACGGCTGCCGAACAGCGACCACGGCAGCAGCGGGTCGTCGACATTGCGTTCGGCGAGCACGAACACCACGAGCAACACCAGGCCGCCGATCAGCGAGCCGATGATGGCCGGGCTGGTCCAGCCCATCGCCGGTCCTTCGGTGGCCCCGAAGACGATGGCGGCGCAGGCAAGGGTGCCGAGCACGGCGCCGCGCACGTCGAGGGCGACGCGGTGGTGCCCGGTGTCGGCCAGGCAGTAGACCGCGCCGAGCACGATGAGCAGGCCGATCGGCACATTGATCAGGAAGATCCAGCGCCAGGACAGCTGCGTCAGCGCGCCGCCGACCACGAGTCCGCCGACCGAGCCGATGCCGACCATGGACCCGACGATCGCGATCGCCTGGTTCCGCGCTTTACCCGGCGCGAAAGTCGTTGCCACCAGGGCCAATGCGGCGGGCGCCGCGACCGCGGCCCCGGCGCCCTGCACCGCGCGGGAGGCGATCAGCATCGCGGGTCCCTGGGCGAGGCCGCACGCCAGCGAGGCCAGCGTGAAGAGGGCGACGCCGTAGATCAGCATGCGTTTGCGGCCGAACGCGTCGCCGAGCCTGCCGCCGAGCAGCATGAGCCCGGCGAAGGTGAGGCCGTAGGAGGTGACCGTCCACGCACTGCCCGCGCTGGTCAGTCCCATCTGATCTTGCAGCCGCGGCAGCGCGAAGATCACCACCGTGCCGTCGAGCACGACCATGAGTTGCAGCCCGCTCAAAACTAGGATCGCGAGCCCGAAGGCCCGCTGCGTCACCGGGTACTGCATCGTCGCAGCGGGATTCTGGAGCACAGGGAGTCACTGTAATTGATAGCCGAAGTGCTCCGTTCCCACGGGCGTGACCGGATGAAGCCCCCGACAGCGCCCCGCGCCGCCGACTTCCTCGCCGGACGAAGCCCGTCGGCAACCCCGCGCACGGTCGGAGCGAACGCGGAGTACGCACAGCGGGCGCGGCCGGACGAGATCCGTCGACAACCCCGGTACATCTGTTTCGCGGCCTGTCAGAGCTCCGCGGAGAATCCGGCGGTCGGGCCGATCACCACGATCGCGGGCGGCCGGATGCCTTCCTCGCGGACGCGCGCGGCCACGGTGCCGAGGTCGGCGCGCAGCACTCGCTGGGTGCGCAACGTGCCCTCTTGGATGACGGTCGCCGGGGTGTCGGCGGGACGTCCGCCGTCCAGCAGTGCGGTGGCGAACTGCTCGATCCGCTCCACCGCCATCATCAGCACGAGCGTGCCGCGCAGCCGGGCCAGCGCGGGCCAGTCCACCAGCGAATCCGGGTGATCCGGCGCGACGTGCCCGCTGACCACGACGAACTCGTGCGTGACGCCGCGGTGGGTCACCGGGATGCCGGCGGCGGCAGGCACCGAGATGGGACTGGTGACGCCGGGGACGACGGTCACCGGAATACCCGCCTCGACGCAGGCCTCCAGCTCCTCGTAGCCGCGACCGAATACGTACGGGTCACCGCCCTTGAGCCGCACCACGAACTTGCCCGCCTTCGCGCCCTCGATGAGCGCGGCGTTGATCGCCTCCTGCGCCATCGCGCGGCCGTACGGGATCTTGGCCGCGTCGACCACCTCGACGTCTGGTCCCAGCTCGGCCAGCAGTTCCGGGGGCGCGAGACGGTCGGCGACCACCAGGTTCGCCCGAGCCAGCAGTCGGCGCCCGCGCACGGTGATCAGATCGGGATCGCCGGGTCCGCCGCCGACCAGCGCGACACCGGGGGTCATCGGCGACGAATCATCGCTCACCACACCGGATTGCAGCGCTTCCAGCAGCGCGTTGCGCACCGCAGCCGAGCGGCGGTGCTGCCCGCTGGCCAGCACACCGAGGGTGAGGCCGTCGTAGCGGGCCGTGGCCGGGGTGACCGCGGTGCCGAGCCGGGCGACATCGGCGCGCACGCAGAAGACGCAGCGCCGGTTGGCTTCCTCGACGACGGCGGCGTTGGTCTCGGGTTCGTCGGTGCAGGCGATCGCGTACCAGGCGCCCTCCAGATCGCCGTCGGAATAGGCGCGCAACGTGACGGTGAGTTGCCCGGAGGTGGCCATCCCCTCGACCGCCGGGGTGACCTCACGGCTGATGACGTGCACGTCCGCGCCCGAGGCGATGAGCAGGCCGAGCCTGCGCTGGGCCACCGTTCCGCCGCCGATCACGACGACGCGGCGGCCGTTCAGATCGAGCCCCACCAGGTAGTTCGGATCGCCCGCAGGCTGGGCGGCGGCGTGGGATTCCACCTGTTCCTCGGTGTTGTCAGACGTGTTCGGCACAGTGTTCGAGCCTACGGCCTGCCCGGCGGGCGTCGGCACGCAGCGCCGCAAACCGCGCCGAATCCGAGCGATAGCTCACCGCGGCGCACCACTGGCGGTGCGAAAGGCGAGCGCCGACCGGAACGTCTCCACTACTCGCGCACGACCGGCCGCCACCGCGCCTCGTGCACCGCGCGTGCTCGCATTCATCCCGGCAACCGTTGCGGCACAAGCGAATCCACAGTTTCATCCGCCGAACCCCGGGCGTCGAAGCGACCCACGTCCAGCCGGGACCGTGGGGCGGCCTCGGCTATCCGAGGCTCGGCTACCCGGCCGCGCGGGGACGCCGAGGCAGCAAGCGCTTTCCGCGCGGGTGACGGCGAGCTCTTCGCGTCCTCCCCCTATCGAGGGAGCGGCCGAAGTCGCCGACCGAAGGGCGCCACGCGATGTGACCAGCGTCACCATCGCCGAGACGCTCCGCTGAAAGCCGCTGGTCGGCAGGCTTTTTCCATGGCTCGATTCACCAGGAGCCCGGCAAAATCGAGTGATTTTCGTCGGTGGTGAGCGGAATACTGTCCCGCGCCCGATGAGTTGCGCCAACAGTTCTCGTCTGATCTCGTGTGGCGGCCGGAACACGGCTCGATAACTCGGCACCGGGCCACACGTCTTCGCACGCTCACGATCACCTCGGAGGTAACCCGATGCCCGCCGTCCCATCCGCCAGTCCGACCGGGCGGCGGACGCCGACCGTCATCCTATTGTTGGTGCTCGCGACCTTCGTGGTGATCCTGAACGAGACCATCATGATCAACGCGATCCCGCGCCTGATGACCGACCTGGATGTCACCGAACGGTCGGCGCAGTGGGTGTCCACCGCGTTCATGCTCACCATGGCCGCGGTCATCCCGGCCACCGGCTGGTTCCTCCAGCGGGTCACGACCCGCCGTGCCTACGCGATCGCGATGTTCGTCTTCCTCGCCGGCACCGCGCTGTCCGCCGTCGCCCCGGCGTTCGAGGTGCTGCTACTCGGCCGGATCATCCAGGCCGGCGGCACCGCGGTCATGATGCCGCTGCTGATGACCACCCTCATGACGGTCGTGCCCGAGCAGGACCGCGGCCGGGTCATGGGCAACGTCACCCTCGCCATCTCGGTGGCGCCCGCCATGGGACCGGTCCTGTCCGGGCTGGTGCTGCAGGCAGGCTCGTGGCGCTGGCTGTTCGTGATGGTGCTGCCCATCGCCGCCGCGGTCACCTGGCTGGGGCTGAAGCGACTCGAGAACATCGGCGAACCGCAGTCCGGCGCGATCGACGTGTCCAGCGTGGCGTTGGCCGCGGTCGGATTCGGCAGCCTCGTGTACGGCCTCAGCCGGTTCGAGTCCGGCAACGTCACCGGCCCCGCGCTGATCGTCGCCGCCGGACTGGCGCTCATCGGCGTGTTCGCCGCGCGCCAGCTGCGCCTGCAGCGCACCGGCACGCCGCTGCTCGACCTGCGCATCCTGTTGATCAGCACCTACGCCAAGGCGCTGATCCTCATGTCGATCGCGTTCCTCGCGATGCTCGGCTCGATGATCCTGCTGCCGCTGTACCTGCAGAACCTGCGCGGTCTGAGCCCGCTCGAGACCGGCCTGCTCGTCATGCCCGGCGGTCTCGCCATGGGTCTGCTCGGCCCGACCGTCGGCCGCCTGTTCGACCGCTTCGGCGGCCGCGTCCTGGTGATCCCCGGTTCGATCGGCGTCGCCGCGTCCCTGGCCGGTTTCACGCAGATCTCGATGACCATGCCGTACTGGCAGCTGCTGGGCCTGCACGTCCTGATGATGGTGTCGCTGGCCGCGGCCTTCACGCCCGTCTTCACCCTGGGTCTCGGCGCGCTCCCGATGCACCTCTACTCGCACGGTAGCTCCATGCTCGGCACGCTGCAGCAGGTCGCCGCGGCCTTCGGCACCGCCTTGGTGGTGACCGTCATGTCCACCCGCAGCACCCAGTTGATCGACGAGGGCGCCGATCCCGTCGCCGCTCACCTCGACGGCATGAGCCTGGCCTTCGGGGTTTCCGCCGTGCTGGCGCTGGTCGTGATCGTGATGGCGGTCCTGCTGCCGAGCCGCTCCCACGCACCGGAAGCGGCGTCGGACGAGCACGCGCCCGAGGCAGCCTCGGACGAAGGCGAGGGCGAACGGCCCGCGGTCGAGCTGATGAAGGGCTGACCCGCTCCACCGCTGACCCTGGGCCGGCCCGCAGTCCCGCGGGCCGGCCCTTTCAGTTCAGGTCCGGAACCTCCTGGATCCAGTGGAATCGCTCGCCGCGCAACGGAAGGTCGTTCAGGTCGAACTCTTCCAGGGCGAGCGTGACCGGCCGGCCGCCCAGATCGCCACGCAGGGTGAGCCGGTCGGGCTCGGGACGTTCGAAGGTGAAGGTCGCCACCCGCGTCGGCGCGACATCCGGTGCGGTCGACGGCGCGGTCATGGTGAGGGTGCCCGCGGCGGTGTCGACGTCGGCGAGGACGGGCACGAACGCGCCGTCCATGCGCTGGTAGCTGGTGGCGAACTTGTCGAACACCAGGCGCTGCCACCGGGTCGGCTCGGTGGTCAACGGCGGCAGCGGGTGGCCGCCCACGGTGAACTCGGTGACATTCCAGATGCCGTACAGCGCGGGCTTCGGTGCGCCGTAACCATATTCGTGCCAGGAGTCCCCCGCGGTGTACACGGCGCCCGAGCACGTCCACAGGCCGAGCGCCACCTGCAAGGCGGCGGCGATCCGGTTGGCGCGCGCCGAGCGGAACAGCGACGGCTGCGTGGCCGGTTCCGAAGACCGTTCCAGCACAAGCACATTCGCCAGCCGCCTGGCCTGCGGCGCCAGCACCACCAGCGCGATGAGCATCAGGTGGAAGGACAGGATCTTGACCGGCACGTCGTAGGTCATGTTCAGCACGAAGACCTGCGCCATGCTCACCAGGCTCAGCATCGCCCCCACGGTCGCGGTGCGCGGCCAGAACAGCAGCAGGCCGCCGAGCACTTCCGCGATGCCGAGCAGCACCTGATAGGACGGCGACGCGCCGACCTGATTCCACAGCACCTCGGTCATGCTGAGGTTGCCGTAGGGCTCGAGCAGTCGCGTCAGCGACGGGTAGGGCATCTGGTTCGGCACCGCCTTGGCGAAGCCGTACCAGAGCATCTGCCCGCCGAGGCAGAGCCGCAGGAAGGTGACGAACCACCCGCCGAGGGCGCCGTAGCCTGCGCGGCGACGGTCCAGTACCGACCAGGTCACGGTGACGACGGCGGCGACAACCAGCAGGCAGAAGATCAGCACCCAGATGATGGTCTGGTCACCGCTACCGCTCTCGTGAATCACCGCGTCGACGCCGAAGACGTGCTCGCCCGTCCATCGGGCCACCGGCTCGACCACGTCCATCTGCCATCGGATCGCCGATTCCGGCAGCCAGCGCATGGCGACACCGGTGAAGACGAACAGGATCTGCGCGAACGTCAGACAGAACAGCAGCAGGTAGGCGAAACAGAACCGGAAGCCGATGCGGGCCGGTAGCGACCACCGGGGCGACGAATCGACCACGTCCTCGCGGTCTCGTTCCAGCACCTCCGTACCGATGGCGCTCACAGCGACACCTCGTCGACACTCGGCACCGCCGTGCCCGCGGACGCCGAGTTCATGGTTCGCCCGTCGCGCTCCCGCAGAGCCGCCCCTCGCCGATGCTCGACACCGCTGCGCCGGGGCACTGCGCTGATGGTCCCCTCGCTGCGATTCCGCACGGCAGCACCTCGCCGACACTCGGAGACGCTGCGCCTGGTTCGCCCGTCGCGCTGCCGCACGAATCCCTCCTCGCTGCCCTGGGTGACTTTCCGTGAGCGAAGGTAGCCGCGCGGGCCGCCTCGGCGCTTCCGGCGGCATCCCGATTTCCAGCTCCGTCGCACGGGGTAGCCGCGGTACTCCAGAAGGATGAGGGCGACCCCTGTCAACCCCGGAGTTCGGTCAGCGAACTATTCCCGACGATTCCCGGCGACACCGAATTAGAACGCGTTACAGTCACGTATCCCGGGCGGAATTGCCGGGTGGTGGGCGGCCCGCCGCCCGACTACAGGAGGACGATGATGGCCGACGAGCCCGATCCGACCGAGCGGCGCCAGCTCACTATCAGCGAACGCGATCTACAGGGACTCACCGAGGATTTGTCGCGCTGGCTCGCGGGCAAGGTCTCGGCCGACGAGCCGCCGCGCGTCCACGAGCTGACGCTGCCGCAGGGCTCCGGGATGTCGAGCGCCTCGGTGCTCTTCGATGCCGAATGGCGGGTGAACGGCCGCGACGAGGGCGGCTCGTTCGTCGCGCGGCTGGCCCCGAGCGCCGCCGATTTCCCGGTCTTCGAGACCTACGATCTGGCCAAGCAGTACCACGTGATGGCCGGGGTCGCGGCCGCCACCGACGTGCCGGTGCCGCCGCTGTGCTGGCTGGAGACCGACGAAAGCGTGCTCGGCACACCGTTTTTCGTGATGCGCCGAATCGAAGGACGGGTTCCCGCCGACAACCCGCCGTATGTCTTCTACGGCTGGCTGTTCGACGCCGAACCCGCCGAACGCGCGCTGCTCACCGCCAAGACGCTCGCCGTAATGGCGAAGATCCACGCCATCCCGGACCCGGCGAGCCGTTTCCCGATGCTGGACGGGCCGGGGCAGGCGTTGCGCAGGCACGTGGACTGGCATCGCGCCTGGTACCGCTGGGCGCTGGCCGACGACGGGTATCCGGTCCCGTTGATCGAGCGCGCCTTCGACTGGCTGGACGCGCACTGGCCGGAGGACCCCGGTCCGGACGTGCTGTCCTGGGGCGACTCCCGGCCGGGCAACATCATCTACGACGGGTTCGAGCCGGTCGCCGTATTGGACTGGGAGATGGCCGGTTTGGGTCCGCGTGAGCTGGACATCGCCTGGATCGTCTTCATCCACCGGTTCTTCCAGGATCTCGCCACCCGCTTCGACCAGCCGGGCCTGCCCGACTTCCTGCGCCGCTCCGAGGTGGTGGCGAAATACCAAGAGCTGACCGGCTATACGGTGCGCGACCTGGATTTCTACCTGGTCTACGCCGCGCTGCGGCACGCGATCGTGATGGCCAGGGTCAAGCGCAGAATGATCCACTTCGGCGAGGACACCGACACTCCCGACCGGGACGACTACGTGATGCACCGGGCAAGCCTGGAGGCGCTGCTCGACGGAACCTACGACTGGACATGAGGAACACCGTGACCACACCCGCGCCGCTCGACGAATACCCGATCCACCAGACCCCGCTCCCGATGACCAGGGTCGGCACCAGCGACCGGAACTTCTACGACCGCAGCTATTTCAACGCCCACGACCGCGACGGCGGCACCCTGCTGATCAGCGGGCTCGGCGTCTACCCGAACCTGGGGGTGACCGACGCCTACGTCGCCGTCCGCCGCGGTGACGAGGTGCGCTCGGTGCGCTTCTCCGACGCGCTCGGTGATCGCAGTCTGGACATGAAGGTGGGCGGGTACCGCGTCGAGGTGCTCGAACCGCTGCAGCGGGTGCGCGTCGTCTGCGAACACGACGAACTGAGCTGCGATCTCACCTGGACCGGAGCCTTCCCCGCCGTGCAGGAACAACCGCATCTGATCCTCAACGGCAGCAGGCCCATCATCGAGGCGTCCCGCTTCGCGCAGGTCGGTTCGTGGGCGGGGACACTGAGCGTGGACGGCACGGACATCACGGTCGACCCCGCGGTGTGGACCGGGACCCGCGACCGCTCCTGGGGCATCCGGCCGATCGGTGAGACGGAGCCGCCCGGACGCGCCGCCGCCGAGCCCTCCGGCGGTTTCTGGTGGTTGTACGTGCCGCTGCGTTTCGACGATTTCGCGATCGTGGTGATCGTGCAGGAGGAACCGGACGGCAGGCGCACCCTCAACGACGCGGTGCGCGTCTGGCCGGACGGCCGCACCGAACAGCTCGGCTGGCCGCGCGTCAGCATCCGATACCGTTCGGGCACCAGGATTCCCGTCGCCGCGCGGCTCGATCTCACCACACCGGACGGCAAGTCGCTGGAGGTCGAGATCACCCCGAGCGCCGGCGTCCCGCTGCACGTCGGCTGCGGCTACGGCGGCGACCCCGACTGGTTGCACGGTCAGTGGAAGGGCCGCGACTGGTCCGAGTCCCGCCGCTACGACCTCACCGACCCCGCGATCGCCGCCCGCGTCCCCTTCGGCGTCATCGATCACGTGGCGCACGCCCGCTGCGGTTCCGCCGAGGGCTGGGGTCTGTTCGAACACGCCTCCCTCGGACGCCACGATCCCACCGGGTTCGCCGATTGGTCGTCCGTGGCGCCCTGATCTGCGCGCCGCGCCTCGGCGTGGACCAGGGCGCGGCGACGGGCCCCTGTGAGCCCGTTCAGCGCAGGCGCGCCACGGCAGCGCGATATCGCCGTGAATCTCTTGGTCACGCATCCGAACTCCCCCGTTCGACCCGAAGACGGCCCCAGCCTCGGCGACGCCTGTCGCGGCGGCCATCGCAGCGCGCGGCCGTCGCACCAGGGGCCGGGTCCTGGCGTGTGCCTGGGCGCGGCGACAGTCCCAGTGCAGCCCTGTTCAGCCGATGCGCGCCACCGCCACGGTGACATCGCCGTGAATCTCTTTGGCGCGCATCAGAACTCCTCCATTCGATCCGAGAACGGCCGCGGCCTCGGCGACACCGGCTGCACCCACCGCCGCCTTGGTGCGGGCCGCCGGTGTGGGCACCGTGACGGCATCCAATTCGGCTGCGGTGAAGGTGCGCACGCGGACTCCCAGTTCTTCGGCGGCTGTCCGAAGGCCCGGTTCGTCGCCGCGCCGGTCGATGGTGGCGAGGCAAACGAGGGGTGCGTCGTCGAGCACGTGCCGGACGGCGGCCAGAATCGCCGCGGAGGCCGCGCCCGGTCGCATACCGACGCCGATCGCGACCGGCACAACTCCTGATCGGTGCGATGCGCCGGGAAGGTCCGGTGGCCGGGCCCCGGATCGGCCGGTCATCGGCGACCACCTAACAGACGGGCCGCGGGCAGCGGCGTCGACACGGCGGCGGTCCGCGGTGCAACCTGCCCCGCGTGGGCGGACGCGACAGGCGCGCGGAGCTCAGTGCGGCACACGGGCGTAGTCGGCCGCCGCGGCGACGAAACGGGCTGTCGCAGTGGGGTTTCCGGCGGGGTGGGTGTGCAGGTAGGAGGCGTGGACGTGGCCGACGAGCGCGCCCTCGCGGACACGGGCGCCCGCGCCGTCGTGCCAGCCCCAGGCCGGGGCGTCGGTGGTGGCGACGACGAGCCTGGTGCGGTGGAACTCGTGGCCGCGCACCCGCTCCCCCGCCCGCCACAGCGCGGAATCGGCCAATGCGACGGCGTCCCGGTAGCCGAGGGTCAGGCGCGGGCCGAATTCGGCGTCGGCGTCGACGACGCCCGCCATGGCGTGGCCGTCGAGGGATCGGGTGAGGTAGAGCAGGCCCGCGCATTCGGCGTGGATCGGCAACCCGGCGCCTGCGTGCTCGCGAACGGCGGCGAGCAGGGCCGTGTTGGCCGCGAGATCGGCGGCGTGCTCCTCGGGGAATCCACCGGGCAGCACCAGACCCGCTGTGCCGGTGGGTAGTTCGTCGCGCAGCGGATCGAAGACGACCACCCGCGCCCCGGCCGCGGTCAGCAGTTCGCGATGCTCGGCATAGCCGAAGGTGAAGGCGGGACCGCCCGCCATGGCGATCACGGGCCCGCGGTCTGCCCGAATCGCCGCATCACTATCGGAATCGCCCTCGGCACCGGTCGGCCTGCCGCGTCCCGTGGTCGACCGTCCCGGACTCGGTGCATCGCCGCCCCACCGACCGGCGCGGCTCGTCTGGGTGGCATCGACCGCATCCTCGTCAGAAAGCTCCCGGCCGTCCCCGATCGACGACGCTGACGTCGACCCGGCAGGCTCGCGGCCACTTTCCTCGCCCTCCGCACGCCCGCCCGCTAGGTCCGAAGAGCTCATTTGGTCGGTGGAGACCGTGCCATTCGAACCGGAACGCAGGGCCGCGTCGCCCGCGACTTCCCGCACCGCCGCGACCGGATCCCAGGCGACCCCGCCGAACGTCGGTCGCGCCAGCGCCGCAATGGCCGCCAGATCCACGTGGGCGGCAACGAGTTCCGTCATCGCCGCCACGGCCGCCGCAGCCGCCGCACCGTGCTCGACGGCGGGAATCAGACCCAGGTGGCGGGAGGGCACCTCGAGGGCGTCCATGCGGGGCAGCGAGCCGAGAACGGGCAGCCCGACCCGCGCGCACGCCGCGCGCAGCACCTGGTCGTGGCGTTCGCTGCCGACGCGATTGAGGATGACGCCGCCGAGCCGCACGCCGCTGTCGAAGGTGGCGAAGCCGTGCAACAGCGCGGCCAGGCTCTGGCTGTGCCCGCGGGCGTCCACCACCAGTACCACGGGCGCGCCGAGCAGGCTGGCCACCTGGGCGGTGGATCCCTCGGCGACGGGGCCGGTTTCGTGCTCGTCGATGCGGCCGTCGAACAGTCCCATGACGCCTTCGACCACCGCGAGATCACAGCCAGCGGCGCCATGGTGGTACAGCGGCAGCACCCGATCGGCGCCGACGAGCACCGGGTCGAGGTTGCGGCCGGGCCGTCCCGCCGCGAGCCCGTGGTATCCCGGGTCGATGTAGTCCGGCCCGACCTTGAACGGCGCGACACGGTGCCCGGCCCGCCGCAGCGCGCCGATCAAACCCGTTGCGAGCGTGGTCTTCCCACTCCCCGAGGCGGGCGCGGCGACGACGACCGCAGGCACACCGCCCATCACGCCACCGGACGGCGCGCGACCACACCGCGCCGGTTCACCATTCGATCCCCCGCTGCCCCTTGCGACCCGCGTCCATCGGGTGCTTGACCTTGGTCATCTCGGTCACCAGGTCGGCGGCGTCGAGCAACGCCTGCGGCGCGTCGCGACCGGTGATGACGACGTGCTGGTTGCCCGGCCTGCCGACCAGCGTCTCGACCACCTCGTCCACGTCGACCCAGCCCCATTTGAGCGGGTAGGTGAATTCGTCGAGCACGTAGAAGCGATGCTGTTCGGCGGCGAGCCTGCGCGCGATCTCCTGCCAGCCGGCGAGGGCGGCGGACGCGTGGTCCTCCTCGGTGCCGTGCTTGCGGGTCCAGGACCAGCCCTCGCCCATCTTGTGCCACTCCACGGCGCCGCCCGCTCCGGTCTCCTCGTGCAGCCGCCCGAGGGCGCGGAACGCCGCCTCCTCGCCCACCTTCCACTTCGCGCTCTTCACGAACTGGAAGACCGCGACGTCGAATCCCTGGTTCCAGGCCCGCAGCGCCATCCCGAACGCCGCGGTCGACTTTCCCTTACCCGGACCCGTGTGCACCGCGAGCACCGGCTGGTTGCGCCGCTGCCGCGTGGTCAGTCCATCGTCCGGAACCGTCTCCGGCACGCCCTTGGGCATCGAATCTCCTTGTGCGTCACTACCACCTGGCCCGCGCCGGTCAGGCCGCGCGGGCAGACCTCGCCGCCGGACCGTCCACGGAGCCCGCTCGGACGATGTCCGCGACCGCGGCGCCGGTCAACTCCGCGAGCCGCAGATATCCGCCGCGCAGCGCGCCCGCCAACTCCGCCGCCAGCCCGAGCCGCACCATGCCCCGCTCGCAGTCCACCACCATCGCCGTGACCGCGTCCTTGGCGAGCAGGGCGGCGGCGGCGCGGGCGCGCGGCACCGGGTCGACGCCGCCGGTGGCGCGACCGTCGGTGAGCAGCACCAGCATCGGGCGGCGGCGCGGGTCGCGCACGCGTTCCCGGTGGATCACCTCGCGCGCCTTCAGCAGGCCCGCCGCGAGCGGCGTCTTACCGCCGGTGCGCAGACCCGCGAGGCGTCGGACCGCGATGTCGACCGAGGAAGTCGGGGGCAACACGAGTTCGGCGTCCTGGCCGCGCACGGTGATCACGGCGACCTTGTCGCGGCGCTGGTATGCGTCGCGTAGCAGGCTCACCACCGCGCCCGTGACGGCCGACAGCCGGTCCCTGGCCGCCATGGAGCCGGACGCGTCGACCACGAAGACCACCAGATTGCCTTCGCGCCCTTCGCGATACGCGCCGCGTAGGTCCTCGGCTTCGAGGGCGAGGGGGCCCGCGACGCGCCCCCTGCCGTGCTGGTGCGGCGCGGCGGCGAAGACGGTGCCGAGCAGATGCAGGCCCGCGGTGGTCTCGGTGGTGGAGCGGACGACCCGGCCGTGCCTCGTCTGGGCGCGGGACCTGCGGCCCGGCGCGCCTTCGCCGACGCCGGGCACCTCCCATCGCGGCGGCTTCGCGGCGCTGGGATTCGGTGCGCCGGTGCGTCCTTCGCGCGGGGCGGGACCGCCGCCGGGGCCTTCGGGCGGCGCGTCGGGTCCGTCGTCGGGGTCCTCGGGACCGCGATCTCCGTCGGAGCCTTCGGCCTCAGGGCGATCACCGTCGAATTCGGTTGGCGGCGTCGGCTCCTCCGCGCGATCGGCCTGCGCGGCGGCCTCTTTCATGGCTTCGTCGAGTTGCTCTTCGCTGATGCCGGGTTCGTCGAACGGGTCGCGCCGACGCCGGTGCGGCAGTGCGAGTTCCGCGGCGATCCGCACGTCGTCCTCGGTGACGGCGTCACCGCCGCGCCAGGCCGCGTGCGCGGTCGCGGTGCGGGCGACCACGAGGTCGGCGCGCATGCCGTCGACGTCGAAGGACGCGCACAGGGCCGCGATCCGCCGCAGCTCCACGTCGTCGAGCGCGACCTCGGGCAACCGGTCGCGGGCCGCCAGGATGCGCCCGGCGATCTCCCGGTCGGCGGCGGCGTAGCGGGCGGCGAACCCCGCCGGGTCGGCCTCGTAGTCGAGCCTGCGGCGCACCACCGCCATCCGCACGTCCACGTCGCGCGAGGCGGCCACGTCGACGGTGAGCCCGAACCGGTCGAGCAGCTGCGGACGCAGTTCGCCCTCTTCCGGATTCATGGTGCCGACCAGCACGAAGCGCGCGGGATGCGAATGCGAGACGCCGTCGCGTTCGATGTGCACGCGGCCCATGGCCGCGGCGTCGAGCAGCACGTCCACCAGATGGTCGTGCAGCAGATTCACCTCGTCGACGTACAGCACACCGTGGTGCGCGGCCGCCAGCAGACCGGGCCGGAACGCCTGCTCGCCGTCGCGCAGCACCCGCTCCAGATCCAGCGATCCGACCACGCGATCCTCGGTGGCGCCGACCGGCAGCTCCACCAGCCGCGCCGGCCGCGCACCCGTCTCGTCCACCACCGGCGGCAGGAGCTGCGCGAGCGCCCGCACCACGGTCGACTTCGCGGTCCCCTTCTCGCCGCGCACCAGCACGCCGCCGATACCGGGATGCACCGCGCACAAGATCAACGCCAGCTGCAACCGCTCCTGCCCGACCACCGCCGAGAACGGAAACCCCGCCTCGGTATCCACACGAGACGAGCGAGACGACGGCGCGGTTTCTACCCGGGACAAGGACACGTCCCCCACCCTAAGCGGCGCGCATGCCTTGTCCACGAACCACCCCGACCGAGCGCTTGCCAGACGGTCGAACCTGAACGAGCCCCTCGCAGACTCCCCACCACGCCCGGAGCGCGTCATATGACCCCGTCCGCAGCCTGCCTCCCGTGCTCGAAAGGTGGCACACGACACAGCCGAAAAGCCCCGACCGCGCCCAGCACCTCCACCAGCCAGAACACAACCCCCACGCACCACCGACCACCCCCGGGGCGAGTCTTACGAGCCCGTTCGCGGCCCGTCTCGCGTCCGAGCGTTCGCGACGCATGCGCCGCAGGCGCGAGACGCGAACGCTCGGACGCGAGACACCAGGGGGCCGCGAACACGCGCGCGCCAGCGCGCCGAAAACACAGCCCGCGAACCTACCTACCCCCGCCGCATGGGCACGTGCATGATCCCGTCGTCCTCGAACTCCTCACCGTCGGCCACGAAGCCGTGCTTGGAGTACATGTCGACGAGATAGGTCTGCGCGTTCAACCGCACCGTCGCCGAGCCGACCTCGGCCAGCGCCGCCTGTAGCAACCGGGTCGTGTACCCGTGCCCACGAGCGGCCACGGCGGTACACAACCGTCCGATGCGGAACGACTTGACGCCGTTCTCGTGCTCTTCCAGCAGGCGCAGGGTGCAGATGACCTCCCCCTCGTCGTCGAGCCAGAAGTGCCGGGTCTCCGGCAGCAGGTCGAGTCCGTCCAACTCCGGGTAGGCGCACTTCTGCTCGACGACAAAGACTTCGACGCGAAGTTTCAACAGCTGATACAGGGTCGCCGTATCGAGATCCTGCGCCCATGACCGTTTGAGAGCAACCGTTGACATCATCGCGCCTTGCTATCACACCTACGGCGTCAGCGCGACCCCTGCATGCCTCGGCGTGTTCGCGTTCGCGAGGTTCAGCGACTTGTTCGTCCAGTCCCAGATCTCGTGGAACAGGGCTTTGTCCTCGGAGAGCTTCACGCCGAGCGACGGGATCATCTCGCGCAGGCGCGGGGTCCAGTCGGCGTACTGGCCCGGGAAGCAGCGCTGCAGCACGTCGAGCATGGCGGTGACGCAGGTGGAGGCGCCCGGCGAGGCGCCGAGCAGACCCGCGATGGAGCCGTCCTCGGCGGCGATCACGGCGGTGCCGAGTTCCAGCACGCCGCCGATGCCCTTGCGGCGGATGATCTGCACGCGCTGGCCCGCGGTGATGAGCTCCCAGTCGCGGCCGTCGGCCCGCGGGATGAACTCCTCCATGGTGTAGACCTTGCCGGACTGCGACTTGAGCAGCTCGGAGACCAGGTACTTGACCAGCGACAGCTCGGTGACGCCGACGCCGAGCATGGGCGCGAGGTTACCGGCACGGATGGACTTGAACAGGTCGGTGTTGCTGCCGTCCTTGAGGAACTTCGGGGTCCAGCCCGCGTACGGGCCGAACAGCAGGCCGGGCTTGCCGTTGATGACGCGAGTGTCCAAGTGCGGCACGGACATCGGCGGGGCGCCGACGGCGGCCTTGCCGTACACCTTGGCCTCGTGCTTGTTGATCAGGTCCGGGTTGGTGCAGCGCAGGAACTGGCCGCTGACCGGGAAGCCCGCGAAGCCCGCGATCTCCTTGATGCCGGACTTCTGCAGCAGCGGCAGTGCGCCGCCGCCCGCGCCGACGAAGACGAACTTGGCCTCGACCGTGCGGGTCTGGCGGGTGCGCAGGTTGCGGACCCGGATCTTCCAGCTGCCGTCGGACTGCTTGCTCAGGTCGCGCACCTCGTGGCCGAAGGCCAGGTTGGCGCCGGTGGCGCCGAGGTAGGCGAGCAGTTCCTTGGTGAGCGAACCGAAGTCGATGTCGGTGCCGCCGTCGGTCCAGTTCAGCGCGATCGGGTCGGAGAAGTCGCGGCCCTTGGCCATCAGCGGCAGCCTGCGCGCGAACTCGTCGGGGCTGTCGATGTACTCCATGCCCTCGAACAGCGGGTGCGGCGCCAGCGCCTCGTAGCGCTTGCGCAGGTACTGCACGTCGTCGGCGCCGTGCACGAAGCTGACGTGCGGGATCGGGTTGATGAAGCGCGACGGGTCGCCGAGGACACCGTTCTCCACCGCGTAGGCCCAGAACTGGCGCGACACCTGGAAGCGCTCGTTGATGTCGATGGCCTTGGTCACGTCGACCGAGCCGTCGGCGTTCTGCGGGCTGTAGTTCAGCTCGCACAGGGCCGAGTGTCCGGTGCCCGCGTTGTTCCAGGGATCGCTGCTCTCCGCCGCCGCGGCGTCCAGCCGCTCGAACAACGAGATCGACCATTCCGGCTGCAGCTGGCGAAGCAGCGCACCGAGGGTGGCACTCATGATCCCGGCACCGATGAGTACTACATCGGTCTTTTCAGTCATGGCAGCGTTCGGCACGGGTAGATCGACTTCCTTGTCACTTCTGGCGCGGCCACCGGCACGGTGGTCTGCCTGGGCACGGGCGCTATGCGGTTGTTGCGACGGGCGCAGGTATTCGTTTCGAGCCTGGCGTGACTCGGCGGTCGATAAGGTTACCCGCCGTTCACCTATCGCCAATTGTGCACCTCGCGACGTCGCATTCCAGCAACGAACCCGGTGAATGTGACATAGATACCTCCCCCGCTCCAGGTCGCGAGCGATCTTCTTTCCGGGCCGGACCTCGCCTACATTGGGTCTCGTGACGAACGAAACCTCGCTAGACGTGTCCGATATCACGGAGCGGACCGGAGGCAAGTGGCGGCCGGATGTCCTCGGAGCAGGGTACGAGCAGCGGTCCATCCCGCTGGGCGCCGACCCCGACGGCGAGGGCGACATCTCGGCAACCCTGGTGCGCTACCTCCCGGATTCCGGCGCGGCCGCCACCGAGGCCGCCGTGATCTACGTGCACGGCTTCACCGACTACTTCTTCCAGCAGCATCTCGCCGAGCACTTCGCCGCGCGCGGTCACCGCTTCTACGCCCTCGATCTGCGCAAGTGCGGCCGCTCGCTGCGCGACGGCCAGAGCCCGCACTACGTCACCGACCTGGCCTTCTACGACGAGGAGTTGAACGAGGCGCTGCGCATCGTCAAGGCGGAGGCCGGTGAGCAGGTACTGCTGGTCGCGCACTCCACCGGCGGCCTGATCCTGCCGCTGTGGCTGGACCGGCTGAACCGGACGGCGGGCGTCGCCGCTTCGGGCATCGTCGGGCTCGTGCTCAACAGCCCGTGGTTCGACCTGCAGGGTCCGTCCTACTACCGGACGATCGGCACGCCGATCATCGGCATGCTCGGCCGGTTCCGTTCCATGCTGGAGATGCCCGGCGGCGCGATCAGCACCTACGGCGACAGCCTGCACAAGAGCGCGGCGGGCGAGTGGGATTACAACCTGGACTGGAAGCCGCTGGCGGGTGCGCCGGTGCGCTTCGGCTGGCTGCGCGCGATCCGCCGCGGTCACTTCCGGCTGCATCAGGGCCTCGACATCGGGGTGCCCGCGCTGATCCTGCGTTCCCGGCTGACCAAGTTCCTGCGCGCGTACGGTCCGGCCGCCGACGTGGCCGACACGGTGCTCGACGTCAGGCAGATCCAGCGCTGGTCCGGCTGCCTCGGCGATCGCACCAACATCGTCCCGATCGAGGGCGCCCGCCACGACGTGTTCCTTTCCGCCCCCGAGCCGCGCGCCAAGGCCTTCGACGAGATGGACAACTGGCTGGACTGGCTGGCGGTGTACCGGCGCAAGGCCGAATCACCAGAGGCTGGTGCGTAGCACGATCTCGGTGGCCATTTCGTGGTCGGCTTCGGTGGCCACGTTGTCGACGTCGACCTGCACCACGCGGAATTCGCCGTAGACGAAGCGACCGGAGCCGTCGGCGACCGTCCGCGGCAACCGCTTGGTGACCAGCACGGTCACTGGGAGTTCCAGCGGACGGCAGCCGGGGTCGTCGACGGTGCCGTCGGCCGCGGGCGACGCGGGATGGCCGCGGTCGGCGACCACCAGGCTGATGAACCGCCCGAACGGGCCGGAGCAGGTCTGCCAGGCCACCGTGGCGCCCGCGCCGCGCGCCGCGACGTGCGCGTAGGGGACGCCGAGCTGGTCGAGAATCGCGTGCACCCCGGCCGAGTCGAGTCCTTCGACGGACTCCACGGCGAGGGTGCGCAGGTCGGAGGTGTGCAACCGCGCGGCGACCTGGTCGTATACGTCCACCGGATCGCCCGCGTCGGGCAAGAGCAATACCGTGTGCCGTGTTTCCGGGCCGTCGACCCGCACGGTCCAGGCCCGGTCACCGACCGTGATCCGCCGAGACTCCATGTCCGAGTACGCTACACCGCCGCTACTCACCCCCGCGGCGTGTCCGCCGCACCGCTCACACCATCAATCGCATCCCGGTGGTCGTCGCGGCCGCCGGGTTCAGGGTGACGGTGAGATCGCATCCCGCCTCCCGCCCCAGTTGTTCGACGAGCGCGTCCTCGAAGTCGGCGCCCTCAGCGCAGCGGCGCAGGGCTTGCCGGACGGTGTCGGCCCGCTCGATCACGATCTCGGCGGAGGCGAGCAGGCCGAGCACGATCTCGGTGACGGTCTCGGCGTCCAGCCCGTAGCGGCGGCGCAGCACCCGGTGGATCTCGGCCAGCACGAGCACGGTGACGTAGCCGGGGCGGTTCTTGCTCAGCCCTTCGATGACCTGACCGGCCCGCTCCGCCTGATCGGGGTCGTCCTGCGCGAGGTAGCGGATCAGGATGTCGGCGTGCAGTCCGATCACGACGCGACTCCCCCGGTCTCGTCTCGGCCGAGCGGCACCGGCGCACCGGTCCAGCCGACGATTCCCTTGAGCGACTTGACAGTCCGGTTCTCCGGCACCAGTTCGTAGCTGCCCGAATCGGTCGGCACGAAGGCGACGACCACGCCGGTGCGCAGCCCGAGCGCCACGCGCACGTCGACCGGAATGGTGATCTGCCCCTTGCTCGTCACGGTCGCGGACACGACCTTTCCCCGCTCACCGATGGGTCTGCTGTCGATCGCCATACCCTGCACCTCATCCCGCTGGGCCATCGGCTCGGGCCGCGATCCCTCCGAATCGCCTTACCCGCAACCGAATTCCTTACATGAAGGTAAGGCAGGCGAGAATTACGGTCAATGCCCGAAATCAGCGGCACCGACCGGCCATCGAGCACCGGTGGGAGAGCTGTACGGTTCAGGACTCCTTGCGGGCGATGGCCGCCGAGATCTGGGCGACCAGCTGCCAGGGGCGGTCGGCGTCTGCTATCGCCTTGCCGTTGGTCAGGATGGCGCCGGAAAGGCCGCGGGCGGGATCGGCCCAGCCGTACTGGGTGGTCAGCCCGCTGCGGCCGAAATGGGTTTCGGTGTGGCGGCCGAACTTCGAGCGGCTCCCGCCGAGTTCGTAGCCCGCCACGCTGACCCGGCCCGCGATGCCGGGTATCCGCTTCGCGGGCCGCACCGCCGCGTTCAGGGTTTCCGGCCGCATGATCCGCACGCCGTCGAGTTCTCCTCCGCGCGCGAGGATTTCGTAGAAGCGGGACAGTTCGTAGGCGGTGGTGACGAGATTGCCCGACGGCAGTTCCGCGGTGAGGAAGGCGCGGGTCGCCTCGTCGGTCATCGCCGCGCCCATGCCGCCGCCGAGCGCCTTGCGCGCCAGAAACTTCCACGCCCGCGACGGACCAGGACCGACCGGCACGCTCGGCACCACTCGATCGACCTCGTCGGGTCGCACGCCGAAGTTGGTCCAGCGGAAGCCGAGCGGCGCGAGCACCTGCTCGTGCAGATGCTCCCGCATCCGCTTCCCCGTCGCCCGCTGCACCAGCAGTCGCTGGATCAACCCGCTGGTCAGCGCGTGGTAGACGCGGAAACGACCGGGCGGCCAGCTGGGTCGCAGATCGGCCAGCGCCCGCACCGCCAGCTCCTCGTCGACCACCAGCTGGTACCCCCGATACGGCGGCGTCACGAACGGCACGCCCGCCGAATGCGACAGCACGTCACCGATCGTGATCCGCTGTTTGCCATTGGCGGCGAATTCCGGAATGTATTCGCACACCGGGTCGTTCAGCGCGAACGCGCCCTGCTCGACCAGCATGGCCAGCAGTGCCGCCGAGACGCCCTTGGCGGTGGAGAACCCGCAGAACGGCAGGTCCGGCGTGGCGAGCACCCGCGCGACCTCCGGCCCGTCGCCCGGCCGGTTGCCCCACCCGTGCCCGATCGCCCGGTTCAGGACGATCTTCCCGTTCCGTCGCAGGCACACCTGAATCGCCGGCGTGGTCCCCAGCCGATACCAGTCGCGCACCGATTCCCACACCGCGGCGATCGCGGCGCGGCTCACCCCGGCATCGGCCGGATCGTCTTCGGGCCCGGCGGTCGTCACCGAATCCAGATCGGCGGCAACCGTCACCAACAAGCCAGCAGGCGCATTCACCCTGCCCAGCGTAGCGATGTCCGGTGCGGCCGCGATGGACCATACGAGCGTGTGATGGCACGGTCGCGACAGAATCGAGGGGACAATGAACCACAGGGTTCGACTGGCCGCGCTGGTTGCCGCGGCGGCAGCGCTGACAGCAGGCTGCGGGAGCGACGATTCGACGCAGCCGACACCGACTTCGCAGCGGACGACTGCGGTGGCCGCGCCGACATCCGCGCCCGGGGGGACGTCGGCGCCCGCGGGGCCCCGGCAACCCGCCCCAGACGATGCGGCCCCGCCCTCCGTCGCCGCGCCGGGGACGAACCAGCCGCAGCCCGTGACCCCTACGGCGCCGCAGCCCAGCCCGTCCACCCCTGGCACCGTCACCGCGCCGGACAACGGCATCGGCGGCCCCGGCCGCTGCGTCGACCCCGCGTCGCCGGGCGTGCGCAGCGCGCTGGCCGGACTGGGCGAGGGCTGGGTGGCGGACCGCGCCTCGACCGACCAGCCGGGCAGCTGCGGACAGCTGCTCTGGGTGCGCGCCGTGGGCGGGGTATCCGCCGGCGCGCCCATCCACGTGCTGTTCTTCCACGACGGAAAGTACCTGGGCACAGCCACTTTCGAGCCCTACGCGTTCACGCACGTGGCAGGCTCGAACGGCGACTCGGTCACCGTGCAGTACAAGTGGCTGGTCGCCGACGAGCCGTTCGCCGCGCCGCAGGGCGGTCCCGTGTCGATTACCTACACATGGACCGGCTCGGGGGTCGCCATGAGCGAGCCGCTGCCGGAGGAGGTCACCCATCCGCACCGTTAGCGGCCGTCGCTAGGCCCTGTCTCGAGGTCCGGCGGGATGCCTCCGTGGATCGGATCGTCGCCTGGCAAGGCGGAGGAGGAGCCACCTAGGGCTGGTACTGGACGTCCGGCGCGAGGAGATCCGAACGGAGCGTCGGCATGCCCTCCGGCACGCCCTCGGTGATGAGCGTTGCCAGCAGGTTCGTGTCGAGGTGGCGCTCCATCAGATCCGCGAGCAGGTCGAGTTGGGCGGCGCGCACGGCGGAGACCGAAGTACCTTCGGCGACGTGGAAACCCGTGCGCCGCGCGTCCCGCGCGACCTCGCGCAACCAGGCGCGCCGGAAGTCGTCGGACTCCATCAGCCCGTGCAGGTGCGTTCCCCAGACAGCGCCGCGCACGCTGCCTTCCGGCTCGCCCGCCGCGTCGAGCCAGGCCGGGTCACCGCTGCGCGTCACACGTCCGTGGTGGATTTCGTAGCCGTGCAACGGGATACCCGCGGTGCCGAGCGGCTCGGCTGGGTCCGGCCCCGGCGCGCCGCGACCATCAGTGCGGCGCAGCACCTTCGGCTCGGCGAACTCGACGTCCAAGTCGAGCAGACCGAGTCCGTCGATCGCGCCCGCCGCCGATTCCAGGTCGTCGACGATGCGGCGGCCCAGCATCTGATAGCCGCCGCAGATGCCGAGGATGGGCTTGCCAGCCGCGGCGCGGTCGGCCAGCGCGGCGGCGATTCCGCTGCGGCGCAACCATTCCAGATCCGACACCGTCGACTTGCTGCCCGGCAGCACCACCAGGTCGGCGTCGGCCAGCCGGGAGGGATCGCGCACCCAGCGCACCGCGATGCCGGGCTCGCAGGCCAGCGCCTCGACGTCGGTGGAGTTCGAGATGCGCGGCAGCCGGACGGCCGCGACCGTCAGCCATTCCGTTCCCGCGGGTGCGGCCGGGCGACCGACCGGGGCGTCGGCGATCGTGCCGAGCGAATCCTCGGCGTCGATCCACAGATCCTCGGCGAACGGCACGACGCCGAGGGTGGGCCGCCCGGTCAGCTCGGTGAGCCGATCAAGGCCCGGCCGCAGCAGCTCGACGTCGCCGCGAAACTTGTTGATCACGAATCCCGAAACGAGCTGCTGGTCAGCGGGTTCCAGGACGGCGAGGGTGCCGAACAGATGCGCGAGCACCCCACCGCGATCGATGTCGCCGACGACGAGCACCGGCAGCCGCGCGGCCTCGGCCAGACCCATATTGGCCAGATCGGTGGCGCGCAGGTTGATCTCGGCGGGCGATCCGGCGCCTTCGCAGATGACCACGTCGAATTCGGCTCGCAGCGCGGCGAGTTCGGCGGCGACGACCGCGCGGAGCTCCTGCCGGTGTCGGAAATAGTCCGCGGCGCCGACGGTGCCGACGGCCTTGCCGCGCACCACGAGCTGCGAGCGGCGGTCGCTGCCCGGCTTCAGCAGGACCGGGTTGAAGCGCACGCTCGGCTCCAGACCGCAGGCGCGCGCCTGCAAGGCCTGAGCGCGCCCGATCTCGCCGCCGTCCAGCGTGACGACGGAGTTGTTGGACATGTTCTGCGCCTTGAACGGCGCCACCCGCACGCCCTTCCTGGCCAGCATGCGGCAGATGCCAGCCACCACAACGCTTTTCCCGGCGTCGGAGGTGGTGCCCGCGATCAGCAGCGCGCCCCTCATCGCGACCGCTCCGAAGCTCGGCCGGATCGGGCGCCGCCGCGCGCGGCGCTCACGGCAGGGTGAGGATGTCCGCGCCGGTCTCGGTGACGACCAGGGTGTGCTCGAACTGGGCGGTCCACTTGCGGTCCGTGGTGACCACGGTCCAGCCGTCGTCCCAGATCTCGTAGTCGATGCCGCCGAGGTTGATCATCGGCTCGATGGTGAAGGTCATGCCCGGCTCGATGATCGATTCCACGGCGGGCTGGTCGTAGTGCAGGATCACCAGGCCGCTGTGGAAGGTGGGGCCGACGCCGTGGCCGGTGAAGTCGCGCACCACACCGTAACCGAACCGGTTGGCGTAGGACTCGATGACGCGGCCGATCACATTGAGCGCCCGGCCGGGGCGGACCGCCTTGATGGCCCGCATGGTGGCCTCCTCGGTCCGCTCCACCAGCAGCCGGACCTCCTCGGCCACGTCGCCCGCGAGGAAGGTCTTGTTGGTGTCGCCGTGCACGCCGTCGATGTAGGCGGTGACGTCGATATTGACGATGTCGCCGTCCTCGATGACGGTGGAGTCCGGAATGCCGTGGCAGATCACCTCGTTCAGCGAGGTGCAGCAGGACTTCGGAAAGCCCTTGTAGCCCAGCGTCGACGGGTAGGCGCCGTGGTCGCAGAGGAACTCGTGGGCGATGCGGTCCAGTTCGTCGGTGGTGACGCCGGGCGCGACAGCCTTACCGGCCTCTTCGAGCGCCTGCGCCGCGATCTTGCCCGCGATGCGCATCTTCTCGATGGTCTCCGGTGTCTGCACCCAGGGCTCGCGCCCCTCGTTGACGGTCTTCTTCCACGCGTACTCCGGTCGCTCGATAGAGCGCGGCACCTCGCGGGTGGGCGAGAGCGTGCCGGGAACGAGTGGCTTACGGGTACGCACGGACATGGGACAAGAGTATCTGGACCCGGCCGGTGGCACCCGCCCGCCCGCGCCGGGGCGGAATAGAGCCGGACCGCAGTCCGTTTACCCTGGCACAGTAACTACGCACCGACGGGACTCGAACTGTGGAACTGGGACTGACGACGTTCGCCGAGCTGTATCCGGTCGGCGACCGGCCCGCGCCGAGCGCCGGGCAGCGCCTGCGCGAGGTGGTCGAGGAGGCAGTGACGACCGAGCGCGCGGGCCTGGACGTGTACGGCGTCGGCGAACACCACCGCGCGGACTTCGCCGCGTCGGCGCCCGCCGTGGTGCTGGCGGCGATCGCGGCGCGCACCGAGCGCATCCAGCTGACCAGCGCGGTCACCGTGCTCAGCTCCGACGACCCGGTCCGCGTGTACCAGGACTTCGCGACGCTGGACGGCCTGTCGAGCGGGCGCGCCGAGCTGATGGCCGGGCGCGGTTCGTTCACCGAGTCGTTCCCGCTGTTCGGCTACGACCTGGGCGATTACGACGAGCTGTTCGAGGAGAAGCTGGCGCTGCTGCTGCGGCTGCGCGAGGACGCGCCGGTCACCTGGTCCGGGAAGTTCCGCGCACCGCTGCGCGACGCGGTGGCCTATCCGCGCACCGACGACGGTCCACTTCCGGTATGGATCGCCGTCGGCGGCAGCCCGGAGTCGGTGATCCGCGCCGGGCTGCTCGGCCTACCGCTGGCGCTGGCGATCATCGGCGGCCAGCCCGCGCGCTTCCGGCCGCTGGTCGACCTGTATCACCGCGCGCTGACGGAGGGCGGGCACGAGCGGCAGCCGGTCGCGGTGCACGCGCACGGCTACGTGGCCGACACCGACGAGCAGGCCGTCGCCGACTTCTACCAGCCGTACGCGCTGGCCATGAGCACCATCGGCCGCGAGCGCGGCTGGGGCCCGATGACCCGCGAACACTTCGACGCCTCGCGCTCGCAGAGCGGCTCGTTGTTCGTCGGCACGCCGGACTATGTCGCCGAGAAGATCGCCGCGGTGCGCGACACGCTCGGCCTGGACCGGTTCATGCTGCATACCAGCGTCGGCACACTGCCGCACGAAAAAGTGCTGCACAACATCGATTTGCTCGGCGCGAAGGTGGCCCCGCAGATCCGGTGAGCTACTCCGACAGTCGCGCCTCGAACGCGATCCGGTCGCCACGGTACAGGGCGCGCACCCGTTCGATCGGAGCTCCGTCGTCGTCGACGCTGCGCCGGTGCAGCAACAGCAGCGGCAGCGCCGTGGTGCATTCGAGCAGCGCAGCCTCGCGCGGAGAGGCCAGCACCGTCTCGATGCGTTCGGTGGCGGCGCCGAATTCCACGCCCGAGGCGCGCACCGCGGCGTAGAGCGAGGTCGTCGGGTCGTAGTGGTCGCGAAGGCCGGCGAAGCGCGTCAGCGGCAGGAAGGTGCTCTCCAGTCCGATGCGCTCGCCGTCGGCGAGCAGCACCCGCTCCAGGTGCATGACGGGCATGCCTGCGGTCAGCCCGAGATCGCGGGCGGTGTCCGCGTCGGCGGGGACGTCCTCCCAGGTGACCAGGATGCGGCCGGGCACCCGGCCCAGGCTCAGCGCGCCCTCGGTGTAGGAGCGCAGCGACAACGGCTGCACCATCTTCGGCCGCGAGACCACCGTCCCCCGGCCCTGCCGCCGAATCCGGCCCTCCACCAAGAGATCTCGCAACGCCTGCCGGACGGTCTCGCGGGCGACTTCGAACCGCACGGCCAGTTCGCGCTCCGAGGGCACGGGATCGCCCTCGTCCAGCTCGCCGATCATCCCCTCCAGCTCGGTGCGCACCCGATACGACTTCGGCAAGCGCTCCGGGATGGCCAATTCGGCGCTCCTGCCGAACGTCTCGCCGCGCCTGCCGCGCGTCACCTCCGTTGCTTCCATGCCCGACAGCCTACCCGCAATTGGTCTATACCAATTGTTAACCCGACGTTCGCGCGGGGAACACCCATCGGTCTAGACCATTGCTCACCATGGGTCCCATGCGAGTGGTCATCATCGGAGGTGGAATTCTCGGCACCGCCCACGCCTGGGCCGCGATCCGTCGCGGGCACGAGGTCGTACAGCTGGAGCGCGAGCCCGAGGCACGCGGCGCGACGGTGCGCAATTTCGGCCTGGTGTGGGTGTCCGGGCGGTCGGCGGCGGAGCTCGACCTGACCTTGCGTTCGCGCGAGCTCTGGGAGGAGATCGGCGGCAAGGTCCCCGGCGTCGGCTTCCGCCCGGCCGGATCCATCACGCTGGTGCGCACCCCCGAGGAACTGGCGGTGGCGGCCGCCGCGGCGGCGAGCGACAGCGCCGAGGCGCGCGGCTTCGACCTGCTGGAGCCCGAGCGGGTGCGCGCGATCAACCCGGCGCTGCGTGGCAAGTACCTCGCCGGTCTGCACTGCGCGACCGACGCCGCGGTCGAGTCGCGCCAGGCGCTGCCCGCGCTGCGCGCCTACCTCACGGCGACCGGCCGCTACACCTTCCACGACGCCACCGAAGCCCGGTCGGTCACCGACACCGGCTCCGGCACAACGGTTCTCGACGACCGAGGCCGCGCCTTCACCGCCGACCTGGCGCTGGTCTGCCCCGGCGCCGCGCACACCGGGCTGACCAGGGAGCTGGTCGGCACGATCCCCGTGCGCCGGGTTCGGCTCCAGATGATGCAGACCGCGCCGCTGGGCGAGCCGCTGACCACGGCGATCGCCGACGGCGACAGCTTCCGCTACTACCCCGGCTTCGCGGGACCCGAGGTGGACGCGCTCGAACGCGAGCAGTCCCAGACCGCCACCGCGGCCGAGCACAAGATGCAGCTGCTGTGCGTGCAGCGCCTGCACGGCGGCCTCACCATCGGCGACACCCACGAATACACCGAACCGTTCGCCTTCGACGTGGACGAGGCGCCCTACGAACACCTCACCTCCGTCACCGAGGAACTGCTCGGCCGCAAACTGCCGCCGATCGTGCGCCGCTGGGCCGGGGTGTACAGCCAAAGCGTCGACCCGGCCGCGATCGTCACCCGCGCCAAGGCCGACGAGCACGTCTGGGTGATCACCGGCCCCGGCGGCCGCGGCATGACGCTCGGCCCCGTACTCGGCGAGGACACCGCCGACCTGCTCGGACTCTGAGAGGAGCCATCATGCCGCACAACCCGATCGACCTCGCCGTCCTGGACATGGCAGGCACCACCGTGGCCGACGGCGGTCTGGTGCTGCGCGCCTTCGACGTGGCCGCGACCGCCGCGGGACTGGAAACCGAAGGGCCGCAGCGAGAACGGGCCCGGCAGTACGTGCTGGACACCATGGGCCAGTCCAAGATCGCCGTGTTCCGCGCGCTGCTCGGCGACGAGGACCGCGCGCAGACCGCCAACCACGCCTTCGAGGCCGCCTACGACGACCTGATCGACGAGGTCGACATCGCGCCGATTCCCGGTGCGGCCGAGGCCATCTCGGCGTTGCGGGCGACGGGCGTACGGGTGGCGCTCACCACGGGCTTCAGCCGGGAGACCCAGGACCGGCTGCTCGACGCGCTCGGCTGGCGTGACATCGCCGACCTCACGCTGGCGCCCTCCGACGCCGGTCGCGGCCGCCCTTACCCCGACCTGGTCCTCACCGCGCTGCTGCGCCTGCGCATCGACGCCGTCGATCGCGTCGCTGTACTCGGCGACACCACCAGCGATATCGCCGCGGGCCTAGCCGCGGGCTCGCGCATCGTCGCGGGCGCGTTGACCGGCACGCACGACGAACCGCGGCTGCGCGCCGCGGGCGCCACCCACGTGCTGCCCTCGGTGGCCGAATTCGCCGAGCTGATCCGCGCCGAGCGCGCCTGAGTCCCGTCCCTCCGACAATTCGACACCCCAAGCGAAAGTTGCTCCCATCGTGCGTACTTCCCCCACGCGCCTGTCCCGCATCCTGACCAGGACCGCCGTGCTCGTCGTCGCCGCCACCGCGGTCGCCGCCACCGCGGCCTGCGGCGGCACGGGCTCCGGCGGCTCCGGCGGGCAGACGGTCACCGTCTACTCCGCCGACGGCCTCGACGCCTGGTACAGGACTCGATTCGACAAGTTCCGCGCCGAGACCGGCATCGCGGTCGACGTCGTCGCGGCGGGCTCCGGCGAGGTGGTCAACCGCCTCGAGAAGGAGCAGTCCAATCCGCAGGCCGACATCGTGGTCACCCTGCCTCCGTTCATCCAGAAGGCCGACGCCGCAGGGCTTTTGCAGCCACTGGGCGTGGACACCTCGGCCTTTCCCGCCACCGAGAAAGACCCGAACGGCAGGTTCGTCAGCCTCGCGGGCAACTATCTGAACTTCATCGCGAACAACTCCGTCGACGCCTCGAAGCTCACCTGGGAAGACCTGCTGAAGCCGGAATACCGAGGCAAGCTCCAGTATTCGACGCCGGGCCAGGCAGGTGACGGCACCGCCGTGCTGATCCTGCTGCAACAGCTGCGCGGCAAGGACGGCGCGCTCGACTACCTGAAGCGGTTGCAGGTCAACAACGTCGGCCCTTCGGCCTCCACCGGCAAGCTGCAGCCCAAGGTCGACAAGGGCGAGCTGCTGATCGCCAACGGCGACGTCCAGATGAACACGGAGTCGATCACCTCGAAGGGCTCCAAGTTCGGCATCTTCTTCCCCGCTTCGGCCGACGGTGCCAGGCACACCGTCGCGCTGCCCTATTTCATGGGATTGGCCAAGGGCGCCCCGCACGCCGACGCCGCCAGGAAGCTGATGGACTACCTGCTGAGCAAGGAGGTGCAGCAGACGCTCGGCCCGGACGCGTTCGCGGTCTCGGCCCGCACCGATCTGACCGGCGCGCCCGCCACCGGCTCCGGCACGACCCCGGCCGCACTGCTGCACGGCGTCCAGGTCGTGCGTCCCGACTGGACCCAGGTCCTCGTCGGCCTGAACGACGACGTGGCCGCCTACGAGAAGGCCATCGGAGGCTGACATGACCCCCGGCGACACGCTCACCGAATCGTCCACCGCCACCGGGACGGCACGGACCGCCACCGACGGCGAACCCGCCATCGTGTTCGACCGAGTCGGCGTGCGGTACGGCTCCGGCCGCAAGACCACCGTCGCACTGGCCGATTTCAGCTTGCGCGTCGCCGCGGGCGAGACCGTCGCGCTGCTCGGCCCGAGCGGGTCGGGCAAGTCGACCGCGCTCGAGGTGTTGGCCGGATTCGTCCGGCCGACCTCGGGCGCGGTCCGGCTGGCCGGGCGCGACGTCACGCAGCTGTCCCCGGCCAAACGCGGCATCGGCGTCGTGGTGCAGTCCTACGCGCTGTTCCCGCACATGACCGTGTACGGCAATGTGGCCTTCGGGCTGAAGGCGCATCGCGTGCCACGCAACGCCCTCGCGGACCGGGTGAGCGAGGCACTGACCATGGTGGGCATGGCCGACTACGCCAAGCGGCTGCCGCGCGAACTGTCCGGCGGCCAGCAGCAGCGCGTGGCGATCGCCAGGGCGCTCGCCATCCGGCCCCCGGTGCTGTTGCTCGACGAACCGCTGGCCGCGCTCGACGCCCAGCTGCGCCAGTCCATGCTCGGCGAGTTGCGGCAGCTGCGAGAGGCGTTGCCGGACACCGCCATGCTGTACGTCACGCACGATCAGACCGAGGCGTTGGCCCTCGCCGATCGGATCGCCGTCATGCGCGACGCCCGGCTGGTCGACGTGGACACTGTCGAGAACCTCTGGCAGCGGCCTCCCAGCGATTTCACCGCCGCTTTCCTCGGCGGAGCGAATCTGTTGGCGTGCATCGTGAATCGGGTATCCGGGGGCACCGCGCTGGTCACCGCGGGCACGCACACGCTGCGCGCCCATGCGCCGGAGCCGGGCATCGGCAGCCTCCCTTGGGACCCGGATTCGGCCGCGCTGCTGTGCATCCGGCCGCACACGGTCACACTCACGACGGCGGCGGAGCGAAACGCATTGCGCGGCACGGTGATCACGAGCATATGGCGCGGCGCGTCGACGCGGCTGGAGGT
Source organism: Nocardia sp. bgisy134 (assembly GCF_965341865.1). Lineage (GTDB taxonomy): Bacteria > Actinomycetota > Actinomycetes > Mycobacteriales > Mycobacteriaceae > Nocardia. Next base: position 146,224 of record NZ_CBDQZP010000010.1, read on the forward strand.
CGACGTGGACGGATTGCCCGATCCGCTCGCCGTGGACGTACCCGGACATGCGACCGCGACACCCGGATCGGTGGTCGGCGTGCGATTCCCCGATCCGGCGGGCGTGCTCGTCCCGCGCCGGGTCGGTATCGAGTCACCTACCGCCGCAGCGCCTTCCGATGGAAACGGAGCGCGCACATGAGAGGTCTCGTGGTCGCGCCCCGCCGAACGGTCGCACGAGGAGGAACGCGATGAGCGCGATGCTGCTGGATCGCCCCGCGGCCAGTGCCGAACCCGCCGCACCGGACGCCCGGCGGCGGACCCGGCGCGCGGTACTCTGGACGCTGCCGCCGGTGCTCGTGGTGCTCCTCGTCGCCGGATACCCGATCCTGCGGGTGCTCACCGAGTCGACGGTCACCCCGGACGGGCGCGGGACCGAGGTGTGGTCCTCGGTCCTGGGTTCGGACTCGTTCCGAAACGCGTTGTGGCGCACCGTTTCCATCGCATTCACCTCGACAGCCGGGTGTCTCGTGCTCGGCGCGTTCCTCGCCGTCGTGCTGGCGTTCGTCCCGTTCCCGGGCTCGGCGCTGGTCGGCAGGCTGATCGACACCGTGCTGACCCTGCCGTCGTTCCTCGTGACGCTCGCGTTCACGTTCCTGTACGGCACGGCGGGCGCGGTCAACGCGCTGCTCGCCGACCTCACCGGCCGTGACACTCCCGCGCTGAACTTCCTGCACACCCCGCTCGGCGTGATCGCCGCGGAGATCACCTTCTTCACGCCGTTCGTGGTGCGGCCACTGCTCGCCGCCTTCGCCCAGCTACCCCGCGAACAGCTCGACGTGGCGGCCAGTCTCGGCGCCTCGCCGTGGCGGGTACTGCGCCAGATCGTGCTCCCGGAGGCGTGGCCCGCCATGGTCGCCGGCGGCAGTCTCGTTCTGTTGCTGACGCTCAACGAATTCGGCATCGTGCTGTTCACCGGCGCCAAGGGCGTCCTCACGCTGCCCGCGCTGATCTACACCCGCGGCATCGTGACCTTCGACCTGCCCGGCGCCGCGGTGCTCGCCTCGGTGCAGGTCGCGCTGTCGCTCACGCTCTACGCCGCCTACCGCTTCGTCTTCGCGCGCGTGACCGCGCGGAAAGGACAGTGACCATGCTGGTGTGGACCCGAACCGGCCGCGCCGCGGTACTGGCGGTGTTCGGTCTGGTCGTCACGATCGTTTTCGTCGCCCCGATCGCCACCGTCGTCGCGGCATCGCTGGCCGGTAGCTGGACCGGTCCGCTCCCTTCGGATCTCGGCCTGGCCAACTTCCGGGAGGCGCTGTCGGGCGACGAGGCGGCCAGCCTGTCGGTGAGCTTGCAGACGGCGCTGCTGGCGGGCGCGGGCGCGCTCGTCGTCGGCACCTGGGCCGCGCTGGCCGCCAGGGAGACGCCGACCTGGTGCCGCAGGCTGACCGACGCCGTGTTCCACCTGCCCGTCGCGGTGCCCTCGGTCGCCATCGGCCTCGGCGTGCTCGTCGCCTTCAACGAACGCCCGCTGCTGCTCGGCGGTTCCCGGTGGATCGTCATCCTGGCGCACGCGGTACTGGTGCTCGCCTATGCCTTCAGCGCGGTATCGGCCGCCCTCGACCGGCTCGATCCTGCCTACCGGCAGGCCGCCGAATCTCTTGGCGCGGGACCTGTCCGGGTGCTCTGCCGGGTGACGCTGCCGTTGCTGCTGCCCGCGCTCGGCGCGGCGGCGGGGTTGGCGATCGCGCTGTCGATGGGTGAAGTCGGCGCGACCATCATGGTCTATCCGGCCACCTGGCGCACGCTGCCGGTCACCATCTTCGGGCAGACCGATCGCGGGGACGTGTTCGACGCGGCGGCCGGTACCACGCTGCTGGTGCTGGTCACCTTGGTGGCGCTGGTGCTGCTCGGCAGGCTGAAAGGCCGTGCGGCGCTGCGTTGATGCGTTCGGAGCGCTGTGTCGAGCGCGCCTGGGCGCTGTGCTGACTGTGCACGGGGCCCTGCGCTTAGCCTGCTCTAGGCGCGGCGGTGCGTGCTCTAGGCGCGGCGGTCCGTGCTCGAGGCTCGGTGCCGTACTGAAAGCAGCTGCGCTGTATTGGAAGCAGCTGGGCGAGGTCTCGACCGCTGTGGTGAGGGCGCTCGGGACGGTGCGACGAGCGCACTGCCGCATAGGATCACAGGGTGTCGCTGCTCCCCTTGATCTTCACCGCGGGCTGGGCCAGCGGTATCAACGCCTACGCCGTGGTGCTGCTGCTCGGGTTGTTCGGCATCACCGGACTTTCCGACGACGTGCCGGAGGGTCTGCAACGCACCGACGTGCTCGTCGCCGCGGCGGTGCTGTTCCTCGTCGAGGCGGTGGCCGACAAAATCCCCTACCTCGACACGTTCTGGGACACGCTGCACACCGTGGTGCGTCCGGCCGCGGGCGCCGTGGTGGCGGCGCTCCTCGCGGGTTCCGATGATTCGCTGCCGCAGCTGGCCGCGGCGGCGGTGGGCGGCACCGCCGCGCTGGTCAGTCACCTCGTCAAGGCCGGCCTCCGGATGGCGATCAACACCTCGCCGGAACCTGCCAGCAATATCGTGACCAGCACGCTGGAGGATCTCGGTGTTGCGGGCGTCATCACGCTCGCGATCTTCCATCCGATGGCCGCGGCCATGATCGCGGGAACGTTCCTGCTGATCGGCCTGACCCTGATCGTTGTGCTGGCCGGCCGGATTCGCCGCTTTCGACGTCGTCGGCGGGAACGGCGCCGAGCCCGCCTGCCGGCCGCGCAACCTGGCTGAGCCGAGCAAGCTGTGCGAACTCGTACCGAGTTCTACTCGGTCGGTAACTGGCTGAGCCGCGCGAGCTTCGCGAATTCCCGCCCGGCCCCACTCGATCGGGCAATCCGGATGAGCCGCACTGGCTTTGCGAATTCGTGCCAGGCCCGGCTCGGCCGAGCAACCATCGGGCGTGCCGCGCCAGTCGACCACGCGGCACGCCGGGCGGGGCGCCCCGTTGCGCCCGCCGTCACTACGGGCGGCGACGTTCGCGTCCGGGCGGACGCACTGGTCGGATGACATTCCGCCCGGGGACGTCGCCGTCGTGGCGGTGGCGCGGTACCCCGCCGGGCCGCCGGGAGCAGCTACTGCCCTGGCAGTCGACGGCGGCCTCCGGCCACGTCGGTTACCAGATCAGTGTAGCCGTCGACGAGTTCTGCCAAGTGGTACCAGTGTTTATGGGTGTTGTCACTGCGCGGCCCGTCGGCGTCGATCGCCTGGTTCGCGTTCACCCAGCTGCGCGCCATGCGGTCGACCACGGCGCCGAGGCTCTCGGTGTGCAGCGAGGCGCCGTTGCGGTGCTGCGGCACCTCCTGCGCGATCCAGTCGTTGATGTCGTCGACGAGTTCGCTACGTCGACAATCGATTTCGGCGACCAGGTAGGCGTCACGCACTTCCGCGCGCCGAGCGTGCAGCTCGGCGAGCGCGTGCGCGGACCGTAACAGCTCGCGATCCTGGAAACGCCGTCCCTGAAACGCACACAGAATTTGCGGAGCCGTCGGCAGCACCCCCACCGTCGGCGCGCTCATGCCTTCGCCTCACTGACGCTCGGCTCCGGCATGTGCGATGCGCGCTGGCACAGGATTCGCTCACTGTGTTCGCTCATCGCCACACCCCTGATTCACCCGACACCAACCCTTTATGTACCAACATCATTGGCTCTCGATTCGGTAATCCCGGTCATCGGATCGGTTGTTCACACCTAGGCTAGCTGGATCATGCTCTTACAGATGCAAGAACACAACAGAAAACGCAATATTGCGTTCCCTCTGCGGCGACTTGCTTCCACCTGGCTTCCACGCAGCGGCAACCATGCAGCTAGGACGTGTTCCGGGTCACAGAATCGGCCGAATGCCGGTGCGTAAGGGGGCTTTCCGCAACCGGTTCCGGTAGCCGAAACTTCGCCCGAACCGGACGAAACCCCCTGCCTTGTCGAATGCGTGTCGGACAACGCAGGGAGACATACTCGAGCTCTAGCCAACCCTCATGATCCACAGGCGGCTGTCGACCTCGGCAGCACGAGCATGGGGCCATTCCTCGAGCCCTCGCCGCATTCAAACCGGTTGAACAAGTCCGGTAGCGGGCTGGCCGCCGGCCGGCCACCACCGCTCCGAATGAGTACGGGCGGTGAGTATTTCGGCGGACGTCGCGGGCATCGGCGGTTCGTACGCTCGCAACATCACCCGCAGGGGGTGATTTGCCAGAGGGAGGAACCCATGTTCTACAGAAACGCCACGCGTACGGTCCCACTCGCCGCGGTCGCTCTGACGCTCGGCGCGCTCGCGGGCGCAGGCGTCACGACGATCTCGCCCGCCCCGGCATCCGCGGCGCCGGGCTACAGCTGCCCGGGCGGGATGTTCTGCGGCTGGGACGGAGCCGATGGCAAGGGCAGCATGATCATTCAGGTCGATGCCAATTGTTTTCTGCACGATATCGGCAACGGCGGCGTCGGCGACCGCTTGACCTCCTACTGGAACCGCACCGGCCAGACCGTGGGGGTGTACAACTGGACGGGCGAACGCTGGCAGCTGCTCGCCTCCATCACGGACAACAGCCGGGGCACCCTGTCACCCGGCGCGGACAACAGAGCCGACGCGGTGATGCCCGGCGGGAACAGCGGTGCGACCGGCTGCGTGTGAACACACCGCGAGGATTGTGGGTGCGGAGACCGTGGGTGCCGCGGTCTCCCGCTTCGCCGGATACGCCTCGACCGCACGGTAGTCGTTACGCACCACCGGAATGATCATGCGCAGACGCTGGTCACCATCCGCCCCGGACGCTCGGCGAACTCCGATTCCAGCGCCTCGAGTGCGACTCGACCGGGCGTCGCATCGTCCGGAAGCAGCGTCGACTTCGACACAGGAAATACGTCTACGACGCAACAGAATTCGGCCGACGAGGCAGCGGTGCCAATTCTTTTGATATCAGCCGGAGGCCCATCCGGCCACCCACTCCGCAGGCGACCACCTTGATTTTCCCGCGCCCATTCGGCGATATCGCTGGTCTCAGCACATTTGGACAGATGAACAGAATGCAGCTGTGAGATATGTCAACTATCAAACCCTGGCACCGTGCCCCGCCAGTGTGATACAGCACGTTCTCGCTGCTACCGACCCGAAACCACGCTTCAGCACTAGCTATTAACAGAGCGTTACACGCACCAACTGTTAACGCGAAATACACAATTCGCGGCGTGGGATCGGGCAGCGAGTGCTGCCGATCGAAACTAGACTTGCGCTCACGTTCTCGGAGCAAGGTCGAATTACGCCCGCCGACAGCTCCATTCGAACGGCTTTCCGCCGCCGTGCCGCGATGCACGAAAACTCACCGTGACTCCTGAGAGGGAAGCATGCATTCCTCAGCGCCCGATACACGTGCTCCGCGCGACGTCGGCCTCCGAATCACCACACCCGGCGAGTCGTTGTACGCCGCCCGAGATACCCCGACACCCGCGCGGACGTCTACGGTCACCATTCCCGCCGCACCCGAGCCGGGCAGGCCACGCCAGTTGAGTTCGCTGGATCTGCAACTGCTCGACCTCGAAACCGACTCGGCGCCAATGCATGTCGGCACGGTCACCGTGCTGGACTCCGCCGCGGCCCCCGAAACGCCGCTGGATGTCACCTCCCTGCGGCAGCTGTTCGCCGACCGCCTCCACCTGATCGCGCCATTGCGCCGTCGCCTGCGCACGGTCCCGTTCGGGCTCGATCTGCCGTACTGGGAGGACTGCGACTACATCGATCTCGGCTACCACATACGGCACATACGACTACCCGACGACGCCGGCGACGAACACCTCGCCGACTACGTGGCACGACGGCACGCCGCACCGCTGGACCGCACCAGACCACTGTGGGAATGCGATCTGATCTCCGGGCTCGCCGACGGACGGCAGGCCGTCTACACCAAGATCCACCACTCGGTGATCGACGGCATCTCCGGCGCCGAGATCATGGCGGTCATCCTCGACCTCCACCCCGAGAGTCTGCCCACACCGCCACCCGCGGACGGCATCTCCCGCGACCGCAACCCGTCCACCGCCGAACTGCTCGCCCGCAGTCTGCCGAACATGATCGGCCGCCAGGCAATCCGCGTTCAGTCCCTTCTGCACGCGGGTCCCGCCCTGCTCCAAGCCCGCGACGACCTCCGCGCGAAACACCCCGACGTTCCGATCAAGGCACCCACCACCCCCACACGCAGTCTCGCCTACACCTCGCTCCCCCTCGACGCGGTCAAAAACATCAAGGACCGCGTCGACGGCACCGTCAACGACGTGGTGATGGAGCTGTGCACCTCGGCGCTACGACGCTGGCTGCTCGACCACGACCAGCCCGCCGACCATCCCCTGGTGGCCGCGATTCCAGTATCCGTACGCACCCCCGAGCAATTCGGCACCGCCGGAAACCAGTTCTCCCTCATGCTCACTGCGCTACCGATCGCCGAACCCGACCCCGAACATCGGCTCGAACAGCTGCACAGCAACCTGCTCGAAGCCAAGAAGCGATTCCAGACCCAACCGCCCACCCTGCTGCACAAAGCCACCTCCCTGCTCACACCGCTGCTCCACGGCCGACCCACCCGCGCCCTCCTCCGAGCAGCGGCACCGAGCCTTCCCCTGGTCGACCTCGTCATCTCGAATGTCCCCGGCCCGCAAATTCCGTTGTACCTCCGCGGAATCCGCGTCCAGCACAGCTACCCGGTCTCCCTGCTCACCGAACTGGCAGGCAGCCTCAACATCACCGTCATGTCCTACGACGGGCACCTCGACTTCGGCATCGTCGCCTGCCCCGACGATTTCCCCGATGTCTGGGACCTCGCCGATCACCTGCACAAGGCACTGGCCGACCTAGAGCAATCGCCCGGGAGGCCATAGCGATGACCGCAGACCCCATACCCCACGAATACCCACTGTCCACATCACCGCAGAGGCCGGACCGTGCCGCCCAGCGGGACTTCCGACGTCGATACGCCCTCGCCGCCGCCACCGAGGTCTTCGTCTCGCGCGGCTATCACGCGACCACCATGGACGAAATCGCGCAGCGCGCCGGCTACACCAAACCCATACTGTACAAACAGTTCTCGGGAAAACTGGACCTGTATCTCGCCGTCCTGCAGGACCATATCGACACCCTGACCGAAAGCCTGCGACAAGCACTGGCCTCGACATCGATCAACAAGCAGCGTGTGCGCGCCGCGGTGCAGACATACTTCGACTTCGTCGACCACGAGACGCACGGTTTCCGGTTGGTGTTCGAATTCAGCGCGGCCAGCGAACCCTCGGTGCAGTTGCGTATCGGCCGCGCCACCGACGCTTGCGTGGACACGGTCTGCGAGGCGGTGACACACGACTCCGGGCTGAACCCACAACAGGCCCGCCTGCTGGCCGCTGGGCTGGTGGGCGCGAGCCAGGTCGCGGCGCAGTACTGGCTCGACACCGGCCGGGCGATCCCGAAATCCGACGCCATCGATGCCGTGATCAGATTGTGCTGGGGTGGGCTGTCGCAAGTGCCTTTGCACCCGACCGAATGAACGCCGGCCGACTTGCAGCGCTCCTGTGTCCGCAACGGCGCGCGGTCGCATCCCTGGCCTCGTGCGCGAAGAGCATCCGGCCGGCCATTGCACCTGGATGCGGCAGCCATGCGCATGTCCCGAAATGAATAAATTCGCGTCCCGCGAGGATAAGCATCGGTGAGTGATCTGGATTACCGTGGGTTACATCACAGCGAGTTGATCAGCGAAACGGAAGACGCCGTGTTCGGTGAGCGCACCCGGCACGGTCTTCTGCCGACATCTCGCACGCGATCCCACGATTCGATCCCGATCGGAGCACTCTCATGTATTTCCACGACGACTCGCTGTTCCCGGAGAACCAAGAGAAGCTGGTCATCACCGCCGCCCCGTACGGCCCGGAGTGGGAAATCGACGACTTCCGCGAGGACCTGCCGCTGACCGTGGACGAGCACGTCCAAGCCGCGGTGGACTGCTACAACGCGGGCGCCACCGTACTGCACATCCACGTGCGTGAACTCGACGGCAAGGGTTCCAAGCGGCTGTCGAAGTTCAACGAGCTGCTCGGCCGCCTGCGCGAGGCGGTGCCGGACATGATCCTCCAGGTCGGCGGCTCCATCTCCTTCGCACCGGAAGGCGAAGGCGCGGAAGCCAAGTGGCTTTCCGACGACACCCGGCACCTGCTCGCCGAACTCGACCCGCGACCGGATCAGGTCACCATCGCCATCAACACCAACCAGATGAACATCGTCGAGCTGATGACCGGCGACGACATCGCGGGCACGTCGTTCACGCGACCGGAGGTATACGAGGCCTACCGGGAGATGTACGTCCCCGCCGGCCCCGCTTGGGTCGAAGAGCACCTGAAGCGGTTGCAGGCCAACGGGATTCAGCCGCACTTCCAGCTGGCCAACATCCCGCAGCTCGAGACGGTGGAGCGGTTGATCCGGCGCGGCGCGTACACCGGTCCGCTCTTGGTGACCTGGGTCGGCATCGGCGGCGGCTTCGACGGACCCAACCCCTACAACATGATGGAGTTCATCCGCCGTGTTCCCGACGGCGCGGTGCTGACGCTGGAGACGCTCATGCGCAGCGTGCTGCCCGTCAACACCATGGCCATCGCCATGGGCCTGCACGCGCGCTGCGGTAACGAGGACACCCTGTGGGGCCGCAAGGGCCAGAAGATGACCTCGGTGCAGCAGATCGAGCAGCTGGTCCGCCTCGCGGGTGAACTCGGCCGCGAAGTCGCGACCGGCAAGGAAGCGCGCGAGATCTACAAGCTCGACGAGCGCTACGCCAACGCGGACGAGACGTTGGCCAAGATCGGATTCGCTCCCAATCGCAAGCCCGGCCAGGTCGGATTCACCCACCACGCCTGAGCATTCCGGGCGATGCCACGCCGGGCGTCGCCCGCCTCGGGGCCAACGGCCCAGGTGAGCCCCGGGCTCTCGATTCCTTTCACAGCTCCGGTGCGCGCGCACCGTCTCCGCGCACCGGATTCGTAGGAGCACCAATGGAGTTGCACACTACCGCCACCGGGACGGCAGGCTCCCCTGCCGCCGTCCCGGCCATGGCGGCCACCCGCGCCCCAGCAATCCGCCGGGTCTATCCGTGGGTCGTCTTCGCCCTGGCCTTCGGCCTGCTGCTGGCCGACTACATGTCGCGACAGGTTCTCAGCGCGGTCTTCCCCTTCCTGAAAACCGAATGGGCACTGTCCGATTCGAAGCTGGCCTCGCTGAGCAGCATTGTCGCGCTCATGGTCGGCCTGCTGACGTTGCCGCTCTCGCTCCTGGCCGACCGGTGGGGCCGGGTGCGCAGCCTGGTTCTGATGGCTGTCCTGTGGAGCGCGGCCACCTTGGTGTGCGCGACCGCCACCGATTACGAACAGATGCTCGGCGCTCGCTTCCTGGTCGGGGTCGGTGAGGCCGCCTAAGGCAGCGTCGGCATCGCGGTGGTGCTCAGCGTGTTCGCGCCCCACGTGCACGCCGCGCTGAGCGGGGCGTTCATGGCAGGCGGCTCGTTCGGATCGGTCCTCGGCGTGGCCGCGGGCGGCGTCATTGCCGTCCAGTTCGGCTGGCGGTGGGCCTTCGCCGCGATGGCCGTCTTCGGCCTGATTCTTGCCGCGCTGTTCCGGACCCTGATCAGCGATGCGAAGCTGGCCGGCCACGCCGCCGTGCCGACGCCGCGCGCGAACGCCAGAGGGTTCCGCGCGCCGGTCTCGACACTGTTCACCGATCCCGCAGTGCTGTGCGCCTACCTCGGCAGCGCCCTGCAAATCTTCACCGCCGCGGTGCTGCTGTCGTGGATGCCGAGTTTCTTCCACCGCTACTACGGTCTGGCGCCGGACAGAGCGGGCGCGACCGCCTCGATATTCGTGCTGCTCGTCGGCGCGGGCATGGTGGGCTGCGGGATGATCACCGACCGCGTCGGCCGCGCCGACATATCCCGCAAATGGACCGCCGCGATCGTGTTCTGCCTGATCTCGCTCGTGTGCCTCACCCTCGGCTTCAGCCTGGACACCGGTGCGCCGCAACTGCTTCTGATCGGCATCGGCGCGTTCTTCTCCGGCGGATCGTCCGGGCCTGCCGCGGCCATGGTCGCCACTCTCACCCACCACTCCGTGCGTGCCTCGGCCTTCGGCGCCCTCACCCTGGCCAACAGCCTGCTCGGCCTGGCCCTCGGCCCGTTCGTCGTCGGCGTGCTCGCCGACCACCTCGGGCTCGCCGGTGCGCTGCGGCTGGCGCCGCTGACGTACCTGGTCGCCATCGCCGCGCTGATTCTCGGCAAACGCGCCTACCCGGCCGGGTTGCGCAGGCTCGCCGTACTGAATTCCACCGCCTCGCTGTGATCATCGAAAGGATGCGCCACACGCCATGAGCAGCATCGTCGAACCGACCGTCGTCATCGTCCCCGGAATGCGCGACCACGTGGCCGAACACTGGCAGACCCTGCTCGCCGACCGGCTCGATCGGGTGCGCACGGTACCGCCGCTCGAACACCACCGGCTCAGCCGGACCGCACAGGTCGCCGCACTCGATGCCGTGCTCGGCGACATCGACGGCCCCGTGGTGCTCGTCGCACACAGCGCGGGCGTCATGACCACCGTGCACTGGGCCCAGCAGGCCACCCGGCGGGTGCGAGGAGCGTTGCTCGCCGCCCCGCCTGACTTCGAAACGCCTCTGCCGCAGAGATATCCGTCGATCGAGGAGCTCGACTCGCACGGCTGGACGCCGATCCCGTGGCGGCGGCTGCCGTTCCCGAGCATCGTGGCCGCAAGCACCACCGACCCGCTCGCCGCCTTCCGCCGCGCGGCGGCGATGGCCGAGGCATGGGGCAGCCGGCTGGTCGGCCTCGGTGATGTCGGCCACCTCGATCCCGCCTCCGGTTACGGCTACTGGCCGCGCGCGGAGGAGCTCCTGCGGGAGCTGCTCGACACGTCCGCACGGGCCGCGACCGGAGCAGAGGTCGCCGGGTGAGCAAGGTCTTCACTTCGGCGGCCGACGCCTCGGGGGTACCCGCATCCGGGCGCGCGGCCCGAGCGCCATCGCCGACCGCCACCGACCCGCGACAACATCAGCCGAGGATCATGGTTCACTCCGAAACATTCTCTCCGCCAATCATTCTTGAAGACGCCGGCGCATCGGCGCGACCGCACGGAGTCACCGGCCGTACCACGAGTTGGGTACAGGAGTACTGGCCCGGGCTCGCGCTCGCCGCCGTCGCCGTCACTGCCGTCTCGATGTTGGGGCGGTTGCTGCCCGGTCTGAGCCCGCTGCTGGCGGCGATCGTCGTCGGCGCGGTCGCCGCGAACACGGTCTCCCTCCCGCAGCGAGTCCAGCCCGGATTGCAGTTCTGCTCGAAACGCCTGCTCCGTATCGGCGTCGCACTGTTGGGCCTGCAAGTGACGTTCACCGACATCCTCGGGCTCGGACCCGCGGCGCTGGCGGTGGTCGTCACGGTCGTCGTCTTCGGTATCGGCGGGACCATGATGCTCGGCAAGATGCTCGGCCTGAACTGGACCCAGCGACTGTTGATCGCCTGCGGCTTCTCCATCTGCGGAGCCGCCGCCGTCGCCGCGGTGGACAGCGTGGTCGACGCGAAAGAAGAAGAACTGCTGACCACCATCGCGCTGGTGGTCGTGTTCGGAACGGCGCTCATCGCGATCATCCCGGCGACCGCCCACGCCATGGAACTCGGCGACTCGGCCAGCGGTATCTGGGCCGGAGCCGCGATCCACGAGGTCGCGCAAGTCGTCGCCGCGGGCGGCGCGCTCGGCGGCGGCGCGCTCACCATCGCCGTCGTAGTGAAACTCGCCCGCGTCGTCCTGCTCGCCCCCGTCCTCGCAGTCATCGGCTGGCAAGTCCGCCGCCACACCCCAGACTCCGCGAAACACCGCACCACACCGTTGGTTCCGCTGTTCGTCCTCGCCTTCCTTGCCTTCGCGGCGCTCCGCACCACCGGCGCGGTGCCCACCGTCGCCGTGGAAGCCGCACGCACACTTCAGATCACGCTGCTCACCGCCGCGATGTTCGCACTCGGCACCGGCGTCCACCGCAGCACCCTGAGCCGGATCGGCATCCGCCCCCTTGTGCTCGCCACCGCGGCCACCATCTGGATCACCGCGCTGGCGCTGGCCGGTGCACTACTCGCAGCTTGAGCCGCAATGACGTCGCCGAATCTCGCACCACCGCAACGATTCTGCGCGTCTTCCCGCACAGCAGCTGCGGCAACCTTCGGCAGGCTCGGGTCCAGAGCTCTCTGCCCGGTCATCCCGCACCCAGCACACGCCAGGCTGATCCGGCCGGGTCCGGCACCTAACGCCCATCGAGAAGTGCTGCTGCGGTGGCAATCAGCACTCGGTCTGCGGTTTCGTCGCGGTGAGCGGCTATGCCCGAGCGGAACAGTGCGGCTCCTTCGACGATGATGGCGAACACTCGGGCGCGAGCTCGGCAGATCTCGGGGGCGAGGTCGGGATTGCGCGCGACGATGACCTCGATGACATGGGATTGGTAGCTGCTGTAGAACTTCTGGATCTCGGAGGCGACAGTCTCGTCGCGTCCGGCCAGCGCCCACAGCTCGGTGTAGATCCGCGTCAGCCGGGGATCGTCGTGTTCGGCGAGCAGGGTGCGGACGAGGTCTTCGGCGGATTGTTCGGCGACCGGCCGCGCCAGCAGCGGTTCGAGGCGCCGGAGCGACGATTCCAAGGTCCGGCGCAGGACCGCGCCGACCAGGTCGGTACGGGTGGGGAAGTAGTACTGGAGATGGCCGAGGCGCACTTCGGCTTTCGCGGCGACGGCGCGCATGGTCAGCTCACCGTAGCCGGAGTCGACGAGGATCCGTTCGGCGATGTCGAGCAGATCGGCCCGGCGCTGCTCGCCTTTGGTGGTGGCTCCCGCGCGCCGGGCCTCGCCGCCGGGGTGGGTCATGCGGCCCTACCGGTCGCGATGACGGTGTCGATTCGCGTCTCGACACCGTAGGCGGCGAGTGCGTCCGGGACGTGCGACGGCACCGGAGTCTGCTCGGGGAAGCGCACGCCGTTCGCTGCGGGCGCACCGTCGAGGCCGAGTACTCGTCGCACTCCGAGGAACGCACCGACCGCGGTGAGATGCGCCTGCCCGGCGGGATCGGTCACCACCGCGCGGCGGGTCAGGCCGTCGCGGGTGACGTCGACGCGCACCTGAGCGGTGCCGCCCGCACCGGGCGCGTACAGCAGGGCCCGGCGGGCGCCGGTGAAGCAGTCCCCGCGTCCCCATCGGAAGAATCCGAGCCGTTTGACCGCCAGCAACGCCGAAGTCGAAGCGGCGGAACTGAATCCGATCCTGGTAGCCGCGGTGACGGCGCCCAGCGTCAGCGGCAGGGTGAACTGTTCGGGGGTATCGATACGGGCGACCCGGGTCAGGGTGTCGCCGATGCGGACGCGGCGGGAGTCGGTGAGCGGCATGATGGTGTGCCGCTGCCCGTCCTGGACCACCTCGTAGTCCAGTCCGAGACGGTCCATGAACTCCACCGAGTCGGCGCCCGCACGGTCGCGCAGGTCCCAGCGGATCGCCACCTCCACGGTGTCGGCGCCGCCGAGCTCCTCGGCCAGATGTGCGGCCACGAGACTGGTGACCCCGCCCATCCACGCGGACGACAGCAGCACCGGCGCAACCGGATTCAGCATCGCCGCCACCGTCGCGGCGCGCTGTAGACGCGCGGTCCAGCGGGTGATGTCGACCAGCGGCGCCCCGCCGACGATCGCCGCCCGCAACACCCGATCGTCGGGGTCGTTGACCGCACTCACCACCGCCCGCACCCGAGCACGGAACGGCGCGGGATCGGACAGATCCCAGACCCGCAACGCCGCTCCGGTCGCCGCGGCGAGGTCGCGCCCTCGTTCCACCGATCGCCCGGTGAGCAGCAGCGGCAACGACGGGGCCGCCAACCGCGCCAGCTCGGCGCCGACGGTTCCGTATCCGCCCACGAGCAGGACCGGGCCATTCGCATCGAATTCGAGTTCATCGCTCACGTACCCAATATAGGTCAACCGACCTAAAAACGATCGGGCGCCTATGGGTGACCGATCGGACCGCAAGATCCAGCGGAACGTCGTTACGGCACGACTTCGATGATGTCGCCGGGCTCCAGGTAGTAGAAGAACTCGCGCGCACCGTCGGGGGTCATGCGGATGCACCCGTGTGACTGCTCTTCGATCGGGCCGATGTGGGTGGCGATGTCACCGTCGAAGAACACCGCGTACTTCATCCAGACGTGGTGCATCGTGCTCCAGTGGTCCTCGCGCTTGAAGTCGACGTCGAAGACGCCCGCCCGGGTCAGGTAGCCGGGCCTGCCGTGCGAGATCGGGGTCGGGCCGTAGGTGACCCGGCCGTTGTCCATCAGCCACGCCTCGTTGGTCGACAGGCGCATACACCCGCGCGCCTGGGCGGAGCACGGCGCCACCACCGGCGCGGGCGGAATCAGTGGGGGCGCGATCAGCGGAGGCACGCCGGGGATGTCCGGTCCGCCGGGCCACAGCGGTTCGGCCTGCGCCGGGAGCGCGACGGCGAGTCCGGCCACCGCCGTGCCGATCAACAACGCGAGTCGCGCCACTGGGCGCAGTCGACTCTGGCACTTCATGGATCAGACCTGCCTTCCCCTCACCCCGTCGTGGGGACGTGCCGACCGCGGGGCGAGGGAATACGCATGGGCGACACGAGAGTCCGAGCTGACCTAGAAGTGTTTTCGATCATTGTGAAGCGGCTCTGGACCCCCGCGGGACAAATCGGACGCGACCGGTAGGCAACCGAGTCGATCTCGATAGCGTGGCGTGCTTGCCATCTTCGAGTTGTTGTGATTCCGCCGGAGATGGCGGCGTCAGCGCACGGAACTGATGTTCGGTCAGCCGAAGAGGCCGGCGCGTGCGGCCGTCAACGTCAGTGCCGCGGCGGCGTCCGCCGTGCTGTCGGTCACCCGCTCGCCGGTGATCAGGACTCGGAAATAGATCGGCGCCGCAAGGCTTTTGATCAGTTCCGCGGGATCGGCGCCGGAGGGAAGCTCGCCGCGCGCGATCGCGCGCGGCACGACCGGCAGCGCCCGGCGGATTCGATCACGGAAGACGTGCCGAATGCTGTCGGGCGGCGACGGCAGCCCGGCGGCGTTGGACACCATGACCGTGAGGACAGCCTGGCCGGACGGGCTGTTGATCCACGCGACCAGACTCCGCGCGAGCGCGCGAAGATCGCCCTCGATCGAACCCGTGTCGGGGATCGCTATCTCCGCGGCGACGCTCTCGGCCAGCGCATCGGCGATCAGGGCGTCACGGTCGGGCCACCGCCGGTAGACGGTCGTCTTGTGCACACCGGCGCGCTGGGCGACGTTGTCGACGGTGAACGCGGTGTAGCCGTGTTCGCTCA
This sequence comes from Nocardia sp. bgisy134, assembly GCF_965341865.1. Classification (GTDB taxonomy): domain Bacteria; phylum Actinomycetota; class Actinomycetes; order Mycobacteriales; family Mycobacteriaceae; genus Nocardia. The sequence continues at coordinate 161,649 of NZ_CBDQZP010000010.1, forward strand.
GCTCGTCGACGGTCGCGGCGAGCACGGCGGCACGGACCTTCGGCCCGCGTCCGAGGGGCGCGGCAGAACTCATTGCAACTCCTTGTTGCGATATCGACGGCAACCGGGCATGCTGACGATATCGCAACTCGGTGTTGCGATCGTGCGATGGGAGTTGCGATGCTGTCGAAATCCGTCCGTGCGGCGGCGCTGTTGTTTCCCGGGCTGCTCGCAGGGGCGTTCGGATACGGCGCGGTGAACGTGCTGTACGCGTTTCGTGAGGTGCCCCTCGAGGTTCGGTTCACGTTTCATACCGCGCTGATGCGAGTCAACGGCGTGGTGATGCAGTCGCTGATGGGCTTGGCCATCCTGAGCACGCTGCTGCTGGCAGCGCGATCGAGGTCATGGCCGCGATGGGTCGCGGGGAGCGCGTCCGCGCTGACGCTCCTGTCGTTCCTGGTGACCCGCCTCGGGAACGTGCCGATCAACCAGCAGATCAAGCGCTGGGCGGTGGGGACGCCACCCGACGATTATGCCGACATCCTGCGGCGCTGGGAGCTGTTCCATATCACCCGGACCGGGTGCGCGCTGGTCGCATTCGTCTTGGTGATCGCGGTCGTCACCGGATTCATCGGGGCCGGCGCAGACGATCGGCCACCGAGCGCTGCCGCCGACCGGCCCTCGATGGATGCCAACGCCGCACACTGAAGGAGGATGACCGGGTCCGTGGAGCGGGCCGGTGCGATATCCGCACCGGCCGCGTCACATCCCTTCCAGCCCTGGCGAATTCAGCTCGCGGCGCCGAACCAGCGAGGCAACTTGTCGAGCAGATCCCGCTGATCGTCACCGACCCATGCCACGTGGCCGTCCGGCCGCAGCAGCACGGCGGGCACGTCCAGTTCCTCGCTGACGTCGACGACGTGGTCGACCCGATCCGCCCACCCGGCAACCGACAGCAAGCCGGTCTGGTCGAGCAGCAGTCCGCGGCCGCTGTGCATCAGCCCGTAGAGGCGCCCCCGCTTCAACCCCACGTCCCGCATCCGCCGTCCGAGCAGCTCATGCCCCTCGCCGAAGTCGTAGCGGACCCCGATCGCGGTGATCTTCTCGATCAAGTACCGGTTGACCTCCTCGAAATCCATCAGTTCCGCCACCAGTTTTCGCACAGCCTGCGGTCCCGGCTCGAGGGACATCAGCTGCATCATCGCGCGGGTGTTGTCCAGCACGTCGGCGGCCACCGGATGCCGTTCGGCGTGGTAGCTGTCCAGCAGCCCCTCCGGGGCCCATCCGTCGACCTCGGCGGCCAGCTTCCACCCGAGGTTGAACGCGTCCTGGATACCGAGGTTGAGCCCCTGCCCGCCGGTCGGCGGGTGGATGTGCGCCGCGTCGCCCGCCAGCAGCACCCGGCCGACCCGGTAGCGCTCGGCCTGCCGGGTCGCGTCGCCGAAACGGGACAGCCAGCGCGGTGAGTGCACGCCGAAGTCGGTGCCCGCGACCGCCCGCAGCTGCTGCTTGAACTCCTCGAGTGTCGGCGAGACGGTACGGTCCTCGGCCACCCCCGCGGCGGGCACGATCACGCGATGCACCCCGTCCCCGAGCGGCATGGCGCCGAACCGCTTCTCGGTCTTGCGGACTTCGGCCATCACGGCGGCCAGCGTCTCCGGCGGCGCGTCCACCACCATCTCGCCCAGCAGCGTCTCGACCCGGCTCGGCTCGCCGGGGAAGCCGACGCCGATCAGCTTGCGCACCGTGCTGCGTCCGCCGTCACAGCCGACGAGGTAGCGCGAGCGCAACTCCGTGCCGTCGGCCAGCTCGACGGTCACCCCGTGCTCGTTCTGGGTCAGGCCGACCAGCTCGCAGCCGCGCCGGATCTCGGCGTCCAGCTCGGCGGCGCGTTCGGCCAGCAGGCGATCGGTGATGGGCTGCCGGATGCCGAGCACGTAGGGATGCGCGGTGTCCAGCCGCGTGGGCCACGGCTTCTCGATACCGGCGAAGAAACCACCCACCGCGAACTGCTGGCCGTGCGCGAGGAACCGCTCCAGCAGACCACGCTGGTCCAACACCTCGACACTGCGCGCGTGCAGACCGAGCGCGCGAACGAACGGAGTCTGCTCCGCCTCCTTCTCCAGCACGAGAACTCGGACCCCGTGCAGCCGCAACTCACTGGCCAGCATCAAGCCGGTCGGTCCGCCCCCGGCAACGATCACATCGAACATGAACCGCCCATTCCCTCGAGGTCTGCGTTTTCGGCCAGCTGCTTCGCGCAGCTCCGCGACGCACACGCACGTCACAGATCCCTGATTTTCAGCAGGTACTGGCTTCGGCCGGACATTCTGCGGCACGACCGGGGTCTTGCCGCAAGACCCCCAGTGCGCTATATGTTGAAAGTGGCAGAGAGTTTTTCTCGCCTATGGCGTCCGGTTCGGACTAACGAATCCCTCCCGAAACGGTGACCCGCTGCGCACACGGCAGCACTTTCGCCTTTCAGCTCTCCCGCGCGGGTCACGATGTCACCGTCGTCGCACGCGGATCTCGGCTGGAGCGCCTGCGCCGCGATCAGGCGATCGTCACCGCCACCGGCGAACAGGCCGCCGTGCGCGTCGCCGCCGAGTTGGACACGACGACGCCATGGGATCTCGTGCTGGTCACGGTCCTCGGGTCGGAGGTCGACGTACTGCTACAGCGCCTGGCCGACTGCGCCGCGCGCACTGTCATGTTCATGTTCAACATCTTCGAATCCCTCGACCGCTTCCGCGACGCGGTGGGACCGGAGCGCACGGTATTCGGCTTTCCGGCGGTGGTGGCAGTCATTCGAGACGGCGAACTGGAGTTCACCGTTCTGCGCCGTGGCACGCCGTCGACCGTTTCGGACGAGCGTTGGGCGACAGTCTTTTCCGACGCCGGGATCCCCTCGACCGTGCACCCTGATATGCAGGGTTGGCTGCGGACCCACGCGGCATTCGTCGTGCCGGTGCTGCTGGCGGGGCAAAGTGCGCATCGCACCGGCCACGGTCTCGGCCGACGCGAAGCGACCGCACTGGCCCGCGCCCTGCGCGAGGGATTGAGCCTCGTGCGCCAACTGGGAAACACCCTCACCCCCAGCCCGATCGGCATTCTCGGCCGCCTGCCCATCGTCGTGATCGCCGCACTGCTGTGGACGGCCACCCGGCTGCCGGTGTTCGTCAGAACGAGCTCGGTGGCGCCGACAGACGAACTGGCGGCCCAGATCGACGAAATGGATTCCACCGCACCACAAGGCACACCGGCTCTACTGGCCGTCCGCCCCGAATAGCCCCAGACCGCCCCGGCTCACGGCCGACAACGGTTTTCGCCGGACGAAGCGAACCACCGGCGAATCGACGCCGGGCTGCGCCAATGCCGTTGGCGAATTCTTGTCGTCAGCGACATATGCTCGGAGACAACGCATCCGGCGCGTCCATGTGTTTTCCACGAATGGCCGATTTCGGCGATCGATACCGGCGGACGCACCTTATCGTCGAGACGTGCAGGCGAAAAAGGCGCTCCATGGATTCGATCTTCCTGGTTCGCAAAGGCACTCCGAGACGGCGGCTGCCAATCCTTCGGCGACAAGAGTGGACGACACACCCGTCCACGGACTGTGGCGGACGCAAAGATTGCCGCAGGGATTCGAGTGCCGCTGGCGAAGTGCCGATTTCGGCCACGAGTCACCGGGCGACGCCTTCGCGCGACAATCCTTCGCAATCGCCGAATTCACCGTGTTCTCCTCCGGCGGAGCACATGTCGTCGAGAGAACACTGCCCACACTGTTCGGTGGCGGCAGCATCATCGCCGACATCGACGTGCCGGAAGCCGCATCCCGCGGACTCCTGTTCGCCCTGGGCAACCGGGGCGGCGGCGTGGCCGTCTATGTCATCGACTCGACACCCCGAGTCGCCGTCACGACCGCAGCCGGAACACTGCACGTGCGAGCCGACCGGATACTGCCCCCGGGTCTGCACCGCGTCGGCTGCGTACTGCGCCCCATGGGCGAGAACCTGCACGTCGGCGCGATGGTGGACGGCACGGTGGCCGGAGGCGCCCACGGCAACCACCGGCTCCCGCTGACGAACCCGCGCGAGCCCACGATTCTGTCCGTGGGCTACGACTGCGGACTCCACGTCGGCGATCGATACCAGCCGCCGTTCGCCTGGAATGGAACGCTGCATCGTCTGAGCATCGACGCATGATCCGCTACCGCGCGGCCCGCCGCGGAATGACGTCGGCGTCACGGTGACTGCGGGCCACCATCGCCGAGCGCAGATACCACAGCCCGGACGCCTGGGTCGGGTCGAAATCGATGAGCTGACCGATCCGTTTGAGGCGGTAGTCGACGGTGTTGGTGTGCACATACAGCAGCCGCGCCGTACGCTGCCGGTTCAGATTGGTGGCGATATAGGTCTTCAGCGTCTCGAGGAACTCCGGATACTCCTCCAATGGATCCAGCAGCGAGCCCAGGAAGTCGCGGGCCGGGCCGGGCCGGGTCAGCTGATACTCCAACGCCATGTCGTTGAACCGGTACAACCCGGAGTCGAACTGCAACCGCTGCACCATGTCCAGTTGCTCGTGCGCCTCGTCAGCGGCCTCGGGAATCCGCCGCAGTCCCGCCTCCACCACGGTCGCCCTGACCGGAGTCTGCGCGGCGTCCGTCAACCACTTCACCAGGAATTCCAGTGCGGCGTCGTCGAACTCGGCGGCGGGCAGCAGAATCGTTCCGCCGTCGACGCTCAACAGCGACAGCGCGCTCTCCCCGCACCGGGTGGCCAGCTCCGCCTGCACGCGACGTAGTTTGCGCCGCGCCACCACTTTCGGATCGAGCTTGGGGTTCGATTCGTCACGGTGGGGCGGAATGTGCACCGCCAGCACGTGATAGGCGTCGGCGATCGGGACGCCGCACTCGCGCGCCATGGTGGAGGTGCTGTTGCCGCCGAGCAGCGCCGAGGTGAGCGTATGCACGGCGGTATGGTGCTCGCTGACAACCGCTTTCAGCTCCCGCACGTAGGCGACCGACACGGTCGAGCTGATGGTGTCCAGAATGTCCATCAGCCGGCGCGCGACATTGACCAGCCTCTGCTGGTCGCTGGTCGTCGCCTTCGCCAGGACGATATCGAAGCCCAGCTTGAAACCCTCGTGTATGGCGTGCTGGATGGTGTCGATCGGGATGCCCTCGCGCGCCCATTGCGCGGCGGTCGCGCCGATCCGCTCGATATCCGAACCGATGCCCTCCCCACCGTCGAGCATGCGCATCGCCAGCTCGATGCACACGCGCGTCACCGCGGCCACGTCACCGCCCAAGGCGTCACCCGGCAGGGTGTTACACGGTGCGACGGTTTGCAGAAAGTGCCCGACCATTCGCTGTGAGATCGCGCGAACGTCCTCGAGATGTGTCGATGCCGGTCGACCTGACACCGTAAGATCCGGATCGGCCTGCTGTGCGGACATGAAAGCCTCCCGCGGGGTAGTTCACGTCCCGCCACCGTAACCCGCACAATCTTCGGCGACCGCCGCTCTCGGGCGGGTTTGTGGCAGCTGAGCAACGTCCCGACGCGCTTTGTGCGGAGAGACAGATTGATAGAACGACCAGTCCCACCAACAACTTCGGTTCTCGTCGGCTAGCTGCTACCGAACGGACATCGGCGATTCGTTCTCATTCGCCGTCGCGACTGCCCGAATCGCCGGACCCGTTGGCCGCCATGGCCATTGCGCGGCGCTCGCCGTCGGCGTCGGTGATCGCGGTGGGAATCTTCGGCAGGGCGTGCGGATGGTGACGGCCGAGCCAGTCCAGCAGTTCCTCGCGGACCGCGCAGCGCAGGTTCCACGCGTCGTCGGCGTCCGCCGCCGACATCGTCGCGCGCACCACGATGTTCGTCGGTGTGCTGTCGGTGACGACCAGATTCCAGTTGCGGCGATCCCACTCCGGGTGGTCACGAAGGTAGTCGTGCAGGTGTTCGCGCAGCAACGGCACCGGCGTGCTGTGGTCGAGGTGCAGGAACACCGTGCCGGTGAGCTGCGAACCGCCCCGCGACCAGTTCTCGTACGGCTTGCTGTTGAAGTAGGAGACCGGCATGGTCAGCCTGCGGTCGTCCCAGATCCGCACGGTGAGAAAGGCCAGGGTGATTTCCTCCACGGTCCCCCATTCGCCTTCCACCACCACCGTGTCGCCGATCTTCACCGAATCGCCGAAGGCGATCTGCAACCCGGCCATGAGATTGCTCAACGTCGACTGCGCCGCGACGCCCGCGATGATGCCGATCACGCCGGCCGAAGCCAGCAGCGAGGTGCCCAGCGTGCGCAGACTCGGGAACAGCAGCAGGATCGCCACCGCGGCGGTCGTGACCACCAGCACCGAGGTGACGATGCGGCGCACCAGTCCGAGCTGCGTGCGCAGCTGGCGCACGCGCGAAATCTCGTTCGTGCGTCCGGCATAGCGCCGCAGCATGTTCTCGGCGACCGCGTCGGCGGCCCGGATGACCAGCCACACCGCCGCCATGATCGCCGCCGCGGCCAGGATGTTCCGTATCACCGCGTCTTGTCGTAAGTTCAACTCCGCCAAGGGATAGGCGGCATGCAGCGCGATCGCGCCGAGCAGGGCCTGCACAGGCGACTGCACCCGGCGCAACAGCATCGGCAGGTGCGTATCGGGACGATGTCGCGCGCTGTAGCGCAACATCCCGTCGACCAGCAGCCCCGCCGACACGGTGATGGCGACCGTGCCGAACAGGACGATCAGCGGCCGTAGTACGTCCTCCACGAGATCGAACTCCTCTCGTCGTCACGCGGGCCACGGTGCGCTTCGGCAGCGGAAACGCACCGCGGCCCAGGTTTTCACAGCAGTGCCAGCGTGAAACTCAGCACGCAGAGCACGAGAACCCATGCGGCGATGGTCAGGTGGATGGAACCCGCCTGCTCGGCCGAGCCGGAACGGTGTCGGCGATCGGCACGATACTGCGGGCGCGAAGCCGAAACGGCCACGTTGTCCTCCTTCGGTCGACTTGCCTCAGCCACACGCATACCCGCTCTCGCCGAAGATCGACATGAAGACTTTGTTGCGCATCCCACCTCGGCCGCCCCGGCTCGTCAGCGTGGTCCGTCGGGGAGGCGAGTGTCAGGATTCGGCGTACTCACCGGCGACCCGATTGGGCCGCCGGTGGTCTGCGGGGTCGGCTTACGACCGCTCCCCTCAGTGCGATTGCCCGCGTCGAGACAGCAGCGATTGCAGGACGACCAAGGCCCCGAGGGCGAGCACAGCCACGCCGATCACGCGCAATCCGAACTCGGCGCCCGAGACGAACGCCGCGACGACCTCGTGGGCACGCGCGGAGGTGGTGGCGGCGAGCGCCTCGGCCACGGTGCGCGGATCGTGGCCGGCGCGAATATCGGGTGGCAGCGCGGCGACGAACCGGGAGTTGAGCGCAGTGCCGATGACCGCGACGCCGAGCGCGCTGCCGAACTCGCGGGTGGTGGCCTGCAGTCCGGCTCCGACTCCGGCCTGGGCGGGCGGCAGTGACGTGGCGATCGCGCCGGACAGCGTCGGAAGTGCCAGTGTCACACCGATTCCGGTCACGACAAGCCATGCGGCGTAGGCGGCGTAGGGCGTCTGCTCGGCGCTCGTGGAGATGCCCAGCAGTCCGCCGCCGACGAACACGAAAGCGAGGGCGACGGTGGCGTCGTGACCGATGCGGTGCACGAGGCGTCCGACGTGCCGGGTGCCGAGAATGACCGGGACGGTCAGAGGGATGATGCCCAGCCCGGTGTGCAGGACGCCGAATCCCTTGCCGTATTGGAGAAACGACGCGTTGACGTAGAACAGCGCGAACATGCCGAAGAAGACCGCCGTCATGCCGAGGCAGGCGCTGCGCAGGCGTGGCAGGCGGAGTATTCGCGGGTCCAGCAGCGGGTGCTCCACTTTCAGTTCGACGAACGTCCAGAGCGCGAACAGCGCGGCGGCACAGCAGAATCCGGCGATCACCAGCGCGCTGTCCCAGCCCGCCTCCGGACCTTGAACGATGCCGATCAGCAGCGCGACCGACGCTCCGACGAGCAGCACGGTGCCGAGGGGGTCGAGGCTTCGGTCACTGCGCGGCGACACCGGCGCGACCAGGCCCACGAGCGCGGCGAGGATCAACGCGACCGGGATGCTCGCACCGAAGAGCCAGCGCCACGACCCGCTCGTCAGCAGAGCTCCGCCGCCGATGTTGCCGACGACTCCGCCGATCCCGGTCATCGAGGCCCAGGTCGCTATCGTCGCGCTCCTGCGTTCGGCGGGTACCGCGTGCAGCAGGATCGCGAGCGTGTTCGGCAGCACGGCGGCGGCGCCGATCCCCGTGACGGCGCGGCCGGCGAGCAGGACGGCGACATTCGGCGCCGCCGCGGAGATCAGCGCGCCGACCCCGAACAAGGCCAGCCCGGCGAGCAGTATTCCCTTGCGCCCGAAGCGATCCCCCGCCGCTCCGCCGGGGATCACCAGGCAGGCGAAGCAGATCACGTAGGTGTCGACGATCCACACCAGCGCCGACGCGGACGGGTGCAGTGCGCTCGCGGCGAATATAGGAACCGCGAGGTTGATCGCGGCGACCATCCCGACGACGAGGACGACGCATGCGCACATGACGGCGAGTAAGCCGCGCCGGGCGACGGGGCGCGCGGACGCGGCCCGTGATGGTGGGCTCAGAACAGTTGATCGCATGGCGATGACGGTATTGACCTGCGACATCTCCGTGCCACGCAACTTTTACAACTGACGATTGCGTAGTATGCAATTGTGCCTGGGCAGCTCGACCTGAACCTCCTGCGTGTATTCGACGCACTGCTGCGGGAAGGGAGCGTCACGGCGGCGTCGGAACGGCTGAATCTGTCGGTTCCGGCCACCAGCCGAGCGTTGGCCCGGTTGCGGCGCACGATGGGCGACCCGATCTTGGTACGCGCCGGTCGCGGGCTCGCGCCGACACCGTTCGCGCTGCGCACCGCTCCGCGCGTGCGGTCACTTCTCGACGAAGCCGAGGCGTTGATCAGCGCCGATCGAGAGATCACCGTCGCGGAATTGCAGCGCACGTTCACCATTCGCATCAACGACGGCGTCGCGGCGACGCTGGTGACGACAGCGATCGAAGCCGTCTCCGCGGCTCCCGGCGTGACCTTGCGGTTCGTGACGGAAGGCACCGAGAGCATCGAGGCGCTGCGTGACGGCTCGGTCGACCTCGACGTCGGTGTCGGCGATGTCGACGCTCCCGACATCCGGAACGCCGTCCTGTATCGAGAACGGCTCGTCGGCGTCGTCCGCGCGGGCAGCGCACTGGGCCGTCACCGCAGCCCGACCTTGGCGCAGCTGTGCCGATATCCCCACGTCTCGGCCTCTCGCCGGGGGCGCGCTCGGGGACCGCTCGACGACGCGCTCGCCGCCGCGGGCCTGCACCGCCACGTCGCCGTCGTCGTGCCGACCTCGGCCGTCGCCGCGCTGTTGGTGTCCGCGAGCGACTACGTCGGACTCATCCCCCAGCGCCTCGCCGAACAATACGGCCGAACCCTCGGCATCCGCTGGTTCTCGATCCCCGCGGACCTACCGGACATCGATGTGCGACTGCTCTGGCATACGCGGCTCGACGCGGACCCGGCACAACGCTGGCTGCGCGACACGATTCGCGAGGCGCTCAGCGCTCCTCGTACCAGTTGACGGCCGCCGACCGCGGGCCCCGAAAGCCGTTCCCGCGGTGGCCCGGTCGCTACTGCATGGCGAAGCGGAGCAGCGCCTGCTTGTCGCCCTGCTTGATCTTGCCCTTGCGGTTCAGGACTTCCAGCTGCCACGCACCGCCGTTGCGGAAGGCGCGGGCCACGGCGTTGGCGTTGTCGGTGCCGAGCAGGGAGGGCCAGATGTCGGCGACCTGCTGGCTGTTGCCGCCGGTGGCGTCGTAGATCTTGAAGGAGATGTTGTTCGCCTTCTCGAACGAGCTGCCCTTCTTGAAGGCCGCAGCCACGAAGACAATGGCATCGATGCCGCCCGGCACTTCGGCGAAGGTGACGTGCACCGTCTCGTCGTCGCCCGCGGCCGCGCCCGTCTGCTCGTCGCCGGTGTGCAGGACCGCGCCGTTGCCCAGCGGGTCGAGCGAATCCAGGCCCGCGAAGCGGACCGGCTCGCTGCCCTGCATGAGAATTGCGATCAGGTCCAGGTCCACGCCGCGCTTGCGGCGCGCCCAGCCGAGCGCTCCGCCGCTGGTGCCCGCCGAGGGATCCCAGCTCACCCCGACGCTCAGCTTGGCGATGCCGGCGAGATCCGCCGCGCCGTCTTCTTTCCGGAGCGTGATCATTGCCCGCTTCCCCTTCTACCGTCCGAGTCTCGGCGGTGGCTCTCGCTCGGGCGCAACGCCCCTGGTCTCGACCACGACACTACCCATGAACTCCGGGGCCGTACAACACGAATCAGGCCGGGGCGACGAGCGGGATTGCCCGGCCGTGCCTTTCGCGGGCACGGCCGGGCAGCGGCGGCTCGGATCAGGCCGCGGCGGACAGTGCCGCGAATTCGTCGTCGGTGAGCGTGATTCGAGCGGCGTCGATGTTCTCCTCGACGTGGCCGACCGAGGAGGTGCCGGGGATCGGCAGGATCACCGGGGAGCGGCGCAGCAGCCAGGCCAGTGCCAGCTGGGCGGGCGTCGCGCCGTGTTCCTTGGCGATGGCGTCCAGCGGGCCGCCCGGCCGGGCGAGCTCACCGGTGGCGATCGGGAACCACGGGATGAACGCGATGTTCTCGGCCTCGGCGTACTCGAGCACTGCCTCGTCGGCGCGGTTGGCCAGGTTGTAGAGGTTCTGCACCGAGACGATCGTCGCGATCTCACGCGCCTGCCGCAGCTGCTCGACGCTCACCTGGGAGACGCCGATGTGCCGGATCTTGCCCTCCTGTTGCAGCAGGACGAGTTCACCGAGCTGGTCGGCCAGCGGCACCTGCGGATCGATGCGGTGCAGCTGGTAGAGGTCGATGCGGTCGACGCCGAGGTGGCGCAGGCTGAGTTCGGTCTGCTGGCGCAGGTATTCCGGCCTGCCGACCGGCCGCCAGTCGCCGGGACCGGAGCGGGTCAGCCCGCCTTTGGTGGCGATGACGAGATCGTCGGCGTAGGGGTGCAGCGCCTTGCGGATCAGCTGTTCGCTGACGAACGGCCCGTACGAGTCGGCGGTGTCGATGAAGTTCACGCCGAGTTCGACGGCGCGGCGCAGCACCCGAACGGCCTCGTCCGGATCCGCCGGATCGCCCCAGACGCCGGGACCGGTGATCTGCATGGCGCCGTAGCCGAGGCGGTGGACGGGGAGGTCGCCGCCGAGGGCGAAGACGCCGGACGACTCGGCGGGACGGGAGGTGTCCGTGGTTGACATGGGGAAACCTTTCTGCTGGAAGACGATTCGCGCGGGCAGCGCCGGCTACGCGCCCGCGTCGCGCATCATGCCCGGGAACGCTTCGACGGGCTCGTCGATTCCATCGCGCGAGGAACCGGCGGATGGTCCGGCAGCGAGCAGCCCGGCGAGCACCGCGTCGATCGCCGGATCGAACAGGCCTCGGGGATCCGACGCGGATTCCAGGCCGATCACCAGCGCGATGCAGATGTCGGCGGCGGTCGCGGGCGGCACGGAATCCGCGGCGCCCGCGGTGTCGAACAGCTCGATCAGCAGCGCGCGCAGGTCGCCGGTGAACGCGGCGCAGACGTCGCCGAACAGGCGCGCCTTGGCGTCGAGCAGCTCCGCCGCGTGCGGTGAGTCCCCGCGCAGGCGTAGCACCAGCTCCAGCTTCGCCGCCAGAACGCCCCGAATGCGTCCGTACGCAGGGGCATTCGCCGACGCGGCGGCACGGGCGCCCGTGAGCGCCTGATCGTGCAGCCGCTCGGCGAGCCTGCGCACGGCGTCGTCCTTGCCGCGAACGTACTGATAGACCGCCGACCGGGACACGCCCATGGTGGCGCCGATGTCGTCGACCGTGGTGCGCCGCACGCCGTATCGCGCCAGGCACTCGTAGGTGGCGTCGAGGACCTCGTCGAGCCGGTCGGTGGCCATGATCAGAACAGTTTCCGCAGCAGCTCCTCGGCGACGCCTGCCGAGGAGGCGGGGTTCTGGCCGGTGATCAGCGTGCGATCGGCGACCACGTTCGGCGACCACGGGTCGGCCTCGCGGAAGTCGGCGCCGATCTGCACCAGCCGGTCCTGCAAGAGCCACTTGGCCTTGTCTGCGAAACCGGCTTGCGTCTCTTCGGCATTGGTGAAGCCGGTCAGCGTGTAGCCGGCGAAGGCGTTGGTCCCGTCGGCCTTGGTCGCGGCGAGCAGCGCGGCGGGCGCGTGGCACACCACGGCCAGCGGCTTGCCGGAATCCAGTGCGGCGGTGAGCAATGCGCCGGAGGTGGCGTCGACGGCGAGATCCTCCATCGGCCCGTGCCCGCCGGGGTAGAACACGGCGTCGTAGTCGGCGAGGTCGACGTCGGCCAGCGCGATCGCGTCGGCCAGCTCGGAACTGGTGGACACCACCCGCGCCCGGTGCTCCGCCGTCTCCTGACCGCCGTTGACCTCGGGCGCCAGGCTGCCCTTGTCCACGCTGGGCACGACGCCGCCGGGGGTGGCCACCACGACCTGGTGGCCCGCGGCTTTCAGCGCCTCGAACGGCACGACGAATTCCTCGGCCCAGAATCCGGTCGGGTGCTTGGTGCCGTCGGCCAGTGTCCAGTAGTCGACACCGGTCATCACGAAAAGAACTTTCGCCATTCTCGTCTCCTTGTTCGGATTGTTCGGAACCCGCGAGGGTTCGGTCATCGGTGCACGTCGTCTCGTCCGGATCAGGTCGCCATGTCCACGGACTGACGTTCCGCGTCCGATCCGTCAGTGGCGACACCGACGACGGTAGGCCCGCTCCGCCGGGCATCGCCAATAGGAATCGACATGTGAGACATCGAAATTTCTATGGATGCGCAGTGTTGACATCACGTGATGTCAACAAATACCGTCAATGGAGCCTGTTTCAACGACGAGACGCGAGGACGGTGGCATGAGCACAGCGGCGTACGACGACCAGGCGCACGCGATACACGCGCGCGACGTGCGGTTCGATTTCGATTCGGTCCCCATGCACTACATCCCCGGCGAGGTGATGGCGACCCACATCATCAACGTCATGCACCTGGTGCTGCCCGAAGGCGAGCGGGCCATGGCGCAGGCGCTGGCCGAAGCGCTGCCGCTCATCGACGACGAACGACTGCGCGAGGAAGTCCAGGGGTTCATCGGCCAGGAGAACATGCACGCCAGTTCGCACGAGAAGGCCCGCAAGCATCTGGAGTCGATCGGGCTCGACGTCGCCCCGATGGTCGACACCGTGTCCTGGCTGGTCGACCGGGTGCTCGGCGATCACGGCCTGACCGGGCGCGCCAAGCACGAATGGCTCTGCGAGCGGCTCGCACTGTTCGCCGGGATGGAGCACTACACCGCGGTCATCGGTGAGTGGCTGCTGACGAACGACCAGCTCGAGGCCAAGAACATGCATCCGGCGATGCTGGATCTCATCCGCTGGCACGGCGCGGAGGAGGTGGAGCACCGCAGCGTGGTCTACGACGCGTACATGCACGTCGACGGCGGATACCTCCGCAAAGCGCGGACCGGTCTGCTGGCGAGCTTCGGCCTGCTCGCGCTGTTCGTGATCTCCGGCGGCTACCTGTTCCGCAAGGATCCCGAGCCGGACAAGGGACGGCACTGGCCGCTCCAGATGCTCAGCGCTTCGGCTCGCGGCGTGATTCCACGGTTCACCACGTTCGTCACCGAGATCCCCCGCTATCTGCGGCCGGGTTTCCATCCGTCCCAGCTCGGCCCCATGGACAACGCGATTCGCTACCTCGCGCAGTCGCCAGCGGCCCGCGCGGGTGAGGCGTGAGCGCCGTCGTGACCGGGAGCTATCGTCCGCCGCTCCCGGCGCGCGCAGTGGCGGGCCTGCTCGGCGCCTACAAGCGCGCGTTCGCCTCCGCGACGACGGCCGATCTGCTCTCGCGACCGAATCCGGTGCGCCGCACAGGTTTCGAACTACAGCTGCGGATCGACGCGCGCGCCATCGAGGCCGAGGGCGTGATCAGCCTGACGCTACGATCACCGAGCGGCGCGGATCTCCCGTCCTGGATTCCCGGAGCGCACGTCGATGTGTTCCTGCCATCCGGCCGCCAGCGGCAGTATTCGCTCACCGGCGATCCTTTCGACCGCAAGACGTATCGAATCGCGGTGCGCTACCTCGCCGACGGCGACGGCGGTTCCCGCGAGGTGCACGACGAGCTGCGGGAAGGCGACCTGCTGCGAATCAGGGGCCCGCGCAATGCCTTCACCTTCGTCGAGGCGCCGGACTACCTGTTCGTCGCCGGCGGCATCGGCATCACGCCGATCCTGCCGATGGTGGCCGAGTGCGCGCGCCGCGGCGCGCCGTGGCGGTTGATCTACCTCGGGCGATCGAGGGCGAGCATGCCGTTCCTGGAACGACTGGAGCGCTGCCGAGGCGGCCGCCTCGAGGTGCGGCCGGACGACGAGTTCGGCGCCCCCGATCTCGATGCCCTCATGGCCGAGGCGCCGCGCGGCGCCGCCGTGTACGTCTGCGGTCCGCCGCCGCTGATGGAATCCGCGCGACGGGTGCTCTCCGCCACCGACCCCACCGCCTCGGTGCACACCGAGCGCTTCTCCCCGCTCCCGGTCCAGGACGGCGCACCGTTCCGTATCACGTTGCTGCGCAGCGGAACAACGGTCGAGGTCGGCGGCGACGAGTCGGCGCTGGCCGCCATCCTGCGCGTGCGACCCGGCACCGCGTTCTCGTGCAGGCAGGGCTTCTGCGGCACCTGCAAGACGCGCGTCTTCGCAGGCGAGATCGACCACCGCGACCGGTTGCTGCCGGAGTCCGCACGGGATTCCAGCATGCTCACCTGCGTGTCGCGCGCGCTCGGGGACGACCTCGTCCTCGATCTCTGACCCCACGGGCAACGGCGCCCGTTCCGGAAAGGAAATCTCCTCATGTCCGCACCGAGCGGAACCGACCCCGAGCACCGCGCGATCGTCGTGATCGGCGCGGGCATCGCGGGCATCGGCCTCGCCGTCAAGCTGCGCGAAGCGGGTTTCGACGATTTCGTCCTGCTCGAGCGCGCGAGCAGGCTGGGCGGGACCTGGCAGGCGAACACGTACCCCGGCTGCGCCTGCGACGTGCCCTCGCACCTGTACTCGTATTCGTTCGCGCCGAACCCGGACTGGTCGCGCACGTACGGGACCCAGCCGGAAATCCTCGCCTATCTGCGCGTGGTGGCCGAGCGCCACGATGTGGTGCGGCACATGCGATTCGACACCCCGCTGATCCGCGCGCGCTGGGACGAGGACGCGCTCCTGTGGCACATCGAGACCGAACGGGGCGAGCTCTCCGCCGACGTGCTGATCTCGGCGGTCGGCCCGTTCAGCGAGGCCAAGATTCCCGACTTCCCTGGGCTCAGCGATTTCGAAGGCGCGCAGTTCCATTCGCTGCAGTGGGATCACGAGCACGACCTCACCGGCGAGCGCGTCGCCGTGATCGGCACCGGCGCGTCGGCGGTGCAGTTCATTCCGGAGATCCAGCCGATCACCCGGCGGCTCACCGTATTCCAGCGTTCGGCGCCATGGATCGTCTCCAGGATGGATCGCCGGACGCTGGGCGTGGAGCGCGCGCTGCTGCGGCGAATGCCCTTGCTGGGCAAGGCCATCCGTGGCGCGTACTTCGCGGGGATCGAGAGCTTCGGCCTGGTCGGATTCGTGGATCGGCGCTTCCGGCATCCGTTCCAGGCGCTGTCGCGGTGGCAGCTGCGCCGGCAGGTCAGCGACCCCGCGCTGCGTGCGAAGCTCACGCCCGACTACATGATCGGCTGCAAGCGCGCCATCTTCTCCGACGCGTATTACCCTGCGCTCGCCCAGGACAACGTGGAGGTCGTCACCGAGCGCATCGCGGAGATCCGGCCGCGATCGATCGTCACCGACGCCGGCGCGGAATACCCGGTGGACACCATCGTCTGGGGCACCGGATTCGGTTCGCTGCCGCAGTTGTACGAGCGGATTCTCGGCAAGGACGGCCGGTCGATCGCCGAGGCGTACCGGGAACGACCCGGCAGCTATCTCGGCGCGGCCGCCGCCGGTTTCCCGAACATGTTCTGCACGCTGGGCCCGTTCGGCGCGGCCGGGAACCAATCGGCCATCTACATGATCGAGGCCCAGATCGGCTACATCGTGGACGCGCTGAAGACGATGCGCGACAGAGGCATCCGCCGCGTGGAGGTGCGTCCCGGCGTGCAGCGGTCCTTCCTGGACGAGATGGAGGAGCGCAGCAGGGAAACCGTCTGGCTGAAGGGCGGCTGCGACAGCTACTACACCACCGCCGACGGCCGCAACGCCGGTCTGTATCCGGACTGGAGCTTCCACTACCGCCGCCGCGTGGCCGAATTCGACGTCGCGTCCTACGAAGCGAGTGTCCGATGAGCGCGCGCACCCTGGACACCGTGCGAAAACTGTTGCGGGCGGTCCCGTCCGCGCTGGCGGGCGGCCCGGGCGGGTACGACGTCGAGGGCAAGGTCGTGGTGATCACGGGCGCCGCGACGGGCATCGGATACGCGCTGGCCCGGCTGTTGTACGCGCGGGGTGCGCGTCTCGCGCTGGTCGACATCGACGGCAGGGCGGCCACCGCCGCGGCGGCCGGACTCGGCGTTCGCGCCGTCGGAATCGGAGCCGACGTGGCGGATCGCGCGGACATGCTCGAGGCGATCGATCGGGTACGCGAGAGGTTCGGTGGCATCGACGTCGTCGTGGCCAACGCGGGCATCGTGCCGAAACCGTCGAGCATCCGGCTGATGGATCCGGCGGATTTCGATCGCGTCCTCGCGGTGAACCTGACCGGCGTGTTCAACACCGTCCACCCGAGTCTCGACGACATCGTCGCCGCGCGCGGGCACGTGGTCGTCGTCTCGTCCTGCGCGGCTTTCGCACCGGGCATGGGCGGGTCGCCGTACATGGTGAGCAAGGCGGGCGTCGAGCAGTTCGGCCGGGCGCTGCGCGTCGAGCTCGCCGCCTCCGGCGCGACGGCGGGCGTGGCCTATTTCGGCATCGTCGATACCGCGATGACCCACGAGACGCTCGATGACGACGACATGGGCACCGAACTCGGCGACCTGCTGCCCTGGCCGCTGAACAAGCGGATCAGCCCCACCGAGGCCGCCGCGTCCATCGCCGACGGCATCGCGCGGCGCGCGCCCCGCACGATCGCACCGGCGGGCTGGGAGCCCTACGCCATGCTGCGGGGCGCGCTGAACGTGGTTCTCGATCAGCAGCTCAGTACCGACGAGCGGGTTCGGTCGCTGACGAACCGCCTGGAGCAGCGCATTCGTGCGGAGCGGGGGCGCTCGATCGACGCCTGAGGGCACGGTTGTGAATTGACTCATAGTTAATTTACTATCGAGTCAATTCGAACCGTGGAGAGGATGCGGATGGCGACGCGGTCGTGGTGGGGCTGGGGGAACGTGGCGGACGCCGTGACCGGAGAGGAGCGGGCGGCGTTGACGCGCCGGGTGGCGGCGATGCTGCCCGGCGCTGATCTCACCGTGCACGAGGCGCCCGAACTGTCGTCGCTGGCGTTGCCCGCGCCCCGGGTGCGGGTGCCGGATGCGTTGGCCCCGTTGGCGTCCGAGGATCTCGTCGATCGCGTCGCGCACTCGCGCGGGCAGGCTTTCCGCGACGTGGTGCGGAATCTGCTCGGCCGCGTCGACAATGTGGTCGATCGGGTCGTGCGCCCGCGCAGCGAGCGGGACGTGATCGACATTCTGGACTGGTGCGCCGATGCCGGGGTCGCGGCGATTCCGTACGGCGGCGGCACCTCGGTGGTCGGCGGTGTCGAACCGCGCTGCGCCGCGGACTATCCCGCGACGATCGCCGTGGATCTCGGCGGCTTGAACCGAGTTCTGGAGATCGATCGCACCAGCCGCGCGGCGCGGATCCAGGCGGGCATTCTCGGCCCGGCGCTGGAAGACGAACTGCGCCATCACGATCTGACGCTGCGCCACTTCCCGCAATCCTTCGAGTTCTCCAGTCTCGGCGGCTGGCTGGCCACCCGCGCGGGCGGGCACTACGCGACGGTCTACACCCATATCGACGACATGGTCGAGTCGATGCGGGTGGTCACCCCGATCGGCGTGAGCGAATCGCGCAGGCTGCCGGGTTCGGGTGCGGGACCTGCGCCGGACCGGATGTTCCTCGGCTCCGAGGGCATTCTCGGCGTGATCACCGAGGCGTGGATGCGGTTGCAGGACCGGCCGCGCTGGCGGGCGGGCGCCTCGGCCGTCTTCGACGACTACGCGCAGGCTGTCGCCGCGACCAGGACCATCGCCCAGTCCGGGCTGTTTCCGGCCAACTGCCGGTTGCTGGATCCGGTGGAGGCGTTCCTCAACGCCGGAACCGCTTCCGCGGGCGGCGTGCTGGTACTCGGGTTCGAGTCGGCGGACCATCCGGTGGCCGAGCCGATGCAGCGGGCGATGCAGATCTGCCGCGACCACGGCGGCCGATTCCCCGACGGCGTGCGCACCACCGACGCGGCCGAGGAGAAGGCGAGCGCGGGCGCGGCGGACACCTGGCGGTCCTCGTTCCTGCGCATGCCCTACCAGCGCGACGCGCTCGCGGCGCAGTCGATGATCGTGGAGACCTTCGAAACCGCCTGCACCTGGGACCGTTTCGACGCGCTGCGCGCCGCGGTACTGGACGCGGCGACCTCAGCCTTCGACGCGCTCGGCGTGACCGGCGTGGTCAGCTGCCGGTTCACCCACGTCTATCCCGACGGTCCCGCACCGTATTTCGGCATCTACGCCGCCGGGCGGTGGGGCCGCACCGTGGAGCAGTGGGACGAGATCAAAGCAGCGGTCTCGGAGGCGCTGGCGACCAACGGCGCGACCATCACGCACCATCACGCGGTCGGCCGCGACCACCGGCCGTGGTACGACCGCCAGCGGCCGGACCCGTTCGCCGCCGCGTTGCGCGCGGCGAAGTCGACGCTGGATCCGGCGGGCATCCTCAACCCCGGCGTGCTGATCGACCCGGCACGCCCCGACGGGCGTCCATGACGCGGCGGGCGCCCGCGTATCGGAAAGTCTCGAACGCGCGACGCCCGCCGACGATCGGGCCGAGTGCTCGTCCCTCGTCGTCACGCCCGCCTGCGCCGCATGATCCACCAGACCAGCAGCGCACCCACCACGGCCGCCGTGATGGGCAGCGACCGCCCGCGCGCCGCGCCGAGCACCTGCTTGCCGACGCCCGCCACCGGGGGCGCGCCCGCGGTGGCGCGGTCGACCAGGTGCTCGATTTGCACGCGTGCCTGTTCCGCGGTGTCGCGCGCGTAATGCTTGGCGTCCGCGGTACGGTGCCGCGCCGCGTCGGCGGCCCGATGCATCTTGTCCTCGGCGCCGGTCGGGACATCGAACTTGTCGGTCAGTCCCCCGACCGTCTCGCCGAGCCGCCGCTTCACCTTGTCCCCGTCCCGCCGCAGGATATCGGGAATGTGCGGGACGTCCGGTCGTCCCTTGCTACTCATCGTCGGCTCCCTTTCTCGGCCTCGACTCATCGCGGAGGGCGCCGGTCCGCTGAGGCAGCGTCGCTTCGCCTCCGTTCGCTGGCCGATTACCCGGCCATATCCTCGTGAAACAGGGTTACGGTGCCGGTGCGGACGGAGCCGCGGGTCGCGGCGCGCAGACGCATTACGACTGGTGCACGGGCTCCCGCGATACGACCGCGCGCACGCGACCGCGAGCCCAGGCGATCACGTCGGGTCCGCCGCGCAGGCACCACACGGCGATGACCGGGTCGCAGATCGCGCAGCCGAGCGACGAGTCATGCAGGAAGGGCACGATCGGGTTGCCTTCGATGTGGTGCAGGAGATCCCAGGCCGTGTGCAGCAGCCAAGCGATGCCGATGAAGGTCCACGACCGCAGGCCTCGATAGGCGCAGTAGGTGACGACCGCGGTGAACGCGAATTCCGCTGGGCCGAGGCCGCCGCCGCTGAGGTAGGCGGCGCCGGCGCCCGCGACCATGATCGCGTTGAACTGGCGGCGATGCGGTTCGCGAATCAAGGACATCAGCGTGATGTAGACGATGCCGACGAGCAGCGGCGCGACATAGTTCATGGCGGGACAACTCCTGGGGCGGGGATCGGAACGAGATCCGCTGCGGATCGCCACCGAAGTTATCGAGACGGTTTCGGGTCGCCCAGTGGCATTTATGCCATACAGCAACGGAAAACCGCCAACACCGAACAGCTAGTGCAACCAAGCCACCATCGATGCGACCAGACCCGATGTGTGGATGGCGGGAATCCGTTGCCTGGGTAAGTTAGGGCCATGCACGTGGTCGCCGTACTGGCCCTGGATCGGGTGATCCCCTTCGATCTGTCCACCCCGATCGAGGTCTTCACCAGGACCCGCCTGCCGGACGGACGCTCCGCCTACCAGGTCCGTGTCTGCGCCGAGCGGCCGGAGGTCGACGCGGGCGCGTTCAGATTGCACGCGCCGTGGGGCCTGGACGGATTGTCCGGAGCCGACACCGTGATCGTGCCCGGCGTCGCCGACCCGACCGCCGCGCCCTCGCCCGCGATCGCCGATGCCCTGCGGCGAGCGGCCGCGGCGGGCACCAGGATCGCATCCATTTGCACAGGCACCTTCCCGCTGGCCGCCACCGGATTGCTGAGCGGTCTGCGCGCCACTACGCATTGGGCCGCCGCCGACGCGCTCGCGAGCGCACACCCCGACATCGCCGTCGATCCCGGCGTTCTCTACGTCGACAACGGCCAGATCCTCACCTCCGCGGGCGCGGCCGCGGGTCTGGATCTGTGCCTGCACCTGATCCGCCGCGACTACGGGTCGGCCGTGGCCGCCGACGCCGCCCGGCTGTCGGTCATGCCGCTGGAGCGCGAAGGCGGGCAGGCCCAGTTCATCATTCAGTCGTTGCCGCCGACGCCGCGCGGCTCCACGCTGGAGCCGCTGCTGATGTGGTTGCAGGACAACCTCTCCCGCAATCTGATCCTCGCCGAGATCGCCGCCGCGGCGGGCACCAGCACGCGCACCCTGCTGCGGCAGTTCCGCGAGCAGACCGGAACCACCCCGCTGCAATGGCTGCACCGCGCCCGCGTGCACCGCGCCCAGCACCTGCTGGAGACCACCGACCACACCGTCGAGCGCATCGGCGCCCAAGTCGGTTTCGGCTCCCCCACCGCCTTCCGCGACCGCTTCAAACGCACGACGGGCATCAGCCCCGACGCCTACCGGCGCACCTTCCGCTGACGAACGACGACCGGCCGCACCGAAAGCGGTGCGGCCGGTCCTTGCGTCGCGCGTGTCAGCTCTTGGGGCTGCCCAGGCAGAAGGTGGTCTTGGGCTCGGCCAAGGTGAGGAACTTGTCGGCGTCCTCGCCGCACAGCTGCTCGTCGGCCTGGCCGTCGATACGCTGCACGACCTTGAAGCTGGCTTCCGAGGCGGTGCAGGCCACGAACTTGTAGCCGGTGAGCATGCTCTCGTTGTAGCAGAGGCCCTGCTTGAAGTTCGGGGCCAGGCACAGGAACGCGGTGGTGCCGCCGTTGAGGGTCTCCTCGTAGGAGGTGTAGTCCTCGTGGCATTCGGTCTTGTTGTCGAAGACCTGCACGACCTTGTAGACGGCCTTGTCCGACGAGCAGTCCACCGGCTCGGTCTTGGAGTCGATCATCGATCCCTCGATGACGTTGATGCAGTCGCCCACGTTCGCGCGGGCGGTGTCGGACTTCCCGGCATCCTGGACCACCTGGGCGCCCTTCTCGACCGCCGAACAGCCGAGCGCGCCCAACGCGGCGACCGTGGCGAGCGCCAGCGGAAGCCGCGTGAGAATGCCAGAACCAACGAATTTCATTCGTGTCACTTTCTCGTCGATGCGAAGGCGGCCGACCGGAGTACCCCTCGTGGCGTCGAAAACTCCGGCCGTCGCCGTGCCCTTCGGCGCATCCCCCGGAGGGTCGCGATCGGCCTCGAACACCCAATCGCACAATCGTGCGGACAGCATCCGGGAAATCACGGGAATGCCCCGTGACGTTCCAGCACCCGTTAAGCTCGGCCCGGATTGTTTCGCGGCAGGTTTGCCGGAAGTCGGCGGAGGGTCATGGTCGAGCGCGCTTTCGTGGGACGCCGCGCTCAGCTCGCCACGCTCGATGACGCCCTGGAATCGCCCGATGGCCCGTGGGTGCTGCTGGTCGACGGGCAGGCGGGCATCGGCAAATCCCGGTTGCTCGCCGCGCTCGCACCGGCCGCCGCCCGCCGGGGACTGCGGGTGCTCGCGGTCACGGCCACCGAGGACGAGCAGTCGCAGCCGCTGCACGTGATTCACGATGTGCTGGAACGCCTCACCGACGCCGGGGCGGACGTGTCGGACGTGCCTTCCGATGGCGACCTCACCCCGGTCGGCCGCGCCCTGCGCAAGCATCTCGCCGCGACCGGCACGCTGCTCGTCGTCGACGACGCCCACTGGGCCGACGCCGAATCCGTGCGCGCGCTGGCCTATCTCGTCCGCAATCGCCCCGCGCCGTCTTTCCGGCTGCTGCTCTCCTATCGCTCCGGACAGTGCCCGGCCGCCCTCACCCGGGTGCTGACCGCGACCCACGCCGCGACGCGGTCGGTGCGGGTGCCGCCGTTCTCGGAAGACGACGTCGCCGCCCTGCTGCCGGAGGCGACGGCCGCGCGCCGCGATCGGCTGCTCGCCGCGTCCCGCGGCAACCCGCTCTATCTGCTGCTGCTCGCCGACCTCCCGGATCGAGAGGTGCAGCGGGCGATCGACGGCGAGGACCCGGCCGAGGGCGACTACCCGGGCCTGGATCGCACGCTGCGCGCCGAGCTGGCGCAACTGCCGCGCCGGGAACGGCTCGTCGCACAGGCCGCGGCCCTGTGCGGAGCCCACGCCGATCTCGAACTACTTTGTGCCACAGCCGAATTGCCGATCGACGAAGTCGCCGCCGCGCTGGACGAGTTGAGCCGACGCGGCCTGGTGCACGTCGCAGGATCATCGGTGACGTTCGGCCACCCGCTGATTCGCACCGCCGCGCATCGGCTGGCGGGCGCGGGCTGGCGCACGGCCGCGCACCGCAGGGCCGCCGTGCTGCTCCGGCATCGCGGCGCCGCCCTGCCCGCGCTGGCCCGCCACCTCGAACTCGGCCTCCTCGGCACCGACCCGGTCGCCGCGGCGGAGCTGAAAGGCGCGGCGACGGAGGTGCTGCCGAGTGCGCCCGCCACCAGTGCGCGGTGGATCGCCGCGGCCATGCGGGCAGCTCCCGGCGGGCAGCCCGAACCGCCCGAGGACCGGCTGTTGCTCGGGCGTGCGCTACTGCTGTCGGGAGCGGGCGCTCAGGCGCGCGAAGCGCTCGAACCCCTGATCGCGAGTCCGGGACCGAATCGGCTGGAAGCGCTGTTGCTTTCGGCGCGCTGCGAACGCATGCTCAGCCGGGTCGACCTGGCGCGGGCGCTGCTGGCCACGGCCGCCGAGCTGCCGCTGCTGCCCGGCGACGGACCCGTCCAGCTCGAGCTGGCCATCCTCGAGATGCAGGATCATCAAGACGCCGAAAGCCAGGCCCGGCTGGACGCGCTGTTCGCCTCCGAGGCCGTCGCCGATCCCGCGGTGCGCGCGGCCGCGACGGCGCTGCGCTGCCTCGGCGCGGTGGCCGAACTGCGCATCGAGGCGGCCCGTGCGGGATTCGAGCAGGCCGACCGGGAATTCGAGCGGCTCGACGACGGCGGGCTGCGAGAGGTGGTGCACGTGCTGCCCGCGCTGGGCTGGTCGGCGTACTTCCTCGACACGCAGGCACGAGGTTTGGCGCACCTGGACCGTGCGGTGCTGGTCAGCCGCCGCTTCGGGCGCAGCTACGCGCTGGCCGAACTGCACACGGTGCGCGCGTATTGCCTGCTGAAGCTGGGCCGCGTCGGCGAGGCGCTGGCCGCCGCCGAGGACGCCGACGACCTGGCCCGCCGGTTCGGCTATGCCGATCTCGTCCCGTTCGCGGGTGCGCTCGCTCTCCGCGCACTGCAACTGACCGCGCCGCGCGAGGACGTGCTCCGGCAGTGGGAGGCGATCTCGGGCTTGCCGCGACCGGTGATGCGCTGGTGGCGGCAGGTGGTGGAGTCGACGGTGCACGAGGTCGGGGTGCGCCTCGGTGTGCTCGATCCCGGCGTCGAAGCGCCCGTCGGCGACCGGCCGGGGCCGATGCAGCCGACCCAGCTGGCGCGGTACGCGGATCTCGCTCTTGCCCACGGTGATCGCGACACGGCACTCCAGCTCGTCGGCCGAGCCGAGATAGCCGCCGCGCACCTCGGACTACCGAGCCAACTGGCCGCCGCGTCCCTGGCTCGCGCCGAATACTGCTGCGCGACCGATGATCTCGACTCCGCCGAGGCCGCGACGACCGCCTCCGCCGCGCGGTTCGACCTGGCCGACATGCCGGTCGATCACGCGCGGGCGATGCTGCTCGCCGCGCAGATCGCCGGGCGGCGTGGCGATTTCACGCTGGCCACCCGGCGCCTGGCCGGTGCGCGCGAGACGTTCGTGGCCGCGGGCGCGACCCAGCCTGCGGCCGCGGCGACCTCGCTCCAGCGACGGCTGGCCGGTGGCCGGGCGCCCGGCGGGTCGGCGACGCTGACGCCGCGTGAGCGCGAGATCGCCGAACTCGCCGCGCGCGGCCATCCGAACAAGGAGATCGCCCACCGGCTCTACCTCAGCCCACGCACCGTCGAGGACCATCTGAGCCGCATCCTGCGCAAACTGGATCTGACCGGTCGCGCGGGCATCGCGCACAAGCTCGGCGAGCTGGATTCGCCAGGGACCTGAGCGATCACGGCCGGACCACAGTGGACGCGCCCGAACGCAGCGCGGCCGTCGCCTCGCGCGCGGCGTGCAGGGCGCTGTTGATCGAGATCTCGCCGCGCATTCCCGGCGCGGCCACCATGTCGCCCACGAGGTAGACGCCGTCGCCCCGATCGACGGCGGGCCGGTCGCGCCAGGTGTAGCCGGGCAGATCCAGTGCGCCCGTGCGGTTCTTGGCGGTGGCGGTGCGCTGGAAGGTGACGCGGTCGCGCCACCCTGGCACGCACAGATCGGCGAAGTCCGCCAGGCGCTGATGCGCTCCGCGCGGGGATTCGCCGTCGCGCACCGGCATCTGGAGCTGGAACAGCGACTCCCCCTGCGGGGCAACCGTGTCGTCCTGCATGGTGTAGCTCTCGTGGAAGCCGCCCTCGTCGAGGTCGAACACGATCGAGCGGTCGCGGCGATCCGCGGTGACGGCGAGGTCGAGCAGTACGCAGTAGCCGCCGGCCCAGGTCAGGCTGTCGTCGCCGAGCAGGCCGCGCGCCGCGTGCACGTCGGTGGCGACGATCACCGGGCCGCCTGCGGGCAATCCGTCCACGCGCGAACCGGTTTCGACGACGACGCCGAGCTCGGTCGCACGGGCGGCCATCCGATCGATCACGCGCTGCCACCCCCCGCGCACCCACCGCACGGCGGGGATGGGCGCGCTGAACACTCGCTGGAACAGCTCCCACACGAACGCCGCCGAGAGCCTGCCGGTGTCGGCGTCGTAGGTGACCACGCTGATCGCGTTCGCCATGCGGTCCGCCGCCGCCTCGCCCCATCGGCCCGACGCCCACGTCCGGAAGTCGACGTCGACCGGCGCGGTGAGCCCGAGCCGCGCCTGGGCCCGCAGCATCCGGACGGGCGGCCGCCGCCGGAGCACGCCGTCGATGCGGAAGCCGAATTTCGCCGCGTCCGACATCGAGGGCCAGCCGAGGTCGGCCACGAAACCGCGCTTCTTCAACCAGGTGTAGTGCGGTCCGTCGGCGTAGAACACGTGCGCTCCCTCGTGCGCGACGTGCGGCGCGGCTGTAGCTCGCGCGCGGCCGCCCAGCGTCCGGTGCGCCTCGTACAGCCGGACCGGGACGCCTGCCTCGGCGCACGCGATGGCCGCGGTGAGACCGGCCAATCCGCCGCCGATGACGGTGATGTGTGTGTTCACGGTGCTTCCTCTCCTCGGTGGCCCGCCCAGTCAAGCCGGGCGGCGACCAGCTCCGCAGTGGCACGCAGATAGCGGTCTTCCTCGACGGACGCCGGGTGGTCGCCGTCGAAGATGTCGCGGATCAGCCAGAAATGCGCGAGGGCGCCGACCAGCACGGCGGCCGTGGCCGCCCAGTCCTGCTCGCCGTGTCCTGGTCCGGCCAGCTGGGACAGCGCCCGCGTCACCACCGACATCACGACGCCGTATTCCTCGCGCTGGAAGACCTCCAGCACGCCGGAATCGATCGAGTTGTCGCGCAACAGGATCCGGGTCACGTCGCGATCGTGGTCCAGCCGCTCCAGACCGACGCGGCACAGCGCGAGCAGCCGGTCGACGACCGTACCTCCCGGCGTCGCCCCGTCGAGCAGCGCGACGAACGAGAAGTCCGGATCGAGGAAGGTCTCCCATTCCGCGCGCTCGGTCAGTCGGGTGCGCACCGCCTCGACCAGCAGTTCGTCCTTGGATCGGAAGTGCCGGTACAGCGCCCCCGATCCGCCGGAAAGCCCTGCGGCCTGCTCGATCTGGGCCACCGAGGTCCGCGCGAAACCCTGTTCGCCGAACAGCCGGAGGGCCTCGTCGATGATCCGCTCCCGCGACGTCCTGCTCATCCGGCCTCCGGTTCCACCGCTCTGCAAGTAACCACTTACTTACATTGAAGGCGAAGGTCCGATGGCATGCAACCCCCAAGTCTCTGTGGGCCGGAATCCCCCGAATCCGTGCGGAACACGGCGGTAGGCTCGCGCTGTCACACGAAAGGATTTGAGATGGCGGGCAAGCGCACGGTTCTCACGGCCGGTCTGCGCCGCCTCGCGGCGTTGCTGACCGAGATGCGCGACACGGTCGGGCTCAGCAAAGAGGAAGTCAGCGGGCGGACCGGGATCAACGTGACGACCCTGTACCGGATCGAACAGGCCCAGGCGCGTCCACAGCGCCGCACTCTGAACACGCTGCTCGACCTCTACGATGTGGAACCCGATCGGCGCAGGTACGCACTGGATCTGCTGTCGGACGCGCAGAAGCCCGGCATGTCCCGGCCGTGGGAAGCCAATCTCACCGAGGTGTACGCGGCCTACATCAACTTCGAGTCCGAGGCGCTCTCGGCCCGGCACTATCAGACTTCTTTCATCCCCGGCCTTTTGCAGACGCCGCAGTACGCGCTCGCGGTGATCGACACGTCCATGCCGAAGGTCGAGACCGCGATCATGGAGAGCCGCGTCCACGCCCGGCTGAACCGAGCGGTGGTGCTCACCAAGGAGAAACCGCTCGAGCTATGGGTGGTGCTGGACGAAGCGGCGATCCGCCGGGTGGTCGGCGGACCGGAGACCATGTGCGGCCAGCTCCAGAAGCTGCTCCAGGAGAGCAAGCGGAAAAACGTGATCTTGCAGATCCTTCCGTTCGACGCGGGCGCGCACCCCGGCATGGCGGGATCGTTCACGCTGCTCGACTTCGAGGACCCCAACGACCCCGAACTGGTGTACGTGGAGGGCATCGCGGGCGACACACTGGTGGAGGGCCACAACGAGGTCCGCCGCTTCGGCGTGATCTTCGACCAGCTCAGGGCGATGGCGCTGAGCCCGCGTGATTCGGTCGCGTTGATCGAGAAGATCGCCGCAGGAATGAGCTAGCGTTCCGGGGTGTTCCGGCGACTGGCTCGCCGGAAGAATGGGTACTCCAAGGTCCCATCCGCAACCGCGCACAGGAGTCTCCGATGGCCGATGTGACCGCTGAATCGCCCGCCACGCCCGAACCCAGTCTGCATCGGGTGATGGGACCTGGCCTGCTGCTGTTGTTCGTCGTCGGCGATATCCTCGGCACCGGCATCTACGCACTCACCGG
Source organism: Nocardia sp. bgisy134 (assembly GCF_965341865.1). GTDB lineage: Bacteria > Actinomycetota > Actinomycetes > Mycobacteriales > Mycobacteriaceae > Nocardia. The sequence continues at coordinate 189,558 of NZ_CBDQZP010000010.1, forward strand.
CCGGGTGGCCGCCGAGGTCGGCGGCGCGGTGTGGGCGCCGTTCGTCGTCGCGTTCCTCGTCGCCCTGGTCACCGGGCTGAGTTACCTCGAGCTGGTCACCAAATATCCGCACGCCGCGGGCGCCGCCCTCTACACGCACAAGGCGTTCGGCATCCACTTTCTCACCTTCATGATCGCCTTCGCGGTGCTCAGCTCCGGCATCACGTCGGCCGCCACCGCCTCCCGCGCGTTCGCGGCGAACTTCGCCGAGGCCTTCGAATTCGAGGTCGGCACCGGAATCGCGATCACCGCCGTCGCGCTGGCGTTCATGGCCGTCGTCGCGGCGATCAACCTGCGCGGCGTCAGCGAGGGCGTCAAGCTGAACGTGCTGCTCACCTGCGTGGAGCTGACCGGCCTGCTGATCGTCATCGCGATCGGGCTGTGGGCGCTCGGCTTCGGCAACGGCGATTTCGGCCGCATCACCGAATTCCAGACCGGCGAGCGCAGCGCGCTCGGCGGCGTGATCGTGGCGACCACGCTGGCCTTCTACGCCATGGTGGGTTTCGAGGACTCGGTGAACATGGCCGAGGAGTGCAAGGAACCGACCCGGATCTTCCCCAAGGTGCTGCTCACCGGATTGCTCGTCACCGGAACGATCTACGTGCTCGTCTCGATCACCTCGGTCGCCCTTGTGCCCGCCGAACAACTCGGCGAAGGCGACACCCCGCTGCTGAAGGTGGTCGAAGTCGGCGCGCCCGGATTCCCGACGCACATCTTCGCGTTCATCACCATGTTCGCCGTCGCCAATTCGGCGCTGATCAACATGCTGATGGCGAGCAGGCTTCTCTACGGCATGGCGCGGCAGGGCGTCGTGCCGCACGCCTTCGGGCAGGTGCACGCCCGGCGGCGCACGCCGCAGATCGCGATCGCCTTCACCACGCTGCTCGCCCTCGGTCTGATCGCCTTCGTCGGCGAGGTGCCCGAACTCGGCGGCACCACCGCGCTGCTGCTGCTCGCGGTGTTCACGGTGGTCAACGTGGCGGTGCTCGTGCTGCGGCGGGATCCGGTCGCGCACAAGCATTTCCGCACGCCGACCGCGCTGCCCGTGGTCGGCGCGCTGTCTTGCGGCTTCCTGGTGACGCCCTTCACCGATCGCAATCCCGAGCAGTACGTGATCGCCGGCGTGCTGCTGGCCATCGGTGTCGGGCTCTGGCTGGTGAACCAGCTGGTGATCCGGCGCCAGCGCACCGAGCCCGCGACACCCGCGACACCGACGCCCGAGCCGTGATCCCGGACCGGAAACACCGACGTTCGCGCAGGTGAGCGGGCCGAGGCAGCACGCGGAATACGGTCGGCCGCAGCCGATCACCTGCCCGGTGTGACCGATCACCGGGATGACGCCGGGCGGCGGTGTCGGTAGAGTGAGCGCCGATGACCAGCATGGAAGCCCGTCTCGGCGACGCTACCCGGACGGTGCCGCTGCCCAGTCCGTGGAACGTCAACGCCTACCTGGCCGAGGTGGCGGCGCACCGCGGGCGCTCTATCTCGCTGCAGCCGGTGCCCGCCGAGATCCTGGCCGAAAACGGTTGTCGCGGCAAGGGTCTATGGGTGGCGCGCAAGTTCGACGACATCATCGTGTACGACGCCGAGGCCACCGAGCGCAACGCCGACCACATCATCCTGCACGAGATCGGGCACATGCTGCTCGGGCACGGCAGGGACGACTCCGAGCCCGCCGCGCCGCTGTCGCCGAAGCTGGCCGCGCTGCTGCCCTCACTGGCGGCGCAGCATGTGCTGGGACGCAACGAGTTCGGCGCGGAGCGCGAGCAGGAGGCGGAGGTGTTCGCCGATATGACCATGGTGTACGCGACGCTGCCGCGAGCGCGCGGGCGCGGGTTCCGGCTCTTCGGGCGCGGGCGCTGAGAATTCGGGCGCGGGCGCTGAGTCGTCAGGCGCGGGCGCTGAGTCGTCAGGCGCGGGCGCTAGGTCTTCGAGCGCGGGCGCGGATTGCGGCTCTTCGGGCGTGCGCGCTGAGTCCTCTGACGGGCGCTGGGGTATATCACGCGCGGGCGCAGGGGATTTCGGGCGCGGCCAGGATCTTCGAACGCTGGCGCTGGACACGGTCGGTCACCGCGCGCTCTCGGTCTGTAGCGCGTCGACCAGGTCCTGATAGCGGTCGGCGAGTTCGACCACTTGGAGCCACGCGTCGTAGAACACCGGGTCCGGTGCGGCCGACAGCGGGACGCAGGCCTGCGCGACGAGCTGCGCCAACCGGTCCACCATGCCACCGACGGTCTCGTTGTGCGCGTGCGCGCCGCTGCCGGGCACCGGCGTCGCCAGCGTCATCCACCGGTCGATGGACCGGACCAGCTGGACGCGCCGCCGGTCCAGCTTCGCCATCTCGTAGCGCGGTGTGCGCTCGCGCAACACGTGCAGCTGCGCCAGCTCGCCTGCCGCCTCCAGCATCGGGTGGTCGTCGTGTGGCAATCCCCGGCAGGCCGCGACCAGCTGCTCCTTGCCGGGCACCATCCAGTTGTCGGTCGTCTCGGACATCGCACCGCCTCCCCGAACCACGTGATCCTCGGAGCCGCGCCGCGGCGGGAACCGGACAATCCGACCGCCCACCGCGCCCGCGCATGCCATGTACACCAGAGATGTATCACCCGCGGCCGAATTCCGCGGCGCTTCAACCAAGATCGATCGACGACACACCCGTGGCGAAGGCGGCGATCACGTCCAGTCCCGGCCGGTACTCCCCCGCGGTGTCCACCTCGAGAGCGGGCCCGTCCAGCCGCACCCGCTGGAAGGCATCGTGCCGCGCGCCGAGCGCCGCCCGATCCGGTTCGCCCGGCGCGGAATGGACGCGCCGTAGCGGCTCCGCGCGCCTGCGGTGACCGATACGAGCGACCGCGACATCCCGGTCGACGACACAGTGCAGAAACCGGAGGTCGGCCAGCGCGGTCAGCGGCGCCAGCCCCGGCCGCCAGAGCCGGTCCTGGAAGGCCGCCTCGGCCACGGTGTCGACGCCCGCTCGCGTCAGGACGGTGAGCACCTCGAAGAAGGTGCCGAGGGTCCGCAGCGCGAGTTCGTCCTCCGGCGCGGGCCGGAACGCGGGATCGGCGTGCGCCATGCCCTGCTTGATCTCGTCGCGGCTGATGACCGGCCACCCGACGGCCCGGCCGAGCTCGTGGGCCAGGGTCGTCTTCCCCGAACCCGGCGGGCCGCTGACGACCACCAGCCGCGGGCGGCGTCCGGGGAGAGGACGTTGGTTCGCGTCTGTCACGTGGTCCGAGATTACGGACCGAGGACCGGCCCGGCGCGCCGCTCGGCGGCGGTCTCGCGGCGGCGCGCACCACCCCTCACCGGTGCAATTTCGGGACTCGGGGAGCACGACGCCTGGCACCGGTCTAGGCTGTCCGCCGTGGTCGCACCCCAACCCTCCGTCGCTCCCCACCCGGATATCGCACCCCTCGCCTCGTTGCTCGGCACGTGGCGCGGCGGCGGGCACGGTGAATACCCGACCATCGAATCGTTCGACTACCTGGAGGAGATCCGGTTCGGTCACCTGGGCCGCCCGTTCCTCACCTACCGCCAGCGCACCCGCGCGGCCGACGGCAGCAGGTCGATGCACGCCGAGACCGGCTACCTGCGCTGCCCGCGGCCCGATCACGTCGAGCTGATCCTCGCCCACCCGACGGGCATCACCGAGATCTGCGAGGGCGGGCTCACCATCACCGACGGCGAACTGCACATGGAGTTCGACTCCACCAGCATCGGGCGCAGCAGCACGGCGAAGATGGTGACCGCGCTCAACCGGTCGTTCCGGCTCACCGGCGACACCATCGACTACACGCTGCGGATGGCCGCGGTCGGCGAACCGATGACCCACCACCTCGCCGCCACCCTGCACCGAGCCTGACTCCGCAGGCCCTGACCATGCGGACTCAGGGCGGCCCGATCGCCACACAGGACTCGAACTCGCCGCTCGCGTCGCGATAGCGCGGCCAGCGCATCGCGCCCGAGGTCTGCGGCCCGAACACGCCGTCTCGATCCAGACCGTGCAGATCCTGGACGTAGAGCACGGCCAGGCCGGTCGCGGTGCTGTAATCGCCGTCACCGTCGGCCAGCTCCCGCTGGTAGCACCGGCGCAGCGCGTCCTGGAGTGCGCGGACACCCTCGATCGGCGCGGCCCGCGGCGCGCCGGGGCCGCCCGGATGGGAGTCGACGTAGGACAGGATGCAGCGGCGTCCGCCATCGTTCGTGGTGGGGAGCACGATGTGGTATCCGTCACCGGTGGGTACCTCGGTGGTGAAGTAGCAACGCGGCGAGACACCCGGCGCGCCCGTAGGCTCGGTCGACGCTCGCGAACCGGCATCGGCCCGCAGCGACCACAGCACGGCCGCGCCCGCGACCACCACGGCGAGAACCGCACCGGCCGCCACCCGACCGCGCGTGCCGAATCGACGCTTCGGGTTGGCCGGCACCGCCTCCGCTCGCACCGCCTCGGTCAGCGCCGCCGCCAGCTCGCCGCACGTCCCGTAGCGCTCTTCCGGCTCCCCCGCCATGGCTTTGGCCAGCACCGCACCGATGCCCGCTGGCAGTTGGTCCCGGTCGGCGAGCACCGCGTCGGGCAATCGGCCGGTCAGCAGTTCGTAGCAGGTGACGCCCAGCGCGTAGACATCCGCGCGCCGGTCGACGTGTCCGCCGCTGCGCTGTTCCGGTGGCGCGTAGGGCGCGGTGAACGTCCTGACGCTCGTATCGATCTGGGTGGCGGCGGGATCCGTCCGGCGCGCGATGCCGAAATCACCGACCAGCACCCGGTCCGCGCCCGCGTCGCCGGGCGCGACGAAGATGTTGGCGGGCTTCACATCCCGGTGCACGACATGGTTTTCGTGCGCGTAGTCGAGCGCTTTGGCCGCCTCGGTCACGATGTGCACCGCGCGGCCGACCTCGACGCCCGACCGGCCCGCACCGACCAGCGCCGCCGCGTCACCGCCCGGCACGTACCGCATGGACATCCACAGCGCGCCGTCTTCCTCGCCGAAGTCCTTGACGTCCACGATGTTCGGATGGTCCAGTCCGGCCGCCAGCTGTGCCTCGCGACGGAACAACGCGGTGTACTCGGGATCGTCGCGACCCGCGCCGACCACTTTCAGCGCCACCCGCATCGGCAGTGTCGGGTGCTTGGCGAGATACACCGTGCCCATCCCGCCGGAACCGAGCCGTCGTTCGATCTGATGACCCGCGAACACCGAACCGGCGACCAACTCCGCAGCGACCACCCTCCGCGCACCTCCCTGTGCCACCGCATCCGTGAGATCGGCACTCCACCTGCGTGAACCGCCTCGCGGCCCCGCGCCCCGCGCGGCGGTTTCGGCCCGAAGGGCTCCGCCGCCGACCGCGGGCAATGCGTATGCTGAATCCACTCACCGTCGCCTTCGCTTCGCGAGACGACTTGGCGCGCAGTGTAGTTGGGAGGCATGTGCAGTGGCCACGGCTGGTCCCGATCGGCCCTCGCTCGACGTGCGGATACTCGGCCCGGTGCGGCTGCTGGTCGACGGACTGCCCATCGCGCTGTCCGGCGCGAAACCCCGTGCGCTGCTGGCGATTCTGGTGGTCAACCGCCGTCAGGGCGTCCCTAAGACCGCACTGCTCCACGCGATCTGGGGCGACGACCCGCCACCGCGCGCCATGGACGGCCTCTACGCGTACGTGTCGAATCTGCGTACCGTCCTGCGCGGGGCCGGAATTCCCGATCGCGACGTCCTGCGCACCGTCGACGCGGGCTACCTGCTCGACATCACCGACGACGAGTGCGACGTCGGCCGTTTCGAGGCGGCGCGCACCCGTGGCGCCGCTGCCCTGCGCAACGGCGACTCGCGCACGGCCGCAGCATGTTTCGCGGATGCGCTGACCGAGTGGGGCGGCACACCGGTGACGGGCCTGCACGAACTCGGCTTCGCCGCCAACTTCGCCACCGACATGACCGAGCGCAGACTCGACGTGCTCGCCGACCGGATCGCCGCCGATATCGCCGACGGGCGCGCGAGCGCGGTGATCGGTGAGCTGACCGCGTTGACCGCCGAACGCACCGTGGACGAACGCGTGTGGCGACTGCTGGCCAGGGCGCTGTACGTGTCAGGACGGCAGGCCGACGCGCTGACCGCCTTCCGGCAGCTGCGGCACGACCTGGTGGAGGAACTGGGCGCCGATCCGCAGCCGGAGACCGTGGAGCTGGAGGAAGCGATACGCAACCATCGGCTGCCGCCGGAGTCGCCCTCCGCCCGGGGCGCCACCACCCGCGACGTGCCGCGCATCCGGCGCCGGGCCTGGCTGTGCGTCGGCGACGGCGACCGGATTCCGGTGCCGCCCTCGGGTCTGCGCATCGGCCGCGAGTCCGACAACGACATCGTGCTCGACGACGCGCGGGTCAGCCGCAAGCACGCGCGCATCCTGCATCGCGACGACGGGATCTTCATCAGGGACCGGGATTCGGCCAACGGGGTGTACGTGAACGAGGTGCCGATCCGTGCCGATACTCCGCTCGCGGACGGCGATGTCATCCGGGTGGGATCGACCCGGCTGCGGTACGGAGCGAGCGAGGAACCCGCGGCACCGGCCTGACCAGGCGATTGCAGAAAGTCTCGAGAATCACCGAAGGCACGGCTCCTAGCTTGCTCATTGGGAGCATCGCTCCCGGACCGTAGCACTCGACAATGGAGGATTCCCATGTCTTTTCGCACGCTGATCGCCGCCACCGCCCTCGCCGCCGGTCTGCTGACCGCGACCGCGCCCGCGTGGGCCGCCCCGGCCCCGACCGACGCCGACCCCGCCCAGCGCGGCAAGGGCTGCGGCTACACCGACTCGTTCCCGACCATCAGCAGCGGAAGCCGCGGCGACGCCGTCCGTCAAGCGCAGTGCCTGCTGCAGTTGCACGGTTACGGGGTGGCGATCGACGGGGCCTTCGGGCCGGACACCCAGGCGGCGGTGCTGGACATCCAGGCCGCGTACGGCCTGAAGGTCGACGGCGTGGTCGGGCCGGACACGTGGGCCGTGTTGTACTCGTACTGATTTCGCGGGCGTCGCCGCTCAGGCGGCGACGCCCACACCGCTTCGCTCAGTAGCCCGCGGGCAGCGCGGCGAACATGTCGCGGGTCACCGCCACCGCGTTGTCCGAGCTGCCGCCTTTGACCAGCAGCGTCGCGAAGGCGATGTCGCCGCGGTACCCGACGAACCACGAGTGCGAGCCGCCGTCGACCTCGGCCTCGCCCGTCTTGCCGTACACGTCGCCCTGATCGGCGATGCGTTCCGCGGTGCCGCCGGTGACCACCTTGCGCATCATGACGCGCAATCCCTCGATCACCTCCGGCGCTATCGCGGGCCGCTCCCCTTCGACGGCGGTGGGCCGCCCGGCGATCAGGTACGGCACGGGCGCCGTGCCGTACGCGATGGTCGCGGCCATCACGGCCATGCCGAAGGGGCTGACCACCACCTTGCCCTGCCCGATCCCGTCCTCGGTGCGCTGCACCATCTGGTCGGCGGACGGGACCGATCCGGACGCCGTGGGCAGTCCGACCACCGAATAGTTCTGGCCCACACCCAGTTTCGCGGCGGTGACGTGCAGCGCGTCGGCGGGCAGCTCGCTGGCCAGCTTGGCGAAAGAGGTGTTGCACGACCGTTCGTAGGCGGTGGCCATCGGCACGCTGCCGACCGTGAAGTGGTTGTAGTTCGGAATGGTGCGCTCGCCGATGACGATGCTGCTCGGGCAGGGCAGCACGGTATCGGGCGTGGCCAGTCCGGCGGCCATGGCCGCCGCGGCCGTCACCGTCTTGAACACCGAGCCGGGCGGATACTGGCCGATGGTGGCCACCGGTCCGTCGCGGTCCGCCGCCTCGTTCTGCGCGACCGCCAGGATCGCGCCGGTGGACGGGCGAAGCACGACCATCATGGTCTGCTCGGTGCGCACATCGACGGCGCTCTGGGCGGCGTTCTGCACGTAGCGGTCGATGCTCAGCGCGAACGACGGCGCCGGTTGCGCGGGCACCTCGGTGAGCACGGCGGTGTCGGCGCCGTTGGCGTTCATGGTCACCACGCTCCAGCCCGACTTGCCGTCCACCTCGGCGATCACGGTCTGGCGCACCTGCGTCATCAGGTCGGGAGCGAAATGGCGGTCGGCCGCGACCAGGTCCCATTCCTGAGTGAGCGTCACTCCGGGCAGCCCGATCAGTCCGGAGCCGACCTGGTTGTATTCGATCTCGGTGAGCAGTAGCACCGTGTGGGCGCCCTTGGTGTTCTTCGCCGCCTTCAGGATCGCTTCGGGGGTGAGCCGCTCGTCGAAACGCGACAGCGCCCTGGACAGCGCGGCCGCCACCGCGGCGGGGTCGGTGGCGTCGGCGGCGGTGAAGGCGACGCGGGACACCTTGCCCGGCACCAGCACATCGCTGCCGGATTGCTCGTTCACCCTGGCGCGTGGGGCCGGGTTCGCGCGCAGTTCCAGCGTTTGGGTGTCGCCGAGCTCGGGGTGGATATTCGATGACGTCCACCGCACCATCCAGCGTCCGCCACTGCGGCCCATCTGTAGCTGGCCGGCGTAGGTCCAGGTGCGGTTCTTCGGCAGGCGCCACTCGTAGGTGTAGTCGACGGTGGCGGTGTCGCCGGTGACCCTGGCCGCGCCCGTCCGCGTGGTGAGCTGTTCGGCCTGTAGGTTCTGCCACGCGGAAGTCAGTGCGGCGGTGGCCTTCTCGGGCTGCGTGGTGAGCTCGGCGGCTGCGGTCACATCGTGGTCGGCGAAGGCCGCGACGAAGGCGTCGGCCGCGGGCGCGGGGCCCCGCGGACCGGGCGAGCAGCCCGCGGCCGCGGCGGCGAGCACCGCGACGGCCAGCGGAATCAGCATGCGTGTCGACATTGCTGCCGATGGTAATGGCCAACATCGGGCAAACGCCTGCGGCGCACCGCATCTCGGCGACGGAGATGGGACCCGCGTCCGGTGACGCGGGCGATCTCGGCCGATCGGTCCGAGATCTCAGTCCAGCAGGACGGTGGCGAAGGTCGCGATCTGGCGGAATCCGACCCGGCCGTAGGCCCGGCGGGCCACGGTGTTGAAGTCGTTCACGTACAGGCTCGCGGTCCGTCCGGAGGCCACCACCGCGTTGGCCACCGCCGCCGTGCCCGCCGTACCGACGCCTTTGCCGCGCCGATCCGGATGCACCCACACGCCTTGGATCTGGCCGGTGCGCCGAGACAGCGACCCGACCTCGGCCTTGAAGACCACCTCGCCGTCCTCGAAACGGGCCCAAGCCCGGCCGGATTCGATGAGGTGCTGGATGCGGCGCCGGTAGCCGCGGCCGCCGTCGCCCGCCCTCGGGTCGACGCCGACCTCCTCGATGAACATCGCGATCGCCGCGTTCAGGTAGCGGTCCAGCTCCTCGGGCCGCGCCCTGCGGACCTGCGGGTCGGCCGTGGCCAGCGCGGGCTGGCCGAGCGCGAGCAGCGGCTGGGTGCCGCGCAGTTCTCGCTCCGGTCCCCAGCGTTCGCTGAGCATCTCCCACAGCGGCAGGGCCAGTTCTCGGCGGCCGACGACCGAGGAGCACACGCGCGGCCAGCGGGTCGCGCGGTCGGCGAACGCGCGCAACGCGTCGTGGTCGCCCCGCAGCGGCACCAGGTTGGCTCCGGAGAAGCAGAGGGATTCGGCGGGCCCGCCGCGGCTCCACAGCTCACCGTGCCCGCCTCTGGCGTCCAGGCCGAATTCCTGCAATCGGGCCGCGATCATGCACGAGGCGACCGGATCGCTGTCGAGCACTCGCAGGACCTGCGCCAGATCCCGGTTGGCGAGCTGACGCGCGGGGGCGAACTTCGCCCGTCGCGTCGGCTCCAGCAGACTCCGCACAATCGACAGCCTGCCACGAACTCGGCCGATGCGGTACGGGTCGCCGAAACCCGCTGGTCCTGACCGGTCTCAGCTGACGGTGACGACCGGCTCCCCCGCGCCCTCCTGCTCGCCCATCTCCTCGGCGATCCGCATCGCCTCCTCGATCAACGTCTCCACGATCAAATGCTCGGGCACGGTCTTGATCACCTCACCCTTGACGAAGATCTGACCCTTGCCATTACCCGACGCCACCCCCAGATCCGCCTCCCGCGCCTCACCCGGACCGTTCACCACACAACCCATCACCGCGACCCGCAACGGCACCTCCATGCCCTCCAGACCCGCGCTGACCTCGTTGGCCAAGGTGTACACGTCGACCTGCGCACGACCACACGACGGACACGACACGATCTCGAGCTTGCGCGGACGCAGGTTCAGCGACTGCAGGATCTGACCACCGACCTTCACCTCCTCGGCCGGAGGCGCCGACAACGACACCCGGATCGTGTCACCGATGCCCTCGCTGAGCAGCGCACCGAACGCGACCGCGGACTTGATCGTGCCCTGGAACGCCGGACCGGCCTCGGTCACCCCCAAATGCAGCGGGTAATCACACTGCGCGGCCAGCTGACGGTAGGCCTCCACCATGACCACCGGATCGTTGTGCTTGACCGAGATCTTGATATCCCCGAAACCGTGCTCCTCGAACAGGCCCGCCTCCCACAACGCCGACTCCACCAACGCCTCGGGAGTGGCCTTGCCGTATTTCTCCATCATCCGCTTGTCCAACGAACCCGCGTTCACCCCGATCCGGATCGGGACACCGGCCGCACCCGCGGCCTTGGCGACCTCCTTGACCCGGCCGTCGAACTCCTTGATGTTGCCCGGATTCACCCGCACCGCCGCACACCCGGCGTCGATCGCGGCGAAAATGTAGCGCGGCTGGAAATGAATATCGGCGATCACCGGGATCTGCGACTTCCGCGCGATCGTCGCCAACGCGTCCGCGTCCTCCTGACGCGGACAGGCCACCCGCACGATGTCACAACCCGACGCGGTCAACTCCGCGATCTGCTGCAAGGTCGCGTTCACATCGTGGGTCTTGGTGGTGGTCATCGACTGCACCGAAATCGGGTGCTCACTACCCACACCGACACCACCCACCATCAGCTGACGGGTCTTGCGGCGGGGCGCGAGAACGGCCGCGGGTGCGGTCGGCATCCCCAGTCCGATTGTGCTGGTCACTTTCGGCTGCCTACTTTCGTCCGTGTGCTGCGGGCCGTTCGCCTACCGAGCTTAGCCGCGCTCGATGGACCACCACCCTGTGACGCCCGTGACACGGCCTGACAACGGGTTGTCCCGCGATTGCCCGCGACAGGTTACCCCGCCAGGGAGAACTCAGGGAAACAGCCGGATCGGGTTCACGATATCGGCGGCCAGCGTCAGCACCATGTACGCGCCGCCGAGTACCACGGCGACGTAGGTCGCGGGCAACAACTTGAGGTAGTCGACCGGACCGGCGGGCGCGAGGCCGCGCCAGCCGCGGACGGTGTCGCGGAGCTTCTCGTAGAGCACCACCGCCATGTGACCGCCGTCCAGCGGCAGCAGCGGCAGGATGTTGAACGCGCCGAGGAAGAAGTTCAGGCTGGCCAGCATCAGCACGAACACCTGCCACAGGCCGGCCTGGGCGCTTTCGCCGCCGATGCGGCTCGCGCCGTAGATGCTGACCGGGGTCTCCGGGTCGCGCGCACCGCCGGTGACCGCGTCCCACAGCGCCGCGACCTTGGCGGGCATCTGCGCCAGCGACTCGAAGGTGCGCACGAACAGGTCGCCGGTGAAGGACGCCGCGGCGGGGACGGCCGTGACGACGTTGTACTGCTCGATCGGCGGGTTGTCGAGCGTGACGCCGACCGCGCTGACCTGGGTCTTCGCGCCGTCTTTCGCGTAGCGCGTCACCTGCTGCGGCGCGACCGTCACCTGTACCCGCTGTCCGGCGCGGTCGACGGTGTAGGTGATCGGGCCCTGCTGCTTGCGAGTCTGCTCGGTGAACTCCGACCAGGTATCGACCGCGACGCCGTTCACGGCGGTGATGGTGTCGCCGGGCTGGAGCCCGCCCTGCTGCGCGGGGCCGAGACCGGTGCACGCCTGCAACGTCCCGTCGGGGTTCGCGTCCGCGACGCAGCTCAGGGTTCCCACGGTGGGGGTCGGCTCGTCCAGCCGCGGCAGGCCCCACCCGACGGCCAGCACCACGATCAGCAGGAAGCCGAGCACGAAGTTCATGGCGATGCCGCCCGCCATCACGACCATCCGCTTCCAGGTCGCCTGGCGGTACATGGCGCGGTCCAGTTCCTCCGGCCGCACCTCGTCCATGGCGGTCATGCCCGCGATATCGCAGAAGCCGCCGAGCGGGATGGCCTTGACGCCGTATTCGGTCTCGCCGCGGTGGGTGGACCAGAGGGTGGGCCCGAAACCGACGAAGTAGCGGCGCACCTTCATGCCGGTGGCTTGGGCCGCCCACATGTGTCCGCATTCGTGCAGGGCGACCGAGATGAGGATGCCGAGCGCGAACAGCACGAACCCCATGGCGAACACCATTTGCTCTCCAGCCCTCCTGCGTTGCGCAGCTCGTCGACATCCCGCGCACGCGTCGGCGCGGCCGCGAGCACCCCGACCACACTAATGGACGCGGCCGGACCGATTCCGTACCCAGCCCGCGCACAGCCGCAACGCACGTGCAGGTACGCCGCATGGATGCCGCCGGACGAAGTCCATCCCCGATCCTTACGCCTCAGTCTGCCAGCGCGCGGCCGCGCGCGCCGAGAACCGGTGTATCAGGCTCCGACGACGCGCCGGGCGTAGTCGCGCGCCCAGCTGTCGGCGGCGAGCACCTCGGCCAGGCTCTGCGGCTCGGCCCGCCACTGGTCGGCCGCCTCTACCGCGCTGGCCACCGTGCGCACGATCGCCGGAAAGCCGATGAGACCGTCCAGGAACGCCTGCACCGCGACCTCGTTGGCGGCGTTGTAGACCGCCGTCACGCTGCCGCCCGCGGTGCCCGCCTGCCTGGCCAGGTCGACCGCGGGGAACACCTTGTTGTCGACCGGCTCGAAGGTCCAGGTGGACGCGGTCCCGAAATCGCAGGGAGCCGCCGCGCCGGGCACCCGGTCCGGCCAGCCGAGCGCCAGCGCGATCGGCAGCTTCATGTCCGGCGGGCTGGCCTGCGCCAGCGTGGACCCGTCGGTGAAGGTGACCATCGAGTGCACGATCGACTGCGGGTGCACGGTGACATCGATGCGGTCGTAGGGAATCCCGAACAGCAGGTGCGTCTCGATCAGCTCCAGGCCTTTGTTCACCAGCGAGGCCGAGTTCAGCGTGTTCATCAGACCCATCGACCAGGTCGGGTGCGCCTTGGCCTCGGAAGGGCCCACCGATTCGAGCATCTCGGCGGTCCAGCCGCGGAACGGACCGCCCGACGCGGTCAGCACCAGCCGGTCGACCTCCTCTGCGCGGCCGCCGCGCAGGCACTGCGCCAGCGCCGAATGTTCCGAGTCGACCGGCACGATCTGGCCGGGCGCGGCGGCGCGGGTCACCAGCGAACCGCCGGCGACGAGCGACTCCTTGTTGGCCAGCGCGAGCCGCGTGCCCGACTCCAGGGTGGCCAGGGTCGGCTCCAGGCCGAGCGAGCCGACCAACGCGTTGAGCACCACGTCGGCCTCGGTGCGGCGGACCAGTTCGGTCACGGCCGCCGGGCCTGCCAGCGGAATGTCCAGCGCCGCGGCGGCGGCCGGATCGGCGACGGCGACATTGCGGGTCCCGGTGGCCGCCATCTGCGCGGCGAACAGCTCGGTATTGCCACCACGCGCGGCCAACCCGACCACTTCGAACTTGTCGGGGTTCGCGGCGATCACCTCGAGCGCCTGGGTACCAATGGATCCGGTGCTGCCGAGCAGTAGGACTCTCACGATGTCGGACACCAAACCATTGTGGCCTACCGCGACTGCCCTCCGACCGTCCGCGTCGAACGCGGCCCGACTACCAACGACGCGGCGTCGTATGTCACGATATCGAGCAGTAGCCCCACCGAGTGTGTACCGGATGTTCGGTACCCGAACCACCTGAGGAGCGATCGTGGCCGCCACGGAAATCGAACCCGCCAAGAACGAGCGCGCCATCGTCACTCACGTCGACACCGCCGAGGTCCCCTCCGCGGCGTGGGGTTGGAGCGGCGAGTCGCGCCGCACCTTCCGCATCGCGGGCTGGATCGTCGCGTTCGTCCTGGTGGCCATGGTCATCGGCAACCACAAGGGCAAGATCGAAGACCTCTACCTGGTCGGCTTCGCCGCGCTCATCGTGGTCATCCTGGTGCGCGACACGATCCTGCGGCGCAAGCCCCGCTAATTCTTCGCGGCCGCGCACCCCGGTTCACGCCGGGGACGCGGCCGTTGTCGTGCCCGCGTGTCGCCCGGACTCGCCGCGGATCATCCGGCCGACTCCAGGGACCCGTGGAAGACACTGCCTTTCTTCTCCAGCGACCAGCGCTGGATCTCCGCCACGCCGAGCGCGTATCCGGTGAGCTGTTCGAATTCCTTGCGCGCCTCGGCCATCTGCGCGCTGTCCCAACCGAGTTCGCGCGACCGCAGCCTGCGCAAGGTCACCAGCACCCGGTTCAACGGGCACGGCAACGCCTCGTAGGCGAACTCCGCCTCCGCGTAGGCGTTGTCGGCGTCGCTCAACCGGCCCTCGGCCGCCGCAATATCGCCCTGTATCACCAGTGCGTTCGCCGCGCCGAGACGGTCGTCGATCCGGTCGTAGCGATCGGCGGCGGCCCGAATCCGATCCGCGGCCGATGTCAGGTTCTGTTCCGCAAGATCGGCTCTGGCGAGTCCGAGCAGCGCGTTGCCCTGCCCCTGCGGATCGCCGATCCGGCTGCTCGTGCGCAGCGCGCGGTCATAGTCGAGCCGGGCGCCCGCGACGTCCTCCTGCGCCCGCCGCGCCTCGCCGAGACTGAACGAGACATTCGTCAAGCCGACCAGGCCTTCAGGCACCGACCGGAACTTCCGCAGCGCGTCCTGATAATGCTCGACGGCCTCGGGGAAGTGACCGATCGATCGCGCGACGTCGCCCAGGTTCTCGATGGCGTCGCCGAGGGACAGCGGGCCCGCGTTCGTCGCCTCGTGCAGCGCCAAACCGGCGCGGCAGCTGCGCTCGGCCTCGTCGTAGCGGCCCATCACGCGCAGCACGCCGCACATGCGCAAGCGGCAGACGGCCTCGCGCTGCGGAAAGCGTCGCGCCCACACCTGGATCGCCCCTTGGTACGCGCGCAGCGCCTCCGGCAGGCGGGCGCCCGCGCGCAGCAGATGACCTCGTTCCTCGAGCAGCGTTCCCGCGAGGTCGCCGCCCTCGGGCACCGTCGCCAGCGCCAGATCGAGATAGGCCAGCCCCTCCTCGATGCGGCCGGTGGCGCGGAACGCCAGCGAGGCCGCGATCACCAGGTCGACGGACGCGTCCACGACGGTGTCCGAGCGCAACCCCTCGTCGGCCAACGCGCCGACATTGGGCAAGTTCGCCGCCACCTGGGCCCATTCGGCCTCGCCGCCCAGCCCATACGCGCGAGCGACGTGCTCGTGCAGCAGGCGGGTGTGCACCTCGATCACCGTGCGCAACACCTGCTCGTCGGATACTCGCTCGCGCACGAATTCCCGGATCGGCACCAGCGCCCGCATCCGCGAATCCTCCTTCTCCACCAGCGATTTGCGCACCAGCTCGGCGGTGGACGACACGAGTGACACCGCCTGCGGCAGCGCCTCGCCGATCAGTTCCAGGCGCACGCCCGACGGGTGCAGCGCCACGACGAAGAGCACCTGCCGCGCCGTGTCGGTCAACGCCTCGAACGACAGCGCCACCGATACCGATACGCTCGTCGCGCGGTCGGGTGAATCGAAGCCGGGGAAGCACAGCAGCGCGGTGCGCGAGCGCTGCCACTCGCGCAGGAACGCCTCCACCGAGACCTCGCTGAGCCACGCCGCACTGATCACCAGGGCCAGCGGCAGCCCGTCGGCGACGGCTCGGACCGCGGCGAGCCCGGCCCGGTTCTCGGCATTCCTCGGCACCGCATGAGAATCCAGCAGCCGGTCCAGCAGCCGACCGGCGTCCGCTTCGGGTAGCGGGCCGACGTGCAGCACGGTCTCGGCCCCGCTCAATCCGAGTCGCTCCCGGGAAGTCGCCAGCACTCGGCAACTGCGGCACCGGTCGAGGAAGTCGCGCACGAATCGCCGGAAGTCCGTCGCGTGCAGCGCGAGAGCGGTCTCCGCGTTGTCGAGTACCAGCACGGTCTCGGTGCCGTCGACCGTCCGCGCGGTGTCTTGCCAGCTGGTCGCCGGGTCGAGCCCGAACGCCTCGGCGACGGCGGCGGCGAGCGAACTCGTCACGGTCAGCTGCGACAGGTCCACGTAGGCGACCGAGACGTCGTTCAGCCCGGCTGCCGCCGCGCGAGCGAGCTCGGTCTTGCCTGCGCCGGGTGGCCCGGCGAGCGTGACGATCGGGAAATCGGCCAGGGCCGTGCGGATTTCGGCGAGTTCGCGAACCCGTCCGGTGAACACCGCCACCGCCGCGGGCACGTGGCGTGGACGGCGTCGCGTAATAGTCTGCGCGAGCGGCCGGTTCGGCTTGTCCTGCCCCGTACCGCGCCGCAACGCCAGCAGCGCGCGCACCGCCTCGACCAGGCGCGCGATGTGCGCCTCCACCGGCGGCGGCAGCGCGTGCACCCAGTGCTGGCTGCTGAGGAAGTACTCGAGCACGCCGCTCGGCTCGATATCGGCGACCCGGAACGGGACCAGGCTCAGATTGCCCGCCGCGGCGCGTTCGACTTCCCGTCCGACGTGCGCGGACTCGTTGGCGTGGTCGGAGACCACGACCACCATCACCTCACAGTGACGGATCGCCTCGACGATGGCCTGGGGATAGCTGGTGCCCGCCATGATGTTCCGCGGCGCGATCCAGCAGCGAACGCCGACCGCCTCCAGTTCGTGGACAACCGCCTCGGCGAGATTCCGATCTCTCGACGAGTGACTGACGAAGACGTCGCACTCCATTCGCAGGCCCTCCCCGTCGCGTGTTCGACGTCACCCATGCGCTCGGCGTCACCCATGGTAGTGGCGAACGGACGACCCCGGCCATCGATCCCGATCCGATAGACTGGTCAACTGCCGTGTCGATGTGGAGGAGTGCCGCAGATGACAGTTGGACAGCCGGTGCCGCGCGTTCCCTGGCCGGGAACCGTGGAGCTCAACCCGATCGTCGCCACGGTCACGCCGTTCACCCGTGACCACGCCGTGGACACCGGAGCGCTGGGCGACTACCTCGGCTTTCTGCACCGGGCGGGCGTGCCCGCCATCCTCGTCAACGGCACCACCGGCGAGTTCGCGAATCTGACGATCGCCGAACGCAAGAAGGTCCTCGAGCAGGCCCGCGCACAGTGGCCGGGCCAGCTCGTCGCCCACATCGGCGCCACCGCGTACGGCGACGCGATGGACCTGCTCGACCACGCGCGGCAGCACGCCGACGCCGTCGCCGCCATCGCCCCCTATTTCTTCGCCGACCCGCCGGAAATCGGTGTCCGCGACTTCTTCGGCCGGTTGCTCGCCCGCACCGAACTGCCGATGCTGCTGTACAACTTTCCCCGCCACACCCAAACCCCGATCTCCCCCGAACTGCTCGGCGCGCTCGCCGCCGAGTACCCGATGCTGGTAGGCATCAAGGACTCGAGTGGCCGGCTCGACGTCACCCGGGCGTACACCGCGACCGGACTGGCGGTCTTCGCGGGCAATGACGGCGCCGCCGCGCGCATCGGCGAGCTCGGCGTGCACGGCATCGTCTCCGGTGGGGGCAATCCGGTGCCCGAGATCCCCGTTCGCATCGCCGCCGCGCTGCGCGCCGGCGACCGCGAGGCGGCAGCGCGCTGGCAAGCCGTGTTCGACGAATGTCGCGCCCTCCGCCACGAATCGGGTCTCTCCGACATCACCTTCGTCAAAGCCGCGCTCGCCGAACGCATTCCCGGCTTCCCTGCCGCCGTCCGCAGCCCGCTGCGCACCCCGGACGACACCGTGATCGCCGATATCCGCGCACACCTGCGCCACAAGATCCTGCCGCGCGTCCACGAGGGCACGCCGTGACGCGCATCGGGATCACCGGGCACGTCCATCTCACCGCGGCCACCGCCGAGCTGATCCGCGCCGCGCTGTTCGAACGGTTGCGCGCCTGCGACGACGAACTGGTCGGGGTGAGCTGCCTTGCGCCGGGCGCGGATTCGATCTTCGCCGATGTGGTGCTCGCTCTCGGCGGGCGGCTGAACGTCGTCCTGCCCGCGCAGCACTATCGCGACCGGGCCGTCCCGGCCGAACGCGTCGCGGTCTTCGACGACCTGCTCGCGCGGGCCGCGTCGGTGCGGGTGATGCCCTACGCCGAACCGTCGCCCGTCGCGTACCGCGCGGCGAACAACGCCGTCCTGACCGACATCACCCGGCTCGTCGCCGTGTGGGATGGCAGCGGCGGCGACACCGGCAGCACCGCCGACGCCGTCGACGCCGCGCGCCGGCGGCACATCCCGATCGACATCGTCTGGCCGACGGGGGCGCGGCGCGGCCCGGAGTAGAAAACTCTGGTCCCCAACGAATTTCGTTATCTGAGACAGTACGTCGCTGCTACCGTGTCCCCATGATCGTCACCCGAGCCGGTCGACGTCGTGCTGCGCGCTGAGGACTACCCGGGGCTGTTCCGGGCCGCCGATGACGCCGCGGTGTCGGGGGAGCGCTCCTTTCTCCGGACGTACGCGCTGCGTCTGTGGCTGGCGCTGTTCGCCGCCGCCTGCGCCGCGATCACGGTGCGCGTCGGCGCCGCACGCACCGATATCGCCGCGATAGCGACCGCGCTCGCGTTCGTCGGCATCCTGACCATCGACGTGAACCTGCTCCAGTCGCTTCCCGGCCGGACCTGGCACGAAGGCCGCGTCCTCGCGGAGTCGGTCAAAACCCTCACCTGGCGCTACGCGGTGTGCGGCGCGCCGTTCGACGGCACCCTCGCACCGGCCGAAGCGGACGCGCTGCTCATCGAACGCATCCGGCGGCTCCACCACGACCTTCCCGACATCGCCGTGCGGCCGACCACCTCCACCACGATCACCGACCGCATGCGTGAGCTGCGCAGGCTGCCGCACGCCGAGCGCCGTCAGGAATACATCTGCCATCGCATTCAAGAGCAGCAGCGCTGGTACGCGGACAAATCGGCGCATCACGATCGCCGCGGCGCCCGCCTGCGCACCGTCGCGCTCCTGCTCGAAATCGGAGGTGTGTCCGCGGCATTGGCCAAGGCGATCAACGTCATCGGCTTCGACCTCGCGGGCGTCATCGCCGCGGGCATCGCGGGCATCGCGGCATGGACCTCCGCGCGCCGCGACAACCGCACCGCCGCCGTCTACGCGTTCACGTCCAACGAGCTCGCCATCATCGCCGACACGCTGCGCGACATCGACGAAACCCGCTGGGCCACCGCAGTATCCGGTGCGGAGGAGACGATCAGCCGGGAGCACACGGTCTGGCGCGCGTTCCATACCGATTAGCGCCCCGACCGCCTCGGATCAGCGCCCGCGACGCTTGCTCTTCGCACCCGAGGAGCGCGCCGCGGATGCGCCTTTCGAACCCAACGATTTCCGTTGCGGCGCAGGCTTTTTCGCTGTCAAGCCTTTTGCCGGTTGCTCGGTGCGGGTCGACGGTGAGCGCGAACTCCGTTCGGAGCGACCACGCACCACACCGACGAACTCCTCTACCAGCTCCGTGGTCTCGGCCACGGGCCAGGCCAGGGCGATCTCGGTGTCGGGATGATCGGTGACGGTCCGGTACACCAGATCGCGGCGGGCGTGCAGGCGCGCGATGGAGTGCGGGACGATGGCGAGTCCGACACCGGCGGCGACCATTTCGAGGGTGACCGCCGCCGCGTCGAGATCCGAGGCGTCCTGCATGCGTTCGTCGGCCAGCTCCGCCGCGCCGACCTCGGAGAACAGCGAGATCGGGTGATCCTTGGGCACCACGACGACCGGCACCTCGCGGTACAGCGGAATCGCGCTGAGTCCTTCGCGGTCGATGGGCAGGCGTACGAAACACATGTCGACCCGGCCCTCCCCCAGCGCGGTCAGCTGGTCGGCGGCCGCGAGTGGAATCGTCTCCAGCCGGATCTCGGGAAACCGCTCACGCCAGATCCGTTCCCACTTCGACACCGTGACACCGGGCACGAAACCCACCCGCAGACCCCGCCGGGCCTCCTCGGGCTCCGGCCGAGCCGCGTCGGCCTCCGCGCGGGCGATGACCTCCCGCGCGGCGGTCAGCAGCTCGCGACCCTCGTCGGTGAGCTGGGTCGGCTGGGCGCCGGGGACGAACAGCTTGGCGCCGAGCTCGTCCTCCAGGTCGATGACCGTCCGGCTGAGCCGCTGACGCGCGATCCCGAGCGCTTTCGCCGCCCGCGCGAAATGCAGCTCCTCGGCCACCGCGACGAACCAGCGCAACCGCGCGACATCGATCGACTCCACCTGACTCATTCGACCAAGGGTATTGCACGGCGCACACGGGTCAGGACGGCCGCCGCGACGCCGAGGCTCGGACGGAAGCGTTCCGGCGGTCGACTAGGCTGTCCCGGTGAGCCCGGACAAGAAACCGCAGATGATGAAGCCGCTGACCGCGGCGGACAAGCTCGGCATCTACCTCCCCGCCGCGCCGGAGGAGTTCCGGAACTCGCCGATCTCCCGCGCCGACCTCGATCGGTTGCGCAACGATCCCCCTGCCTGGCTCACGGAGCTGCGCCGTACCGGGCCGTTCCCGCGCGACATCACCGCGCGCAAGCTCGGCGTCTCCAACAGCGGCCTGGCCCGCGGCGGCGTCTCCGACGCGCTGACCGCCGACGAGATCACCGCCCTGCTCGCCGACCCGCCCGAATGGCTGCTCCGCGAACGCGAGAACTACGAAGCCGTGCAGCGCGAGAACGAGCGCGTCAAGACGAAGGAAGCCGAACGCCGCGCCGCCACCAACCGCCCGGCCAAGAACCGATTTCGCGCTGACTGAATCCTGATCAAAGGTCACGGTCGCCGCGTGGGTCGCCTTGGGCCGAGATCTCGCCGCGATCGAAGCCGAACGGATTCGAGCAGGCAATCAGGACGGTCAGTCCAGGCCGAGATCGAGCTGATTCCAGCTGATCGTGACGTCGAGCGGGTCGGCGACATCGACCGCCACCAGATCGCCACGGGCCCGCAGGGACATGTTCTCCCGGACATAGGTGCCGTCGGCGGTGAGTCTCAGCATCTCGATCGATGACGCAGGCCCGTCGTCCTGAACCATGCGCACGATCCAGTAGTACGGGATGCTCAGTCGCGCGTACTCCGCACGTTTTTCCACCAGATCCGCCGTCACCGTATTCGGAGACACGACCTCGACAACCAGCAGGGTGTCCGACGCTGTCGGCTTGGTCTTCCACTTGCCCCGTGGCTCGTCGATACAGCGATACACGATGGCATCCGGCCGCTTGTAATGGAACGGAACCTCGGAGACCAGCATGTCGAGCTCACCGCTGGCCCGCAGACACGGCGCGTCACCGAGACGCTTGGACACCGCCTCGCGCAGCGCTGCCTTGATGTTGTGACTGATCGCAACATGATTCGGCGATGGGGATTCGCAATGCACGATCATGCCGTCACGGATTTCGAGAGCGCGGGCGATGTCCTCGGGCATGTCCAGGTACATGGCCATATCGACGATCGGGATCGTGGTACGCAGCCATGACCAGTCGACAGCCTCGCTCATGCCGCTAGCGTAGCGTCTCGACCGCGCGGCCTACGTAGGCCTCCGGCCTGTTCGGGCGCGGCTGATGGCTGCTCAGAGCGGGGCGTCGCGGACTTTGGCGGCGAGTCCGTCGTCCAGGCGCGTCGGGCCGTGGAAGGTGAACACCCAGCGGTCTCGGGACGGGTCGGAGAAGGTCGACAGGATGAGCGCGGACTCCCCGTAGGCGTCGCGGTAGGTGAAGCGCTCGTCGGTCCTGGTGCCCTCCGTGTTCGAGCCTCCGGACTTCGCCCGGGACTTGAAGGTTGTCACCGCGCGCCGTGCCGCGTCCGCACTCGGGTAGGCGTAGAAGTCGTACGCCAGCTTCGCGCCGCCCTCCAGCAGGCATTCCCAGCGCGCCTGCCAATGATCGAAAGCCGATTCGTCGCCCTTTTCGGCCTGCCAGTCCTTCCATTCGGACGCCGGACGGCAGGACGCGCCGTTGTAGCCCCGGCCGCTCTGGCGATTGTCGCTCGGCAGCATCAGCGGAAACGCCGCCGACAACGCCGCCAGATCTTTGTGCCCCTTCGAGCGACCGGTCACCTGGGACACCCAGGTCGAATCGTCGGTCCACACGAACGTCCCGCACCCGGCCAGCAGTGCGAACACGATGCCCAAGATCACCAGGAGCACCTTGGCGCTCGAGCCGCGCCGCGGCGGCGGAACGGGCGGACGATACGGAGCGGGTACAGCGCCGTAGCCGGGCGGATAACCCTGCCGCACACCGCCGTTCGCATAGTGCGGACCGGGCGGCGGTGCGGGCTGGGCGTAGCGCGGCGGGTGCGCCACGGGCATCGGGTTGGGCGCCGAGGCCTGCGGTCCCGCCACCGGATGCGGACGCGGCGTGGGTTGCGCGACGGCGTGCGGCGCGCTGGCCGGCACGCGCAACGCTTGCTGCACGGCGGCGGCGAAATCCGCGCAGGAGTCGAACCGATCCGCGGGCCGCTTGGCGAGCGCGCGATCGAGCACCGCGTCCAGCGCGGGCGGCAGGCCCGGCCGCACCGAGCTCAGCGGCGGAGGCGGCTGCTTGAGGTGTCCCTGGATCACCACGACGGCCTGCGGGGAATCGAACGGCACGGTGCCCGAGAGCAGCCAATACAGCGCGCAGGCCAGCGAGTACTGGTCGGTCCGGTGATCGAGCGTGGCGCCGGTGAGCTGTTCCGGCGAGGCGTAGGCGAGGGTGGCGGTGAAAGTGCCGGTCTGGGTGAGCTGCGTGGTGTCCTCGCGCGGGCGGGCGATGCCGAAATCGGTGAGCAGCACCCGCTCCTGCCCGGCCGAGCGGGACAGCAGGATGTTGGCGGGTTTCACGTCGCGGTGCAGCACGCCCATGCGGTGCGCGTAGTCCAGCGCGAGCGCGGTCTCGGCGACGATCTGGGCGGCCCGCTGCGGCGGCAGGGTGCGCGGGTCCACCGAGGACGCGTCCACGCCGTCGATGAACTGCATGGAGATCCACAGCTGCTCGTCCTCGATGCCCCGGTCGAAGACGGTCACGATGTTGGGATGATCCAGCTGCGCGACCAGATCGGCCTCCCGCTCGAACCGCGCGCGAATCTCACTGTCGGAGAACAGCTCCCGATTCAGCAGCTTGAGCGCGGTCTTGCGGGGCAGCCGTGGGTGCCCGGCGAGATACACCGCGCCCATGCCACCTCGGCCCAGCAGTCGTTCGATGGCATACCCGGCGAATACGTCACTTGGCTGCAGCAATGGCCCCCCTCGGGATTCAGTTCTCGGCGGCCAGCTGCCCGCAGGCGGCGGCGATCTCCTGGCCGCGGGTGTCACGGACGGTGCACGGCACGCCCTGGGCGTTGACCCTGCGGACGAACTCGCGCTCGACCGGCTTCGGGCTGGCGTCCCACTTGCTGCCCGGGGTCGGATTGAGCGGAATGACGTTGACGTGCACGCGCGAGCCGAGCGTCTTGTGCAGTTTCGCGCCGAGCATGTCGGCGCGCCACGGCTGGTCGTTGATGTCGCGGATGAGCGCGTACTCGATCGACACCCGGCGACCGGACTTGTCGGCGTAGTAGCGCGCCGCGTCCAGCACCTCGGCCACCGGCCAGCGGTTGTTCACCGGCACGAGCGTGTCGCGCAGCTCGTCGTCGGGAGTGTGCAGCGAGACCGCCAGCGTCACCGACAGCTCCTCGTCGGCCAGCTTGCGGATCGCGGGAGCAAGGCCGACGGTCGAGACCACGACATTGCGCTGCGAGATGCCGAGGCCGTCCGGCGCGGGCGAGGTGATGCGGCGCACCGCGGCGACCACTCGCTTGTAGTTGGCCAGCGGCTCGCCCATGCCCATGAAGACGATGTTGGACAACCTGCCCTCGCCGCCCGCCACCTCGCCGTCGCGCAGCGCGGCCGCGGCGGCGCGCACCTGGTCGACGATCTCGGCGGTGGACAGGTTGCGGTTGAGCCCGCCCTGGCCGGTCGCGCAGAACGGGCAGGCCATGCCGCAGCCCGCCTGGCTGGAGATGCACAGGGTGTTGCGGTCGGCGTAGCGCATGAGCACGCTCTCCAGCAGCGTGCCGTCGCCCGCCCGCCACAGCGTCTTGCGGGTCTGGCCGTCGTCGCAGGCCACGTGCTTGACCACGGAGAGCAGCGGCGGGAACAGCGCCGCGCCGACCTTCTCCCGCACCGGCGCGGGCAGATCCGTCATCTGCTCCGGATCGGCCTGCAACCGCCCGAAGTACTGCCGCGCGATCTGGTCGGCGCGGAACTTGGGCAGCCCGAGCTCCTCGACCGCGGCGCGCCGCCCCTCGGCATCGAGATCGGCGAGATGCCGGGGCGGCATGCCACGGCGCGGAGCATCGAAAACCAGGGGCAGGGAGGCGGTCATAGTTCTCCCAGTCTCTCATCCGTCCCCGGCTGCCGAATGGTCAGCCCGAAACAGTGCGCGAGGACACAGGGCCGATCGCCGCCGCGCACGGTGTGCGCGGGGCGACGATGCTCGCCGGTCCGATCCGCCCGCTCAGGACAGCCCGAGATCGCGCACGGCCTCTTCGATCAGATCGGAGATCGCGTGCGACTGCGAGGCGAGCGAGGCGTGGCTCGCGTCCAGTTCGATGGTCTTGCGCGGGTTCATGCACGCGGCCATCCTGCGCTCGTTGTCGGGGTTGATCATCCGGTCGGCGGTCGAGACCTGGTACCAGCTCGGCTTCGCCTTCCACGCGGGCGCGGTGACGGCGTCGCCGAAGGTCGAGGCCAGCGGCGCCTTCTGGGTCACGGCCATGACCAGCGCCTCCTCGTCGGACAGGTCCTGGGCGAGGCTCTCGTGGAACTTGTCCTGCCTGATCCACAGGTAGCCGTCGGAGTCCGGCGCGATGTTGTCGAAGGCCGCGGGCGGCAGTTCCTGGCTGATCTGCCCTGGGCTCTCCCCCGCGTCGGGTGCGAAGGCCGCCACCGGAAGGCGCCTGGTGATGCGGTCGGACCCAGAACAACGCTCGGCGGGCATGCGAGCCGTTCAGCCGCGTGTTCCAGCGCGAGTTCGGCGCGCCACCGCTGCGCTGGCGTCGGGCTGCGCGAGCACGGGAATGACGGAGCTCAGTGTTTGGCGGCGCGCCGCAGCTGAATGATGCGCATGCCCCCGACCAAGGCCATCACCAGCGCTCCGCAGATCACCGAGAGCAGCACCGCGACGCCGATCGGCAGGTGGAACTCCCAGAAGAACAGGCTCACCTGGATGGTCTCCAGGTTCTGGAGAATGAAGATGAGCAGCACGATCATGATCAGCGTGCCCACCACGAGCCCGACCCAGGCGTAGCCGGTCCGCGAGGAGATCGACGGCTTCTTGCCGGTCGTGGCGGGTTTGGTCGCCGGCGGCGGAGGGTGCCCCGGCGGAGGGGTGGCCGGGGCGGTCGGCTCGTCGCGCCGGCTCGCCTCGGGCTCGTGCTCGGCATTCGTGGACATGCCTCGATCATGGACGATCGCTATCACTGCCGCCGGGATTTGGCGGTATATCGCCCTCCGGTCAGAGCAGCGTGCTCAGCACCAGCCAGGAGACGAACGCGGAAGGCAGCATCGAATCGAGGCGGTCCATGATGCCGCCGTGCCCGGGCAGCAGCGTGCCCATGTCCTTGATGCCGAGTTCGCGCTTGATCTGCGATTCGATCAGGTCGCCGACGGTCGCGACCAGTACCAGTCCGACACCGAGCACCACACCGATCATCGAATTCGCTTGGAGCAGCAGGGTGACCGTCAGCAGACCGCCGATGACGCTGAACACCAGCGAGCCCCCGAAACCCTCCCAGGATTTCTTCGGGCTGATCGACGGCACCATCGGATGCTTGCCGAACAGCACACCCGCCACGTAGCCGCCCACGTCGGAGCAGACCACCAGGATCATGAAGGTCAGCACCCGCAGGTTGCCGTCGGGCTCCAGCAGCAGCAGCGTCGCGAAGGACGCGAGCAGCGGGATCCAGGCGAGGGCGAAGATCGCGATCGCCGTGTCGCGCAGGAAGTTTCGCGGCGCGGTCTGCAAACCGTGATCGAAGAGGCGCCACACCATGCAGGTCAGCGCGGTGGCCGCGAAGGCGCCCGCGACACCGCTCGCGCCCCACGGCCAGCCGAGCCAGAACACCGCCTGCCCGCCGACGATGAGCGGGATCCGCGGAACGAGCACGTCCGCCTCGCGCAGCCGCTTGGCCACCTCCCAGGTGGCCACGCCGACGCCGGTCGCGGCGACCGGGATGAACACCAGCGGCGCGAACAGCAGGATCGCGACGAGCGACAGTCCGAGCCCGAGGCCGACCGCGAGCGCGGCGGGCAGATTGCGTCCAGCACGCGACGTCGTGGCGGCGGGCGCGGGGACCACGGGCTCGGCGGGCACGGCATGGTCGGGGTGCGCGGTATGGAACTGGCCGACCGCGAAGTCACCCGCACGGCCCGGGGTCGCTTCGGCGGCGCCGCTCCCCGGCGTCGGCTCCTCGGCCGCACCCGTTGCGGCGGCATTGTCGGCCACGATTGTCCCGTCGCTCACTCGTTGTTCCTCGTCCCCCGCCCGTGCGGGCCCTCGGATCTCTCGTCAGACCTCGAGCAGTTCGGCTTCTTTGTGCTTGACCAGCTCGTCGATCTGGCTCACGTACTTGGCGGTGGTCTTGTCGAGCTCCTTCTCGGCGCGCCCGACCTCGTCCTCACCCGCCTCGCCATCCTTCTGGATGCGCGAGAGTTCGTCCATGGCCTTGCGCCGCACATTGCGGATCGCGACCTTGGCGTCCTCGCCTTTGGCCTTGGCCTGCTTGACCAGCTCACGGCGGCGTTCCTCGGTGAGCTGCGGGATGCTGATGCGGATGATGTCGCCGTTGTTGGTCGGGTTGACACCTAGGTCCGAGTTGCGGATCGCGGTCTCGATGGGACCGAGCTGAGCGGCCTCGTACGGCTTGATCACCACCATCCTCGGCTCGGGCACCGTGATGCTGGACATCTGGGTGACCGGGGTGGGCGATCCGTAGTAGTCCACGACGACCCGGGAGAACATGCCCGGATTCGCGCGTCCGGTCCGGATGGTCCCGAGATCGTCCTTCGCCACCGAGACCGCCTTCTCCATCTTCTCCTCGGCGTCGAAGAGCGCTTCTTCAATCACGACCGTTTCCTCCACAGCGTCGTCATCGTCATGATCCGCGGTTCGCGGGCTCAGGACCGAACCAATGTGCCGATCTTCTCACCGGCGACCGCGCGGGCGATATTGCCCTTCGTCAACAGATTGAACACCAGGATGGGCATCTGGTTGTCCATACACAGGCTGAAGGCCGTCGCGTCCGCGACCTTCAGGTCGCGCTCGATGACCTCTTTGTGCGTGATTTCGGTGTACATCGTCGCCGTCTCGTCGACCCGCGGATCCGCGGTGAAGACGCCGTCGACCGCCTTGGCCATCAGCACCACGTCGGCGCCGATCTCCAAGGCACGCTGGGCAGCAGTGGTGTCGGTGGAGAAATACGGCATGCCCATGCCCGCGCCGAAGATGACCACACGGCCCTTCTCCAAGTGGCGCTTGGCGCGCAGCGGCAGGTACGGCTCCGCGACCTGGCCCATCGTGATCGCGGTCTGCACCCGGGTGTCGATCCCCTGCTTCTGCAGAAAGTCTTGCAGCGCAAGGCTGTTCATCACGGTGCCGAGCATGCCCATGTAGTCCGAGCGGGCCCGCTCCATGCCGCGCTCCTCGAGCTCCGCGCCGCGGAAGAAGTTGCCGCCACCGATCACCACGGCGACCTGCACGCCGGTCGCGACGACCTCGGCGATCTGCTCGGCCACGGTCTGCACGACGTCGGGGTCGAGACCGACCTTGCCGCCGCCGAACATTTCGCCACCCAGTTTGAGAAGTACCCGGCGATATCCTGGGCGGTCGGTCCCCGGGTCCGTCATCGGTGCTCTTCTCCTTTGGTGATGGTGGTGTTCTCAGCATGCTGAGGCATCAGGGCACAGCGGATAAGTTTGCGATCCCGCAATACAAGGCGGTGCCTATCCTGCCTTATTCGGTTTCGGCGACCGCAGAAGACCCCCTCCGACACCACGCGGGGTCGGGAATCGGGGTGTCGCGTCGCCGCGCGCCCGCCGGACGCGGACAGCAGAAGGCCCCTCATCCGTCGCGATGACGGTTGAGGGGCCTTCACAGGCTGTCAGGCCTGGCCGACCTCGAACCGGGCGAACCGGCTCACGGTGACACCGGCCTCGTCCAGCAGAGCCTTGACGGTCTTCTTCGAGTCGGTGACCGACGCCTGCTCGAGCAGCACGACGTCCTTGAAGAAGCCGTTGACGCGGCCCTCGGTGATCTTCGGCAGCGCGGCTTCGGGCTTGCCCTCTTCGCGAGCGGTCTGCTCGGCGATGCGGCGCTCGTTCTCCACGAGGTCGGCCGGAACCTCGTCGCGGGTCACGTACTTGGCCTTCAGCGCGGCGATCTGCATGGCGGCGGCGCGGGCGGCCTCGGCCGCGGCATCGCCCTCACCCTGGTACTCGACCAGCACGCCGACGGCGGGCGGCAGGTCCGAGGAACGCTTGTGCAGGTAGGTCGCGACCGGGCCCTCGAAGGACACGGCGCGACGCAGCTCCAGCTTCTCGCCGATCTTCGCGGCGAGCTCCTGCACGGCCTGGTCGGCGGTCTTGCCGCCCAGGTCGACGGCCTTGAGCGCGTCCAGGTCGGCGGGGCGGGCCTTGGCGGCCGCCGCGACGATCTGATTGGCCAGACCCTGGAACTCGTCGTTCTTGGCGACGAAGTCGGTCTCGGAGTTGATCTCGATCAGCACGCCGTCCTGCGCGACGACCAGACCCTCGGCGGTGGCGCGCTCGGCGCGCTTGCCGACGTCCTTGGCGCCCTTGATACGCAGAACCTCGACAGCCTTGTCGAAGTCACCGTCGGTCTCTTCGAGGGCCTTCTTGCAGTCCATCATCCCGGAGCCGGTCAGCTCCCGGAGCCGCTTCACATCGGCAGCGGTGTAGTTCGCCATCGGTGGCGAGCCTCCTTTGGAGAAGTTCAGTTACTGGGCAGCGGTGATCACCATGGCACTCCTAGGTGATCACCGCTGAAACAGCGGATTACGAGCCTCAGGCCTCGGCCGGAGTCTCGGTGGAGGCCTCGGCGCCCGGCGCGGCCTGCGCCAGCAGCTCCTGCTCCCACTCGGCGAGCGGCTCGCCCGCGCCCGCTTCCGGCTTTTCGTCGCCGGAGGCCAGACCGGCCCGCGCCTGCACGCCCTCGGCCACCGCGGAGGCGACGACCTTGGTCAGCAGCGCGGCGGAGCGGATCGCGTCGTCGTTGCCCGGGATCGGGTAGTCGACCAGGTCGGGGTCGCAGTTGGTGTCCAGGATCGCGATGACCGGGATGTTCAGCTTGCGCGCCTCGCCGACGGCGATGTGCTCCTTGTTGGTGTCGACGACCCAGATGGCCGAGGGCACCTTCTGCATGTCGCGGATACCGCCGAGGGTCCGCTCCAGCTTGTTCATCTCACGCGTGAGCATGAGGATTTCCTTCTTGGTGCGACCCTCGAAGCCACCGGTCTGCTCCATGGCCTCGAGCTCCTTGAGGCGCTGCAGGCGCTTGTGCACGGTGGAGAAGTTGGTGAGCATGCCGCCCAGCCAACGCTGGTTCACGTAGGGCATCCCGACGCGCGTCGCCTCGGCCGCGATCGACTCCTGGGCCTGCTTCTTGGTGCCGACGAAGAGAACGGTGCCACCGTGGGCGACGGTCTCCTTGACGAACTCGTAGGCCTTGTCGATGTAGGTCAGCGTCTGCTGCAGGTCGATGATGTAGATGCCGTTGCGGTCGGTGAAGATGAACCGCTTCATCTTCGGGTTCCAGCGCCGGGTCTGGTGTCCGAAGTGTGCGCCGCTGTCGAGCAGCTGCTTCATGGTTACGACAGCCATGGCTCTCGTATCTCTCTTTCGTTGCCGGTTGACGCAGTGGGTCGGCGACCCGCTGCCCTGGCGCCTCCGAATCGTCGGACCCGGTCGGATCACCGATCGGGACCAGCCGACGATTCCCTGTTCCCAACTGCATTGCCGCGAACGAGCACTCTCGGAATTCGGGAGCTGAGGTTCGAACGGCGCCGTTGCGAACGAGCACGGGTGGCGCGCGAAGTCGGTCCGTGCCGGGCACAGACCGCTCGATCAGTCTACGACCAGGTGCGTCCCTGACCTAAATCAGCTGGTCACGACGTCGCGACCAGGCGAAACGGGCGATTTCCACAGGAGCCGATGTTGTCCCCACACGCCGGATCGGGGATCGTGCGCGCGGCCGGGACCGACGAAGGTCGAACCCATGCACCGACTTTCCCTCGCGATCACCGTGATTCTTCCCCTGATGTTCGTGCTGGCGCTGGCGGGCGCGCGCCCCGCGACGGCGCACGCGCGACCGGTCCCTGGCGCCGATCCGGGCTGTTCGGGATCGGCGTGCCTGCTGCTTCGAGCGCGGGAACTGCCGCTCCTCCGGCCCGCACCGATGCCGCTGCGCGTGCCGCACCCGCGGTTTCGGTCCGATCCCGACATGGCCTGTTCAGGGTCGGCATGCCCGCCGCATCGAGCGCGGGAACTGCCGCTCCTCCGGCCCGCACCGATGCCGCTGCGCGTGCCGCACCCGCGGTTTCGGTCCGATCCCGACATGGCCTGTTCAGGGTCGGCATGCCCGCCGCATCGAGCGCCGGATCTGCCGCTCCTCGAGCTCGCGCCGATGCCGCCGCGAGTGTCGGATACGCGGACGTCGATCGTGCCGGGCCGTCCGGTCCTCCCGAGCGGCTCGGCCCATCAGGCACGGTGGCAGCGGGCGTGAACCGGGCGTCGGCGGAGCCATGAAGGTGGCGCTGTTCAGGAGGAAAGCGGCGCTTTTCGCCGTTGCCGCGGCGCTGCTCGCACTCTCGACCGCGACGGCGGCGGCAGCGCCGAGCGGCGAGTTCGGGTGGCCGCTGCGGCCTCGGCCCTGGGTGGAGCGGCGGTTCGAACGGCCCGCGCAGGACTGGCTGCCCGGCCATCGCGGCGTCGATCTGGCCGGATCGCCCGGGCAAACGGTGCTGGCCGCGGGAGCGGGGATCGTGGTGTTCGCCGGGACGGTGGCGGGCAAACCGGTCGTGTCGATCGACCATCCCGGCGGCCTGCGGACGACGTACGAGCCGGTGGAAACGCGGGTCTCGGTCGGGGCGCGCGTCGCGCGAGGCACTCCGATCGGAACGTTGGAGAAGGGGCACCCGGAGTGCGCGGCTCCCGCCTGTCTGCACTGGGGTCTGCGCCGGGAGGCCGGGCGGCGCGGGCGGCCCGAATACCTCGATCCGCTCGGATTGCTGCACGTCGCACCGCTGCGCCTCGAGCCGGTGGGCCCCATCGCAGGAAAGGCCGGCGCGGTCGCGAACGACTGCCGATCGCGTCCCGGTGCGAGCGTTGCCACGATCGGTATCCCAACGCCGGGCGGCAGCGCGGGCGGTGCGACTCGGCGGGAGCGCACGCCGCGCGGGTCGGCTTCCGTGCCGCACGGAACCGGACGATGATCGAGAGATGGAGAATGCGCTCGACGGTCCCTGGTTCACGTATCGCGAGATCGGCGCCACCAGGGGCGAACTCCCGGAGGGCTACTACCACTTCCGGTTGCAGCGCCGCCTCGGCAACGGCAGAGAGCTGTTCGAGCGGGCGGGCGCGGAGATCCTCGCCTATCGGATGCAGAAGGGCGTCGGCATCTTCGATCGGGCGAGCACGCCGACCGCCGAACCGGGCACCCTGCTCACCGTGCGACTCGGGATCGGCCCGCTCGCCCTCGTGGCGCCCTGCCGCGTGGTGTACGTGCTCGACGAGGACGAGAACCGGCGCGGTTTCGCCTACGGCACGCTGCCCGGACACCCGGAGGTCGGCGAGGAACTGTTCTCGGTGGAGTACGACCCCGCCGACGACTCCGTCCACGGCGTCGTCACCGCCTTCTCCCAACCCGCGACCTGGTACACCGCACTGGGCGGCCCACTGGTTCGGCTCCTGCAACGCTTCTTCGCGGGCCGCTACCTCGCCACCCTGCCCACGAAGGCCTAAGCCCTGTCTCGAAGTTCGGCCGGATGCATCCGTGGATCGGATCGCCGCCTGGCAAGCGGAGGAGAAGAGCCGATACCGGGGTTGTCTCGGTGACGACGACAACGCGGCCAGGCGGCGATCTGGGCCGCGGAGGCGCCGGATGGGACTTGGAGACAGGGCCTGGACCCCCGGCCCGATCGAGCCGGGGGCCTAGAGGTTCAGACCGCGGCCGCGAGCGCCGACGCCAGCTGGGCCAGTCCCGAGCGGATGCGGGATTTGACGGCGGGGAGACCTACGCCGAGGCGCTCGGCGACCTGCGGGTAGGTGAGGTCGTGATAGTAGGCGAGCAGCAGCGATTCGCGCTGCAGTGGCGTCAGGGCAGCCAGTCCTGTTCGCACACAGCGGTATTCGTGGCGGCGCAGCACCTCGTCGGCGACGTTGTCGGCGGGTCGGCCGTAATCTCCTGCGGCCCAGGCCTGATCGCGATCGGTGGCGGCGCGTTCCCGGCGCACCCGGTCCACCGCCTGCCGGTGCGCCAGCGTGCACAACCAGGTCGTCACCGAGCCGCGACGCTCGTCGAAACCCGCTGCACTGCGCCAGACCTGGAGATAGACGTCGTGACAGGTCTCCTCGGCGTAGTCGTGATCGCGCACGATCGCGAGTACCCGTCCGAAGACGAGCGGGCGCGTTCGGGCATAGAGCAGTGCGTAGGCGTCGCGATCGCCGACGCCGATCCGGCGCACCAACTCGGCGTTGGTGACGGTGTCCGGAATCCGATGGTGGGTGGACGTGCGAGTAGACAGAGCTGGCGAAACCATGATGCCCCCGATGGCAGCGGACGCTGACGAATGGACCACCCGTCGAGGACACGGACGATGGCGTCTACCGCGGATTCCGGTCCGGGGGCATGGGTTTCGGATATCCGCCAGTGGCCAGACTACCGGTCGGTTCGGACTCGCGCTGCCGCTTCGGGCTCGGTCGGCAGGCCCGCGGGACCGGCGGCCGAGCCCGGCTCAGATTCGCAGACCGAGCTCGACGATGCCGCCCGCGACCGCGTGCACGCTCACCCGATGGCGCCGGGCGTGCGCCCGGATCAGCTCGTAGGCGGCCTGCGGCGTCGTGTTGCGCGCGTTGGCGAGCACGCCTTTCGCCTGCTCCACCAGTACCCGCGAGTCCAGCGCGTGCTGCAACTGTTCGGCCAGCCGCTGCTGAGCGCGCAGCCGTTCGGCGGTGAGAATGTGCCCGGCGGCCAGGCTCGCCAGCAGCGCGCCCACCGACAGTTCGGGTTCGGTCCACTGGCGCGGGTGGTAGGCGTACATGCCCAGCGCGCCCACCATCGTCACGCCGGACCGCATCGGGATCTCCGCCACGGCGCGAACACCGTGGCGCACCGCGACACTCGTGTATTCCGGCCAGGCCTCGTGTCGCTCGCGGACATCGGCGACGGCGACCGGTTCGCCGTGGCGCAATGCGTCGACCGCCGGTCCGCGTTCGCTGCTGCGCTGGCTGAGCGCGACGTCCGCCAGCGCCGCGGGTGTGGCGGTGACGACGCTGGAGTGTCCGCCAGCCACGAGCAGCACCGCGCAGCCCGCCAGGTCGAGTGCGTCGGTGGCGCTGTCGATCACCCGATGGAGCGGTTCGACTACGTCGCCGGGTTCGGGCAGGAGCCCGACGATCCCGGACAAGGCCGTGACCAGCTGCTCACTGTCAGACATACCGAACCACCCCTGTTGCCGGCGAACGTCGCGCGTCCACCTCGGAGATACCGCACCGCACCTGCCCAACACTCCATGGTATGGACGGCGGGCGACGCGCCGAAACACTCCACTGTCATGGCGATTCGGCGCACGACTCCGCAAGTGCGGTCGACACGAACGCTATTCGGGTGCAAACATTGAAGGCGAGGCTCCACTCCGCTTGACTCAGCCGTCACTGCGATCACTCAGGGAGACCCACCATGGGAGCACACGCGCCGCTGCTGGACGTGCTCGTGCGGTCCGTCGGCACGATGACGAGCGATTTCGACGTAGTGGAGCTATCCCAGCAACTGGTCGACGCGTGTACCGAACTGACCGGCGGCGCCGAGGCCGGTTTGTTCCTCGGCGACCATCGCGGCGAGCTGCGGGTGCTCGCCGCCACCGACGAGCGAGCGCGATGGCTCGTCGAAACGGTCGACGGGCCGTCCAAGCAGGCCTATCGCACCAGCAGTCCCTCGATCGTGGACGACCTCGCCGCCGCCACCCTGGTCTGGCCCGAATTCGCCAGGCACGCACTGGAACACGGCTACCGGTCGACCTACGCGCTGCCGCTGCGACTGCGCACGGACAATCTCGGCGCCCTGACCATCTTCGGCGCAGCGCCGCGCGCACTGAACCGGTCCGCCGTGCGATCCGGGCAGATCCTGGCCGACCTCGCGGCCATCGGCATCGCGCAGCACGTGCTGCGGCCCAGGGTCGAGCCGATGCAGGCCAGACTCCCTGTCGCACTGCAGGACCGGGTGGTCATCGAGCAGGCCAAGGGGGTGCTGGCCGAGCGCGGCGATCTGGACATGACCGAGGCGTTCGGTCGCCTGCGCGCCCACGCGCGACGCTGCGGACTGCGGATGGCCGAACTGGCGGGCGCCGTGGTGGCGGGCAGCGTCGACACGGCGGTCGTGCTGGCCACGCCCGTCGAGCGCCGGGCGTAGCGGGTCAGCGGGCTCCGTTGTCGAAACGGACGCGCCTGCGGAGCACCCGCTCGGCCGCCTCGGCCAGCGAAATCCCTTGGCGCACGGCATAAGTCCGTAGCATGGCGTACGCGTCCGCGGCGCCGACACCACGTTGGGCGATCACCATGCCCGCGGCCTGGTGGATCGACGCGCTCGTCAGCGGCTGGCGCAGCCACTCCCCCGCGTGCTCGGCGGAACCGGTCCGCGCAGACACCAGGTGAGCGGTGATGATGTCGGCGACGTGCAGCCCGGCCGAGATCACCGCCCCGTCCACGTGACCGGGGCTGACCCGGTACAGATCCAGCGCGCCGAATCGCACCGCTCCCAGCCGCAGCGGCATCGCCGTCATCGCGCCGGACACCGGTTCACGGGCCAGCGCCGCGGCGAAACCGGGCCAGCGTCCGCAGTTCTCGGTCAGATCGACGACGGAGACGGGCACACCGGTGGCCACCGCGTCCACCGCGGGCCCCTCCCCGACCGTCGCCTGCATCGTCTCGACTCGCGCGGCGATCTCGTCGCTGCTGCACCACGGCTGCACACCCACGTCGCGTTCATCGATCATGATGGCGGCCCGCTGCACCGGGAGCACCTGCACGGCGGCCTGGCAAGCGGCCGTGAGGTCGCCCCCGCCTCGGCGCAGCGCCGAGAGGAATCTCTCGGTGAGTAACTCGAACTCCGCCACGCCCATCCTATGAACCGCCTGGAATCGACCGGCAGCAGCCAGAATAGCGAAATCCCTTGGCGTGCGGCGGACTACAGCACGGCGGTGAGCGCGTCCGCCTCCGCGCGCAGCATGTCGCCGCGATCGACACGTCCCAGTTCGTCGTAGCTCGCCGCGGCCGTCAGGCGTTCGGCGATCTCGGCGCGGACGATGCCCTCGATATCGGCCTCGCTCAGCTCCCGCCGCGCGACCTCCGCGCCGCCGAGCCCGGCCGCGCTCTCCTCGATCGCGCCCGCTCGCGCGCCACCGATCTCGACGGCCTCGGCGTTGTCGATGGCGCCGAGCGCCGAGCGCAGCGCCGCGGCTACGTGGCGGTCGCGCACCTTCACGGCGGCGGGCAGCGCGACGCGCAATCGCTCGCGCAGCGGCAGGGACCTGTCGACGGTTTCGATGGACCTGGGCATCGACCGTACGCGGGCCGGCCGCCGTGGGTCGAGCGATTTCCGGCCCGCGGTCGCTCAGGGCGTCACAATGGCGAAATCCGGGTCCGGTTCGTCGAACACGCCGACCAAGGCGGCGAGCTTGGTCGGATCGCCCTCGATGGCGATGTCACCCGCGGCGGCGGCCACCCCGAAGTCCTCGCCCTGCAACAGGACTCGGATCATGGTCGCCCTGGTGAGGGTGAATTCGGCGTCCGCGGCGGGCAGCGCGACACCCTCGGGCCGGTCGTAGTGGGTCAGCCTGCCGTTGCGCAGTTCCAGCCGGTAGACGCGGCCTTCGTCGGTGAGGTGCCAGTCGGTGATCACCCGCATGTCCCACGCCTTCGGACCGTCCACGCGCAGCGCCATGGCGTCGAAGATCTGCTCGACGGTCAACGCGGTCAGCATGGCCATCGAGTCGACCTTGGTCGGGGTGCCGAACGAGCCGTAGCGCAGTTCGTAGGCTCCGCTGAGATAGAAGTTGCGCCACGTCGCGTTCTCGGCGCCGTAGCCGAGTTGCTCGTAGGCCGAGGCGAGCAGGTCCTTGGCCGCCTCGTTGCCCGGTTCGGCGAACACCACGTAGTCGACCACCTGCGCGACCCAGCGGAAGTCTCCCTCGGCGTAGGACTCGCGCGCCTTGCGCAGCACTTCCTCGGCGCCGCCCATGAATTCCACGTGGCGGCGGGCCGATTCGACGGGCGGATGCGCCCACAGGTGCGCCGGATTTCCGTCGAACCAGCCGAGATAGCGCTGGTAGATCGCCTTGACGTTGTGGCTGACCGAACCGTAGTACCCGCGCGCGTGCCAGGCGTTCTCGATCGCGGGCGGCACTGTCAGCTGCTCGGCGATCTCGGCGCCGACGTACCCCTGGTTCAGCATCCGCAACGTCTGATCGTGCAGGTATCCGTACAGATCACGTTGCAGCGCCAGGTATTCCACCAGGCGCTCGGTGCCCCAGGTCGGCCAGTGATGCGAGGCGAACACGACATCGGACTCGCGCGCGAACAGATTGATGGCCTCGGTCAGGTACCGGGCCCACACGTGCGGGTCGCGGACCAGCGCACCGCGCAGGGTCACGATGTTGTGCAGGGTGTGGGTGGCGTTCTCGGCCATGCACAGCGCGCGGCGATCGGGGAAGTAGAAATTCATCTCGGCGGGCGCCTCGGTGCCCGGCGTGACCTGGAAGACGATCCGCACGCCGTCGATCGTCATCTCCTGGCCGGTGTCGGTGATGTCCACGGTCGGCGCTATCAGGGTGACCGTGCCGAGCGAGGTGGTCTGCCCGAGACCGGCGCCCACTTGGCCCAGTGGACCCCTCGGCAGCACGGCGCCGTACATGTAGGCCGCACGGCGCGCCATCGCGGTGCCCGCGAAGATGTTCTCGGACACCGCGTGTTCCAGGAATCCGGCGGGCGCGACGACCGGAATGCGGCCCTCCGCGGCGTCTTCCGCGCTCGCGACCCCGAATGCGCCGCCGAAGTGGTCGACATGCGAATGGGTGTAGATGAGCCCGGTGACCAGGCGCTCGCCGCGGTGCTCGCGATACAAACGCAGCCCCGCGGCCGCGGTCTCGGCGGAGATCAGCGGATCGATCACGATGACGCCCCGCTCGCCTTCGACCAGCGTCATATTCGACAGATCCAAGCCGCGGATCTGATAGATCCCGTCGGTCACCTCGTACAGTCCTTGTGCGGCGACCAGCCCGGACTGCCGCCACAGGCTGGGATGGACGGACGCGGGGCACGGCTCGCGCAGGAAACCGTAGGAGTCGTTGTCCCACACCACGGATTCGTCGTCCTGGGCGACCACGCCGGGCTCCAGCGCGGCGACGAATCCGCGCTGGGAGTCGGCCAGGTCGGCCTCGTCGGCGAACGGCAGCATCGCCGCGGCGCGCTGGTGCGCGGCGACGATCACCTCGGTCGGCTCCGTCACTTCGGGCATCGTCCTCCTCCTTCGTCTCGGCCGAACTCGTCTGTCCTGGAATGGATCACCTCGGTGGTTCCGTGAAACCGAGTGCGGCCGCGACACAGCCGGCGAACAGGATCGCCAGCGTCGTCGCGGCGATGACGCCGTCGGGTCTGCCGCGGTGGCCGTGGCGCAGCCACCGGCTGCGCAGATAACCCGCGACCGCCACCGCGATCATGGTCAGCGCCGCGACGGCGGGGGCGATCGCGGCCGCCCGCCAACCGGAGCTCACCACGTGATCGATGCACAGCGCGGCGACGACCATGGCGCTGATGGCGGTGCGGCGCCACGCCAGCGCGGTGCGCTCGGCGGCCAGACCCGCGTCCCTGGCCGTCATCGCAGCAGCACCGCGATGCACGCCATGATCGACACGGCGCCGATGCCCACGGACAGGATCGGCACCAACAGCGTCTGCGGCAGCGGCTCGCCGCGGCGCATCGCGCGTCCGATCCGGCGCCAGTGCAGGTAGGCGCCGAGCGCGACGACGACGGCGAGCACGATGCAACTGACCGCGAGCAGCCTACGCAGACCGGCCATGTGGAACGGCTGCACCAAGGTGTGCACGGCGACGCCGCCCGCGAGCAGGCCGAGCGACGTGCGCATCCACGCCAGGAAGGTCCGCTCGTTGGCGAGCGTGAAGCGATAGTCGACGTTCTCCTCGCCGTCCTCCGATTCCGCGCCGACGTCCGGCAGTGTCACGCCACCTCCCCGGGGAACGAGTGCGGAACGAGCACGGCCGCGACCGAATCGGCCGGGCGCTGAAGAGCGTCCGGGGTCACGCTTCGTTCAGGGTGCACGGGCACCACTCCGTCTCTGGTCCGATTCGTGCCGCAAGCAAACGTTCCGCAACGTCAGCGTATCGGCAGACCGAACGGTCGTCCACGAACCTCGCTGAAGCGTGCGACACGCCCGCGACGACCCGGAATCACACCGGCGCGGCGTCGTGGAAGATCATCGCGAGCCGATCCACGGTCGAGGTCAGCGGTGTGCGGGTGGGTAGTTCCAGCGCGGCCAATTCGGCGGCCAGCGGATGGTCGCCGAGGATCAGTTCGGCCCCGCCCACGCGAGCGCGCATGCCCGACTGCTCCATCCGCCACGGCGTGCGACGCGTGACGCCGTCGATGTGCGCGTAGGCGTCGTACGCGCCGCCCGCGCCACGACGCGACGGCGTTCGCAGACCCGGACGCACCGTCAGATCGACGACCAGCTTGCCGTCCATCCGCAGCACGCCGCGGCGGGCGCCCTCGTGCTCGACCTCGAAATCGGCCAGTTCCTTCGGAAATCCCCAGATCCCCCGGCCCGCGGCGAGGGTGAACTCGCCGTCGACCGGCAGCCGATGGATGAACACGCCCGCGGTGCCACCGGACAACGCCCGCAGGTCGGCCAGTCCGCCGACCTCCGCCGCCGTGTGGTGCCGGACCATGAAGGCCACGCCGAACTCGTGGTACGGACCGAGGTCGCCGTCCACGTACTCGACGAAGACCAGCGTGCACAGCGCGCGATCCCGCGGCAGCTGGATCACCCGGAGACCCGAGTAGGCGATCACTTCCTGCGCCACACCGGCGGGCACGCGGTACGACGCCATGAACGCCCGCGCCCTCCGGATCCGCACCGGCATCGGAACCGGCCTGCCCAGCACGGTGTGGGCGCTCGTCGTCGGCTCGCCCGCGTTCTCCGGCATCCGAATCCTCCACAACTAGAACTCGTTACAGAGGTATCACGGATTCCCTACCAGGTCGCGCCTTTCCGCCGCTTCAGGCGCGCGGGTGCGCCTGGTCGTGCACCTTCTTCAGTCGTTCGATGGACACGTGCGTGTACAGCTGGGTGGTGGCCATGCTGGCGTGGCCGAGCACTTCCTGCACCACGCGCAGATCCGCGCCACCCTCGAGCAGGTGGGTGGCCGCGCTGTGGCGCAGTCCGTGCGGGCCGAGATCGGGCGCGCCGGGGATCGCCGAAACCACCTCGTGCACCACGCTCCTGGCCTGCCGCTGATCCAGACGGCGACCGCGCCTGCCGAGCAGCAGCGCGCGCCCCGATTCGGCGATCGCGAACGCGGGACGGCCGTAGTGCAGCCACTCCGCGACGGCACGGTCGGCGGGCGCGCCGAACGGGACGGAGCGCTCCCGGTTCCCTTTGCCGAGCACCCGCACCAGATGCCGCTCCCGGTCCACGTCGTCGATGTCCAGGCCGCAGAGTTCGCTCACCCTGATCCCGGTCGAATACAGCAACTCGACGATCAACCTGTCCCGCAACGCCATCGGATCGTGCTGCGCCGCACCGGATTCCGCAGCGTCCATGGCCTCCACCGCCTGCTGCCTGCCGAGCACGGCGGGTAGCGTCCGGTGCGCCTTGGGCGAACCGAGCCGCAGGCCGGGGTCGACCTCGAGCCTGCCGGTCTTGGTGAGCCAGCCGGTGAACGTGCGCGCCGAGGACGCGCGCCGCGCCATCGTCGTGCGGGCCGCGCCGTTCGCCGACTGCTCCGCGAGCCAGGAGCGCAGCAAGGCCAGGTCCAGTTCCCGGATCGCGGAATCCGGGGAGCGGGCGTACAGGTGGGCCAGCAGAGACCGGGCGTCGCCGAGGTAGGCGCGCACGGTGTGGGCCGAGCGGTTGCGGCCGAGCCGCAGGTGCCGCCCGTATTCCGACAGCAGCGCGTCCAGGTCCTCCGGCAAATCCTCCACCCCACCACGGTTGCCGTGAACGCGGCGGTTGGCAAGGACCCGCGCCGGGCCGCGCGTCCAGGAGTGTCGCGCATCGCACGAGTCTCCTCATCGTCTCACCTGCTTACGGTGCCAACCGCTTTCGTCGAGACCGATCAATCCCGCCAGGTCGAGCGCGACGAGGGCCGCGCGGATCGCGGGCAGCGGGAGTTCGCAGTGCCTGGTCAGTTCGTGGGGCAGGCGGGAGCCTATCGCGGGCAGCGCGGCGAAGACGGCGGCCTCGTCGCCGGTGAGCTGCTCGGGGGTGTCCGGAACCCGACCCGCGCTGCCTGGCAGGGACAGGCGCAGCGGTCCGGCCTCGTCGACGACTTCCTCGGTGCGAGTGACCAGCAGCGCCTCACCGTCGCGGATCATCCGGTGACATCCTGTCGAGGCCGCCGAGGTGACCGGTCCGGGGACCGCCAGGGCCGGACGACCCAGTCGCCGCGCCCATTTCACGGTGTTGCGCGCACCGCTGCGCAGCCCGGCCTCGGTGACGAGCACGCCGTCGGCGAATGCAGCGACCAGCCGATTGCGGGCCAGGAAATGATGCTTCCTCGCCACCGTGCCCGGCGGGTACTCGCTGACCACGAGACCGACCTCCGCGATCTCGGCCAGCAGCCGTTCGTGCTGGGCCGGGTACGGGCGATCCACACCGCACGCGAGCACCGCGATGGTGGGCCCGCCGACCGCCAGCGCCGCCCGGTGCGCCATCGCGTCGATGCCGAACGCCGCGCCGGACACGATGGTCCAGCCCTGCGCGGCCAGCTCTCCCGCGATCTCGGCCGTGACCCGATTGCCGTATCCCGTGCTGCACCGCGACCCGACCACGGCCAACGCCCGTTCGCTCGACTCCAGCAGCGAGCGCGGTCCCCGCACCCAGAGCACCAGCGGCGCCGCGCCGTCCGGATCGCGCCCCGCTTCGAGCTGACTCAGTCCGAGCAGCCGCCACGCGGGCCACTCGGGGTCGTCGGGTGTCACCACGCGGCCGCCGATCCGCTCGATGACCGTCAGATCGCGTGCCGCCGAGTCGATCTCGCGTCGCCGCCGCGTCGGCCCGCGCAGCGACTCCGGCAGATCGCATTCCCGCACCGCCCGCGCGGCCTCCACCACCCCAACCGATTCGATCAACGCGGACAGCGCCGCACACGGCCCTTCGACGACCCGCGACAGATACACCCAAGCCAGCCGCCGCTCGTCCGCATCCACCGCACCCACACCGCTCGGCGCCCGCGCCGCCGTGCCCGGCGACTGTCGCGAATCACTGCGATCGAAACGGTCTCGAACCCCGATCTCCACGACACACTCGTCCTTTCCACGCAGCTCGTTCACTGCACACCCCGCTGGCGGAAGTTGAGCGCGAGCATGACGTCTTGGGCGCTCGGAACGTCGGCCCCGCGCAGATCGGACACCGTCCAGGCAACACGAATGGCGCGGTCGGCGCCCCTGGCGGACATGCGGCCCATGCGCAGGGCCGCCTCGACCGGAGCGACGGATTCGCGCGGCAGCCGGAACCGCTGGCGCAGTGCGTGTCCCGGCACCTCGGCATTGGTGAGCCAGCCGTCCTCCCGCCAGCGGTGCAGCGCGGCCTTCCTGGCGGCGGCGACGCGTTCGCGCACCACCGCGCTGCTCTCGGCGGCGTCGGCGCTGAACGTCGCACCGGACTGGCCGTGCATCTGCACCCAGATGTCGATCCGGTCCATCA
Source organism: Nocardia sp. bgisy134 (assembly GCF_965341865.1). GTDB lineage: Bacteria > Actinomycetota > Actinomycetes > Mycobacteriales > Mycobacteriaceae > Nocardia. The sequence continues at coordinate 231,931 of NZ_CBDQZP010000010.1, forward strand.
GGGGACCCGACAGCTTGCCGAGGTAGCGGCGGCGCGCGAGGGGCGCGCAGATGCAGTCCACGTCGCGGGCGGGCGCGCAAGGGCACGGATTGGCCGCCAAGACGAGCTGGAAGCGCGCCGGATACCGCGCCACCCCGTCGCGGCGGGCGATGCGAACCTCGCCCTCCTCCAACGGTGTTCGCAGCGCCTCGAGTACCTTTCCGCCGATCTCGGCGCATTCGTCGAGAAAGAGCACACCGCGGTGGGCGCGGCTCACCGCGCCGGGACGGGCCGAGCCCGAGCCACCGCCGATCATCGCGGTCGCCGAGGTGGAGTGGTGCGGCGCGACGAACGGGGGCTCGGTGACGAGTGGATGATCGCCGGACAGCGCGCCCGCCACCGAGTGAATCGCCGTCACCTCCAGCGCCTCCGCTTCCGACAGCGGCGGCAACAGACCAGGAAGACGTTGCGCCAACATTGTTTTGCCGATCCCGGGCGGCCCGGTGAGCAGGAGATGATGCCCACCCGCCGCGGCGACCTCGAGCGCCCATCGAGCCTCGTCCTGACCGACCACCTCGCTGAGATCGCCGCAGGAACGCGCCGTGTCGGGCAACTCACCGTTCGGCTCAGGCAGCGCGCCCTCCCCGCGCAGCCAGGCGATCACGGCGCGCAGGCTGGCCGCGCCGAAGACCTCGACGCCCTCCACCAAACCCGCCTCGGCCATGGCGCATTCGGGCACCACCACCGTCGACCAGCCCGCGTTGCGCGCGGTGATCACCGCGGGCAGGATGCCACGCACCCGGCGCACCCGCCCGTCCAGTGCGAGCTCGCCGAGCAGCACCGTCTTCGCCAGCCGCTCCGAGGGCACCGCGCCCGCCGCGTCCAGTACCGAAATCGCGAGCGCCAGGTCGTAGACGCTGCCGATCTTGGGCAGGGTCGCGGGCGACAACGCGAGAATCACCCGTCCGTCCGGCCACTTCTCTCCCGAATTCGCCACCGCGGAGCGGACCCGGTCGCGGGATTCCGAGAGCGCGGTGTCGGGCAGTCCGACCAGATGCACCGAGGGCAGGCCCTGGCCGATGTCGGCCTCGATCTCGACCAACTGCCCGTCCACGCCCGCGACCGCGACCGAATGGGCACGCCCGAGCGCCATCAGAAGACCGCCTCGAGGTGGTCGATCACCGGGCGTCCGCCGGGCGCGAGCAGCACCGAGATCACGTCGAAGCGGACTCGCCGCCACGGGCCGTCCTGCTCGGCCAGCCAGAGCAGCGCCAGCCGCCGTATCCGCTGTTGCTTGACGAAGGTGACGGCCTCGGCCGGCGTGCCGAAGCCGAGGCCGCTGCGGGTCTTCACCTCGACGAAAGCGGTGGTGTCGGAGTCACGCGCGACCAGATCGAGTTCGCCGTACCGACACCGCCAGTTGCGAACCACGATCTCCATGCCCGCGTCTTGCAGGAACCGTGCCGCCAGCTCTTCCCCGTACGCGCCGAGCGCCTGTTTGTCTGCCACCCGACGATCGTGACCGCACCGCGCCGCGGCCCGGCCGCGACGACCTGGGCCGATACCAGTCCTGTGGACGACGCCTTCGCTGTGGACGACACGCCGTCGCGGCGCTCGTCGCCGGGCCGCTCTGTCGGCGCGGTGTGCTAACGGGCGCCGACAGCGGGTCGAGCCGCGGGCTTACTCGGGAAGCCGCAGGTCGGGCTTCTCCAGCTCCTCGATGTTGACGTCCTTGAAGGTGATCACCCGGACGTGCTTGACGAAGCGCGCGGGCCGGTACATGTCCCACACCCAGGCGTCGCTCATGCGCACCTCGAAATACACCTCACCGTCGGCGTTCTGCGGGCGCAGCTCCACGGAATTGGCGAGGTAGAAGCGGCGCTCGGTCTCCACCACGTACGAGAACTGGCCGACGATGTCCTTGTACTCGCGATACAGCGAGAGCTCCATCTCGGTTTCGTACTTCTCGAGGTCCTCGGCACTCATCGGGTGGGACGTCCTCCTTCTCGCCGCACTGCATCGTATCGGCGGCGTTCGCGTGGCCTGCGTGGTTACCCCGCGCTCCTGCCTCGTGGCCTGACGCTCACACCGCCTGGTCGTCTCTGCTCAATCATCCCGCATGGGCGGCATCGGTAGCTACCCGGCCGTCCTCGAGGCCGTCTGCCAGCACCGCGCCGGCGTATTCGACGACCGGATCGAGTGGCCGTAATCCCGCCGTCTCGCGCACATTGCGCCACGACCGCCGGTGCTCGCTGCACGGACCGAGGGCGTTGAGCGCTGCGGTGTGTTCGGGCGTGTTGTAGCCCTTGTGCGCCGCGAATCCGTAACCGGGGAATCGCTGATCCATCTCCACCATGATCCGATCCCTGGTCACCTTGGCCAGGATGCTGGCCGCCGCGATACAGGCCGCCGCGGCGTCGCCGCCGATCACAGGCAGCGACGGCACCGGAATGCCCGGGACGCGGAACCCGTCGGTGAGCACGTAGCCAGGAGTGTGCCCGAGGCCCGCCACGGCGCGGCGCATGCCCTCGATATTGGCCACGTGGATACCGATGGAGTCGATCTCCCAGGCCGGGATCACCACGACCTTCCAGGACAACGCCAGCCGGGTGATGACCGGATACAGCTGCTCGCGGGTGGCCTCGGTGAGCTTCTTGGAGTCGTCGAGGCCCGCGAGTCTGTCGTAGGCCTTGGGAGCGAGCAGACAGGCCGCCACGACCAAGGGTCCGGCGCACGGGCCACGACCGGCCTCGTCCACGCCGGCCACCGGGCCGAGCCCGCTGCGGATCAGCGCCGCCTCCAGCGTGCGAAGGCCGCCCGCCTTGCGCATCACCACGCGCGGCGGCCACCCGTTGCTCACCGTCATTCGGTTACCCATTGCTCCGGCCTGCCCCACCGTCCAATTATCCTGCGGCCGCGCGCCTCAGTTCGTCTGAGGGTCCTGAGAACGGATGAGACCCATCCGGTTCGGCGGCCAGATCTTCATGACGGCCTTGCCGCGCACGTTGTCGATGGGGACGGTGCCTTGCAGTTCGTCGCCGACGTGGGCGCGGGAGTCCGCGGACTGGTTGCGGTTGTCGCCCATCACCCACAGGTGCCCCTCCGGAACCTTCACCGGACCGAACACGCGGCCCGCGGGATACGTGGCGTTCTGCTGGCCGGGCAGCCAGCGGTAGTCGTTCTCGACGTACGGCTCGTCCAGTGGTTTGCCGTCCACCATGACCCTGCCCTGCGCGTCGCAGCACTGCACGGTCTGGCCGCCGACCGCGATGACCCGCTTGACCAGATCGTTCTCGTCGGGCGGCACGAGCCCGAAGAAGGAGAAGAAGTTCTGCACCCCGCGCACCACCGCGTTGTCCGAGCGGATCGACTGGTAGCGGGTGTTCCAGGAGGACGGTCCGACGAAGACCACCACATCACCGGGTTGCGGGTCGCTGCCGTAGTAGCTGACCTTCTGCACGTAGATGCGATCGCCGATCTGGAGGGTCTCCTCCATCGACTGGGAGGGGATCACGTACGGCCGCCCGACGAAGCTGACCATCAGTGCGGCGATGACGGCCGCGATCACGATGAGGACCGGAAGCTCCTGCCAGAACGGACGCTGCTTCTTCGCCTTCTTCGCCTGCCGCCTGCCGCGGCGTCCCGCCCCCTCGTCGCCCGATCCGGACACCGACACCGACCCACTTTCGTCTGCCACGCGGAACAGACTAGCCCGGCACCATGACTCGCGTCCGGTGCCGGGCCAGTGAAGATCATTTGTGCCGGGTCACGGCGAAGCGCTCAGCGCTTCTCCTTGATCTTGGCCGCCTTACCGCGCAGGTCGCGCAGGTAGTACAGCTTCGCCCGGCGGACGTCACCGCGGGTCAAGACGTCGATGTGGTCGATGTTGGGGCTGTGCACCGGGAAGGTGCGCTCCACGCCGACACCGAACGACACCTTGCGGACGGTGAAGGTCTCACGGATGCCACCGCCCTGGCGACGGATCACGACGCCCTTGAAGACCTGGATGCGCTCCTTCGAGCCTTCGATGACCTTCACGTGCACATTGAGGGTGTCGCCCGGACGGAAGTCGGGGACGTCGCTGCGCAGCGACTTTTCGTCGACGAAGTCAAGGGTGTTCATTTCCATCCTTCTGGAGTTCGCGCGAACAGAGGACCCTGGCGGCACGGACGTGCTCGACCGGTTCATGCTCCGAATTAAGGGATGCTCCCGGGGTCGACATGCACCCAGGGCAACCTGTGCATTGTGCCAGACCAGAGGGCCTCGCCGAAAATCGGGCCCGCAGGATCGGGTCGCTGTCCGGCCGACCGAACGAGACCTGCGGGCACAAACGGCCGCCCGGCCGGTGAGCCCCGCTATCGAGCACCAACGCCGATCAAAAGTGCTCCTCGGCGTGCTCGGCCGCCCACGGCAGGTGGTGGTGGTGCTCCCGATACGGCGCAGGGGGCGCCGCCATCACGGTCCTGGCCAGCTCAGCCTCCGTCGCGGTGCGGACATGCTCGACACTCGGCTTGCCCGCGACCAGGTCCTGCACGAAGATCTTGGCCCGGATGACCGGCCTGCGATATCGGCGTTCCCGCACGATCGCCCGGGACATCAGCCGCCGCCGTTCGGCATAGCGCCACCGCGCCCACGGCGCGCTCGGCCTGCTCAGCCGCAGCGCGCCGACCATGAGCAGGGGCGGGAAGAACATACCGAACAGGCCGGTCCAGATCTTGCCCTTGGCGATGACGATCGCGGCGAGCATCAGATTCACGATGGCGAACACGGTCACCACGATCCGCGCGCCGGTGCCGACGGAAGCGCGGAAGTCGTTGATCTCCAGCAGCGACAACGGATGGAAGCCGAGCAACAGCAGCCCGGTCACCGCCAGCGCGACGAACACCGCGTCCACCGAGGTGCGGCCCTGCTCCTCCCAGTACACATCGCGCAGGTAGTAGATCAGCGCGAACTCGTCCAGCACCAGGGCGGCGCCGACGCCGAACGCCGCCGACAGCGCGGCTCCGGCGGCATTGCTCCCGTCTTCGAAGACGGCGACCAAGCCGAGCCCGGACCCGAGCACCAGGATCACGCCGAACACCATGTGGTGGACGTGCACCGACCCGGCGCGCAGATTGCCCGGCCACCAGCGCACCTTGGCCCTGATCATCCGGACGCTGACCCGGATGAACAGGAACCCGATGATGAAGCCGAAGAGGAAGAACAGCAGGGGTAGGCGGCCCTGCGCGATCACGTCTTCTTCGAGCCACCGTCGCATGGCCGCCTACATCCCTCCGCCCCCGCGCTGAGGTCTACTGGCCGAAACCGGCCCGGCGCAGCGCGTCGGCCATGGAACCGCTCGGCGCGGGGGCATTGCGCCGCTGATTACCCTGACCGCGGCCTTGCTGCTGCCGTCCTCGACCATTCTGCCGCTGCTTGCCGTCTTCGCCCTGCCGCCCGCCGCCCTGGCCGCGATTTCCGCCGCGCTCGGTCTTCGCGGGCGCGCCCGGCTCGTCGTCCAGGCGCAGCGAGAGCCCGATCCGCTGACGGGCGACGTCGACCTCGAGCACCTTCACCTTCACCACGTCACCGGACTTCACGACTTCGCGCGGATCCTTGACGAAGGTGTGCGACATGGCCGAGACGTGCACCAGACCGTCCTGGTGCACGCCCACGTCGACGAACGCGCCGAACGCCGCGACATTGGTCACCACGCCTTCGAGCACCATGCCCGGCTTCAGGTCGGCGACCTTCTCGACGCCCGCGGCGAACTCGGCGGTCTTGAACTCGGGGCGCGGGTCGCGACCCGGCTTCTCGAGTTCGCTGATGATGTCGGTGACGGTCGGGACGCCGAACGTCTCGTCGGTGAACTCCGCGGCCCGCAACGCGCGCAGCACCGCGGTGTTGCCGATCAGCTCGGCCACCCCGCGCCCGGTGGATTCCAGGATGCGCCGGACCACCGGATAGGCCTCGGGGTGCACCGCGGAGGTATCCAGCGGATCCTCGCCACCGCGGATGCGCAGGAAGCCCGCGCACTGTTCGAACGCCTTCGGACCGAGCCGGGGCACGTCGCGCAGCGCGGTGCGGCTGCGGAACGGACCGTGCTGGTCCCGGTGCGCCACAATGCTTTCCGCCACCGAGGACGCGATGCCCGAGACCCGGGAGAGCAGCGGCACCGAAGCGGTGTTGACGTCGACGCCGACCGCGTTCACCGCGTCCTCGACCACCGCACCGAGCGAACGGGCGAGCAGCGTCTCGGAGACGTCGTGCTGGTACTGCCCGACGCCGATGGACTTCGGGTCGATCTTCACCAGTTCCGCGAGAGGATCCTGGAGGCGGCGCGCGATCGACACCGCGCCGCGCAGCGACACGTCCATGTCCGGCAGTTCCTGGGAGGCGTAAGCGGAGGCCGAGTACACCGAGGCGCCCGCCTCCGAGACCACGATCTTGGTCGGCTTGTTCGCCCCGTTCTCCGACGTTGCGGCGATGCGTGAAATCAGCTCGGCGGCCAGAGCGTCGGTTTCGCGCGACGCGGTGCCGTTGCCGATCGCGATGAGCTCGACGCCGAATCGCGCGACCAGCGCGCCGAGCACCGCGAGAGACTTCTCCGTCTGCCCCTGCGGCTTGTGCGGGTAGATCACCTCGGTGGCGACGACCTTGCCGGTGGCGTCCACGACCGCGACCTTCACGCCGGTGCGGTAGCCCGGGTCCAAGCCCATCGTGGTCCGCGTGCCCGCGGGCGCGGCCAGCAGTAGATCGCGCAGGTTGGCGGCGAACACGTCGACCGCGTCCTTCTCCGCGGCCTGGCGCAGCCGCATCCGGATGTCGATGCCGAGGCTGACCTGAAGCTTGGTGCGCCACGCCCAGCGCACCGTGTCCAGCAACCAGGAATCGGCGGGGCGGCCACGGTCGGCGATGCCGAAACGCACCGCGATCCGGCCTTCGTAGACGGTGCGCTCCCCCGGCTCCGGCTCGTCTGTGTCCGGCTCCAGGTGCAGGCTGAGCACGTCCTCCTTTTCGCCGCGCAACAGCGCGAGCACGCGGTGCGAGGGCAGCTTGTGGAAGGGCTCGTCGAACTCGAAGTAGTCGGCGAACTTCGCGCCGGCCTCCTCCTTGCCGGGGCGCACCTTCGAAGTGATCTGGCCGCGATTCCACATCAGCTCGCGCAACTCGCCCACCAGATCCGCGTCCTCGGCGAACCGCTCGACCAGGATCGCGCGGGCGCCGTCGAGCTGCTCGGCGGCGTACTGGGCTGGGTCGGTGGACGGATCGCCGATCAGCGCGTCGGCCACCGGCTCGTGACCCGCCTCGCGCGCGATCTGTGCCTTGGTGCGCCGCTTCGGCTTGTACGGCAGATAGATGTCCTCCAGGCGGGCCTTGGTCTCGGCCAGCATCAGCTGCCCGAGCAGCGCGTCGTCGAGTTTGCCCTGGCCACGGATGGATTCGATGATCGCGCCCCGACGGTCGTCGAGTTCGCGCAGGTAGGACAGCCGCTCGTCGAGCTGGCGCAACTGGGCGTCGTCCAGCCCGTCGGTCGCTTCCTTGCGGTACCGCGCGATGAACGGCACGGTCGACCCCGCGTCGAGCAGCTCGACCGCGGCGCGGACCTGACTCTCGCGCACCCCGAGTTCGTCGGCGAGCCGCCTGCCCACGCTGGCCGGGGCGGCGCCGGTCGGTGCGGCGGCGGTCGTGTCGGTGCTGTTCGAATCTGGACTGGCGATCTCGGGCGCTGTCGTCACGACCCGCAACACTAGCTGGCAGGCCCGCCTCTCCGCGTCTCAGGCCGGTCGTAAGTGCCTCGGGAGTTTCGTACCGGACCGGAGGTCGGGGACGGGGGCGAGTTTTGGGCGTACCCGGTGAGTTACCCGGCCCGTGCGAGATCAGTTGTCGCCTTGGGGATGCCCAGAACAGTTGTCACCTCGGCGGACTCCGCGGTCAAGGGCTCGGGCGAGTTCTCGGCGTGCCCGAGCCCTTGTTCTCGCGAGATCAGTTGCTGTCGTGGCAGGCCTCGTGGGTCAGCCGAGGAGCTCCTTTGCCATTTCCCGCATTTCGGCCTTGCGGATCTTGCCTGTCACCGTCATGGGGAATTCGTCGACGAGGTGGACGTAGCGGGGGATCTTGAAGTGGGCGAGTTTGCCGGTGCAGAAGGCACGCAGGGCTGCGGCGTCGAGGGGAGTTGCGCCCTCGCGCATGCGAATCCAGGCCATCAGTTCCTCGCCGTACTTCTCGTCGGGGACGCCGATCACCTGCGCGTCCAGGATGTCGGGGTGGGTGTAGAGGAACTCCTCGATCTCGCGGGGATAGATGTTCTCGCCGCCGCGAATGATCATGTCCTTGATTCGTCCCGTCACGGCGATGTAGCCGTCGGCATCCATGACGCCGAGGTCGCCGGTATGCATCCAGCGAGCCGCGTCGATGGCTTCGGCGGTCTTCTCCGGCTGGTCCCAGTAGCCGAGCATCACCGAGTAGCCGCGGGTGCACAGCTCGCCGGGCTCACCGCGCGGAACGGTCAGCCCCGTTGCTGGGTCGACGATCTTGACCTCGAGGTGCGGGCCGACGCGGCCGACCGTCGCGGTCCTGCGGTCCATGTCGTCGTCGCGACGGGTCTGGGTGGACACCGGTGACGTCTCCGTCATGCCGTAACAGATGCACACCTCGTGCATGCCGAGCCGGTCGATGACCCGCTTCATCACCTCGACCGGGCACGGCGAACCCGCCATGATGCCGGTGCGCAGGCTGGACAGATCCGGTGTCGCTCCGGCCTTTTCGAGCGTGGCGTCCAGTTCGGCCAGCACGGCGATGAACATCGTCGGCACGCCGTACAGGGAGGTGCACAGCTCCCGCTCGACAGCGGCGAGGGTGGCGGCCGGCTCGAACGACAGCGCCGGAATCACCACCGCCGCACCGTGACTGGTGGCGGCCAGATTGCCCATCACCATGCCGAAGCAATGATAGAACGGAACTGGCACGCAGATCCGGTCCCGCTCGGTATACCCGCACAGCTCACCGACGAAATATCCGTTGTTCAGGATGTTGTGGTGGCTGAGCGTGGCGCCCTTCGGGAAACCCGTTGTGCCCGAGGTGTACTGGATGTTGATCGGATCGTCGGCCGAGAGCGTCGGCGCGATGGCGTCGAGCCGCTCACCGTCGACCGCCGCGCCCGCCACCGCGGCCCACGCCGAGTCGCCGATGATCAAAACCTGCTCGAGGTAGGGGCATTCGGGCCGCACCTCCTCGATCATCTCGACATAGTTCGAGGTCTTGAACTCCGGCGCGGCGATCAGCACCCGAACCCCGGCCTGGCGCAACACATACCCGAGCTCGCTGGTGCGGTAGGCCGGATTGATGTTGACCAGGATCGCTCCCAGCTTGGCGGTGGCGTACTGCACGAGGAACCACTCCGCGCAGTTCGGCGCCCAGATGCCGACGCGCTCGCCCTTGCCGAGACCCCCGGCGGCGAGCCCGGACGCGAGCGCGTCGACGGCCGCGACCAGCTCGCGATAGGTCCAGCGGCGCCCGGTCGGCAAGTCCACCAACGCTTCCCGGTCCGGATGCGCCGCCGCCGTCCGATCCAGATCGGCGCCGATGGTATCGCCGAGCAGCGGCACGTCCGAGGTGCCCGAGGCATAGCTCGGCAGCGCGGGGGTCATCGCGCACCTCCCTGCTGCCGCAGCACGAAACGCTGCACCTTGCCGCTGGGCGTCTTGGGCAAGCTCGTCACGAAATGCACCCGGCGTGGATAGGCGTGCGCGGCGAACTTCTCCTTGACCAATTGTTGTAGCTCGGCGGCCAACTCTTCGCTGCCCGCGGATTCGTTGCGCAACACCACGAATGCTTCGAGCACCTCGCCGCGCAGCTCGTCCGGCAGACCCACCACCGCGGCCTCCGCCACCTGATCGTGCAGCACGAGCACGCTCTCCACCTCGAACGGGCCGATGCGGTAGCCCGCCATGATGATCACGTCGTCGTCGCGGGCGGAGAAGTGGAAGAAGCCGTCCGCGTCACGGGATCCGGCGTCACCGGTGAGGTACCAGCGACCGTCTGCGGTGTAGCGCTGCGCGGTGCGCTCGGGGGCGTCGAGATAGCCGAGGAACCACAGCAGCGGGCTGTGTTCGGTGTCGATCGCGACCCGTCCCAGTTCGCCCGGCGCGGCCTCGCGGTCGGCGTCGTCGGCGAGCACGGCGCAGGTCCAGCCGGGCAGCTGCCTGCCCATCGACCCGAGCGGGGCTGCGGCGCTGAGCTCGTCGTGCCACGCGTTGCAGACGACCATGCCGTGCTCGGTCTGCCCGTAGTGGTCGCGGACGGCGACACCGAGGTTCTCGGTAGACCACGCGACGACCTCGGGGGTGAGCGGTTCACCCGCGGAGGAGGCGCGGCGCAGCGCGAAATCCGGTGGCGGCGAGGTGTCGTCGGCGCGTAGAGCCCGGTACACGGTGGGCGCGGCGGCGAAATTGGTGACCCCGAACCGCTCCAGCACTTGCCAGGTGAGCGGTGCGGAGAATCCGGCGTGCAGCAGCAGGCTGCGGGTTCCGGAGGCGAGCGGGCTCAGGATCGCGTAGTACAGCCCGTAGGCCCAGCCGGGATCGGCGGCGTTCCAGTAGACGTCGTCGGGGCGGACGTCCAGCGCGAACTCCTGATACGCGTGGAAGGAGGCCAGCGCGCGCACCGGGATCGGCACGCCCTTCGGTGTCCCGGTGGTGCCGCTGGTGAACAGCTGGACCAGCAGTCCGTCGCCGCCGACCGAGACCGCCGCCCCGCGCGGGTCGTCGGCGGCGTACGCGTCGAGCAGGTCGGCGAAGCGCAGCGTGTCCGGACCGACCTCCGCCGGCGCGCCCGCGACGATCAGCCGCCACGGCGCGTCGGCCGGAATGTCGTCGCCGGGAGCGAGCTTCGCGGCCTGATCGGCGTCCGCGACGACGAGCACGGCCCGGCTGGCCGCCAGCCGGAAGGCGATGGCGGGCGGCGCGAACGCGGTGAACAGCGGCACGTGCACCGCGCCGCGGCGCCAGATGCCGAGCAGCGCCACGATCAGATCCGCGGACTTGCCCATCAGGGTGGCGACGCGATCGCCCCGGCCGACGCCGAGACCGGCCAGCGCCGCGGCGAACCGCGCCGAACGCTCTCGCAGTTCGCCGTAGGTGAGGTCGGTGGCGCGCAGATCCGCCTCGACCACCGTGAACGCGACCCGTTCGGCGGGATGCCGGTCGCACAGTAGTTCCGCCGCACACGCCTCCGGTCCGTCGTAACTCTCCAGTAGTTCGCGTACCCGCGATTCCAGGTCCGTGCTCATCTCGCCTCTCCTCATCGGTGATCCACGCCACCCTCGTGTCCAATAGGATGTGGGTCACATCACGTTCGTCACTACCCCCGAAAAGGGGTGAGTCGTTTGACCACCACTTCGCTGCTACGCCCCCGTGACGCGGACGCGCTGCGCGCCGAGATTCGCTGGGTGGCGCACCGGGCGGGCGTCCCTGTCGTATTCGGTGGCGAGGTGCACGAGGATGCGTTGCTGCTCACCGAGTTCGTCGGCACGATGACCAACGGTCTGCGCGGGCTGACCGTGCTCCGCAGATCCGGCCTCGGCGGCCAGGTGATGGACATGCGCAGGCCCGCGTCGGTGGCGGACTACCGCAACGCCGCCTCCATCACCCACCACTACGACGCTCCGGTCTCGGGCGAGGGCATCCGCGCGGTGCTCGCGGTGCCGGTGGTGGTGGACGACCGCTCGCGCGCGGTGCTCTACGCCGCGACCCGCGGGGCCAGCCCGCTCGGCGATCGCGCCGCCGACCTGATGGTGCAGGCGGGTAAGCGGCTGGCCACCGAGATCGCGATCCGCGACGAGGTGGATCGGCGGCTGCGCCTGCTGGAGGCGTCGGCCACCACGCCCGACACCGCACCCGCGGTCGCGGAGGAGCTACGCGACATCGGCGCCGAGTTGCGCGGCCTGGCCCGCACGGCAGGCGACGAACGAATGCGGGCGCGGCTGCACGGAATCTGCGACCGCCTCGGCCGGGTCCTCACCGGCGAACCCGTCCCCGATGCACCGCGCCTGTCCCGCCGGGAACTGGACGTGCTCGCCGAGATCGCGCTCGGCTGCACCAATCAGGAGGCAGCGCAGCGCCTTTCGCTCGGCGCGGAAACGGTGAAGAGCTACCTGCGCAACGCCATGACCAAACTGGACGCGCACACCCGCCACGAAGCCGTGGTAACGGCGCGGCGGCTCGGCCTGCTCCCCTGATCACCGTGCATTTCGGGTCGGCCGGACGAATTCGCCCGGCCGCCAACGGAATGCGGAGCGCCGCGATGACCTCCCGCGTCGGCGCGGGAATGTGGTCGGCCCTACACTCCCTTGCGTGACAGAGCCTTTCCGTATCGCGGGATTGTCCCTGGACTGCGCCGACCCCGATGCGCTCGCGCGGTTCTACCTCGATCTGCTCGGCGGGCACATGCTGTGGAACAAAGACCGCAGCGCGGCGATCCGCATTCCGTCCGGTCTAGCGGTCATCGCGCAGCGGATCGCCGACTACGAGCCGCCGGTGTGGCCCGGCAGCGCGATCGTGCACCTGGACCTGTCGGCCGACGACGACCTCGATGCGTGCGAGCAGCGTGCCATAGCCCTGGGCGCCGTGCCCGCGCCGACTCAGCCCGGCGACCGGTGGAGGGTGTTGCTCGACCCGGCGGGTCACCCGTTCTGCATCACGACGGCGCAGTTGCCCGACTAGCCCGTTATCGACCCACGAAAATTACTCTGCCGGAATGCTATTCGGCACTCGCCGCAGCATGCCCTGGAGAGGTTCGCAGGGACGATCGCGGCAACGGCGCCGACCCTCGCGTGATCGCCGCCCGATGCCGCCGTCCGATGTCACGCGCGCGATGCGAGCCGACGACGTTCGGCGGCAACGGCGCACGCGGTCGCCGCATGGGGTCGTCCGCCGGGTTCCGCGGTGCGAAGACACGCGGCGGACGAAAGACCCTGTGGGCGTTGTCTCAATCCGGCGGCAGCAGGTCCGGTCGGCGTTCACGGGTGCGAGCGACGGACTGTTCGCGGCGCCAGGCGGCGACCTTCGCGTGGTCGCCGGAGAGCAGGATCGGTGGCACGTCCAGACCGCGCCAGCTGACGGGGCGGGTGTAGGAGGGTCCTTCGAGCAGCCCGTCGGAGAACGAATCCTCTTGGTGGGACTGCTGATTGCCCAGCACGCCGGGCAGCAGCCGCACCACGGCCTCGGTCATGACCAGCACCGCAGCCTCACCGCCGATGAGGACGTAGTCGCCGATGCTCACCTCTTCGACGCGCACCCGGCGCGCGGCGTCGTCGAAGACGCGCTGGTCGATGCCCTCGTAGCGGCCGCAGGCGAACACCAGATGCCGCTCGGCGGCCCAGCGCTGCGCGGTGGCCTGGGTGAACGGCACGCCCGCGGGCGTGGGCACCACGAGCAGCGCGTCGGCGGGACACACCTCGTCCAGCGCGTCGCCCCACACGGTCGGCTTCATGACCATGCCGGGGCCGCCGCCGTACGGCGAATCGTCGACCGACTTGTGCACGTCGTGGGTCCAGCGCCGCAGGTCGTGCACGTCGACGGAGATCAGTCCCTTGTCGATGGCCTTGCCGAGCAGCGCCGTCCGCAGCGGTTCCAGATACTCCGGAAAGATCGTGATGACGTCGAGCCTCATCCCAGCCCCTTCGTTCCACCGAGTTGTCCGCGCCCGGTCGCGACAGCGCGTGGTGTGCCCATCACTCGGGATCGAGCAGGCCCTCGGGCGGATCGATGACCACCAGCCGGTCGGCAATCGACACCGTGGGCACGATCGCGGTGACGAACGGGATCAGGATCTCCCGCCCGTCGTCGGCGGCGCGCACCGAAAGCAGTTCTCCCGCGGCCGAATGCAGCACCTCGGTGACCGTTCCGACGACGGCGCCGTCGGTGAGCTGGACGGTGAGGCCCTCCAGCTCGTGGTCGTAGAACTCGTCCGGATCGTCCGAGGGCGGCAGATCTTCGCTGTCCACCAGGAACAGCGTCCCGCGCAGCGCGTCGGCGGCGGTGCGGTCGGCGATCCCGGCGAGAAACACGAGGAGCCGGCCCGAGTGCTCGCGGGCCGACTCCACGGTGAAGTCGCGAACCTCCGTCGAGCGCGGCAGGCGGCCACGCAAGGTGGCGCCCACCGCGAAACGCTCTTCGGGTTCGTCGGTGCGGATCTCGACGACGAGTTCGCCGCGCACGCCGTGCGACTTGGCGACCCGCCCTACGACGAGTTCCATCTACTGATCGGTGTCGACCACGTCGACCCGGATGCCACGGCCGCCGATGCCTGCGACGAGGGTGCGCAGCGCAGTCGCGGTGCGTCCGCCACGGCCGATCACCTTGCCCAGGTCCTCGGGGTGGACGTGCACCTCGACGGTGCGCCCGCGGCGGCCGGTGATCAGCTCGACGCGGACGTCATCGGGATTGGCGACGATGCCGCGCACCAGGTGCTCGACGGCATCAGCCACGACCGCGCTCACGACTCCACCTCGCTAGCGCTCGGCTCCGTCGCGAGCGCGGTGCGCGCTGTGTCGATGGTTCGCTCGCTGCGCTCGCTCACGATTACTCGGCAGCCTCGGTGGCGGCTTCGGCCTCGGCCTCGTCCTTCTTGGCCTTCTTCTTCGGGGTGACGGCCTCGGCGACCGGCTCGTTCTCGGCGGCGGCGAGCGCGGCGTTGAACAGGTCCAGCTTGGACGGCTTGGCCGGCTTCACCTTCAGCGTGCCTTCGGTGCCCGGCAGGCCCTTGAACTTCTGCCAGTCACCGGTGATCTCCAGGAGGCGCTGCACCGGCTCGGTCGGCTGCGCGCCGACACCCAGCCAGTACTGCACGCGCTCAGAGTCGATCTCGATCAGCGACGGCTCTTCCTTCGGGTGGTACTTGCCGATGGACTCGATGGCCCGGCCGTCACGACGGGTGCGGGCGTCCGCGACGACGACGCGGTACTGCGGGTTGCGGATCTTGCCCATGCGGGTGAGCTTGATGCGAACAGCCATGCTGATCTGCCTCTTTCAGATAGTTGGTCACGGCGCAATTCAGCGACTCGCACGGTCTGCGAGCCCGGTTTTGCGCTTGAAGTGTGTGACCGCCGCGCGGTACGTAACCGGAGACGGGCTGACACTGTCCGGAAGGACGGTGGTCCATTCTGCCAGACCGGGCCGCCCCGCCCGAAATCGCCTCTCGACCTCGGTGACGCGACCGTACCGCTGATCAGGCGGGGCGATAGCGCAGCAGCACCACACCGGAACGGAACGGCTTGCTCTCGACCAGTCGCAGTGCCGGAATCTTCGCGCCCTCGGCGAAGAGCCGGGCGCCGCGGCCGAGCACCACGGGATAGACGAACAACCGGTACTCGTCGACGAGACCGGCGTCGATCAGCTGGTGCACCAGGTCGATGCTTCCGGTGCTGACGATGTCCTTCCCCGGCCGTTCCTTGAGCGCGCGCACCTCGTCGAGGCCGCGCAGCACGGTCGAGTTCTGCCATCCCGGGTCGCCCATCGAGCGCGACACCACGTATTTCGCCATCGTGTTCAGGTCGTCGGTGATGCCGGTCCGATCGTCGGTCTGCTCCGGCCAGTACCCGCGCATGTCCTCGAAGGTGACACGCCCGAACAGCACCGCATCGCAAGCCGCGGTGTGGGTCATCAGCTCGGCCAGGATGTCGGATCGATCGTCCACCGCATCGTTGCCGACCGTGAACCACCCCTCCGTCGCATCGATCACCCCATCCACCGTGATGTTCTCCGTCACCACCAGATCCCGCATCCGCCGACCTCCCTAGTGCGAAAAGCCCTTCTCGACTACCGACGACGCCCCGGCCTCCGATTCATCGGCCAGCGCGCGAATCGGCTGGATCGTGGTCAGCGGTGGCCGGTGACGGGGCCCGCGGAGCGGTGGACGCGGCCGCGCAGGACGACGTATTCGGGGGTGCCGAGGGTCGCGGGTTCGGTGCGCGGGTCGTCGCGGTAGACGACGAAGTCGGCGGGGGCGCCGTGCTCGATGCCCGGGCGGTCGAGCCAGGTGCGCGCGTTCCACGAGGCGGCGCCGAGCGCGTCGTGCGAGGACAGGCCCGCGCCGGTGAGGGCGATGATCTCGTCGGCGATGCGGCCGTGCCGGATGGAACCGCCCGCGTCGGTGCCCGTGTAGAGGGGCACGCCCGCGTCGTACGCGTCGGCGACGGTGCGGCGCACGCGGCGGTGCAGGTCGCGCATGTGGGCGGCGTAGACAGGGAATTTGCCCGCACCGTCGGCGATGGACGGGAAGGTGTCGATGTTGATCAGGGTCGGGACCAGCGCGGTGCCGTGTTCGACCATCATCTCGATGGTCTCGTCGGTGAGCCCGGTGCCGTGCTCGAGGCAATCGATGCCCGCGTCGATCAGGCCGGGCAGAGCGTCCTCGCCGAACACGTGCGCGGTGACCCTGGCGCCGTTGGCGTGCGCGGCGTCGATGGCCTCCTTCAGGACGGCGTCGCTCCACAGCGGACGCAGGTCGCCGACGGAGCGGTCGATCCAATCGCCGACGATCTTCACCCAGCCGTCCCCGAGCCGCGCCTGCTCGGCCACGATCTCCGGAAGGTCGCGCTCGTCGTCGAGTTCGATGCCGAGCTCGCGGATGTAGCGCTTGGGCCGCGCGATGTGCCTGCCCGCCCGGATGATCTTCGGCAGCTCGTCGTGCTCGTCGACGAAGCGGGTATCGATCGGCGACCCGGCGTCGCGGAGCAGCAGCGCACCGGCGTCGCGTTCGGTCACCGCCTGGGCGATCGCGCCTTCGCGGTCCTCGTGGCCACCGCCGTAGCGGATACCGACATGGCAGTGCGCGTCCACCAGGCCGGGCACGATCCACCCTGTGTCACACAGGGTTTCGGCGCCGGACACCGGCTCGAAGGACACCAGCCCGTCGTGCACCCAGAGATCGCGCACCTCGTCGTCCGGCAGAACCACCCCGCGTAGATGCACAGCGACCTCCTGGACCTGCTCGGCTGGTCTCCCAACCTACCTTCGAGCCGTCGCCCGTCGAGAGCGCGTACGCCTACTTCTTGGGGAACTTGAGCTTGGACAGGTCGAAACCGTCGAGGCCAGGCGGCAATTCGTTGAGCCCGGCGGGCATGTTCGACAGGTCGGGCATGCCCGCGGGCATTCCCGGCATCCCCGGCATGGGCATGCCGGGCAGACCGCCGCGCACCTTCGGCGGGGTCGGGCCGCGTCCGCCCTTCTTGCCTTTCTTGCCCTTCTTGCTGCCGCCGCGCCGCGCGCCGGGCAGGCCCATCTGGCGGCCCATCATGGCCATCATCTTCTTGGCCTCGAAGAAGCGGTCGACGAGCTGGTTGACCTCGGAGACCGCGACGCCGGAGCCGTTGGCGATGCGCAGTCGGCGGGAGGCGTTGATGATCTTCGGGTTGTCCCGCTCGGCCGGGGTCATGCCGCGGATGATGGCCTGCACCCGGTCCAGCTGCTTGTCGTCGACCTGGGCGAGCACGTCTTTCATCTGGCCCGCGCCGGGCAGCATGCCGAGCAGGTTGCCGATCGGGCCCATCTTGCGGATCGCCAGCATCTGCTCGAGGAAGTCCTCGAGGGTGAGCTCGCCGCTGCCGATCTTGCGCGCGGCCTCCTCGGCCTGCTGCGCGTCGTAGACCTGCTCGGCCTGCTCGATCAGGGTGAGCACGTCGCCCATGCCGAGGATGCGGCTGGCCATGCGGTCGGGGTGGAAGACGTCGAAGTCCTCCAGCTTCTCGCCGCTGGAGGCGAACATGATCGGCTCGCCGGTGACGTTGCGGACCGAAAGGGCCGCGCCACCACGCGCGTCGCCGTCGAGCTTGGTGAGCACGACGCCGGTGAACCCGACGCCGTCGCGGAACGCCTCGGCCGTGTTGACGGCGTCCTGACCGATCATGGCGTCGAGCACGAACAGCGTCTCGTCCGGCTGCACCGCGTCGCGGATGCCCGCGGCCTGGCGCATCAGCTCCTGATCGATGCCGAGGCGACCGGCGGTGTCGACGATGACCACGTCGTACTGCTTGACGCGCGCCTCCTCGACACCGGCGCGCGCGACCTCGATCGGGTCGGCGGCGGAGATGCCGAGCGGGTTGTCGCCACCGCCGACGGAGGTGCCGGGATGCGGGGCGAACACCGGCGCGCCCGCGCGCTCGCCGACCACCTGCAGCTGGGTGACGGCGCCGGGGCGCTGTAGGTCACAGGCCACCAGCAGCGGCTGATGTCCTTGTCCCTTCAGCCATTTCGCGAGCTTGCCCGCCAGCGTGGTCTTACCGGAGCCCTGCAGACCGGCGAGCATGATCACCGTCGGCGGGTTCTTGGCCAGGTTCAGCCGCCTGGTCTCGCCGCCGAGGATGCCGATCAGTTCCTCGTTGACGATCTTGACGACCTGCTGGGCCGGATTCAGCGCCCCGGAGACCTCGGCGCCCTTGGCGCGCTCCTTGATCTTGGCGATGAAACCGCGCACCACGGGCAGCGCGACGTCGGCCTCGAGCAGCGCCAAGCGGATCTCACGGCACGTGGCGTCGATGTCGGCCGGTGACAGACGCCCCTTACCACGCAGATCCTTGAGGGCACCGGTAAGCCGGTCGGACAGGGATTCGAACACCGATCGCGCTCCTGATCTCGAGTGACGTCAACTTCCTCCCAGCGTAATGGGATCGCCTGCGTGTTCGCGCAGGCGGTGCGTCCTTCGAGCGGAGCGCGGTATTTATTCGAGTGCGCGACGGCGTGGTTTGGAAGTCTTGCGGTAGTCGTGGTTCTCCAGCCGGACCATGTACGCGGCCTCCCGGCCGGTCAGTCCGAGCTCGAGCGCCAGATCGTCGAGCATCGCCCAGTCCGCGCCCTCCGGCGCGTCGGGCGTGGTGGAAACCGTGGAGGCGATGGTCATCGCGGTCACGGCCTGCCGTCCGGTCAAGGTCCGGCCGGGCAACCAGGAAACGACCCATCGATCTCCGCCGACACACCGCGCCATGTGCGTGGTCTCGTCGCTCGTCATCATCGAAGCCGAAACAACCTCAATTGCCACCGACCTGCTCCCCTCGTGCTCGCGATAGCCAGACGCTCTGATAGTAGGGTGCGTCACGGCGCACGGAGCGAAGATCCAGCAAATCGCGTGCAACGCCGTCGTCCGCGCCGAGGCACGGCCCGTCGCGGCTCAGGAAACGTTGTCGGGAAGCGCCGGGTCCGGCGTCTTCGGCGCGGGTCGCGGCACCACGTCCAGCACCGCCTTCTCGATGGCGTCGCGGCGCTGCGGCGCGTCTTCGCCACCCAGCTCGAGGCAGAACGAGTCGACCACGGCCGAACCCATGGTGACCACCTTCGCCCAGCGCACGTTCGCTCCGCAGCCCGCGAACGCCGCGGCCAACCGGCTCAGCAGCCCCACGCGATCCTCGGCGCGCAGCTCCAGGATCACCTGGCCCGGCGTCGAGGTCGACGACCAGATCATCCGCGGCTGGGCCTGGGCGTACGGGCTCGGGCCCACTCCGCTCGCCTCGCGTTCGCGCTTGGCGAGCAGCGCGGGCAGATCGAGGTCCCCGGCGATGGCCCTGATCAGTTCCTGGCGCAGCAAACCCGCGTCCGGCGGGTCGCCGAACTTGGGCGAGACCACGAAGGTGTTGACGGCCGACGCGCCCTCGCCGCCGAGCGAGGCGGAGAGCACCCGCAGCGAATGCAGCGCGAGCACGCCCGCGGCGTCGGAGAGCAAACCGGGCGTGTCCGGCGCGATCACCGTCACCACATAGGTGTACTTGCCCTCGCCTGGCTTCAGGTCGACGTGAACGCCGCCCGCCGCCGCCTTGGCCAGCAACTCCGGCGCGATGGGCTCGGGGGTCGGCAGTTCGAAGCCCGCCATGACCGTGCGGCAGCGCCGCACCAGATCGCCGATGAGCGAGGCCTTCCAGTCGCCCCAGACGCCGGGGCCGGTGGCCAGCGAGTCGGCCTCGGCCAGCGTGTGCAGCAGTTCCAGCAGCTGCACGTCGCCGTCGAGCGCGTCGACGACGAGCTGCACCGTGTCCGGGTCCGCGAGGTCGCGGCGGGTCGCGGTCTCCGGGAGCAGCAGGTGGTGGCGGACCACGGCGCTGAGCGTGCGCACGTCGGAGGGCCACAGCCCGAGCCTGCGGCCGATGTGGGTGGCCAGCTCGGCGCCGACCACGCTGTGATCGCCGGCGCGGCCCTTGCCGATGTCGTGCAGCAGCGCGCCGAGCAGGAGCAGGTCGGGGCGGGCCACCCGCGTGCTGAGCGCGCTCGCGTACGCGACGCTCTCCATCAGATGACGGTCGACGGTCCAGGTGTGCAAGGCGTCGCGCGGCGGCAGATCACGCACCGCGCCCCATTCCGGCAGCAGCCTGCCCCACAGCCCGGTGCGATCCAGCGCCTCGATCGCGTCGATGGTGCCGCGCCCGGCGCCGAGCAACACGAGCAGATCGTTGAGCGCGTCCTTCGGCCACGGCTCGCGCAGCTCGGGCGCGTCCTCGGAGAGGCGGTTCAGCGTAGTGGCCGACATCGGCAGCCCGGTCTGCGCCGATGCGGCGGCAACCCGCAGGATGAGCCCCGGATCGCGTTGCGGCCGCGCGTCTCTGGCCAGCACCACCTCGCCCGCGTGTTCGACCACCCCCTCATCGAGTGGTCGTCGCACGGGCATGCGGCGCAGTCGAGCGAGGCCGCGGCGCGGCAGCGCGTTGGCGGCCGTGCGCAGTCCGACGTCGACGGAGTAGCTGACCGTCCGCGCCGAATCGCTCAGCGTGCGAGCGAGATCGAACCGATCGCCGATGCGCAGGGCGGCGCCGATCTCGTCGGCGTCCTGCGCGCGCAGCTGATCGCGGGATCGTCCCGCGACACGGTGCAGCTCGGTGCGAACGTCGAGCAAACGACGCTGCGCTTGTTTCACGCCGCCGCCGGGCACATCAGGACCCAGCCCCGGCATGGCGTCGGTCAGCTGGGCGACGGCCAGCGCGTCCAGCAGTTGGATGTCGCGCAGCCCGCCGCGGCCGTTCTTCAGATCGGGCTCGGCGCGGTGCGCGATCTCGCCGCTGCGCTGCCAGCGGGCCTGTGCCTGGGCGATCAGCTCGTCGAAGCGGTTGCGGATTCCGGTGCGCCACTCGCGGCGCACCCCGCCGATCAGCAGGTTGCTCAACTCCACGTCGCCGACGATGTGCCGGGCCTCGAGCATGCCGAGGGCCGCGATCAGATCGTCGTTGGCGACCCGCAGCGCTTGGGGGACGGTCCGCACGCTGTGGTCGAGTTTGATGTGGGCGTCCCAGAGCGGATACCAGAGCTGGTCGGCGACCTCGGCCACCCTGGCCGGATCGACGTCGTCGTGCAACAACACCAGATCCAGATCCGAGTAGGGCAGCATCTCCCTGCGCCCGAGCCCGCCGACCGCCACCACCGCGAGACCGCTGTCGGCGGTGATACCCAGCTCGGCGCCCTTGCTGGTGAGCCACAGTTCGAAGAGGTCGACCAGCGCCGACCGGAGGGACTCGGCGTCCAATCGCGGATTGCGCGGCATGCCGCCGTCGAGCAGCTGATCTCGCGCGGCGACCAGATCGGCCGCCCCGTTGGAGACCCGTTCGCCGTTGTCCTGCTTGCCGTTTCCGCTACTGCTGCCCACAACCCACCGCCCAATTCAATGCGTGCGGCCCCGCCCCTACCGGTCTCCGGTGGGAGCGGGGCCGCCGCTCGTTGTCCCGTATCGCATGCGCGCCGCTCACGGGCCCTTCGTGGTCACGCTGCGCTACCGCCTCCGGGCCCGATGCTCACGCCGCGGTTACAGCGCGTCGGTACCGCGTTCGCCGGTCCGCACGCGGATGATCGACTCCACCGGAGTGACCCAGACCTTGCCGTCACCGATCTTGCCGGTGCGCGAGGCCTCGACGATCACCTCGACGACCTTGTCGACCGACGCGTCGTCCACGACGACCTCGACGCGCACCTTCGGCACGAAGTCCACCGAGTACTCGGCGCCGCGGTAGACCTCGGTGTGGCCCTTCTGCCGCCCGTAACCCTGCACCTCGCTGACGGTCATGCCGAGCACGCCAGCCTGCTCGAGCCCGGACTTGACGTCCTCGAGCGTGAACGGTTTGACGATTGCGGTGATCAGTTTCATGTCGTCATGCCTCCTTGACGAGCGAGCGTGCCGTGCCACCCACAGCAGCGAAATCGTATGCGGTTTCCGCGTGCTCGGACTCGTCCAGGCCCACCGACTCGCCCTCGTCCGTCGCGCGCAGACCGA
Source organism: Nocardia sp. bgisy134 (assembly GCF_965341865.1). Taxonomy (GTDB): domain Bacteria; phylum Actinomycetota; class Actinomycetes; order Mycobacteriales; family Mycobacteriaceae; genus Nocardia. The sequence goes on from NZ_CBDQZP010000010.1 coordinate 254,128, forward strand.
TCGTGAACTTCACGATGTAAGCGATCACCGCCGTCGCGACCAGGGAGTACGCAAGCACGGTGAACGCACCGACAGCCTGCAGCTTCAACTGCTCGATCCCACCACCGTAGAACAAGCCTTCGACCGCCGCCGGAGCTTCGGGCGCGGCGACCAGGCCCACCATCAGGGTGCCGACGAGACCGCCGACCAGGTGCACGCCGACCACGTCGAGCGAGTCGTCGAAGCCGAACTTGAACTTCAGGCCGACCGCGAGGGCGCACAGCGCACCCGCGACCACGCCGATGGCCAGCGCGCCGACGACGTTCACCGAGGAACAGGCCGGGGTGATGGCCACCAGACCGGCGACGATGCCCGAGGCCGCACCCAGCGAGGTGGGGTGGCCGTCGCGGATCTTCTCCACCAGGAGCCAGGCCAGCATGGCGGCGGCGGTGGCGATGGTGGTGGTCAGGAAGGTCGCGCCCGCGATGCCGTTGGAGCCGACCGCCGAACCGGCGTTGAAGCCGTACCAGCCGAACCACAGCAGACCGGCGCCGAGCATGACGAACGGCAGGTTGTGCGGGCGGAACGGCGTGCCCGGCCAGCCCTTGCGCTTGCCGAGCACGATCGCGAGCACCAGACCGGCGGCGCCGGCGTTGATGTGGACCGCGGTACCACCGGCGAAGTCGATGGCCTTCAGGTTGTTGGCGATCCAGCCGCCCTCTTCACCGGTGTAGCCATCGAAGGCAAAGACCCAGTGCGCGACCGGGAAGTACACGACGGTGACCCAGATACCGGCGAACGCCAGCCAGGAGCCGAACTTCAAGCGGTCGGCGACCGCGCCCGAGATGAGTGCAACGGTGATGATCGCGAACATGAGCTGGAACGCGACGAACACCGACAGCGGAATGGTTCCGTTCAGGGGAACCGCGGCCGGGGCCGCCGGGTCGGTGGAGGCAAGGTAGCTACCGCCGAAAACGCTCTTCAGGCCGAAATACTGTCCCGGGTCACCGATGAGGTTCGCTTTGTCCTCACCGAAGGTCATGGAGAAGCCGTACAGCGACCACAGGATCGTTACCAGTCCCATGGCGCTGATGCTCATCATGATCATGTTCAGCACGTTCTTGCTGCGGACCATGCCGCCGTAGAAGAACGCGAGTCCGGGTGTCATCAGAAGCACGAGTGCTGAACTCGCCAGCATCCATGCGGTGTCACCGGCGTCCGGCGCGCCGATTACGGGAAATGCCACCTTAATGTCCTCCTCATCTCGGGCCCAGCCGCCTTCGGCAAATGGACCTGCACAGAAGGGTCGCCATTCGGTGTTTCATCCGTTGAGCTGTCGTGTTGCGCCTGCGTGAACGGATAGCGCCGTTGTGTTGCTACCACGTTTCGTGGTGTACACCACACGTTTCCCGCCTGGTGTGAGGTTTGTGTCGGCGCACCGCGGCGACCGGTTACCTGCGAGTAGGACACCGCAAACTTTCCGTTCACCGACCTGCGCGGCGGAACTCTCGAGATCGGTGGCGGAATGCTCGAGAGAAAGGGCGTGAAAGCGGCCTGAAAGCGGACTCGGACCTCGATCGTCCGCTATCGATGCGCAAATGTCGGACGGCCGAGCGGTGTCCGCTCGGCCGTCCGACGTGATGCCGAAACCGGGCTCAGCCGAGGAGCGCGTCCACGAAGGCGCCGGGCTCGAACGGCGCCAGATCGTCCGCGCCTTCGCCGAGACCGACCAGTTTCACCGGCACGCCGAGCTCGTGCTGCACCTGGAAGACGATGCCGCCCTTGGCGGTCCCGTCCAGCTTGGTCAGCACCACGCCGCTGATGTCGACGACCTCGGCGAACACCCGCGCCTGCATCAGGCCGTTCTGCCCGACGGTGGCGTCCAGCACCAGCAGGACCTCGTCGACCTCGGCCTTCTTCTCCACGACGCGCTTGACCTTGCCGAGCTCGTCCATCAGGCCGGTCTTGGTGTGCAGGCGGCCCGCGGTGTCGACGAGCACCACGTCGACACCGCGCTCGATGCCCGCGCTGACCGCGTCGAACGCGACCGCGGCCGGGTCGGCGCCCTCCTTGCCGCGCACCGTCTCCGCGCCGACCCGCTCGCCCCAGGTCTGCAACTGGTCGGCGGCCGCGGCACGGAAGGTGTCGGCCGCGCCGAGCAGCACCCGGCGGCCGTCGGCGACCAGGACCCTGGCCAGCTTGCCGGTGGTGGTGGTCTTCCCGGTGCCGTTGACGCCGACGACCAGCAAAATCGACGGATGGTCGGCGTGCGGCAGCGCGCGGATGGAACGGTCCAGCTCGGGACGCAGCGCCTCGACCAGCACGTCGCGCAGCACGGCGCGGGCCTGGTCGGTGGTGCGCACGCTGCGCGCGGCCATCTCCTCGCGCAGGCGGCCGACCACGGCGCTGGTGCTCGCGGTGCCGAGATCGGCGAGGACGAGGGTGTCCTCGATCTCTTCCCAGGAGTCCTCGTCCAGGTCGCCGCCGCCGAGCAGTCCGAGCAAGCTCTTGCCGACCGCGTTCTGCGAACGGGATAGTCGGCCGCGCAGACGGACCAGGCGGCCCGCGGTGGGCTCGATCTCCTCGAGTGCGGGAGCGGTCTCGGCGGCGGCCGCGGTGTCGGGCACGACCGGGGCCGGTCCGACGGTCGTCTCGGGCTCGGCGACCGCCGTGTCGGACGGTGCGGGCGGCTCGACCGAAGTCGCCGGCTCGTCGACGGGGAGCTGGTCGGCCGGGGCCTGGTCGGTCGCTTGCGTATCGGCGAGGGTCTCCGGATCGGCGGGAGCCTGCGATTCCGGAGCGGCCTGCGTCGCGGCGGACGTGCCGTCCTGCGCCGATTCGACCGGCTCGGCCGTCGGTCCCTCGGGTTCCGCGAGGACGTCGGCGTCCGGCAGCGCCACATTGGTGATGCCGCGCCGCGGGGCGTCGCGCGGGACGGCCGCGTCGTCACCGACGTGCGGTTGCCCCTCGGTGTCGGTCCGTTCCAGGTTCGGTTGCGGGCTCGGTTCCGGGCGTGTCGCGGTCGCCGCGCCGCCCTGACTGAAGTTGAACCCGCCCGCCGCCGTGTAGCCGCCCGACCGATCGGTCAGCTCCTTCTCCGGCGCCGACGCCGTGATCGAGACGCGGCGGCGCCTGTGCAGCACGAATCCGCCGACGAACGCCACCAGTAGCAGGGCGGCGATCGCGGCTATCAGAATCCAGACTTCGGAACTCACGCCGACCATCCTTGCAGAACGTCGCATCGCCGCTGATAGGCGCGGTCCGCCGACCGCGCCCACGCCGGGCTCGCGCCGACGCGCCATGTGAGTCCGATCACCGGCGCGACCATCCCATTACACGCGCGGCCCGAGATGGTCCCGCCACGGTCCGCACACGGCGGGAGCGAAGGCGGCGGCACGCGACCGGCGCGGTCGCACCCGGTCCTCCGGACACCCGCACCCGGCCGGAGCAGCGGCGCAACCGCGCCTTATCACGCCACGCGCGAGACCGAGACACAGCCCCCGAGATTTCTTGTCCTGCGGAACTTCTCGCGAACTGACAATAGGATCGGCGACGTGACCGATCGAAACGTGCTTGGGGGGCCGCTGGAAGAGTGCGGCACCGATCCTCTGACCGGTTTCTACCGGGACGGCTGCTGCAGCACCGGGCCGGAGGATCTGGGCAGCCATACCGTGTGCACCGTCGTCACGGCCGAGTTCCTCGAACATCAGGCGTCCATCGGCAACGACCTCAGTACGCCGCGCCCGGAGAACAACTTCCCCGGCCTGCAGCCGGGTGACCGGTGGTGCGTGGTGGCGGTGCGCTGGCTGCACGCCCACGAGGACGGCGTCGCCGCACCCGTGGTGCTCGCGGCCACCCACGAGAACGCCCTGGAAGTGATCTCGATGGACATCCTGCGCAAGTACGCCGTCGACGTCCCCGACGATGTGAGCGATCTGCTGTAGGCCTGCCCGGGGCTATCCCGGTCCTTCCTCGCACCACGCGTCCGATCGCGGCTACCCGTTCCTGATCGATCGGCGGTGAACGGCAACCGCAGCCACCGTCGGCCCGAATGTCTCTCGCGGCCGGGCTGTTTCCGCGCCGAGCCCCGCCTGGTGGGCGCTCGGCAATCCGCGCCGGTATCGCGCCACCGCGTCGATCACGATGCCGGGTGACGCCACCGACATCCTGTGCTTCGACCGCCATCGGTCGTCGCGGACTTCGGCATCGCACGATTCGCGCGGTGCGATGTCGCGGCCAGTTCAGCCCATGGCGCGGGCGGCGGCACGGGAACGGTGCGCCTTCTGACGGCAAGCCGCCGAGCAGTAGCGACGGGGACGACCGGTCCCGGGTGCGGCCAGTGCCGAGCCGCAGACCGGGCAGCGCGAACCCCCGGCAGTTTCGTTATGAGCCTCTGTTTCGTCACGCGAATCCGGGACAGCGCGGAGTTTCGTTACGCTCGTGCCGCCGGGGGTGGCGCGCAGCGCGTCGAGCAGGATCACCGCGGCGCGCGCGAGTTCACTCCCCGCGGGCCTGTTCCGTTGGATGGCAACGCATCCGGTGAAGACGTCGAGCACGTCGGCCAGCACGATGTCGGCGCGGACCGCGCCCTGCCGCTGCGCCGCGAGCAGCAGCGCCTCGAGCGCGCGGTGGAATCGCAGTCCCGCACCGCGCATCAGCGTGCGCGGCCACCCGTCGTCGGACTGCACCACCTCGCACAGCGCCTGGTTACGCGGCGTGGACAACACCACATCCACGCAGAACTCGAAGAACGCCGCGCCCGGATCCCGCGCACCCACCTGCGCGGCGGCGAGCCGGGCCAGCCGGTCCACCCGCTGCTGCATAACCGCTTCCAGCAGATCGGATTTCGTCGGGAAGTGCCGATAGACCGTGCCCGCGCCGACACCGGCTCGGCGCGCGACCTCGGCGAGGGACACCGCGAGTCCGCGCTCGGCGAAAGCCCGCTGCGCGGCGGCGAGCACGAGCGCGCGATTGCGCTGTGCGTCGGCCCGCGCCGCGAGGGTCGAGGGTGCCACGGGGACCGTCATTTCGTTACGCACCTTCCATATATGGCCTGGCCAACCGGGTGGGGCCACCCGTAACGTCCGAAAACGGGTCGACCGACCCGATTCTATCGAGACGATTCACCAGAAGAAGGCGAACATGTCCTCTCAGCACGACCCGATCCTCGTCACCGGCGGCACCGGAAAGCAGGGCGGCGTGACCGCCCGCAGGCTCCGGGCCGACGGCATCCCGGTGCGCGTCCTGGTGCGCGACCCCGACGCGCCCGCCGCGCGAGCGCTGGCAGCGGCAGGCGCCGAACTGGCGATCGGCGACTTCGACGCGCCCGACACCCTGCTCGCCGCGGCGACCGGAGCCCGCGGCGTATTCGCCGTTCCCCCAGCGACTTACCGCGTCGCGGGCTGGGACGGCGACCTGGAGGCCCGGCGTGGCATCGCGCTGATCGAGGCCGCGCGCACCGCGGGTGTCGACCACGTCGTCTTCACCGGCGTCGGCTCGCTGGGCGACGACATCGCGTGGGGCGCGCACGGCAAACAGCGCATCGAGGAGGCTTTGGTCGCCAGCGGCCTGCGCTACACCGTCCTGCGGCCGGTCCGTTTCATGGAGAACTACCTGCTCCAGGGTTCTCCGGTGGACGGCATCGCGCACGGCGTGCACCGCCATCTGTTCCCCGCCGACCGGCCGCTGCAGATGATCGCGGTCGACGATATCGCGGTCTTCGCCGCGCTGGCCTTCGCAGATCCGGACCGATTCCACGGCCAGATCCTCGAATTGGCAGGCGACGCGGTCACTCCCGTCGCCGCCGCGGCGGCGATCGCTCGCGCCACCGGACATCCGGTGCGGTACGAAGAGGTGAGCGAGGCCGAGGCGGAGGCGATCGGCCCCGAGATCGTCAACGTCTGGCGGGTGACGCGCGAGACCGGCGGTTGGCACGCCGACCTTCCCGCGCTGCGCGAACTCCACCCGGGGCTGTGGACCCTCGACACCTGGCTCGCATCCGGCGGGGCCGACCGGATCGGGGCGCTGCTCGACGCCCAGAAGGCCAGCGCCGCACGCTGATCCGCCGGGCTTCGGCGTCCGGTACGACCGGGATACTCGGACCATCACGCCACACGGGCGAACTCGGCACACGGGCGAACTCGGCACACGGGCGAACTCGGCACACGGGCGAACTCGGCACACGGGCGAACTCGGCACACGGGCGAACTCGGCACACGGGCGAACTCGGCACACGGGCGAACTCGGCGCCGCCTCGCCGATCATCGGCTAGGCGGCGCCACGGGAAAATTCGCACCTTCCCGCCCGCGAAGGCGCAGCACTTCGGCGGTCCGCCCGCGACGATGTGAGAAGCGTTCTCCGACAGTCCTATTCGATGTTCGTTCACCGCGACGCGACGCGGAAACGTCGATAGAGTCACGAGCACCTCCCACACCGACGCCCGTGAAAGCCGAGTCGTGATGACCTTCTCTGTCGCCGAGCGTTTGATCCAACCCGCCTCACTCCGCACCGTGCAGGTCGGCGCTCTACAAGTCACCTACCTACCCGACGGCCTGACCACCATGAACGCGCGAGCCTGGCTGCCCACCGCGCCCGACGGGTTCTGGAGCAGGCACAGCGAATACCTCGACGCCGACTCCTTCGTCGCCGGCGTCGGCGGACTGCTGATCGAATACGGCGAGCGGGCCATGCTGATCGATGCCGGATTCGGCCCGCTGACGTTCCGTACCGGGGTCGGGATCTTGCGCGGCGGCGCGCTGCTCGACAACCTCGCCCGGGTCGGCCGCGAACCAGCGGAGATCGAGACCGTCGCCGTCACCCACCTGCACGCCGACCATTTCGGCTGGCTCTGGCAGGCGGCGCCCGGTGCGCGCCGGACACCGTTCGCGCACGCGCGGGTCCTGATCTCCGAAGTCGAGTGGCATCACCGCGACCTCGCCGCTGCCAACGGCACCACCGCCGAGATGCTCGACGTGTTCGCCCACCAGATCCGCACCGTCGCCGAGGGCGACGAGGTCTTTCCCGGCGTGCGGGTGCTGGCGCTGCCAGGGCACACCACCGGCCACACCGGGTTCGTCATCGGCACGGGCGAGCACCGGCTCGTCGCGTTCGGCGACGCGCTGCACTCGTCGCTGCAGATCGCTTACCCGGAGCTCTCGGCCGTGGCCGACCGCGACCCGGTGCGGTCGGCGGACGTGCGGCACGGTCTCGTCGAGGAACTCGCCGCGCCCGGCACCCTCGGCTACGGCTGCCATTTCGCGGACGTCCAGTTCGGCAGCGCCGTCCCGGCCACCGCCGGGCACATCTGGCAGCCGCACCGATTCGCTGCGGCGGATCGAGCCCGGTGACCATACGCTGGATGCGGTGAATCTCTTCGAGCGGTGGACCGCACGCAAGCGACGGGATCCGGTCGGCGCCGAGATCGACGAGATCTTCGGGCCCTCGCGCAAGCACATCCACGAACGCAAAGAATGGGTAGCGGTCGCCAAGCTCGACGACCGGCAGGCGGGCGACGATCCGCTGGTCGACCTGGAATCCGGGGTGGTCAGGCTGCTCGCGCCCGCACGGGCCCGCTGACGTCCATAGCTTTGTGACATATCTCCCGGAGAAATTGTTCGGCTGTGCGGGCTGTCGTCAACAGGGAAGATTGCTTCGAACCGGAAATATCGCGGCGCCACGATCGCCGCCGGCCCCCCGGAAGGATCACCCGAATTCATGGAGCAGCGGCAACCCACCGCGGAGGTCTTCGAAAACGCCGTGGCGATGGCGGTCCGCGCACCGTCGGTGCACAACACCCAGCCGTGGCGGTGGCGAATATCCGAACGATCCGTCGACCTGTACGCCGACCCGCGCCGTAGGTTGCCGTCGACCGACCCGACCGGCCGCGCGCTGCTGCTCAGCTGTGGCGCCGCGCTGCACCACCTGCGCGTCGCGCTCGCGGTGCACGGCTGGAGCGCAGAGGTCGACTACCTGCCCGATCCGGCCGACCACGATCATCTGGCCCGCATCTCGGTGGACACGGACAGCCCGACCCGCGACGACATCGATCTCGGGGCCGCCATCGCGCACCGTCAATCCGATCGCAGGCACTACTGCGACCGTAGGGTCCCGTACGGCCGCTTGCGCCAGGTCGCGCAGCGCGCAGTGCCGTTCGGCGCGGTGGCGCGGGTGGTCCCGCCGCCGCTGCGCACGCCCCTCGGCCAGGTGACGCGCACGGCGGCCGGTCGGCACGCTCACGATCGCGCCTATCTCGCCGAGCTCGCCGCGTGGAGCGGCAGGCACGGCACCGCGGACGGCGTGCCCGCGGCCAACACCCCGCGACCGCGTCCCGATGACCACATCTCGCAGCGCGCCTTCCTCGAGCCGGAACTCGCCGATACCTCCTTCGAGACCGACGGCTCGGAATGGCTGGTGATCGGCACGGCCGACGACGATCGCCGCACCGAACTGCGGGCGGGTGAGGCCGCCAGCGCCCTGCTGCTCACCGCGACCAGCCTCGGCATGGCCAGCTGCCTGCAGACCGAACCGCTCGGCGTGGCCGAATTGCGCTCCGCCATCCGCGCCGACGTGCTGCACGACTGCGCCCATCCGCAGGCGATGATCCGGCTCGGCTTCATGCCGGCCAGTGTCGCTCCGCTGCCGTCCACCCCACGCCGCCCGGTCCACGAGGTGATCGAGACCGGGGTCCGCGCTTAGGTACACCTGGACCAATGCTGCCGGACGCCGGTCCCTCTTCGAGCCGCGCACGGCCGCAGCGGATGCGGAGGTACGCCTAAGCCGTTGCGGGCGCGAGGTTCTCGCCGCGCAATCGCTGCGAGATGACCTGGGTGATGCCGTCGCCGCGCATGCTCACGCCGTACAGCGCGTCGGCGATCTCCATGGTCGGCTTCTGGTGCGTGATGACGATCAGCTGGCTCTTCTCGCGCAGCTGCTCGAACAGCCCGATCAGCCTGCGCAGGTTGGTGTCGTCCAGCGCGGCCTCCACCTCGTCCATGACGTAGAAGGGCGAGGGGCGGGCGCGGAAGATGGCGACCAGCAGGGCGACCGCGGTCAGCGATTTCTCGCCGCCGGACAGCAGCGACAGGCGCTTGACCTTCTTGCCCGGCGGGCGAGCCTCCACCTCGATACCGGTGGTGAGCATGTCGGACGGATCGGTGAGCAGCAACCTGCCCTCGCCGCCGGGGAACAGCTTGGCGAACACCTCGACGAACTCGCGCTCGACGTCGGCGTATGCCTCGGTGAAGACCTGCAGGATGCGCGCGTCCACCTCGGCGACCACGTCGAGCAGGTCCTTGCGCGCGCTCTTGACGTCCTCGAGCTGCGTGGACAGGAAGTTGTACCGCTCTTCCAGCGCCGCGAACTCCTCCAGCGCCAGCGGGTTCACCTTGCCGAGGGTGGTCAGGTCCTTCTCGGCGCGTTTGGCGCGGCGTTCCTGACCGGCCCGATCGTAGGGCATCGGCTGCGGCGCGCTGACCTGTTCGCCGCGCTCCTTGGCCTGCTCGTACTCCGCCCATTCCAGCGGCGAGGGCGGCAGCGGCACGTCGGGACCGTACTCCGCGATCAGGTCGTTCAGCGCGATGCCGAACTGTTCTCCGATGGTCGCCTCGAGCTGCTCGATCCGCAGTGCGGCCTGCGCCTTGGCCACCTCGTCCCGATGCACCGCGTCGGTGAGCTGGGCCAGCTGGGTGCTCAGCGCGCGCGCCCGCTCCTTGACCTGGTCTACCTGCGCCGCGCATTCGGTGCGGCGGCGCACCAGGTCGTCGCGGCGGGTGCTCGCCTCGGCCACCACCCGCTCCAGCTCGCCCGCCACCCGCGCGCCCGACTCGGCGACGGCGGCGGCGACCGCCGCGGCTTGCCGTCGCGCGGCCTGCGCGCGTTCGGCGCGGGCCCGCGCCTCGCGTTCGGCGCGGGCCGCGCGGCGCAGCGAATCCGCTTTGCCGCGAACCGATTCCGCGCGTTCCTCGGCGGTGCGCACGGCGAGCCTGGCCTCCACCTCCATGGAGCGGGCCTCGGCCAAGGCGGCGGCCGCCTCCTCGCGGTCACGGCCGGCGGTCTCGGTGCCCGCCGCGCCGAGGCCGTCGGCGTCGATCTCGGATTGTTCGAGTTCCGCGTGCCGCAGCCGGTCCTCGAGCTCGGCCAGCGCGGCGAGCGCCTCCTCGCGCCCGGATTCCGCCTCGGTGCGCTGAGCGGCGAGCCGGTCGCTGTCGGCCTGTGCCGCGCGGGCCGCCTGGCCGAGCCTGCCGAGCCGGTCGTAGATGGCCATCAGCGCCTGATCGGATTCGTGCAGCGAGAGCAGCGCGTGGTCCACCGCCTCCTTGCGGTCGGCCTGTTCGGCCAGCGCGCCGGAGAGCGCCGCCTCCAGCTGCTCCGCGCGCCGCTGCGCCGCGACCAGCTGAGATTCGGCCGCGTCGATATCGGCCTGGATCTCCAATTGGCTGGGGGCGCGGTCGGATCCGCCGAGCAGCCAGCCGGTGCCGGTGAGATCGCCGTCGCGGGTGACCACCCGCAGCTCGGGGCGGGCCGCGACGAGTTCGGTCGCGGCCGTGAGGTCGTCGACCACCGCGATACCCGCGGTGAGCGCGCCGATGGCCGCCCGCACCGACTCCGGGCATTCCACCACGTCGGCCAGCCACCGGGCCGAACCCGGCAGCGGATCGCCGGTCGAGCGCGCGGATTCCGCGGCGCCGAAAACGAATGCGGCGCGGCCGCCGTCGGCCGCTTTGAGCGCGCGCACCGCCGCGTGCGCGGCATCCTCGGTGTCGGCGGCCACCGCGTCGGCGAGCGGGCCGAGCGCCGCCGCGACGACGGCCTCGAACCCGGTGTGCACCCGCAGCAGCCCCGACAGCGGGCCGAGCAGTCCGTCCGCGCGGTTCTCCACCAGCCAGGCGGCGCCGTCGCGGCGGGCCAGGCCCATGCCGAGCGCCTCGATACGCGCGGACAGCGAGGCCACCCGCTTGCCCGCGTCGCGATCCTGTTCGCGCAGCTCGGTGACCCGCTGGTCGGCCAGCTCCAGCGCCTGCACGGCGTGCTCGTGCTGGGCGTCGAGCCCTTCCTCCCCCGCGTCGAGTTCGCCGAGTTCGTCCTGCACGCTGTCGAATTCGGCCTGCGCGGCCTCGCCGCGGTGCCTGGCCTCGGCGATCGCCACCGACAGCCGGGCGATCTCCGCGTCCACCGACTGCGCCCTGGTCCGCAGCGTGTCGACCTGGCCGGAGAGCCTGGCCAGACCCTCGCGCCGGTCGGCGATCGCACGGACGGCGGCCAGGTGCGCCTGTTCGGCGGCCTTCGCGGCGTGCTCCCGTTCGGCCAGCTGATCCCTGGCCGCCTCCAAGGTCTCCACCGCGATCTCGACCGCCTCGCGCAGCTCGGCCTCCTCGGCCTCGACGCGATCGGCCTCGGCCTCGAGCTGATCGGGGTCGCGGCCGGTGCCGACCGGCGTCTCGGTGTCGAGATGGCGGGCCCGGTCGCTCGCGATGCGGATGGTCGCGTTCACCCGCTCGGCCAGCGCGGAGAGCTGGAACCAGATCTGGGCCGCGGCCTCCGCGCTCGGAGTGAGCTTGGACAGCTGGAATTCCTGCTGCGCCAGCGCGGCGTTCGCGGCGTCCAGCTCGGTCTGCACGGTGATCTGCTGTTCGCGGGCGTAGGCCTCTTTGCTCTGCTGGCTCTCCAGCTCGCCGCGGCGGGTCACCAGGTCGTCGGCCGCCAGCCGCAGGCGTGCGTCGCGCAGGTCGGCCTGCACGGTCGCCGCGCGCCTGGCCACCTCGGCCTGCCTGCCCAGCGGTTTGAGCTGGCGGCGCAGTTCGGTGGTGAGGTCGGTCAGGCGCGCCAGGTTGGCCTGCATCGCGTCCAGCTTGCGGACCGCCTTCTCCTTGCGCTTGCGGTGTTTCAGCACGCCCGCCGCCTCTTCGACGAAGGCGCGGCGGTCCTCGGGGCGCGATTCCAGGATCGCGGAGAGCTGGCCCTGTCCGACGATGACGTGCATCTCCCGGCCGATGCCGGAGTCGCTGAGCAGTTCCTGCACGTCCATCAGACGGCAGGAACTGCCGTTGATCTCGTATTCGCCCGCGCCGTCACGGAACATGCGCCGGGTGATCGAGACCTCGGCGTAGTCGATGGGCAGCGCGCCGTCGGAGTTGTCGATGGTCAGGGTGACCTCGGCGCGGCCGAGCGGAGCCCGTCCCGTCGTGCCCGCGAAGATGACGTCCTGCATCTTGCCGCCGCGCAGCGCCTTCGCACCTTGCTCGCCCATCACCCAGGTGAGCGCGTCGACGACGTTGGACTTGCCGGAACCGTTCGGGCCGACCACACAGGTGATACCGGGTTCGAAGCGCAGCGTCGTCGCGGACGCGAAGGACTTGAAGCCCTTCAACGTCAAACTCTTCAGGTGCAAATTCGACGACCTTTCCGTGCGCGGTGGTCGGACGCGTCCCCGCGGGGCGACCAGCCATGGTATCCGCCGGTCGCGGCTGGGTTCGTCGGCGGGCGGCGCACCGCGTCGCGGGTGGGCTTCGAGGCGACCGGTGCGATCCAGGTTAACGAGTCGGCAGGCGATGTTTCGCATTTCGATGTGCTCGAGGTTTGCCACAGGCGCGTTCCGGCACCATCGCACCTGGTCGCCTCCGGGCCGGTCGCACCCGGATCGGCCACATCGCGCCGCATCACAAGGGGCGCGAGGCCGCTTGGGCGGATCTGGACCCGAGCCTAGCTGCCGAGAGCTGGTAATCGACCGGCATCCGCCGGGCTAGCGACCGCCTGTCGTCCCTGGCGCTTACGGTCTCCCACCGGAGGGCTCCTGCGCTTACGATCCTGTCTGATTCGGCAGCGGCAAGTCTTGTTCGGGAGCTATCAGCGGATGCGCGCACCTTCGGTCGACACCGGCACGGCTCTCCGGCTTGCCCGGATCGGCGCGCTCGTCGTCGGCTGTCTGCTGTTCCTGCACGCGTGCGAACGCACCAGGCGGGTCATCCCGGCCGACGTCTGGATCGAGCTGGCGATCGCCGCCGCGCTGGGCGTCGCCGCCATGGTCGTGGCCTGGTTCGAGATCGTCCGCGCCGAAGAACTGGAAGACGAAGAGGATCTCGAACCCGCCGCCGACGAGGCCCGCCGGGCGGAGCCGCCGAACGAGTGCCGCATCGAGTCCGACGGGCGCACGGTGCGCGCTCGCATCGCCAAGTCGGGCAACCTCGTGCTGCACGGCCACGACCACGACGGGCGGCACCCCGGCCACGAATGGTCCTGGACCTTCCGGCCCGAAACGTTCTCCGCCATCCGCGCGGCGCTGGGCGGCGACAGCGAGAGCGATCTGATCGAACTCCTCGAAGACGTCGTTCTCGAGGCGGGGCCGGAGATCAGGGACGACCCCGGCGCCTGGCTGCGCGCGCACGGCATCGCCGCCGCCTATCGCGAGAAGGGGGATCACCCGAGCCGCGTCACCACCAAACTGCCGATCTTCCGTGTCGGCATGCGGCGCGTGCCCGAGGCCGACCGTTCCGCGGCGCTCCCCCGCGCCGGAGTTACCCGTGCGACGGACGAGGCGGCGCCGGAGCGGGCACGACCCGCAACGGCCCGCGAGACGGTCGCCCCGCGGGCCGACGGGAGCGCCGTCGCGTCCCGTCGCGCGGCATCGGCCCCCGCCTCCCGACGGTCAGCGCAGGTCACCGAATCTCGGCGGTCCGCCGCGGTCACCGAATCCCGTCAGTCAGCGCAAGTCACCGAATCCCGGCGGTCCGTCCCGGTCACCGAATCTCGGCGGTCCGCCCAGGTCACCGAATCACGGCGGTCCACCCAGGTCACCGAATCACGGCAGTCCGCGAAGGACACTGAATCCCGCCGCGCCACACCGGAAGCCGAACCTGCGGACCACCGCCCCGCGCTGCCCCGGCGCAGCCGCACCACAGACGCTCCGGAGCGGTCGGCAACCCGGCGCACGCGCTCCGCCCACGAACCTCCGCGCCCAGCCGAGGAACCGGCAGCCGAAAGGCGGGCACCCGAACGCGCCGCTCGCCGGTCGCGCCCGCTGGACGCGCCGCCCTCCGTACCCGTCGACCCGATCGCACCGGAACGGAACGGTCGTCCATCCGCCGCGGACCTACCGTCGCGCGATCGCGGCGCGGCGCCGCAGAGCCGTCATACGGCGGCCGCTTCGACCCCGTCCGCCGCACCGCCGAAGCGCATGCCCGCGGCGGCAGTCGCCTACGAGGCGGCCTCCGACCGAAGCGTCCCCCCGCGGCGTAGACCCGCCGCGGCGGCCGCTTACGAGGCGACCTCCGAAGACCGACACACCTCGGAACCACCCGAGCGCAGCTATCCACCGCCGACGTCCGAGCGCCGCGCGCACCGCTACCGGTAAGCAGCGCTTCACCCGGGCAGTTCAGCTCTCTCCGCGCACTTGCCCGCGATCGGTTCGGACGGAAGCCGACTACCCCGCCCGCTTGCCGCCGCGTCCCGATTCCCAGCCGGTGAGCATGCGGAAGGCCAGGACCGCGCCCCACGGGCCGATGACCCAGACCGGCCACGGGTAGGTGAATTCGCCGACGCCGATCGAGATGGCGGCCCAGATGACGAGCACCAGGATGCTGACGCCGAGCCAGCTGCTGCCCTCGATGCGCTGCCACATGGGGATGCGCGGGCGTGGCTTCGGTTGCGCGGCGGCCTCTTTCGACAGCTTCGGCAGGTCGGAGAGCACCAATTGCAGGTCGTCGCGGGTGGCGGTGCCGTAGACGCGCGCGACCCGCTGGTCGTATTCGGCCAAGTCGATGCGGCCGTCGGCCATGTGCCTGCCGAGCAGCCGCACGATCTGGTCGCGTTCGGCGTCGGAGGCGCGGGTACCGGTCGAGATGTCCATGCCAGTTCCTATCGACGATTCCACCCTCCACAGTGGAATATTCGCTAATCGTGCACCCTCCAATGTGGAATGTCAACCCCGCACGGCGCGTCGCCTACCTGTTGGGTACGCGCGGGCTCCGGCCCGACTTCGCCCGACAGCGCCCCCGCGCGCCGCGCGGCACGGCAAGATGGTTCGGGTGCCGACGGCGGCATGCGAGCTTCGAGGAGGATTTCGTGTCCGAAACCGTGCGCGGCGTCATCGCCCGAGCCATCGGCGCTCCGGTCGAACTGGTCGACATCGTCATCCCCGATCCCGGTCCGCACGATGTCGTCGTGCGGGTGCAGGCCTGCGGCGTCTGCCACACCGATCTGCACTATCGCGAGGGCGGCATCAACGACGAGTTCCCGTTCCTGCTCGGCCACGAGGCCGCGGGCGTGGTGGAGACGGTCGGCGCCGCGGTCACGCACGTGGCTCCGGGCGATTTCGTGGTGCTGAACTGGCGCGCCATCTGCGGCGAATGCCGCGCCTGCAAGCGCGGGCGCCCCTGGTACTGCTTCGCGAGCGACAACGCGAGCAAGAAGATGACCCTCACCGACGGCACCGAGCTCAGCCCGGCGCTCGGCATCGGCGCCTTCGCCGACAAAACGCTGGTGCACGAAAGACAGTGCACCAAGGTCGATCCCGAGGCGGATCCGGCCGTCGCGGGCCTGCTCGGCTGCGGCGTGATGGCGGGCATCGGCGCCGCGTTGAACACCGGCAACGTCTCACGCGGCGACACCGTCGCGGTGATCGGCTGCGGCGGGGTCGGCGACGCCGCCATCGCAGGCGCCCGGCTGGCCGGGGCTCGCACCATCATCGCGATCGATCGCGACCCACGGAAACTGGCCTGGGCCACCGAGTTCGGGGCCACTCACACCGTCGACGCGAGCGCGGAGGACGTGGTCGCTCGCATCCAGGAGCTCACCGACGGCTTCGGCGCCGACGTGGTGATCGACGCGGTCGGCCGTCCGGAGACCTGGAAGCAGGCCTTCTACGGCCGCGATCTGGCGGGCACCGTGGTGCTGGTCGGCGTCCCCACGCCCGACATGACGATCGAGATGCCGCTGATCGACCTGTTCTCCCGCGGCGGCGCGCTGAAATCCTCCTGGTACGGCGACTGCCTGCCGGAGCGCGACTTCCCGATGCTCGTCGACCTGCACCGGCAGGGCAGGCTGCCGCTGGACCGCTTCGTCACCGAGCGGATCGCGCTCGACGAGGTGGAGCGGGCCTTCACCGCCATGCACGCGGGCGAGGTGCTGCGCTCGGTGGTGGTCTGGTGAGCGCGCGCATCGACCGGGTGGTCACCTCGGGGACCTTCTCCCTCGACGGCGGGACATGGGCGGTCGACAACAACGTCTGGCTCGTCGGCGACGACCGCGAGGTGCTGGTGGTGGACGCGGCGCACGACGCCGACGCCATCGCGGACGCGGTCGGCGGGCGGCACGTCGTCGCGGTGCTGTGCACGCACGGCCACAACGACCACGTCACCGTCGCGCCGGAACTCGGCGATCGATTCGACGCGCCCGTCCTGCTGCATCCCGCGGACGATCCGCTGTGGCGGATGACCCATCCGGACGCGGGCTATCGCTCGCTCGCCGACACCACCCGTATCTCGGTGGCGGGCACCGAGATCGAGATCCTGCACACGCCGGGACACTCGCCCGGCTCGGTCTGCCTGTACCTGCCGGACCTGCACGCGCTGTGCACCGGCGACACGCTCTTCGCAGGCGGCCCCGGCGCGACCGGCCGCTCCTATTCCGACTTCGACACCATCATCGATTCCATTCGGGACCGGCTGCTCACGCTGCCCGAGGAGACGACGGTGCACACCGGGCACGGCGAGGGCACCACCATCGGCGCCGAGAAGCCCGCGCTGGCGGACTGGATCGCCCGCGGCCACTGAGCGCGGCGCGGGCTCCGGGAACGAACCGCGCCGCCCGCCGGTCAGAGAATGGCGACGGCCACGACCAGGCCGAGCGCGAAGTGGGCGGCCGCGACCACGAGCACCTCGGTGGTGAAGGTCTCCGAGTGCAGCGCGGCGCCGATATCGATGCCGAGGACGCGTTCGACCACCCGCACCGAAACGACCTGGGCGACAATGCCGACCAGACCGAACACCAGCGAGGCGATCAGCCCTTCGGCCAGCTTGCCGCCGGACGAGTAGATGGCGAGCACGACGATGAACGCCATGCTGAGCATGCCCGCCGCCGTGACGATGATCGCGTTGGGCTTGCCCTCGGCCACCAGCCCGCGCAGGGCGCCCGGTGTGGTCAGGTCGATGGCGTAGAAGCCGACGAGCATGAGCACGAGGCCGACCAGGGCGTAGAGGACGATCGCCCCTACGCCTTCGCCGAGCGCGCTCCAGTACCCCGATTCGAGGGCGACTGCGGTCATCGTGGTCCTTCCGGAAAGGTTCGGTGCTGGTGTGGTGGTCGGTGGTGCTCGCGCACCGGTCTATTCGGTGGGTATGCGGTGCGGAACGAACGCCGCGCCGTCGTCGGTGATCAGTCCCGCGGTCTCCCTGATGCCGAGTCCCGCGGCGGTGTCGCCGACGATCCAGGCGCCGAGCACGGGCCGCATCTCGTCGAATTCCGGGAGCGGGTCGAGCAATTGGTACACGAAACCCTCTGCGCCGTAGACGCCGCCGGTGGCGGTCTCCAAGCCCGCGCCCACGATGGTCATGTTGGCGCCCTCGCGGCCGAGCTTGGGTTTGCGGATGTACTCGGTGAGCTCGTTGGGCTGATCGAGATAAGCGGGCAGCAGGTTCGGGTGCCCGGGATACATCTCCCACAGAATCGCGAGGATCGCCTTGTTGCTGAGCAGCGTCTTCCACAGCGGCTCGATCCACATGGTCTGCGGCAGGCTCTGCACCACGCGCTTGCCGAAATCGTCGTCGAGCACCCACTCCCACGGGTAGAGCTTGAAGATCGACTCGATCGGCGCCTCGGCCAGATCGACGAAACGCTCCAGCTCCGTGTCGAATCCGATTTCCTCGATGGGCAGCGCGATGGTGTCGAAGCCCGCCTCCGCGGCGGTCTCCTGCATGTAGGCCGTCGTGACGTTGTCCTCGCCGGTGGCGTCGGCCGAGGACCAGGTGAAATGCAGCTGCGGCGAGGGCAACGTGTCGCGCAGCACGCCCCAGCGCTCGACCAGCTTCTCGTGCAAGGAGTTCCACTGGTCGTCGTCGGGGTACAGCGCTGTCAGCCAGTGCCACTGCACGATCGCCGCCTCCAGCAGCGAGGTCGGCGTATCGGCGTTGTACTCCAGCAGTTTCGCCGGGCGGCGCGCGTCGTAGCGCAGGTCGAAGCGGCCGTACACGTGCGGGTCGCCGCGCCGCCAGGATTCGGCGATCGGCGCCCAACTCCATTCCGGCAGACCGAAATCCCGGAACCGCTCGGTGAGCACGACGTGTTCGACGGCGTTCAGGCACATCGAGTGCAGCAGTTCGACATCGGCCTCGAGCGCGAGGATCTCCGGCATGTCGAACTCGTAGTGCACCGACTCGTCCCAGTACGGGCGCGGCAGACCGCTCGCGTCACGGCCCGGTGCGCCGTAGACCAGGCCCTGCCCCTCGATGATTCGCTGCCAATCCTGGCGCGGTGTGCCGCGGACGCGACGCATCAGGAACCACCGCCGCCGGTGCTCTTGCTACCGAGCCCGCCGCGCTGGATGGTGGTGCCGGACTTGGTGGTGATCTGGGCGCCCTTGGGTTTCAGGGTGGAGCCGCCGACGGGCGGCTTGCCGACGGTGTTGCTGCCGCCGTAGTAGTAGCGGTACTGCGGACCGCCGCCGTAGATGATGATCGGGCCCGCGTGGCTGTGCGAGCCGCCGCTGTCGTCGACGAAACCCGCCTGGCCCGGCCCGCAGTACTTGTCCTCGACGACGAGCTCCTGGCCGTTCTCGGTCTGCACGCAGTAGGCGGTGACCTCGTCCGGCGCGGTGAGCGCCCGGTACGCCAGATATCCGCCGCCGACGAGTCCCGCGACGCCCACGATGGCGATGCCGCCGATCAGCACCCGGTTGCGGGTGCGTTTCTTGGCGTCGGCCGCCGCCTGCGCCGCGCGCTGCGCGTCGGCGGCGCGCTTGCGAGCCTTGTCCCTGGCTCGCGCCTCGGCCACGGTCGGCGGGCGCGGCTGGGTGACGCCAGGCTCCTGTCGCTGGATGCTGCCCGGCCGCGGACCGAGGGGCGGCGGTGGTTCCTGCGGGCTCGGTAGGTCCGGCGGCTCGGGCACGTTCAGCTGGGGGGTGGTCCACTCCGGTTCCTTGGCGGGCTCGTCGGGACGCTGTTGGTCCCCGTCGCCCGAATTCCGCGTGCTCACCGATCCCTCCCCATGCCCTTCGGACCCACCACTAGCGCTCCTCGAATCCGGTCGAATCTCCCCGCGGGGGCTCCCAGCTTTCCACAACCAAGGTCACCCGACCAGGAGTATCGCCCGATCGCAGCAGTTCCAGCAACCGCTCGCACGCCGCGCGGCTGCCCTCCGCGATCACGTGCACTCGGCCGTCGCTGGTGTTGCGCGCGGATCCGACCAGACCGAGCTCCAGCGCCCGCGCCCGCGTCCACCAGCGGAAACCGACGCCCTGCACCGTGCCGTGCACCCAGGCGCCGAGCCGGACCCGGTCGGTGGATGCGGCCGCGCCGTGCGGAGTTTCAGTCATCCGATCAGAATGCCGTACCCGCCGCCGCGCGCGGCGCAGGGGGCAGGACGTGGCGAACGCCCGGCGGCGCATCATCGCGGCCGGGCGTCCGGGATGTCGTCAGAGCTTGTCCGCGCTGCCACCACAGCGAGCGGACTTCGTCCTCAGGAGTCGACGTCGAAGGAGAGGGTGACCTTGCTGCCCGCCTTCAGCGTGCGGCCGACGGTGCACACCTTGTCGATGGCGCGCTGCACGGTGACCAGCAGCCGCTCGCGCGCCTGCTCGTCCAGTTCGCTCAGGTCGAGCTCGAACACCTCGTCGAGCTGCGGGTAGACCTCGTTCTCCCGGTCGGCGTCGCCGGAGACGCGGATGGTCGCGTCGAAGTTGTCGCCCAGTTTGCGCGAGAGCGGGAAGTCCGCGCTCAGCCCGGAGCAGGCGGCCAGCGCGATCTTCAGCAGCTCGCCGGGGGTGAACACACCGGGCACGCCCTGCGATCCGATCAGCACCTCGGCGCCGCGGGAGCTGCGGCCGGTGTAGGCACGGGTGCCGGTGCGCTCGACCCAGAGGGTGGTCGGCTCCGCGGTGGTCGATGCCGTAGTGGCGGTCGCAGGGGCAACGGTTGGTTCAGCCATGGGTTCGATCCTGCCATCTTCGTCGGGAACGGCTCACGCCTGCCAACATCGCTCGGGCGGACACCATTCCTGGCTGCGACCCCGGCCACACTCCCGGCCGTCGCTGCCGGACGCGGTCAGACCTGGAAGCGGTACCCCATGCCCGCCTCGGTCAGCAGGTGCCGCGGACGTGCGGGATCGTCCTCCAGCTTGCGCCGCAATTGCGCGAGATAGACCCGCAGATAATGGGTTTCGGTCGCGTAGGACGGACCCCAGACCTCGCGCAGCAATTCCTTGCGGCCGACGAGCTTGCCCTTGTTGCGGACCAGCATCTCGAGCATCCCCCACTCGGTCGGGGTGAGATGGACGGGCTCGCCGTTCTTGGTGACCTTCTTGGCGGTCAGGTCGACGGTGAACGAATCGGTCACCACCACCGGATCGGACGTCTCGCCGTCGGTCGCCCCGCGGCGCACGGCCGCGCGCAGCCGGGCCAGCAGCTCGTCCATGCCGAACGGCTTGGTCACGTAGTCGTCGGCGCCCGCGTCGAGCGCCTCCACCTTGTCGGTGGAGTCGGTGCGCGCCGAGAGCACGATCACCGGCGCGCTGGTCCAGCCGCGCAGTCCGCCCAGCACCTCGATGCCGTCCATATCCGGCAGGCCGAGATCGAGGATCACCACGTCGGGATGTTTGTCCGCGGCCGCGCGCAGCGCCGCCGCTCCGGTTCCCGCGGTGATCACCTCGTATCCGCGCACCGACAGGTTGATCCGCAGCGCGCGCACGATCTGCGGTTCGTCGTCGACCACGAGCACCCTGATCGACGGAGCCTGCGCGGCTCCGGCTTCCGGCCTGTCCTCGTTCACCACGAATTCCCTTGCAGCCCCGTCGGATTCGACACCTTCCACCACCCTCGTCATCCGTGCGCGCCCCCGGTCCGCGCCGCGTCCTCGCCGTCCCTGCTATTTCTGCCATCGTCCCCCGCACCGACGCGCTCCCCCGAAGCCGCGCCGGACGACACACGCCCGATCCCGGCGTCGGAGGCGCGCCGCGCGCTCGCCCCGGTCCCTCCGCTCGTCGCAGGCACGACGCCCGAGCCCGCCTCGGGCGCGATGCCCCCGTCCACCGCGGGCGTAGTGTCGCGGCCCGCCGACGCCCGGTCGCGACTCTGCTCCGACGCTTCGCCGGACCCGTCCCCGTCGCCCGCCGCACCGCCCTGGTCGCCGACGTCCGACGCTTCGAGAGCTGCACTCCCCACGGCGACGGCCGACTCCGCGGCGGGCAGGTCGACCAGCATCGTCAGTCCGCCGCCCGGTGTGGGTTCGGCGTGCACGACGCCGCCCATCGCCTCGACGAAGCCGCGCACCACCGAGAGACCGAGCCCGACGCCGGTGGTGTTGTCCCGGTCGCCCAGCCGCTGGAACGGCTCGAAGAGCTGTTCCTCCGCGCCGGGCGGCACGCCGGGTCCGCGGTCGACCACCGCGATCGCGACGTGGTCGCCATCGTGTTCGGCGGTGACCCGGACGTGGGTGTCGGGCGGTGAGTGGCGAATCGCGTTGTCGATCAAATTGGCCAGCACGCGCTCCAGCAGCCCCGCGTCGGCCAGCACCGACACCTCGTCGACGGATACCTCCACCCGATTCAACGCTGCGCGGCGCAGGCCGCGCGCGCCCATCCCGACGCTCACCAAGGCGCGGTGCGCCACCTCGTCCATGTACACCTGTCGCAGCTGCGGGCTCACCACGCCGACGGCCAGTCGCGAGGAATCGAGGAGGTTGCCCACCAGCGCGGTCAGCTGGTCCACCGATTCCTCGATGGTCTCCAGCAATTCGGTGGTGTCCTCCGGCGAGAACTCGATGTCGTCGCTGCGCAGGCTGGACACCGCGGCCTTGGCGCCCGCCAGCGGCGTCCGCAGATCGTGGCTCACCGCCGAGAGCAGCGCGCGGCGCAAGCGGTCGGCCTCGAGCAGCGCCGCCGCGGCGCTCGCCTCCTCGGCCAGCCTGGCCTGGCGCACCAGACCCGCCGCCTGGTTGGCCACCGCGGTGAGCACCGGCAGGTCGGCGGCGTCGAGCGGGTGCCCGGCCAGCAACAGCAGGCTGGTGCCGTCCCCCGCCTCGATGACGGTGTCGGCGGCGCCCGGCCGCTCCGGCGGCTCCATACCGACCCGCGCGACGACGGTTCCCGCGCACACCATGCTCACCGCCCGCAGCCCGAACGTCTCACGCACCTGCTCGAGCAGATTCGGCAGATCGGCCCCGTGCAATACCGCACCGGCGAACATGGTCAACAGCTCGGCCTCCCGAGACGCCTTGCGCGACTGTCGCGTTCGCTTGGCGGCGACGTCCACCAACGCGGCCACCGCGAGCGCGACGAACAGCATCACCACCACGGTGACGAAGTTGTCCGGTTCGGCGATGGTCAGGCTGTAGCGCGGATCGGTGAAGAACCAGTTCAGCAGCAATCCCGACAGCAGCGCCGAGAACGCGGCGGGCAGCACGCCGCCGAGCAGCGCGACCGCGACGACCCCGATGAAGAACACGGCGCTCAGCCCGCCCAACTGGAGGTAGCCGTCCAGCGCCACGGCGCTGAGCACGCACACGAGAATCGGGACCAGGATCGCGGCGGGCCAGGCGAGCGCCGGTTGGCGCGGCACCAGAGCACGCCAGCGCAGACCGCGGTGGGCCTCCTCGTGGGTGACCATGTGCACGTCGATCTTCCCCGAGCGCTGCACGACGGCCGAGCCGATGCCCTCGTCGAAGATGCGCGCCCACCGGGAACGGCGTGAGGTGCCGAGCACCAGCTGGGTCGCATTCACCTCGCGGGCGAATTCCAGCAGCGTGCCAGGCACGTCGTCACCGGTGACGGTGTGCAGCGAGGCGTCCAGGCTGCCTGCGAGTTCGCGCAGCCGAGCCAGCCGCTCGGTCGACACGCCCGCCAGCCCATCCCCGCGCACCACGTGCACGACGACGAGATCGGCGCTGGACTTCGTCGCGATCCGGCTCGCCCGGCGCACGATCGTCTCCGACTCCGGGCCGCCGGTCACCGCGACCACCACGCGCTCGCGCGCCTCCCACAGCTCGGTGATGTGGTGGTCGGCGCGGTATTTCGCCAGTGCGGCGTCGACCTGGTCGGCCAGCCACAGCAGCGCGAGTTCGCGCAGCGCGGTCAGATTGCCCGGACGGAAGTAGTTGCGCAGCGCGGCGTCCACCTTGTCGGCCGCGTAGACGTTGCCGTGGGAAAGCCTGCGCCGCAATGCCTCCGGTGTGATGTCCACCAGTTCGACCTGTTCGGCGTCGCGGACCACGGCGTCCGGCACCGTCTCGCGCTGCGTGATCCCGGTGATCCGCTCGACGACGTCGTTGAGGCTCTCGAGATGCTGGACGTTGACCGTCGAGATGACGTCGATGCCCGCGTCGAGCAACTCCTCGACGTCCTGCCATCGCTTCTGATTGGCGCTGCCCGGCGTGTTGGTGTGCGCGAGTTCGTCCACCAGCACGACCGCGGGCGCGCGCCGCAGCACCGCGTCCACATCCAGTTCCGGGAACCGCGCGCCGCGGTACTCGATGATCTTCGGCGGAATCCGCTCGATACCCGCCAGCAACTTCTCGGTCTTGGCCCGGCCGTACGTCTCCACCACCGCCGCCACCACGTCGCGACCACGCTCCAGCCGCCGGTGGGCCTCGCCCAACATGGCGTAGGTCTTGCCGACACCGGGCGCCGCACCGAGGTAGATCCGTAGTTGACCGCGCTTCACACGTCCATCATCGCGCTTTCCAGCATCCACGCCGCGAATCCCTCTGATCAGGCGGCGTGCTGCACCGGCCTTCACGCATCGAAGCCCGGCGCGGCGTCTCCCTGCCGAGCACTCGGCGACGCGACGGTCACCGGCCGCGACTCCGTTGCGCGCAGCGAGAACACGCGAATGACCAGCGCGCAGCACACGAATCCGAGCAGCACCGCGACGGTGACGGGGGACATATCGAACCTTTCCACACGGTGAGCAAGGCGTCGGTCGCGCGGATACACCGCCCGACCGGCCCCACCAGGAATACCGCCGCCACGGACGCCAGTGGCGGATCTTTACGGTCTATTGACGGTCCCGCCCCGGTCCTTGACGTCCTCCTTGTGCGCACCCTGCGCGGGAGACACGACACCGGTCCGGCTCGTGCCCGAGACCGGTGTCCCGCCCGCGCGGCCACCGCGCGCCCGACCCGTTAACGGACCGTCAATGGCGCGCCAAGAGGCGCTAAGAACTCGTCAGGGAAGCGGCCACGCCCCCGAATGGGCGCTTGACTCGCTGTGCGCTCCGCATCCGGGAGCCGCAAGGAGGTCGAAAAGTCATGTCTGTCGTGGTGTTCACGGCGCTCACGGTCGCGGTGTTCGCACTGCTGGGTCTGGTGCAACGAGGGGTGGAGAAGCTGTGACCGCGAACCTGATCGGTCTCGCGCTCGCCGTTTCCGTGGCCGTCTACATGGTCGCGGCCCTGCTCTTCCCCGAGAGGTTCTAGGTGAACACGACAACCGCGGGGATCGTCTTCGTGGCGTCCCTGGTTCTCGCGCTGGCCCTGGTGCACATCCCGCTCGGCGACTACATGTACCGCGTCTACAGCAGCGCCAAGCACTCCCGCGCGGAGCGGCTCGTCTACCGCGCCATCGGCGCGCAACCGGAGGTCGAGCAGACGTGGGCCGTCTACGCCCGCAGTGTGCTCGCGTTCTCGGCGGTCAGCATCCTGTTCCTGTTCTTCTTCCAGTTGATCCAGGGCAGACTGCCGCTGCACCTGAACGATCCCGCCACCGAGATGACCCCGGCGCTGGCCTGGAACACCGCCGTCAGCTTCGTGACGAACACCAACTGGCAGAACTATTCCGGCGAGACCACCCAGGGCCACTTGGTGCAGATGGCCGGGCTCGCGGTGCAGAACTTCGTCTCGGCGGCGGTGGGCATGGCGGTCGCGATCGCGCTGGTGCGCGGGTTCGCCCGCAGGCACACCGGCGACCTCGGCAACTTCTGGGTCGACCTGGTGCGCGGCACGCTGCGCATCCTGCTGCCGATCGCGTTCGTGTTCGCGATCGTGCTGGTGGCGGGCGGCGTCATCCAGAACTTCCAGCTGCACGATCAGGTCGCCCAGACGATCGCGGGCGCGCAGCAGACGATCACCGGCGGCCCGGTCGCCAGCCAGGAGGTCATCAAGGAACTCGGCACCAACGGCGGCGGCTTCTACAACGCCAACTCCGCCCACCCGTTCGAGAATCCGACGACTTGGACGAACTGGATCGAGATCTTCCTGATCCTGGTCATCGCCTCCTCGCTGCCGCGCACCTTCGGCCGCATGGTCGGCAGCACCAAGCAGGGCTACGCGATCGTGGCGGTGATGGGCACGATCGCGCTGACGAGCATCGCGCTGACGAATCTCTTCCAGTTGCAGAACCACGGGACCGTGCCGACGGCCATCGGAGCCGCCACCGAGGGCGTGGAAACTCGCTTCGGCGTGTCGAATTCGGCCACCTTCGCGGCCGCGACCACGCTCACCTCCACCGGCGCGGTGGACTCCTTCCACGATTCCTACACCAGCCTCGGCGGCCTGATGACGATGTTCGACATGCAACTAGGCGAGGTCGCGCCCGGCGGCGTCGGCTCCGGCCTGTACGGCATGTTGATCCTCGCGGTGATCACCGTCTTCGTCGCCGGCCTCATGGTCGGACGCACCCCGGAGTACCTGGGCAAGAAGATCACGCCGCGCGAAATCAAGCTGGCCGCTTCGTATTTCCTCATCAGCCCGCTGCTGGTGCTGACGTTCACCGCGATCGCCATGGCGCTGCCCGGCCAGCGCGCGAGCATGCTGAACGGCGGGCCGCACGGCCTGTCGGAGGTGCTGTACGCGTTCAGCTCGGCCGCCAACAACAACGGCTCCGCCTTCGCGGGCCTCACCGGCAACACCGAGTGGTACAACACCGCACTCGGTCTGGCCATGGTGCTCGGCCGGTTCCTGCCGATCATCTTCGTGCTCGCGCTCGCCGGATCACTCGCCAAGCAGGGCACCACGCCCGCCTCGATCGGCACGCTGCCGACCCATCGCCCGCAGTTCGTCGGGCTGGTGGTCGGCGTGACCGTGATCCTGGTCGCGCTCACCTTCCTGCCCGCGCTCGCGCTCGGGCCGCTCGCCGAAGGAATCGACTGACATGATCGGTACCGCAACCGAACCCGCCGCCCGGCCCGGCACCGCGCCGGAACGCGGCGACCACAAGGTCGCCCGCGGCGTGCTCGACCCCGCCCTGCTGCTGACCTCGCTGCCCGACGCCGTACGCAAGCTGGACCCGCGCACGCTGTGGCGCAATCCGGTGATGCTGATCGTGGAGATCGGCGCGGTCTGGTCGACCGTGCTCGCGATCGCCGATCCGAGCGTGTTCGCCTGGGCCATCGTGGTCTGGCTGTGGCTCACCGTGCTGTTCGCCAACCTGGCCGAGGCGGTCGCCGAGGGACGCGGCAAGGCGCAGGCCGACACGCTGCGCAAGGCCAAGACCGATACGGTGGCGCGGCGCCTCGCCGACTGGTCGCCCGGCGCTCGGGTGGTCGAAGAGCGGGTCGCCGCAACGGAACTGCGCCGGGGCGACTACGTGGTGGTCGAGGCGGGACAGGTCATCCCGGGCGACGGTGATGTCGTGGAAGGCATTGCCTCGGTGGACGAATCGGCCATCACCGGCGAATCCGCCCCGGTCATCAGAGAATCCGGTGGCGACCGCTCCGCGGTGACCGGCGGCACCACCGTGCTCTCGGACCGGATCGTCGTCCGGATCACTCAGGAGCCGGGCCAGAGCTTCATCGACAAGATGATCGCCCTGGTCGAGGGCGCGAGCAGGCAGAAGACGCCGAACGAGATCGCGCTGAACATCCTGCTCGCCGCGCTCACGATCATCTTCGTGTTCGCCGTCGCCACCTTGCAGCCGCTGGCCATCTTCTCGAAGGCGAACAACCCTGGCGTGCCCGACACGGCGGCGCTGAACGCCGACGGCATCACCGGGATCGTCATGGTCGCGCTGCTGGTCTGCCTGATTCCGACCACCATCGGCGCATTGCTGTCGGCGATCGGCATCGCGGGCATGGACCGGCTGGTGCAGCGCAACGTGCTCGCCATGTCCGGCCGCGCGGTCGAGGCCGCCGGCGACGTGAACACGCTGCTGCTCGACAAGACCGGAACCATCACCCTCGGCAACCGGCAGGCCTCGGAATTCCTTCCGATGCCCGGTATTTCGGATGACGAAGTGGCCGACGCCGCGCAGTTGTCCAGTCTCGCGGACGAAACACCCGAAGGCCGTTCGATCGTGGTGTACGCCAAGCAGGCCTACGGCAAGCGCGAGCGCACCCCCGGCGAGCTGACCGGCGCGACCTGGGTGGAATTCACCGCGCAGACCCGCATGTCGGGCGTCGACCTCGCCGATGGACACCAGCTGCGCAAGGGCGCGGCGAGCGCGGTGACCGAATGGGTGCGCGGCAAGGGCGGTTCGGTGCCCGAGGAGGTCGGCATCACCGTCGACGGTATCGCCGCCTCCGGCGGTACCCCGCTGGTCGTCGGCGAGATCAAGGACGGCACCGCACGACTGCTCGGCGTCATCCACCTCAAAGACGTGGTGAAGCAAGGCATGCGGGAGCGCTTCGACGAGATGCGCAGGATGGGCATCCGCACCGTCATGATCACCGGCGACAATCCGTTGACCGCCAAAGCGATCGCGGACGAGGCGGGCGTCGACGACTTCCTCGCCGAGGCCACTCCCGAGGACAAGCTCGCCCTGATCAAGAAGGAACAGGACGGCGGACGTCTGGTCGCCATGACCGGCGACGGCACCAACGACGCTCCCGCCTTGGCCCAAGCCGACGTCGGCGTCGCGATGAATACCGGCACCTCCGCGGCCAAAGAAGCGGGCAACATGGTCGATCTGGACTCCGATCCGACCAAGCTCATCGAGATCGTGGAGATCGGCAAGCAGCTGCTCATCACCCGGGGCGCGCTGACCACGTTCTCCATCGCCAACGACATCGCCAAGTACTTCGCCATCATCCCGGCGCTGTTCGTCGGGCTGTTCCCCGGCCTGGACCTGCTCAATGTCATGCGGCTGGCCAGTCCGCAATCGGCGATCCTGTCCGCGGTGATCTTCAACGCGATCGTCATCGTGGCGCTGATCCCGCTGGCGTTGCGCGGCGTGCGCTACCGCCCGTCGCACGCGTCGAAACTGTTGAGCCGCAACCTGACCGTGTACGGCCTCGGCGGCATCGTCGCGCCGTTCGTCGGCATCAAGCTCATCGATCTCGTCGTCCACCTCCTCCCCGGGATGTCCTGACATGCGTATGTCCACTTGGATCCGCCAGCACCTTGCCGCGCTGCGTGCCCTGCTCGTGCTGACCGCGATCACCGGAATCGTCTATCCGCTGGCGGTTTTCGCGGTCGGCCAACTGCCGGGGCTGAACGAGAAGGCCGACGGCTCACTGCTCACGTCGGACGGAACGGTGGTGGGCAGCAGCCTGATCGGCCAGTCGTTCACCGACGCCGACGGCAACGCGCTCGTTCAGTACTTCCAGAGCCGCCCCTCGGCCGCCGGGGACGGCTACGACCCGCTGTCCACGGCGGCGAGCAACCTCGGGCCCGAGGACATCGTGGATCAGAACGTCTTCGATCCCGAGGGACGGGCGAGCCTGCTGACCGCCGTGTGCGCGCGAAGCAAGGAGATCGGCGACCGTGAGGGGGTCGACGGCTCCCGCCCGTTCTGCACGAAAGACGGTGTCGGCGCGGTGCTCTCGGTGATCGGCCCGCGCGACGCCGACGGCGAGGTCTCACGGCCGGTGCAGGTGATCAGCGTGAACCAGGCATGCCCGGCCGCGCCCTTCCTCGACGCCTATCTCGGAGTGCGGGTCCAGTGCGCCGAGCCCGGCGTGGACTACTCGGTCGGCCGTCTCGTGCCGATCCGCGGCGACGCCCCCGCCGTTCCGGTGGTCCCCGCCGACGCGGTTACCGCGAGCGGCAGCGGCCTCGATCCGCACATCTCCCCCGCCTACGCGGAGCTTCAGGTCCCGCGGATCGCCGAGGAGCGCAACATTTCCGAAGCGGAGGTGCGCATGCTGGTCGAGGCGCATACCGAGGACAGGACCCTCGGGTTCCTCGGGGAGCCGCGCGTCGACGTGGTCGAGCTGAATCTCGACCTGGACCGCACCCACCCCCTTCGCGGCTGAGCTTCGGCTCACCGCGTTCGAAAGAACAGCCCCCCGGCGTGCGTGCACGCCGGGGGCTGTCCACTTTTCCGCGCCAGGTTTCCGCCCGCACGCTCAGGCGGGTGAAATACCTATCGTCACAGCGCGGTGCGGGCGGTCAGGTCGTCCAGCAGGATCATGACCTCGCCCTCTCGCTTGACGACCTCGGTGAGCCGGATCTTCAGACCCAGCACCTCGGCGTCGGCGATCGCGTCCGCCGGTTCGTGCCCGAGGCGCTGCCACTCCGCGCCTGCGGCGACGGCGCCGAGCACCGGTTCGGTCTCGCCCTGGTCGCCGCCGAGGCGGGCGGACACCCGAATCGACGCGTGCGGCGAACGCACCCACAGGTTCAGTATCGCCAGCTTCCCGGCGATCGAGAAGGACTGTCCCGGCTTCGCCACGAGCTCGATCTCGAGATCGGCGCTCGCCCCGCGGACCAGCAGCACGAGCGCGCGCTGGTCCGCACCCGCGACGCCGTCGGCATAGACGCCGGGCGTCTTGCTCGGCGCGCCCTCCGCGAACGTGGTGAGGTGCGTCTTGCTCGCCCCGTCCCCCGCGAGATCCCACTTGTCCTTGTTCTCGAAGTCGTCCAGCAGCACCTCGACCGATGCGTCCGACATCCCCGCTGTCCCTTTCTCCGCGCAGCCCGCCGGACACCCTCCGGCCCCGCCATGAACCCTACAAGCCACCGGGCGGTCCTGCCTGCGCGGCGCGGGGTTCACTCCCTGCTGCCCGCGCTGCAACCTCTCGGCGTGCGAAACATCGAGGTCTTCAGCTTCCCGAACGGCCCGGACCTGAACCAGGCGCTGGTCGGCGGGAAGCTGGACGTGGCGAGTTACGGCGACACTCCCGCCCTGATCGCCCGCGGCAGCGGTCTGCAGACGCGGCTGCCCGCCATCAACGCCGTCGGCCTGAACGCCGTTGTGGTGGTGAAAGATCCGTCGATCACCTCGCTGAAGGATCTCGCGGGCAAGAAGACGGCGTGCCGTCCGGCTCCTACATCGACAGGTATCTGCAAGGCGCGCTGCGCGAAGCGGGCGTCCAGGCCGAGCTGACTGTCACATTTCCCGGCGCCGTCTCGTCCTTGATACATCAGACGAAATCTCGACGAGAGGATGACGACGTGTCACGGATGAAGCTGCCGCAGGCCGCGCCCGAGGTGTACCAGGCGTGGATCGCCGCCGAGGGCGCGATCCGGCGCGGCCCCTTGGACCCGGTCGTCCGGGAACTGGTGAAGATCAGGGCTTCCCAGCTGAACGGGTGCGTGTACTGCATCGATATGCACACCACCGACGCTCGCTTGGCAGGCGAGACCGAGAAGCGCATCTTCCAGCTCGACGCCTGGCGCGAGTCGAGGCTCTACACCGAGGCCGAACGGGCCGCGCTGGCCTACGCCGAGGCGGTGACCCGCCTCGGCGAGCACGGCGTGAGCGACGAGATCTGGACCGAGGTGGAGAAGCACTTCGAGGAGGGCGCGCGGGCGGGTCTGGTCGCCATCACCGCGATGATCAACCTCTGGAACAGGATCGCCGTGCCGCTGCGCATGCTCCCCGAGCCCGTCTGACCGGCCGAGCCGACAAGACTTTACGGTCGGTTTGTCGGTGGTCTCGGCCAGGATGGAGACATGACGGAACTATCGCTACGCGAGCTGAACCGGACCCTACTGCTGCGCCAGAAGCTGTCGGAGCGTGTGGATCTGACGCCGTTCGAGCTCGTCAAGCA
Source organism: Nocardia sp. bgisy134 (assembly GCF_965341865.1). GTDB lineage: Bacteria > Actinomycetota > Actinomycetes > Mycobacteriales > Mycobacteriaceae > Nocardia. Next base: position 285,169 of record NZ_CBDQZP010000010.1, read on the forward strand.
TCTCGTCGCGGTGCAGGGGCAGGAACCGAATTGGCCCTACATCGGGCTCTGGACGCGCCTGGCCGAGTTCCGGCACGACGATCTCGCCGCACTGCTGCACGACCGGAAGCTGGTGCGCTCCACCATGATTCGCCGAACCGTGCACCTGGCCGACAGCGCCGACTTCCGCTGGCTGCGCCCGACCGTGCAGCCGGTGGTCGACGCGGCGCTGAAGGCCGCGTACTACCGCGAGGAGATCGAGGGCATCGACCTGGCCGAGCTCGCCGCGGCGGGCCGCGCGCTGCTGGCCGGAAAGCAGTTGAGCCGCAGCGATTTCGGCGCACTGCTCGCCGAGCGGTTCCCGGACCGGCATGTCCGCAGACTCGCCGAGACCGTCGAGCTGCTCGTCCCGCTGGTGCACGGCGCGGACACCGGCGCGTGGGGCCGGTGGCGCAATCGCTACGTCACCGTGAGTCTCGCCGAGGAATGGATCGGCGCGCCGATGGCCGCGCCCGACCCCGCCGAGCTCATCCGGCGCTACCTGGCCGCCTTCGGCCCGGCGACCGTCGCGGACATGCAGGCCTGGGCGGGCATCACCCGGCTCGCCGAAGTGGTCGACGAAATGCGTTCGGAGCTGGTCGTTTTCACCGACGATCGGCACCGCGTGCTGTTCGACCTGCCGGACGCGCCGCTGGCCGACCCGGATCTCGACGTGCCGGTGCGCTTCCTGCCCGCCTTCGACAACGCGCTGCTCGGCCACAAGGACCGCCGCCGGGTGATCAGCGAGGAGGATCGCCAGCGGACGGCGAAGGAGGCCTCCGGCGGTGTTCCCATGTATCTCGTCGACGGTTTCGTGCACGGCCGCTGGGCGCTGGAGGACGACACCGTGCGCATCACGCCATGGCATCCGCTCTCTGCCGCGGACGAGGCCGCGCTGCGCGCCGAGGCCGTGCGCCTGCTGGGTTTCGCGACACCCGACGGACACGGGAAAATTTTCGTCGACGGGGGCTGAGAATTCGAAAGAATCGCCGACGATCCGCCCATTTTCGAAAAGAGACTATCGGTCCGGTAACAGTACGAAGAAGATTACTGGCAACTGATGGGTTTGAGCCGAGGCAAACGAGGTACAACCCCTTCGGCCTCCCCTGATCACGTTCCACTGTGACAGGCCAACCAAAGCCCCATGGACGGCGGTGAAGTTCTCGCTCCACCTCCGCCGGCGGCGGCCACCACGTTAGGCACCCGGCGCATCGGTGTGCTGGGTGAATGCGAGTGCAATGGTTGTGTCCCTGGAAGGAGGGTCATGAGCGCAGTGTTCTCGGCGCCGGTTTCGGCGCAGCGTGTGGCTTCGGATCTTCTGTCGATCGATCACCCCGGTACCCGATTCCGAATTGCGATGGTTGTTCCGCCGTATTTCGACGTGCCGCCGAAGGCTTACGGCGGCGTCGAGGCGGTAGTCGCCGATCTGGTCGATTCGCTGGTAACGCGTGGGCACGATGTGACGTTGTTCGGCGCCGGCGAGCCGGGTACCAAGGCTCGCTTCGTACCCCTCTGGGATCGGGCGCTGCCCGAACGGCTCGGCGAGCCGTTCCCCGAAGTCATGCACGCGCTGAAGGTGCGCAAGGCGATCGAACGCCACCACGCCACCTATGGCCTGGATCTGGTGCACGACCACACCTTCGCCGGACCGCTCAACTCACCGGCCTACTACGGCCTCGGCCTGCCCACCGTGGTGACCGTGCACGGGCCGGTGCAGGACGACTGCTACCAGTACTACCGAGCGCTCGGCGACGAAGTGTCGCTCGTCGCGATCAGCGACCGCCAGCGTGTCCTCGCTCCTGACCTGCACTGGGCAGGCCGCGTGCACAACGCGATCAACGTGGCGGACTGGCCGTTCCAGACCGAGAAGGAGGACTACGCGCTCTTCCTCGGCCGGTTCAACGAGTGCAAAGCGCCGCACCTCGCGCTCGAAGCGGCGCACGCCGCGGGAATTCCACTCATCCTCGCAGGCAAGTGCAGCGAACCACCTGAGCTGGCGTATTTCGAAGAGAAGGTGCGCCCGCTGCTCACCGATCGGGATCACGTCTTCGGGATGGCGGACGCCAAGGCCAAGCGCAAGCTGCTCGCCGGTGCGCGCTGCCTGCTGTTCCCGATCCTCTGGGAGGAACCCTTCGGCATGGTGATGATCGAATCGATGGTGTGCGGCACCCCGGTGGTCGCACTGCGCGGCGGCGCGGTCGACGAAGTGGTCGTCGACGGGGTCACCGGCCGCATCTGCGACGATCCGGCCGAGCTGACCGCGGCGATCACCGAAGTGCAGAGCCTGGATCCGATGGCGTGCCGTGCCCATGTCGAGGCGAACTTCGGCTCCGACGGCGCCGGCCGCGGGTACGAGCAGGTCTATTGGAAGCTCCTGCGGCCGAGGAACCGGGTCACCACCCGACTGCCCGAGACAGCGTCGAACGTCGCGGTCGCGAGCAGGCTCGCGTGACAGGAGCATCCGCCGCGAGCGGCCCGACGCCGCTCAACTCGGGTGAACCAACGGGCTTCGGCGGAGCCGGGTCGGTGACACTGGTGGAAGGTGGCACCTTCTGCCTGTCGAACCGGCTCGGCGACGTCGAGCCCGGCCGCCCGCACGGGCTGTTCTTCCGGGACGCGCGCGTCCTTTCGCGGTGGGAACTGCTCGTCGACGGCAGACCGGCGGAACCGCTGTCGGTCCTCAGCCCGGAGGCGTTCATCGCGCGCTTCGTCATGCGCAGACCGCCGAAGGCCGGGCTGGCCGACAGCACCCTGCTGGTCGTCCGCGAACGCATCGTCGCCGACGGCATGCACGAGCTGCTCACGCTGGAGAACATGGGCCGCGAACCCACGGCGGTGACCCTGGAGCTGCACGTCGACGCGGATTTCGTCGATCTGTTCGCGGTCAAGGAAGGCCGCGCGGGGCACGTGCGCGCCGACGTGACCGTCTCCGAAAGCGAACTGCTGCTACACGATCGCTCGGACCGGATGCGCGGCATCACGATCTCGGCCACCGTGGAACCCACCGTGCTGCCCGGCGCCCTGGTGTGGCGAGTCGTCGTTCCGGTCGGCGGCAAGTGGCAGACCGAGGTCATCGCGCAGCCGACGCTGGGCAACCAGCAGGTGCAGATGCCGATCACGCCGGGCGAGCACGTCGGCCACAGCGCGCCGTGCCGCAAGATCGCGGCGTGGCGCGACACCGCCACCGACATCTCCTCGGCGGACCCGGTGCTCACCCAGGTGCTGCGCCGCACCGAAAGTGATCTGGGCGCCTTGCAGATTCACGACGACACCGGCGGAAGCAGGCCGTTCGTGGCGGCGGGCGCGCCGTGGTTCATGACGCTGTTCGGGCGCGACAGCCTGCTCACGGCATGGATGGCGCTGCCGCTCGCGGTGGACCTCGCCCTCGGCACGCTGCAACAGCTGGCCGAACTGCAAGGGCAGGAACTGAATCCGCTCACCGAGGAAGAGCCGGGGCGGATCATGCACGAGATGCGGCGCGGTCCCTCCGGCGGCCAAGTACTGGGCGGCGCCATCTACTACGGAACCGCCGACGCCACACCGCTGTTCGTGATGCTGCTCGCCGAATGCCATCGGTGGGGCGCGGATCCGCGGGCGATCGAAGAACTGCTTCCCGCTGCCGACGCGGCACTGGAATGGATCGCGGAGTACGGCGACCGCGACGGCGACGGATTCGTCGAGTACCGCCGCGCCACCGACCGCGGTCTGATCAACCAGGGCTGGAAGGACAGCTTCGACGGAATCAACGACGCGGGAGGCCATCTCGCCGAGGCGCCGGTGGCGCTGTGCGAGGTGCAGGGCTACGTGCACGCGGCCCTGCTCGCCAGGGCGGAGCTGGCCGAGGCCTTCGACGAACAGCGCCTGGCCACCCGCCTGCGCGAGCGGGCGGCCGAACTGCGCGGGAAGTTCACCGAGCAGTTCTGGATGCCGGACCGCGGCTGGTACGCGGTCGCGTTGGACGGCACCAAGCGGCACGTCGACGCGCTGACCAGCAATGCGGCGCACTGTCTCTGGGCGGGTATCGCCAGCGACGAGCACGCCGAGGAACTGGTGCGTCAACTGGCCAAGGAGGAGATGGACACCGGTTTCGGGTTGCGCACACTGGCCGCCAATATGGGCGCCTACAACCCGATGAGCTATCACTGCGGCTCGGTGTGGCCGCACGACACCGCGATCGCCGTGGCCGGGCTGCTGCGCTACGAGCACGTGCCGGGCGCGACGAAGCTGGCCACTCGGCTGGCCACCGGATTGCTGGACGCGGCAGCGGCTTTCGACGGGCGCCTGCCCGAGCTGTTCTGCGGCTTCCCGCGTTCCCGGTTCGCGGTCCCGGTGCCCTACCCCACGTCCTGTTCGCCGCAGGCCTGGGCGAGCGCCGCGCCGCTGCTCCTGGTGCGGGCCTTCCTCGGCCTGAATCCCGATGTGCCCCAGCGCACGCTGACCGTGCGGCCGCGGCTCCCCCAGGCCTGGGGCAAGGTGTCGCTCACCGCGCTGCGACTCGGTGAGATCAGCGTCGACCTGGAAGCGGAAGGAAACCAGGTGCTCTCGGCTCGACTGCCCGACGATTGGCAGCTGATCACTCTATGAAACGCTCGCGATAGCCTCCCGCGCACGGGAATCGGGCACCCTGCGCCGACGCGGGCTGGAGGTGCACGATGCAGACATCGCTGGACAAGCGGGACCTGTGGAGCACTCAGCACAGAGACTGCGGGATCGAGCCCACGGACCTGGATCTGGAGCTAGCGCTGTTCCTGCGCAGCGTCCACGCCGGGCACGGACCCGGCTGTCGCCAGTACCTGGCCGCCGCCGCCTACTGTTTCGGCCACACCGAAGCGCACTGACCGGCGGCGCGACCGGCTCATGACGCCGGTGCGCAGCGGCCCGGTTCGATGAGCTCGCTGGCGCACGGCTCGTTGCCGTGCGCGCGCAGCACTTCCGCGCCCACGTTCGCGGTGAGGTAGTGCAGGAAGCTCGCCGCGAGCGAACCCGCGGGGAGGTCGCCGTTGCTGTAGGCGTATTCGATGCCCCAGAAGGGATAGGAGCGGTCGATCGCGGCCTGCCTGCCCGGCGCGACGCCGCCGAGCGTGACGATGCGCATCTCGGCCCTGCGGGCCTCGGAGAGTTCGCCGTAGCCGATCGCGCCGGGAAGCTCGTCCACGGCCTTGTGCATGTCCTTGGTGACCGGCACGTCGCAGTAGGCGCCCGCGGTGTCCTTGATGGCGGTGCAGCTGCGGTGCGGGCGGGCGGGTTGCTCGCCGCCGAGCAGCGCCGTCTCGAAGATCACCCGAGTGCCCGATCCCGGCGCCCGATCGATGAGCACGACGGGCAGATCCGGCCCGCCGACCTGCCGCCAGTTGGTGATCCGACCCTGGTACATGTCCCGGACTTGGGCGATCGTGAGATCGGTGACGCCGAGATTCTTGTGCACGAAGACGGCGAACAGGGACACCGCGAGCGGACGCGGTCGCAGCGCGGGATAACCCGGGCCCTTCGCGCCGTCGCTGATCGTGAGGAGCTCGGCATCCGGCCCCGCCTCGGCCAGCCGGTCGAGGCCGCGTTCGGTGCCTTGGAAGTCGAAGGCGAACTCGGCTCCGGTGCAGCGCTTCTCGTACTGCGTCGCCGCGTCGCGGACGACGGGCTCGAACGCCGAGGAGCCGACCAGGGTGAGCCTGCCCGCGGCACAGTCCAACGGGGTCGGCGGCTGTAACCGGGCGACGACGAACTGCCCGATGATCACCAGCACCAGAAAAGCGGTGAGCACCAGCATGACCCGGGAGATTCCGGTGCGGCTGCGCGTCTCGACGACGCGCCCGCCGCGAATCTCGCCGCGCAGCACCGGCGTGCGCTCCTCCTCGGTGCCGCCAGTTTCGGACTGCTGAAGAATGGCCAGGATCTTGTAGTGGTGCTTTCTGGTCAGCGGGACCTTTGGCAGATCGATGACGCCGATGCGTCCTCCGGTGTCCTCCCTGACGGCGATACCCGAACCGGGACCGAGGCTTTCGGCCAGGTCGGGATCGCTCAGCTCGGTCACCGCCATGCCGAGCACCCGGCGTCGCGGGAAGTGCAGGTGCAGACCGATGCGCGCGGTCGGCGCCATGTAGTCCGACGCCGTGATCGCGGTGCTGCCGCTGTTCTCGATGCGCACCAGCACCACCGACAGATCGCGCAGTTCGGGTCCGGCATCCCCGGTGTTCGCGCGCAGGTTCTCCAGCACCCCGGGGAACACCGATTCGATCTCGCCGGTGACGGGCGTGTCCATCTGCACGCGGTAGCCGAGCCGCCTGCGGCCCACGAAGACGAACTCCCACACGAATGCGGCGACCGGCACCGCGATGCCGACGAGCGCGAGAACGGTGTCGAGCGAGAAGTCCCCCACCTGTTGCCCCACCCCCAGGATGTCGATGTGGGCCTATTGTCCAGTGCTCTAGCACATTTCGCGGAGGCGGACGCCGAATGTTCGCCAGCCGTTCACTGCCCGACCACCTCGGGAACGGTCAGGACGCAGCCGTCCAGGCCAGGAGATCGTCCACCGGCCAGGTGTTGATCACCCGATCCGGGTCCACGCCGTTGGCGACGGCGCGCTCGCATCCGTAACCCTGCCAATCCAATTGGCCGGGAGCATGCGCGTCGGTGTCGACGGAGAAGTGGCACCCGATCTCCACCGCCAGCCGCAGCAACCGGGAGGGCGGGTCCAAGCGCTCCGGACGGCAGTTGATCTCCACCGCGGTGCCGTACTTCTTGCACGCCTCGAAGACCAGTTCGGCGTCGAAGGTCGATTCCGGCCGGTTGCCGCGGACGCCCTCGACCAGTCGGCCGGTGCAGTGGCCGAGCACGTCGACGTTCGGGTTGGCCACCGCGTAGACCATGCGCTTGGTCATGGTCGCGCTGTCCGCGCGCAGGTGCGAATGCACGCTGGCCACCACGATGTCGAGCTCGGCGAGCAGGTCGGCCTCCTGATCGAGGGCGCCGTCGTCGAGGATGTCGACCTCGATACCGGTGAGGATGCGAAACGGCGCGAAGCGCTCGTTCAGCTCCGCCACCACGTCGAGCTGGCGGCGCAGCCGCTCGGCGGACAGTCCGTTGGCGACCGTCAGGCGCGGCGAATGATCGGTGAGCGCGCAGTATTCGTGTCCGAGCGCCGCGGCGACGCTCATCATCTCCTCGATCGGGCTGCCGCCGTCGGACCAGTTCGAATGGGTGTGCAGGTCGCCGCGGAGCCGTTGGCGCAGCGGCTTGCCCGGCGCGCCGATGGGCTGCGCGGCGCGGCGCAGGCCGGCCAGATAGTCGGGGACCTGTCCCGCGCAGGCCTGCGCGATGACGGCGGCCGTCTTCGGGCCGATGCCGGACAGGTCCTGCCAGATGCCCGCCGCCTGGTACGCGGCGAGCTCGTCCGGCGACAATTCCGCCACCACCTCGGCGGCGCGACGGTAGGCCTTGACCCGGTGGGTCTGGGCGCGGCCGCGCTCGAGCCAGAAGCCGATCTCGCGCAACGCTTCCACCGGACCGGGCGCACCCGCCCCGTCCGGTTCGGCGATCCGATCGGCGTCGGTCACGCGGCTATCGAATCCTGCTGTACTTCACGAATGCCACGCCATCCTCGAACACCCGGCTGGTGATCACGCGGAACCGGGCCGCCTCCGGCAGCCGGGGCCCGGAGCCGAACAGCGAGCGGCCGCGGCCGAGCACGATCGGATACAGCTTCAGGAAGATCTGATCGATCTCGGGAAGCAGCACCTGTGCCAGCTCGCCGCCGCCGCACAGCCAGATGCCGAGGCCCTTGTCCCGCTTGAGTTCTCGCACCCGCTCCAGCGGATCGTGCGAGATCAGCTCGACGGCGGGGTCCGGGTTCTCCGGCAGGGTCGTGGAGACCACGAACTGCCGCAGGTGGGCGTACGGGCTCGAGGTGCCGGTGCGGACGCCGAAATCGTGCGTCTTGCGCCCCATCAGCACCGTGTCGAAGTTGGCATTGCGCTTGGTGATGCCGCGCGCCTCCCGCACCTTGGTCGGCAAGGTCTCGGGATACTGCGCGGTGATCGCCGGGCCGTGGTCGCCGCCGACCGGGAAGAAGTCGACCGACCCGTCCTCGGTGGCGATGAACCCGTCGATGGTCGACGCTACGTAGTAGGTGAGCTTGCGCATATGTCCTTCCTCCACGGCCGGGGAGACGTCCCGGACTGCATGAGGAAACGGTAGCTCGCTCGGGTCAGCGGCGGCGCGGCTTCGGCTGGCAGCGCGGGCAGGAGTACGAGGAACGGTTCATAAAACGCTCGCGCACGACGGGCGCGCCGCAGCGTCGGCACGGCTCGTCCTCCCTGCCGTAGACGGCGAGCGCGCGTTCGAAGTAGCCGGATTCGCCGTTGACGTCGACGTAGAGCGCGTCGAAGGAGGTGCCGCCCACGGCGAGCGCCTCACCCATCACTGCGGCGACCGCGTCGAGCAGCTCGCGGAGGACGGGCCGGGTCAGGCCGGAGGCGAGGCGAGTGCCGTGGATCCTAGCGCGCCAGAGCGACTCGTCGGCGTAGATGTTGCCGATGCCGGAGATCACCGACTGGTCGAGCAACACCCGCTTGATCTCGGACTGCTTGGTCCGGATTGCGGCCACCGCCGCTTCCCGGTCGAAGCGCGGGTCCAGCGGATCACGGGCGATGTGCGCGACGGGCTCGGGCACCAGGGTGCCGTCGACCTCGACCAGCGGTGCCAGCGCCCAGCCGCCGAAGGTGCGCTGGTCGACGAAGCGCAGCTGAGTGCCGTCGTGCAGGGTCGCCTGGATGTGCGCGTGCTTCTCCAGCGGGACGTCGGCGGGCCGCACCAGCATCTGGCCGCTCATGCCGAGATGCACGACGAGCGCGTCGTCGCCGTCGTCGAAAGTGAGCCAGAGATACTTGCCGCGCCGCTCGGCGGCTGCCACGCGCTGACCGGCCATGCGCGCCGCGAGATCGGCCGCGCCCTCGAGATGGCGGCGCACCGACCGCGGGTGCGTGACGATCACCGATTCGATGGTGCGGCCGACGACATGATCGGCGAGTCCGCGCCGGACGACCTCGACCTCGGGGAGTTCGGGCACGTCAGGCTTCGGCGGTCAATGCCTGGTAGGCGGCGCCCGCGGCCTTCTGCTCCGCTTCCTTCTTGGACCGGCCCACGCCCTGCCCGTAGGCACGGCCGCCGATCACCGTGGTCGCGGTGAATTCCTTATCGTGGTCGGGGCCCGTCGAGGTGATCTCGTAGCTGGGCACGCCGAGGCCGCGTTCCGCGGTGAGCTCCTGCAGGCTGGTCTTCCAGTCGAGCCCGGCACCCATCCTCGGACCGCGCTCGAGCAGCTCGGCGAACAGCCGCAGCACCACGCCGCGCGCCACGTCGATGCCGTGTTGCAGGTGGACCGCGCCGAGCAGCGACTCCATGCCGTCGGCGAGGATGCTCGGCTTGTCCCGGCCGCCGGTGAGCTCTTCGCCCTTGCCGAGTAACAGGTGCACGCCGAGTCCGCCCTCGCCGAGCCCGCGCGCCACCTCGGCGAGCGCGTGCATGTTCACCACGCTCGCCCGCAGCTTGGCCAGTTCGCCCTCGGACTTGTCCGGGTGCTCGTGGTACAGCCGCTCGGTGATGCTGAGGCCGAGGACGGAGTCGCCGAGGAATTCCAGGCGCTCGTTGGTCGGCAGCCCGCCGTTCTCGTAGGCGTACGACCGGTGTGTCAGCGCTAGGCGCAACAGATCCGGTCGCACGTCGACGCCGAGGGCTTCGAGCAGGCTGGCATGTTCACCGGACGAGCCGGCTTCGTCCTTGCTGACGGTCACGTCGATACGACAGGTCGAACTGTCAGACGGCGGCGGTGACCTGGCGGCCCTTGTAGGTGCCGCAGGACGGGCACGCGATGTGCGGCAGGGTCTTCTCGCCGCAGGCGCGGTTCGGGCAGGTGATCAGGGTAGGCGCGGTGGCCTTCCACTGGCTGCGCCGCGACCTGGTGTTGGAACGGGACATCCGGCGCTTGGGAACGGCCACGACTAACTCTCCTCTGTCCTAATTGCTCTGCCGGTTCGGCTGATGGTCTTGCGTTTATCGTTCTGGGTCGGCGTCCGCGTCGGGACTGCCGTTGCCGGGCGATTCGGTGGCGAACTTCGCCAGCCCGGCCCAGCGAGGGTCAAGTATCTCATGCCCATGATCGGAACCCGCAATCGCCATCCGCACGCCACATTCCGGGCACAGCCCGGCGCAGTCCGGTGTGCACAGCGGCTGCAGCGGCAGCTCCAGTCCGATGGCGTCGACGACCACCGGCTCCAGGTCGATGAGGTCGTCGTCCATCCGGTAGATCTCGTCGGCCTCGGTGGTCTGCTCGGTGGTGCTGTCGGGGTAGGCGAACAGCTCCGTGAGATGGAGGCGGACCTCGTCGGTGAACGGTTCGAGGCAGCGCGAGCACTCCCCCGCCGTCGGCGCGATCACCGTTCCGGTGACCAGCACACCCTCGGACACGGCTTGCAGTTGCAGGTCGAGCTCGACCTCCGCCCCCTCCGGGATGGCGACCAGGTCCAACCCGATCTTCTCGGCGGTGGTGACCGTGCGCTGCAGCTCCCGCATCGTGCCGGGGCGGCGCCCCAGGCTGCGGATGTCCAGCACGAAACCCGCGTCCGTCTTGCGGCGCGAGGCCGCACGGGGACGCGACGCAGAACCGGAACCGGCGGGCATCACGAACTCACTCACGATCGAAGGGAAATGGGCAACCACTCAACAATACGCGAGGTGCAGGCCGAACCTCAAAACGCAGGCGGCGCCGCAGCATCGGCCAACGCACCGCCCGGACAGCGCGCCGCGGCGGAAAGACGGTCGCGTCGGACGGCGCCGCGCCGCGGTCAGCGGCGGAATTCCGCCGCGTAGTCGGGCGCTCCCGCACCGCTGCGCAGCTGGTGCCGCCCGCGTCCGACGGTGCGCAAGGTGCTGTTCAGCGTTTCCTCGAACTGGGCGAGCGTCGAATCCACGTAGTGGTCGCAGTCGTCGCGCATCCGGTCGGCCTGCGCGTGCGCGCCGTCGATGATGCGCGCGGACTCGGCGTGCGCCGCCCTGACCACTTCGGTCTGGGCCACCAGGCGCTCCTGCTCGGCGCGACCCTCGGCCACCGAGCGTTCGTAGGACGCCTTGCCCGCCTCGATCATGCGGTCCGACTCGGTGCGCGCCCGGCCGGTGACCGCCTCGAACTCGGCGTTGCCGTCGGCCACGACGCGGTCGGCCTCCTCCTGCGCGGCCGCGACCAGGTGATCGGCGTGCGCGCTCGCCTCGGCCACCATCCGGTCCGCGTGCGCCTTCGCCTCGGCGAGAATGCGGTCGGCCTCCTGGCGCGCCGAGCCGATGGTCTGCTCGGCCTGTTCGTTGGCGGAGGTCACGGTGATCTCGGCGGCCGAGCGAGCGTCGGAGACGATCTTGTCGCGATGGTCGAGCACGTCCTGGGCGTCGTCGAGTTCCCCGGGCAGCGCGTCGCGCACGTCGTCGAGCAGCTCGAGGACGTCGCCGCGCGGCACGATGCAACTGCGGGTCGGCGGGATGCCGCGCGCCTCTTCGACGATGGCCACCAGCTCGTCGAGTGCCTCGAATACGCGAAACATGCTCACTACCCCGCTCTCCTGCTGAATCGGGCGAAACTCTCCGCCGACGCCCAGTGTGCCCCTCATCACGGCGTATGCCGAGTCCTCTATCGGTGTGTCGTCACAGTGTCTCGTACACCACAAAATCAAGTGGAGGAATCCCCTCCACTTCGTGCTACATTTTTTTCGAGAGGGTCTCGACAAGATCTTCTTAAGGGGACCGCAGGGCCACACGGGAACTGTGGGACCGGAGGGAACGGACGCCTTGCCGGACAGTTGACTGGTTCCAAATGTTCAGTACATACTGAACGCAAGGAACAGGAAGGTCGGGGAGGAAAGCGGCAACCGCCGCTGTTGTCCCTTCCAAGGCTCGGGTTGGATCGGAAGAGCAATGACGGTTCTGGAAGTACCACGCTCGGCAGTGGTGCCCGTCGGCGTCTACACGCCGTGGGCCTTCCCGTACCCCACGGTGCGCACGCTGCCGGTCGCCCGATTCGGGCAGCTTCTGCAGTATCTGCGCGGCGATCGCGCCTTCGCCCAGCTGGTCCGCTTCGCACTGGTCGGCGGCTCCAGCAACGTCGCCTACGTCCTGCTCTTCTTCACCATGCACGGCATCGGGCCGATCGCGGCCAACATCGCCGGTTCGGTGGTGAGCACGATCATCGCCAACGAGCTGCACCGCCAGCTCACCTTCCACGCTGCGGGCCGGGTCGGCTGGTTCACCGCGCAATGGGAGGGCGGCGGACTCGCCTTGGTCGGACTCGCCATCACCACCGCCGCGCTGGCCGGGCTCGAGTTCTGGGCGCCAGGTCTCGGCGGTACCGCCCAGGCGGCGGCCGTCCTTGCCATCACCGCTGCGGTCGGCGGCATGCGCTTCCTCGCCCTACGCGGCCTGGTGTTCTGAGAACGCCCTCGAACGAATCCGCCCCGGTTCCGCACGATTCGGAACCGGGGCGTTTTTCTGTCCGTGGGATCAGTTCAGCCGCGCCGTTCGGCGAGGCGATCGAGCAGGCGCTTGTGCACCGACGGCGGAAGCATGTCGCTGACGTCGCCGCCGTAGGCCGCCACCTCTTTGACCAGCGAGCTGGACAGGAAGCTGAAGGTCGGGTTGGTGGCGATGAAGAAGGTGTCCACCCCGGAGAGCTTCTTGTTCATCTGGGCCATCTGCAGTTCGTAGCCGAAATCGGTGGCGTCGCGCAGGCCCTTGACGATGGCGGTGATGCCCTGATCCTTGGCGAAGTCCACGAGCAGGCCCTGCCAGGAGGCGACCCGCAGGTTCGGCAGGTGCGCGGTCGCCTCGCGCAGCATCTCCATCCGTTCCTCGACGGTGAACATGCCCTGCTTCTTCGGGTTCACCATGACGGTCACCACGACCTCGTCGAATTGCGCCGCCGCGCGGGCGAATACGTCGAGATGCCCGTTGGTGACCGGATCGAAGGACCCGGGACACAGTGCTCCAGCCATGACGCGACGCTACCACCCGGTCACGGCCGGTAGTCGGCCAGTTCCAGGCGGGTTTCGCCGTAGCGGCGCGGCTTGGCGGGCACGAAGGCTGCGGGCCAATCGATTTCGGGTGACCTGCTGGATCGTTCGATGACGATCAGCGCGCCGGGATGCAGCCAGGCTCCGTCGGCGAGCGCGACCAGGTCGGCGGTCACCGCCGCGGTGTCCACATCGTAGGGCGGGTCGGACAACACCAGATCGAACCGGCCCGCACCGCCCTGGGCGAGCACCGCGGCGACCGGCCCGACGCGCAGTTCCGCGCCGGGCAGGCCGAGGTCGGCGATGTTGCCGCGCACCACGGCCGCCGCCTTGCGATCCGATTCGACGAGCAGCGCGTAGGACGCGCCGCGGGAGAGCGCCTCCAACCCGAGCGCGCCCGAGCCCGCGTACAGGTCGAGCACCCGGACGCCGTCCAGATCCATCCTGGCGTCGAGCGCGCTGAACAGCGCCTCGCGCACCCGGTCGGACGTGGGCCTCGTGCCCGCGGGCGGCACCCGGAGGCGCCGCCCGCCCGCCGCGCCCGCGACGATCCGCGTCATTCCGCGGTCGACTCGCGCACGGCCAGTTCGACCAGCAGGTCACCGCCCTCGACCTGCTGC
>NZ_CBDQZP010000011.1:0-296290 GCF_965341865.1 Nocardia sp. bgisy134
CCTGTTTGGGGTTCGCCGGCCCCCCCCACGATCGCCTGCACCCGTTTACCGAGCGGGGCGAGGTCGAGATCGAGGTCACCGACCACCGTCACGCCGGTTTGCTGCTGGTATCCCGCCTTGAGCATGGCGCGGTAGGCACCCCACCGCAGCCGATGCCACACGCCCGGCTCTTCCAAGCCGACGCGCGGGAGGTGCCCCAGGAAGGCGGTCAGCACTTCGGACTCGATGTCGTGGCGCGCGGTGTTACTCGGTGTCGCGTATTCGCGTGCGGTTCGCGACAGCATCGGTGCGGCCAGTGCGGCGCACACCAGCATCGCGTCCTCGTCCTCGGCGCGGACTCGTTCAAGCAGCCACACCCAGATCGCGTCGACCTCATCCATCGGTGTCACCGGATCCCACAGCCGCTCGCGCAGCTGCGCCCACGTGCGCACCGGACCGGCGGCGGTGGCCTGCGCTGTTGGTACCGGGCGCGGATCGATGGGCAGCGCCTGCGCGGCGATCCGGTCGAAGCCCGCCCGGACTACTGCCAGCGGTGAGCCCGGCTTACCACCCGGTCCCGGATATTTCGCGACGTTCGAATTCGTCACCACAAATCTCCTTGCTCAATCGAAAACTTCCGACCTCGCAAGGACACCGGAGACCCATATCCAAAACGCACCCAAATCACCCCGAAACCACACCAGAAACACATCCGCATAACACCCAAAACGCACCCGCGCCGAGATGGCGAATATTTGGCTACCTGTCGCAACCCAATCACCACCTGAGTCGCCGCCGCCAAACGGAGGTGCATCTACCTGCGAATATGTATGCGCGGGTGTGGTTTGGGTGCGTTCCGGGTGTGGTTTGGGTGCGGCGCGGGTGCGGCTCGGATACACCTCCGTCCACCTTGGCAAACGGTCGTGAAAATTCTTGAAAAAAGTTTCGCCCAACCCTGATCCGGCGACCGTTTTCCGCTCAGGAAGTTCTCAGAAAATAATTGCTTTCGAGGTGTCCCGAAAACGGCTTTTTGGCGGAAGTAAGCGAGTACACACCGCTCTCTCGTCAGGAGGCCGTAATGACCCCCAGTTCCCGCCGACCCCGCTCCACCTCCGCGCCGGTGCGCGTCCCTTCGACCCTGTGGGCGCTCGGTCCCAAGCCGCTCGATCCCGACGACCGCTGGCCCGAACCGGTCCTGGCTCACACGATCGCCGAGTTCTCCGAGCCCGGTTCGCGGGTGATGCTGGTCGGTTGGCCTGCCCCCACCGCCCGAGGCAACCTCCGGGTGCTCGAGCCCGACACCGCTGCTGCTGTGGCCGAGATCGGTGATTTGGACCGCCACGGCCTCGACGCCCCCACCGACCGAAACCGGTCCGGGGAGCCGGTGGATCTGGTCATCGCGAGCCTGCTGGCCGAGCACTTCGACCCGATCGCCGCCGCCGAGCACGTCGCCGCACTCGCGACCGAGGTGATGGCGATGGGCGGTTTGCTCGTCGTTCTCTCCCGCTGCCGCCACAGCGACTCCGGAGTCCTGACCGACCCGGCCGGTTCGGTCGTGGCCGCCGCCCAGGCCGCCGACCTGCTTTACCTCCAGCACATCATCGCCGCGCCGGTCTCCGGGACCGCCGTCACCGCGCCGCCTGCCGACCCGGCTTCCTCCGGCACCGCGCCCCATGTCGTCGCGCACACCGACGTCTTCGTCTTCCTCCAGCCCGCCCATGGCTGAGCCGACACAACCCTCGCCCACCCGAACTCTCACGCGAAGGACGCCCGCATGACTCTCGATCCCGCCGCGACCAACACCACGAACCTCGACTCCGCGATTGCCCCACAGACCCCTCCGGCCGCGCGGCTGGTGTCGGTGTGGGCGACGGCCCAGAACGCCCCGGCCGCGCAGCGGCGGGGCCGCTATGTCCCCGACAGCGTCAAGCACCCGGCCAAGATGTTCCCGGCGATCGTGGCCCACGCCGTCGCCACCTACACCCGTCCCGGCGACCTCGTCCTGGATCCGATGTGCGGGATCGGCACCACTCTGGTCGAGGCCCTGCATCTAGGCCGCCGCGCGGTCGGCGTCGAATACGAGTCACGCTGGGCCGAGTTGGCCCGCGCCAACATCGCCCTGGCCCGTGACGCCGGGATCGATCTCGACGCGAACGTCTACCACGGAGACGCGCGCAAGCTGCCCGACTTGATCCCGGCCGAGTTGCGGGGCCGGGCGAGTCTGGTGATCACCTCTCCGCCCTACGGCGATTCCGTGCACGGCCACGTCCGCGCAAACCGCACGCAACCGGTGCTCAAGTCCAATCACCGCTACGGCGCGGTCCTGGACCGGGGCAATTTGGCCAACGTCGGACTCGGCCGCCTGCTCTCGGGATTCACCAAGATCCTCGCCGGGGCCGCCGAATA
This sequence comes from Nocardia sp. bgisy134, assembly GCF_965341865.1. Lineage (GTDB taxonomy): Bacteria > Actinomycetota > Actinomycetes > Mycobacteriales > Mycobacteriaceae > Nocardia. Next base: position 2,386 of record NZ_CBDQZP010000011.1, read on the forward strand.
CCTCGCCCCGGGCGGGTATGTCGTGGTCACCGCGCGGCCGTGGCGTCAGCACGCCGAGCTCGTGCCTTTACCCGCCCACTTGTTCACCTGCGCCGAGCTGGCCGGGTTGGTCCCGGTCGAGCGGTGCGTGGCGCTGCTCGGTCGCCTCAGCGAGGGCGAACTCGTCGCCCGCAGCTCGTTCTTCCAGCGCGACTTCATCGTCAAACAGCGCGCCGCCGGACTGCCGATGCACCTCATCGCCCACGAGGACGTCGTCATCCTGCGCAAGCCCGACACCACCGGTGTGGCTGAGCGGCGTCGCGCGAGCGGGGGGTTCCCCTTCGGCACCGTCGCGACGCTGCCGACCAGCGATGCCACCGGGACCGGATCGGTGGCCGCGTGAACACCACGCACAACCCCGAGCAGGGGTGGCTGGGCCGGGCGCTTCTCGCGCCCGGCACGGCCCTGCGCGATCTCACCGAGACGATCGAACACGCACTCGGGTCCGGCTCCGGGCTGGGCGTGATCGCGGCTGTGCTCGGGGTGCTCGCCGCGGTGCGGGTTCTGGCCCGGTGGCGTCGGCGCCGGCTGAGTGCGCGTGCTCGCCAGATCACCGTGCTCACCCCACCCGAGGTCGACGCCAAAGGCGCACTGGCCTTCTGGGCTCACCTGATCGGGCAGCTGCGCCCGGCCTGGGCCCGAACGCTGCTGGGACAGCCGCATCTCGGGTTCGAATACACCGTCACCCCGGAGGAGGGGGCCGCGATCCGGCTCTGGGTACCCGGCGCGATCCCACCCGGGCTCATCGAACGGGCCATCGCCTCGGCATGGCCGGGCGCGCACACCGACACCCTCGAACCCGCCCGACCTCCGCTACCGGCCCCAGTGAAGGGCGTGCGGCGGGTCGTGGCCGGAGGCGAGCTGCGACTCGGCCGCCGGGAGGGGTTGCCGTTGAGCACCGATCACTCCGGTGATCTCGTTCGGAACCTGATCACCGCCGCCGACGACCTCGCTCCCGGGCAGGCCGCGTGCGTGCAGATCCTCGCTCGCCCGGTCACCGGCCGCCGCGTCGCCCGAGCCACCCGCGCCGCGGCGAGCACCAGCACCCGGGCAGGCGTCGTGGCGGGGTTGCTGCGGGAGGCCCTGAATCTGCTCACTCCCGGCACGAGCACCGCCCGCGCCTCCCACACCGCCGCTGGTTTGGGAGGCGGGCGGGCCACCGACCGCCAAACCTCGCTGGAATACAGCGCCGCCGCCCGCGCGGCAGCGGCCAAAGCGCGTGGCGCGCACTGGGAAACGGTCGTGCGCTACGCCGCCTCGATCCCGGTCTCCACCGACCTTGACGACACCGACCCGAAAGCACAGGCGCGAGTCGTGGCACGCGGGCGCGCTGACGCGCTCGCCACCGTGTTCGGGGCGTGCACCGATCACAACTACTACCGGCGTCGGCGTCGCCTGCGCCTCGAGCGGTTGATCCGGCAGCGGCGTCTCGGGCGCGGGGATGTGCTGTCGGTGCCGGAGCTGGCGACGATCGCGCATCTGCCCACCGACGACGGGCTACCCGGCCTGCAACGCGCCGGGGCTCGCGCCTTGTCTCCCGCCCCGGAGATCCCTGTCGGCGGGGAGTTCACGAAACCATTGGGGATGGCCGACACCGGGACTCGCCGCCCGGTCGCGGTCAAGATCTCCGATGCCCGCCATCACCTGCACATTCTCGGCCCGACCGGTGTCGGCAAGTCGACATTGCTGGCTCGGACGATCCTCGATGATGCCGAGGCCGGGCGCGGGGTGATCGTGATCGACCCGAAGGGCGATCTCGTCACCGATGTGCTGTCGCGGTTGCCCTCGCGCATGGGTAAGCGGGTGGTGCTGTTCGACGCCGACTCTGCCGCCCCGCCGCCGTGCGTGAACCCCCTCGACATCGGCCGGATCGGTCGCGCGGGAATGGATCTCGCGGTCGACAACCTCGTGACGGTCTTTCACCGGATCTTTCACCAGTGGTGGGGGCCGCGCACCGACGACATCATGCGCGCCAGCCTGCTCACCCTGTGCGCCCAGCCAGGGACCGCAACCCTGGCCGATCTGCCCCGGCTGCTCACCGAGCCCGCGTTCCGGGCCCGGGTCACCCGCACTGCGAAAGACCCGGTCCTGCGGGGGTTCTGGGACAGCTACGAGACGCTGTCCGACACCGGCCGAGCTCAGCTCACCGGGCCGCTGCTGAACAAACTGCGGGCCTTCCTCTTGAGGCCGTTCGTGCGCTCGGCAATCGCGGGCGGCCCCTCGACGGTCGAGTTCGCCGACATCCTCGACAACGGCGGCATCTGCCTGGCCCGGCTGCCGAAAGGCTCACTCGGAGAGGAAACCTCGCGTCTGGTCGGGTCGCTGCTGGTGGCGCGGACGTGGCAGGCGGTGACCGCGCGGGCGCGGGTGCCCGCCGCCGACCGGCCCGACGCGGCACTCGTGCTCGACGAGGCGCAGAACTTCCTCAACCTGTCGACGCCGATCGAGGACATGCTCGCCGAAGCCCGAGGACTGCGCTTGTCGCTGCTGCTGGCGCACCAGAACCTCGGCCAGCTCTCCCGAGAGCTGCGCGACGGCATCTCGGCCAATGCCCGCAACAAGATCGTGTTCGCTGTCAGCCCTGATGACGCCCGGGACCTGGCCCGCCACACCGAGCCCTGGTTGTCCGAGCACGACCTGTCCCATCTCGACGCCTTCCACGCCGCCGCCCGCCTGCTAGTCGACGGCCGCAACGCACGCCCGTTCACCCTCACCACCCGTCCTCTGGACCCGCCGATCCCGGGTCGCGCCCGCGAGATCGCCGCCGCTGCACGCGCTCGCCTCACCACAGCACCGGGCAGCTCCCCGTCTCGTGGTGGCCCGTCCGACGACGACGGGCCGGACCCGGTCCGGCCGGATCCCCAGCTGCCCTAGCCCGAGATTTCCCGAGAAAGGTTCTTGCACCGATGATCTCCAATCCTGACCGGCAAGCCGACACCCGCACACCCCGCCCTGCCCGACCGCGAGACCCGAGCCCGGTAGTGCGGGGGTTGACCGGGCGTGATCGCTGGATTCTGCGGATGGTGCACGAGCACCGGGTCCTGACCACCGACCAGCTCGCCGCGCTGGCGTTCTCGACCGCCAAGATCGCGCGCCGCCGCCTGGCGATCCTGCACACCTACCGGCTCCTGGACCGGTTCCGGCCCCTGCGCATTCGGGGCAGCGCCCCCTACCACTGGACCCTCGCCCCCGCCGGAGCATCGATCCTTGCCGCCGAGGCCGGAACGAGCGTGCGCGAGCTCGGCTACAACCACCAAGCTGCGCTCTCGGTCGCCCACAGCCTGCACCTGACCCACACTCTCGGCGTCGCCGAATGGTTCACCGCCCTGGTCACCCACCCCCACGGCGGGCAGGTGTCGCGGTGGTGGTCCCAGACCCGATGCCAACGGCTCTGGGGCGACCTCGCACGTCCCGACGCCCACGGCCGCTACACCCACGGCGAGGACCTGCTCGACTTCTTCGTCGAATACGACCTCGGCACCACAGCCCTGTCCCGAGTCGCGGCCAAGCTGCACGGATTCGCCGAATTGGCCCGCACCACCGGGGTCATCACGCCGGTCCTGTTGTGGGTGCCGACGACCGCGCGAGAGGCCAACGCTCGCGCGGCTTTGCGCCGGACGTGGGAGCGGCTGCCCGATCCCGAGGCGGTGCCCGTCGCCACCGCCGCCGCCGAGTTCCTCGCCTCGGTCACCGCGGCGAGTCCGGCCGGTCAGGTGTGGCTGCCACTGGACACCGACTCCGGCCGCAGGCGCCTGCACGAACTCGCCGCCGTCTGGCCGAGGCGTACGCCGCCGTCCAGCGAGGTCGACCCGGAGCCGACCTGGGCACCGCTTAGCGGGGTCGTCGCCCTCGCCCCGCCCCCGCCCCAGCCACCGACCTCGGAATACCAGTGAGGTAGCGATGCTGGTCAAGGCACTCGGAGCGGGCTGCGCGGCGTTCGTGTTCTGCGTGGTCGTGATCGCGGCCGTGGTCAGCGCCGTCGTCGTGTTCGACCAAGCGCTCATCGCGCCCGCCCCGGGGACCTCGACCGGCACCGGCTCGACCCCGAGTGCCGAAGCGCAACAGGACATCCCGGCGGAGATGCTCGTGCTCTACCAGGCTGCCGCCGGGGACTGTCCCGGGCTGGACTGGTCGGTGCTCGCCGCGATCGGCAAGATCGAAACCGACCACGGCCGCTCCACCCTGCCCGGGGTGTCCTCCGGCGAGAACAGCTCCGGTGCTGGCGGTCCGATGCAGTTCCTGGCCTCGACCTTCGACTCGGTGACCGCGCGCCATCCTCTGCCTGCCGGTGGTGCGAGCCCGCCCTCGCGCTACAACCCCTCCGACGCGATCCACGCTGCCGCGTTCTACCTGTGCGACTCCGGCGCACCCGAGGACATGTACAGCGCGATCTTCGCCTACAACCACGCCGACTGGTATGTGCGTGACGTCCTGGACCAGGCGGCCCGCTACCGAGCCACCGACACCACCTCCGGCGGCGACTGCCACACCGCCTCACCACCGAACCCGACTGCCGCGCAAGTGATCTCCTTCGCCTGCGCCCAGCTCGGCCTGCCGTACGTGTGGGGCGGCAACGGACCCGAGGTCAACGGCGGCTGGGACTGCTCCGGGCTCACCCAAGCCGCCTACCGCGCCGCCGGAATCTCCATCCCCCGCACCACCTACGACCAAGTCCACACCGGCACACCGGTTTCCGAGGACCAGCTCGCCCCCGGAGACCTGCTGTTCTACGGCACCGATGCCGACGTCCACCACGTCGGCATCTACCTCGGCGGCGGCCAGATGGTGCACGCACCCACCTTCAACGAGCCCGTTCAGATCTCGTCCTACCGCTGGTCCGGCGACGACTACTACGCCGCCACCCGACCCACACCCGCCCAAAACGACTCCCGCGCCGCCCCGTGACCACCCGCCACGAGAACGGAGAAATCTCATGCACCGCAACCACACTCGAACCGCCCGCGCTCGGCGCGCCGCACACGCGGCACTGTGCGCGGCCATCGCCACCACCACCGTGACGGCCGGTGTCGCCGCCGCCGAACCCACCACCGGCCCGACCGGTACCCAGTGCCCGCGCTGGACCGCGCTGCTGGTACAGGGCACCTACGAGACAACTCCGACCACCGGCGAGGCTACCGCCGTGATCCTCACCCAGCTCGGGGAATCGCTGACCGCCCGCTACGGCAGCGACATCGAGGTCCGCACACTCGCCGCGCCGACCATAGGTGCCGGGTCCGTGAGCGGACAGGAGCTCACCGCGGCGGTCTCGGCGCTGTGCTCGGACACGCGAGTCGTTTTGGCCGGCTACGGCCAGGGCGCCGAGGTCGCCGGTGACCTCGCCACGAGCATCGGCAACAAGGCGGGCCCGATCCCGGCCTCGCGCGTCGTTGCCGTCGCGCTCGTCTCCGACCCTCGCCGAGACCCCGCCACCACCCAGCTCGGCACCCCGGTCTCGGGGCAGGGCGTCACCGGTCCGCGCCCGAAGAGCTTCGGCGACCTGACCGACCTGGTTCGTACGCTCTGCGCCGAGGGCGACAGCTACTGCTCGACCACCGCGGAGTCGTCTCCGGTGCTCGCCGCGGTGAGCCGCGCTCTCGCCACCGCCACCTCCGCCTCGGCCACATCCACCCCGGCCCCGACGCGGGCCTCGACCACGACCGCAGCCCCCACGACCTCGGCGAAGGTCCCCACCGCCACGACGAGCGCACCGGCCACGACCACCAGCACAACCTCGACCGGGCAGCTCAGTGCTTCGCAGGTTCTCGCGCAGGTGGTCACCGTGCTCAACGGGCTGGCCAGCTTCACCGCGAACGTGCCCGCGATCGTGGCCGACCTCGCCCAGCTGCCGGGCCTGCTCACCGCTGGGGACCTGCGTGGCCTGCACCGCGTCTCGGGCGACCTGAACAACCAGTTCGCCCCGCTGGTGCAGTTGGCGGCCGGACTCGACCTGCGCCTGGTGGCTCGCGCGCTGACGATCGCGGCCCCGCTGGACAGCTCCGGGGTCGCCACGATCGCCGCCGAGATCGTCGGTGTCCTGGCCGGTCTCGACATCACCCGCATCGCCACCGACATCGGCCACGCGCAGGAGATCGCCTGGACCGCCGCCGAAACCCTCGCCTACGGCGACCCCGTCGCCGCCGTCCTGGCGCTGACCGGACTGGCACCGATCGCCGCCGATCTCCTTTCGGCCACCGCCAGCGCGTTCACCGGCACCCAGTTCCCGATCCTCACCCAGACCTACAACACCGCCACCACCGCCGGGGCGGGCACCACCACGGGCACAGGCGTTGCTGCCCCGCAGAACGGCGACACGGCCGTGTTCCCGGCCACCGGCTACGACACCGCCGCGCCCGTGCTGACCCACTGGATCGTCGGGGCCATCGACCGCACGAAGTAGCCGCCGCACCGCCCCCGTACAGCGCACAGCGCACAGCGAAACGGCCGGTGGTGCCGAGCAATTCGCTCGGCACCACCGGCCGTTTCAGTGCGTGGGCGGGCTAGGAGATGAGCGGGGGCACGGTGGACCGGAACCGCCACGACGGCAACACCTTCCGCACCGCGTCGGTGTCGTCACTGGTGTCGCCCTCGGCGCGTCCGGTCACCGGGGCCGGGGTCGCGGCGACGACCGCGCGGGCGGCGGCATCGGGATCGGAGAACGAGGTGCCGGTCAGCGCCCCCGTCAGGATCCGCACCGAACCGGTGTAGGGGAAGAACTCGCCCTCGGTCCGGTGGAGCCGGTAGCGCAGCATCACCGGCACCCACGGCATCAGCGCCGGGGGAACGGGCATGCTGAGCTCACGCACGGCCACGTCGGCGATCTCGAGCCACAATGCGAGGCTGTCGGGTGCGTATGTGGAGTTGGCGAACACCTTGTGCAGGGACGAGGCCAGGATGGCCGGGGTGGGAGTGGAGTACATGGTCGGGCACCTTTCTCAGGAGATAGATTGAGTGGCGCGGTGTCGGACTCCCCGGAGGTAAGAGCTCCGGGGATTCCGGCATCGCCCCGTCGTCAGGACGCGAGGGTGAATTTCTTGGGGGCCGTGCTGGTCTGGTGAGCGGTCCCCTGCTTGGTCAGGGTGACCAGGGCGTTGTGGACCGCGCCGCTGGACCGGTCGAGGGCCTTGCCGATCTGGTGCGGGGTGAACTCCTTTCCGGGGTTGTCGCGCAGGAAATCCTCGACCTGTCCCCGCAACGCCCCGGCGGGCAACCGCTCCACCGCCGACTCCGCCTTGGCCGCTGCCGCGTCGTCGTCCGGGACCGGTGCCGCCGGGACAGGGTCGGCGGAATCGTCGCCCGTGGGGGCAGCTACCGCCGTCTCCGGCGCACTGTCCGGCACGGGGTCGGCCGGTGCCGCCTCCTCGGCGGAGGCGGCCGGTTCGGGCGAAACGGGTTCCGGCGCGGCGGGATCAGCCGGGGCGGGTTCCGGGGTGGCCGGTTCCGGTTCGGCGGGTTCGGGCGCGGCCGGTTCGGCGGCGGGTTCGGGGGCGGCGGATCCGGCGGTCCAGGTTTTCGCCGCCCGGGGCGATGCGGGGTCGGTGGCCGACCGCGCGGCCCCCGCGGTTTCCCACCCCGCCAGCACGCGCCGGGCAGTCGACACCCCGATGCCCGCCGCGTCGGCCAGCGCGGCGGGGTTGCTGCCGGGGTTGCTGCCCAGCGCCGCCCACAACGCCCGGTCTGTGTCGGTGCGCAGCACGGGCACACGCGCCGCCCCCGAACCGCTGTCCGGGGCAGCAGGGGCGGCATCCGGGGCGGGCGCGGCCGGTGCCGGGGGCGCGGTGGTGGTGTTCTTCTTTTTGGACATGGCGGATCCTTCCAACAATGGGTTTCGGTGAATTCGGTGATGTCCCGGTCGGGACGGAAACCACACCGATCGGGGCGTTTCCCCCGGGGGGTCGGTGCCGTTCCGGGTTCCATGGACGCTCGATACGGTGTGCGATGTCAAGCGGAACGTAGAAACAAATTCCGGCCCCGAATTCCTCTCGTCGAATTCCGGAATGCGAACAGCACGAGAGGAATTCGACTCGCGGGCAATTGTTGCGACAGTGCGAGGGCGACTCACGCCGGGCGGCCTCGCCGCGGGTCACGGCGGGCGAGCACACCGCGCAGAACGAGGGCGGTCGGTGGCGGTGTGCCGATCTGGTTCTGGCACACCGCCACCTCTCGCGCGGGTTGTGCCTGCCACGAGTCGGCCTCGGCGGTGTCGGCCTCGGCGGGCTGGGTACCGCCGGTGTCGGTTTCGGCGGTGTCGGCGATGGCGGGCGGTGTGTCGAGGGCTTTGCGCAGCCGTCGTCCGCCGCCGGTGAGGTCGTAGTGGACGTGGTGGTCGAGTTCCCAGCTGTCGGCGCACTCGACGCAGATGGTGTAGCCGTGGTTGCAGCGGTGGGGGTTCCACACCAGCAGGATCCGGCCGTAGGGGTCGTCGGTGTCGCGCAGCGTCACCATGACGTAGGCGTTGCCGCTGAGTTGGGCGTCGGGTTTGATCACGCCGTCCTCGTCGTGACTCTTGGTGTTCTTCATCGGGCGCATGTGGTTCGCCTGTTCGCGGTCCGGGTTCGAGTTCGGGTTCGGTTGTGTCGCTGGCGGGTTCATCGGGTCAGGTGCTCGTGGAGGGGGCCGGTGGTGCGGTCGAGCCACACGCTCACCGCGTGCCCGTGCCCGCCCCGGCGCATCCGGTCGACGGCACCGGTGGCGTAGGCGGCGATGTCGTCGGGGTGCACGAGGTGAATGCGCGGGGCGGTGTAACCGCCCGTGCCGCCGGTCACGTGGGCAACGGTGTACATGCCGCGCTCGTCGTGGGGGCCGGGGGCGTAGATGACGAACTGGTCGCCGGTTATGGCGTTGGCGATCACGTAGATCGAGTCGAGGGCGGCCGTGGTGGCGATCGGGTAGGCGGTGCCGGTCATGGTGTCGTTTCCTGTCGTTGCTGCCCCGGGTGGGGCGGGCAGTGGTGTTCGGTCCGGGTGCCGCCCCTCGCCGGTGGCCCGGGGCGGCACCCGGGGGGCTAGGAGGCGCGTACGGCGGCGGTGGCAGCGCGGCCGATGGCGGCGGCGGTGGCGGCCGGGTCGGTAACCAAGTGCAGGGTCACTCCGTCCAGCGGCTCCGGCTTTCTGTTGGCCGGTGCCAGCCACAGCACCGCGCATCCGGCCGCGCGCAGCGCGTTCACGCGGGCCTGGGCACGGCGACGGTTGCGGCCCCGGTATTGGCCGTCGGAGATGATCACCAACAGCCGGGTCGCGTCGGGCCGGGCCAGGTCGAGGGCACCGTCGAGGGCCTCGACAGCGGTATCGATGGCGTGGAGGTAGTCCGGGCAACTGAATTCGGTGACCCTCTTGGGCGCGGTGCCGGGGTAGGTGATCGGTTTGACCGAGGCCCCGAATGTCACGGTCGCGGTCGTAGCGGGCATGGTGGCCAGCTCGGCCGCGCGGGCGATGATCCACGCGGCCGAGGTCACCGGGGCGGCGTAGCTGCCCATCGAGGAGGACACGTCACACGCGACACCGACTCGCAACGGCGGCACCGGAGGGGTTTTGCGGGTGGTGCGGGTGAACGGTTCGGCGGTGGGGATCGCCCCGGCGGCGCGTTGGGCCTCCCGGGCCAGCGCGCCGCGCATCCGCAACCGGCCCGGCGGCAGCGCGGAAGTCGTTTTCACGGCGGTCCGTTCGCGGGTGGCGGCGGTGTTGAGGGCGCGGGCGAGCACCCGCGCGGCGGTGTGCTCCTCCGGGCGGGCGGTGCGTGTCCGTCGCGTGCTCGCGGTCCGGCCTCGGCCCGACCCGTCGCCGAACACCTTTCGTGCTTGCGTGGCAGCGTCTTTGGCGTCGCGTTCGGCGGCCCGCCGGGCGGCGGCGGCGATCTCGGCCGGGTCGGGGTCCACCGGCGAGGCGGCGACCGCGTTGCCGATGTTGGTCACGGTGTCGCCGATCGCGGCCCCCAGCGGCGAGGACGGCACGGGGTCGGTGTGGGGGTCGGGGCCGACGATATCGAGCCAGCGTTGCCCGAGCTCGAGCATGGCGGCGGCGTCGGTGTCGGCCAAGGTGTGGGCCTCGCGCCAGATGGCTCGCAACTGGTCGAGGGTGTCGGTGCCGAGGATGGCCTCGATCGCGGTGGCGGCGGGCGCGACCTCGGTCGCGTCGAGGATGCCGCCGTCGTGCCGTGCCAGGATGAGCGCGGCGTTGAGGGCGGCGTTGTAGGGAGTCGGGGGGATCTGGGCGGCGGCGATCGCGCCGCCGTTGTCCCCGATCACGATCTCGGTGGCGCTGGCGCGCAACCAGTGCCGGTCGTCGGGGCGGCGGCGAATCTGGGCGGCCTCGATGCGGGACTCCTCGAGCAGCATCGCGGCATCGACCACCTCCGGGTGCGCCACCGGCGGCGGGTCCCACGTCGAGTGCTTGGCGTGCGCGCATTCGTGTACCAGCGCGCCCCACACCGCCGGGTAGCGGTTGCGGTCGCTGTTGCGTTCGGGGTGGGCGGTGGCGGGGTCGATTTTCAGGCGGGTGCCGTCGATTTCGATGGCCGCGCGGCCCGGCATGAACACCGCCGGGTTCCCGAAAGCAGCGCCGGGGGCGATCATCACGGTCAAGTCCTCGCGGTCGGCGATCGGCGGGGCCTCGGCGGTCATGGCAGCCGAGAGCGTGGCCCACCCATCGGTGACAGGCACAGAGGCCGAGGCGGGGGTGGTCGTCGGGGCGGCGGGGGCCGGGGTGGTGATCACGTGGCCGGTCATGGCGGGTGGTCCCTTTCGTAGCGGGGTGGGTGCTCAGATGCGGGGGCCGAGGGCCAGCGGGGCGTGGTTGGTGCCGTACACGGTGCGCACCACGGCGGCCACGATGTCGCGGTCGTCCTCGGGTGCGGCCCCGATCAAATTGGCGGTGGCGGTGGCGGAGTCGGTGGCGGCGGCGATCTTGCGGAACGCCAACAGCTCGCGCAGCTGCGGTGCCCACCCGACCTCGCCTTTGGCCTGTCGGGCGGCCAGCTCCCGCGCCACCTTCACCGCCCCCCGTTCCACTCCGAGCTGGGCGGCGAGGTCGTAGTCGCTGCCCACCTGCACCTGGAACGCGAACCGGCTCGCCAACGCATCGGACAGGATCGCCCCGTGCACCCCCGGGTTGTGCCCGGCCACCACGAAAAACCCGGGCGCGGCTTTCACGATCTCGCTGCCGTGGGCTTTGATCACGATCTCGCGGCGGCCGTCCATGGCCGGGTACACCACCGACAGCACGGTCGGCGGGATGAGGGTCGCGTCATCGATGAACAGCACCCGGCCCTCACGCATGGCCCGGACCAGCGGGCCGTGCACGAAAACGAAAGTGCCGTCCGGGTTCTGGGTGTACTCGCCCACCAGATCGGCGACCGTGGTGTCCCCGTCGCCCTGCACGGTCAGCAGGTCACCGTAGGCGGCCTCGATGAGCGAGGTCTTCCCGGTACCGGGCGGGCCGTACAGCAGCACCGGCACCTCGGCCGCGCGCATGGTCTGCAACACATCGACATCGGCGCGCCCGGCCAACTTCCGCACGTGGTAGTCCTGTCCGTTCGGGCGGGCCACCGTGTTGCCGGTGCGCGCCGGGGCGGCCGGGGCGGTGGCCGCTTTCGGTGCCCGGCGGCGGCGCGGGGCCGGGTTCGCCGCCGTACCGGCCGCCGGGACCGCCGGGGCCGGGGCGGCGGTGGCGGCCGGGGCGGTGGCGGCGGTGGCGGTGGCGGCGTTGGCGCGGTAGCGGCGGGGGGAGGCCGAGGTGCGGTCGGCGTGCCCGGCGGCGGTCAGCGCCTCGAGGGCGTTGCCGACCGCACCGGACGAACGCACGAGGGTTTTCGCGATCTCCCGGGGGGACAGCTCCCGGCCCGCATTGGCGGCCAATTCGGCGGCCACCATGCGCCGCAATTCACCATTGCCCAAACGGGCACCGGACAAGGTCACCGGGGAAGTGCTGTTTGCCATTTCATCTCCTGAAACTACGAACCCAAAACGCAAAACCACGGCGGATCGTGGCATACGTGCGGCGAGGCTGCCAATGGGAATTCGGGGAATGTCCCGGCGATTTCCGGGAACGGCTCGACGCTAGCTCGACCGACAACGACCTCTCAACCCAATTCGCCGAAATTCCCCGAATTCGCCGCGAGTCCGCCTCGCGCGACAAGACAAGGCAGAAATGAAATGCGCACGACCCCGCCGAATTCACCTCGGCCTGGCACGCGACCAGCCGAAGCGTGAAGACAATTCAAAGAAATAGAAAGAGGAGAAAGAGGGGAACGGAACGATGGGGAGATAATGAAGCCGGAGCGAATGCCGAGTGAGACGATCGACCAGGACAACCGGCGGCGACGCATGTCTATATAGCTTTGTATATAGACAATCCTGGATGACACCCGGTCATGGGTGTGCCTTCCTAGCTGCGGGTATGCCTGGGTGCGGTGGGGCCTTTTGAGCGCCCCACGGATGGCCCTACACGTTTCCCCACAGAAAACCCCACGGATTGACCACGCCGAGATAGCCAACCGCCATCCGGCCGAAATAGAAGAGCACTCCGCACACTTCTCGATACGATTCGAGCCTCGCGGACATATTCATCGGAGACCGAGTAATTCGCATCGCCCGCCCGTGAATATCGCTGGCCGAATACGAATATTACCAGCAATGAAATGCATCGAATCCGATAACGCTGGCGATTTAGTTGCATTTCTCCACCGGGCGCGGTCAGGGGCCTGGCCGGGGAGTATTGCGGTCTTCTCCTCGGCGTAGGTATTCGAGGAGTTGGCGTGTTTCTCGGCTCGGGGTTTCGCCGATCTCGCCGAGTTTGCGGGTCAGGAGAGTGTAGGTGCGGGCGAGGGCGGCGTATTCGCCCAGGCGTGCGTGCTGGCGGAGGATGTCACGCCAGAGCGCTTCGTTGTAGGGGTCGGTTTGGGCGGTGGTCTCGAGGAGTTCGAGGGTGGCGCGGGGGTCGTGGTCGGCGTCGTGGGTGGCCAGCCATTGCAGGGCGTTGTGGGTGTCGCGGCGTGCCGATTCGCGTACCGGTTCGGTCCAGGAGTCGGTGAGGTCGGCGGCCAGGTCCGTGGTGGCGATCGCGGCGATCGCCCGGCACGCGGCGGTTCGCTCGCTGTCGTTGCTGGCGCGACGGCGCGCGGTGACGGCGGCGTTGAACTCCCAATAGTCGACACTCACCGCGGTCACGGACAGGCGGTAGTGCGCTCGGTCGTCGGCGAGGAGTTCGGTGATCTGGCCGCCGGTGGCCGCACCGAGGGAGGTGCGCAGTCGGCTCAGGGTGTTGGTGAGCACGCCTGATGCCCGCTCGATCGGGCGCTCGCCCCACAGCAGCTCGGTCAGCTGGCCTCGCGACAGCCCGTCCGGATGCAAGGCGAGCACCGCGACGAGTTCGCGGATGCGGGGCTGCAACTGCGAGGTGATCTCCACGCTCTCATCGGTTTCGGGCTCACGCCAGAAGATCCGTGTCGGCCCGAATACCCGCAATGCCAGGGCAGGTCCAGCCTGCTCCGGCATCGGGGCCGTTGGGGAGCCCGCGATCTCGGTCTCGGGGCGGAGGCTGGGCTCGGGCGCCGCAGCGAGGCCGCCCTCGCCGGGTTGGCCGGCATCCTCGGCCTCCACCACGAGCACAGGCTCAGAGGCGGGAGGCGGCGGGACGGGCTCTGCGGCTTCCACAACCACGGGCTCCGGTGTGCGAGGGCGTGGTGTGGGGACAGGCGGCTGCTCGATGCGGTAGATCCTGGGCCCGCCCTCGTCACGGCGTCTTGGGCGGTCCTGGCGGGCAGCGCGGGGTGTGGAGGGCTGGGCGAGGCGTTCGTGGCGGCCGTCGGCGCGGAGCTGGATTTCCACGGCGGTGGTGATGCGGCGGGCGGGCTGGGTCAGGTGCCGTCGTGCGCGGCGGCCCGTCAGCAGTGCCTGGGCTCCGGCGCGGGTGGCGGGCAGGGTGCCCACTACCGGGAACTTGATCGCGGCGACGTAGGCGCGGCTGCCGCCGATGACCACGATGCCCCGGGGGCGTCTGCGGCGGGTGAGGTCGAGGATGCGCTGTGCGGCGGGCTCGGGGTCGATGTGCTCGGCGCGCACGACGAACAGGGCGGCGTCGGCGGCGGCGATGACTGGATGTGCGGGCGAGTCCGGCTCGGGGACACCGCAATCGGCGAACACGGTCGCGCCGAGGGCTCGCCAGCCCGCGTGTGGATCGGTGAGCAGTTCGGCGGCCGGGAGGGCTTGCGTGGGGTCGTGGTGGGGTGGGGCGGCCAGAAGTGCCTCGCCTCCGGGTAGGTGCTGAACATGCTGGGCGAGCAGGTTCGGGGTGATGGGCTGGCCGGGGGTGGTCCGCCGGGCCAGGCTCGCCAGCCCGAGGTGGGGGTCCGCGCCGACCATGTCGGCGAGCTGTCCGCCTGCGGAGTCGGCTTCCACGATCAGGGCGGCTTCCGGGCCTGGCCAGGCGTGGGCGAGTGCAACGGTGGTCGTGGTGGTACCGGCGCGGGGACTCAGTCCGGCGACGGCGATCAGAAACGGCGCCTGCGAGCCTGTCCTCATCCTGATTCCTATCCCTGCTTCTGGAAGTTGGAGATCAGCAACGCGCTACCGGTATCGGCGGGGCGGGTGTTGATCAGCTGGAGGTAGTCGATCCGCTTGAGGTCCGGACGCACTTCGGCGATATGGACGTTCGCCGTGGTCGGGGTGATCGGGGTGATCGCCACGCAGTGCCGGGTGCCCGGCGGGATGGTCGCGATGCCCGCGGCGAGGCCCTCGGCGGTGATCCCGGTCTCGGGCGCAACCAACAACATCGCCTTCGAAGCGTCGCGGTCGATGTAGTAGGCCGCCTCGAAAGAAGCGATCACCCCGGCCAGGGTGGCGGGGTCCCCGGCGCGGTCGGTGACCACGGTGCCCGAGAGCCCGGCACACGGGCCCTGGGCTGTGGCGGTCGAGTTGGGTGGCGCGGCGGTGGCCTGCACATGCTGGGCGGTGCCGCCGGTGTCATCGGCGGCGACCACCACGACACCGATCAGGATGGAGATGGTGGCCCCCAGTGCGGCCCAGGCCCCGCCCGGCATCCGGTATCGGATACTGACCCACCATCGGGAGGGTGTGTCGGTGACGGACGTGTGGGGAGGCTCGGGGAACTGGAAGATCCAGTCGTCCTCGGGCGAGGGCGACTGGTCGGGATCGTTGACGTCGGGGCCGGTGCTGTGACCGAGGACGACCTGAAGGTCCGGCCGAGTCTGCGGCAGGTCAACCCATGCTTCGGCGTCGTCGTCATCGGACGGGTTGTTGTGGGGTACCTCGCCATTCATCTCGCCTCGGATCGGGTTGTCTCCGGGCCTGCCCGCACCCCGAGGGGGAAGGTGGGGGAGTCGCGGGGTGCGGGCAGGTTCCCCCGGAGGGGTCAGGGGTGGCTCACGCGCCCGGCCTCACCTCGGCGTCGGCTGACGCCGAGGTGGGTTGGGACACGGGGCCGTTGGCGATGTCCTCGGTGAGCCGGGCCAGGACATCGGAGAGGGCCCAGTGCGCGGTGCTGCGGTGATCGCCGTCGTACTCGTGCCAGTCGACCTTCGTGCCGCGTTGGCGGTAGGCGATGAGGGTGCGACGTCCCGCCGACACGGGAACGATGGTGTCGAGCCCGCCGTGGTAGAGGTGCAGCGGCATCCCGGGGCGGGTGTGGGCGAGGGTCTCCATCGCCAGTACCCGCCGCCACCAGTGATCGTTCCAGGGCTCGGGACGACGGCACCAGTGCGCCACCGGCTGCGGGAACTGTTGCAGCAGTTCGGCGGCGGTGAGGTGCTGGGCCTGCTCGACGGCGCGCGCCCCGTCCTCGGACAGCACCTGGCGCAGCGGCAGGTGCTCATAAGCGTGGGAGAGGCCGACCATGGCGGCGAGCCCGAGGCCGGTGGCCTCGCCGCGGTTGAACGCCGGTGCCAGGGCGGCGAGGTCGGAAGCCACGGCTCCGGCAGCGATACCGCACAAGTCCAGCTCCGGCGCATACCAGGGATGCAGCTCCCCGGCGGCGGCGACCGCCCGCCCGCCATCGGCGTATCCCCAGGCCACCACCGGTGCGACCGCGACACCGAGGTTCGCGCCCCGATACACCGCTCGCGCGAGGTCCAGCGCCACCCGGCCCCCGGCGCGCGCGGCGAGGAAGGTGTGCGGTCCGCCTCCGATGATGCCCAGGCCCTCCCCGTCGGGGATCGCCACCACCCACCCTCGCCGCAATGCGGCCTCGATCGCGGTGGTGTCGGGTTCGGCACCGATCGCCAGCAGTTGCGAGGGCGCACAGACACCGCCCAGGCCGCGAAACCCGGGGCAGTACACCAGGATCGCGGTCGTGCCCGGGGCGGCGACCGCCTCGGGGATTAGCACGATCCCCGAGGCGGCGATGGGTTCGGAGCGGGAATTGGCCGAGACGTAGACGACCTGCCACGCCCCCCGCGCCTGGCTCAGCTGGGCAACGAACACCGGCCGTGTGCGCACCAGGTCTCCGGGGCGGTGGCCGTCGAGGGTCGGCGGGTGGTAGAAGTCGCTGGTCATGGTTGGCTCCCGGCGAGGTCGTGGGCTAGTGCGGTCAGCCACGCGATGCCGCTGGCGAGTTGACCGGTGGCGGCGTAGCTGGTGTGGCGGCCGTTTATGTCGGCGTAGTTAAGCCACACAACGGGATTGGTCAGATCGGCGTTGTCGGCCATCAGCTGCCCCCAGGCACCCGAGAGTTGCCCGGCCAGTTTCGGCAAATGCCCGACCGGGTCGGAGGCCACGATCGCGGTGATCTGCCCCCACCGCGCTGAGGCGGCAGCGGTGGCGTCCGGGCCGGGTGGCGGGGTGCGGGGGTCGGAGGCGTCGATGAGGCGCTCGGCCAGACTCGCCGCGGGCGCGTAATCGACGAACCCGGCCCCGATCTGAAAGTCGTTGTTGACCACTGTGGTCCACGCCTCACCCAGCGCTCCCGACAGCAGGGTCTGGATCGAGCCGAGTGCGGCGATCGGATCACGTAGATCGGCTTGGGCGGCGAGCTGCGCGGCCATCCGGAGCAGGGCGGCGCGTTCGGGTGCCGCGCAGCTGAGGTCGCCTTCGACGCAGACGTCGGTCACCCGGCCGGTCAGCGCCCCGTACTCGACACCCGAACTGGTGGCGATCCCGCCGCCGGAGGCCGGGGCGGTGGTGATCGCCACCCCCGACACCGCCGCCCCGGACGTGCCCGGGGCCGGGTCGGGACTGAGTTGGCCTGGGCGGCCGGGGATCACCGGTGAGCCCGGGGCGCGGTCGGGATCGGAGTAGAGGGCGATCCCCGCTACCCGCTCGGGCGTGACGGGTCCCTCGCCCGCGCCGACAGCACGGGCGAATTCCGAGACCACCTGCGCGCCCTGGGAATACCCGACCACCGCCAACGCCGTGTCGGGGCAGTCAGCGGCGACCCTCTCCGCGGTCGCCTCCAGTGCGGCCAGGCCCTCGCCGACCGAGGACGTGTACGGGGCGCTGCCGCCGCCGGTGCCTACCGCGCCACCGAATGCTGCCGAGTACGGAATGTAGGTGCGTTGCACCAGATTCGGCACCGCCGCGACCACCGGGCCGAGTATCGCGCCCAGCATTCCGGTGTCGGCGGTCTCGGACGCGGCGGGGGAGGACTCGCCGGTGCCCTGCACCCCGAGGA
Source organism: Nocardia sp. bgisy134 (assembly GCF_965341865.1). Taxonomy (GTDB): domain Bacteria; phylum Actinomycetota; class Actinomycetes; order Mycobacteriales; family Mycobacteriaceae; genus Nocardia. Next base: position 20,040 of record NZ_CBDQZP010000011.1, read on the forward strand.
CCCACAACACCGGGCAGTCCGGCCCGGCCGGTGGTTGCGCCGACCCCGTGCCGGGCGCGCAGAGCGCGCTCATGCAGGCGGTCAGGACAGCGGCGGTCAAGACGTGGATGCGGATTCCGGTCACGGCTGACCCACCCCCACCCCGGCCCCGAAGCCCGCGCCCACGGTGCCACCGGCGAGCGCGCCGACCACGGCGGCGGGGACACCGGCGACCAATGCGCCCGCGACGGCACCGGCCGCTGCGCCGATCGCGGTTCCGGCGACACCGGAGGTGATCGTGCCGATGACCGGCACCGCCACCACCGTGCCGATCGCGGCACCGGCGATACCGCCGATCGTGCCCCCGGCCAGCCCGCCCACCACGGCACCGGCTGCCGCTGCCGGGGCACCCGCGAGCGCGCCGCCGATCGCGCCACCGGCCCCGGCCCCGGCGATCGTGGAACCGGCGACCCGGTCCGAGCGCCCGGCTGGGATCCCGACCGAGTCCAGGAACGTCGCCGCTTGGGCCTCGGCGTCGGCGGCGACGTCGTTGATGGTGTCGCGGACCTCCGGCGGGACCCAGTCCGGCGAGGGTGTCTGCCATTGGCCGATCCGGATCGTGTTGGGGGGTGGCTCGATCGGCGCGACCGGGGGCACGGGCTCCGGTGAGTGCAGCTCGATCACCTGGATCGAGGGGGCGGGACCCGGCTGGGGGGCCGGGCGCGGGGCCGGGCCGTTGCGGACCTCGGGCGGCTGCACCGCATACTCAGGCGGCTCGGGCGGCGGTGGGTCCGGTGGCGGGGGCGGGGCAGGAGCGGCGGTGCCGGGCTGGACCGGGGCGGTGACCCCGGGCTGGTCGGCGATCGGATCCAGCGTCACCGCAACGGCTTCGGGTGTGGTGATCATCATCACCACCGGTAGGACACCGGTAGCCAACATGCGGCCACCCCACAGCAGCCTCCCGCCGCACACCTGGCGGGAGTGACGGGTGTCTGGGCCGCAACCTCGCCCCGAAAGTGGGGCGGTCCGGGGTAGTTTCCCGTTTTCGGGCATGACGAATAACCCTTCGATCGAAGGAGAAAAAGGTGGGAGAGAAAGAGTCGGGGAATGCGCGTGAATATGTGTGAGAAATGCTGGGCGTCCCCGGCTGCCCGACCTCAGCCGGGGACCCGTGACCCTATTCCTCATCTGGAGAGGAATGGTGTGAGGTGTCAGAGGTAGGTCAGGACCAGACCCAGTCCCTGCGAGACGATCGTCAGCACGTTCGAGACCAGCGAGGCCCCGGCATCGAGTAGCGACAGAATGTTGTAGATATCCATGGGTTTGCCTTTCGGAGCAGGTGTGATTGCTCCACCATCACAGCCCCGAAAACCGCTGCCGCGCTACCCCTTCGAGGGGTAAGGATTGTGCTATCACTTTTCTTACCCCTCCGAATCGGTGCAGTGGCCTGCGCCTATGCGTGGAAGGGGTAAAGAAAGTGCTAGTCGAGAAAGTCTGCGGGTGCGTGTCCCCTCCGGCGGGCGAGCGCAGCGAATACTCCGCGCCGCCACCTTCGATGCCTTCGGCTATTCGTCGGCTAGCTCACGGAAAACGCTGTTTGCCGGGATGATCTCTCTCTGGTAGGAACGAATCATCTAGGGGGAGTGAACCTTTCACCGTACCCCACCCGGAGGGGGATACGGAATACCGTAGTAGGAGGGGATTTGGATGAACCCGACGACGAACCCGGCCCGCCGTCCACGACGACGCCGCCAGGACCGCACCGGGCCGGAGATACCCGACCTGGGCGGCTGGGCACGCCGGATCCGTGAGCGCCGCAAGCTTTCTCGCCCGCGCGCCGCCGCCCACCTCCACATCAGCAAGGAGCTGCTCAAGATGATCGAGCGCGGCGACGCCGGATGCACGGCGACAGTTCTGAACAACCTCGTCGCCACCTACCACCTCGATCGTGCTCAGGAACGCTACACCCGCGACCTCGCCCGCCCGCCGGTCCCGCTCTCACCGCTCGAGGAGCTGCGCGCCCGCACCCTCACCCCCGATCGCCGGGCGAAACTTGCTCGCCTGGACGACCGCGACGTCGCCGCCGCCTACATCGATCCCCTGTGGAACCTCGTGCTCGCGAACCAGCGTTTCCGCGCGGCTCTGCCCGGTGTCGAGCAGTTCGGCGACAACATCTGCTTGTGGTTCTTCCACCCCGAATCCGCCGCCCCGACCGCCGAACACCTCGTCGTCGACCACCACAGCGCCGCCACCTACCTCGTCGCGACCCTGCGCGGTGCACTCGGGCGCCACCGCGAGACCCCGCACGCCCGCACCCTCTTCCGGGATTTGCGCGGTTCAGCCCTGTTCAGCCAGATGTGGGACACCAGCATCGCGATCGCCTACGGCCGCCGCCCCGATGACCCCATCCACCTGCGCGACCCCACCACCGGCGAGCCTTACACCGCACGCATCCAACTCGGCGACGCCCCAGGCTCACCCGACGCCCGATTCTGCCTGTGCTACCGACAGCCCTACACCGGGCCTGAATCGCCCTGACCGCCCCGTCCCGATCCCCCAACCCGCACCACCGACAAGGAGTCCCCGATGCCAAGCAGTCCCCCCGAACACACCCGCCACCGCGACGTCGAACCGGCAGCTCGTCGTTCGCACGCTGGACAGATCGCACACGCGCTACCTCCGCACAGACGGGAAAGGTGAGATGCAGGAAGCACCCATCCTGGACGGGATGCCCGACTTCCACGACACGCTGGAATTCCTGCGCCTGCGCGATCGCCGCTCCCGCGCCGACGTCGCCAGAGTCGCCGACATCAGCACTTCCCACCTGGACAAGCTCGTCGCGAATCGAATCACCCCCGGCCCCACCAGCTTCGACAAGCTGACACATGCCTTCGACCTCGACCCCGACCAGCGCCGACACCTGCGCGAACTGTGGCAACCCTCCCGCGGCCTGCCACACGCCCACGAGCTACGCCAGCGCCTCACCAGCCAGAGCGTCCAAACCTACCTCGACGACCTCGACACCCGCGATGTCCTCGCCGTCTGCTTCGATCCCCTCCGGACCGTGCTGCAGGGCAACCAGATCTTCCACCGCACCGTGCCCGGCCTCGCCGAAGCCGACAACAACTACACCCTGTGGATGTTCTCCCCCGCCGCCCGCGACAACATCGACAACTGGGAGACCGAAATCCCTTACACCGTCGCCATCTTGCGCGGCACGCTCGGGCGATACCGAGACCTCCCCCGAGCACGATCGCTGTTCCGGAAACTGCGCGCCACCCCCGAATTCCCCCGCATCTGGGACTCCACCCCCATGCAGGTCGCCTACGAGTGCCGCCGCCTGGCCCCGATCAACCTGCACGCACCCTGGACCAACCAACCCCGCTCACTGAGCCTCGGGATCAGCGAATATGGCGAATCCCCCGACGTTCTCATCGGGTACGGCGTCTCCGACACACCCGCCATCGCCTGCTGAGAACACCACCCCCGGAACACAACCAAGACCAGGCCAGTCGCGGTGAGACCTGTGGGTTACGTATCCGAACGGTCTCACCGCACGACGCCGACGTCGACAAGGTCGTCGGCCGCACGGGGCGTGATCAGTAGGCTGAGCCGCGCCGCATAGTGCCGTGTCTCGCCGCCGCCTCGTTGCTGCCCCGGTGATTCTCGGATCCCACCAGTACCCGCACGCCGAGCCCACGCCGCACGGTGCACCTTCCCGACGCCTCCGGGGAGCCAGTTCGTCAAGCAGCCCTCCAGCTCACTGCCGAGGGCTGCATCTGTCAGTCCTGCCACACCGGATGGACACCTGCCCTGGAGGGGGCTGCCGGATTCCAGCGGCGGGTGTCCTGGAATGAACAGCCGGAGCCGGATCTAGCGGGGCGGATCCCGCCACAGCCATGGCGGCAGCGTGTACTGCTCGACCGCCTCGTCATCAGTCAGTTCCCCGTTGGGGCCGCGATATTCCGGCCTGTCGAGCATGATTGCCCGCAGCAGGCGCGCGAGCAACGTGCGGGTGCGGGCCAATACTGTTGGCTGCGAGGTCATTTGCCCTCCCCGCGCTGGGCGAGCCGCTGGTAATCGCGGAGCCTGTCGGCCAGCTGGACATCGAGTTCGCCGAACTCTGCCGCCGAAGACACGTCGGTGGCGGGCGGGTAGCCGTAGGCATCGTCGAGGGTGTCCAGAGCCCGGCCCTGGACCTGACATCGGGGTGGGCAGGCGTGATGCAGGCTCACTGCCGTGATCGCGGCGTCGGTGGTGAGTTCACCGGGATCGGTGAGGCAGTCGCCGAAGCCGGTCACCTCGTCGGGCTCTCGCGGGTGCCGGTGGGTCATGACACCACCTGCCCTACGCGGTCGTCTACGATTCGCCATCCACTCCATGGGCAGGGGCGGGCGTCCCAGGTCAGGTGTTCACGAATTCTGTTGTCGGCCACTGTGACCGACCCGCACAGCACGGCCGGGCATGCCACCGCAATCAGCCGGTCGGCGTCATCGAATCGCGCGCGTCCGCAATCGGCATACAGCCGCAGCCAGCTGGTCGCAGGCGGCAGCGCGGTGGCGGGGTCCGGGTGCGTGGGTGTGTTGAGCCAACGTCGCCAGTTCACGCGCGCACCGCCTCGTGCATCCAGTCGAGGAACCCGTCGTAGTCGACCTCGACGGACACCTCGATCGGTCGACCGTTGGGGTCGCGGTGCAGGCGGGCGTCGCGGCCGATGCGGATCGGTTCGCGGCCGAAGGTGACGAACGGCATTCCGAGGGCGGCGCTGAGGGTGAGCGGGTCGTGCATCCACGACCCGGGTCGGCGGGTGGACCACATGCGAAAGTGGGCCGCCAGCAGGCTCGCCCATGTCGGTGCGGTCGGTGCGGTCGGTGCGGACAGGCGGCGCACCAGCGCCCACTCGGGGGTGACGTGGATGAGTGGGGAGTTGGTGTGCTCGGACAGGACCAGCCGAGGCGCTGCCAGCATGCGCAGGGCGAGTCCCGCTGAGGTGGGGTCGGTGTGGAAGTTGTGCGAGGCGCGTGTCTGGTCGCGGTAGTGATCCAGCCATCCGCCCATCTGCGTCACCGTCAGACGCTCGGCCATGTCGGGGACATGGGAAAGGACGGCGTTGAGGTTGGACATCGGGCCCATCCCAACCCAGCGGATCGAGCCGGTCGCGGTCGTGCACAGTCGCGCGATGTCGTCGGTGAGCTGATCGATCCGGTCGTTGCGCTCCTCGCCCGTCGTGTCGGAATAGCGCGGGATTCCCGCACCATGATCGGCCAGGAACCGATGCTCGCCGCCGAGGTCGAGCCCGGCGATGACCGGGACATCGGTGCGGTCGAGCAGGTCCAACAGGTGGCGGGCCAACCGGGCTCGGCGTCCACGGGTCTCATCGGCGGTGACGACCGCGAGGTTGGTCACCGTGCGGGCCGCGATCACCACAGCCACCAAATCGTCAGGGTCGTAACCGATGTCGGTGTCCAGGATCACCAGAGCATCGGCCGAGTCGGTGTCAGACGGTGTGCGTTGTTCCGGTGGCTGAATACCGGGAATGTTCGTGTCATCGAACATGCGGTGCGTGCTCCATTTTCGCGCGATGTGTTCGGCCCAGCACAGGGGTGTGCCCGGTGGCTCAGTGCCCCATCCAGTGCCATGTGGAGTGAAATGTGTAGACAGCGAGCGGGTGTCGGGTTAACCGTTGGGGTGGCTGGTGGCCGAAGTCGTTCCGTCCCGGTGCCAGCTGTCGGGGTCGCAGTCCGGGAAGATCTGCCGGATTCCGCCGCGCGGGTCGGGCACGTCGTCGTGCCAGCGCGGGATGATGTGCAGGTGTAGGTGGGCGATGCTGCGCCCGGCGGCGGCACCGTCGTTGACGCCGATGGTGTAGCCGTCGGGGCGTAGGAGTTGCAGGTGTTCGCGCATGTCCTTGGCCAGGCGGTGCAGGTCGCGGACTTCGCGTGCGGTCAACTCGAAGAAGGACTCGACGTGCCGGAACGGGACGAGTTCGAGGTGGCCGGGGCTGGCGGGGAAGTTGTCCCAGCGGGCATATATCGACCTGCGGTGTTGAATCACCGTGTTCACCAGCGGGTCCGAAGGTCGGCAGAAGATACACGCGGAATCCGCCTGCTGCCGCCGCCCGCCCGGATAAGGGAGCCTTCGTCTCAGTTGCGTGAGAAGTGTTGGTGGAGAATTAGTTTGCCTGTTCATGCCATCAGCGGGTTGTGGCGTGCCGGGCACGCGGGTTGGGTCGGACATTGATCGTTGGCTCCGTTTCGGTGATGCGGGCACGGGGAGGGTCTATTCCCTGTGGCCCTGTGGCACTGCTCATGGGAAGGTCGTGGTCACGGGTAGTCGGCGGATGCCTTGGGCGAGTTCCTCGGCCAGGTCCTCATATCCGTCGGCGAGTTCTGCGAGGAAGTCGGTGGAGTCGTAGAACACCTCGTCGTGCGCGGCCGACAGCGCGGTATAGGTGAGGACGGTCAGCTGGGCGAGGCGGTCGATCACCTGTCCCATCGTGTGGGTATGCACTCGTGCCGCCGCGAACGGCACCGGCGTCACCATCCGCACCCAGCAATCGATGCTCGACATCAACCTCCCGCGATGCCCGTCGATGGCTTCCAGTTCGCAGATGGGGGTGTGCTCGCGAGTCCGATGCAGCACCGCCAGCTCGGCGGCGGCGTCGAGGATCGGGTCGTCTTCGATCGGCGGGAAGCCCCGGCAGGCGGCCAGGATCGCGTCCTTACTGGGAAGTCTCGACCCCATCAGTGATCGGCTCCCAGCGCGGGAAGCCGCCGCGCCCGCCGCATCACCTCGGTGGTCAGGTCGGTGTAGCCGTCGACCAACTCGGCCAGCCGATACCAGGCCGCATGCACCCGTGCATCGGCCGGATCGATCGTCATCAACAGGTGATACGCACGCACCTGCGCTTCGGCGAGCCGGTCGATCACCGTGCCGAGGGTTTCGGTGTGCAGCGTCGCGGCCGGATGCGGGTGTGGCAGATGCTCACCCACCCACACATCGACAGCGAGGATGAGTTCGGTTCTGCAGCAACGACACTCACGACCCGCACCGAGCAGCAGCCATTGCTGCATTCGCCCGAACTGACGCGCCAGCCGCGTCAGTGGGTGGCGCCCGAGGTGATGCCCGCGTATCGCCGACAACAACGCCTCCCCCGAAGGGAACAGCGTCTCCGGTGCCAGCCGGTCGCCGGTATCACTGGACTGGGGTGGGGTATCCATCGGTCAAACCCACGCCAAGGACATCCGTCGGCGTTCGAGCAGTCCACGAGCAGCGGAAATCAGCGTGGTACGCGCGGGAACCAGCTTCGCGTCCTGCGGCGGCGACACCCAAAACCACCCCGTCTGGTTATCGGTCATCGGAAGCCAGATCCGCTGACCGGACTCCAAGACCCGCACCCCGTGGTTCTCGAGGTCGGCAACCCGACGCGCGCGACCTGGCGAGAGCGGGCGGCCCCAGGCCGGGCCGACCAGGAACACCCACTCACGACGAGCCCGCGCATAACTCAGGATCGGCATCCCCTCGCTCCAGTCCTGCTCCTCCGCCAAGACCTCGCACACCTGCTTACCCAGCTCGGCAGGCATCGCCACCGCACCGAACCTGTCGTCGGCGACCAATGAAACCCGGTCGTGCGCGCACGACACCGCGAACCCCAACCGGCGATACACATACGCCACCTCAGTGACGGAATGGCAGCTCTCGAACATCACGGCTCCTTCCGGTGACGCCCACCAGACCCCGGCAGCGCCCGCAGAGGAGATATGGACGTCTGTCGCGACTCCGCCGCCGCGCGACGACCGCGTGCCGCGCCAGCACTGAACAACACGATCGTGCGAGCCCGAGCCAACGCCTGCTGATCGGTCACCTCGCAACCCCCAGCCACGAGGCAACGCGCGCGCCGAACCCACCTGCGGATGGTCGCGGGTTCAGCTCGTCGGAATGTCTCATGCGCGGGCCTCCCTGGTGACGCTTCCAACAACGAGGGGCGTCCGGCGGCTTTGCCACGGATTCCCCGAAAACGGGTTCTGGTTCAGATCGTGGCCCGCCAACAGCATTGGCAGGAACCGCACAGGGGTGGGGTGCCGTAGGCGTACCGTAGGTATTTCCCAGGTCAGGCACTGGAAGATAGGGGGCGGCGGTGATACGAGGGCGGGAATGGACCGGGTTCGAAGCTGCTGCGTTGCAAGAGGCAATGCGTGAGTCGATCCGAAAGTTCGCCGCACTGCTGGGCGTCGAGACGACCACAGCCAACAGTTGGCGCTCGGGCCTGAGCAGGTCAAACCCCGCGCTGTGACGCAAGCAATCCTCGACACGACCCACTCGACGTGCTGCTGAGGGCCGAAAGCATTGCGCCAGAGCACGTCCGGAACACGGATAGGGTGCAAGAGGTGGTCGGACAGAAGATGCGCAAAGCCAAACGCGGCCTCACGGCTGGCGATCTGGGCAAATGCGCTCAGCGTGTAGGTGTAATGGTGGCTTAGCTCGGGACAGATCCTGAGCAAGACTGCCATGATCGCACTGGCCCAAGCGGGGCAGGCAGCGCCTCACCACCCAAACACCTGCAGCCCGGCCGCCTACGAAGTATTGAATCCGTAAGACTTCCCGCGCGTCGAAGCTGGGCGCACCACTCGGGGGCGCGCGGGAGATGGGAGAGGAGTCCGGCCGCTGCAACCCGTGTCCGTGGGGCCGGACTCCTCTTTCCAAGCAGCTCGGATGTCGTTGCCCCGTTGGCCCATTCACACCTGGGCACTCTCGACCACCTCGCCTATCACTCGCGGGCCGGCGAGGGCCGAATGGGCGAGGCCAGCGGTGCCCACCGAGTCACGTTGTGCGTGCGGTGATTTACGTGGTGCACGGTTGCCATTGGTGCGCGCGATCGCGTACCGGTCAGGTAGTGTCGGGGTAACGCGCGTCATTACCAAGGTCAGGCGGCTAATGGTGAGGTAGAGGCATGGTCAGAGGGCGGGCATGGACCGGGTTCGAAGCGGCAGTTCTTCAAGAAGCGATGCGAAAGTCTGTCCGGGACTTCGCAGCCCTACTCGGGGTGGAATCCACCACGGTTACAAACTGGCGAGCGGGTCTGAGTTCAGTCAGGCCGCGCTCAAACACGCAGGCCATACTCGACACGACCTTTGATCTACGGGCTACGCCGGATGATAAGGCGCGATTCGAGCAGATCGTGTCCGAAGGAGAGGCGGCGTGGCGGAAAAGACACCGGCCACAAACTCGAAAACCAGCTGCGGTGATTAACGATCCCGGCGACTCAATTTCGGATAGCTCGGATAACGCCGGTCGCGAGGGCAATATGTTTCATTTGCGGCGGGTACTCATGGGATGCATTCCGAATACACCACCGGGCGCCAAGCCAGAGTTCACCTCCTCGGTAATGCACGTGTGGGATTTGTTCTTTTCGGCCCAGTTCAGCGAAATGGAGCGGACGCTCCCGACCGTTCTAGTGAGCGCATACAACGCCATTGAGGACAGTGGGGGCGAGTTACGACGGCAGGCCAGCATTTCACTGGCCCAATTATTGCATGCTTCATCCAATCTGTTGGGCTACGCGGGGCAGACGGACCTGGCATCGTTGGCACTTCTCCGCGCCGATATTCTTGCAGCGGAAAGCGGCGATGAACTGACCCGAGCCGCGATAAAAGGTTCGCAGTCATGGCTTTTGGCGAAAAATAGCATGTACGACGATGCGGCAGCATGCGCCGAAAATGCGGCTGCCGAAATAGAACCGCGTTTGTCCACGGCTACACCACGCCAGGTCGCCATCTGGGGCGAACTTCTGTGCTACGCGGCGTTCGCCGCCTCTCGATCGGGCGACTACCACGAAGCGCAAAGATATCTGCGTCTATGCGACGCAGCCGGGACGCAGTTGGATGACGAGTATGTAGGTAGGCCCGAGGTATCTAACGTGTTCGGTCGCACCTCGGCCGCTAGCTTTGGCGTTATCAATGAGACCGTGGCCAGTCGGCCGCGTGAAGCCCTGAAACTCGCGGCTGTTGTCAGTGGTGGTGGTGCTGGAATTCCGCCCACGCTGCAAAGCCGCAGGCTCATCAATGTTGCCCAAGCGCAGATCCACAATCGAGACGATGCGGAAGCTGTTGACACACTCCGCGACGCGTACTCGATGGCACCGGAATTCGTTGGCCACATTCCCCTTTTTCACACGCTGACCCATGAGCTGTTGACCCGCCACGGTCGACAACGACTGGACGGGCTTGTCGATGTTGTCAAATATCTCGGTGCATCCATCCAACCCGTAGGAATCCAACCTTGATTGTCAACCCCACCGCCTTTACTGTCCTCTGCTTTGGCGACTCCAACACCTTCGGACAGCCCGACGAAGGGCGCGGCCGGTGGCCAGCCGACGTGCGATGGACGGGGCGGCTACAACAACTCCTCGGTACTGGATACGCCATTATCGAGGAAGGTTTAGGTGGTCGCACCACCGACTTGAACGACCCCGATCGCGACGACCGTAACGGCCGTAAATACTTTCAACCATGCCTGCGCAGCCACTCACCCCTGGACATGGTGGTCATCATGCTTGGGAACAATGATCTAAAAACGAAATTTGGTCGAGAAATAGATGATGTCGCCACAGCACTTGAGGGCTACATAGACAACATCGAGCGCACAGCGTGGACCCGCACCGGCGGAGTTCCTGCGGTACTGCTGGTCAGCCCGATCCATCTTGATGCAAGCCAGCCTGCGTTTGCAGAGCAGAGTTCCGAATACGACGCCGACTCCGTGCGCAAATCGCGCGCACTTGGTGATGCCATACGCCGCGTCGCTGGCAGGCGCGGAGCTTTGTTCGTCGACGCAGCGACAGTCGCGCACCCGGGAATCGACGGCGTACACCTCAGTCATGAGTCACACGAACGGCTTTCAAAGTTGATCGCCCAGACTATCGCAGGCTGAGAACAGTTCGGCGAACGCTAACCGACGCGTCGGGCGTCCCCTGATGCGCTGGCCCGCACCGGTCGTTTCGGCGTGTATACGGGCTAGGAGATGAGCGGGGACACAGCGGACGGTGTCTGCGCCGGGCCGACTTTCTCATCGCCTGTTGCAGCGCGGAAGCTTCGACGCCGGTCCGTTCCCGCGCGCTCATATCATGCCGCGCCCTACTTTCCAGCGCCTGACCTGGGAAATGCCGACGGTACGCCTACGGTATGCCACCACTGTGCCGTTCCTGCCGATGCTGTTTGCGGGCCAAGATTTTCACCAGAACCCGTCTTCGGGGGAAGCCATGGCGAAGCCGCCGGACCGGCTTTCCCTCGTTGTTGGAAGTGTCATCTTGGAGGCCCGCGCAGAGACATCTCAACGAGCTGAACTCGCACCCGTCCGCGGCGGGGCGTAACCAGCCCGGCGACGAAGGCCAAACGGCCCGCGCCCGAGTGGTCTCCGCGCGCCGACCACCCGAGTAGCGCCACGACGTGGTGGCGCATCGATTGGCAATAGTTCGACCCCGTGCGGTCATCCGGTCGTTCGTCCCGGACCGACGGCGAGCATGATCGTGGCGCACAACTGATCTCGCCTCCCGCGCAGGGTCTCGCCCGGCTCTCGAGACTTCCAGTGGTAACTGAAATCGAAAGGTTGGAATCCATGATCCCCATGACCCTCGCCGAGGTCGCCCGCGCGGTTCGCGGTCGGCTCGACGGTGTCGATGATGCCCAGGTGACCGTCACCGCCCCGACTGCGTTCGATTCCCGCCAAGTCGAGCACGGCGGCCTGTTCGCCGCGCTGTCCGGCAACCGAGTCGACGGCCACGACTTCGCCACCGCCGCGATCGAGGCAGGCGCGATCGCGGTCCTCGCCTCGCGCCCGACCGGCACCCCAGCAGTCATCGTTGAGAACGTGGTGACCGCGATGAGCGATCTCGCCCACGCCGTAGCCACCAGCTACACCGGCCGGGTGCTGGCGATCACGGGGTCGGCGGGCAAGACTTCCACCAAGGACCTGCTCACTCAGATCCTGTCCCGCGAGGGCAGTGTCGTGGCCACCCAGCGGTCGTTCAACAACGAGATCGGGTTTCCGCACACCGTGATGCGGGTCCAGGCCGACACCGACTACCTCGTGCTGGAAATGGGTGCACGCGGACGCGGCCACATCGCCCACCTCACCGCCATCGCCCGCCCGCAGATCGGCGCGGTCCTGGGCATCGGCTCGGCCCACCTCGGCGAGTTCGGCAGCCGCGAGGCGATCGCGGTCGCCAAACGCGAACTCGTCGAAGCTCTCGACACTGCGGGTATCGCGGTCCTCAACGCCGACGACCCGCTGGTCTCGGCCATGGCAGGACACACCCGCGCCCAGGTCCTGCGATTCGGCACCGGCCCGGAGGGCGATGTGCGCGCCACCAACATCACCCTCGACGCCAGCGCCCGCGCGCAGTTCATCCTGCGCCACGGTGACGACGCCGCACAGGTCACCCTCGGCGTGGTGGGCGAGCACCATGTGACCAACGCCCTCGCCGCGGCTGCGCTGGCGTTGAGCGCCGGTGTCGGATTCGCCACCGTCGCCGAAGGACTCAACGGCGCGGCGCTGGTGTCGGGCAGCCGGATGGAGGTCACCGAACGCCCCGACGGGGTGACCGTGATCAACGACGCGTTCAACGCCTCACCGGAAAGCGTCGACGCCGCACTCCGGTCACTGGCCACCATCGCCGCCGCAACACGGCCCACCGTCGCGGTGCTCGGAGAGATGCGTGAACTCGGCACCACCGCACCGGCCCTGCACGCCAGGATCGGGCGTCGCGTCGCCGACCTCGGCATTGACACCCTGATCACCGTCGGCGGCCACCACGCCGAACTCATGGCCGCCGCCGCTCGCGAGGCGGGCTCCGCGCAGGTCACCCACGTCGAGACCAAGGACCAGGTGCTCGCGCTGATCAACGAGGGTCTGCGCGGGCGCGATGTCGTCCTGATCAAGGGCGCGAACTCCGCTGGCCTGTTCGAGACCGCCGCTGCCCTGGCCACCGGTCATTGACCCGAAGAAGCGAAACACCATGAGAAGCAAAGACATCGTGGCCCTGGCCCGAGCGGCCTGTACCCAGGCCGAGGTTCCCGCTGCCCGGATCGACCCGATCCGGTTGCGCGACAACGCCATGCTGCGCACCGACTCCGCCACCATCATCCGCGTGCACCAACGCGGGGAACTGGCCACTGCGGTCCGCGAGCTGCGCGCGGCGGACTGGCTGCGCTCTCACCACGTCCGCGCACCCGAACCCCTGGTCCCCGACCCGGTCGTGGTGGCCGAACGGCCGGTCACCTTCTGGGAAGACCTCGGATCCGGCGGGCCGGCAGAGGCCGCCGAAACCGGGACGATGCTCGCGCGGCTGCACTCACTGCGAGTACCCACCCACCTCGGGCTGCCGCGCTTCAGCATGCCCGACTTCACCGGCCGTATCGACCAATGCCTCACCGGCGACTCCGAGAAGGACTGGTTGCGTCACTACGCCGAAAACCTCGCGGAACGGTGGGACGCGCTGGATTGGCCGAGCCCGTGGTGCGTCATCCACGGCGACCCGTCACCGGCCAACACCATTGCCGCCGCAACCGGCGGTCACGTTGTGGACCTGGAACGCTGCTGCATCGGTCCACCGCAATGGGATCAGGCCACCGTCGCGTTCCAGTCCGACACCCTTTCGGACCCACCAGCACGGTGGGAGCAGTTCGCCGACGCCTACGGCTCCGACGTCACCGAGTGGCAGGGCTATCCGGTGATCCGCGATGTCCGCTCCTTCGAGCTGTGTCTGTTCGCACTACGCCATGCGGCCGTCTCCGACCACGCCCGCCGCCAGGCTGACTACCGGCTGGCCTGCCTGCACGGGCAACGGGGCGAACGGCCGTGGGGATGGGTCGCGCCCTGAAACGAGCAAACCGGGTCCGGTCCAAGTTGGAACCGGTCTCGGGTCCTCGAGACGACCACGCGGCACAACAGACCCACGCCCGCCCGCGCCGAGTTCGACACCGCGAATCGGCTGATCGCAGTGGCGTGCCCAGCGGTGCTGTACGGGTCGGTCTCCATGGCCGAGAACAGAATTCGTGAACACAAGGTTCGCAGAACGGGATCACCACCTCGCCGACTGGCTCCGCGAATATCACCGGCTCGCGGAGCGCGGAGGAAGCAAATGACCTCGCAGCCAACAACATTGGGGCGCACACGAAGGCTGCTCACACGCCTGCTTCAAGCCATCGTGCTCGACAGGCCGGAATACCGAGGCCCACGCGGCGAGTTCGCCGACGACGACGAGACCGCTCGGCACACGCTGCCCCCTAGTCTGTGGCCGGACGCTCCTGGGTGAGACCGACTCCAAAACCTAGTCCAGACCCCGAAAGCTGGCATCACAGCGCCGCAACGACGACTGGGCGGTACCCCTCGTTATCCGGTGTTATCTACCGCTCGACTCCATCGAGACAACCCTCGAGTCAGGAAACTATGCGAACGCCTTTGCCCTCGAAAGACATGGTCTTGAGCGCCTGCGCCGGGACCATCATCCTCGCCCACCCGATTCTGCATGCCGCTGAGCAGTTGGCCAGTCTGCACGAGGCACGAGACCGTTCAAACGCTGGCGTGCGCGACCGTGAGCGTGCGCGACTGGTGTCGCTGATCGATGAATGGGTGGCCGCCGAGAAGCCACCCGCCTTCGGTGCCGCGTACCTGCACTCCGAGACCGTCGGCATGATCATCGATCGCCTCGCCCAACTTTCCGTCGACGCCCGCGAGGCCGCCCAAGGGACGATCTCGGGGTCGGGGCTCCGTCATGCCCGGCATCGACTTACCGAACTTGCAAACGCCTACAGTGACCTCGCTTTCGAGATCGCGAGGGGAACTCGTCGACTGCCGGAGTTCTCACACCGACCGTTGCCAAATCCGCCATCGCAGTGACCGCCCAGCCTGGCCTGGACCGGGCTGGATGACGATGTCGCCGCTCAACGAGATCTCCGCCCCGCCGCCGATGGCGTAGCGATGCACCTGGGTGATGATCGGCACCCGGCATTCACGCATCGCGACGGCCACGCGCTGCATGCGTTCTAGCCTCGGTGCTGCTACGAACGAACAGAACCGTAGTGTCTGGTCCTGCCAGGCCGTATCCAGAATGGCTCGATGAGAGGTTGCCCAACAATCAGCCTCATCAGTGAGGCTCTGGGCGCATTGGTTCGAGCTACCGGTCCCGAACTGACTGGCTGATACCCTCGTTCAAGCACACTGGATTGGGGGTTCTCGATGGCACTAACCCAGCTCGACTACGGCGAAGCCGAGATCGCGGCATTCAACGAGGCGGCGCGCGCCGGGCTGATCCACTATGAGGAAGCGGCCGTCCGTGAAGCTGTCGGACTGTATGACGCAGCGATCCAATCTCTGCTGAAGGTGCAGGAACGAATACGAGCCGCGACCCAAGCCACAGGATTTGGGGGGTTTCAGTCAGGCAAAGAGCTCAACGATGGCTTCTCCAGGAAGGCCGAAGAGGGAATCGAGGTGATCAATCAACTCGTGCAGGGAGCGATGCGTCTGCAAGAGGCATACTTGCGTGCTGGAAACTTGATCACCGAGGCCGACCAGACGAATGCCGCCGCTATTCGATTCGCTACTCAGAACGCCGGATTGGATGACCCCCGCCCATGATCAGGAAACAGGCAGCGATTCAGATCGTTGCGGCCGTTCTGGCGCTCAGCGCTTGCGGAACCGACGCTTCCGTCAATCAGCCGACGACAACCGCAGCAACGCCGACAAGTCGGCCAAGCCTCGCTGTCTCGATATCGCCAGCGCCGACTCAAATAAATCGAGGCCGGCAACCAGTAACCTACGATCCATGCACTGAGATCGACGACGAGACAGTAGCTGAACTCGGGTACGATCCAAAGAGTCGCGAACGTGCGGACTTCATTTTCGAAACGTATTCATTTATTGGATGCAGATTCGCACGAAATGCCCAGGTCCGAAGCAAGCCAACAACGATAGGCTATCTGACTATATCGTCAACAAACATAGCTCTTGACGACTTCAAGATTCGGGACGGTGTCGAGTCAAAACAGATCACGATCAATGGACGCGATGCGCTCACCCGGGTTCAGCCGTCGGCCAGTGCATGCTATGTAACCGTCGGGAATACCGGTGGAGCCGTAGACATCTCCAAAACTGTGAGCGCAGTTTACTCGGACGAGCAGCCTTGCGAAGGTATTAATCGAATAGCCGAGACAATCGAATCCAAACTTCCTCAGCGTTAGTGGACGGAGCTGGACCAGCCCAGCCCTACAAGATATCTCCGCCGCCGGGATGCACGTGCGCCATTCAACCGTGCTGTCGAGCAACGATTCGCGGCGGTGAGCGGTCGCTGTCGCCGGTCGGGTCGATGGACCGGCATGGATCGAATCCAAGCCCGTCCAGTCCCCCAGCGGTAAGTCACGGCGAAGGCTCCAGCTCGTCCCGACATGCTGTTTGCGCTTCACATTCTGAAACCAAAAGGACCACTCACTTTCAGCTATCCGATGTCACCAATGTCACGCGCCCGAACAAATAGCAGCTTCGGACTACTTCCACGCTCCGGAGGAGCGGATCAGCTCGATGAGGAACTCGATACAAGCCTTGACCGCTTCGTCAGTTATCAAAATCGGGCCGCTTGGAGTGACCAAACCGTCGGCGTTTAAGGCCAAAGAGCCATGCCATCCATCTATTACAGCCCTAAACTGCCTTTCCGGGAGACTGATCCTCTCCCACACAGGCACCGAGAATCCCCGCACCACATTCCAGCCTGCGGGCTGAGCGACCGGCACGTCAGGGTCGAAATCCGGCAAACGTCGAAGCTCCGCTATCAGCGCCATGCCTTTGCCGCCGTCCGGTAGAGGGCGACTGACGACACAGTACGCTCTATCTCGGATCGGACGCTCGTCATCCTCGCCCTTAGATCGCGTAAGGTCGAGAGCGCCAAGGTTATCCCGGCCGAACGCAAGGACGCTGTCGCAGACGTCCTTTCCAGTCCGACTGGACTCGACTGGAGCCGGTACGCCTTCATCAGCGTTGCATCCGGCCACTAGAAGAACAACTCCGACGGCAGCCGCGGCGAGTCGTGCAGTATAAGGCGGCATCAGTTACCTCCGCCTGCTCCAGGCGTGTACTTGCCATCGAGGAAAGAATTCAACACGTCCTCGCCGGTAAAGAACTTATCCTCCGCCTGCTCTCCGTACGAAAGTGCAAAGGCATCATCGAAAAATGAAAATCCTCGGTCCTGGAATATCTCATTGGCCTGCGCTTGGCTACTAGCAGTAAGTGCCGTCCACGGCAACGGTCGTCCATCTTGCCCCAACAAACCGGGTGGCAGAGTACCGGTCGCCTGCCATTCGGCGGATAGGATTTGCGACTTCATGTTCTCGACTTGCGTGTTCCGGAGGTCTTCCCAGTTCTGGACCGCGACTGCTTTGTAGTCGGGTTCCTTGATGACGCTGTTTATTAGTGCATCAGCAGCTTCGCCGACGGCGATCGGGCCTGCAATCTCTCCTGCTGGCCCTAGACGTCTGAAGGGAATTGCTTCCTGGATAAGCTCGGATGCAATCTCGGCGCCCTTCATCTTGCTTTCGTATGAGGACGCCAAGCGGCCGTTCTCGTCAAGAATCCTCATGTGTTCCTGATAGAGCAGCGCGTTGTTCATTCCCGCGTCCACTCGCCCAGATAGCGTTCCGAGGTAGGTACCCACTTGCTGGTTGTAGCTCGAGTCGCCACTCAGCGCGTTGTTGATCATCTCCTGCTGCATCAGGTTCACTGCTGTCTGCAGACCGACGCGACCTTCTTCGCTTTGATTGGCAAGCATCAGCAGCCGGTCTGCCTCACTTGCCTGGAGCGTGACACGATCGGGTGCACCGGCTTCTGGAACGACATCGGTTATGGAGTACCCGTTCGGATTGTTGATATCTCCGAGCGCACCGAGGTTGCCTTGCAGCGCCTTGCTAAGCGCAGTCGCCAGTTCCGGGTTCTTCGCGAAGTTCTCGTTGTACTCCCGGAAGTCTTCCGTGAGCACGTTGTTCTCTTCTGGAGCAAGAAGCCCCGGCAGCTGCTCCAGCGCGGCACGTGCGCGGTCGGCCTGTAGTTCGTCCGTGCTGTGTGAGTCGGTGCCGATCCAGTCGAGCAACTGTGATGCGCCATGTCCCTGGTCGACGTTGCTCCAGTCGTTGCCGAGCAGGGCACTGACGGCCTTTTCGGGTTTGTAGTCGTCGGGCATGCCGTCCCCGGTCAGGATCTGGTACGCGGACTCCTCGTTGCGTCCGCCGACATCGACGAGACGCGCGGCGGTTGACTCGAACTGCTTTGAGACGTCACCAACGTACGGCACGCCCTTGAGGTCATCCTTGACATCCGACATCAGATACGCGGACTGCTCGATCATCTCGGTGCCCATCTTGGTCCCGGGCTGGTATCCCGGATTCGATTGACCGAGTAGATCCGATAGCGATGCGATCTCACCGAGGCGGGCTGATTCTGCTGGCTGCCGGTACGGCCGCGGGCCGTTCCGCGGATCTGCGTCGTCGTTCTCGGAGACTGGGAATCGTGTCTCGATCAGATCGCGTACCGGCTTGGGTACGTTCTCATAGCCACCGGGTGAGCGCAGTGTCCCGTCAGGGTTTCGGCCTGTTCCGATCTTCTCGTTCGATACCACAAGCAAGCCGTTGGCCAGCGCATCTCGCCGACCTGCGGCGAGTGGATTGCCGGGTTCTTCCTGTTTGCGTAGGTGCTCGTTCATCGCCAGAAGGCCGTCTTTACCAGCGTTCTGATAGAACTCGCGGTAGTAGTCCTGCACCGAGGCAGGCAATGTGGAGACCTCGCCGCCCTCAGCGAGAATCTTGAGATCGTTCTCACTGAGAATGCCCGCGGGTAGTTGACTGGCGATGCGATCCAGAACGGCTCTGTCGACAGTGCCATTCGGGTTGAGTGCGTCAGCGACGGCTTTACCGTCCTCGGCACCGAGCCTCCCGGCCTCACTGAAGTCGGTTGCCGGAGCGTCGATTCCGTTTGCCAGTTGATCACCACGGACACGGATCTCCTGCGAGGCCGCAGTGACGCTGGTCGCCGCCTCGCTGGCGGCGTTGACAAGGCTGTAGTAGGCCGCGTTGATCAGACCCTGGTGATGGTCGATCCTCTCCCTGACCTTTACGAGATCTTCCTCGCTGACGTTGCCTACGAAGACCAGGGTGCTCTCGACAACCCAGTTATCAGCGACCCGCAGTGTCAGTGGCGATGTCGTGTCTGCCTCGGCATCCGCGACCCTCCCGAGTAGCGCATTGCGCTCTACCGCGAGGCGAGCATCGGCCGCCCGCAGTGCCGTTGCGACATCGAGGATTTCTTGGGTAAGCCGTCGCCCCTGGTCGTGCTCTTCAGAGAATCGATCGGATGCGGCGTCTTTCGCCTTGCCGGACCAGGCGGTGTTGGTGAAGTGGACGAGCATGCGCCCCAGCTGGGCTTCATAGAGCTGGGTGGATTTCTCCAGCTCGCCGGCCCACTCCGACAGCTTCCCGAGCTGCCAGTCGTTGACCTGCGTGCGTGTCGGCATCAGAGCTCACCTCGAACCTGGAAGTCCATAGCCTTCAGGCGGAGTTCGAACTCCTCATCGGTCGTCTGGAAGACGGTGGTACTCAAGTTGACGATCGAGGAGAGTCGTTGCAGGCGTTCGGAAATCCGCATCCATGCGCCTTCGATGAACTCGCCCGATTGCACACATACCGGCCCGAGCGCACATCCGGGAAGAGCCTCCGGGATCTTGTTGCCATTGGTTCGGACATCGATCTTGTCGATCTCAGCCGCGACGCTGTCAACCGTGCTGACCAGCCAGCGCAGCTGCTGGATATCGGCTTCGAACATGATGCGCTTAATCCCCCTGAGGCGGTGCAAACTCCCGGCAGCGGGAGTGGCAGGCAACTGACGCCCGGGAGCAGCGGCTCGGGCTGCGGCCGATTCTGCCACACCGTCCACATTGGAGGCTTCCGGGTAGTGGACCAGTTGACCACCTGCGCTGCCGACGCCGGAAGTGGTTGCGCTGCAACGGAAACGCGCAAAGCCCTGGAAGGAACCGAAGAGCTCCTTCGACCGGGAGTGATAGGCTCGCCGAATCGAAGTCTGCGATTTTTCGAGGGGGATCCGGTGGGCGGAGCCAACGAGCCGACAGCGCCAACACTACCCGGGCAGGTGACGCTGCCACCCGGTCTCGCGGCCGTCGGACTTCAGGACACTACGGCAGCGCTGAACTCCCAGCAGGCGCAGCAGCGTGCGAACGACGCACAGACCCGCATCCAGAACACCGACGATCACCTCGATGACCTCGGATACGGATCCGACCCGGACTTCGCGAAGACCGAGGATCGCTTCGAGGGAATGACCCATGAGCAGCTGTATGCCGCGGTGCATGGCGAGGGCGGGTTGGACCCTGCGGGTCTCCAGACTCTTCGTAGAGTCTGGATAGACAGCTACTCCGATTTGGTGAACATTTCCACCGTGACATTGGGAATGGGCATGAGCCGAATCTTCGGCAACGGTCTCTGGAAGGGTGCCAGCGCCGACGCAGCCCAAGTTGCCTCCGAACAGTTCAAGCGCGTCACCAACCAGGTCGGGCAGGTGTTCAATTCGGTAGGGAATCGACTGGACGCGGCCGCATGGGCGGCCGAAGCGGTGCGGCTTGCGGTGCAGGCGCCGCCCGCCTCGGTAACGGACGTGACGCCTGATCCGGACAACCAGGTCGAGTCGATTCTGCCAGGACTGATCAACCCGGCGTTCGCCGATCAGGTCGCGACCGAGCGAGAACGCGCTCGGCAGGAGGCCATTCAGGCCCTGAACACCGTGTACAAAGGATCGATACCTCCCCAAGGATCCGGTGTCCCCAGCTATGCAGATGTCCCTCAATCGACCGGCGACAACGGCGTTCCGCCGACCGGCGATCGTCCTGTCTCGAGCGGACCAGGAACGAATTCGCCTACTGAGAACGGCCCGCAACCCCAGGATCCAACCGCCCCAGGAAACGGTCCAGACGACACCACCCCCGCCAGCTCTGCGCCGACCGCGACGACCCCGCCCGGCCTCGCGGGGCAACCTCCCACCACAAACACATCTCCTGTCACCACATCGACGACACCTTCGGCGACGAATACCGGTCCAGGCGGCCCAAGCCTGACCTCGCCCGGCCCGAGGCTCGGCGATGGGTCGAATGGGCCCGGCAACATCGGTTCACGCCCCGGTGGTCCGGGTTCATCCATCCCTGGTCTTCCCGGATCCGGCTTGCCCGGCGTCAACAGCCCGAATGCGACCGGTCCCGGTGCTCGCGGGGGGATGGGCGCTCGGGCAGGGATGGGCGGCTCGATGGGACCGATGGCTCCAGGTGCGGGTGCTCAGCGACGCAAGGAAGACGAGTCCGAACATCGTGCGCCCGACTACCTTCGCAGGGTGCACTCCGACTGGACCGACAACCTCGAGGTTCCAGTCGGAGTTGTCGGCGACGATCAGGTTCCTGGAGCCGACAACCCGTTCCCATCCGTCGGCTCGGCTACCTCACCTGCACCCAACGCTGTCGCGCCAGCCCGGTACGCGCATCAGTACGCCGACGATTACGCCACGCCCAGTTCGGCGAACTCATCGTCTGCACCTGCGGCGGAACCGAGCCGTCCAGTGCCTGTGATGTATCCAGGCAGCGCACAACCCGCACCATCGAATTCCGGCCTGCCGGAAGTCCGGCAACAGGGAGGTGCCGCCGACTCCCCCGGCCAGCACGGTCAGAACGACTCGGCCGGCACTTCGCACGGACCGCGACCGGCGGCGCTCAGCGGCAACGGACCCACGATGGACGACACCCCCGAGACAACCGAGAACACTACCGAGTCCCAGCCCATCAGGCTGTCGGGCACCGGACCAATCATGGACGACGACCCAGCCACGCCCGACAGCAGCAACCAGCCTCAGCCCGTGAGACTGTCAGGCACCGGACCAATCATGGACGACGATCCAGCGGCGGGCACCGGCCGGTGAAAACTCAAACCGTGTGGGAGTTCACTCCCGACGAGTTCGCATGGGTGTGGTCGGAAACCGGACTCGACACTTACCCATACCCCATCAGCATCATCGAAACTCCTACTACCGGAGACGAATACGCCCAGTTGCGCACCGAGATCAGCGCACGCTATCCACACGGAAGCAACCCTGATCTGACCGGCCCACTTCGCGTGCTTGCGAACCCAGACCTGCGTATCGTCTGCGCCGGACAGTTCCACAACTCCGTCAGGCGCCTTCGCTCCCTCGCAGCCGCCATCGGCGACCTCGGAGTTATCCTGTTCCAAAAATCCGGCGCCACAGCAGATTTCGGCGGTTCGATCAAGCTCGTCGTGACGCAACGCCACAGTCTCGGCAAACATATCGCCGCCACCATGCCAAACGTGTCGGCAGGCGCCGCCGGACACATGGTCGGCTACACACCACGAGTCCGCGGCGAACAGCCACCCAGCTCCTGGAAAACCGCGAATACCGGGCAGCAGCCGAGCGAGGAACGAATCCGAACGCTGCTGCGGCTACCGCGAACCGCCGAGGGATACTTTCGTATCGAGCAGTACCTCCACGACCGACGCCCCTACCCTCCAGCCCATGTGAGCTGGATCGACGTCACCGATGCCAATCCCGCCGCCGCCGGTCGGTACTTGATCGACGTCACCCACCACGACACGACGGTTACCCCCGCCTCCGCCGAAGTCATCGCACGGGAGTTGGAACGCCGTGCCGAATTGAACCACCTCTCGTGAATCCAATCCGAACATCAGCTGTGGCTATCTTTCGCACCGACGTCCCGTCGGCGCGGCCGATTTGACTGTGCGGTCAGCTCTCCCGGTACCGTGTGTTTCACCACCCGGACGAATGCATCGTGCATTCGGCGAGGGGACGCATGCAACCGAACGTGCAGCTCCAGCAGCGACGGGAAGCAACACCGTCGCGGGTGGCACCTGGTCAGGTGATGGGCCGCGCCGAGCTAACCAAGGCCGTCAACGCATACATCTGGCGCCAGTTCGGTCAGCGGCGCGAACTCGACGCCCGCACTATCGCCCGTTACGAACGCGGGACCGTCCGCTGGCCCAACAAGCTTTACCGGGAAGCCTTCCGCGCCTGTCGACGTTCACGATATTCCCGGCGCGTTCGTTCACGGAGTTGGGCAGGTGATGGGGTCCTGGGTGATGTTCTACCCGACCTCTTTCTTCGGTGTCTTGGATTCGTCTGCGCCGCCGGGGCGCTTGTTTGGCCGGTAGGACGGCCCGTTCATGAACACCTGATGACTGGTGTTGATCAACCGGTCCAACAGTGACTCTGCGACATCGGGATTCGGGACAGCGGATACCAGTCGACCGGTGATCTGTTCGAGGTCAGGATCAGCGATCCGCCCGAGGTCGACCGTTTGGAGATCAGCTCGTAGAGGTCATCGGCCTGGGTCGCGGTCAACTCCCGCATGCCAAAGTCGTCGAGGATCAACACCGGCGGGTGCACGAATTCACGCAACCGTTTGTCCCAGGTGCGATCGGCGTAACCACCGGCCAACATCGCCAGCAGCCGACTGGTCTTGGTGGACCTCACCTCAGCACCCTGACGGATCGCCAGATGTCCAAGTCCTTGCGCCACATGGGTTCTGCGTACTCCGACCAGGCCATACAGGACTACCGACTCGCCGACCGGCAGCCACCGCAGCGCCGCGAGATCACGGATCTGCGCCGCCGGGAGTTTCGGGCTGGCGGCGAAGTCGAATTCCTCCAACGTGACTTGCTGTTCGAAATGGGCGCGGCGGATCCGGCG
Organism: Nocardia sp. bgisy134; assembly: GCF_965341865.1. Taxonomy (GTDB): domain Bacteria; phylum Actinomycetota; class Actinomycetes; order Mycobacteriales; family Mycobacteriaceae; genus Nocardia. The sequence continues at coordinate 43,821 of NZ_CBDQZP010000011.1, forward strand.
GGCGATCGCTTGGGACTCGCGGCGGGCGATCTCGTCGTGACAGAGCACTTGCAGGAACTCGATATGCCCGAGGTCGCCGGTTGCGGCGACGTCGCTGCGTTTGACGATCTCGATGGTGTAACCGAGTGTGTGTTGGGCACGGGTCACGAGTTTGCCGGTTTCGAAGTTATCCCACGCAGGTGGGTGGTCGAGCGCACACTGGCCTGGATCTTCCAGCACCGCCGCTGTGTTCGCGACTACGAACGCCTGCCTGAACACCACGAAGCCATGGTCCAGTGGGCCATGATCATCCTCGGCCGTCGCCGATCATCACCAGCAGACACAGTTTCTCCTGCTCCAGACGGACTTGGTGTGGATGCCGTCGACTCATAGATGGACATAGTCCGTGCCCGACAGATCCCGGGCCGCGAAGGCACCGGCCTCGTCCTGCCACTGGCCGCTCATCCGGGTAATCGACGCCGCCGACAGCCCGGCACCCGAGCCCAGGAACTGTTCCAAGGCCGGGCCGAAGTCGCCGGTCGAGCGCCCGTGCAGATACAACAGCGACAGCACCTCGCTGATCTGCGGCGATTTGCGTGCCAGGCGGGCAGGATCGCCGAGGAAAACCGTTTACGCTCACCGGTTTCCGCGTCGGTGCGCTTGTCGTTCACGCGCGGCGCGCGGACGGTGACCGCGCCGGGCGGCGGTGAACACCTGCCGTTCGCCGTGGTAGCCGTTGCGCACCACCAGCCGGTGCCCGTTCGGGCGACGGTAGCCACAGCGGGTACACAACCGCCCAGGTGGCACCAGGCCGAACAGAATCCAGAACCAAAACGGGGGGTAAACGGGGGGCCCGACACAAAAACAGGTCAGGCCCGGTCTGAGACCGGGCCTGACCTGCTATTTCTGTGGAGCTAAGGGGACTCGAACCCCTGACCCCCACTCAGCAGTTCGGGTATCTCATGATCACCGCTGGACCAGCCTACAGTTGATAGTCGGCTTCGATCCTCAGCTGACCGCGCGAAAAACGCAGGTCGTCCCCGTTCCCATCTTCGATGTGCCCCGCCGAGGGCACCAACCCGCGCATCATTTGCGCAGGTCAGGGCAATGCAAGCGGAGTTTAGGTAACTGGACCTCACAAGAAACCCCAGGTCACGCGTCGCAGGTTCGAGCCCTAGGCGCGCACGACACACCGACCAAACTGCCATGACACGCCGATCAACCAAATCGCCTGCCTGGCCAGCACCGCCCGGATTCAGCTCACACCGCCGCCGTCTCCATGATCGCGGAGCCAGACCAACAGCTCGGCAATCGCCTTGGCCTGCACCGCGGCGAGGCGCTCTCCTTCCGCGCCGTCGACATAGCGAATCTCGAACGACGCCGAGACGCCACCGTGCGCACCAGGTAGCTCGCCCAGACAACCACGACTGACATCCTGGCCTTCCGCTCTTGTGGTACCAGCCAACCCCTGACTCGGCGATACTTCCGACCCCGATGTCGTCGAGTCGGCGGGATCGACCTGTTCCTCGCCAGCCATACCGACAATTGTCGGCCATCCACGCACCGAGCGCGGGCAACTACACGAACGTTCTCGCCGACAAGCTCACACAACGCGGTCCGACTACCCACACTTCGCGACGGCAGCCGATGACCGTCGTGAACCCGGCTCCATGCAAGTAACCGAACTCGACGCTGTGCTGAATGCCTGGAGTAGACCAGGCTTTCGACGCTCGCGGCCATCCACCGAAGGCCCTACGATCAGCGGCACGGGTTGCGTGCCGCTTCGCCTGTGGCAGGCGAACCAGGGATGCACGAGGGGAGCCCACTGTGGAGAACATCGACATCGAAGCCCTGCGGTCGGCATTCCGGAGCACCGTTGGTGACGAGGCAGATCCGGTGCTATTTGCCGCAGCAGCGATCGCTCAACGGGCGTGGCGCAACTCCGAGGTCGAGCTCGCTCACGCCAGTGGCGGATTCAACCGGATCGGCGACGGCGAGATGTTCGCCGCGAACGTCGTGATGTTCCGGATCGTGCGTGATCATCTGGGCATGCCCGGGAGTGAGTGGTCAGAGCTGGCATTGGAATTGATTCGGACAGACAGAGTGATCGCTGGCCGCACGGTCGCCGACCTCCTCGGCACCCTCTACGAGCCTTGGACCCACACCGTCACCAGCGTGTTCGACACCTGTTCGCAGATCGAGTGCCAGCACGGACGCGACTACTTGATCGCTATGAACGCCGCGCTGGCGTCCGTCAGCGTCCGTGACACGGACTGGGGGATGCCGCGATGGCCCGCTGTGGTCGAGGCTTTCGTCAACGACCTCGACAGTACGCCGCCAGTGAACACTGAGGATCTCCGTCGCGGGTTACTGACGGCTCCTGACACGCTTGGAGGCACAGTTCTTCAGTGGTGTATCGACAAAGGAATCGGATTCACCCGTACCTGAGACCCGCGCGGGGCACTCACATCTTCGGCGCAGTGAACCCGCGCGCCGATGCGCGCGCTTCGGGCAGATGGTGCGGGCCTTGCGGATTCCCCTTGACGACTGGCAATTCTGCCTCCGAACGGCGCCGCCTGGGGCATCGGCTCGGGGTGCAGCAGCGTTTCGCGGTGAGCAAGTGCCCTTTTCGGGCTCGTACGGCTCAGTCATGGCGAACTCCTGAAAAGGGGATCCAGGGAGGGAGGCACTCAGGCGACGTCGGTGTTGACCATGCCCAAGGGCGTCGGCCCGGCGCTGATGGTGAGGGCGGTGACCGCTTCGGCGAGCACCAATTCGACCTCGGTCGCGAAGTCGGTCACGGTCTTGTCGATCTTGGTGGCCTCACGCCGAATCAGGTCGGCGGATTTCTTTGCGATAGCGAGCTTTTCAAGCTTGGACAGTGCGCTCTGCACCTTCTCGGCAGCGGTCGCCAACTGTTCGCCGCCACTGCGCGCGACCACCGTCACGCTCGCTGTGCGCATCAGCAACACACACGCGCGCAACAGGTCCGGCTCGTCCGTGTCGGGATCGAAGGCGAGCACCACCCGACGCGGGCCGAGCACCCGCAGCGTCTCGCCGCCGTTCTGTTCCGGCGACCGCACGATGCCCAGGGATGCGGCGGCCTGGCGGTTGCGTTCGGCTTCGACGAGGTAGTCGCTCCAGCCCGACCGCAGGGAGTCGGTCATCTCGACCACCACGCGCGCGCCCTCGGCGGTGGTCAGCAGGCCATCGCCCTTCTTGCAGCGCGGCAGCGCTCCGACCATCGCGCCGGTGTCGTAGTACTCGTCACCGAGACCGGCCGCGATGGGTTCCATGAACCGGTGAATTCCCGCGGCGAACGAGTCGCCCTTACGCGGGGTCATCGAGATGAGAGCCGCTTTCGCCTCCCGCACCTTCAGCGCGGCTGTCATCTCCTCGAACCGCTTGGCCAGGTCGGCGTGGTTGGCCATCAGCAGATCGCTCATCTGGAGCTGGCGAGCATCGAGCGCGGCCGTGTGCTTGGCGATCGGCGAAGTCGGGTCATTCAAGTCGAACTGCTTGGTCGCGGTCGTGATCAGTTCCTGAGTGCCGACGGCGGCTTTCATCGTCAGATCGGCGCTGAACTGCTTGAGTACCGGTTCCAGGCGAGCAACCAACTCCGGATCCGACCCGCCAAAGAGCCGATTGACCTGATCGGTGATGTTGGCGGTGGCTGAGTTGACGGTTGCCACCATCTCCTTGCGGCAGTTCGCATCAGCCTCGGCCAACGCCTTCTTGGCGGAATCGACTGTCTTGGTCATCACCGCCGAGGCGTCCTTGGCGGCCTGGCCGGTCAACTCCGCCGCCCTGGCCGCCGATGCGGCGGCTTTCTCACCCACCTCGGCGATCATCCGTTCGAGTTCCTTGGCATCGCTGGCCTGACCGGTGGCGGCGAGCGCGACGGCTCCGCATTTGACCACCTCGGTGATGAACGCCGACAGGTCGGCGGCGGCCAGGGTCTCGGTGTCGTCGACGATCGGACCGCGATGCCCGCTCGTCCAGCGCTGAGCCTCACGCAGGACGTCTCGATCACGCAGGATCAGCTGCTCGATGGCCAGGGCGGTGTTGTTGTCGGTGAAGTGCGCGTTGTGGTTCATGGTTCTCCTCGCGAGGGCGCGTTGGGGAGCGGCGCGACTGGTTGTCGCACCGCACGGTGATAAGCGGGCTTCTCGATCTAGGACAGGCCGAGGGTGAATGTTGTTCTTAGACTGAATCTTCCGTCGCTGCTGCCTGACCATGGCGGTCCTGGCTGGTGAGATGCCAGCCCTGACACAGCGGGCACGGATAGACCCGCTGTTCGCGCCGGTTTGGGTTCGATGCGTCGATCCCGGCGAGCGCGAGGTCGGCGTCGGCGAAGGTGAAGTACTTCAGCTTCCCCGACCCACATCGAGCGATCCGGACCAGCGGCGGCAGCTGCGCCAGATCCGCGCCGGTGTGCAGGTCGAGCTTTCGGCGCACCGCCGCCAATCGGGGCGGGTACTGCCGACAGGGACGGTATGCGCGATGTCCGCTCATGGTGACCTCCTCGCTCGGTGTGCGGTGTGAGATCACCATCAGCTGGCCCACAACAATTGTCGATGCATTTCACTGATAAGCCCATTTATCAGCGCTATAGCTCGATACCGTTCATTGCAGAGGCGTAGTTTCGGTGCCGATCCACGAGGAAGTGAGGGGTACCCATGGACCAGCCGACCACCGAACCAACGCTCACGCTGCAAGACATCGCCGACCTGGCAAAAGTCGAGCGGGCTGTGGTGTCGATGTGGCGTAACCGGGAGTCGGTTCGTGGGCAGCTCATCCCGTTTCCGCAGCCGGTTGCCGAGGTCGGCGGCATCGCTCGCTTCGACCGATCCGAGGTGGTCGACTATCTCGAACGCACTGGCCGGGGCAAGAACGCCGAAGCCCGCTTGGACGCCGCGACTGTCGGCGCTCCCGAAGGCTGGTCCTTGGAAGACCTGGTGACGTTGCTGTGCGTGCGACACCTGGTCGGCGACCTGGCCCACCTGACCGACGAGGAATGCGTCGACCTCGCCCAGGAGCTCGATCCCGCCGACGAGTCATTCGCCAGCGAGATCGCGGCCCTCGCCGACACCGGCGCGGCACGGGTGTTCATCGACGGCTTGATGGCGGCGAGCTTCGGTGGGGTGGACGCCCTCGCCAAGCTCGAATCCTCCCGTGCCGGACGTGAACTCGCGCTTCGGGACCTCACCTCGGACACGATCGAACTGCTTGGCACCATTATCGGCGCGTGTCGAACCGAACTGGGTACCGACGGTGTGCACCTGGTCTCCGGCGGTGACGCACCGACGATGGTACTGGCTCTGTCCGACGCGGACCCCGAACTTGAGATCCACGCGATCGGCGACAGTCACGACGCACGTGCTTTGCGACGCCGCATGGTGATTCGCGAACAGGAACACACCATCGAGGTCGGTCCCCGAGTCCGGTTGCTGTCGGTGGTCGGCACCGAGTCAGCTCAGGCCATCGACGACGTCGACTACACGCTCCTTGGGCTCGAGTACGATGAGATCGCGGTGATCATCGGCTCGGCCGCAGTATTGTGCGACGCGATTCCGCGCGTCGGGAAACGGCAGAACACCCTGGAGGGTAAGCGGGCGGAAACCCTAGGTTCTGGTGGCCTGATCGCCGCGTTCAAGCTGCCCCGCGGGCTGTGGAAGGAGGCTCACCGGCAAGCACTCGGCGTCTGGGTATTCCACGGTGGCGCCAAGACCAGCCTTCCCACCGTCGCCGACCTCAGCACCGTGCGGCCAACTGAGCTCGACCACGACGCTCTCGCCGCTGACTTGGCCGCAGCGTTCGGCGATCGCACCGACCGGGAAGCGCGTGCCTACCGTTACGGCAAGGAAGTCCCGCTCAGCGACATCCGAGCCGGACACGCGGTGGTGGCACCGGGTGCTTTGGCGGGGCGACTGCGCGCGCCTGAGACGATCGACGACCTGAACCGCGTCTATACCGCCACCTTGGTCACCTCCGAACCCGATCCGGGTTTCGACGTGCACGCCCGCGCCGCGGCGAGCTCACGCGAGATCGTCCAGCGACCACTCAGTGAGCTGTCGAGACTTGGACTGGTACACCTTCGCACCGGCAATCGGATCGACCCGTCACACGGCAGCCCGGAAGGCACTATGACAGTGTTGTCAGCACACAACGGCGTCGAAGCGTTCCGGCTCGACCCGTTGGATGCGCAACGTCTCTATCCGCGCGCGAACCGCACCGAACCCGGCGATGTCGTCTTCAGCGATCACCCGCCGCGCGCGATCGTCGACCCTACTGGCGGAAGTCGGGTGCTGTCACCGTCGCGGATCCTCCGACTGGCACCGGGGGCCGGGATCGGGCCGTATACCTTGGCCGCGCTCATCAACGATGTGCCAGCCCACCACACCGACTGGCGTGCCTGGGCGGTGCCACGTCTGCCCGACGAGGAATCCGAGCGTCTGGAGTCGGTGCTCGCCGAGGCCGCCGATTACACCAGACGCCTGCGCGCGCGGCAGGATGCGATGGAGGATCTGTGCCGCGCCCTGATCAGCGGGATCGGCGCTGGCACGGTGAGCCTGGATGTCCCGGCAACAAAGGCTGGAACCCGGGCATGAAAGACATTGTCGGACAACGAGGAGAGGAGTCCCGGGTGCCCCCGAGGACGAGGAAAACCGATGTGGCGCAAGCACCGTCGACCATGAAGGAGCTCAAGGACACGCTATGGAAGGCGGCCGACAAGCTCCGCGGGTCGCTGTCGGCGGCGCAGTACAAAGACGTGATCCTCGGTCTGGTGTTCCTCAAGTACGTCTCCGACGCCTACGACGAACGTCGTGAGGTCCTGCGTACCGAACTCGGCGGCGACAATGCCGATCCCGTACAACTCGAGATGGACCTCGACGACCCCGACGAATACCAGGGCTACGGGGTGTTCCTGGTGCCCGACAACGCGCACTGGGACTACCTGTCGAAGTACGCGAAGGGCCGCAACGAGCCCGGCGAGTCGCCGAAGTCGATCGGCCTGCTCATCGACGAGGCCATGGACGCGATCATGGGAGCCAACGAGTCGCTGCTCGGCACCCTCCCCCGCATCTACAACCGCGACAACATCGACCAGCGACGCCTGGGCGAGCTGGTCGACCTGTTCAACAGCGCCAAATTCAGCCGCCACGGCGACCAGAAGGCCCGCGACCTGATGGGCGAGGTATATGAGTACTTCCTCGGCAACTTCGCCCGCGCCGAAGGCAAACGCGGCGGCGAGTTCTTCACCCCACCCAGCGTGGTCCGCACCATCGTGGAAGTACTCGAACCGAGCAGTGGCCGCATCTACGACCCGTGCTGCGGATCGGGCGGCATGTTCGTGCAGTCGGAGAAATTCGTCGAATACCACGAGGGCGACGCCCAAGACCTCGCCGTCTACGGCCAGGAAGCCATCGAGGAAACCTGGCGACTGGCGAAAATGAACCTCGCCATCCACGGCATGGACAACAAGGGCCTCGGCGCCCGCTGGGGCGACACCTTCGCCCGCGACCAACACCCCGGCGTAGCCATGGACTACGTCATGACCAACCCCCCGTTCAACATCAAGGACTGGACCCGCAATATCGAAGACCCCCGCTGGGTCTTCGGCGTGCCACCAGCCAATAACGCCAACTACGCCTGGATCCAACACGTGCTCTACAAGCTCGCCCCGAATGGGTCCGCCGGCGTGGTGATGGCGAACGGGTCGATGTCGTCGAACTCGAACGGAGAGGGCGACATTCGCGCTCGCATCATCGAAGCCGATCTAGTGTCGTGCATGGTCGCCATGCCAACCCAGCTGTTCCGGTCGACCGGGATTCCGGTGTGCGTGTGGTTCTTCGCCAAGGACAAGAAGGCGGGGCGTAGCGGGGCCGTGGATCGGCGCGGGGAGGTGCTGTTCATCGACGCCAGGGAGCTCGGGTACATGGTGGACCGGGCCGAGCGGGCGTTGTCGGAGGAGGACATCGCGAAGATCGCGGATACGTATCACGCTTGGCGCGGGACGCAGTCGGCGATAACCAAAGGCCTGACGTACGAGGATGTGCCGGGGCTCTGCAAGTCGGTGACGACCGACGACATCAAAACCGCCGAGTACACCTTGACTCCCGGACGGTACATCGACGTCGCCGACGATTCAGCTGATGGCGAGCTGATTGACGTGAAGATCGACCGCCTGAAGCGCGAACTAATCACCGCACTGGATCACTCCGAAACGATTTCTGGTGCTATTCGTGATCAGTTGGAGCGTATCGATGCCTGATCGATCAGTTCGCCTTTCTGAACTGGCACAAAAGAACTGGATTGAAGTTGGCGCAGGTCGGCCTAGGTCAGCTGTTCTGGATGGATACTCACTACCGATACTTCGGGTTGCGGATGTCCTTGACGGCACTATAGCTGCGACCCTCCGAGGCGCGGAAGACATACCTGAAGAACGGCTGAGCAATCCGAAGATTTCCCGCCCAGGCGATGTCGTTTTGACCGTCAAAGGAACTGTGGGCAGGGTTGCTATCATGCCCGCTGAAGGCGTGCATTTTGCTTACAGTCCGCAACTATGCTACTTCCGCCCATCGAATGACGGGCCGTTGATAGCGCGGTACCTGTACTACTGGTTCAAGAGCACTGAATTCTGGAAACAGGCCAACGCATTAAAGGGGCAGACTGATATGGCGGACTATATCAGCCTGTCGGATATTCTGTCACTAAAGATTTCGCTCCCGAACATTTCGGAGCAGCGGGCGATTGCGGAGGTGTTGGGGGCGCTCGATGACAAGATTGTCGTCAACAATCGCACTTCCGGCATCGCATCCGATCTAGCTGCATCCCTGTTCCAATCGACGATCGGCGAGCCGGATGCCACCACGCAGTCCAGCATCCGCGCACTTGCCACCGAGGGATTGCTGACTTACGGCGATGGCTACCGCACGAAACGACCCGAACATGGCCAGCCGGGAATGCAGATTATTCGTGCTGGCGACGTCCGCGATGGACGTTTAGTTCTCAGTGGTGACGACTTCGTCAGTAACGACTATTCGGACAAGGTCCGAGCAAAGATATGCCATCCCGGCGATATTGTTCTGACAACCAAGGGAACAGTTGGACGCGTCGCTACCGTGCAGGACAATATTCGCCCCAGCGTGTACAGTCCTCAGCTCTGCTACTTCCGAGTTGCCAAAGATCATAGCTGGCTACAGCCGTGGCTTGCGGAGTGGTTTCGCAGCGCTGACAGGGTTCGCCAGACCGATATCGCGATGCACAAGAGCGACATGGCTCCGTACGTCAACCTTCAGGATGTCGGCTCTCTTCAAGTCCCAATGCCCGCTGAGGGTCCCCATGAGCCAGTAATCGAGCGGCTGAGTTCCCTGCAAAGCCTGGGTCACGTTATCGCGCGAGAAAATGAAGTCCTCGCGACCACTCGCGATGAACTCCTCCCCCTACTCATGTCCGGAAAACTCCGCGTCAAGGATGCGGAAAAGAAAGTGGAAGCGATAGCCTAATGACCGAAAATGTCGGTGTCAGTGAGAACCAGCTCGAGCAGATGATGGTCGAGCGGTTGGGGGATATACACGGGTGGCAGCCGTTGGCTGGCACCGACATTGCCCCGGGTAAAGATTTGGGCCGGGAATCCTGGCAGGATCTCGTGCTGCAGGGTCGACTGTTGGAGCGGATGCGGCTGCTGAATCCTGGTGTGCCGGTCGAGTTTCTGGAGCAGGCGCGGTCGGAGGTGTTGGCACCGAAGTCGCAGGGGGCGATCGAGGAGAACTTCCGGCTGCATCAGATCCTGATCAACGGGTACACCGGGATCAGCTATGTCGATCATCGTGGGGTGGAACAGAATCCGACCATCCACTTCATCGGTGGGCAGGTCGAAGACAACGAGTTCCTCGCGGTCCGGCAGGTCGATGTGCGGTCGCGTGAGCACCGGCGGCGATTTGACGTGGTGCTCTACCTCAACGGTCTGCCGGTGGTGATCGTCGAGTTGAAGAACCCCGGTGCGCAGGCGGCCGACCTGGCGTCCGCGCACGCCCAGCTGGCGACCTATCTCGACGAGTTCCCGATGGCGTTCCGGTTCACTGTGCTCACCGTGATCAGCGACGGTGTCACCGCCCGCTACGGCACCCCGTTCACCCCGTTGAACCACTATTCGCCGTGGAATGTCGACGACAGCGGGGAGCCATTGGCATTCGGCACGCGCATCGAGGACGAGGACGCGGGCATCCAATTGGAGTACCTTGTCGACGGGGTGCTGCAGACCGAACGGTTCCTGCAATTGCAGCGCGACTACGTCGCCTTCGACAAGACCCCGCAGGGCCTGCTGAAGCGAATTGCCAAGCCGCACCAGTACTTCGCGGTTTCCAAGGCTGTCGGCTGCACCATCGAGGCGATGCGCAGCAACGGCAAGGCCGGGGTCGTGTGGCATACGCAGGGCTCGGGCAAGTCGATGGAGATGGAGCTCTACACCCATCTCGTCGGCACCAAGCCACCGTTGAAGAATCCGACCATCGTGTTGGTCACCGACCGCACCGAACTCGACGGTCAGCTTTTCGCCGCGTTCTCGAAATCCGCACTGTTGCAAGAGGAACCGAAGCAGATCAGCAGCCGGGCGGAATTGCGGACCGCGCTGGCGGACCGGCAGACCGGCGGAATCCTGTTCACGACCTTGCAGAAGTTCGGGTTGTCCAAGCAGGAGAAGGAATCCGGGCTCGAGCACCCGCTGCTCTCGGACCGACGCAACGTCATCGTGATCGTCGATGAAGCCCACCGCAGCCACTACGACGACCTCGACGGGTACGCCGCGCACCTGAAGTCGGCGCTGCCCAACACGACGCTGATCGCGTTCACCGGCACCCCGATCTCGTTCGAGGACCGCAACACTCGCCATGTCTTCGGCGAGTACATCGACATCTACGACCTCGCCCGCGCCGTCGACGACGGTGCGACAGTGCGGGTTATCTTCGAACCACGGCTGCCCGAGGTGAAAGTTGCTGCCGAGGTCACCGATGCCGAGATCGACGGTGCCGCCGACGCCGCGGTGGTCGGCTTGGACGACATCGAACGCCGACGCATCGAACAGTCGGTGACCGTGCTCAACGCCCTCTACGGGGCACCCGAACGGTTGAAGAAGGTCGCCAAAGACCTCGTCGAGCACTGGAAGAACCGCCGCGCGGTCATGGACGAGTACATCGGCGGCAACGGCAAAGCGCTGATCGTGTGCGCTACCCGTGAGATCGCGGCGAATCTCTACGAGGAGATCGTCGCGCTCGAACCCGAGTGGGAATCCGACGCGCTGGACCAGGGCGTGATCAAGGTCGTGTACTCCGGCAGCGCCAAGGACCCGCAACCGATCCAGAAGCACGTGCGGCGCGAGTCGCAGAACAAGGCGATCACCAACCGACTCAAAGACGAGAACGACCCCCTCGAGCTGGTGATCGTGCAGAACATGCTGCTCACCGGTTTCGACGCCCCGCCCCTGCACACCCTCTACCTCGACCGGCCGATCCAAGGCGCGCTACTCATGCAGACCCTGGCCCGGGTCAACCGAACCTTCGCCGGAAAACAGGACGGCCTAGTCGTCGCCTACGCGCCAATCGCCGACAATCTGGAAGCCGCGCTCAAGGAGTACACCCGCACCGCAGGCCGCGAACAGCCCGTTCAGTCGACACCCGATCAAGTCGTCGAACTCACCCGGCAACTAGTCGCCCAAATGGACGCTCTGTGCGCCGGTTACCCGTGGTGGACGAAACTCGTCGAAAAGCCCGGACAATTCATGCGCGTCGTCACCAGCACTCTCGAGTACCTTCGATCCCCCACCACACCTGGCAACCAGGTCCCCGCCGGTGACCCGACCCTCGCCGACCGGTTCCGCGATCTCGCCAACCAACTCGGCCGCGCCTGGGCGGTGAGCCGAGGCTCGGAAACCCTGACCGACCTGCGACCCAAAATCCAGTTCTACGAACAGGTTCGGGTCTGGATGGCCAAATACGATGCCGAACAACGCAAAGCCGAAGGCCGACCGTTGCCCGCCGACATCAAACGCGCCCTCGACAAGCTGCTCGCCGACTCGACCGCCTCCGGCCAGATCATCGACATCTACGCAGCGGCGGGCATGCCAAAACCGTCGCTCACCGACCTCACCATCGACTTCGAGCAGCAGGCACGCGAAGCCGAACATCCCCACCTGGCTATCGAGGCTCTCCGCGACGCTCTGACCGCTGAGGTCGGCCACAGCACCCGCAACAACCTGGTCCGACAGAAGGCTTTCTCCGAACGCCTGCGCGAACTGATGAACAAGTACACCAACCAGCAACTCACCTCCGCTCAGGTCATCTCCGCGCTGATCGAGCTGGCCCGGGAAGCGGCGAAAGAGCGCGACCGCGGGGCGACCTTCAACCCACGCCTGGACGAAGACGAACTCGCCTTCTACGACGCCGTCCACGAAAACGAGTCCGCTGTCATCGAATTGGGCGACGATGTTCTTGGCGATATCGCCCGAGAACTGGTCGCCGTGATGAAGCGTGACGTGAAGACCGACTGGACCGTCCGCGACGACGTCCGCGCCAAACTCCGCTCGACCATCAAACGCCTACTCCGCAAGTACGGCTACCCGCCGGACAAGCAGCCCGCCGCCATTCGCCAGGTCATCGACCAAATGGAAGTACTGGCACCGAAGTACGTCGAGGACAAGCGCCTGGCGACGCCATGAGGACCCAAGAGCGCGGCGGGTCAGCGGGCGTGATGACCTCAAGGCTGCGGACGACGATCACGGCGCGTAACAACTACGCCTGTAGGCACTGCTCCATCTCGCTCGCAATCGAGTCTCACCTACTGCTCGAGGTTGACCACATCATGCCGTGTCCAAAGGCGGATTGACTGCGCCCGACAACCCTCCAGCCACTGTGCTGGCGGTGCAACCGCAGCAAGTCGAACAAGGTCATCGCCAGCTGATCATTGACCGACGCGGCAAGCTATCGCGCACCGCTCGACAGAGTGCCACGCAAGGCCCTTCTCGCTGCTGGTGACACCATGACGTGCCGTGCAGGGGTCGATTTCATATCGATGATCGCCGGTAACGTGCTGTACTGATCACTCGATGGGCTTGACGAACGGCGCGATGTCTACCGAGCGCCTCATCCGACCGGGGGGAGGTTACTGCCGATGTCTCAGGGCACAGCCACAACGGCCGAAGCGTCACCCGCTGGAGTGCCTGCTGGCGAGGCACGCATCAACTTCGCTGCACATCAGGTTCGAGCAAACACGCATGGTGCCCGGCAGGACTTCGAGGAGATGATCGGTCAGCTCGTCAAAGCAGTCCGGCCGGGGGTGGTAGCGCCGCCCAGGGTTGTTGCGGCGAATCCAGGCGACTGGGGCGTCGATGTCTTCGTCGGGGATCTTGGCGGGGCGGTGACGGTGTGGCAGTCGAAGTACTTTTTCCCCGAAACGACCAAAAACCATCAAACGCAGATCCGTGAATCCTTCAGCTCGGTAATAAAAAACGCCGCCAAGGAGGGGTTCACCCTGACACAGTGGATCCTGTGCGTTCCATCGAGCATGGATGCTCCCACCACGAAATGGTGGGACACCTGGAAGAAAAAGCAGGAACGCGCGTTTCAGATCGTGATCGAGTTGTGGGACGAAACCGAGTTGCGCAGTTTGCTGATCTCGCCCGATGCCAATGCGGTGCGCAGGTATTACTACGAGCCAGCTCAGCTGGCGCGGCCCTGTGCTGAAGTCATTGGCCTTGCTGACGAGGATGCTGATCGGTTGGAGACGGCTCTGTTCGTCCGCCAGCTGCGGGAAGCTGGCCACGTTGAGGTCACGACGTCCAAGCAACAGTTCTTCAACGCCGAACTCATGGCACGGGAGATTGTGGACAAGGGCGTCCCCGGCGAAGTCGCAGCACTCTCGTCAGCCGACGCCGTGGTGAACGGTCTGTGGGAGGATCATTTCAACGAGGCGTGCCAAACCCACGAAGGTGCACATCTGCCTGGTTTGCACAGGTCAGTGATGGGCGAAATCCGGGCGCAGCACGCCACTTTGGGGGCTGGCCTCCCCGGCGGTCCTGTACACACCTGCGGACTGATGCATCGCGTGGTCGACAACCGCAGGGCGGGGTGGGTAAGGCACTGGCGTCAGGTCGCCGACGAACATGAGCGTCCCGACGAAACTCAGCCACCCGCTGACACCACCAGCGCGTCCACATCGACTGCGACGGAGACGTCATGACGCCACCTCACGTTCTCGCCGAGGACACCTGTCCCACACCGGTCGTCGTGCCCGAGGACGACGTCGTCTTCCGCCTTGCGCAGTTACTTCTTCTGCTCGCCTCGCTGCAACATCTGCGCCAGCCTGGTATCTCGCTGGAACGGTTGGGTTGCTACGACTTCTTGGTCGCCAACCCACTTCTCGTGCTCACTGACGAGAACGACGCAGATCGTAAACGCCTTCTGCTGGCCGGTTTCGATGGTCGTGCACTCAGCTACGCGAGCCCGGCGCACCGTTTCACCACCCGCCGAGAACGTCTCCAGCACGATCTGGCGCTGCTCATCGCCTACGGCTTGGTCGCGCCCACCGTCGACAAACACGTCCTATATCTGGTCACTCCGGCAGGGGAGGATCTCGCAGGAAGGTTCACTGCCGTTTATGCACGTTCCTACCGCTTGTCGGCGGACCTCCTCATCCGCAAGCTGGCACGCTTGAGCGACAAGCGACTTCGCGAAGCAGTCCGTGCATGGACCACCGTAGAAGCCAACGGCCCACGACCTGAAGCGCTCAACCTCCTCGACGCCGTCGACCTGATGCATGACCGCCGAGAGATCGAGCCGCAGCTCGAAAGCACGGCAGCGTCAAACTCTGTCGACGGACAGATCACATGAGCACGACAGACGAGCCAGCAGAGACCGAGGCAGAGCCAGCTCCCAGCACACAGCAGGAACCGGGTCAGAAGCGGGGCATCCGAGTGCTACGACTTCGCCTGAAAGGCATCGATCGGGACTACGAGGTCGACTTCCAGGACAAAGAGGTGGGAGGACCGAAGGCCCTTTCAGTGATCGCTGGGGCGTTCAGTACAGGCAAGTCCTCCGTACTGGAGTTCATCGCCTACTGCCTCGGTACCGGAAGCCACCCGCAGCACCCCGAAATCCTGCGCAAAGTCAGGTCAGCATTGCTTGAGGTAGAACTCAGCGGCCAACCACACGTCATCGAGCGCGCTGTTGGTGAACCCTCGACCGCCGCCTTCGTCCGGCCAGGACGTCTTGGCGAAATAGAAACGCCGCCGATGGAAAAGCGTGTGCTCAAACCCGTCGGCGATCCCCAGAGTCTGTCCAGTCTGCTGCTTTCCTACTGCGGCCTGGAGGGAGTCCAGCTGCGAGAAGCACCCAAGCAGGCTGAGTCGGGTACCGACCCGCTGAGTATCCGAGACCTGCTGTGGCTGTGCTTCATGCCCAACGAACGCCTCGACGACAAGAACCTCTTGTTCGAGAAAAGCGCCCACATGAAACGGTTCAAGTTACGCCAGGTTGTGGACGTGGTATTCGGGGTTCACGACGACAAAGCGGTCGAACTCGGTCGGCGCATCAAAGAGTTGGAAACGCGGCTGAGCCGCGCGCGAAATGAGCACCTCACGGCCCAGAATTTCCTCGACGAGCAGGAACTCGGCACTCGTATACAACTCGAACTGACCCGCGACGAAGCCGAGAGAGCGTTCGCAGCAACGATCCGCGCGCTCAGTGATCTGGATAGTCGGGTGCGCGCCGCGTCAACTTTCGCTACCGAGTTGCGCGCGCGGCACCGCGACGCCGCGCGCCGCGCGCAACGCTCTGCTGCCCTGCTCCGTGACCGGGAGACACAACTACGCAGATTCATCCCCCTACGCGCTCAGTACGCCGACGACATCACCAAACTCACGATGCTCGCCGAAGCGCGGATGCTGTTCGACCCGCTTCTGGTCAAGGTGTGTCCGGCGTGCCTGACCACTCTTCGGGATGCACCCCATATCGCCGAAGGGCACTGCACACTGTGCACCTCCGATGTCACAACCCAGCAAACCGATCAAGTCGAACCGGACAACGCCCACAACGGGAACGCCCCGGCAACCCACACCGGCTCTGACCGCGCTGTAACGGAGGCCAAGTTCGATGTCTCGTCGGAACTGAGAGCAACGAAGAACCGTCTGACAGAAATCACTCAATACGTAGGGGAACTCAACGCAGAGCTAGGCAACCTGCGGACCGCAGCCGAGGAAGATGATGCCGCCGAGGCCGAACTCGCGCGGGCAGTCGACTCGGCCACCAACGAGACCGTCAGCCCGTTCCTCAGCCAACGCGATGACCTGATGCGTCAACAACAAGCCGCAGCCACCAACCTGGAACGAGCACGAACAGCGATCAAGATGCTCGACAGCCTCGACCGCCGCGCGATGGCTGTGACACGACTCGAAAACGCCCTACGTGCCCTCCGCGGCGAGCTGGACCAAGCCACAGTGCAACCCGACCGCAATGACGTCATCCACCGCATCAGCGATCGATACGCCGCGATCCTGTTGTCTTGGCGGTTCCCCAAACTCGAACAGGCTTTCATCGACAACAACCTCGTCCCACACATGCGGGGCCAAAGCTATATCCACACCTCATCGGGCGCGCGCACCTTGATCTCCCTAGCCTGGATCTTGGCCGTCTTCGAAATCGCCTGGGAAACCGGCAGCGCACATCCCGGTTTCCTCATGATCGACAGCCCGCAGAAGAACCTCGGCCAAGGCGGCGACCGTGACGCCGAATTCGCTGACAGCGTCGCTGTGACGGACTTCTACAAGCACCTACACGACTGGCTGACAGGGCCAGGCGAAGGCGCTCAAATCCTCGTCGTCGACAACGCCCCACCGGCCACCGCTGATGACGACATCGTCGCCCGATTCTCACGACGAGCCGACCAACCACCGTATGGGCTGATCGAAGACGAGGTGGCCTGAGCAACCCACACTTGCGCGTCCTGCCCGAAACGAGCGGATGAGATCACTCCGACTTCGGATATCCGAATCCAGCTTCGATCGTCAGCGTTCCCCAGCAAAATCGCTGTTCAGCGCCGGTCCCATCCTTGTGGTGCCCCGCCGAGGGCTCGAACCTGCGACGCAACCCCCGTGCACCCCAGGCCGCGCAGGAGTGCACGATCTCGTCGGGCTTGTCCGGTTTGAACCTGGACGTCGCGCAAGTCGAAACAATGCGGTGGCCGCCAGGTTTCGTACCTCTGCCGAGCAGTGCCGACCTCCGAGAACCGCACAGGCTACCGGCGGTCAGTCCGATGTCGGCGCGAGCGGTCACGTCTGTGATTGGTGAGCCTGATTCAGTGAGCGAGATTTGGACGGCCTCCATCGGCTATGCTGGCAGACAACGAGTTTGCGTGCGTATGCCGGATCAGGGTTGGGACCGAATTGGGACCACACGGAATGCGCGGTAGTGAACGACTAGCGCATAAGGCGCGAGAATAGCTGCGGCACATCGTTTTGCACGTGCGCAAATGCCAAATTCCCGCAGCTGGGGGTCAAGTGGTCGCAGGTTCAAATCCTGTCAGCCCGACAGAGAAAACCCCTTCCGACCAGGTCGGAAGGGGTTTTCTGTTGTTAATGCCACGGCTGTGATTCGAGACCACTCCACAGGTAAGTCACATTTTGGCTGCTCACCAACCTCTGGCCCATCGTTCGAGCACCTCCCTGCTGTAGGGCACGGTCTCGGGGGTGTCTCCGGGCGATCGCCTCGGTGTTGCCCAGTTGGCGGGTGGCCCGGCTCGGGTCGTCGTAGGCGTGGTCGACCTCGGTACCTGCGCCTCGGCGGACCGAACGCCGTCAGCCTGCACCAGGACCAACCCACCGGCAGCCAGCGAAACAGTTGGCCCGTCATCGTCACCGGACTCGAACAACGCGCCCACACCACCCGCGTCCGCCTCGACGGCAGCCCACCGATCCTCGCCGACTTCACCCCCGCGACCGTCGCCGAACTCCGCATCCAACCGGGCGCCCGCCTCTGGGCTTCCCTCGAAGCCGCCGAAATCCACACCTACCCCGCTTGATCGGACCGAGCGGACCCCAAGCTTCGCGAAGGCTCCTTGCACACAGCCGCCCCGGCGCTCACCTGTCCACGGATCGGGAGCCGATCACACGTCCCCGGCCCCGGGACGTGCGGTGATGGGCTTCGGCAGGCGCGCATGAGTTTTCGTACTCGATCGCCCGATGTCGGTCTGCGTTAAGTGCCCCGTCAAGCCGTGTTCACGGCGTATTTACGATGTCCGAATGCTTATTCACGACGCGCACGGCAGTTCGACCTCACCCCCGGAGCCAGCGGGAGTTGAGCGACTCCAGGAGCGTCGATTTCGGCCGTTCGTGGTGTGGGGCGGCATTGCCGCCGCGGTGCTGGTGCTTGTCGCGGGTCAGCTCATGGCCGTTCACATCCATGCTCTCGGCCCATTGACCAGCCTCTTTCGCGACTACGCCGGGACACCCAAGTCGGCGACGACACCGTGGGCGGGTTTCCTGCTGGCACTGATCGGTGTCACTGTCCGGGTACGGGTGAGCGCCCTCGCCGCCGCGGTCGCCATCGATCTGATCTTCGTGGCGGTTCGGACATTCGACGGTCGGCCGTTCACCGTCGGCAACGGACCGACGATTGTGCTGACGGCGCTGGCGGTGATCGCCGCCCTACGGTGGAGCGGTGTGCGACGCCAGACGGCACTGCACACGATCGCGCTCGGAGCGCTGCTCATCCTCGCGACGAAGGTCGGCGAAATCTGGTTGGACATCACGGCTTGGTCCTGTCCGCAGGTCCTCGACCCGTATGTGGAGCTGGCCGATCGAGCGCTCGGCAATCCGTCCTGGGTCGTCGGGCATGCGCTCGATCTGGCTGGGCCGGTACCGGTGGGGCTGGTGCGCTGGGTGTACTTCGAGCTTCCGGTGGCGGCCATCGTCGTCGCCATCTGGCAGTTGCGCGGTGTGACCACGGGTTCGTGGCCGCGGCACCACTTGGTGCGCACGTTCTTGGTACTCGGCCTCATCGGCCCGATCTTTTACGTGATCTTCCCGGTGGTGGGGCCTGTGCTCGCGTTCGGACCGCAGGGGCACGGCATGGAACTCGCCGACGTCTGGCCGAATCTCGTTCCGGCGCTTCCCGCCTCGGTCGAATCGATGCCCTTCGACGGCATCACACCGCGCAACTGTATGCCGTCGCTGCATACGGCGTGGGCACTCGCGCTGTTCATCCACTCACGACGCGGGCCTGGCTGGTTGCGCTGGGGCGGTGCTTTCTGGCTGGTGTGCACTCTCATCGCGACGCTCGGCCTCGGGGCACACTACGGCGTCGACCTCGTGGCGGGCGCCGCACTCTGCCTGACGATCGAGTCCGCCCTGCGCGACCCCGACCGAGGCTGGGACCGTCCGCGTGTGCGGGTGGTGGCGATGGGGATCGCCACGTTCGCGGGAGTGCTGCTGTGCATCCGCTACTTCGCGATGCCGATGGCGACCTACCCGGTCCCCTTCGGCATCGCGATCCTCGGCATTCTCACCGCACTGTCTGTCGTGTTCTACCGAACCTGGTTCGCTCCGCAACGTCCAGAAGTCGTTGCCCGCGAGGCCGAGCAGGTCGAACTCGAGCGTTGCTGAAGCGAGCGGCCACTCAACCCCTGATCACCAGAACCACACCCGCGGCGAGCGCCACAATTCGGCGCGCTGCCGCTCCGACCGAGCCCGCCTCGGCGTCCACGCTCTGGTCCTTCTCGAACTCCGGTGTCACGGTGGAATCCGCCGGTGGGCGTGAATACCGCTTCGGCCGAACAGCTTTCGGAGGCGGGCCCGAGGCCGCGTGACCGCACCTCGGGCCCGGGGCCGGAAGCTCGATCGGGGATTCCGAGCGACGTGCCCGCCGATTCCTTGCGCTTGGCGCGGGTTCTCACTGTCACAGCGGCCGAGGGTCCGAGCCCGTGTGCCCGCACCACGCCCCGACCTCGGCAAACCCGCCGAACAACCGGTCACCACAGACCAAGCGGGAGGTTGAATCGAACGACAAGTCGAGCAATCGGCCGAAAGCCGGGGTAGCCCCAGGCGCCGAGTGGCCCGCGGGTGATTCCTGGTTCCCGCTGGGGTGGGGATTTCCGCACCCAAGGAGTGGTGTCGGCGTGACGGCATGCAGGAGACGATTGAGCAGTTCGTCGATGCATCGATAGCGGTCGATACGAGGAGTTGGAGATGTCGAATATGCCTGTTGTGGTAGTAGGTGCCGGACCGCAGGGGCCGGCCGCGGCGTCGCACCTGCTCGAGCACGGGTTGCAATTCTCGGCATCGTCGACGGAGCAGTCGTACCGATGAGTATTCCGACACCCGACGACGCCATCGTCATCGGCGCCGGCCAATCCGGTCTCGCCGCGGCATGGGCGCTGCGGCGGCGCGGATTGCACCCGGTGGTGCTGGAAGCCCATGACGAACCGGGCGGGTCGTGGCCGCGCTACTACGACAGCCTCACCCTGTTCAGCCCCGCCCGCTACAGCGCCCTGCCCGGCTTGCCCTTCCCCGGCGACCCGGACCGCTATCCGCACCGCGACGAGGTCACCGACTACCTACGCAGCTACGCCGACCGGCTCGACGTCGGAATTCGCACCGGTTGCCATGTCACCGCTGTCGAGCAGCATGGGGACCTGTTCGCGGTCACCACCGCCGACGGCGAGCAGCTGTCTGCACCAATCCTCATCGCCGCCTCCGGCGGCTTCGGAAACCCCTACACCCCAGCACTTTCCGGGCTCGATACATTCACCGGACAGCTGTTGCACGCCAGCCGATACCGCGAGCCCCGTGCCTTCGCCGGGCAACGGATCGTGATCGTCGGAGCCGGGAACTCGGCGGTGCAAATCGGCGCCGAACTCGCCGAGGTCGCCGACGTCACCATCGCCAGCCGCACACCGGTCAGGTTTGTGCCGCAGCGCCCGCTGGGCCGCGATATGCATTTCTGGTACTCCGTCACCGGCGTGGACACTGCACCCGTGGGGCCGTGGCTGCGGCGTGCGCCCACCGCCCCGGTCTTCGATGAGGGTCGCTACCGTGGCGCCCTGCGCGCTGGGCTGCCCGATCGGCGACCGATGTTCGGTCGCATCGACGGGGATACCGTGGTGTGGCCGGACGGCTCGCGAGAACGCGTCGGCACGCTGTTGTTCGCCACCGGCTACCGACCCGCCGTGGACTACCTCACCCACCTGGCTGCGTGCGACGAGACAGGTACGCCACGGCAGCGCCGCGGCCTGTCCACCACCCACCGCGGGCTGGGCTACGTCGGGCTGGAATGGCAGCGCTCGCTGTCGTCGGCATCACTGCGCGGAGTCGGCCGCGACGCGGCCTACGTCGTCGACAAACTGCTGCACCACAACGCTTCTCGACGCAGGGCGCCGGCACGAGCCACGTGACGTCGCTGGTACTGCGGCTCGAGACGCTGCGAGGATCCGGCTCATGTCGATCCTGCCGACCACCGGGCTCACATCGCCGCGTTGGAGGCGTTACGCGGCGGCTTGGTCTTCTGCTGCTGAACGTAGCGGGGCATTACAGGCAAATAAAAAGCATCATCGAGAAGGAGTAGTTCTATGAGAACGTTCGTTGCAACCGATTCGTCGTCGGTGTGGACGCCGACCGACTTCCCCGACGAGACCACCTGGTCCTTCGACCTGTCCGCCGATGACCGGCAAGCCTTGATCGACTACGGTCGTGGCGGGGCGAGCCAAGTCCTGTCCCACCAGTTCGGCCCCGCGGTGGCCCGTTGGACGGATCTGCTCAACGACGGACCGGGGTTTCTCCGGCTGCGTAACTTCCCGACCGACGCACTCACCGAACCCGAGATCGAACACGCATACCTCGGACTGGGAACACTGCTCGGCCAACCCGTTGGGCAGGACCGCGACGCCAGCATCATCACGCACATCCGCGACGAGCGAATCACGCCGGGACCCGGCGTGCGTAAGTACCGGACCAATCTGCGACAGGACTTCCACAGCGACGGATCCGACCTCGTCGGACTGCTGTGTCTACATCCGGCCAAGACGGGCGGCGAGTCGAAGATCGTCAGCGCGCACGCCGTCTACAACGAGATGCTGCGCCGAGCCCCGCACCTGGTCGACGTCATGTACCAGCCGATGCCATGGTCACGCAACGGCGAGGAGAGCCCGGGGCAAGCACCGTTCTTCGAGCTCGCGCCGTTCACTGATATCAACCGGGTGCCCCGGCTCTTCTTCATCGCCTGGTACATCCGTGACTCGCAACACCATTCGAGTGCGCCCCGGCTCACCGATGACCAGTCAGCAGCGCTCGATCTGGTAGAGACCATCGCCAACGATCCGGCCTTCTATATCGAAATGGACTTCCATCCAGGTGATATTCAGCTGCTCAACAACAGCACGGTGCTGCACTCGCGCGAACAGTACACAGATCATGACGACCCCGTTCGCCGACGGCATCTACTTCGACTCTGGCTCACCACAGACACACCCTCGGCGCATGAACTCCTCCGAGGCGGCATCCCGAGGCAGAACGCACGCTAGGGTCGATGCCGCGCAGTCCCCTGCCTCCCCGGGGGAGGTCGCCGACTGGATGTGGGTGGGACCGCGCAAGGAATCAGCTGGCTCGCGGCAGGCTCGAGCGTGCGCCGACTGCCCTGGCGATCCGTTGGGCTCAGTGCGCGACGAAGTGCCAGCGCGCACGTGAGAGGGGACTGTGGTTGGTCGATCCGCGTTTCGCCCGTTTATCCGCCGCAAGGCGCACACCACTCGGATCGATCACCCGCTCCAGGGCTCGCAGGTCGGCCTCCAGCGCGCGGAACAGCAGGTAGGCGGCCACGAACGCGACGATTCCGCCGACGCAGACCACGCGGACCGCGACGATCACCGCTGGAATATCCGTCGGCGGCAGGAATGTCGCGCCGGCCACCGTCAGCAACGGCACCGATGCCGCGATCGCCAGGTAGCCGGTGCACCGCTGGTCCAAGTGGCGCAACCACCCGACATCCTCTGCGCTGATGTCCCCATGTTGGAGGAACACCGGATAGATGCTGCGCACCACGTAGAACGTCACCAGGAAGAACGGGTACGCCACCGCGATGCCGCCGCACACCGCCAGCGACACGAGGAAGTGCACGACGGCGTTTGCCGGAATGTGGCCTGCTGCCAGTTGCAGGCTGATCGGGAAGGTAATGCCGGACACTGTCCATAGCGAGAACCCCACGACCACGATCCGTTCGCTCAGGGCCAGCGCATCGGCGCGGGCCCGTTGCAGTGTTTGCGGGTCGTAACTTCTGCCCTTGCGCAGTCCCCGCGGAACCGAGATCACATACCGGGCCAGGTAGATGATCACAGCCGTGCCCAAGGGGAAGAACACCGCATTGATGACCGCCCGGTCGACCAGGAACGCGTGTTGCGCGTCCGCGGTGAGCCGGCTGGTGATCAGCGACTGGTTGTGCTGGATGTTGTACAACGAGGCAATCGCATTCGGCAGCCCGACGGCCAGCACCAGCACCGGAATCAGCCACGGCCGCAGTCGCAGCCGCCAGCTGCGTGCGGGCGGGTCGACCAGGTCCCGAGCTCGCTCGTCCAGGCACACATGGAGCTGTTTGGCCAATAGTCCGCCGTTGTCCCAGCGTGCTTCGCGCTCCGGCGCCAGGCAGGTCAGCAGCACGCGGCGCAGCGCGGCCGGGCACTCCGGGGGCACCCGCTCCTGCGCCTGCACCCCACCGCGCCGGCGCTCCAGCATCGCCTCCAGGGTCGTCTCGTCGCTGCGTCCGTCCGCGCCCGCAGTACTGTCGTCGAACGGCTTCGCTCCGGTGAGCAATTCCCACAGCACCACCCCCAGTGAGTAGATGTCGGAGCGAGTGTCCAGGTCGGCGGCGTCGCGGTGGTGACGGGAATGGCAGGCCTCCAGCTGTTCGGGCGACATGTACGACAGCGAGCCACCGAAGTACGCAACGGGGCTGGTGCCCTCGACGTTTCGGCTGAAGCTGATGTTGAAGTCGGCCAGTTTCGGCACCGCCTCCGCGGTGAGCAGCACGTTCGCCGGCTTCACATCGCGGTGCAACACCCCGCGCGCGTCCGCGTACTCGAGCGCCTCGGCGAGCCGGCGCCCCAGCCACGCAACGGTTTCCGGCCAACTCAATGCCGCGATCTCGGCGCGCATGCTGGAATCGGTCGGACGGATCTCGCCCTTCTCCTCCATCGCCGCGTCGACCGCGTCCAGCAGCAGTTGCCCGCTGCGCTCGGCGGGCGAGGTCGTGCGCACCCAGCGCAGCACGTCGAGCAGTGTGCCGCCGGGCAGGAATTGCATGTAGAGCAATCGCAGCCGCCGGGCCGAAGCCCCGCCGAGAGTCGCGCCGGCCAGCAGCCGCTGGTCGAAGACCCGGACGATGTAGTCATGGTCCAGCTGCGCGAGGGTCTGCGGTTCGGTGCCGTGGTCGGCGGAAATCTTCACCGCGACCATCCGCTGGAGGGACCGCTGCCGGGCCAGGAAGACTCGGGCGAAGGCTCCGCTGCCCAGGTTGGTGAGCAGATCGAAATCCTCGATTCGCTGACCGACATCGATGCGGTCGAGTGTCTCGTCGATGCCGGGCGCGGTGCCGATCGATGCGGTGAAGTCGGAGGTATCCCGAGTCTCGTCCGCGCCGACGGTGACGTTGCCCTGTGCCACGGTGCGGTCCGGGAGGGCGAACATCACCGAGGAGTCGTCGGGTGTCGCACGGCGGGTGCTCTGGCCCTCGCCGTCCGCGTCGAGCATCTCGCTCAGCTCATCTGCCTGATACGGATACTCCTGCAGGTAGGTCCGCGGATCCACCCGCTCGCCGCTGCGCCGGCGGATCGCGAACTCTTCGAACACCAGCCCGGCCGGAATGCTGCGCACATCGAGTTCCGCAAATTCGGCACAGTAGTCGATCAGCCTCTTGCACAGTGCGGGCTGTTCGCCCACCGGCAACGCCTGCCGCCTCGGGCCCAGCCAGCGATGCCGCATATCCGCCCGGATCAATTCGATCAGCGCGGCTACTCGCAACGTGCGCTCATCGGGCATGTACGCGGCGATCTCGGGCGGATGCGCGCTGGTTTCCCAGGCGGTGTCGAAGGCGGCCACCGCACCGAGTTCGATTCCGTTCGCCGACCGACCTCCGCCGGAGGCGCTGGAACTCAATTCGGACCTGGAACTCATTGTTCGCACCTATCCGGCTCGGCACGGATGCCGGAGACCGCATTGGCCGGTCGCAAGGCGGAGCGGATACAAATCTGCCACACCCGACACCACCATTATCCCCCGAGCGGTTGCGAGCCAATCTCACTGGCCGTTGTCACAGCACCGTCGTCCGGAACCACCAGGTTTGTGGCGGCCGTCAGTACGGGGCGTCATGCCCTGCGAGGACGCGGTGACCTTCAGGAAGTCGTGCGCAGGCGTGGGCGGATCGTGTGCATCTTGCTCGGACTGCTCGTCACCGGCTTCGCCGAAGGCTTCGTTCTAGTTGAAGTAGACCGCGAGTTCTCGGCGGAGTGTGGTGTCCTCGTTGAGGGCGTTCCGTCGCAGCTCGATCACGTACACGGTGAGCCAGCTCGGCGCCGCCGCGCTTCGTCCCTCACGGAACTCAGAGGGTGAGGCCGACGAGGATCAGCACACACCCGGCGATGATGGACACTGCCACTGAGATGAGCAATATGCGGATCACGCGCTCCTGTGATGCGCTACCCATGCGGTCTGCCGCAGCGATCGGCATCAGCGGGGCCCCGGCACCCCAGGCCGCTGCGAGCAGCGTGGCCAACCAGTTGGCGTATGCGGCGTACACAACGAGCCAGAAGGTCACAATCAACCACGCGTGCGACAGCTCGAGCCGCGACCAGATCAGACCGACAATCACCAGGAAGGTGCCGTTCATGGCTCCTTCGAGGTGGCTGGACAAGCCCATTCGCGGGTTCTTCAGTTTCGGCACGGCCAGTCCGGTGAGCAGGCCGAGCAGGAACAGCAGGATGCCGAGTCGAATCAGGTGCATATCCATTGCCGGCTCCGGGTCCGTTGGTGTAACGAGGGTACGCCTCGGGCGGGCGCTCAGGCCATTGCTTGGAGGTCGCACTCGTCAGAGTGGCCGCGCCAAGATGTTCATTCAGGACCTGATCGCGGGCAAACCCGATGTCGAGCATGCGCGGACCGCCGCCGAGGCTGAATCGACGCGGAAGGTGGTACCGGCCCCGCTCTCGCTGCATCTGCCGTGGGAGCCGGAGTGCAAGTCCGACCGCTGACCATCGACAGCGCGAATATGCCGGTCGCGAGATGTGTTGTGTATCACGGATTTCGGGTGCGTGTTCACACTTTCGGCGCGCCGCCCAATTACGAGAGAGCGCGTCGTGGGGGCGCGCAGTGTGGAGAAGGGATATCCAAGGTGCGCTACGAAGATGTGCGCGAGGTTGTGCGGGGCCGGGTGCTGCTGGCCGGGGATGCGGGATTCGAGGCCGCCGCCATGCCGTGGAATGTGACGGTCGCGCAGCCGGTGGCTGCGGTGGTCGAGGCCCTGGATGCGGTCGATGTGGCGGCGCTGGTCGGCTACGCGAGGCGGGCCGGACTCACCGTCGCGACCCAGCCCACCGGTCACGGTGCCTCCGGCGACGTCGACGGTGTGATCCTGTTGCGCACCGGTCGCCTCGACGACATCGAAATCGATGCCGAACGGCGGGTGGCGCGGGTCGGTGCGGGCGCGAACTGGGCGCAGGTGCAGGCCGCGGCGGGTGCGCACGGACTCACCGGCCTGCCGGGCAGCAGCGCGGTGGTCGGGGTGACGGGTTATGTCCTCGGCGGTGGGCTCAGCTGGTTCGGCCGCGCGCACGGCTTGGCCTCGGATGCAGTGCGCGCCTTCGAGATCGTGGATGTGGACGGCAATGCCGCGCGCGTCGACCCCGGCACCGACCCGGAAATGTTCTGGGCCCTGCGTGGCGGCGGCGGCGACTTCGCGATAGTGACCGCGCTGGAGCTCGACCTGTTCGCGGCCCCCGGTCTGTACGGCGGCCGGGTGCTGTGGCCGGGCGACCGGACCCGC
Source organism: Nocardia sp. bgisy134 (assembly GCF_965341865.1). Classification (GTDB taxonomy): domain Bacteria; phylum Actinomycetota; class Actinomycetes; order Mycobacteriales; family Mycobacteriaceae; genus Nocardia. Next base: position 70,868 of record NZ_CBDQZP010000011.1, read on the forward strand.
GATGTATTCGATGCCTTCGTCGCTCTCGCCGCGACCGCGCCCGACGCGCTGTCCCTCTGGTTCCAGCGGGTCCAGTTCCCGGACGCGCCGCCCATGGTGGGCATCGACGCCGCCCATCTCGGCGATCCGGCCGAGGGTAAGTCCTTGCTCGCCGCCCTGGACACCCTCGGCGGCGCGGTGCTCGACACGCGCGGCGTGTTGCCGGTCGCGAGTGTCGGCGATATCTGTGCCGAGCCTACCGATCCCAGCCCGGCGCTGTGTCGCGGCGCCCTGCTCAGCGACCTCGGCAGTACGGTCACCGATCTCCTGATCGACGGCCCGGTCGCCCCGCTCACGGTCATCCAAATCCGCCACCTGGGCGGTGCTTTCGCCGAACCGGCAGTGGTCCCGGGCGCGCGTGGCCCGATCGGGGAGCCGTTCGTTCTCAATCTGCTCGGCCTCGGACTTCCACATCTCACCGACGCGGTGCTGGCTCGGCAGGGCGAGATCCTGGGCGAATTGCGCGGCCACATCGGTGCCACCAAGCCACTCACCTTCCTCGCCCCGGGGGAACGGGCGGCCGAGGCATTCGACGAGACGACTCTGGCCCGCCTACGTGAGCTCAAGCGAGTTCGCGACCCGCACAACATGTTCCGATCGAACTTCCCGGTCCTCGGTTAACGCGAGCTCGACGCGGGGTCGGACACCGGTCGGGAAGCATCCCGGAGGCCTCGACGCGATCGCCGCGGAACTCAACCACCGGCCCCGCAAGATCCACGGCTACCGCAATCCCGCGGAGGTCTACAGTGGACACCTCAACAGCGTTGATGCGCTGAGCATTTGAGCGCAGCACCATCCGCCGAACTCGGCGGGCGCGAGCGCCTGGCTACGTCGCGGCGTTCGCAAGCTGCCGATAGAGCCGTGCCAGTTTCGCGGCGTCCTTGCGATCGACCCCGAACCCCTCGTCGATCTCGCGGGACAGGAGTTCGAGCCAGTCCGCGATCGCCGCGTGCTGTGCGGGGCGGAGGCCGCGCAGGGTCGTCTCGTCGTCTCGTCGCGCACTGCCGAGAAAGCTGCTGAGATGGATCCAGAGCTCGAAGTCGGACGGTTGGATCAGCATCAGCTTCAGCACCGCCGGGAGGTAGTACTCGACGGCCTGCGCGGTCATGTACGCGAAGTCTTCCATGTGCAGGCCGGGCAGAAAGCTCGAGCGGTCGATGTCCGCCCGCGAGCGGCCGTGAAAATGCGCGATGACGTAGGGCGCATCGATGCTCGGCGGTGCGAGTTCGTCCTCGGTGAGCGGCATCGAGCCCGTGAACACCTGATCGATGCGGTGCGTGATTTCGTCGCGACTCCTCATTGCCGCCACAGCCTACCTCGCCATTGCTGCAGGCCGGCAACACATTTGGTGACCAGTCTCGGTGGTGAGCTGGCCGGCGTGGCCATCGCTATCCAGCTTCGACGAACGATGCCGACCCATGAATCCACAGTGATGAACGCGTTGTCGGACGCTTTGAACCCGTCGATCCGCGCCTTGCTGTTTCGGCGAAGGTGTTGCTCGCGCGATCCGCATGGCAAGCCGAGCAGGCGGTCTGTTGGGATCTCCGGATCGCTTCTCGGCTACGGCTGTCCCGGATTTCCAGCTGATGCTCCCGACCCGATAGCCGTCGGCGGGCAGTGTGATCCTTCAGTCGAATTGGGCGAATCGGATAGTGATCCGCCATGATTCGTCGGGTTCATATCCGCCCTTCATGTTCACAGAGGAAAGTGCTTGATGAAGCTCATGGGTAAGACCGCCGTCGCTGTCGCGGCAGTGGGTCTTGCGACCGGGTCGGTGATCGGTGCAGCCACGGCGAATGCGGCCGGTCTCCACGGGGCGATCGCGTTCAGTGCCGAGGACTGGAGCTACAGCACCAGCATCGATGCGTTCAGCCGCGACGAGGCCGTCGACGAGGCGATCGCCGCGTGCAGTCTGGACGGCGCCTCCGACTGCGTCGTCTTGGTGGACTGGTCGGACGGCTGCGGCGCGCTCGTCTACAGCGATGACGCGGTGGGCACCGGTGCGGGCCCCGACCGCTCGACCGCGCTGGCCTATGCCTACGCCAGCCTCGCCCAGTACCACCCGCCGGCGATGCTGGCCAATGTCGGTTCCGCGGACAAGTCGGGAACGGAGATCAGCGAAGTGCTCTGCACCGCCAACGTGTACTGACCGGCCCGTGGGGTCCAGGCGGACCAGAAGTCACCGAGAAGCTCGCATCCGATTACAGGGATTCCTACCATCCGATCGATTCGGAACATCGTCTACCGCAGATAGTCTCGGTGCAGATGCCCTGGCGTGTTCAGCCGAGTCGACACGAGAGTTGCCGCAGATGGTGGAGTCACGATCTGCGGTAACTCGTCAGCGTGACTCTCGCGAATGTTCCCCGACCTGGCTAGGAGGTGAATGTCGATGTCGTTTGTCGGTGAATCCTGTTGTCGTCGACCGGCTTCGGGGTCGCGTTGTGTCGGTGGAAAGTGATGTCACCTGCTCGGCGTGTCGCAGACCTCAGGCTTTGAACGAGTGCAGGCTGGCCAGGCACAGGGACTGCTCGGCGTCGAACCATTCGAAGGTGCTGACGGGCTGGAATCCCAGGCGGACCGCGAGTCTGAGTGAGCGTTTGTTGGCCGTCTGGGTCGCGATGAGGACCGGCTGGTCGGGGAGTTCGTCTGCGGCTGAGCGTAATACGGCGGTGGCGGCTTCGAACGCCAGTCCCGCGCCCCAGGCGTCGGGCCGCATCAGGTAACCCAGTTCCAGTTCCTCGCCGTCTTCGGTGACATGACCGGGCTGGTCGGCGGCGCGCCGTTTGAGCTCGAATGTTCCGAGGAGGTCGTCGGTGGTTTTGTCGGCGATGACGAAGGTGCCGGGAGTGGCGGTGGCGTTGGCTGTGCCGCCGATCGCGTCGAGGAACTGCTCGACATCCTCCCGCAGACGCGGGCCTCCGATGTAGGTCCCGACCTCCGGGTCGGTGCGTAGCTCGATGAGTCTTTCCCGATCGGCGTCGCGCGCCTTGCGCAGCAGGACCCGGTCGGTTGCGATCTGGACGGCGGACAGCATCGGCAACTGGTTCATGTGGCCCTCCCCTTGCTGGACGTTGATCCATCAGATCATGTCGTCGCCTCGTGGACACCTTCGACGATGCGGTTGATGCCGGCCGCAGTGAGTGCGCCGTGCTGGCACTCGGGATGCTGATCGCGAGTAGAGGGTCTCGTGAACGATCGTTGGCGAGGCACCGCGCGGTGCGCTGTTCCGGGTGCGGGCGGATGATCGGGCGGTGCTACTCGGTCACTTTTCCCAGACTGGGATCGGTGGCAGCCCTCGCTCTGCGCGTGCTCGGTCGGTGAGTTCTTGAATGAGTCCTGTCTTCGCCCGCGCATAATCTTGCGGTGGGATGCCCGCGGCCACGATGCGACGTTTCAGGTCGGCGTACCGCGCAGCGTCTCGCGGGTGTTCACGCAGATAGTCGCGCAGTAGGCGCTGATTTCGATGTGGCCAGCTCACGAGGTCGACGACATGCAGGATATGGGTCCGAACCCCCGCGCGGGTTCGCACATACAGCATCCTGTCCTTCATGCCGTTGCGGTGGCGCCGATAGCCCAGTGCCGCGAGTTCGGTCTCTCGGTTTTGCACCTCGGTCAGATCGACAACCGCGGCCATGAGGTCGATGACAGGCTTTGCCGCCAAGCCGGGGACCGCGGTCGAACCGATGTGCTCGACTTCGCTCAACAGGTCGGGCCACACGGCGCACAGCTCCGAAATCGCTTCTGCCGCCTGCACAGGCCACGACGGGTCGTAGTCGACGATACTGACACGCTCGATGTGCACCACTTGATCATGCCGACATACCGATCCATGAGTTCGGCCGACTAGGGGCCACGGGTTGCATGACTACCGGCGAGTTCGGCCCCACTTGGCGGGCTCGGTCGAGGACTCGGCGTAGGTAGGATCCTCGGCGATGATGGGAGTCGGATGTCGGAGGTTGTGCACCTGACGGCGGTTGATTCTGCGGGCGTGCTCTGGCCGGTCGTGCTTCGTCTGGGTGAGCCGTCGGTGACGCGGGTGGAGTTGGCGGGGCAGGGCGCGTTGCCAACCCTACGCGCGGCATCCCTCTGGCCGGATTGCAAGACGGGGTCGACATCGGGTTCGAGGTCATTGCCGACCACGCGAGCGCTGACAGTGCGCGGGAAATCTGGGAGAAGGCGGTAGCAGCGCCCGTCTGGCAGGGCGCGCCGCTGTGGCTGCACGGTGACCTGCATCCGGCGAACGTGATCTTCCGGGACGGGTTGCTCGCCGGGGTGATCGACTTCGGCGAAATGTGCGCGGGCGACCCCGCGACCGATCTTTCAGCCGCCTGGATCCTGTTGCCTGCCGCAGCGGCGAGCCGGTTCTTCGACGCCTATGGACAGGCCGACGAAGCGACCATCACCCGGGCCCGTGGCTGGGCTGTCCTGCGCGCCCTGGGCCTGATCAGGATTGGGCAGAACGGTAGGCGTGGTCTGCCCGGGGGCAAACCGACCTGGGAGCCAGCAGGCTACGCAACGCTCGAGCGGGTAGCTCCTCCGGCTCGAACCAGCTGCCCAAACCTCCACGGCCACCGCGACATTGCCTCTGGGTGAAGGTCGGGTGAGCGCGGCCGCAGCGAAGGCCACCTCCCGGCGCAGCGGGAGGTGGCCTTCGGCATTTCGAGGTGGGACGGACAGCTGCTACGGCTGTGGGGCTAGCTGCTGCCGAACGATCCGGTGGGCGGGAGCGCCTGCCGGAAGATGCGGGGGCCTGGGCCGGGGAAGCCGGGGTCCGGCCCGCGGAACTCCACCCGCGGTCCGCCCGGGCCAGGGTGGCCGGGGAATTCGTGGGGCCCCGGATGCGGACGGCTGACGTCGTCCAGCGCGATGCCCTCCGACACTTGCGTGACTTGCGTATCGGCGGGCGCTTCGGCACTGGCCGTCGCGGCCACGGCGGCCATCGGAATCGTCACCAGGGCACCGGCCACGGCGACCCGGACCGCTCCTCGGCGCATGTTCGTCTTGGAAAGCACTCGGAATCCCTTCTCTCGGAGCGTGAGTCGCGGTGACTCACGCCTTCTATCGAAGGCCGCAGTGCTGTGACCGCGGTGCGACGAGTCTGGTAGTCGGCTGTGAGCGGCGGGCTTTCCTGCGAATCAGCGGCCCATGGTGCGCGGCAACAACATATCCCACACATGCCCCCGTTCTCGTTCACTGGCCATCGAACGACTCGGCGCCGCGACTGGTGAAGTCGAAGGATCCGCCGTCGATGCCCCAGGAGATGACCCGTTCGGGGTGAATTCGGATGACCGCACGTTCCTGGTGTTGGAACGGTGGCTCCTCGTCATCGAGCGCCTCGGCCGTGCCGCGTATCTCGATGCCGCGAATCACGTATGGCTCCAATGAAACCTGTTGGTCGATGACGAACGACACCCGGCTGCCCGCCTCGACATTGCGGTACTTTCGACTGGCACGCATCCGCATGCCCCCGATGTCGATCGTGCCGTCGGCGTTCACCCGATAGCTGGTCGGGTTGTTCTGCACAACGCCGTCGGGCGACACCGTGGCCAGCCGACCGATCCCGGCCTCCGCGAGGAACTGCTGTTCGTTGATGGTGAAGGTCATGTCAGTTACTCCTCGGTGAATTCGATATCGGTTCTGAGATCAGAACAGGATCAGTGCGGCGCACAGTCCGGCGATGGCAATGAACTGCAGGGTGACCCGGTATTTCAGGATGCTGTCCCACTTGTCTTGCAGCGCACGGGCATTGGCCGGGATGATGCCGCTCTGGGCGGCGGCGGTCTGCTGGGAATTGATCGGCTTGGCGATGCGGACGTAGAAGGCGAGCCAGGTGAGCAGCGCCGCCACCGTGATCCCCGCCGCGACAGCGGCGCCGATCTGCCCGGCCAACACTGCGATCAGCAGCGTGAGCACTGCGGTGACCACACCGCCCGCACCGACAACCGGCATGCGCTTGTCGCCGTAATAGTGACCCCATCCCGCGCTGATGGTCACGGTCGCGTCATCGAGCTTGCGGTACACGGACCGGGTGATCACGGCTCCGCAGACATCGGTGCCATAGACGACGGCATTGGCGAGAACGGCGGCGGCGGCAATGATCTGGCCGGTGACAATGAGCATTTTCGGCTTCCCTTCCAAAATCTAGCATCGCTAGAAACTGGAGCAACGATAACATCCGCCCGCTAGCCTGTCTAGCGTTGCTAGATTTCGGATCGCTACCGCGGGATCGCGCTCGAATCGGCAAGCTGCACATGCCCGTTCCGGCCGGGCGGATGCTGATCACGGCCTCGACGAGCCTGTCGGCCTGTGCCAGGCATAGGGCCCGGAAGGAAAGACAACGTTGGTACAGCCCCAGATGCAGGGCGCCCGTGAACCCTCCCGTGGCGTGGCGGCCCGCGGCGCAGGACGCCTCGCACTATGACAGCACCTGCTCGACGTCGACTTCGTCTTCGGGCAGGCTGAGTTCGATCGCCAGCCCCAGATAGAAGGTGGCGATCCTCGCCATGACCTCTGAATGGAGGGTCGTCGTGAACGGCGGCCGCCGTAGATCGATCACATGACGGATCCGGTCGGCTATGGCGAGGGCCTGATCCACCTCGCCCTCGGGGTATCTCGCGCCGAGCGGGACGCGGTCGAGCCAATCGAGGAGCGAATAGTAGTCGTAGAGGTGCTTTCTCAGCCACGAGACGCTGACCACTGAAGTCACAGCGAGCCACACGGAGGGCCCGACAACCAACGCGCTCACCACGGCTACGGGCCAGAACCAGGGCGATCCGCCCAGAAGCTCGCTTGCCACCGCGACGGTCACCGCAATCCCGGCCAGGATGAACATCCATCCGGCCAGCACGGCCACCCGGCGTCGCTCGGCCGCCAGCACGTACCAGACCGGGGGTCGGATCCGGCCCACCAACCAGAGACCGGGCACCACCGTGAGGGCATACCACGCATTTCCGGTCACCATCACAAGCGGTACGACGAGAGCGCTGACGACGACGAGGTTGATCACAGGTGCGCCGGAACCGCCAGGACTGCGATCGGTCATAGACCCGACCATTGCATGGAACCTTCACGCCTGCATCGATGTTCGGCTATTTGTCTGCCTGCTGAGGTTCGATTCGGAGTCGGCTTGCTCCCCGCCTCCTGCAGGGAAGCCGGCGACCTAGCGCAGTTCGAAGGTGTGCTCGGGGCGGACGTCGACCGCTTCGTAGCGCCCGGATGGCCCGATCGTCCGCGATCAGAATGTGCGGGCGGGCAGTGGCTTGATCAGCGGGGCCAGCAGGATGCTGGACTGCTCGATCGTGAGCACCTCCGACGGGTCGAGTTCGATGATCTCGCGCTGGGATTCGTCGATCTCCCACACGTCCTCTCCGACCAGACGGCCCTGGTCGTCGTAGGGCCAGATCATGTGCTCGACGTTCTTGACGAGATAGGTGGCGTCCGTGTTCACGTCCGCGCCGGCCTCGGCGAGGATGACGCCGGGTGTCTGCTGATAGATCGCCGCGGTCGAGCAGATCGTGTTGTCGCCGACCGCGAGCTTTTCGTCGTCGACGTAGAAGACGCACTGTCCGGTGGCGGCCCATTCGTTGTAGACGGCCTGTACTGCTTCGGCCCCGTCCAAGACGGTGTTGATGCCGAACACGTTGAAGTGGTAGACGGGGTGCGCGACGGTCATCTCCGGGTCGAAGATCTCTTTCCAGCGGCCGGCCATCTCCAGGTAGCGGTGCCGGTTGTAGGCGTGCAGCAGGTACAGGTGGCGCGGGTTGTCGGTGATCTCGATCAGCCGCTCCACAGCGAGGTTGGTCTTGGTGATGTCGAACCGGCTCATGTCGTGGTTCCTTCCTGCCACCGATCAACGGCGTCATGCGAGGGTCTGCGGGCCGCAGGACATCTGCGTGAGACCTTCGAAGAGAACGTGACCGATCGGCCACGACACGCCACAGTAGGAGACGCAGTTCGCAATCCGCTCGTTGCGGGAAAACAATCTTCCCGATGTAAATTGTGCTCGCATCACACATCCTGCTCGCAAAACCACATCTGTCCACATACAGCGCCAAGAAGCTCGCCGTCCTCGGCCTATCCGGGAAATTGTGAACCGAACTTCGGAGCGGCGCACGAAGGAAATCGAGCTGCTGCCGGTGCCGATGCCCAATCCGCTGGCTTGTGGCGCGGGCACAACGTTGGCGCCGAATTTTGGCGCAAAGCGCCGAGACAATTGGTATACGGCCACCTACCTTCGGGTCGGCGGCCAATAGCCGCCGTGAAACAGAAGCAAGGAGAATTCGATGCATATCGTGGACAAGCCTGCCGACCTGGTTCGGCCATGCTGACGCTGCGCACCCCCGAGGAGCGGTTCGCCGAGCTGCCCGACTTTCCCTACCCTCCTCGGTATTGCGAGGTCGACGACACCGAGGGTGGATCGTTGCGTATGGCGTGGGTCGAGGCCGGCCCCGAGGACGCAGACCCGGTCCTGATGCTGCACGGCGAGCCGTCGTGGTCGTTCTTGTACAGGCGAATGATCCCGATCGTGGCTGCGGCCGGTCATCGGGTCATCTGCCCCGATCTGGTCGGCTTCGGTCGCTCCGACAAACCGGCCCGCCTCGAAGATCACACCTACGCCCGGCATGTCGAATGGGTGCGCGCGCTCGCCTTCGACACGTTGGACCTGCGTAACGTCACCCTGGTCGGCCAGGACTGGGGTGGATTGATCGGGTTGCGGCTGGCCGCCGAACATCCCGAACGGTTTTCGCGCATCGTGACCGCCAACACCGGTCTGCCGACCGGTGACTTCCCGATGCCCGAGATCTGGTGGCAGTTCAGGAAAGCCATCCAGAGCCAACCGGCAATTGATGTCGGCGGATTCATCCAGTGGGGTTGCACCCAGGTGATGCGCGACGAGGTACGCGCCGCATACGACGCGCCGTTCCCCGACGACAGCTACTGCGCGGGCCCGCGGGCGATGCCCGGCCTGGTGCCCACCTCACCCGATGACCCGGCCGCGCCTGCCAACCGGGCGGCCTGGGCGACGCTGTGCCAGAGCGCCACACCGATGTTGGTGGCGTTCAGCGACTCCGATCCGATCACCGGCCCGATGGGGGGCATCCTGCAAACCGAGATGCGTGGCGCTCACGGCATCGAACACCCGGTCATCCGTGGTGCGGGCCATTTCCTGCAGGAGGACGCCGGTGAGGAACTCGCCAGGCACGTCGTCGAGTTTTTGGCGACCGTTTCATCAGCCTGACCACCATCCCGCCGTGAGCTCGACATCAAACAATAATCCGGCACAAAGGAATCGATAAATGAGCCGCTTCGATATCACCCAGACCAACATCGCCGTGGAGCGACTGATCGAGACCACGGAGAACCCCCGCCACCTGTACCTGCTGCACGCCTACAACCGGCACCGATATTTGGAGATGGCGGGCCGCTTCGAAGAGATCTTCGCCGCCGACATGACGGTCGAGGAGCCCGTCTACCACTTCAACTTGTTCGGCATGAACACCACGCTCGTCGGAGCCGAGGCCGTCAAAGAGGTCTATCGCGACTGGACCGGCACGGCGCAGTGCGTCTTCTACACCGGGGGCGACGAGAAATTGGCGGTAAGCGACACCATGATCGTCTCGTCGGCCACGCTGTACCAGCAGACGCCGGGCAGCATCCTCCAGGCCGCGGGCGTCCCAGCCGACCCCGACGCCACCTATTTGATGAAAACCCGGGAGCACATGATCTGGCCCTACGACGACGAGGGCCGGTTGGTCGGCGAGGACGTCTGGGAATACGACGAGTCGCTGCGCGAAGTCATCCCGCTCGACCCGAGTGAGGTCCTCACCGTCGAGCAGTCCGGCAGACTGCTCGCCCCGCTCATCAAGCCACTCCCGGCCTACAATCCCTTCACCGGCCGGACGCAACCACTCGCGTCGTAACCGAGGCCGGGTTCGGGGCCGCTTCTTTTCGTGAGGCGGATGGTCGCCATCCTGTCGAAGCGCTACCCGCCCGAGATTCGTGAGAAGGCCGATCGTTTGGTCTCGAGGCGCCTGAATGAGTTCCGTGCGCTCGTGCGATCGGCCCGCGAATTTCGGGGCGGAGCACTCGTGTGCCGGCGTGGTCACGGCTGATTGTCGTGGCGCGACAACGGTGACTATATTCGGCCGTCATGGAGGTCGAATGGCCGCCGGCGCGTGAGCCGTCTGCGCAGCGGGTCTGGCGGGAGGTGTTGCGGCCGATGGCGGCGCAGATGCGTGCGTCCGCCAAGGACCTCGCGCAGCGGGCGGTCGCTCGGATGCAGACCGAGTTGCCGGAACTGTTCCCGGATCTGCAGAACGTCCAGGAGAACCTCGTCAGCACGGAGGCGAGCCTGCGGCAGCTGGCTCAGATCATCGAACTCGCAGGCGACCCCCGGCAGGTCGAATTACCGCCGTCGACTCTGGCCATCGCACGGTCAGCTGTGCACCGACAGGTCGCGCTCGCGGATTTGATGCGGCTCTACCGGCTGGCTCAGGAACGGGTGTGGCAGTGGATGTTCGCGCACATTGTCGACAAAGCGTCGGACGCAGCCGATCAGGCGGTAGGGCTGGATCTGGCCACGGGGTGGCTGTTCGCCTACGTCGACGAGGCGATGGTCCGAGTCGAGAGAGCGTACGAGGTCGAGCGCGACGCCTGGCTACGCAGTGCCGCCGCGGTCCGCGCGGCCGCGGTCGAGGAGATTCTGGCCGACCGTGAGCGCAATGAACAGCGGGCATCGAAACGACTGCGCTACGACGTGAATCGGCGTCACGTCGGGGCCATCGCCTGGGTCGAGCAGGCTTCCGAAGGCGGCGAAACCCACGCAGCTCTGGGCGAGGCTCTCACGGGGCTCGCCCACACGCTGGGCGCCGAGACCACCCTCATCCATTCCCTGGGCTCGCTTGCCGTCGCGGGCTGGATGAGCCGCAGGGACTCCTTCACCTCCGACAAGCTCGATGCTGTGGGTCGTGGTGACCGGGTGCCGGGTGTGAAGCCCGGTGTCAGGATTGCCGTGGGCGAGCAGGGCCGCGGCCTGGAGGGCTTTCGCCGCACCCATCTCGAAGCAGACCACGCGCGGCGGGTCGCGTCGCTGGCGGGGCCGCGCGGGGCAACGATCACTTGCTACCGCAGCGTCGCCGTTGCGGCGCTCGGCATCGCCGACCGCGATCACGCACTGTCGTTCATCACCCGGGTGCTCGGGCCGCTGGCCGCCGACGACGAAGCCACATTCCGGCTGGCGATGACGCTGTCGGTCTATCTCGACGAAAATCGCAGCCGCAGTCGCGCTGCCGAGCGGCTCATGGTTCATCCCAACACGGTCAGCTACCGAGTCCACCAAGCCGAGGCACTGCTCGGACGCAGCGTCGCCACCGACTTCTTGGACGTTCAGGTCGCGCTGGCGATGCTCCCCGCTCGCCCCGGCCTCGCGCGTCCCCGTCCCGACGAACTGTGACGTGAGCACAACGAGTGAGGTGGGAATCCTGTTGGGCGCATTGGCAACAGCCACGATGCTGTTGTCACGCACTGCGGCCGATGTGGCGTGGGAGCGGGCCACCGCGGTAGAACTTCTGCGGTCGACCATTCACCGGAATCGGCCCCGGCGATGGTTCGCCGGGGCCGGGGATGTTCCTCTGTCGTCAGCGCGCAGAACCGGAGGACGACCCGGTGCGGATGCCGCTCGCGGACCCGCTCGGTAACCGCAGGTTGGCGTCGGGGATGACGACGCCATCCGGTGTGTTCACCGTGCTGTCGGCGTAAGGACTCTGCCCGGGCGGTGACTGAATGGTCGTGAGGTACTTCCACAGGCCGTCGGCCAGCGCGACGCCGCCGCCGACCAGCGTGCCGGCCACCCCGCCCGCGGCGGCGAAAGCCAGCGCGGCCGCCGGGACGGTGGCGAGGCAGGCGGGTCCGACGACGAGGCACGAGGCGGCGCCGATCGCCGCGCCGACCACAGCGCCGACCACGGTCCCCACCACTGTTCCGAGCAGTGGGCCGCGGGTGAGCGAGTTGGACAGTTCGGTCAGGGCGCGCTGTTCCTCCAACGGGGACGCGACGGTTCGTGGCGCACGTTCGACCTGGCTCACATCGGGTCTCAGCGTCAGGGTGCGCGCGTCGTCGGAGATCGACTCCGCAAGGGGATGAACCACACCGTCGATCGAATAGGCCATCGGCAGCGACTCCAGCACTCGACCGGCGGAGTCGCGCAGTTCGATCTGGTGACGACTCTCCGCGACAGCGAAGTGGGCGTTGTCGACCGTGGTCATCACACGGTCGCCCACGACCTCGATGCGGTACTGCACCGATGGCGGCGCCGGTGCCTCGGCGAGTGCGGGCGGTGCGGCGATCCCCGAAGCGACGACGGCCATCAGGACACCCAGCCAACACGCGCGTTGTGAGACAGGGTGCCCCTCGTTTCGCGCGATCATCGCGTGGCTCCTGTTGTGGCTGAGGGGGATTCGGCACGAGCTTGCAGGTCCGGTGCGTACTTGCTGGTTCCAGGCGGGGCGTTGAGTGTGGTGAGGTACTGGTACACCGCGATCGCCGTCGTCGGACCGCCGCCGAGGACGAGGCCCGCCATCCCGCCGACGCCTCCGGCGAGGGCGACGATGGGCAGGACGGCGACAACACATCCGAGGCTCAGCACCACACAGGACGCGCCCGCGAGCGCGACGCCGACGCCCACGCCGAGAACCGCTCCGACGGCGGTGCCGATCAGGCTTCCCACCGACGTGCCGATGCTGACGGCATTGATGAGGTCGTTCATCGCAAGCTGATTCTCGACCGGTGACGCCACGGGTTTCAGTTCGTCGCGTCGAATTGCGGCGACGTCCGGGGTCAGCGTGAGAGTGCGACCGTCAGGCGCGATCAGGTGCCGGACCGGTAGCGTTTGGTCGTCGATTCGGACCCGCAACGGCAGAGCGTCCAGGACGCGTCCCGCAGTGTCGAAGACCGAGACCGCGCTGCCATCGTCCGACAGCGCGAAGGTCCCGTTCTCCAGGCTGGTGACCACCGATCGGTCGGTTGTCAGTTGTGCCCGGTACGACACCGCGGGAATGTCGGTCGGCGCGGCTGTCGCGGTCGCTCCTGTCAGCGCGATGCCGACGACTGTCGAGGCGGCCCCGAGGGCTGACCATCGGATTCTCATTGCTTGTTTCCTCATCTTGGATCGGAGGGGTCGACGAAGGCGGGCGCCGCGGCGGTTGTCACCGTGCCGCCCGATGCCTCTGTGGGGGGATCTGATGAACGAGTGCGAACGCGCACCCGTGACGTTCAGCGCTCGGCGACTACTGCCGGGCCATGGCCGCGCGCAGTTCGCTTGCGGCATCGCTGATCGGCGTGCCGGAGATGTCGACGGTCACGCTGTGCAAGGTGCCGGTGAATCGGAACGGCGCGCGGTACTCGGACGTCACCACCGACCCCGGGTTGGCGCCGCAGCGCAGGCCGCCCGGGTTGAAGATGATCGGTGTGGTGACCGGGAAATCGGCCTGGCCGACAAGGCGGTCGTCGAGGTACAGCAACGCACGACCGGGCGCGCCTTTACCTTGCGTGAAGTCGGGGAGTCCGGTGGGTTGGAACTCGAAGCCGAGCCTGTGACGCCCGGCCGGAATCTCTTCCTCGGAGGACACGGTGAGCCAGGACCGGCGCACATAGTTGTGCGTGTAGTGCAGTCGGCCGTGCTGCAGGTAGAACGACCAACCGCCGGTGTAGCCGCCCTCGCACAGCAGCACTCCCTCCGCCCCGTCGGTGGAGATGGTCACCTCGGCGGTGATGCTGTGCGGCCGGTTGAACAGCCGGGGTGCGACCGCCGCGGGCAGCATCTGGGTGCCAGGCCGGAGGGTGTAGCTGGTGCGGTTCTCGGTGAGTTGAGGTCGCTCGTCGAGCAGTCGGGCCATCGCTCTGCCGTCGACGGGAAGGACCTGGTACTTGCCTGCCTCGGCGTACCACAGCCGGATCAGTTCGGCGAGCTTGTCGGGGTGCTGGGCGGCCACATCGTGGTTCTCGGCGAAGTCCTCGGCCACGTGGTACAGCTCCCAGTGTCCGGCATCCAGGTCGGTGAGGTCCTCGGCCGTGATCGGGGTGCCGAACGGTCGCTCGGACTCGGCGAAAGACGGACCGGGCCAAGGACATACCGCTCGCCAGCCGTCGTGATCGATCGCGCGGTGGCCGAGCATCTCGAAGTACTGGGTGTGGCGGCGGGTCGGCGCGGTGGGATCGTCGAGGGTGTGGGCGAAGCTGATGCCGTGCAGCGGGGTTTGCCCCACACCGTTGATCGTCTCGGGCGGCTCGAGGTCGAGCAGGTCGAGCACGGTGGGCACGATGTCGATCAGATGCGCGTACTGGGTGCGCACCTCGCCGCGAGACGCGATGCCGCGCGGCCAGTGGATCAGGAACGGGTCGCTGGTGCCGCCGCGGTAGGTCTCACGCTTCCACCGCCGGAACGGGGTATTGCCCGCCCAGGTCCAGCCCCACGGATAGTGGTTGAAGGTGGCGGGGCCGCCGAGTTCGTCGATGTCCCTGAGGCTTTCCTGGAGTGTCTCCTGCGCGTTGTTGAAGAACTGCAGCTCGTTGGTCGTGCCGGTGACACCGCCCTCCGAGCTGGCGCCATTGTCGGAAACCACGGCGACGATCGTGTTGTCGAATTCGCCGATCTCCTTCAGGAAGTCCAGCACGCGGCCGATGTGGTGGTCGGTGTGGGTGAGGAACCCGGCGTACACCTCCATCATCCGGGCTGCCAGCCGGCGCGCGTCGGGACTCAGTGAGTTCCATTCCGGCACATCGGGATCCCGTTCGGACAGCTCGGCATCGGCGGGGATGACGCCCAGTTGCTTCTGCCGGTCGAACACCATTTCCCGATAGGCCTCCCAGCCCTCGTCGAATCGGCCCTTGTAGCGGTCGGCCCACTCCCTGGGCACATGGTGCGGAGCATGTGCGGCGGCAGGACAGAAGTAGAGGAAGAACGGCTTGTCCGGTGCGGCCTGTTTGGCGTCGGCGACGAACTGGATTGCCTTGTCCGCCAAGTCCTCGCTCAGGTGGTATCCCTCCTCGGGAGTGCGTTCCGGCTCGACCTGGTGGTTGTCGTGGACCAGATCCGGGTACCACTGACTGGTGTCGCCGCCGAGGAAGCCGTAGAAGCGTTCGAAGCCGCGTCCCAGCGGCCAGCGGTTGTAGGGGCCTGCGGCCGATTCCTGGTCGGCGGGTGTCAGATGCCACTTGCCGACCGCGTACGTGTTGTAACCGCGCGCCAGCAGCATCTCCGAGAGAAACCCATTGGAGAACGGGATGTTTCCGTCGTATCCGGGGTATCCGGTGGCGAACTCGGTGACCGCCGCCATCCCGTTGGCGTGATGATTGCGTCCGGTGATGATGCACGAGCGCGACGGTGAGCACAGCGCGGTGGTGTGCATGTTGCTGTAGAGCAGGCCATCGGCAGCCAGCGCATCGAGGTGGGGCGTCGCGATCGGGCTGCCGTAACACCCCAATTGTCCGTAGCCGACGTCGTCGAACACGATCAGCAGCACATTCGGTGCGCCCGGAGCGGCACGGACCGGCCTCGGCCAGGCGGGACTCGATTGGTCGATGGTGGTTCCGACCGCTCCCGGAAAGGCGGTGCCAGGGGTGTACTCGTTCAATGCCATTCATTGCTCCTCTGGTCAGCGCTGGCGAAAACGCTGTCGAAATGGGTTCTTTGCGCGATGGGCGCGTCAGTCGACGGGCCGAACCGGGTGCTGACGATCCGTGCGACTGTCCGGCGTCAGTTCCCGCCCACTGGGACCGCGCTCTCGGAGTCGGCATGTTCATCGGACCGTTCGAGGGAGCCGCTCGTCGACTCCCCGAGGGACACCATGACCATGGCGAGGATGAACATGAGGGCAGCGATGAAGTAGAAGACCGCGGGGATTCCCCAGTGATCCAGAATCGCTGTGATGGCGAAGGCGCCGACGATGTTGCCGATCCGGGCCGAGGCGCTGGCCCAGCCCGAGCCTATCGATCGGAAGCGGGTGGGGAAGACCTCGGCCGAATACGTCTGCGTGAGCGGTACGACCAACTGGAACAGGACCTGGAGCACGCAACCGATTGCCAGGACGTAGGAGGTCGAGCTTCCCGCGGTGAACAGCAATGCGACTACGCCCAACACGGTGCCGACGACGGCGAGGGAATACTTGCGTTGCCAGCGATCGGTCACCACGGTGCTGGCGAAGAATCCCAGCAGGCCGACGGTGGTGACGACCGCGGTGATCAGTGTTGATTGACCGAGGTCGTACCCCTGCAGTTTCAGCAGCGTCGACAGCCATCCGGTGAACCCGAAGTAGGCGACCACACCGAGCGTCCACAGTGCGCCGGTGACCACGAATCGTCGGCCGTGTCCCTCCCGGAAAAGCGCCCGAATTCCGCTACCGCGATCGTCTACCTGGGTGGAGGTCGCACTCTTGGCGGGCGCAGGTGCAGGCACGGGCGCGATCGTGTGTCCGGCTGCGCGCACCGCTTCCTCGATGTCGTTCATGATCGAATCGGCGCGGGCCAGGTGCGCGCGGGACTCGAGCCAGCGCGGTGATTCCGGCAGGTGCCGAAGGAAGGGGACCACCAGCACCAGCCCCAACCCACCGAGGACGAACAGCGCACGCCATCCCCAGTCGAAGTTGGGTACCAGGGCGAATGCGAGCCACGCGAGCAACGTAGGACCGACTCCGGCGATGGTGATCACCCACGCGATGGCGCGGCCACGCACCCGGCCGGGGACGAGCTCTGTCAGCAGGACCGCACCGACCACCGTCATCCCCTGATACCCGATTCCGGTGAGGAACCTCAGGACCAGGAACCACTCGGGTGCCGAGACTGCGGCGTTGATCAATGACGGCGCCGAGAACAGCACCAGGCAGGCGACGAGTGCCGGTTTGCGGCCGAACCGACCGGCCGCCCATCCACCGGCGAACGCTCCGACGAACGAACCGATGCCGGTGGCGGCGGTAATGGCGCCGACATCACGCACCGTGAATCCATGGTGCTCGATCAGTGCCGGCGCGCTGAACGCGAACGAATAGAGGTCGATCAACTCGAACATGAAAGCGCCGATCATCAGGGCACAGACCATGTAGTGCCAGCGACATACCGGCAGACGTTCGAGCCGATCGGATACCGAAACACGCAGGGGCGGAGAGGAGATCGGTCTCACTGCGCGCTCACTCGGCGACGGCGGCGAGCTTCGCCGCGACCCATCGGGCCACCGGCGGGGTGGCACGGGACAGCGCGTACATGATGTGGGCCTCCGCGGCGACCGGGGCGACAGCGCGGTTGCGGTCGACGGCGCGCAGGATGTTGCGAGCGACGCGCTCGGCGGTGTAGCCGCGCTTCCGGTAGACCGCGGCCATGTTCTTGCGCCGCTCATCGGCGTCTCCACCCCGGATCGGGCTGGTCTGGGTGATCGCCGTGTCGATGACACCGGGACAGATCGCGGTAACCCCGATTCCGTGCGGCGCGAGTTCCATGCGCAGCGCCTCGGACAGGCCGAGGACAGCGAATTTGGTTGCGCTGTAGGCAGAGAGCTGGGGGTTGGCGAGCAAGCCCGCCGCCGACGAGAGGTTGACGATGTGGCCACCGCGGCCGCGGTCGACCATCGACGGCACGAATGCGTGGCAGCCGTGCACGACGCCCATCACGTTGATCGAGACCAGCCACTCCCAGTCCTCGAGGCTGGTGTCGAGGAACCCGCCGACGAGACCGACCCCGGCGTTGTTGACCACCATGTCCACGCCACCGAAATGGTCGTCGGTGGCTTCGGCGAACGTGGCCATCTGCTCGGCGTCGGCAATGTCCACCCGGCTGGTGAAGACCTCACTGCCGGCGGATCGCACCGCGTCGGCGGTGTCGACAAGCCCGGCCTCGTTGATGTCGCACAGCGAGAGGTACGCGCCGCGGGCGGCGCACAGTATGGCGAGCTCACGCCCGATTCCGCTGCCGGCTCCGGTGATGGCCACGACCCGGCCGGACAGGTCCGGGGCTTTGGTTCGCGAAGGTACCGTGATCATGGTCACAAGTTAGGGTGGGTGTGCGGGGGAGCGCTCGTGAGCGCGCGCCAACGTGTGCGCGACTCGTTGTGACCGCACGACAAAGGTGAGTAGGTTTTCCCGGCATGAAGATCGAGTGGCCGCCGGCTCGGGAGCCATCAGCACAGCGGGTGTGGCGGGAGGTGTTGCGGCCGATTGCGGCCGAGATGCGATCGTCAGCCGCGGACCTGGCCGAAAGCGCAGTCGCCAGGATGCAGGAGGAACTGCCCGAGCTGTTCTCGGATCCGCAGACCGTCACGGAGAATCTCGTCAGCACCGAGGCGAGCCTGCGACAGCTCGCGCAGATCATGGAGCTCGGCGCGGATCCGCGCGGAGTGGAGCTGCCGCCGTCGACTCTGGAGATTGCCAGGTCCGGGGCGCGTCACCACGTCGCGCTCGCGGATCTGATGCGGTTCTATCGGCTGGCTCAGGAACGGGTGTGGCAGTGGGCGTTCGGCCGGATCACCGCCACCGCGCGGGATTCGGCAGAGCAGGCTGTTGCGGCCGAACTGGTCACGGGATGGATCTTCGCCTTCGCGGATGGGGCGATGGTGCGGGCCGAGCAGGCGTACGAGGTGGAGCGCGAGGCGTGGGTGCGCAGTGCCACAGCGGCCCGCGCCGCGGCCATCGAAGAGGTCCTCGCCGGCCGGGAGCGCGACGGGCAGCGAGCGTCGAGGCGGTTGCGGTACGAGGTGAATCGGCATCACATCGGGGCTATTGCCTGGGTCGACCGCGCCCCGGACAGCGGCGACGCCCTCGACGTGCTCAACGAGTCCATCGCCGAACTGGCCCGCACCTTGTCGGCCGAGAGCACCCTCAGTCAGCCGTTGGGGTCGCTCGCCGTGGCGGCCTGGGCCAGCCGTCGCAGCGCCTTCACCGCCACTGACCTCGACGCTGTCCGTCCGCGCCGAGGTCGGCGCACCGTGACGCCCGGGGTCACTATCGCCATCGGCGAGCCGGGCCGGGCGCTGGACGGATTTCGTCGCACCCATTTCGAGGCGGCCCACGCGCGCCGAGTCGCCTCGATGGTTCTGTCTCGCGGGGAGGCACTGACGCGATACCGCGACATCGCTGTCGCCGCGCTCGGCACCGCGGACCGCGATCACGCGCTCGCATTCGTCACCCGTGTACTGGGGCCCCTGGCTGCCGACGACGAGACCACCTATCGGTTGGCGATGACATTGGCGGTGTATCTCGACGAGAACTCCAGTCGCATCCGCGCCGCCGAACGGCTCACCGTCCATCCCAACACGGTCACCTATCGGGTTCGTCAGGCCGAAGCGCTCCTCGGTCGGAGCATCGGCTCCCAGACGCTGGAGCTGCGGGTCGCGCTGGCGCTGCTGCCCACCCTGCCCGGCCTGACGCATTCCCGGCCCACGGAATTGTGACGTGACGACAATCCGTGCTTCGAATGTTGGCGCGGAGCGCCGAGAGAATGTGATCCGGCTCTCCTAGCGTGACGTGGCAGTGGCCCGCCGGTCCGCAGCCTTCCCACGCAACGAGGAGCCCTCCGTGCAGACCCAGCAGATCGATGCTCTGACCATGGACGATTACCCACTCACGCTGACCCATGTGGTCGAGCGCGCCGAGCGGTTCCACGGCGGGAGGGAGGTGATCTCGCGACGGCCCGACGGCAGCATCGCCCGGACCACCCTCGGTGCCTGCGCGAGGCGGGCGCGGCGGTTGGCGTCCGCGCTGGCCGGGCTGGGCGTCGGCGACGGAGATCGAGTGGCCACCCTGCTGTGGAACCAGGCCGAGCACCTCGAGCTGTACTTCGCGGTCCCGGCGATGGGGGCGGTGGTGCACACACTGAACCCGAGACTGCACCCGGACGGGCTCGCGTTCATCGCGGCCGACGCGCAGGACCGGGTCATCGTGGTCGACGAGTCTCTGCTCGAGGTCTTCGCAGGCTTCGGCGATACGCACCCCTTCGAGCACGTCATCGTCGTCACGCACGGCGGGGCGGTGCCCGACGGGATGGCGGACTACGAGGACTTGATCGGCAGGGGGGCGCCGGTGGCGTGGCCGGTGCTCGATGAACGACGCGCCGCCGCACTGTGTTACACCTCGGGCACCACGGGCAGGCCGAAGGGGGTGATCTATTCGCATCGCGCTCTGGTGCTGCATTCGATGGCGGCGGCGTTGCCCGACCAACTGGGCGTGTCGGCCCGCGACACGCTGCTGCCGGTGGTGCCGATGTTCCACGCCAACGCATGGGGTCTGCCCTATGCGGCGGCGCTGATCGGGGCCCGGCTGGTGCTGCCCGGGCCGCGCCTCGATCCGGGCAGCGTGCTCGATCTGCTTGCCGGCGAACGGGTTACGGTGACCGCAGGCGTCCCGACGGTGTGGATGGGAATGCTGGCCGCTCTCGACGCCGAGCCGCGGCGATGGGACCTCGGTCGCCTCGACCGGCTGATCGTCGGCGGCGCCGCGGTGCCGCGCAGCCTCCTGGAAGGGTACGACCGGCATGGCCTCACGGTGATCCAGGCGTGGGGCATGACCGAGACGGCGCCACTGGGCAGCGTCGGCCGCCTGCCCGAGGATCTCGACGCCGGGGAATCGGATGAGCGGTACGCGTTCCGGGCACGTCAGGGGATCGCTGTGCCGTTCATGGATATCCGCGCCCGTGATGACGACGGCGAGCTGGTCGCGTGGGACGACACGGCGATGGGCGAGCTCGAGGTGCGTGGTCCCTGGGTGGCGGCGGCCTATCACAACGGACAAGCCCCCGACAGCTTCACGCCGGACGGATGGTTCCGCACCGGCGACATCGTCCGCATCGACCACCGCGGCTGCCTGCGCATCTGCGACCGGGCCAAGGACCTCGTCAAGTCCGGTGGGGAGTGGATCTCCTCGGTCGATCTGGAGAACCACCTCATGGCGCATCCGGCGGTGGCCGAGGCCGCGGTGGTGGCGGTACCCGACGAGCGGTGGGGTGAGCGTCCCCTGGCGGTTCTGACGCTGAAGGACGGGGCGCGGACCGATCCCGAAGAACTACGTGAGCATCTGGCCACCGACTTCGCGCGATGGCAGCTGCCGGAACGCTTCGAGTTCGTCGATGTCATCCCGCGCACGGCCACCGGCAAGTTCAAGAAGTCCGTACTACGCGAACGCTACTCGGCCACCCACCTGGAAGATCACGATTCGAACGGCCATGGACCCGACGGCGGCTCAGACCTACTGTGAGGATGTGATCGTGGCAGATACGCCTCTCGCCGAACACAATTCGCGACCGGATGAGCGCTTCACGCTCGCCAGCGAGCGGACCTTTCTGGCCTGGATTCGCACCTCGCTCGGTCTACTCGCCGGTGGGATCGCCATGGTGCATCTGGTCCCCGAATTCAGCACCGGGTGGGCACGGACCCTGCTGGGTACCATGATGATCCTGCTGGCGGTCGTCGCGCCGATCGCCGGTTTGCGCCGGTGGTTGCAGGTGCGGCAAGCCCTGGAATCCGGTGCCGAGATGCCCGATGAGCGCGACCTGTGGGTGCTCACTGTCGGTATCACCGCTGTCGCGATCCTCGCAGGCACCGTCACCGTCGTCGGCGCTCTACACTGATTCGCCGCGTCACTGATCCGCCGTGTCCGGGCGCGAGCTCCCTCGTTGCGGAGGACCCTCGCGAAGGTCGCGACAACCCGTTCCCCTCGAAACACCTGTGACGCAGGAACTCTCGGATCGACCAGGTTGTCTCGAGGTCGACGAGACGGGACGCTCGTGCGTCCCGGAGCGGGTCGCCTGCGGTCGGAAGCCAGTGGGGTGTACTGGTTTTCGGCCGCAGGCGGGTCTCCGGATCGGTCGGGTGGATCGCGGCTCGCTCGGTTGATACGTGCGACCGGTCCTAGCGGGCGAAAACCTTCGCGTGGGCGGCGGTGAGCAGGGTGGTGAGTTCCGTGCTCGCGGCGCCGTCGAGGACGGCGAAGGCGGGGGCGATGAGGGTGTCGGTCAGGGCTTCGGCGCGTTGCCAGCGGTCGTGCACCGTGGGGGTGAGGTCTTCGAAGGGTTCGGGCCAGCCGTACCAGCGGGCCTGGCCGGGGCCGTCGTTGAACGGGGAGCCCGAGATCAGGACAGCTTGCAGCGGGGTGATGCCGCTGGCGCGGATCGCGAGCAGGTGCAGTCCGCCGCGGAGTTCGCGCAGGATGTGCGTGAGTTGCGTGACTCGCGCGGGCGCGTCGGTGGCCAGCGGCAGGGCGCGCCAGCCGGCGAACAGTGGCAGACCGGCCGGATCGGCCGCGGCGACAACGACTTCCAGCAATTGCGCGAGACGATCGGCCTGCTCGAAATCGCCGAGTTTGCGGCGGCCGAAGTCCTGACAAGCGGCCAGGTAGCCGTCGGCGGCCTTGGCGGCGGGCATGGGGACCGACTCCCAGGCCTTGCGGATGGAATGGGCGGGGAAGAAGCCGAAGGCCGCGGTGACGACGTCGGCGTCCACGTCGCCGAGCACGCCGCCCCTGCCGCGGGTGTACGGACCGAAGAACCCGTCGACTCCGGTGCTGTGCCCGAATTCCTTGGTCTCCCGGGAGAACATGAATCCCCCGCCGAGTTCCTGGACCTGCTTCTTGACCGCGGCGGCGACCGACACGTGCGCTTCCTTTCGACGGACTGTATCCGCCGCCACACTATGCGATTCTTACACCGTACGGAACACCCGTGTCACACTCCGGGAAGAACCTGGCGCAAGAAGTCGGTCTGGTCGGCGAGGACCTTGTCGCGGTGGTACGGGCGGTAGATTTCGAAGTGGCTGAAGGGGAGGTCGGCCCAGGGGTGTTTGGCGCGACGCCGACCGGTAACCCGGTAACTGAGCGAGGTGTCGAGGAGAGAACCGTGAACGGTGTGCGCGCCGTATCGACCGAGACCTTCGCCGAGACCGTGCTCGGTGCCGGTAAGCCGGTGCTGGTCGTGTTCTCCGCGCCGTGGTGCGGCCCATGCCGTCGGTCGACGCCGCGGCTGCGCCTGCTCGCCGACGAGCTCTCCGATCAGCTCGTCGTCGTCAGCGTGAACGTGGAAGAGCACCCCGAGCTGGCCGAGCGGTACCGGGTGCGGGCTTTCC
This sequence comes from Nocardia sp. bgisy134, assembly GCF_965341865.1. GTDB lineage: Bacteria > Actinomycetota > Actinomycetes > Mycobacteriales > Mycobacteriaceae > Nocardia. The sequence continues at coordinate 93,996 of NZ_CBDQZP010000011.1, forward strand.
CCACCCTGGGCCTGTTCGTCGGCGGCCGCCTCGTCCACCACAGTGTGGGCGTCGACCCGGTACCGGACTTCCTGGACGAGTTCGGGGACTACCTTCCCGGGTGCTGACCGGGGCCCGATCGCCACAGCCTCGCGATCGCTGAGCGTCGCCTGATTGCCGAGTGCCGTCCGGTTGCTCGATACCGCCTGCGGTAGTAGCCCTTTCGGCACGGGCGGACATCGTGGTGATGAGGGCGATCTTTCCGCCGCGCCCGCCGCGGCCGGGTATCCCGACCGCGACGGGCCTCGATCAAACGAACCGCTGGACGAACCGCAACGCCGTCTCGGCGACCTCGCGCCACCCGGAATCGATCGTCAACGCGTGACCCCGCCCCGGCAGCTCGACGAACTCGGTGACGCCGGGATTGCGCTTCTGCTTGACGTATTCGGCATGCGTGATCGCCCGTGGCACCGTGTTGTCCTTCTCGCCCGAGAGGATCAACAGCGGTCCCCGCTCGGGATTCTCGGTATCGACCCGGGTCTCCGACCACGGGTTGAGGTTCGCGGCCGCGGCCTGGAACAGCGGCGCCCCCGGCGCGGCGACGGCGTATATCTCGAACAGGCTCCTGGCTTCGTCCTCGTCCACCGCATTGGCGAAGCTGTAGCGGAACTGTTCGTAGGTCAACGGCACCGCGCGGCGCCGATTCGCCGGATTGCTCAGCACCGGCGCGGCGGCGCGCAGCGAAGAGATCGGCAGCGCAAGGACCCCGCGGAACGGTGCGGCGTCGATGGCCACCGAAGCCGCGGACAGCCCGCGCCCGGCCAGGATCTGGGTGAGCAACCCGCCGAAGGAATGCCCGATCACCGCGGGCTTGCGGTCGAGTGCGCGAATCACCGATGCATAGTGATCGGCGACCTGGCCGACGGTCTTGCCCGCGAACACCTCGGGATGTTCACGCGCCTCCGCCACCGTCCGCGGGTCGTCGGGCCAGCCCGCGGTCACCGGCGCGTAGCCAGCGTCGGCGAAGACCGCGGCCCAGCGGTCCCAGCTGCCTGCGAGCAACCACAGCCCGTGGATGAACACCACCGGCGTGCGCCCGCTCGCATTGGCCTGGTCGATCTGGGCGCGGGCCTGCTCGTCGATGGAGGTCGAGGCAGTCGACATCGTGAATCGTCCTGTCGATCGAAAGGATTCGGAAGTCGTGGCGGATGCCGCGACTCAGCCGTGCAGCGCCGCGGACAAGGTCGCGACGGCTTGGGCGATCGCGGCCTTGGCCGCGTGGGTGTCGTGCAGGGCGTTGACCATCACGAAGTCGTGGACGATCCCGCCGTAGCGGGTCTGCGTCACCGGGACGCCCGCCCGGCGCAGCTTGCCCGCGAAGGCCTCGCCCTCGTCGCGCAGCACGTCGGCCTCCGCGGTGATGACCAGCGCGGGCGGCAGTCCGGCCAGCTGTTCGGTGCTCGCGCGCAACGGCGACGCGGTGATCTGCGCCCGATCCGCTTCGCTGGTGGTGTACTGATCCCAGAACCAGCGCATTCCGTCCAGGGTCAGGAAGTACCCCTCGGCGAACTCGCGGTACGAGCCGGTATCGAAGTTCGCGTCGGTCACCGGGTAGAACAGCACCTGCTGCACGAAGGAGACGTCGCCGCGCTCCTTGGCCATCAGCGTCAGCGCGATGGCCATATTGCCGCCGACCGAGTCGCCCGCGACCGCGAGGCGCGAGGAATCCAGGCCCTTCGCGCCGCCCGCCGTGGTGATCCACTGGGCGACCCGGTAGGACTGTTCGTTCGCCACCGGGTAGCGCACCTCCGGCGAGCGGTCGTACTCGGGGAACACCACGGCGGCGTTCACCCCGACCGCGAGGTCACGCACGAGCCGATCGTGGGTGTGCGCGTCACCGAAGACCCAGCCCGCGCCGTGCGTGTAGAGGATGACGGGGAGCGGTCCGGTCGCGCCGACCGGTTTCACGATCCGCACCGGGACCGAGCCGGTGGGGCCGCCGTCGACGGTGATCCACTCCTCGTCGATCTCCGGCTTGAAGATCGGGCTGTCCTGGACGCCGTCGACCGCTTTGCGGCCCTCTTCCGGGGGCAGCTGGTACAGGAACGGCGGTTCGGAGGTCGCGTCGACGAACTCCTGGGCGGCCGGCTCCAGCGATAGACCGAGGGGGTTCCCTGCCATGGTTCCTACCTTTTCGGCGTCGTTGTTGAGGGGAGCCTCCAGTTTTCGTGAACCGGGCGTCCGCGCGCCCCACCCATCGGGCCAAGTATCCGCACGATTTGAGACACCGGACAGCAAATCCGCGACCGGGATCAGCCGCCGGTCGCGTACGCCGTCGAGCGGAAGCGCTGCTGGTACTTGCGCGGCGAGACGCCCAGGCGCGCGATGAAGGCGCGGCGCATCGCCTCGCCGCTGCCGTATCCGGCGGCCATCGCGGCCTCGGTCACGCTGTAGCCCGCGTCGAGTTTGTCTCTGGCGTAAGCGAATCGGACGAAGGCGACGTACTCCGCGGGTGTGCTTTCCAGTTCCGCCCTGAACAGCCGGGTCAGGTGTCGCGGGCTCACCCCGGCGTGTGCGGCGAGCGTTCGCACCGTGTACGGCTGGGCCGGATCGGCGCAGATCAGGTTGGCGACCGCGCGGACGAGCGGGCTGCGCGGAACCGGTCCGCTGAGCGCCGCCGAGAATTGCGACTGGCCGCCGGCCCGCTGCATGTACACCAGCAACGACTGGGCGACCCGGCGCGCCACCGCGGCGCCGTGGTCCTCCTCGACGAGCGCGAGCGCGAGATCGATGCCCGCGGCGACGCCCGCGGAGCTGTAGATGTGCCCGTCGCGCACGAAGATCGCGTCGGGGTCCACGTCGACCGCGGGAAACTGGCGGCCGAGATCCTTGACGAATTTCCAGTGCGTGGTGGCGCGGCGTCCATCCAGCAGGCCGAGGTGGGCGAGGATGGCGGCCCCGCTGCAGATCGACGCGAGCCTGCGGGTGTGCTCGGCGAGATGGCGGGTGGCCCGCAGCACCTCCGGCGTCACGAACTCGGCGGCGGGCAGCTCGCTGCCGGGGATGACGACGGTGTCGAAGCGGCCCGCGTCCGCCGCCGCGTGCGCCACGGCGACGCGCGCGCCGATCGAGGTCTGCACGTCGTTGCCGTCGGCCGAGACCAGCACCACGTCGTAGGCGGGCAGCGACTGATTCGCCTCGACGAACACCTCGGCCGGACCCGCGAAATCGAGCATCTTCACGCCGTCGAAGACCAAGATCCCGATCCGCCGCCGCGACGAGGTGACCGCTCTGGAATTCATCCGCCGATTATTGTGGAGGCGCGACTCCATAATCAAACGAGGCGGCCCGCGTGTGCCGCGTTTCATGCTCGCTCGGGCCTCGCGCGCGGTCTAGTGATGGCGTTGCTAGCGTGGACGAATGGGGCGTCCACGGCAGTTCGACGAGTCGGCGCTGCTCGACGTCGCCATCGAACTGTTCTGGACCGACGGGTTCGACAGCACTTCGGTGGAGGGCGTGTCCAGCGTCTCGGGTGTCGGCAACGGCAGTATCTACGCCGCCTACGGCAGCAAGATGGGCCTGTTTCTCACGGCTTTCCGCCGATACTGCGAGCGGCGAGCCGAGTATGTGCACGCCGCGCTGCACGCCGCTCCCGGCCCGCCGCGCACGGTGGTGCGCGCGTTCTTCGACGCGGTGATCGCCGACTGTCTCGCGTACCCGAACCGGCGCGGGTGCCTGATGATCAACAGCGTCGCCCAGCTGGGGCATCGGGTCCCCGAGGTCGTCGCCATCGGCGACCGGACGACCGCGCGGATGGAGACCCACGTCGCCGAACGGCTCGGCGCCGATATTCCGCGAAAAGTCCTGGACGAGAACGAACTAGCGACGCTCAGCGCTCACATCGTGCTGGTGTCCCAGGGGCTGATCCAGCTGAGCCGCCTCGGCGCGTCTCGGCAGCGTCTGCACGATGTCGCCGAAATCTCGTGTGCCGCTGTCCCGCAATGACTACGCGACATCGCCGGTAGCGTCGTAGGGCCGAACGGTCCGGCGGCGGATCGCCCAGGGAGATCGAAAATTTTCCGGCTTGTCCGGAAAGTTCCGCGCGGTCGCGTTTCACATCGCTATAACAGGTTCCAATCAAAATCTCGATGAGGAGCCTGCGTTGCCTGTTCGCACTCATGAAATGCCTGTTGGTAATCGGTCCTGGGGGGTGAGCAGGCGCGGATTTCTAGCTGCAACAGGTTTCACCTTTGCTGGCGCGCTGGTGGGGAGGTCGATGGCGCGGGCAACCGCGGCACCGCTGGCGGATGGGGAGAAGGTTCCCGCGCTCGTCATCGGCAGCGGATACGGGGGATCGGTCGCCGCACTGCGGCTCGCGCAGGCGGGTGTGGAGGTGACCGTGGTGGAGATGGGCAGGTCGTGGACGACGCCCGGCTCCGACGGCAAGATCTTCTGTCCCGTGCTGAAACCCGATGGGCGGTCCTACTGGCTGCGCGACCGCACCGATCAGCCGGTCGGCTACTTCGCGGGCAGCAGCTACAACAAAGACATCGAAAGGTACACGGGCGTCTTGGATTCCGAGCGCTTCAGCGGGATTCGCGTCTACCAGGGCCGGGGCGTCGGCGGTGGCTCGTTGGTCAACGGCGGTATGGCGGTGACGCCCAAGCGGGAGAACTTCGCGGCCATCTTGCCCTCGGTGAACGCCGATGAGATGTACGACATCTACTACCCGCGCGCCAATGCCGGTCTCGGCGTGAACAATATCGACCAGACCTGGTTCGAGAGTGCGGAGTGCTACCAGTTCGCCCGCGTGGGGCGCAAACACGCGGAACGCTCCGGCCTCGGCTGGACCTTCGTGCCGAATGTCTACGACTTCGAGTACATGAAGAAGGAACAGGCCAAGCAGGTCACCCGGTCGGCACTGGCTGGTGAGGTCATCTACGGCAACAACCACGGCAAGCGGTCGCTGGACAAGACCTATCTGGCCGCGGCCACCGGGACCGGCAAGGTGCGTATCACGCCCATGCATATCGTCACCGCCGTATCGCCCGCGGAGGGCGGCTATCGGGTGGAGATGAACGAGATCGACACCAGCGGTGCCACGGTGGCGACCAAAGCCGTTGTGGCGCAGAAGGTGTTCTTCGCGGCGGGCAGTATCGGCACCTCGAAGCTGCTGGTGGCCATGAAGGCGCAGGGCAAACTGCCGGACCTGCCCGATGCCGTCGGCAAGAAGTGGGGCAACAACGGCAATGTGATGGTGGGCCGCGCCAATCACATGTGGGACGGCACCGGCGTACTGCAATCCAGCATGCCGTGCCTGGGTATCGACAACTGGGCCGATGCGGGTGGCCCGGCCTTCGCCGAGGTCGCGCCCTTCCCTGCGGGGCTGGAGACCTACGTCAGCCTGTACCTGGCGATCACCAAGAACCCCAATCGCGGGCAGTTCACCTTCGACTCCGGTACCGGCAAGGTCGATCTGAGCTGGCAGACCGCGCAGAACCAGTACGCCATCGATGCCGCCAAGCGCATCTTCGACAAGATCAACAAGAAGGAGGGGACGATCTACCGGACCGACCTCTTCGGCGTCTACAAGACCTGGGGCGACGACTTCACCTATCACCCGCTCGGCGGTTGCGTGCTGAACGAGGCGACCGACAACTACGGTCGGCTCCCCGGCTACACCGGGCTCTACGTCATCGACGGTTCGCTGATCCCGGGCAATACCAGCGTCAATCCATTCGTCACCATTACAGCTCTGGCGGAACGCAATATCGCGAACATCGTCGCAGGCGATCTGTAGCCTCGGCGTCGAGGGCGTGGCGGCAGGCGTCATCGATCCCCGGCTGGCCGTCGATGCGAACAAGGCCGAGCAGCCGATAGAGCTGCAGTGTCTTTCGTTTAGGGCAAATGAAGGCTCCGACATGTCCGGATGCCTTGCAGTGCAAGGTATCCGGACACGTTGGCGAGTAGGCTCAGCCGGCCACGGATGCCTACCCTGTCGCCGCCGCGGACGACGCTTCCGCAGCAGCCGATTGGGACCAAACCCCCGACCACCGCGGAGCGCGGTGGTCTCGGCGGCGGATCCAATGGCGGCAGCGGCAGCTGACTGGTTGGAGGACTTACTCGTTCAGGAGAGTCGCTCGAAGACGGCGGCCAGGCCTTGTCCGCCGCCGATGCACATCGTCTCGAGGCCGTATCGCGCCTCGCGCCGGTCCATTTCGCGCAGCAGGGTCGCGAGGATGCGGGCTCCGGTCGCGCCGACGGGATGGCCGAGGGAGATGCCGGAACCGTTGGGGTTCAGGCGGGGATCGTCGGGCTCGACGTCCCACCGGCGCAGTACGGCGAGCACCTGGGCTGCGAAGGCTTCGTTCAGTTCGATGACATCCATATCCGCGAGGGTGAGCCCGGCCTGGGCGAGAGCCCGCTCGGTCGCGGGAACCGGACCGATTCCCATGGTGCGCGGCGCGACGCCCGCCACCGCCCAGGAGGCCAAGCGGGCGAGGGGGCGCAGACCGAGCTTGCGGGCGTGCTCCGGGGTGGTGACGAGGCACAGTGCCGCGCCGTCGTTCTGGCCGCTGGCATTGCCCGCGGTGACGGTGGCGTCGGGGTCGACGGAGGCTCGGATCGGACGCAGTGCGGACAGCGCCGCGACCGTGGTGTCGGCGCGTGGGTGCTCGTCGGTGTCGACCAGCAAAGGTGCCGAGCGGCGCTGTGGAACAGGAATTCCGACGATCTCGTCGGCGAATCGTCCTTCGCCCTGGGCGGCGACGGCGCGGTGATGCGAGAGCGCGGCCAGCTCGTCCTGATCCGCCCGGCTGATCGCGAATTCGGCGCGCAGGTTTTCCGCGGTCTCGATCATGCCTCCCGGCACAGGGAAGTCACGTCCGCCCGCGGTGACGCGCGCCCGTGCGAGCCGGTCCGCGAGCGCGACGCCGTCGCCTTTGACGCCCCACCGCATTCCGGTCGCGTAGAACTCGGTCTGGCTCATCGACTCCACGCCGCCCGCCAACACGAGATCGCTTCCGCCGGAACCGACTTGCAGGCACGCCTGGATGACCGCCTGGAGTCCGGAGCCGCAGCGCCGGTCGACTTGCAGGCCGGGCACATCGATGCCGAGGCCCGCGTCGAGCGCGGCGATCCGGCCGATGGCGGGCGCCTCGCCGTTGGGCGAGGCCTGCCCGAGAATCACGTCGTCGACCCGGCTGCCGTCGATGCCGGTGCGCTGCACCAGTTCCGCGACGAGCGTGCTGGCGAGCTGTTGCGGCGGAATGTCTTTCAACACGCCGCCGAAGCGGCCGACGGGAGTGCGGAGCGGTTCGCAGATGACTGCGTCGGGCATGGGTTGTCCTTCGGGAGTGGCGGTCACATCGCGTCGACGCCGGTGAGAGCGCGGCCGATGATGAGCTTCTGGAGCTGGCTGGTGCCTTCGTAGAGGGTGAGCACGCGCGCGTCGCGCAGGTACTTGCCCACTGGGTACTCATCGATGAAGCCGTAGCCGCCGAACACCTGCAGGCAGTTGTTGCTCACCCGCACGGCGGTCTCGCCCGCGGCGAGCTTGGCCATGGACGAGGCGAGCTGCACCTCCTCCCGCGACGCCCCGGCGTCGACCAGCGCGGCGGCCTTCCAGGTCAGCAGGCGCGCCGATTCGATGTCCACCGCGGAGTCGGCGAGCAGTTCCTGCACAAGCTGTTTGGCGGCGATGGGTTGTCCGAACTGGATGCGCTCGGTCGAGTAGCGCACCGCGGCGTCGAGGGCCGCCTGCGCGACACCGACGCTGCCCGCCGCCACGGAGATGCGGCCTTTGGCCAAGGCGCCCAAGGCGATGCCGAGACCCTTGCCCACCGCGCCGAGCCGCGCCGAGTCGGGCACCCGGACGTCCTGGAGCGTCAGCGCCGCTGTCGCTTGCCCGCGCAGTCCGAGTTTGCCGTGGATGGTCGTCGCCGTGAAACCCGGTGTGTCCGTGGGGACGAGGAAGGCGGTGAGGCCTTTGCCGCCGTCGGCCGAGGTGCGCGCGAAGACCAGGGCGACCTCGGCCCAGGTGCCGTTGGTGATGAACATCTTCTCGCCGGAGAGCACCCAGTCGTCGCCGTCGCGCACCGCCCTGGTGCGCAGCGAGGCCGCGTCGGAGCCGCTGTCGGGTTCGGTGAGCGCGAAACAGCCGAGCGCGCGTCCCGCGGTGAGCCGCGGAAGCCAGGCGCGTTTCTGCTCCTCGGTGCCGTGCGCGGCGATGGACTTGGTGACCAGGCCGAGCGACACCGAGACGATGCCGCGCACGGCTGAATCGCCCCGTCCCAGTTCCTCGCAGACCAGGACGTAGGAGAGCATGTCGACCTCGGTGCCGCCGTATTCCTCGGCGATGCCGAGCCCGAGGAATCCGAGCTCGCCCAGCTGTTCGACGATGGACAGGTCGACGCTTTCGGCGAGGTCCCAGTCGCGGGCGCGCGGGGTGATCTCGCTGTCGACGAAATCGGCGGCCATCGCCCGGATTTCGCGGTGCATGTCATCGAGAACGAACATCGGTTCCTCGGTTCGGGAGCAGGTCTTCGGGGCGGGTGCCCCTGGTGTGCAGGGGAATTCGCTGCTCGGCGCGGGCGCGCAGCCAGCTGCTCACCCGATAGCGTGGATCGCGGGTGTAGGCGTAGAGGCCGTCGAGTATCGCGGTGACGCGCTCGCTTCCGGTGGATTCGCCGAGTTCCAGCGGTCCGATCGGGTAGCCGAGGCCGAGGCGCGCGCCGCGGTCGATGTCCTCGGGGGTGCCGATGCCGTGTTCGGCGAGGGCGCAGGAGAGGTTCACGATGGCGGCCAGAATCCGTTGCGCCACAGGGGCGGTGACGTCCGCAGTCGGCGTCGGGAGGTAACCGGCGGCGGCCAGGACGCGCAATACGGGCGCGGCGACGACCGGGTCGACAGCGCCGGGCACGATCACGGTGAGGCGGCGGCGATCGATCCCGAGCGGATCGATGCCGAGGGTGCGGGCGGGGTCGAGACCGTAGCGGGCGGCGACCCGATAAGTCGGTTCGCCGATCGGCAGGACGAGGGAAACCGCCTCGGCATCGGGAGATTCGAGCACCGTCGCGCCGGATCGGCGCAGCGCCGCCGCGAAATCGGGGTGATTGTGGACGTGGACCGGGGTGGCCTCGGCATCCGGCACGATCAAGGGCTCGGCGGGCAGCGCAGGCGCGCCGTCCTGGTAGCGGTAGAACCCTTCGCCCGTTTTGCGGCCGAGCAGACCGGCGGCGACGCGGGCGGCCGCGATCGGGGAGGGCCGCAGCCGCGGATCACCGTAGAACCCCGCGGAGACGGTCTCCATCACGGTATGGCTGACGTCCAATCCGGTGAGATCCATCAGCTCGAACGGGCCCATCCGCAAGCCGAGCGTGTCGCGGACGATGCGGTCGATATCGGCCGGCGCGGCGATCTGTTCGGACAGGATGGCCAGCGCCTCGCTGGGCAGGGCGCGCCCGAGGTGGTTGACGAGGAACCCGGGGGTGTCTCGCGCCAGGATCGGGGTGTGGCCCAGGCGTGTCACGAAAGACGTTGCGGTGTCGACCAATTCGGGCGCGGTGCGCAGGCCGGAAACGACCTCCACCAGCGACATGAGCGGCACCGGGTTGAAGAAGTGCAGCCCGATCAGCCGCGAGGGGTCGTGCAGCGCCGACGCGATCGCGGTGATGGACAGCGAACTGGTGTTGGAAGCGAGCACGGCGTTCGGCGTCGCGGTCTCCAGTTCGGCGAAGATCGCCTGCTTCACCGGAAGTCTCTCGACCACGGCCTCGATCACCAGATCGATGTCGGCGGCGGGTGCGGTCGGGGCCGCGCCCGCCGTGAGCCGTGCCAGGATGGCCGCGCCCTCGTCGGCGTCGCGTATGCCTTTGTCGACGGACCGGTGAATCATCGCCGCGACGAACTCGAGCGCGGCGCGCACCGCGGCGTCGTCGGTGTCGGTCAGCTCGACTCGGTATCCGGCGGTCGCGGCGACCTGCGCGATGCCGCGGCCCATCGCGCCCGCGCCGACGATGCGGATGCGTTCGATCGGTTCCATCAGTGTCCTTCGTAGGTCGGGGAGCGTTTGCCGAGGAAGGCGGCGATGCCCTCGGCGTGGTCGGCGGTGTCGAACAACACCTGAAAAGTCGTGCGTTCCAAAGCGATCGCGGTGTTCAGCGGGGCGTTCTCCGCGTGCCGCGCCACACCGCGAATGGCGCGGATGTTCAACGGGGGCTGACGCAGGATGGTCGCCGCGATGTCGACGGCGGCGTCGAGCGCGGCGCCGTCGGGCACGATGTCGGCGACGATCCCGATCTGCTGCGCGGTGACGGCGTCGATCGGCTCGCCGGTCAGCACCATGCGCAGCGCGCGGGCGCGTCCGGCTCGCTGCACCAGGCGGCTCAGCCCGCCCGCGCCCGGGATGAGCCCGACCCGGATCTCCGGCTGCCCGAACCGCGCCGACGCGCCGGCGACCACGAGATCGCACGCCATCGCGAGTTCGCATCCGCCGCCGAACGCATAGCCTTCGACGGCGGCGAGCACCGGCGTGCCGAGCTCGTCGAGCACCGAGAACACCTTGCCGGTCTCGCCCGCGAGCAGATCGGTGGGCCGGTACGTGCTCATCTCCTTCAGGTCCGTTCCGGCGACGAACACACCGGCGTCGCCGGTGAGGACGATGACGCGCACGGCCGGATCCGCGTCGGCGTACGAAAGCTCCTCGGCAAGAAGGATTTTCGTGGCAGAGTTCAATGCGTTGCGGGCCTGCGGCCGGGAGATGCGCAGAATGCGGATGCCTGCGTGCTCGCCGGACAGATCGGTGCGCAGGACGGTGGATTCGTTCATCGGAGATACACCCTGGTCGGATCGATGGTGGTGCGCAGCAGATCGAGTTCCGCCGCGGTAGGTGGTGCGGTGACGGTGACGGTGTCGCCGACGCGGAGCGGCCAGCCGGTGGCATCCAGCACCCGGTCGACGGAGACGCCGGGATGGACTGCGCCGAGCCGCAATTCGCCGTCGGCGTCCGCGGTGAGCACGCCGAGCGGGGTGATCACGGTCGCCACGCCGCGGCCGCGGGTGCGTACCCGCGGTTCGGCCCGGCGCGCCACCGCGGGCGCCGGGCTGGTGGTGAAATCGAGCCGGTCGACGAACGATCGCCGGTCGTGGCGCCGCAGCACCACGAAGACCTCGTCCGCGTTCGCCATCACCTCGGCGGCGCCGCCCGCGCCGGGCAACCGGGCGGCCGGGGCCGCGTAGTCGCCGATCACGGTGCTGTTGAGGCTGCCGAAGCGATCGATCTGGGCCGCGCCGAGAAAGCCGACGTCGATATAGCCGCCCTGCAGAACGTATCCGAAGAGCGCGTGCATCCCGAGGATCGCCTCGGCCCCGGTGGCCAACGGGGCGTCGCCGATGGTCTGCGGCAGGCGCGGGGGATGCGCGCCGCAGACGCCGGATTCGTACACCTGCTCGAGGTCGGGCGAGGTGGTCGCCTGCGCGAGCGCGACGGCGAGGGTCGGCAGGCCGATACCGGCGAAGACTCGCCGTTTGCCGTGCAGGTGGCGGGCGCTGAGGACGGTGAGCAGCTCGCTCGTGGTGTGGGCCCGATCGGTGGGGCGCGCGGTCGTCACAGTGTGCATCCGTAGTCGACGGGGTGGGACATCGCGGGCTCGGGAACCAGGCGGTCGAAGTAGCCGGGGCCGAGCTTGTCCAGGTAGGCGGCGTGATCGGGCAGGTCGTGGATCCATTCGTGCAGCCAGCGGTCCAGCGCGGCCGGATCCTTGCTGATCGCGGGCCAGGACCGGTAGAAGTCGTTGTCGCGGTCGTAGTAGCCCTGCACGAAGGAGGGATGCGCGCCGCGCGGGCACTCCACGACCGCGTCGACCGCGAAGCCGGGGATCACGGTGCGGTTCGGGTCGGCGCGGATCACCTCGTCGTCGACGATCTCCTCGACCACCACGATGGTGCGGGTCGATGCGAACGCCACCTCCTGCAGCGGGCCGAGGATGCCCCACGCCTGGACGTTGCCCGCGCGGTCGGCGCGCTGCGCGTGCAGGATCGCGACATCGGGCCGGATCGGCGGCACCACATAGATCTCCTCGACCCCGCCGTCCGGTGCGGGGAACGGCGACACCACCTTGGCGATGCGTGGATTGTGCGCGGGCAGATCGCTGCCCGCGTACGAATGCAGCGGGTAGAAGGGAAGATTCGCGGCTCCGGCGAGATAGCGGGTGAGCAGGCCGAAGTGGCTGTACTCCTCGATCTCGATGCCGCGCGGTTCACGGTGCTCCACGGCCCGGCGGATGGCGTGCAGCGAGCCGACCGAGCTGTTGCCGGTGAACGAGAAGATCATCTTTCGTGCCGCGCCCGCCGCGATCAGCTGGTCGAAGACGATATCGGGCGTCATGCGGACCAGCGTCAGATCTCGCCTGCGCTGGCGAATCAGCTCGTGACCAGCGGCGACCGGGATCAGATGGGTGAATCCTTCCAAGGCCACGGTCGCGCCGTCGTCGACGAACGCGGCGACGGCCTCGCGCATCGTCAGCTGTTTGGACCGGGGCATCGGGCTCCTTCGCTCGGAACTGTCCTCACCGTGCCCTGTTCGACCGATATAGTCCAATACTCAATTCGCAATGCAGTGATACCGTTTCTTACCGAATGGGGACGTCGTGGAGTTCCGTCATCTCGCCGGGTTCGTCGCGGTCGCCGAGGAGTTGCACTTCGGCCGCGCGGCCGAGCGCCTGCACATGGCCCAGCCGCCGCTGAGCCAGCAGATCCGCGCGTTGGAGAAGGAACTCGGGGTCGCGCTGTTCGAGCGGAACACCCGCTCGGTGCGGCTCACCGCCGCGGGCGAGGTGCTGTTGCCGCACGCGCGCAAGGTGCTCGACGACCTCGAGCTGGCCAGGCGGGCGGCGGTCGCCTCCGGCCGCGGCGAGGTCGGCCGGGTCTCGATCGGCTTCGCGGGCGCCAGCAGCCACGAGTCGCTGCCGACGCTGACCAGGGCGGTGCGCGCGGCGCACCCCGGCATCGAGGTGCGCCTGCGCGGCCAGACCTACGCGGGCGCCGCGCTGAACCTCGTCGCGGCGCGCGAGCTGGATCTCGGCTTCGTCCGGCTGCCGGTGCGGCGCGAGGGCGTCGCTGTGCGGGTGATCCAGTACGAGCGGCTGGTCGCGGCGCTGCCCGCGGAGCATCCGCTCGCCGACGCCCCCGACATCGATGTCGCCGACCTCGCCGACGACGCCTTCGTCACCTTCCCCGGCACGCAGGGATCGAGCGTGCGCGACCACCTGGTGCGCACGGCGCTCGACGCCGGGTTCACACCGCGCATCGTGCAGGAGGCGCCGGACTCGTACACCATCCTCGACCTGGTCGCCGCCGGCGTCGGCGTGACGTTGACCGTCTCCTCGGTGCAGCACATCCACCGGTCCGGCATGGTCTACAAGGAATTGCGCGGCGATGTGCCCGCGCTCGCCTCCGCATTGGCCTGGCGGGCCGACAACACCTCGCGCGCGCTGGCCGCCGTGCTCGAGGTGGCCGAAGAGGTGCTGCCGACCCCGCCCGAGCCGACGGCGGGCGCGCGCTGAAAACCGTTACAGACCCATGTCTTTGGCGATGATCATGCGCATCACCTCGCTGGTCCCGCCGTAGATCCGGTTGACGCGGTTGTCGGCGTAGAGCCGGGCGATCGGATACTCGGTGATGTAGCCGTAGCCGCCGTGCAACTGGAGGCAGCGGTCGATCACGCGGGAGGCGGTCTCGGTGCAGAACAGCTTGGCCGAGGCGGCGTCGGCGGGGGTCAGCTCGCCGCGGTCGTGCGCGGCCAATGCCCGATCGACGACTGCTTCGGCTGCGTCCACCTCGGCGCGGCAGGCGGCCAGCTCGAACTTGGTGTTCTGGAAACTGGCCACCGGCTTGGCGAATACCAAACGGTCCCTGGTGTATTGGTGCGCGAAGCGCACGGCGGCCTTGGCCTGGGCGTAGGCGCCGACGGCGATGCTGAGCCGTTCCTGCGGCAGGTTCTGGCCCAGGTAGGAGAAGCCGCGGTGCTCCTCGCCGAGCAGATCCTCGACAGGCACCCGGACATCGGTGAAGGTCAGCTCGGCGGTGTCGGAGACCTTCAGGCCCAGCTTGTCCAGCTTGCGGCCGACGGAGTAGCCGGGCGAGGCGGTGTCCACCACGAGCAGAGACAGGCCGTAGCGGCGGTCCTCCGCCTTGGTCGGAGCGGTGCGCGCGCACACGATGACCCGGTCCGCGTGCACGCCGCCGGTGATGAAGGTCTTGGAGCCGTTGAGCACGTAGTGCGTGCCGTCCTCGGACAGGGTCGCGGTGGTGCGGATGCCCGCGAGATCCGAGCCGGTGCCCGGTTCGGTCATGGCGATGGCGAACATGATGTCGCCGCTGACGAATCCGGGCAGCCAGCGCTGCTTCTGCTCCTCGGTGGCCAGTGCTTTCAGGTACGGAAGGCACAGCGACACATGCACGCTGGAGCCGCCGAAGGACACCGCGGCGCGCGCGATCTCCTCGGTCAGGACCGCCTGGAAGGAGAACGACTCGATCCCGGCGCCGCCGTATTCGGTGGGGACCTCGATGCCGAACACGCCGAGTTCGCCGAGCTTGCGGTAGAAGTCGCGCGGCACGATGCCGTCGGCGTACCACTTGTCGTACTCCGGGACGACCTCGGATTCGATGAAGGACCGGACGGTCTCCCGGAACGCCTCGTGGTCGGCCTCGAAAACTGTTCTGCGCACGATGATTTCCTTCCTCGTCGGGCGGCGCCTGGCACCGCCGCGCAGGCCTGCCCGGTTGTGCGCCGGACAGGCCTGCGGGATCTTTTCTTGCGGTGTTACTTCGGGGGAGCCGGAACCGAGGGGTCCTTGCAGTAGGGCAGTTCCGCCGGGCAGGGGGCGATGATGGTGGAGAAGTACTGGAACGCCGAGAACAGCGCGATCGGACCGCCCACCGTGATCAGACCGACCATGGCGCCCACCGCGCCCAGCGTCGCTGCGCCGAGCACGCACCCGGCGATGGTGGCGCCGACCCAGGGGAGCAGCAGCGCGATCACCGGGCTGGCGACCGTCGCGCCCGCCGCGCCGCCCAGCAGGCAGCCGACGCCGCCGCCGAGCACCGCGCCGACGACGGCGCTCACCGCGGCGCTGATGGTCATCCGCTGAGCGAACACGCCGAGCGCGGATTGGTCACGCGGGGTGAAGGATTCGGCGACCTGCTTGGCCGCTTGATCCGTGCTGATGACCTCGTTCGGCGACACGGCGGCCACCGGCGTTCCGCCCTCGCGGGACGGCGTCAGGATCGCGCGGTCACCCTCGACCCGCGCCGCGATCGGGTACGCCATGGCGTCCATGCGGTAGGTGAGCGGCACGGCCGCGACCGGGGTGTCGTGCGTGTCGGTGACCACCAGCTGGTCCGCGACGACGCGCAACTTGCCGTCGCCGATGGTCACCACGGCGGAATCACCCTGGCGGGTGACCTCGTAGCGCACCGCAGCCTGTTCCTCGGCGGGCTGGGCGTTGGTGACGCCCGCGCCGCAGACACCGACGGCAACGGCCGCCATAGCTGCGGTCACGACGCTGTTTCGCAGTTTCATTGTTGATCCTCATCGATCGGTTTTCTTCGTGCTTGCCGACGACGCCGGAGTGCGCCGCGGCACGTAGTGGGGGAGTGTTACCTGCCGGTGTTGATGACGTCGCCGGTCAGCACCCAGTGGTCACCCTCGAACCTCTGGATGCGCAGGGACTCCATCGGGAAGGCGTCGCCTTCGCCGGTCTTCAGCGTGATGCCGGGCAGCAGCAGGTCGATGCCGACATCGTTCAGCGAGCGCATGGCGTCCCGAAGTCCCTCGCGGGTGGGGCATTTCGCGGCTTCCATCGTCTTGTGGAAGCTCTCGGCGGCCGACCAGCCGACCAGGGTGTACTGGTTGGTCGGGTCGGCGCCGGGCGCGTACTTGGCCAGCTTCTCCTGGTAGCCGCGCATCGCGGGGTCGCCGGCCCACTGCGGGTCGGACGGGTCCTTGGTGAACGCCGCCGACACCACGCCCTGGGCGTTCTCCAGGCCGACCGGCTTCAGCGTGCTGACGGTGTTCGCGACCTGGGTCAGGATGTGCAGCGGGTTCCACTCGGCGTTGCGACGCTCGGCGGCCAGCGCCTGCGAAGCGAACTTCGGTGTGGAGAAGTTCAGCAGCACATCGGCTTTCGAGCTGGCCAAATTGCGCACCTGCGGTTCCACGGTCGGGTCGGTGACTTCGTAGCTCTGCTCGGCCACCACCCGGACGCCGCTGCCCGCGACGGCCTCGGTGAAGCTGTTCAGCAGATCTTTGCCGAAGTCGTCGTTCTGGTAGAGCACCGCCACCGTCGCGTCGGCGCGCTGCTGCCTGACGTACTGCGCGAAGGCGCGGCCTTCGGCGCGGTAGCTGGGCTGCCAGCCGATGGTCCACGGATGCTTCTCGTCCGCACCCCACTTCGTCGCACCGCCCGCGACGAACACCTGCGGCACCGTGCGCTGGTTCAGGTAGTCCCACACCGCGGAGGAGGTGGGGGTGCCCAGCGTCTGGAAGACGGCGAACACCTGGTCCTGCTCCACCAGCCGCCGGGTTTCCTCGACGGTCTTCGGCGGCTGGTAGCCGTCGTCGCGAACCAGGTACTCGACGGTGCGGCCGCCGATGCCGCCGTGTTCGGCATTCAGGTAGTCGAAGTAGGCGCGGACGCCCTTGGGCAGTTCGCCGTATGCCGAGGCGGGTCCCGACAGTGGGTAGACCCCGCCCAGCTTGATGCTGCTGTCGGTGATGCCGGTGGTCTGCTGACCGCTGCACTCGCCCTGCCCGACGGTGCTGCCCGTATCGCCGCGGCCGCCGCAGCCGGAGACCGCGAGTAGGACGGCGACCGCGACGCCGGCGGCGCGGATTGCCTTAGTACGCATTGTTCTTCCCTTTCCGAACGAGACGTTCGAGCCAGCGCGCCGTGCGGCCGAGGAGTCCGGCCAATCCGTTCGGCGCGAGGTACATGACCGCGATGATCAGCAGTCCGAAGATCACTCCCGGTGCGGCCTGGTTCAGGTCCTGGGCGAAGCTCGGGACGTACATCACGAACAGCCCGCCGAGGAGCGGTCCCCACAGGCCGCCGAGCCCGCCGACGACCAGTCCGGCCAGCAGCGTGATGGACAACCCGACGGCGAAGGAGTCCGGCGAGACGAACCCGATCACCCAGGTGTAGACGCAGCCCGCCGCTCCGGCGAGCATGGCGCCACACGCGAAGGCGAGCGTCTTGTAGAAGGCCAAGCGCACGCCCATCACCTCGGCGGCGATCTCGTTGTCGCGGATCGCGTGCAGCGCACGGCCGACCCGCGACCGCAGCAACCCGGCCACCAGGAGGAAGCTGACGACGGTGACGAGCAGCGCCAGGAAGTACAGCCACTGATCCTCGGCCAGTTCGGTCCACGCGGGCGGCGCGGGTTTGGTCAGCGTGAGTCCCATGGAACCGCCGGTGAGCGACTCGAAACGCTTGAGCAGCGGCACCAGGAAGATCGCGATCGCGAGGGTGACCAGTGCCAGATACAGTCCGCGCAGCCGCAGCGCCGGGATGCCGAGGGCGAAGCCGAGCGCGAAGGCCACCGCCGCCGCGACCGGCAGCGTCGCGAAATACGGTGTGTCCCAACGGTCGAGCAGCACGGCGCTGGTGTACGCGCCGACGGCGAAGAACGCGCCGTGCCCCAGCGAGATCTGGCCGGTGTGCCCGACCAGCAGGTTCAAGCCGAGCAGTGCGACCGCGTAGATCATCGCGAGCGCCAGCTGGAAGGTGCGGAACGGCACCAGCTGGAACGGTGCGAGACAGGCGAGCAGGAGCAGTGCTCCGATCCCGAGCCACGACCAGTGCGGCAACGGAAGACGCCGCGACGCGGTGCGCGAGGGGGCTTCGGGCGTCGGAGTCGCTTCCTCCGCCGCGAGTGCAGTGTGTTGAGTTCCCATGTCACTCATACCCGTTCCACCACCGCGTGACCGAAGAGACCCTGCGGCCGGAGCAGCAGGACGCCGAGGATGATCACCAGCGGCACGCCGATCTTGAGTTCGGTGCCGATGACGTCGAGATAAGCGCCGGTGAGGGTTTCGGCGACGCCGACGATCAGTCCGCCCGCCACCGCGCCGCCCGGGCTGTCGAAGCCGCCGAGCGTCGCCGCCGCGAAGGCGTAGATCAGCACGCCGCCCATCATGTTCGGCTCGAGGAACAGCAGCGGCGCCGACAGCACGCCGGACACCGCGCCGACCAGTGCGGCCAGGCCCCAGCCCAGCGCGAGCACCGTGCCCACTTTGATGCCGACCAAGCGCGCCGACTGCGGGTTGCAGGCGACCGCCCGCATCGCCAGGCCGATCTTGGTGTAGCGGAACAGCAAGTACAGCAGCCCCATCACCGCGGCGACCACCGCGAGCACGCCGATGCTGCCGTACCCGGCGGTGACCCCGCCTGCGCGGAAAGCGCCCTCCGGGAACGGGTTCGGGAAGGACTTGACCTGATAGGACCAGATCCAGCCCGCCGCGGCGTTGACGAAGAAGAACAGGCCGACGGTGACGATCACCAGCGTCAATTCCGGCGCGCCCTCGACGGGCCGGATGATCACGCGTTCGATCAGCATGCCGCCGAGGAACGACACCACCAGTGTGGCGGGCAGCGCCAGCCAGAACGGCAATCCGCTCTGGACGAACTGCCAGGCCAGGAAGGCCGAGAACATGGCGAGCTCGCCCTGTGCGAAATTGACGATGCCGGTGAACCGATAGATGAGCACGAGCGCGAGAGCGAGTCCGGCGTAGATCGCCCCGGTCGTGAGGCCTTCGATGAGTTGTTGCAGAAATCCGGCCACGGTCACACCCGATATCCGAGATAGGATTCGGCGACCTGCTTGTCGGCCTTGATCTGGGCCGCGGTGCCGGACAAGACGATTCGGCCCGTTTCCAGGACGTGCGCCCGGTGCGCGGTGCCGAGCGCGAGATGCGCGTTCTGCTCGACGACGATCACGGTGGTGCGCTCCTCTTCGTTGATGGTGTGCACGATCTGAAAAAGCTCCTGGGTGACCAGCGGCGAGAGGCCGAGCGATGGCTCGTCCAGCAACAGCAGCCGGGGCCGCGACATGAGCGCCCTGCCGATCGCCAGCATTTGCTGCTGACCGCCGGACAGTCCGCCCGCGGTCTCGCGCAGCTTGTCGCGCAGGATGGGGAAGAAGTCGAAGACCCGGCGCAGGTCGGCCTCGGTGCGGACGCGGTCGCGGTGCTGATAGGCGCCGAGGCGCAGGTTGTCCTCAACGGTCAGCGGCAGGAAGGTGCCGCGGCCCTCGGGCACGTGCGCGACGCCGAGGCGCGCGATCGCCTCGGGGGTGCGGCCGGTGATCTCGGCATCGTCGAGCCGGACCGCCCCGCGGACCCGGATCATCCCGCACAGCGCGCGCAACAAGGTGGTCTTGCCCGCGCCGTTGGGACCGAGGATCGCGCAGACCTCGCCGCGGGCCACCGAGAAGCTCAACCCGTGCAGCACCTTGGCGGCGCCATAGCCCGCGCGCAGGTCGGTGACGGTGAGGAACGCTTCGTCGCTCATGCCGCCGTCCCCAGGTAGGCCCGGATGACCGCCGGATCGCGTTGCACCGCTTCGGGTTCGCCCTCGGCGATGACCTTGCCGAACTCCAGGCAGATCACGCGGTCGCAGGTGCCCATCACGAATCCCATGTGGTGTTCGACGACGATCACCGTCAGGTCGAACTCGGCGCGCAGGGCGCGCAGGCGTTCGGCGAACACGTCGACCTCGCCGTGGCTGAGTCCATTGACCGGCTCGTCCAGCAGCAGCAGTCGCGGTCCGACGGCCAGTGCGCGCGCCAGTTCGATCCGCTTGAGCGTGCCGAACGGCAGTCCTTCGGCCGGATGGTCCGCGACGTCGGCGAGGTCCAAGCGCTCCAGCAGGGCGTCGACCTCGGCGCGCAGCCGCCGCTCCTCCCGGCGCACCCCCGGCAGGCGCAGGCTCGCGGAGACGAAACCGGCGCGGGCCCGGTGGTGGGCGCCGACCAGGACGTTGTCCCGGACCGACATGCGGGGGAACAGGCCGAGGTTCTGGAAGGTGCGGGCGATGCCGAGCCCGGCCAGCGCGTCGGGACGGACCGTCAGCAGGTCGTCGCCCCGGTAGCGCATGGCGCCTTCGGTGGGCTGGTAGCGCCTGGTCAGGCAGTTGAACAAGGTGGTCTTGCCCGCGCCGTTCGGACCGATCAGGCCGACCATCTCGCCCGGCGCCACGGCGAAGCCGACGTCGTGCAGGGCGGTGATGCCGCCGAAGCGAACGGTCAGGTGGGATATCTCGAGCATGCGTCCTCCGACCCGCGTCCGAGACGTGGGTGAAAAATTCCGAGCGGGTCGGCGCAGTCTTCGCAGACTGGCCTGTGGATCGTGGTCAGCGTAAAGACGCTGGTCAGGGCGCACATCGGACGCGGAGGCCCAATCTCGGCCGTCCGGTTTGTCCGGCGTGGACAGGGGTGGATGTCTCGTTCGGGCCGGTTGACACCCCCGACGAGGGCCGTGGAGTATGCCGGGTTATGTCAGCTGGATCACATTCGATCGGGGTTTCCGCACCGGTCCACGCCGAGCGCACGCGGATCGTCGGCAGCGTCTTCGAGCACGCGCACGACATCGCCGACGCGGGCATGTCCGCGATCCTGGCGCAGGTCCCCGGCTACGCGGCGCGCGACACCGCCTTCCACGCCGACGTGCACGACCAGCTGACCCGCCTGTGCCGGACCGGGCTCGGCGCGCTGCTGGACAAGCGCCGCGTCACAGCCGCCGACATCGCCTACGCCAGGCGGGCCGCGGCGCGCCGGGCGCAGTCGGGGCTGACGCTGGTCGACTACATCTCCGCGTTCCGGCTCGGACAGCAGGCGATCTGGAAATCGCTGGTCGCGCACGCGGGCGATTCGGAGGCCGGGCGCGACGCCGCGCTCTCGATGGTCGTTCCGCTCACCCGCTACTGCGATTTGATCAGCACCCAGGCGGCCAACGCCTACCTCGAATTCCAGCAGTACCTTTCCGCCGAGGCCGGTCGCGACAGCCGGGAGCTGGTCGAGTGCCTGCTGGACGGCGTCCTGCCCGACCGGGGTCCGCAGCTGGCCACCGCGCACGCGCACGGCCTCGGCACGGAGCGGAACACGGCCATGGTGGCGGTGACGGCGGTCGTGTTGCGGACGGCGGATCGCGGGCAGCCGGGTGATTCCGAAGCGGCGGCCAGGCACATCGCCTCGGCCGCGCTGGCGCGCACCGGGGTCAACGGGCTGCGCACCCTGTCTGTGGTGCGCGGGCCGGAGATCGTCGCGATTCCCGCGCTCGGTCGCGACGGCGCCGCCGACGAGCTGTGCGCGCGGTTGCGGCGGACCCGCGACAAACTGCACGCCGAGGGCATCACCCTGGCCATCGGCATCAGCACCGCGTTCACCGAGGTCGCCCAGCTACCGCGGGCCTACCAGCAGGCCCGCTCCGCGCTGGACCTGCTGCCCGAGGGCGGCGGCGTGCTGGCCCTGCCGCATCTGTCGCCGTTCCGATACCTCATGCTGCGCGCCGACGACACCGTCCGTCAGCTGGTGGATCCGCGGATCGCCGCCGCGCTGGCCGAGGACCGGATGCGGGGCGGGATGCTGGCCGACACCATCCGTGCCTTCGCCGCCGCCGACATGAACCTGCGCGAAGCCGCCGACGCGCTGCGCATCCATCACAACACCGCCAAGTACCGCCTGCGGCGGATCCAGGAACTCACCGGCCGCAACGTCCGCAGCGTGCACGATCTGGTCGAGTTGCTCGTCGCGATCGAGCTGCACGCCGCCCCGAAGTAACGCGCCAAAGAGAAACTTGCACCGCTAGTTTCACTGCTCTACGGTGGCAGAAACTTGCATCGTTAGTTTTGGAGGTGGCATGAACGCCACGCTGTCGTTGGCGAGCATTCTGGCCGAGCAGGCGCGCCGCCGCCCGGACCGGATCGCGTTGATCGAGGGCCCGCAGCGCATCACATTCGCCGAATTGTGGGCGCAGGCCCGCGAACAGGCCGGCGCTCTTGTCGAACTCGGGGTACGCCCCGGCGATCGCGTCGCGCTCATGTGCCCCAACACCGCCGAGTTCCCCCGCGCCTACTACGCCATCCTCGCCGCGGGCGCGGTGGTGATCCCGGTGCATCTGCTCCTGACGGCCGACGAGACCGCGCACGTGCTGCGCGACAGCGGGGCGACGCTGCTGGTGTGCCACGAGCAGTTCGCCGGTGTCGGGCAGGTTGCGGCGGCCGCGGCGGGCATCGGCTGTCACGATCCGAATACCCTTGTGGCGGAACCGATCGGCTCGTTCGTCTCGCGCGCACCTGGCGACCCGGCCGTGGTGTTCTACACCAGCGGCACCACAGGCAAGCCGAAGGGCGCCGAGCTCAGCCATCTGAACATGGTCATGAACGCGACGGTGAACGCCTTCGACGCGAACGATGTGCGGAGCGACGATGTGGCGCTCGGCGCGCTCCCGCTGTTCCATATCTTCGGCCAGACCGTCTCCATGAACTCCACCTGGCGCGCGGGCGCGACGCTGGTGTTGCAGCCCCGCTTCGACCCCGACGCGGCGATCCGGCTG
Source organism: Nocardia sp. bgisy134 (assembly GCF_965341865.1). Classification (GTDB taxonomy): domain Bacteria; phylum Actinomycetota; class Actinomycetes; order Mycobacteriales; family Mycobacteriaceae; genus Nocardia. The sequence continues at coordinate 116,584 of NZ_CBDQZP010000011.1, forward strand.
ATGCACGCCGAGGGCGTCAACACCTTTCACGGCGTGCCGACGATGTACGTCCGGTTGATCACCGCCGCCACGAAACTCGGTGCGCCGCACCTGCGTTTGTGCATCTCGGGCGGTGCGTCGCTGCCGCAGCCGGTGCTGGAGACCTTTCACGACCTGTTCGGCACCCGGATTCTGGAGGGATACGGGCTCTCGGAGACCTCGCCGACCGCCGCGGTGAACCAGCCGGACTTCGGTCCGCGCGCGGGCACCGTCGGGCACGCGGTGTGGGGCGTGGAGGTGGAGATCGCCGACCCCGGAGTGCCGGACGAGATCGTCCTGCTGCCCAGCGGAGAACTCGGCGAGATCGTGATCCGCGGGCACAACGTGTTCAACGGATACATCGGCAACCCGGGCGCCACCGCCCGCGCCGTGGTGCAGGGCTGGTTCCGGACCGGCGATCTCGGCGTGAAGGACGCCGACGGGTACGTGACCATCGCCGACCGGATCAAGGACATGATCATTCGCGGCGGCTTCAACGTGTACCCCAGCGAGGTGGAAGAGGCGCTGCTGTACCACCCCGCGGTCGAGGCGGTCGCGGTGATCGGCCTGCCCGACGAGACCTACGGCGAGGAGATCTGCGCGGTCGTCGTCGCAGGCGGACCGCTGACCGCGGAGGAGGTCGTCGCCTTCGGCCGCGAGCGCCTGGCCAAGCACAAATATCCGCGCCGCGTGGAGTTCGTCGACCAGTTGCCCCTCGGCCCGAGTCACAAGGTTCTCAAGCGCGAACTCGTGCGTCGCTACGGCTGAAACCCCCTGGTAGCCGGATGTCATCCGAAGGCATGTCCGTTACCGATCCGGGTAGGCGAGGAGCGGGTGGAGGATGACGCCGGAGAGGAGGTGTTCGCCGTGATGATGGACATGTTCGGGCAGCTGATCGAGATGCTGCGCGGATTGTGGACCGACATGTTCCCCGGCATGCCGATGATGATGTGACGCAGCGTCGAAGAAGGGGGTCCATGACGAAGAAGGGGGTTCATGACGGGTTGGCAGCCGAACCGCAGGGGGATCCCAGGGGGTTTCCAGCAACGGCCCCGGCGAGCAAGCGCAGGTAGACAGGTCCTTCGCCGCAACAGGTGAAAGTCGATCGGCTACCGGCCTATGCTTGGAGCACAACAAAGGAGGGCGGCCGGGGCCGCGGATCGTGGCTACGATCGCGCGACGCCGAGGATCGAAGGACAGGACCGGCCGCAGGCTGAGATCTTCAGACGAGCACAGTTCCACGCGGTTCTCGGGCGAATCGCACCGACCAGGTGACGCCGTTCGACGGCGCCGTTCGGTCGACAGGTGGGACACCATCCCGTTGGGAGGTTCTGCGATGTCGACGAAAATCGTTGTGCGGTCCGGCGTCGGGCGAACGCACCACCACATGCGCGACAAGCGGCGGCCTGGGGGACGCTCGGTGGCCATGCGCGGCAATTGCGTGGTGATGGTGGTGGACGGCGAACTGGATCTCGCCGGGCTTCCCGAACTGTGCGCCGCGCTCGACGCCATTCCCGAGCGTGGCTGTAGCGCGGTCGTAGTCGACTTCCGTGCCACTCGTTTCGTCGGGATACGCGCCGCCCTCGCGTTGGGGGAGTACAAGCGACAGCTCGCCGAACAGGGCATCGACCTGCGCCTGGTGTCGGGTCACGCCGAGATCGACCGGGTGCTCGACCTGGTCGGAGTGCGCGCGCTGTTCTGCTACTACGTCAGTTTGGACGAAGCACTCGGATCGTGAGTCGCCCGCGCTGAATCCCTCCGGGCGCATGCGCTTCGTTTTCTGGACAGCGTCCCGCCGCGACTTCGTTCTCTGTGTTGTGGGCTCCGATCACGCATTGACAGGCTTGACTTCGGTGGTCGAGCCGCGTCGTCGGCGCGGTGGTCGCCGACAGTCGATCCCGCGCGGCCCAACGCTCGGGCGTGCGAAGGAGTTGCCATGCTCGAGACGAGCTTGTGGGCGTCCGAGCCCACCGCCGCGCAGCCCGTCGAGCAGCCCACGGCGGCGGTGCGGGATCTGCATGCGGTTGTCCGGGAACTGGCCAAGGCCTTTCCCGCGGGTGTACTCGCCGGGCTCACCGTCCGCTCGGGTGGCGAGATCGGGGTCAGGGCGTGGTCGTCACCGCGGGCGAAGCTGGCCGAAGAAGCGCAGCTCATCAGCGAGTCCGCGCCGAATCGGCTGGCGCTGAACGAGGAATCCGCCGTGATCGTCGCCGATCTGGAGGCCGAGACCCGCTGGAGCGAGTGCCGTGCGCAGTTGCGGCTGCTCGGTCTGCGGTCGCTGCACTGCCGCAGGGTGCCGGGAGCGAACGGCCGGGTCGCGGTGCTCGCGCTCTACGCCGACCGGGTGAACGTCCTCGACGGAGACCTGGACGACGCGGTGGAGCGCGCCTGCCGCGAGATCGCGGCAATGCTGGACGGCGGCGCGTGACCCCTCAGTTGTGCAACGTCGTCTGCGGCGAGACGCCGTAGGTCTGGCGGTAGGTGCTCGCGAACCGGCCGGGATGCGCGAAACCCCAGTCGGCGGCGACGCTCGTGACGGTGTGCCCGCTGCCGGGCGCGGCCGCGAGCAATTGCTCGTGCGCGCCCGCCAACCGCACCATTCGCAGATACGCCATGGGCGTCGAGTCCAGGTGCCTGCGGAAGGCGAGCTGGACGGCACGGATCGTCACGTGCGCGCCCGCCGCGATGTCGGCCACGGTGATCGGCTCGGTGGCGTGCGCATCGATGTAGGCGATGGCGCGGCGCAGGGTGTCCGGGTGGGCATCCCTGCGATCGACGATGGTCGGATCCGGCGACGCGTTGTTCGGGAAGGCTTGCAGCACGCTCGCGGCTAGGCACTGATCGGCCGAGGCAGCGATGAGCGGCGATTCCCGCGCCTCGGGCACGGTGAGGACGTGCTGGTGCAGCCACCGGATCACCTGGCGCAATTGGGCGACCGCGGTGTCCGAGACCGGACGATGGTGCAGCAAGCGCACCGGCTCGGCGCCGCGGCCGGGGATCGCCGCGGCCACCTGGGCGAGCAGTTTCGGGTCGAACATGGTGAGCCGGTAGCGCGCCCGGCGCACCACGCCGGAATACGGTTCGTCCGGCGGCGCGATCAGCGCGAAGTCGCCGGGCACGAAGGTGTCGGTCGCGCCGTCGGCGAAGGTTTCCTCGATGGCGCCGCTTTCCATGTCGCACAGGCACACGCGCCCGAGCGGATCGGCACGGTAGGCCATGTCGAATCCCAGCTCCAGCTGGTCGACGCTGATCGTGCCGAGCACGTCACGGGCCAGCTGCGCGCGCGTCCGCTCCTGACTGCTGCCGATCCGCATCTTCGTGTAGGCCGCGTTCAGCATGGCTTCGGTCGCGGCGAGATCCTCGCTGTCGAAAACGAACGTGTCCATCGCTGCTCCGCCTCGGCCGTGCCCGCTGGGGGCGACTGCGTCGAATCATCGCCCGCAGCGGGTCGTCGCGCGATCGCACCGGGGTGAGACCCACCAATGTAGTCCGATTCTGGTGCGGCCGTGCCGAAGCGTGGACGGGTCGGCGGATGTGTCAGGGTTGCGGGTTGTCCGGTGGGGCCGGGCGCGGGAGTTTGGGGCGAGGGGTCAGGACGTCCTCGTCGGACGGTTCGGGATCGCGCCATTCGTCGGCGTGGTTCGACGGGCTGGCGTGCAATGCGCCGTGTAGCTCGCGGACGAGTTCGTCATCGCGCTTGGGTCCGTGCTTGCTGTTTCCGCGTTCCATCGTGTCCTCCTCTCGCGCTGGCCGATGGTGCCGCAGCGGTACTTCGCCGGTTACCCAGCGTCGCGGCAGCGAATCCGGCGGACCGGATCCCGGCGATCTAAGTCGTTCGAATTGATGGATTAAGCGAAGTCGCTTAACGTCGGTTCATGAACGACAGGTATTCACGAGCCGACCCGACGATCGAACACAGGACCCGGTATGGGTTTCAGTGAGGGACCGATCACCCAGATCGCGTGGGTGACCGCCGATATCGAGAAGGCGGAACGCTTCTTCGTCACGCATTTCGGCGTGCGGAAATGGACACGCATCCCCGGCGTCGAATTCGGCCCGCGCACGTGCACCTACCGGGACCGTCCCGCCGATTTCACCGCGCACATCGCGCTGTCGTATCTCGACGACATGCAGCTCGAATTGATCGAACCGGTACGCGGGGAGAGCATCTACGCCGACTTCCTCGCCCGCTGCGGTCCCGGCCTGCACCACGTGTGCTTCGAGCCGGACGACTTCGACGCCGCCGTGGACGCGGCTGCCCGCGACGGCCTCCCGGTGTTGCAGAGCGGCGACATGGGCGGGGACATGCGTTTCGCCTACATCGACGGCGCCTCCGAGGGCGTGCCGTATATAGAACTGGCCGCCATCGGAGACGGCATGCGCGCGTTCTTCGACGAGGTGAAGCGCTCGGCGTCCTGACTCAGAGCCGCCAGCCCGCGCGCACCGATCGGCGGCAGCGCGTCCGCTCGTCGCCGGCCGCGACGAACAGGGCGGTCAGCAGGGGAACGCCGTTCGCCAGGGTCGCGCGCGGGAGCGGGCCGGTGGCGACGAGCGAAGCGAGGCCGTGGCCTATGGTCCAGCTCTGGGTGGCCAGCTCCAGCGAGTCGACGCCGGATCGGAGGCGGCCCACGTCTTTCGCGCGGTCCACGGCGACCACCAGGCGATGCAGCGTCTCGTCGGCGGCGGCCGAATCCTCCAGTTCGAAGCCGGCGTCGAACATGACGCGATAGAGGTCGGGATTCTCCAGGGCGTTCACGACATAGGCGGCGCCGAGCGCCGCGAGATCCCGTACCGGATCCGATGTCTCGGCCACCTCGGCGAGGGTGGCCGAGAGTCGGGTGAAGCCCTCCTGCCGCAGCGCGCGCCACAGGCCGTCCATGCCGTCGAAATAGGTGTAGACGGCCATGGTCGACACGCTCGTGCCCGCCACCAACCCGCGCAAGGTGACCGGCTCCCGCCTGCGGAGCATCTGCGCGGCGCGCTCGAGCAGCATCGACCGCACGTGCGGATTCTTGGTGCGCGCCATGGCGCAACAATACATAGCATTGTTATGGTTTGGTCGGCCGCAGCCGCGGAACCGAACGACGTGGAGGAGTAGCCATGGCCGTGACGCTGGTCAATCCCGAGGGGTTGCCCAAACCCGAGGTGTACCGCCAGCTTTCGATCGCCCAGGGCAGCAGGCTGGTGTTCCTGGCCGGGCAGGTGGCCCGAGACGCCGAGGGCAACAAAGTGGGAGAGGGGGATTTCGCGGCGCAGGTCGAGCAGGCCTACCTCAATGTGGCCATCGCGCTCACCGAGATCGGCGGCTCGTTCGACGACGTCGCGAAGCTGACCATCTACGTGGTCGACTGGAATGAGGAGAAATACCCGCTGCTCGGCGAGGGCGTGGCGCGGGCGGCGGCGAAACTGGGTATCGACCCGGTCAAGCCGATCACGCTGCTCGGTGTCGCCGCGCTGGGCGAGCCCGACCTGATGGTCGAGGTCGAGGCGACCGCCGTCCTCGACTGACCCGCCGTGCGCGCCACATCGGCGCGCGCGTCCGGCAACATCGACCCCGGGCACTGTTTCGATCACGGCGAATCGGGAAATCCGCGGGCACCGGCTGCTCGTAGGGGGCGGCTAGGACCCGGAGGTGATGCCCATGACGCCTGCACGGTCGGGAACTGCGAGCTGGTCGCGCGGGACGGTGGCGTGGTTCGACGCGCCGAAAGGGTTCGGTTTCATCGAACCCGCGTCGGACCCACGCGCATTGGTGTACGTGGACTATTCGAGTATCGAGATGGTCGGCTATCGCACCCTCGTGGAGGGGCAGCCGGTCGCGTTCATCCGATCGCGGGAACGGCCCGAGGCCGTTGTCGTGCGTGTGCTGGCCGAGGGCGTCCGCAAAGGGCGAGTGGCGGCCTGAACGCGAGCGCTCGGACGGGCCGGCGGCAGTGGCCGGCCCGTCCGAGCGTTCGCGTGTGCGGTCAGGCTCGCGCTACCTGCGCGTTGCTGTAGCGCCGCCGGTATCCCGGCGGGCGGGCGCTGTCGAACAGCCGGTTCGACCGCTCGGTGACTCCGACGCCTCGGCGGCCGGGACGCGAACCCGGTCGCTGATTTCGATGCGGCCGACCAACTCTCGACATCGCCGTTCCCGTATTTCCCCTGGTAGCGGCTGTAGCGTCGGGGATAGCACTCGGCAATCGAGTGGCGAACCGGGCCGACACGCCGCGCTTGCGGGCGGGCTCCGATTAGCTCGATCATTGCCGTCGCTGCCCGTTATTCTGCGAGGCAATCGGTCGCCCAGCCGGTTCGACGCCGGTGCACCGCGGTGCCCGACGTGCCCGGGAGGATTGCTGTGGTCGAACGGCCGAGCGGAGACGGCGACCGGCATACGGTGCGCCCGCCGACATTCGGTGGATGGCTTCGGCAGCTGCGCGACGATCGCCGCATCTCCCGGGAGAAGCTCGCCACCGTCACCGGCATGAGCGCCAGCTACGTCACCCACCTGGAGAAGGGCGAGCGCGATCACCCGACGCGGTCGGTCGTCGAGGCGCTGGCCCGCTCGCTGGACGGCGTGTGTGCCCTGAGCCGAGCCGAGCGCAGGCATCTGTTCGATCTGGCGGGGCTGGCCGACACCGTGATTCCCACGGTGGCCCAGTTGCGCGCCGACATCACCCCGGCGATGCGGCGCGGGCTGGAGCTGCACGACCCCAATCCGGCGGGCTATGTCGACTCCCGCTGCAATCTGTTGGCCTGCAACGCCGTCGCCTCCGCCATGCTGCACGACCTGCCCGAGGGCGCCAATCTGCTGCACTGGATCTTCGGCGACCCGGTGGCCGAAGACGTCCTCGTCGACTGGGAACAAGCCGCGCGACTGTCGGTCGCGACGCTGCGGGCGCGCATGGGCCGCACACCGCCCGGCGAATGGTCGGCCGCGCTGCTCGACGAGCTCGGCAGGTATCCGGACTTCCGCCGCATGTGGGGCGACGGCGTGGTGGATTTCGCCGACGCCTCGGCGGTCCTGCGTCTGCGTGAGCGCGTGACCCGCCGGCCGATCGTCGTCGACTTCCAGATGTACGAGGTGGACACCGGAGGCTATCCGGGGTGGGTTCGCTTCTTCGTCGGCCTGCGCCGCGCGGCCTGACGGGCGGCGGACCGAGTCCGCCCGCGCACTGTGGGTGCGCGGGCGGAGCTACGCCAGTGGCGCTTTCCGGTGCGAGGCTGTCGGTCAGCTCGGCGTCGGCGGCTGGCCGACGGCGCGAGTCGGATCGATGACCGCGAACACCTCGCCCTGCTGTCCCCGGAGCACGCCCATCCTGCCGAAGGGACTGTCGTCGGGTCCCGCCAGCACGGCGGCGCCGAGCTCGGCCGCCTTGGCGAGCGCGGCGTCGGTGTCGTCCACCTGGAACCAGGCCAGCCAGTGCGGGGGCGCTTCGGTCTGCCGCCCCTTGGTGTCGTCGTTGATGCCGCCCGCGACGTCGCTGCCCGACGGCACGGTGAACGTCGAGTAGACGAAGTTCTGGCCGTCGCCGATCTCCTGGTAGGTGTAGCCGAACACCGAGGAGTAGAACTGCTGCGCCTGCTGGTAGCCGGGGGTGTGCAGCTCGTTCCAGCAGTACGCGCCGTGCTCGTTGTAGATCCGCGCGCCGGTGTGCTGCTTGGCTTCCCACACGCCGAAGGCCGCGCCGGTCGGGTCGGTGGCGACGAACATGCGGCCGACATCGAGCACGTCGAACGGCGGCATCAGGACGGTGCCGCCCGCGGCGGTCACCTTCTGCGCCACATCGTCGGCGCGATCGGCGGCGAAGTAAGTCGTCCACACCGAGGGCATCGCCATGTTCTCCGGCTTGGGTCCGATGCCCGCCGCCGCGGATCCGTTGCGCATCGCCATCAGATAACCACCCGCTTCCGGCGGGCCCTCGTCGATCTCCCAGCCGAACAGCGCTGAGTAGAACTCCTTGGCCCGAGCGGGGTCGTCGACCTGGCAGTCGACCCAGCACGGCGTGCCCTGCGGCCAAGCGGTGTCACGAGTAGGCATATCCGTTCCTCCTACTGATCGAAGATCAATGAGTGGATGTCAGCATTGCCTTGGCAACCGGTCAGTCACCCAGCGTAAACCGATCCGTCGCGCCGGCTGGCGCGAATGCCGGGGGAGGAATCGCCGGGAGCGGCCGGACTCTCGCCGCGAACCGAATCCATACCCAGCTGGATCAGGCAGGCAGCTCCAGGCCACGCGCCAGTACCGGCCAGGACAGCTTCAGCGCGTCGAGCCAGTAACCCCAGGAATGTGTTCCGGTCGGCGGGAAGTCGTAGGTCGCCGGGATGCCGAGCGAATTCAGCTTGGCTTGCAGATTGTGGCTGCAGTAGTTGACGCCCGCCTCGATCAGGCCGCCGAGGAGCACCTGGTTCGCCAGTCCGCCCACGCCGGGCAGCGCGAACGGGCCGTCGAGCGTCTCGTAAGGGCCGGGCAGCCCGCTGCCGCTGGAGATGAACAACTCCACCCCGCGCAATTTCTCGGCGTTCACGTACGGGTCGTTGGCCGCCCACATCGGATCGCCCTCCGGGCCGTACATGTTGTCGGTGTTGCCGCCGCCCCACACCCCGACGGACAGGTTGACGAACGAGTACCCGATCGGATCGCTGATCTGCGCGCATCCGCTGTAGGCCGCCGCCGCGCGAAAGAGACCGGGCGCCGCGATCGGCAGTTGCAGCACCGAGGTACCCGAAGTCGACAGTCCCGCAATCGCATTGAGACCGTTGGTGCCCAGCGCGCCGTCGATCAGCGGCGGCAGTTCCTGGGTGAAGAAGGTCTGCCATTTGTTCACACCGAGCTTCGGATCCGGCTCCCGCCAATCGGCGTAGTAGCTCCACGCGCCACCGATGGGCTGCACGACGTTGACGTCCTTGGTGCCGAGGAATTCCAGCGCCTGCGGTGTGCGGTGATCCCAGTTCGCGGTGCCCTCGCCGCCGTCCGCGCCGGAGAGCAGATACAGCGTCGGGCGCGGTACGGACGTGTCGGCCGGTCGCTGCACGGTGATGGTGACCGGCTTGTCCATGGCCGCGGAGTACACGCTCAGCGTCAGGTGCCGGTCGTCCACGACGGTGTAATCCACTATGCGCGAACCGCCCGCCGCCACCGGGTGCGCGAACAAGACGTGGTTCGCCGTGATCGGATCGGTGTTCTGGGCGTGCGCAGTGCCGGGGACGAGCGTGCCGACCGTCGCCGCGGCGACCGCCGCAAGCACGATCGCGGGCCTGCCGAGCGCTCGCCGCGCCATGGTGTACCTCCGTGACTCGTCGGTGGTCCGTCGCACACGTTCAGGCACACCGTACTGGCTATCGAGTAACCACTCGGCTATCTCCGCGCGGCGTGCCGCACCGTCTCAGTGCTCGGTGAGGCAGTCGACGAACAGAGCGGTGGCCGGTCGCGTGTCGTCGCGGCGCCACGCGACGGCCAGCTCGGCCGGATCGAGACCGTCCACCGGGCGATACACCAGGCCGGGCCGTCGATACAGGTCGGCGTTGCCCGCCGCCACCAAGGCGACGCCGAGCCCCGAGGCGATGGCCTCGAACGTCTCGTCCGCCCCGGTGGTTTCGGCGCCGATGCGGACCGGATGCCCGCCGCGTGCCTCGATCGCCAGCCAGTGATCGCGCAGCGACCCGGCTGCGCTCGGCAGCGCGACGAACGGTTCGTCGAGCAGATCGGTGAACGCGATCGTGGCGAGGTCGGCGAGGGGGTGACCCTCGGGCAGCATCACGCCGCGGGATTCGCGACGCAGGATTCGGGTGCTCAGCCCGTCGAGCGGGATGGGCAGCCAGACGATGCCGACATCACTGGAGGCGTCGGCGAGCCCGGCCGTCGGATCCGACCAGCCGACCAGGCGCAGCGAGACGGTCCAGTCCGGCGCGGTCGCGCGGAACCGGGTGATCGCGCGGCGCTGCAAGTCCCGTCCCACCGCAGTCTGCATGCCGACCACGAGGGTCCGCGGGCGGCCGATCGCCTGGGCGCGCGGGTAGGCGCGGTCCCATCGTTCGAGGATCTCGCGCGCGGCAGGCAGGAGTTCGGCGCCCTGCGCGGTGAGCGTGACGCCGCGCGGCGTGCGGTCGAAGAGGTCGAAGCCGAGGCGGCGTTCCAGTGCCCGGATCTGCTTGGACAGCGCGGGTTGCGAGACGAAGACGCGTGCCGCGGCCCTGGTGAAGTTGGCCTCCTCCGCCACCACGACGAGGTAGCGCAGGTCCCGCAGATCGACGTCCATAACGGTTGGTTATACCAACATGACTTGGACGGCGCGGTGCGTCGTCGGCGAGAGTGGTGTCATGACCAAGATCCCCGTGCGCCACCTCGGCGAAATCCCGGTATCCGCAGTCGGTTTCGGCGCAATGGTGCTCTCGCCGGGCATGTACGGAGCCGTCGACGACGACCGCGGCCGCACCGCGCTCCGGCACGCCTTCGACCAGGGCGCCACGCTCGTCGACACCAGCGACGGCTACGGCGCCGACGGCCACAACGAACAACTGATCGGTCGCGCGCTCCGCGGCCGCCGCGACGAGGTCACCGTCGCCACCAAGTTCGGCTTCCGCATCCCCGAAGGCGCCGCGGCGCACAAATTTCCGGTCGGCTTCGCGTTCGGCGAGCTGGCCGTCAACGCCGAGCCACGCTACGTGCGCGGCTACGCCGAGCAGAGCTTGCGCAATCTCGGCACCGACGTGATCGACCTGTACTACCCGCACTTCCCCGATCCCGAGGTGCCGATCGAGGACACCGCGGGCGCGGTCGGTGAGCTGGTGGCCGACGGCCTCGTGCGCTATCTCGGCCTGTCCAACGTCACCGCCGAGCAGTTGCGCCGCGCGCACGCCGCGCATCCGGTCCAGGCGGTGCAGGCGGAATGGTCCATGTGGCGTCCGGTCGATCCCGAATTGCTCGCGACCGCACGGGAATTGGGTGTCGGTGTGGTCGCGTGGAGCCCGTTGGGCGCCGGATTCCTCACCGGCACGGTGGATCGTGTCGGCGACGACGATTTCCGCGCCAATCTGCCCCGGTTCGACGCGGCCAATCTCGCCGCGAACAACGATTCCTACGCCGCGCTGCACGCGATCGCGACCGAGCTCGGCATCAGCCGGAGTCAGTTGGCGCTCGCCTGGCTGCTGCACCAGGATCCGCACGTGGTCCCGATTCCGGGCAGCCGCACTCCCTCCCATATCGAGGACAATCTGTTCGCGGCGAACATCGGCCTGCACGCCGATACGCTGCGTCGCGTCGACGAGGTCCTCGGCGGCGTGCAAGCGGTGGGTGCGACGCTGCTGGAGAACTGATCTCGGCAGAGCGGTCGATCTTCGTGGACCGCGCGCCCGCGGACATCTCGGTGGCGGTTCCGCGTCAGCGCGAGCGCGAACGCGCCGTCCATGATTCGATGGGACATCCTTATCCCCGTCGTGTCGGACCCGGCGCGCCGACTGGATTCGCGACGCGGCAAATCTATAGTTTTGCTGGCAACGACGCATCGACTATGAATGTGGGGTGTTGTTCACACTCGTGATCACTTGCCTGCCATCGGATCTCCACGGTCGGAGGTCGATTTGACCATAGAGCACCCCATCGAGGACGAGGTCACGCAGCTGGCGCGACGGGTCGAAAAGGCCCGCGGACGGCTTGCCTATCAGTTCGACCCGGCTCTGACCGAGGCGTTGTCCGAAGACGAACTACACGCCGAACGCGACCTCGCCGAGCGAATTCGCGAACAGGACCGTGGACAGCGGTGGAAAGAGGTACAGGCCGCCGCGGTCGCCTCCGACCGCGCCAGGCACACGGCGGAGGAAATCGCGAAGGCCGATATGCGAGATCTGTTGCTCGCCCGCAAGGCGATTGCCGCGCAGCGGCGCGAATCCAGTCCGCACGCGAAGCTCGCCTCGCTGTACCGACACCGCGCCTGGTCGCTGCGCGCGCTGGCCGGTGTGGTCGGTGCGGGCATGCTGTGGTCCGCGGTCAACGTGCAGCACAATATCGCGCCGGGCGGAGCGAAGGATCCGCTCTACTGGTTCAGTTATCTGCTGGAAGGGATGATCAGCGTCTGTCTGATCATCATCATGATCGGCACCAACAAGGTGGCCGAGTGGGGCGTCATCGACAACCGGCGTCAGGTCGCCGCCGCCGAGATGGCGCTGCTGACACTGACCGTCGGTCTCAACACCTACCCGTACCTGCGGGGCGGCCAGTGGTACGAGGTGGCCGTGCACGCGATCGCCCCGGTGATGATCGGTGTGGCTCTGCTGATTCACGACGCCGCCAGCGCGCGGTACGGCCTCGCCATCCATCGGGCCACCGAACAGGTCCGCGAACTGCCCGATCCGGCCGAGCAGATTCGGCGCAGCTTGCCCGCGGTCGTCAATCTGCGGGCGGCTGCGGCGGCCGCGGCAGCGGGTGCTCCCGTGGTGCACGTCGCCGAGCGGGAGATCGTCGAGGAGCAGTACGCGCAGCCCGAGGTCGACGTCGAGCAGATCGTGCCCGATGTCGAGGACGCCTTCGCCGAAGCCCCGCGGGCCGCGAGCGGCAACGGGAAGGTATCGGTCAACGGGGTGGCAGCCCCGGCCCTGACCCCGAAGAAGCCCGAGCCGAAGAAGGTCGAAAAGCCCGCCGCGGCAGCGAAGGTGACCAAGCCGGTGGCCGAGCCCACCCCGGCGCGGACGCCGGAGCCGGTGGCCGCCAAGGTGGTCGTCCGGCAGACTCCGCCGCCGCCGACCAAGCCGATCGAGATCGACAAGCCGACCGCGGCGCGCCCGGTCAAGGAGAAGGCGAGCGCGAAGGAGCGCAACGCGGCGCCGCCGGATCCGGACGGCGCCCTCCACGAGGTGGTTCGCTCGTCGGGCATCTACGACACCGGCCAGTTCCGCATCGCCGAGGCGCTCGAACAGGAGCTCGCCGAGATGCAGGAGGCACGGCGGCGGGCGCGCGCAACCGCGAGGCGCTCGGCGCTCAGCTCGGACTAGCGGCGGGGGTGAGCGAGCGGCGCAGCTTCTCGTCGAGTTCGTCGCGATAGAACTCGAGGAAGCCGTCCGGGTCCGGTCCGGCGTTCTGGAGGACGAGATGGTCGAATCCGGCGTCGGTGTAGGCACGGACGGCTTCGACGTAGCGCTCCGGATCGGAGCCGCAGGTGAAGTGGTCGCGAATGTCCTCTTCGCGCACGGTGGCGCTGGCGGCGGCGAAGTTGACCGGATTGGGTAGTTCGCTCATGACCTTCCAGCCGGACAGCGCCCAGCGGGTCGTCTCCAGCGCGGCCTGCGCGCCGGTGTGCTCGTCGGGGGCCCAGGCCAGCGGCACCTCGGCGTAGCGCGGCCCCGTGCCGCCGTTCTCGCGGTAGTGCCGGACGATCCCGGGGTCGGCGGTGGTCGCGAAAAGGCCGTCGCCGAGTTCGGCCGCGAGCTTGGCGGACGACGAGCCGCCCGCCGCGACCGCGATCCGCGGCGGCTCGTCGGGCAGATCGAAGATCCGCGCGTCCGAGAGATGCAGGTACTGGCCCTCGTAGGACCGATAGCCGCCGCTCCAGAGCAGCCGGATGATGTCGAGCGCCTCGCGCAGCATGTCGTGGCGCACCCGCACCGAGTCGGGGAACTCCAGGCCGACGATGTGCTCGTTGAGCCGTTCGCCCGAACCGACGCCGAGGGTGAAGCGTCCGTCGGACACCAGCGCCATGGTGGCGGCGGCCTGCGCCACGATCGCCGGGTGGTAACGCAGGATCGGACAGGTCACGCCGGTGGCCATGCCGATGCGGTCGGTCCGCGCCGCGATGGCGCCGAGCACCGTCCAGGCGAACGGGGAGTGGCCCTGATTGTCGAGCCAGGGGTGGAAGTGGTCGCTGATCTCGACGAAATCGAAGCCGGCGCGCTCGGCCTGCACGGCCTGGCGGATCAGCTCGGCGGGGCCGAATCCCTCTGCCGCCAGCTTGTATCCGATCTGCATCGCTGCCTCCTCGGCTCGGTGGTGTCGCTGGTGGACCACCGACCGCCTACCCTCGTCCGCTTTCGGCAAACGAAGCGCCGAGGTCAGCGGGGGCGAACGTGATCTAGGTTTGTCCCGCCCGCAGCCGGGTAGATCCGCATCATCGCAGGTAACAGCAGTTCCGCCGGGAGGTCCGATGGCCACAACGGAAACCGGCGCGTGGCCCACCGGACAGTGGAGGGCCACGTGATCGGCTACTACATCCACCATCACGGCTCGGGTCATCTGCTCCGCGCTCGCCGTATCCGCGCCTGCCTCGCCCAGCCGGTGACCGCGCTGTCCGCGCTGACCGTGTCCGGCGACGAGGTCTTCGACGACGTCGTCCACCTGCCCGCCGACAACCCCGCCGCGGTGACCGCCGACCCCACTGCCGCCGGGGTTCTGCACTGGGCACCCCGCCACGACCGGGGGCTCGTCGAGCGGATGGCGACGATCGCGGCGTGGCTCGCCGACACCCGGCCGGATGCGGTGGTGGTGGACGCGTCCGTCGAGGTCGCGCTGCTGGCCCGGCTGCACGGCGTGCCTGTCGTCTGCATGGCGCTGCCCGGCGCCCGCGGTGATCCCGCCCACCAGCTGATGTACCGCGTCGCCGACCGGTTGATCGCCGGGTGGACGCGCGATCTCTACGATCCGCTGTGGCTGCGCCCCTACGCGGACAAGACCCGCTACGTCGGCGGCATCACCCGATTCGACGGCCGCCCCCCGGCGTTCCCGCCACCCGACGGGCGGCCGACCGTGCTGGTCGTCGGCGGTGCGTGCGGCGGGGCGTTCACCGCGGCGAAGGTGCGCGCCTGCGCCCTGCGGCACCACGAATACCATTGGCGCAGTGTCGGATTGGGTGATCTGGTGGACGATCCGTGGCCGGAGCTGTGCCGGGCCGACGTTATCGTGACGCACGCGGGGCAGGGCGCGGTCGCCGATGTCGCCGCCGCCGCCAAACCCGCCGTCGTGGTGCCCGCGCCGCGCCCGTTCGGCGAACAGGAAGCCATTGCGCACACGCTCGCCTCGGCCGGGATGGCGATCACGGTGGACGGCTGGCCGGATCTCGACGACTGGCCCGCCCTGCTGGCACGGGCGCGCGACCTGGACACCGGCCGCTGGCGTGCGTGGCAGACGCGTGGCGCGGCCGTGCGGGCCGCCACGACGATCGCCGAAGTCGCCGCCGAGCGGCTGCGCTGCGTCTCGTGACAACCGCTGCGTCTCGTGATGTCTGAAGGGTCCAGGCAGCGTCACTACTGGGCGATAACCGCCGCCCGAGCCGGGTAAGCGACCAGCATGACAGCGATCGTGGCCCCGGAAGCCCTCCCTCTGCCCGACCCGCGCGGTGATCTGTCCGCGGCGGTGGTCGATCTACTGCGCGGTGCGCCGGGGCGGGCCGCACCGCGGCCGGGGCCGGTCGATCCGTTCGGCGAGGATCTGCTCCTCGCGCTGCACACCTGCTACGAGCTGCACTACTACGGTTTCGCGGAGGTCGATCCCGGCTGGGAGTGGGATACGGCCCTGCTGGCGTTGCGTGCGGCGATGGAACAGCGACTCCTGAACGCGCTGCGCGACGCGGTCCCCGGCGGGACGGATCTCGAAGCAGAACTCGAACAGCTGCTCGTCACGCCGGTGGAAGCGCGCGGGCCCAGCCAGTTCCTGCTCGATCGCGGCGAATGGTGGCAGATGCGGGAGTACCTGGTACACCGCTCGCTCTATCACCACAAGGAGGCGGACCCGTACGCCTGGGCGATTCCCCGCCTGCGCGGCCAGGCGAAAGCGTCGCTGGTCGCGGTCGAGTTCGACGAGTTCGGCGGCGGGCGCGGCGAACGGGTACACGCCCGGCTGTACGCGGACCTGATGGCCGCGGCGGGCCTGAATCCGGACTATCTGCACTACCTGAACGTCATCCCCGCGCCGATGTTCGCACTGATGGACACGATCTCGTTGTTCGGTCTGCACCGGTCCCTGCGCGGGGCCTTGGTCGGGCATTTCGCGACCGTGGAGATCAGCTCGCCGCCGGGCGCGCAGCGGATGGTGCAGGCACTGCGCCGCCTCGACGCCGACCCGGCGTGCACCCTGTTCTACCGCGAGCACGTGGAAGCCGACGCGGTGCACGAACAGGTCATGCGCCGCGACGTGATCGGCGATCTGCTCGCCCAGGAGCCCGCGTTGACCGAATCGGTGGTGTTCGGCATCCAGGCGACGAACCTGCTGGAGGACCAGTTCGCCGATCATGTGCTCGACTGTTGGGAGGCGGGGCGCAGTTCGCTGCGCGACAGTGAGCGGGTTTCGGCGACGCGGGCCGATTAGGTCGGCGCGATCCGGCTACCCGCTGTACGTGATGTTGATTCGACCGCCCTGGGTGTACCGCCCGCAATCGGACACCTGGCTGCTGGCCAGGGCGCTGAGCGAAGCGGGCGTCCCGCGCGGTGGGCACGTGCTCGACGTGTGCACGGGCAGCGGGGCGCTGGCGATCGCCGCTGTGCGTAGCGGAGCCGCGGCGGTCACCGCCGTGGACATCTCGCGCTCCGCCGCGGTATCCGCGTGGTTGAACTGCCGTGTGCGGGGGATAGGGGCGGAGGTGATCCGGGGCGACTTCGCGTCGGTGCTGGGTGGACGCCGCTTCGATCTCGTGCTGGCCAATCCGCCCTACGTCCCCGCGCCGCAGCGGGAGCGCCGCGGTGCGGCGCGGGCCTGGGATGCGGGCGAGCACGGTCGCAACGCCCTCGACCGGCTGTGCCGGATGATGCCGGGTCTGCTGAATCCGCGCGGCGCGGCGCTGGTCGTGCACTCGATGCTGTCCGATCCGGACAGCACGCTGTGTCAATTGCGGGACGCAGGCTTGAAAGCCGCGATCGTGGCCCGTCACACCGTGCCGTTTGGACCCGTGTTGCGCGGGCGCGCCGATTGGCTCGCCTCGGTCGGGCTCATCGAACCGGGGCAGGACAGGGAAGATCTGGTGGTGATCCGTGCCGACCGCATCCGAAAATGAGCCGAGGCGAGTCACTTTCACCGCCGACGGTCCCGCCCTCGTCGAGGGGCCGGTCGAACTCGTGACTGCCGACGGGAAGACCATCCGCTGTGACCGCTTCCAAGTCGCGATCTGCCTGTGCCGCCGTTCGAAGAACTACCCCCTATGCGATACCAGCCACCGAAAACATCGCCGCGCCACCGCTTAGGAGGCCGGGCAGCCCAGTGACGCACGGACAGGGAGGAACCATGGCCCA
Organism: Nocardia sp. bgisy134; assembly: GCF_965341865.1. Taxonomy (GTDB): domain Bacteria; phylum Actinomycetota; class Actinomycetes; order Mycobacteriales; family Mycobacteriaceae; genus Nocardia. The sequence continues at coordinate 133,786 of NZ_CBDQZP010000011.1, forward strand.
ACAGGTCGGCGACTACGTCGTGCGGCGACTGCGAGAATGGGGTGTCGAGCAGGTCTTCGGCTATCCAGGTGACGGCATCAACGGCTTGGTCGCCGCTTTCGGGCGGGCCGACGACGATCCCGCCTTCATCCAGGCCAGGCACGAGGAGATGTCGGCGTTCGAGGCCACCGGCTACGCCAAATTCAGCGGCAACGCGGGCGTCTGCACCGCGACCTCGGGGCCGGGCGCGATCCATCTGCTGAACGGCCTCTACGACGCGAAACTCGATCACGTGCCGGTGGTGGCGATCGTCGGGCAGACCGCGCGCAGCGCGATGGGCGGCAGCTACCAGCAGGAAGTGAACCTACAGAACCTGTTTCAGGACGTCGCCGACTACGTGGTCGAGGTGAACGTCGCCAGTCAGTTGCCCAACGCGCTCGATCGCGCATTCCGCGTTGCCATTTCGCGGCGCGCGCCCACGGCGGTGATCATTCCCTCCGATCTACAGGAGGAGGAGTACGAGCCACCCGGGCACGCGTTCAAACAGGTGCCGTCCAGCCCGCCGGGTGCGGTGCCGCCCGCACAGGTGATTCCCGCGCGGGACCAGATCCGCCGCGCCGCGGAGATACTGGACGCCGGTTCGCGCGTCGCAATCCTGATCGGCCAGGGCGCTCGCTCGGCCGCCGAGGAAGTGCTCGAGATTGCCGACCGCACGGGGGCAGGCGTGGCGAAGGCATTGCTGGGCAAGGATGTGCTTCCGGACGATCTTCCCTTCGTCACCGGGCCGATCGGCCTGCTCGGCAGCAAGCCGAGCTACGAGCTGATGCGCGACTGCGACACCCTGCTCATCGTCGGCTCCAACTTCCCGTACTCGCAGTTCCTGCCCGAGTTCGGTCAGGCACGGGCGGTGCAGATCGATATCGACGGCACCATGATCGGGATGCGGTACCCGACCGAGGTCAATCTGGTCGGGGACGCCAAATCCACACTGGCCGAGCTGATTCCGCTGGTTCAGCGCAAGACCGATCGGTCGTGGCGGGAGACGGTGGAGAAGAACGTGGCCCGCTGGTGGGAGACGCTGGAACGGCAGTCCATGCTGGACGCGCGGCCACTGAATCCGATGCGGGTGGTCTGGGAGCTGTCCGAGCGCATTCCCGACAACGCCATCGTCACCGCTGATTCGGGCTCTTCTACCAACTGGTACGCCCGGTGCCTGCGCTTCCGCGGCCAGATGCGCGGTTCGCTCTCCGGCACGCTGGCGACGATGGGGCCGGGTGTCCCGTACGCCATCGGCGCCAAGTTCGCCCATCCGGGCAGACCCGCGATCGCGCTGGTCGGCGACGGCGCCATGCAGATGAACGGGCTCGCCGAACTGCTCACCATCGCTCGTTACCGGCACCGGTGGTCGGATCCGCGGCTGGTGGTCTGCGTATTCCACAACAACGATCTCAATCAGGTGACCTGGGAGCTGCGCGCGATGGGCGGCGCGCCGAAATTCGAGGAATCCCAGTCGCTTCCCGATGTGTCCTACGCGGACGTCGCCCGGGTCATGGGGCTCGCCGCGATCACGGTCGACTCCGCCGACGAGCTCGGACCCGCCTGGGACCGCGCGTTGAGCGCCGACGGCCCGGTGCTGCTCGACGTGAAATGCGATCCCGAGATGCCGCCCATCCCGCCGCACGCAACCTGGGAGCAGTTGAAGGACACCGCCGAAGCCGTGCTGCGCGGCGATCCCGATGCCATGCACCTCATCGCCCAGGGTGTGAAAGCCAAAGCGCAGGAATTCATGAGGAGGAGTTGAGCAGCTACATCTCCGGTGCGCGGCTCGCGGTGACCGGCGGGCGGCCCATCCTCTGATGCCGTGGCGGGAGATCGTCGGCGCAGGTGATCGGCGATTGTGCGCCATCACGTTTCGATAACGGAGAGGCGGGTACCCGATCAGTAGTCGAATTCGGTTGGAAACGAGGTACATCGGATGAAACAGGAATCGACGGTGCGCGCCGCGGACGACGACATCGCCCGGACGGACACCTACGACAACGTCGAGCCGTGGTTCGAGAAGCTGGCGAGCCTGGACGAGAACGACCCGAACCGGCAGCGGGTGCGGGAGGACATCGTGCGGATGTGCCTGCCGCTGGCCGAACACATCGCGCGTCGTTTCGCAGGCCGCGGCGAGGCGTTCGACGACCTGCACCAAATCGCCCGGCTCGGGTTGGTGCAGGCCGTGGACCGCTTCGACGTCTCCCGCGGCAGCTCGTTCCTGTCGTTCGCGGTGCCGACCGTGATGGGGGAGGTGCGGCGGCATTTCCGCGACCGCACCTGGTCGGTGCGGGTTCCGCGGCGGCTCAAGGAGATTCAGCAATCGATCGGGCCCGCGACCGACGTCTTGGCGCAGCGGCTCGGCCGTATGCCCACCGCGCGCGAACTCGGGGCCGAGCTGGACGTGGAGCTGAGCGAGATCACCCAGGCGCTGGTAGCGAGCAACGGCTATCAGTCGAGCTCGCTGGACGCGGCGTACCGCGACGGCGACGACGACGGTTCCGCGCGGGCCGCCGTGGACGTGCTCGGCGCCGAGGAACCCTGCTACCGGCTGCTGGAGGACGCGATGGCGGTGCGTCCGCTCATCGCCGACCTGCCGGAGCGGGAGCGGCAGGTGCTGGTGATGCGGTTCTTCGAGAACAAGACTCAGACGCAGATCGCGGAGCGACTCGGGGTGTCACAGATGCAGATCTCGCGCATTCTCGCCAAGACGCTGAAGACGCTGCGCGAACGGGCGCTCGGCGAGGAGAGCGCGCACCTGGCGGCCTGATCACCCTCACCCGCCTGCCGAGTGGCCGTCGGGCACCCGGCAGCCCACGGTCGCGGCGATCGTCATCGACCGCGCGTCGGCGTAGATCGACAGCTCGGTGTTGCTGTCCCACTTCGCGCCGTCCCAGCCCTCGAAGGTGACGTACCGGTCCGGCGACGAGTCTGCGCCGGGCAGCATGTCCGTCGCGCCGACGGACGCGGCCAGCGCGCGGGCCGTCTCCTGGAACCCGGGCCACGCCCCGTTGGGCAGCGAACCGTCGGCTCGGTAGTGCGGCAGGACGACGCGCCTGCCGCCGGTGTGTTCGTATGGTCCGTAGCAGGGGCCGAGCGCGCGGTCCTCGGTTCGGCTCCAGCGCAGTGCGGGAGCGATCGCCGAGGCGGCCGCCGCGATCTGGTCGACGACGGCCGTGAGCTGCCGCTCGGCCACCTCGGAAGACGGCAAATCGGTCAATTCGGCTGTGGCGGCCGCGATCTCGTCGGCCGAGGGCGGCGGCGCGGGCTCACCGAGCAAGGTCGCGCAGCCACCGGTTGTCAATACCACTACCGCGAGTGCGGCGAGCCGGCGCAAGGCGGCGGTCGGCCGTCGCGGTCCGGTCATTGTCGTCTCCCACGTTCCCCGCGGCCGCACGGATCGTGAGCGCGCTTCTCCGGCAATCCTATTCGCGATCGGCAGTGCGCGAGCAAGATCGCGACGCGCCGTGGGCGCGGGTCCGCCACCCCGTAGCGACCCGTCGTAGATGTCGATTCCCGAGACATCCGCCGATGTTTTGGATAGTTTGACCCTCGTTCAGTGAAGATCTGGCAAACACTATCCCCGGCCCGGTGGCGACGGAGTTTCGCGCGCCGCGCGGCCGACTAGGAAGGGATGGGCGGTGACGGGGAAATCCGAGGCGGGCGAACATATCGGGAGCCCGGCGCAGGGCAGGGAGGGACCGAGAAAGTGGTGACCATCGCGCAGTTGCGGGCCGTCTTGGCGATACTGCACGTCGACCCGGACAACAACCTGGACCCGCCCTTCGACGGGCCGCGGGATGTCACCGCCGAGCGCGCGCTGTTGGTCGGTCTCCTGCAACACGTGGTCGGTGGTGAATCGGGTCAGGTGAACACCGCACACGAGGACGCGGCCGAGCGAATGTGCGCCGACGCCGTCGAATTGCACGACCGCATCGACGCGATGGCCGCCGACGCCACCGCCGAGCCCGCGCCTGCGCTGCTCGCCGCCGCGGTCCGGTCGGCCGACGCCACCGCCGCGCTGCTCGAACTCAGCCGCAGCCCCGTGGGCGGCGAGGCCGAATCCCGTTGGCGGCGTGCGCTGACCGATCTCGGGCAGGCCTATCACCTGCTCAACGACGAGTACGTGGGCCGATCGAACACCCAAACGGCCCCGCTGCGCTGAGGGGCCGGGTGTCGGAGCCGGGTGGTGCGCGGGCGAGCGCCGGTCAGGCGGGACGGGCCGCTCGGCGGTCGCGCCACACCAGGACGGGCTCGACCACGCGCGCCGCGATCGGACCGAGCACGGCCATGAGCAGCACATATGTGGTGGCCAGCGCCGCGAACTCGGTCGGCACCGCGCCCGCGGTGACCGCCAATCCCGCGATGACGATGGAGAACTCGCCGTGCGCGACCAGTGCGGTGCCCGCGCGCGCCCGGCCGTAGCGCGAGCTCCCCGCACGTTTGGCGGCCCACCAGCCGGTGGCGACCTTGGTGGCCGTGGTGACCGCGGCGAGCAGGCAGGCCCAGCCGAGCACCGGCGGGATGGTCGCCGGATCGGTGCTCAGCCCGAACAGCACGAAGAACAGCGCGGCGAACAGATCACGCAGTGGCTCCAGGATCTTGGTGGCGTTGTGCGCCGTCGAATCCGAGATCGCGATGCCGAGCAGGAACGCCCCCACCGCCGCCGAGACCTGAAGCGCGGAGGCGAGTCCGGCGACCAGCAGGGCGGAACCGAGCAGCTTGAGCAGGAAGATCTCGCGATCGTCGCTGTCCACGATCATCGAGACGTATCGTCCGTAGCGCAGCGCGACCACGAGCACCACGGTGACGGCGAGCAGCGCGATCCCCAGCGTGGTGAGACCGGCCACGAATCCGGCGCCCGCCAGCACCGCCGTCAGCACCGGCAGATAGCCCGCCATCACCAGATCCTCGAACACCAGGATGGACAGGATCGTCGGCGTCTCCCGGTTGCCCAGCCTGCCGAGATCGTTGAGCACCTTGGCGACGATGCCCGAGGAGGAGATGTAGGTGACGCCCGCCATCGCGATGGCGCCGGCGAGGCCCCAGCCGAGGAAGAGGGCGACCAGGACGCCGGGGGTGGCGTTGAGCGCGAGGTCCATCACACCGGCGGCCCAGGATCGGCGCATGCCCGTGACGAGCTCGGCGGCGCTGTACTCCAGGCCGAGCAGCAGCAGGAGCAGGACGACGCCGATCTCGCTGGCCAGGTGAATGAACGAATCGACGTGGTCGAGTTCGACGAGACCGCCGGTGCCGAACAGCAGGCCGCCGACCAGATAGAAGGGAATCGGCGACATGCCGATGCGGGCGGCGACGCGCCCGAGCAGACCGAGACCGAAAAAGACCGCGCCCAGCTGAATCAACGCGAGCGCGGTTTCGTGTGCCACCATGCCTCAGCCGTCCGTGAGGATACCGGCGGCGGCGGTTAGGCCGTCCGCGGTGCCGACGACGATCAGGACGTCGAAGGCGTTGAACACGAAATCCGGTCCGGGCGAGGCGATCGCGTGCCCGGCGCGCACGACCGCGACGATGGACGTCTTCGTGCGAGTACGCATCTGGGTGTCGCCGAGTGGCCTGCCGTCGTAAGGGGATCCGCCGCGCACGGTGAGCTGGCGGGTGGTGACACCGTCGAATTCGCGGTGCTCCTCCTGCAATTGCGCCTCCAGTTGCGGCGCGCCGAGCAGGGTGGCGAGCAATGCCGCTTCGCGCTGGGTGAGCGCTATCTGGTCGGTGACGTCGGGGTTGTCGGGCTTGCCGATGATCAGGTCCAAAGTGCCGTCGCGGTGGTCGATCACGCCGACGCGCCGGTTGTTCTTCAAGGGAAAGTCTTTGCGTACACCAATACCCGGCAAGGGTGTTACCTCTACGTTCACGGCTCCACCCTATCCGGACAATTCGGACTCGCTTCGCCGTCGCCGGACGCATACCCCGCGCGCGGTGGCGAATCAGTGGCGATCGGGCTGTGCGGCGCGGACGGCGCGGTAGCGGTCGGTGAGTCCGTCCAGCAGGGCTCGGAGCCCGACCTCGAAGGCATCCTCGTCGATGCGGTGTTGCCGGTCGGCGAGCAGGTGGGCCTCGCTCAGGTGCGGATAGTCGCCGCCGTAGACGGTGGCGTCGGCCGGGAACCCCGCGGCGAACGAGGCGAGCGCGGAGCCGGTGACGAAGTAGCGCATCAGCGCGCCGACGGTGGTCGCCTCGCGGCGCGGCCAGCCGGCCGCGACGAGGCCGCCGAACACCGCGTCGGCGATCCGCAGCGCATTGGGGCGGTGTCCCGGCCCGCCCGCCAGCGCCGGGACGATGTTCGGATGGGCGGCCATGGCGGCGCGGTACGAGTGGGCCCAATCCCACAGCGCCGTACGCCAATCCGGATTCTCCACGCCGAGCGCGGCGAACATGCCGGTGTCGACCTCGCCGAGCACCGCGTCGGCAACCGCATCGATGAGTTCGTCCTTGGTGCCCACGTGGTTGTAGAGCGAGGGGCCTTGTACGCCGAGCTCGGCGGCGATTCGCCTGGTAGACACCGCCGCCATGCCCTCGGCGTCGAGTAGTGCCAGCGCGGTGGCCACGATGCGCGCGCGCGTGAGCAGCGGGTGGCGGGGTCGGGCCACGAGTTTGCCTCCTTGTCCTGTCGCAGCATTGTCGCAGGAGACAAAAACTTGCACTGCTAGTTTATCGCCCTTACGGTGAATCGGAAACTTTCATCGCTAGTTTTGGAGCGTGATTCATGCGGGTTGTCTCTCTGGCCCGAGCCAGGCACAGACCCACCGAACGACTACGCGGCGTGCTCGCGGCGACGATCGTCGCGGGTGTGACGGTGCTCGGCACGACCCACGTCGTCGGTCCCGCGTCGGCCGCGCCCGAGCCCGCCTCGACCGAACAACAGCTCGCGGATCTGGTCGGTGCGGGGCTGCTGCCCGCGCCGGACGGCAGGCAGGTGCAGCCCATCGTGGACACCGGTAGCGGCTCGGGCTCGGCCGGGCGCAGCCAGGCGACCCGGGTGGCAGGCGAGGGGCCCGAGGTGTCGGCCTACCTCGCGGCGTTCGTCAACGGACTGTCCCATCCCGATGCGGCGCCCCCCGGCGCGAATCAGCCGAATTGTCGTCCCAGCGCGGAACATCCGCGTCCGGTGGTGCTGGTGCACGGCACCTGGCTCAACGCCTACGACACTTTCGCGTACTTCTCGCCGCGGCTCGCGCGCGCGGGATACTGCGTCTTCACCTTCAACTTCGGCCGCGTCGGCGTGCTGGAGGGCGGCGGCCTCGGACCGCTCCTGCCCGGCCGCTACGGTGTCGGTCCGATGGAGGATTCGGCCCGTCAGCTGAGCGAGTACGTCGACACCGTGCTGGCCGCCACCGGCGCCGAGCAGGTCGACCTGGTCGCGCACTCGCAGGGCGGCCCGGTCTCCAGCCAGTACCTGAAATTCGAAGGCGGTGCGGGCAAGGTCGGCAAGCTCGTCTCCTTCGGCGGCACCAACCACGGCACCTCGCTGATGGGCATGGCGACCCTGGGGCGGCTCATCACCAACCTGGGCATCAACATCCTCGGCTTCTACCGGCCGCTGATCGGCCAGGCCAACATCCAGCAGGTCGTCGGCTCGGAGTTCTACGCCAGGCTGAACGCGGACGGCGACACCGTGCCCGGCGTCGAGTACACCGCGGTCGGCACCAGGCACGACCAGATCTCGAACCCGTTCGAATGGACGTTCCTGCAGCCCGGTCCGGACGCCCCCGTGCAGAACATCACGCTGCAGGACGGCTGCGAGCAGGACATGTCCGATCACCTGACGCTCATGTACTCGCCACGCGCCGCCGCGATCGCGCTGCGTGCCTTGGACCCGCAGGCGTCCGTCGACGTGCCGTGCACGTTCAACCCGTGGATGATCGGCGGCGGCGGTTCGCTCTGACGCCCGGTGCGACACTCGGAAAAGACGAAAGGGACGCCCGGCCGCAAGGCGGGGCGTCCCTTCGGGTTCGGTCGATCAGCAGCTGGTGGGCACCGGGTCGCCGCGGAAGCGGGACTCGACATAGTCCCACGCGTCGGTGAAACCGGCGACCGCCGCGGTCATGTGCTCGGCGATATCGTAGGGCACCAGTTTCACCGGAGCACCCGCCTTGCAGTACCGGTCGGCGGTCTCGGCCAGCGAGTTGAACGGCGTCAGCGTGTCGTAGCGACCCTGCCACAGGTAGGTCGGCACCGTCGGCACGCCGGGGAACAGGCGAAGGCTGTTCTCGTGCAGCACTTCTCGCGCCTCGGGGCTGTCCATCAGGCTCTTGGACGCGGCCATCTGCTCCGCGCTGCGGAAGGCGCCGTGGAACAACAGGAAGCGGCGGCACGCGTCGTGGGTGAACTCGCGGAACCACAGGCCGTTCTCGTTGAGCTGATCCGAGATCGGCAGCCGCTCCGGGTATTCCCGTTCCAGGCCCATCGCCGCGGCGAAGGCGAGGCCGAAGCCCGGATGTGGCTCGAAGCCGAGGCCGAGCGCCATCTCCTCGAGGTCGGCCGGGACGCCGCCCGCGACGGCTGCGGTCAGCTTCAGATCGGGGGCGTACGTCGGCTGGAGCGCGGCCGCCCACGCGGTGGCCATGCCGCCGCCCGAGTAGCCCGCGATCGCGACCGGCGAACTGCCGAGGCCGAGTTCGGCGACCTTCTGTACCGCCTTCACGCTGTCCAGCGTGATCATCCCGCTGAGCTTGGCGGCGCCGTAGGCGACGGTCGGCCCCAAGTAGTCGGGCATCGAGATGGCCCAGCCGCGGCCGATCGGCAGCATGGCGCCGACCGCGTCCTGCAGTTCACCGTTGAACAGCGAGCGCGAAGGGTTGCACCGGGAGCCGAGCGAATTGATCAGCGCTTGGTAGGAGACCAGCGGTGGGTTGCTCACCCCCGCGGGCAGGAAGACGGTGGTGATGGCCATGATCGGCTTGCCGCCGGAATTGGTGGAGCGGAAGGCAACCTGCCAGCCTTCGGTCCCGCCGTAGAGGGTGGTGTCGATCCTGCGGGTGCGGACGACGTCGCCTGGTTGCAGCGCGGCCAGTTCGGCGGGCGGACTGTAGAACGGATCCGGATCCGGTTCGGGGTACAGGGGGCTGGCTTGCGCCGGCGCGCCCATCACACCTAGGGACAGGATGCTCAAGACGAGGATCAGTATTCGAGTCGCGACTTTGGACACGGTCTTTCTTTCCGGCATCGGGCATCGCCGATGGACGACCGTGGGATGAGGGTCCGCGGCGGCCACCGGTGGGCTGGTTGGCAGTGTGGGAACGACGCGGTGGAACTACTTCGGTCACCGCGTGAACAGTTGTCGATCGGGACGGGTCGCTGGAGACGCACCCACGCCATCGCCGTCGTGGCGAATGGTCGTGGCAGGCTGGCACACCTCCTTCGTCTCCGTAGCTGCCCAGGGCCGCGGGCGGCGGCACCAATTCTCGGCGAACATATCGCAACCAAGATCATAGCGATGATTACGACACACCGAACTTAGTGATTCTCACAACGAATCGGCGCGTCGGCCGTGTCGTGTCACACGGTTGTCGCGGTCGGCGTTTGCTGCTGTTGCCTGCGGGTACGGCCCGAAGAGTGTTGTGCCCGAGGAGAATTCGTACCCAACATAGCTTGGTTGCGCAGCTCGTCGAACCCGCCGTGATCAGTGGTGATCATCGCGACAAGGGGTGTTTACGCGCGCGGAACGAGCGGTAGCGATCATCCAGCATCGCGGAGTTGCTGGCGAGTGGCGGAGGTGACCATGATGACGGTCATGGCGACGGAAGGGAAGAGGAGCAGCCAGGCGTTCGGGATCCACCATGCGGGATCGAATTCGCAGCGCACCGCGTAGAAGTTCAGCGCCATCAGGCCGGCGGCGGCGGTCGCGGTCAGCGAGACCAGCATCATCCGCTCGGCCAGTGGCGGCTGCCTGCGCGCCACAGCGAGACTCGCGAGGCCTATGCCGATGGCGGCGAGATCGAGCCCGAGGAACGACCAGTTCCATTGCCGCAGAAAGGGATCCGTCCCGACACTGACCGCGCCGAGCGCCGTCGCGACCCAGTAGGCCAAGAAGCCGAGATCGGTCCACAGCATGATGCGTTTGGTGCGGGCGAAGCGGGCGTCGGCCATGCGACATGCCTCCTGGGGCGGGCCATCCGAGCGGGCGCGCGCAGGTGGGCGCCCGGTGGCGAGCCTAGCGCAGACGGATACCGGCGCCGCTCTCGAACGTGCTGCGACGCAGGCGGACACGCCCGTCGCACCGCGGGCGTTACCGATCGCCGCGCGCCGTCACCGGAGCGGCATCCGGCGACGGCGGCGGATCTCGATCAGGGAGTGGCGAAGCCGATCAGTGCGCCGATGCCCGCGCCGATCGGGACGGTGACCAAGGCGCCGACGCCGCCGAGGAAGAAGCCGATCACCGCGCCGATGCCCGCGCCGATCAGCGCGCCGACCGCGGCGTTGTGCTGCTTGCGCGCGACGGTCTCGTCGTATTCGACGAGTTGACGCAGGTGCTGGGTGGCGGCCACCGGTGCGCCCGCAGGTGTGAGGGTGAGCGTCCGGCCCGCGTCGGTGATCCGCGGTGTCAGGCCGAAGGTCTGGCCCTGGGCGGTGAAGCCTGTCGGCAGGGTCGCGACGATGCGGCCCGTGGCGTCGGTGAGGCTGACCGTTCGTGCGTCGGCGGCCAGGCTGAACGCGCCGTCGTCGACGGTGGTGACGATGCCGCTGCCGTCCGACGTCGGTCCGGTGGTGTAGCCGATGCCGTGGTCGACGCCGCGCACGGACACCTCGGCGGCGGGGTCGGTGGGCGCGGCGTCTGCCGTGCCCGCGGATATTCCGATGGCCCCGATCGCGAGCAAGGCGGAAGCGGCGAATTGATTGACTCTCATCGTGTTTCCCTACGTGTTTCGTTCGGGCAAGACAGCCGATGCGTCCCCAAGAGGCCGTGATCGGCCGTCTTCATCCTACGTCCGAACGTGCGAAACGGGCCGTTTTGCGAAATCTCCACCGGGAAAACGCATTCCGGGTATCGCGTTCGTCTGCCTCGCGACGTCTGCCATCGCGGCGGGCATGCGATGCGGAGTTCGACAATGTAGGCGGCGTTGTTGTCCGCGAACGCCTTTCAGCTATGCACAGGCGCACCGGCGGCGCCGCCCGAATATCGGCATCGAAATACCTTGGGAAATCGGCGTGATCGGTCGGAACGGAAACCGCCTTCAGGGCTCCGGATTCGAGACGGGGTCGGTGCGCTGCGCCGGGTGGACGGTGTAGACGACCGACCACGGCCCGGCCGGAGTTTCGGGGGCGGGCGCGGGGAGCGGCGCGGCTCCTTCGGTCAGAACCGCGGCGGCCACCTGGGCAAAGCGTGGCGCCGCCGGGTGCGGCGAGGTGTCCGGCCATACGGCGCCGACGCGCAAACGCAGCGGTCGTCCGGCGAGGGGACGCCAGGCCACCCGTGGCTCGCGCCTGGCCGGCTCCTCCCGAGTGAGGGCGACGCCGTTGCCCGAAAGGACCAGCCCGAGCAGGAATTCGGGATTCCGGGCATGCCGGACCCGATCGGGAACGAATCCGTGCGCGCGGCACACCTCGAGCAATTCGTCGTGCCTGCCCGGCGCGGTGGCGCGGGGGAAGAGGATCAGCTCGTGTCCGGCGAGGTCGGCGAGGCCCACCTCGCGCAGGCGCGCCAGCGGAGACGTGCGGGGCAGCGCCACACCGAGTGGCAGTTCCGCGCTGGGTCCGTGCTGTAGATCGGGCGCGTCGACCGGATGTTCCACCAGCCCGACGTCGAGCTCCGCGGTAGCGAGCAGGCGGAGCTGTTCGGCGGTGGTGAGTTCGTGCAGATCCACGGTGAGCCCGGCGGATTGCTCGGCCAGTTCGCGCAGCAGTCGGTGCAGCACCGCGGCGGGCGTGTCCGGCGGGACGCCCGCTCGCAGCGTCCCGAGGCTGCCGTCGCCCGCCTTGCGGGCCACCGTGCGCAACCGCTGCTCGGCCGCCAGCACGGCCCGCGCCTCCGCGATGAGCAGCTGACCCGCCGTCGTGAGCTGCACGGTTCGCCGCGAGCGGTCGAACAGCGCGACGCCGAGCTCGCGTTCGAGCCGCTGAATGGACTGGCTCAACGGCGGCTGGGCCATGCCGAGCGCCTCGGCCGCCCTGCCGAAATGCCTCTCCTCGGCCACCGCCAGAAAATGACGCAGGTGCCGGGCGAGATCCATCGCTCGACGATATGCGATCGGATATCGAGGACTCCGGCGCGGGCCGACTACCGTGTGCCGTTGTGTCACCCGAGGAGCGCATCCGCGAGATCTTTGCCGAGCTGCCGGTGCGCGGCCGGTTGCACGCTGTCGACCTGGCCGACGGCCGTGAGCTCGGCATCGGCGCCGACGATCAGGTGGTGATCGCCTCGATCTTCAAGATTCTGCTGATCCTGGAGTTCGGCAGGCAGGTCGACGCGGGCCAGCTCGATCCGACCGAACGCGTGCTGGTGCGCGCCGCGGACCGGCTCGGCGGCTGGGGGACCGCGGGCTGCGCGGACGACGTGGAGATGTCGCTGCGCGACCTGGCCTACTTCACGATGTCGGTCAGCGACAACACCGCCGCCGATCTGCTGCTGCGCCGGATCGGTCCGGACACGCCCGGGCTGCTCGCGGCCGAACTCGGGCTCGCGGCCACCCGAGTGATCGGCGGACCGCGCCAGCTGTTGGAGACGATGTTCGCCGACGCCGGCGCACGCACCGCCGCCGAGTTCGCCGCGACCTTCCCGAGCCTGTCGCGCGAACAGGTGGCGAGCATGCGGGTGTTCCGGCCCGAGCACACCACCTCCAGCACCGCGCGGGAGATCACCCGGCTGCTCGGCATGATCTGGCGCGACGAAGCGGGCAGCCCCGCGGCCTGCGCCGCGACCCGGGACCTGTTGCGGCGCCAGATGTTCTGGACCCGGCTGGCGGCCGGATTCCCGGACGAGGTGCTGGTCGCCTCGAAGACGGGCACGCTGCCCGGCCTGCACATGGAGGCGGGGGTGGTGGAGTACCCGGACGGCGGGCGCTACGCGGTGGCGGTGTTCGCGCGCAGCGACGAGCTCGGCACCCGTCGCATCGATGTCGACCTGGCCATGGCGGGGTCGGCGCGCTTGGCAGTGGACAGCCTCCGCGGTAGCTCCGACCTGGCCTGATATTCGATCGCCTATCGGCCGAACGGCTTTTCGATCTTGGACGCGGCCCCGTGTCGCCTGCTTGTCTCGTCGCCATGACATCTCCACGGATCAACCGCCGCACTATGTTCCGCACCGCCGCCGCGGGAGCGGGGGTCGCGGCCGTCGGCGCGGCGGGCGCGGGCGTGCTGCTCTCGGGCCGGGAATCCGGCGAGCCAGTTCGCCTACCCGGCGCGGGGAACGCGGAATTCCGCTGGCTGGGCGTCTCCGGTTGGCGCATCGACATCGGCGGGGACACGCTGCTCATCGACCCGTATCTGACCCGCTTCCCGGTGGGCCTCGCCGCGGGCGCCTTCGAGGCGAACGCCCCGCTGCGGGTCGATCCCGCCGCCATCGACCCGCACGTCGGCAACCCGAAGTACGTGTTCGTCACGCACACCCACTGGGATCACTTCAACGACGTGCCGCACATCGCCGCGCGCAGCGGCGCACGGGTTTTCGGCACCCTCACGACCTATCACGTGGCGCAGTCCTACGACCTGCCGCCCGCGCAGTTGAGCGTGGTGAAAGGCGGCGAGGTGCTCGATTTCGGCGGCTACACCGTGGAGGTCGTCGGCTCGCTGCACAGCCGCACCGGCCAGTACTCGGTCACCTTCCCCGGCGTGCGGACCAGCACGCCCGCGCGTCCCGCCACCATCGCCGACCTGCCCGAGGGCGACACCCTGGCGTTCCTGCTCCGCGTCGACGGCGGACCATCGGTATTCTTCATGGGCGCAAGCGATTTCGTCGAACGCAACCTCACCGGCGCCGCGCCCGACGTCGCCGTCGTCGCGGTCAACTCCAGCAACGCCACCCACGACTACGCCACGCGGCTGCTACGCGCACTGGATCACCCGCGCACCGTGGTCCCGGTGCACTGGGACGATTTCGAGTCCCCGCTGGCGAACCCGCCGCGCACCGACGACAAGAGCGCGCGGCAACGCGACGCGCTGATCGCCGCGGTGCGCGCGGAGAGCCCGCGGACGGAGGTGATCGTGCCGGAGTACCTGAGGCCGTACCGATTCGGGTGAGCCCCACGGAACGCCGCCCGGTTTCGGGGCCTGGGGGACGGGAATGACGGCAAACGAGTCACGTAGCCCGAACGCGAGGCCGACATCCTCGAGTCCTACGAGGAGCATCACGTGGCCGATCTGCTCGTCATGGAGCTGGCCGCCATGAAACCCGAGGACGAGCGCTTCACCGCCAAGACCACCGTGCTCATCGAGAACGTCGATCACCACATCGATGAAGAGGAGAACGAATGGTTCCCGCAGGTGCGCGAGCATCTCGGCCGTAAGCAGCTGCAAGAGATGGGCGCGCGGATGATCGAGCTGCGGAAGAAGGCGCCCACGTCGCCCGCCCACCCCTCGGCGCTGAAGAAAGCCGTCGACGCCGTCGTCTCGTGATCGGCGTGTGACGCCGCGGGACCGGGGTATGCGGCGAGCATGGCTACTACAGCTCCGCTTCCCGAAGAACGTGTCGGCGCGCCGTTGCGCGCCGTGGTGACCGGGTCGGACTCCGGCATCGGCGCGGCCGTGGCGGTCGCGCTGGCCGGTGGCGGCGCCGACGTGGGCATCACCTACCACACCGACGCCGAAGGCGCCGAGCGAACGGCCGAGGAGGCGCGCGGGCGCGGTGTCTCGGCGGTCGTGCGCAGGCTCGACCTCGGCGACTTGCCTACTTCGGCCGCTGTCATCGATGAACTGGCAGACGAGCTCGGCGGCTTGGACGTTCTGGTCAACTGCGCGGGTACGGGCTCTGCGCAGAAGGCCATGGACATGGATTTCGACACCTGGCGTCACGTGCTCTCGGTCGATTTGGACGGCGCGTTCCTCTGCGCTCAGCGCGCTGCCAAACACATGATCGAGGGTGGTCACGGGGGCCGCATCGTCAACATCACCAGCGTGCACGAGCACGCGCCGCTGGTCGGCGCCGCGCCGTACTGTGCCGCGAAAGCGGGTCTCGGCGCCTTGACCAAGGTGCTGGCCCTGGAACTGGCCGAGTACGACATCACGGTGAATTCCGTTGCGCCGGGGGAGATTTCGACGCCGATGACCGGTCAGGAAAATGTGGACCCGCGCTCGGAACCCCGCCCCGGCGTGCCGCTCGGCCGTCCCGGACACGCGCGGGAAGTCGCGTCGGTGGTCGCGTTTCTCACGACGCCCGCGGCGGGATACGTGACGGGGGCGTCGTTCGTGGTGGACGGTGGGATGCTGCTCATGGGGCCGCAGGCCAGTGTGCTTCTCGGCGACGAGAAGTGGCGGCGGGTCTGAACCCGCGGGTGGATAAGCCAGGTTGCGTTGCCTTCTGGGCCGAGCTCGACGGGTCGCGTATGCGGGCCGAGCTGGGTTGAACCGCAGAGCTTTTGGTGTGATTGGGCAAGGCGCCCGCCTCGTCGCTGCGGTGACGGCGCTGCGCCGGGGCGTCGAGGGCGCTCGGTGAGGTGTGCTCGGGCGAAGTCGGTTGGACGACTCGGGATGCCGCGTGGGGAACCGAGGAGTCGATCGGCTACTGTCGAGCTTCTCCGGCCGACCCGCGACAGCGTGCTTCCGTGGCCGCGAGGCGGCGGGACGGTCGCCATCCCATTCTGCAGGACTCGATATGCGGGATTGCGCCCCGAATTGTTCGTGAAACCGGGTTCAGACCATATGATCTCGCCCATGAGAAAACTCGCACACCGCCGGATCACCTTCCTCGCCGGAGCCGTCATCGCCGCCGCGCTCCCCATGGCGGGAGCCGGGTACGCGTTCGCCGCGGACCCGGCCACGGACGCCTACCTCCAGGCGGCGAAGGAGGCCTGCGAGTCGGCGGGCTTCCAGCTGAACACGAACGTGGCGGCCGCCGGCTTCCGCTCGGCGACCGCGCCGTGCGTGGACTCGCGCACGCTGGCCGTGGTGCAGGTGCCCGTCGCGAACGGGACGGCGTGCTCGATCCTGGACGGCATCGTCACCCGTGAGGGCACCGCCTTCGACGGCGTCTGCCGGTAATCTTCCGATCTCGCCGAACACGGCCCTCCGCTGCCGCGCGCACGGAGGGCCGTCGTCGTATTCGGAACCGCCGGACGAGACGGTGCCTCGCGGCCTGCGCCGACCCCGAATTCGCCGACGGAGAATGCGAAATCCCCACACCGGGCTCGGCGCCACGATTACCTTCGGCTCTATGACGAACAGTTCGTCGGAACGACGCTACGACAGCCGAACCAAGGCGGTCCGGCTGCAACTCCAGGAGCTGATGCTCGCCTACTCTCCCGTGAGCCAGAACTCCTCGAACCGAGCCGCCTTCGCCCAGGACGACCAGCTGGTCTTCGCCCAGCACGTGCCCGTCGGCGGATATGGCAGCGCGCGTGCTGCGGGCGCCGCTGGCCTTGCCCTCGGGTCGAATCCCTGCGCGACGCCGGGCATTACATTCGCTGACCCGCAGCGGCTCGGTCGGGGCTCGGGCCGTTCACCCGGCAGGTAACAATTGAATACCGGGCGGTCTTCTTTTATGATCGCCGACGGTCAGGCGAGGCGGTGCTCTTCGACGGGAGTGCTCAGGATAATTCCGTTGAGGTCGAGGTAGAGCAGGCGCTCGGTGACCGAGAGGGTGACGGTGTTGCGGCGTTCGACGGCCGCGACGGCGGAATCGATGAAGGCGCGGTCGAAGCTGTAGACGGGGATCGCGTCGGCGCGGTGGATGCGTTTGCCGGTGAGCTGGGCGAGGACCTTCGCGGGATCGCGATGGGTGTAGACGGCGACGCGTTCGGCCAGCTTGCTGCCTCGGTGCAGGCGCTCGGCGTCGGGTGCGCCGACCTCGATCCAGGCGGTCAGGCGGCCGGTGAGGTCGCGCACCAGCACCGCGGGCTCGTCGGTGGACGACACGCCGCCGTCGCTGAAGGTGATGCCCTCCTCGTACTCCAGGCAGTAGGCCAGCAGTCGCGTCAGCATGAACTCCGCCGTTTCGGACGGGTGACGCGCGACGCGCAACTCCAACTCCTGGTAGACGCCACGATCGACATCGGCCAGGTGAACGGTGAAGGTGTGCAGTGTCGCGCTGAGGGCCATAGAAGCAGAAGCTTAATCGCCCCGCCGACCGGCGATGCTCGGCCGCACCCGGCTTCGCACGCCGCGCAGCGGCAGCGCATCCACAAGGCATTCGAAAAGATCCAGGGCAAGGGTAGCCATTGGTAAGTCAATAGACTTCTGTTCATGGGGAATCGGCAGGCCAATGGGGTGGCGGATCTGACGCACCTGCGGACCTTTCTCGCGGTGTACCGCGCGGGGTCGATCACCGCGGGCGCCGCGCAGGTCGGGTTGTCGCAGCCGACGGTGACCACGCAGTTGCAGACGCTGGAGCGGCGGCTCGGGCGTCCGCTGTTCGATCGGCTGCCGCGCGGCGTGGCGGCGACGGCCGCCGCACACGAGCTGGCCGCCAGGCTGGCCGGGCCGATGGACGCGTTGGAGGCGATCGCGGGCGGCGCCGAGCCGGAGGCCGCCGTACCCGAACCTCCGGTGCTGCTGGCCGGTCCCGCCGAGCTGCTGGCCACCAGGGTGGTGCCCGCGCTGGCCCCGCTGGTGTCCGACGGCGTGCGGCTGACGATCACCGCGGGGCTCACCGACGACCTGCTCGCCGGTCTGCGCGCCGGAACCTACGACCTCGTCGTGGCCACCACCCGCCCGCGCGGCCGCACGGTGCTCGCCGAGCCACTCGCCGACGAGGAATTCGTCCTCGTCGCCGCGCCGGACATCGCGCGACGCATCGACACGGCCCGGCTGCGCGCGGGCGACCCGTCGGCGCTGTCCGCACTGCCCCTGCTCAGCTACGCCACCGATCTGCCGATCCTGCGCCGCTACTGGCGCCACGTCTTCGACACCCGCCTCGTGGCCGAACCGGCGCTCGTCGTCGGCGACCTGCGCGCGGTGCTCGCCGGGGTGGTCGCGGGCGCGGGCGTCAGCGTCGTGCCACGCTATCTGTGTGCGCGCGAACTCGCCTCGGGCGCGATCACGGCGCTGCTCGAACCGGACGATCCGCCGATCAACACCGCCTTCCTTGCTCGCCGCCCCGGCGGCTCCCCGCGCCGCCACGTCGATCTCGTGCGCAGCCATCTGCTGGGCGCGGCCAAGGAGTGGTGATTCCGCCGCAGTCGTGCGGGGCTGGGGGTCCGTCGCATCCTTCACCCGGCAAGCGGCGAGGATCGTTCCGCCCGGAATCATCGAGTTTCCCCGTAAGTCGGGGAAACCGCTGGTTCTTCCGTCGAAGAAGTGTCAGTCTTAACCGGTGACCCAACCTCCGGATATTCAGGCAGCGGGACCAGATCCGTCCTCGGACAAACTGGACGCCGCGGTGTTCAAGGTGGCGGGCGTGGTCGTGCTCGGCGCGATCATGTCGATCCTCGACATCACCGTCGTGACCGTCGCGCTGCCGACCTTCCAGATCGAATTCGGCACCAGTTACGCCATCGCCGCGTGGACGATGACCGGCTACACGCTGGCGCTCGCGACCGTCATCCCGCTGACCGGATGGGCGGCCGACCGATTCGGCACCAAGCGCCTCTACATGGCGGCGCTGACCTTCTTCGTGCTCGGTTCGCTGCTGTGCAGCACCGCGTGGAACATCGAGTCGCTGATCGCGTTCCGCGTGATCCAGGGCATCGGCGGCGGCATGCTGATGCCGCTCGGCATGACGATCATGACCCACGCGGCGGGACCGCAGCGGGTCGGTCGCGTGATGGCGGTGCTGGGCGTGCCGATGCTGCTCGGTCCGATCGGCGGCCCGATCCTGGGCGGCTGGCTGATCGACGCGTTCAGCTGGCACTGGATCTTCCTGATCAACCTGCCGATCGGCATCGTCGCGCTGGTGCTGGCTTACCTCGTGTTCCCGGCCGACCAGCCGGAGCCCTCGGAGTCGTTCGACTTCCTCGGCATGCTGCTGGCCTCGCCGGGTCTGGCGTTGTTCCTGTACGGCGTCTCCTCGATTCCGGAGGCGGGCACCGTCACCGCGCGAAAGGTTCTCATCCCGGCCGCGATCGGTCTCGTGCTGCTGGTGGCGTTCGTCTTCCACGCGCTGCGGGCCAAGCATCCGCTCATCGACCTGCACCTGTTCCGCAACAAGGCGCTGACCGCCTCGGTGCTCACCATGGTGCTGTTCGCCATCGCGTTCTTCGGCGCGGGTCTGCTGCTGCCGAGCTACCTGCAGCAGGTGCGCGGTGAGTCGGCGCTGGCGGCCGGTCTGCTGATCGCGCCGCAGGGCTTCGGCGCGATGCTCACCATGCCGATCGCGGGCCGCTTCGTCGACAAGTACGGTCCGGGCAAGATCGTGATGATCGGCATCGTGCTGCTCTCGGCGGGCACCGCCTTCTTCACCCAGCTCGAGGCGGACACGTCCTACGTCGTCATGTGCCTGGCGCTGCTGGTGATGGGTCTCGGCATGGGCTGCACCATGATGCCGATCATGACCGCCGCGATCCAGACGCTGACCCACCAGCAGGTGGCGCGCGGCTCGACGCTGATGAACATCATCAACCAGACCGCGGGCTCGATCGGCACCGCCACCATGTCGGTGGTGCTGACCAACCTGCTGAAGGACCAGCCCCTGGCCGGACCCGCGATCGTCGCGAACTCCGATCCCGCCATCGCGCAGCAGCTCGGACCCGACGCCATCGCCACGGGTCTGGATCAGGCCGCGCAGGCGTTCAGTGACACCTACATCGTGGCGCTGGTCCTCATCGTGCTGACCCTGGTTCCGGCGTTCTTCCTGCCGCGGACCAAGCCGGCGACCGCGCAGGACGCCGACGCGAAGGTGCTGGTGCATTGAGCGCGAGGCTGGTGCATTGAGCGCGCAGGCGCTGGCGCACTGAGTTCGCGGCGCTGCCAATCGATTCGGGCCCACGGCGAATACGCCGTGGGCCCGAGTCGTTTCCCGGCCGAAGCCCTCAGCCGTAGAGCGCGACGAACTTCTCCAGCGAACGCTCGATATCGCCCTTCACCGCGCGGGCCACGCCCGCGCCGATCGGCCCGAACAGCGGCGCCCCGCCGAGCTCGATGTCGACGGTCACCTCGGATCCGGAACCCTTGGGGGCGACCAGAAGTCCCAGCGAGAACTTGGTGCCGCCCTTGCCCGAGCCGTTCAGCACCAGCTTGCGCGGCGGCTCGGCGGTCTTGACCTTCCATGTCACGCGGTTGCGCAGACCCTTCACCGACGCGACACCCACCAGCTCGGTCCCGACGGTCAGCTGCTCCGGGACCTCGCCGCGCCACGACTCGTGCATGGTCAGCCACTTGTCCAGCTCGGACAGATTGGCGGTGTGCGTCCACGCCGCTTCCGGGCTGATGGGGACGTCGACGGAGACCTTCAGCTTTGCCATGCCGCGCATGTTATCCGGTACCGGCGGTTCGGCCTATCGTCGATCGCGGCCGTCGGCTGTGAGCCCTGTCACTGCGGAATAGGCTGCGGCGCACTCCGGTTACTATGGTTGCCAAGTCAACCAAATGAGCTCGAGGAGGCCTCGTGCAGTTCGGAATCTTCACCGTCGGTGACGTCACCGCGGATCCCACGAACGGCCGCACCCCCAGCGAGGCCGAGCGGATCAAGGCGATGGTGACGATCGCGCAGAAGGCCGAGGAGGTGGGACTCGACGTGTTCGCCACGGGCGAGCACCACAACCCGCCGTTCGTGCCGTCCTCACCGACCACCATGCTCGGCTACATCGCCGGGCGCACCGACCGCATCCAGCTGTCCACCGCCACCACGCTGATCACCACCAACGACCCCGTCAAGATCGCCGAAGACTTCGCGATGCTGCAGCACCTCGCCGACGGACGGGTCGACCTGATGCTCGGCCGCGGCAACACCGGACCCGTCTACCCCTGGTTCGGCAAGGACATTCGCGACGGCATCGCGCTCGCGATCGAGAACTATCATCTGCTGCACCGGCTCTGGCGCGAGGACGTGGTGGACTGGGAGGGCAAGTTCCGTACGCCGCTGCAATCCTTCACCGCCACGCCGCGCCCGCTCGACGATGTGCCGCCGTTCGTCTGGCACGGATCCATCCGCAGCCCCGAGATCGCCGAACAGGCCGCCTATTACGGCGACGGCTTCTTCGCCAACAACATCTTCTGGCCCAAGGAGCACTTCCAGCGGCTGATCGAGCTGTACCGCCGCCGCTACGAGCACTACGGGCACGGCGCCGCCGACCAGGCGATCGTCGGTCTGGGCGGACAGGTGTTCCTGCGCAAGAACTCCCAGGACGCGGTGCGGGAGTTCCGCCCGTACTTCGACAACGCGCCGGTCTACGGTCACGGTCCCTCGCTGGAGGAGTTCACCGAGCAGACCCCGCTCACCGTCGGCAGCCCGCAGCAGGTCATCGACAAGACGCTGACCTTCCGCGAGCACTTCGGCGACTACCAGCGCCAGCTCTTCCTGATCGATCACGCCGGGCTGCCGCTGAAAACCGTGCTGGAGCAACTGGATCTGCTCGGCGAGGAGGTGGTTCCGGTGCTGCGCGAGGAGTTCGCCGCCCGCCGTCCCGCCCACGTGCCCGACGGGCCGACGCACGCGTCGTTGCTGGCCGCGCGCACCGCGGCGCAGGAGGTGATCTCGTGACGACCGATCCGTATCGCGACACGACGCCGTTCGAGGACCTGCTTGCGGGACGTCTGCCGAGCTGACGGGGGATAGTCGTTGCGCACCGGCCCGGTGCGCAAGAACAGGGCGGCGCCGAGGATGTCGCGCCCGATCATCGTAGTAATTGAAAGTTCTACCAACTCCAAGGAGTGCACCATGACCACCGGAATCGCCAAGGGACTGACCGCGGGCACCTGGGTCGTCGACCCCGCCCACTCGACCGTCGGCTTCTCGGTACGCCACCTGATGGTGAGCAAGGTCCGCGGCCGGTTCACCGACTTCGGCGCCACGCTCGTCATCGCCGAGGACGGCACCGCGTCGGCCGAGGCCGAGATCCGGGTGAACTCGCTGACCACCGACAACGAGCAGCGCGACGCCCACCTGCGCACCGCCGACTTCTTCCACGCCGAACAGTTCCCGGTGATGACCTTCAAGTCGACCGGATTCCGGGCGAGCGGTGCGGAATTCGTCGTCGACGGCGAGTTCACCGTGCGCGGGAACACCAAGCCGGTCTCGCTGAAGGTCGAATTCCTCGGCGTGAACGCGGGCATGGGCAACGGCCCGGTCGCCGGTTTCGAGGCCACGACCGTGGTCTCCCGTCGCGAGTTCGGCCTCGACATCGACATGCCGCTGCCGGATGGCGGCGCGGTCATCGGTGACAAGATCACCCTGACCCTGGAGATCGAGGCCGGCCTGCAGGGCTGAGGTCGGGCCCGGCCGAGGGGGATCGGGGCGCGCGCCATCTCGCGAGCGCGGCGCGCGGCCCGTCGATCGCCCTCGGCCGCCGAGCCGATCGGGTCCTTCGCCACGACGCGGATCAGATCGGATCGAATGCGCACAACCGCCAGGAGCCGCCGGACCAGTCGCGGTACTCGGCCCGGTAGCGGATGTCGGGGTGCCGCTGGTAGCGCACCGTGACCACGGCGCTCGCCGCGCTCGGCAGCATCGGATCGCCGAGCCATCGGAAACTCGTGATCTCCACGACCCGCCCGACACCGCGGGTCTCGGCGTCGGCGGCCATCGCCTGGCGCAGCCGTTCCCGCTCGTCGGCGGGAACGGCGAAATCGACGCGCTCGCCCAATTTCCCGCACGCGACGCCCCGCAGCGCCGCAGGATCGGCGGCCCCGAACGCGTGGACCGCCTTGCGTGTCGCCAGCCGGACCGCGTCCACGACCGGCGGAATCGGCCCGCCGCCAGTCGATTTCTCGGCCGCGCATGGCGTGGTCGCGACGACCGACAGATAGCGCTTGCCGTCGGTGTCGCGCACCTCGAAGCCGATCTCGAATCCCCTTCCGTCGCGCCGATACCCGCCGCGGCGGCCGGCGAGCGCCTTGTCGACGGGCGCGGTGAACCCACGCTCGGCCATCGACGTCAGTGCCGTTTCCGTCGCATCGACCAGCTCCGGCGACGGGTCGGTGAAACGGTCGCCCGCCGACAGCTTCCACAGCGGGCCGACGGTTCGCGCCGACGCGTTGGTCGCGCACCCGTGTCGCGTCACCTCTGCCCCGTAGGAGCGGGCCGGATGGGGTGAGAGGGCGAGCAGGTTGTCGAACAGGGCGTATTCCGCCTGTTCGACGGTGAGACCCGTCGACTGCAGGATCTCGGCGTTGTCGGGGCCGCGGCGGTAAGGATCGCAGGCCGTCGCCAGAGCAGCCAGCGCGAGCGCGATCAGCAGTCGGCGGCACCTCATCGCCGGACACATCGGCGCGGGCCCGGCCTGCCGGACGCGGCGATTTCGTTGTCGGGCGTACGGGCGTCCACGGTGCTCGGTTCTGGATCCATGATTGCTTTCCCCCGGTTCGGTTGTGCTGGTCGGAGCGTTCGTCTACTCCGACGCAGCGGCGGTCCGCGCGGTTCCCCCGGCGGGCCGGAATTCACCGAACAGCGCGTGATTCCACCGGTCGATCTTTCCGGCGCAATGGCTCGTCTGCGGGCACAATCGGCTGCGCTACTTTCGTTTTTCGACGTCGGAAATCCATGCGCCCCCGAAAAATGAAGCCGGTCACCGGGATACGTCGAGACTTCGTTGAGATGCTGCTAGGGTGGGCGAGTCGTCGGGTTCGGGCTGGTCGGAGTCGCTTCGGTCAGCCGGCGGTCTATTCGCTGATCGCCTGTCCTGCAGGCACTGTGAGGTGTGCGGTGAGCCTCCGGTCGGTGTCTTCGGGGTGCCGGATCCACCGACGTGCAATGGATCCGATCGAGCGTCATGCGATCGGTGTCGTGAGGAATAAAGGTAAGACGGAGATCTGTAGTGACAGGGTGCTGGTTCAGGCGCGGACCGTAGCGGGGCGGGGCATCGGGGGAGGCACGATCCCGTGAACGACGAGAGAACTGATGAATCTGGATATCGCCGTACTTGTTCCATGGATCCTCGCCGCGCTGCTGATCGCCGCGGTCGTTTATCTGATCACCGCGCTACGCGGAGCGCAGGGCAAAGCCGAGTCCCTGCTGGAAGACCAGCGTAAACGCGACGAAGCGCTGGAGCGCTTCGCCGGACAGACGATCCCCTCGATCACCGACGCCGTCCGGCGCTTCGAAGCACCGACCGGAACGATCGAAGTGCCGACGGGACTGCAGAATTCGCGGCTGGCCCAGTGCCTGCAGTGGATCGGCGACCGCTACGCCGATGACCTGCGCCTGGTGCAGACCGAGGCGAGGGACCGGGCCATGCTCGAGGCCGACGCGCATGCCAGGCAGGCGATTCAGGCTGCCGAGGACGCGGTGCGCGCCGAGGTGGGTGGCGCCGCGCGCGACGCGACCAGCGGCGCGGTGCGCTCCTTCGGCACCTCGGTGGTGAGCCTCGGCGCCGACGCCAGCCAGGTGGTGAGCGCCGCGCTGCGCGCGCACCGCAACGACGACGTGTACGCCACCCTCACCCGCATCGACCACACGGTTCAGCAGATGATCCGCCAGGCGCAGTCCTACGTGATCGTGTGTGGCGGCCTGCCGGGCAGGCGCTGGCCCGCCCAGTCGCTCACCGACGTGGTCGGCGGCGCCACCGGCCGCGTGCGCGACTACCTGCGGGTGCGCACCACGCAGCTGGACCGCGTGGTCGTCAGCCGAGCGGTGGAACCGCTCGTGCACACCCTGGCCACCCTGCTCGACAACGCGCTGCGCTACTCGCCGCCGACCTCCTTCGTGGACATCAGCTTCCAGGAGGGGCACCACGGCGTCACCGTCATCATCGACGACGCGGGCGTGCGGATGAACGCCGAGCAGATGGAGGAGGCAAGGCAGGTGCTCGCCAGCGAGCGCCCGGTCGACATCCACCAGCTCGGTCCGTCGCCGAAGGTCGGTTTTCCCGGTGTGGCCGCGCTCGCGCGTCGCTACGGGTTCACGGTCTACATCGACGGGCCCAACGCCTACGGAGGCATGCGCGCGATGGTGTACATCCCCGAGGCCCTGCTCGCCGCGCCGAGCGGGAGCGACGCGACGGCCGTGGCCACCCCGGCCGTGGCTCCCGCGCCCGCGCCCGAACCGGCGCCCGCACCGCGCCAGGAAGAGCCGGAGGACACCCGGTTCGCGGTGCACGAGATCACCGAGGGCGGCCTGCCGAAGCGGCGCCGCCGCGAGGTGGCGCCCGCGATCGGAACGCGAGCCAGGAATTCCGGCTCCGAGCCCGCGCTCGGCAGGCCCGATATCGCCGCCGCATGGCACACCGGTTCCAAGAGCGGCCGCGCCGCCGCCGAACAGACGGAAGGGATGACTCCTTGATGGGCACACCGACTACCGCCATGGCCGATAGCAGCAACAAGCTCGGCTGGCTACTCGAGGATCTCAACATTCCAGGCGTCCGGTTCGCGGTACTGCTGTCCGACGACGGACTGCGCATCGCGCACTCGAAAGGCATCGCTCGCGACGACGCCGAACGTTTCTCCGCGGCCGCCTCGGGACTGCGGTCCCTGGGCAAGGCGCTCGGCGAGTTCTGCGGCGGTCTGGAAACGGGCTTGCGCCAGAACATGACCGAATACGACGACGGGATGATCTTCATCACCGCCGCGGGGGAGGGCGCGCTGCTCGGCGTCTCCACCACCGCGGACATCGACGTCAGCCTCATCGCGCACCGGATGAACGAGCTAGCCGGTCGCGTCGGGCACGAGCTCGGCAGCCAGTCTCGGCAGAGGACAGACAGCAGCTTGTCATGACCAGGTCCCGCCGCGACCCCGACCTAGTCAGGGCCTATGTCCGTACCGGCGGGCGTTCGCGTCCCACTCGCCAGCTGGATCTGGTCACGCTCGTGGTCGCGGCACTGGCGCCGCCGCCCGGCGCGGGCCCGGACGCCCGCCGCGTAATGAACCTGTGCAGCGGTCGCGGCGTCCTGTCCATCGCGGAGATCGCCGCGTACCTGGACCTGCCGCCGTCCGTGGTGAAGATCGTCGTAGCCGATCTCATGGACGGCGGCCATTTGACCACACCGACCCCGGCCGAGAACTTGCCGGAGATAGCCCTGTTGGAGGAGGTACTGAATGGGCTCCGCGCTCTCTCGGCCTGAACGTGTCGTCGACTATGTGCCGGAGACCGTGACCCGATCGGTCAAGCTACTGGTGGCAGGCAATTTCGGCGTCGGCAAGACCACGTTCGTCAGCAGTATCTCCGAGATCAAGCCGCTGCGCACCGAGGAGACCATCACCGAGGCCAGCATCGGCATCGACGACATGGCGGGCCTGCCGGGGAAGACGCAGACCACCGTCGCGATGGACTTCGGCCGCATCACGCTGAATCCGCAACTGGCCCTGTACCTTTTCGGCACGCCGGGTCAGCAGCGCTTCGTGCCGCTGTGGGAGGAACTGGCCCGCGGCGCGCTCGGCGCGCTGGTGCTGGTCGACACCCGGCGCATCGAGAAGGCCGACGAGGTGCTCTCGGTGCTGGAGGAGCGCGGCGTGCCGTATTCGGTGGCGGTCAATCAGTTCGAGGGCGCCAAGCAGTATCCGCTGGAGGAGGTCCGCGACGCGCTGGACCTCACCGAGGGCACGCCGCTGACGATGCTGGACGCACGACATCGCGGCACGTGCCTGCAATCGCTGATCACGCTCGTCGAATTCTTGTTCCACCGTTTGGAGTCCCGACTTTGACAACGCCACCGCACGCGCCGCCCGCCGGTGTCTGCCCCGTCCCGCACGGCTCGCCGATCGACACCAACGGTCCGCGAGTGCCGCTCTACACCGAGGAGTTCGCCGCCGACCCGCACCGCGCCTATCGGCAGATGCGCCGCCAGTACGGTTCGCTGGTGCCGGTCGAACTGTCGCCCGGCGTGCCCGCCACCCTGGTGATCGGCTATCACACCGCGCTACGAATCCTCAACGATCCGGAGCACTTTCCGGCCGACCCGCGCACCTGGCAGCAGAACGTGCCGGGCGAGTGCCCGATCCTGCCGATGCTGGAATGGCGGCCCAACGCTTTGCGCAGCGCGGGCCTCGAGCACCTGCGCTACCGGCAGGCCAACCTCGCCGCGGTCGCCGAGGTCGACCTGCACGCCATGCACGCGACCATCGAGCGGGTCGCGGTCCCGCTGATCAACGCCTTCTGCCAGGACGGCGCGGCCGATCTGATCAGTCAGTACGCCTTCCCGCTCGCCTTCGCCGTGCTCAACGAGATGCTCGGTTGCCCATCCGATATCGGCCAGCAGGTGGCCACCGGCATGGCGGCCATCTTCGAGGGCGTGAACGCCGACAAGGGCAACGCGATGCTCACCGACGCGCTGCTCGAGCTGACCACCCGCAAGCGCAAGGAGCCGGGCGACGACATCGTCTCCCGGCTGATCGGGCACGGGGCCGGACTGGACGACGTGGAGATGATCCACCAGCTGGTCACCCTGTACGGCGCGGGCATCGAGCCGGAACAGAACCTGATCGTGAACACGCTGCTGCTCATGCTCACCGACGACCGGTTCGCCGGAAACCTGTTGGGCGGCAGCCTGTCCACCCGCGACGCGCTGGACGAGGTGCTGTTCACCGACCCGCCGATGGCGAACTACTGCGTCTCGTACCCGAAGCAGCCCATCCTGATCGACGGCGCCTGGCTGCCCGCGCATCAGCCCGTGGTCATCAGCATGTCGGCCTGCAACAACGATCCGGCGATCGATGCGGGCGACTACACCGACAACCGTTCGCATCTGGCGTGGAGCGCAGGCCCGCACGCCTGCCCGGCGAAGTCGGCAGCGTACCTGATCGCGCAGGACGCCATCGATCAGCTGCTCGACGCACTGCCCGAGTTGCGGCTCGCGGTGCCCGTCGATCAATTGACCTGGCGGCCCGGGCCTTTCCATCGAGCTCTGGTGTCCCTTCCGGTCACCTTCCCGAAATCCCCCCCGCTGAACCTGTATTAAAGGAGAGTGCCCCGATGGACAGTCAGCCCCTTGTCCTCGACCCCACCGGTGCCGATATTCAGGGTGAGTCCGCGCGCCTGCGTGAACGCGGACCGGTCGTTCTCGTCGAGCTGCCGGGCGGTGTGCGTGCGTGGTCGGTGACCGATGCCGAACTGTTGAAGCAGCTGCTGGTCGATCCTCGAGTGTCCAAGGACGCGCGCCAGCACTGGCCCGCGTTCATCAACGGCGAGATTCCGCAGGACTGGCCGCTGTTCCTGTGGGTGGCGGTCAACAACATGTTCACCGCCTACGGCACCGACCACCGGCGACTACGCAAGCTGGTGGCGCCCGCGTTCACGCACCGCCGCACCGAGGCCATGCGCCCGCGCATCGAGGCGATCACCGCGGCCCTGCTCGACGAACTCGCCGCGGCCCCGGCCGGGGAGCCGGTGGATCTGCGCGAGGGCTTCGCGTATCCGCTGCCGATCCAGGTGATCTCGGAGCTGATGGGTGTGCCGGAGTCGCTGAACGCGGGACTGCGCACCTGTGTGGACGGCATCTTCGACACCTCGCTCACCCCCGAGCAGTCGCAGGCCAACTACATGGAGATGTACCGCATCCTCGGCGAGCTCGTCGCCTACCGGCGCGAGCATCCCGGCGACGACATGACCAGCCTGCTCATCTCGCACCACGACGAGGAGGACGGCGCCCAGCTCACCGATCAGGAGTTGATCGACACCCTGCTGCTGGTGATCAGCGCGGGCCACGAGACCACGGTGAACCTGCTGGACCAGGCAATTCACGCGCTGCTGACCCATCCCGAGCAGCGCGCCGAGTTGATCGAGGAGCGGGCCGCGTGGTCCGATCTGATCGAGGAGGCGCTGCGGTTCGAGGCTCCGGTCGCGCACCTGCCGCTGCGCTACGCGGTCGACGACATCGAACTCGACGGCGGCGGCCGCATCGCGAAGGGCGAGCCGATCCTGGCGTCCTACGTGGCCGCCAATCGCGACTCGAAGGTGCACGGCGACACCGCAGGCGAATTCGACGTCCACCGCGCCAACAAGGATCACCTCGCTTTCGGCTACGGTGCCCACCACTGCCTCGGGGCTCCGCTGGCGCGCATGGAGGCCGCCGTTTCGCTGCCCGCGATCTTCGCGCGGTTCCCGAACATGCGGCTGGCCGCCGAGCCGGAGGAACTCGGCACGGTGCCCAGCTTCATCTCCAACGGTCACCACCGCCTGCCGGTGTACCTGAACCCGTAATGAGTCGTCCGCGGGGGAGGGCCGCGCGAGCGACCCTCCCCGCGCTCAGATCTGGGACATCAGGCCCGCGAGCAGCGTGAGGGCGGGCAGTGTGCCCTGGATGAAGGCGGCCTTGACGAAACGCCGATCGGTCGCCACCAAGACGCCCGCGGCGGCGATCATCGACCCGCAACCGATCAGCAGCAGCGCCCAACCCGCCTGCGGAAGCGTGGGCAGCAGCAGCGCGCCGATCAACGTGCCGATCGCGAGGAACAGGTTGTACCAGCCCTGGTTGAAGGCCCAGGGCTGGACGGCCGCCAAGTCGTCACGCTCGACGTGGAACGTTGCCGCGTAGACCTTCGGCTCGGCGAATCGCAGCGATTCGAGCACGAAGACATAGCCGTGCAGCAGCGCCGCGAGCACAGCGAGTATCTGGACGACCGTGAGCAAGATGCCCCTCCTCGGTGGGCGCCGACGCGGCGACGCGGTGTACCGGACGAATTCGAGCTTTTGCTTCCAGCACCGTAGCGTCGGCGCGGCGAACGGCTCGCCGACGCGCCGTCGCGCCACGCGCGCGAATCACGCCTCGCCGGGCTCGTTCCAGTTGTAGGTGAGCTCGGCGGCACGAGACCAGCGGCGGTACTCCCGCTCCCTGCGCTGCTCCGGCATCGTCGGCAGCCACCGGCTCGCGGTGCTCCGATTGCGGCGCAGCCCAGTCATATCGGGCCACAGGCCGACCGCGAGGCCCGCGGCGTAGGCAGCGCCGAGCGAGACCGTCTCGGAGAACAGCGGCCGTTCCACCGGCACCCCGAGCGCGTCCGAGATCTGTTGCATGAGCAGGTTGTTGGAGGTCATGCCACCGTCGACGCGCAGTTCGGCGAGCGCGTAGCCGGTGTCGGCGTTCATCGCGTCGACCACCTCCCGTGTCTGCCACGCGGTGGCCTCGAGCACCGCGCGGGCGAGATGCCCCTTGGTGATGTAGGAAGTGAGCCCGGCGATCACTCCGCGCGCCTCGGACCGCCAGCGCGGCGCGAACAGGCCGGAGAAGGCGGGCACCACGTAGCAGCCACCATTGTCCTCGACGGTGCTTGCGAGAGTTTCGATTTCGGGTGCGGCCTCGATGAGCCCGAGCCGGTCGCGCAACCATTGCACCAGCGTCCCGGTGGCGGCCATCGAACCCTCCAGCGCGTACCGGGCGGGTTCGCCGCCGATCTGGAACGCCACCGTGGTGAGCAGTCCGTGGGTGGAGCGCACCGGCGTCGTGCCGGTGTTGGTGAGCAGGAAACTGCCGGTGCCGTAAGTGCATTTGGCCTCGCCCGCCGCGAAACAGGTCTGGCCGAACAGGGCCGCCTGCTGATCGCCGAGCGCGGCCGCGATCGGGATGCCAGCGGCGGTGCGGCCGTACACCTCGGCGTTGGACCGTATGTCGGGCAGCATCGCGCGCGGGATGTCGAAGAAGTCGAGCAGCCGGTCGTCCCAATCCAGGGTGCCGAGGTTCATCAGCATGGTGCGCCCGGCATTGGTCACATCGGTGACGTGCACGCCGCCGCGCGGACCGCCGGTGAGGTTCCAGATCAGCCAGCTGTCCATCGTGCCGAACAGCACCGCGCCACGCTCGGCGCGTTCCCGCAGCCGCTCGTCCCGGTCCAGCAGCCACCGGATGCGCGGCGCCGCAAAGTAACTCAGCAGCGGCAGGCCGCAGCGCCGGATCACCTCCTCGGCCTCGGGGCGGCGGGCGAGCCGGGCGACGAGTTCCTCGGTGCGGGTGTCCTGCCAGACGATCGCGTTGCCGATCGGTGCGCCGGTCTCGCGGTCCCACAGCACGGTGGTCTCGCGCTGGTTGGCGATGCCGATCGCCACCACTTGGTCGGCGGCCACGCCCGCCTTGGCGATGACCCGGTCGACCAGTGTCGCGACGTGGCGGCGGATCTCGGCGGCGTCGTGCTCGACCCGTCCGGCTGCCGGATACAGCTGCCGATGCTCGCGCTGGGCGATCGAAACCAGTTGTCCCGCTGCGTCGTACAGGATCGACCGGCTGGAGGTGGTGCCCTGGTCGATGGCCATCACATAGCGGCCGCGGCCGCGTTCGACGTTCATCGGCCCACTCGCGGCCGTTCGGCGCTCAGATCGCGGGAGACGGCGCCCGCGGTGGTGCGCACCAGCTCGACGAGCCGGGGCCGGACGCCGGGATCGGTGATCCGGTCGACGGCCCCCACCACGCCGAGCGCGCCCACCACGCGCCCACCCGCGTCGCGCAGCGGCGCCGCCACCGAGGCACGCTCGAAGGCGAACTCGGCGACGTCCTCGGCATAGCCCTGGGCGCGCACCCGCGCGATCTCGGCCTGCACCGCGCGCGGCGTCGTCACGGTGCGCCGGGTGTAGGCGGGCAGCGGCGCGCCCGCGACGCGTTCGGTCAGGCCGGGCGTGTAGGCGAGCAGCACCTTGCCGAGTGCGGTCGCGTGCAGGGGAAGTTCGATGCCGACGCGGAGGGTCTGCTCGGTGCCGTCGGGCCGGAACACGTGGTGCACGACCGACACGCCCTCGCCCCGCAGGGCTCCGATCCGCACCGATTCGCCGGAGCGCGCGGCCAGGGTGTCGGCCCAGTTCATCGCGTAGGAGCGCAACACGTTGGTGTCGAGCCGGGCGTCGGCGAGCCCGAGCGCAGTGGCGCCGATCAGGTACTTGCCGGTGCTGTCGTCCTGCTCGATGTAGCCGACGCGTTGCAAGGTGCGCAGCAGGCCGTGCGCCGTCGCCTTGGGCAGGCCGAGCGCGCCGGCGAGCTCGCCGACGCCGACGCCGAAGGGCGCCTCGGCCACCACGCGCAGGATGGCGGCGGCGCGTTCGATGGACTGGATCGGTCCCGGCACGGAGTCGACTCTACAGCCGAGGATCAGCAACGTTCGACAATGTCGAACGTGCCCCGTTGTCGCGGCACTGCCCCCTGCCTACCTTCGGCATGGCGCACCGGCTGCCACGCGCGCCGGGCAACGGACAAATGGAGAGACGCATGCCAGACCTCATCGGTGCGGTCGACCAGGGCACCACGAGCACCCGCTTCATGGTCTTCGACCACGCGGGCGCCGTCGTCGCCCAGCACCAGCTCGAACACGAGCAGATCCTGCCGCGTCCCGGCTGGGTCGAGCACAACCCGGTCGAGATCTGGGAGCGCACCTCGGCCGTCATCCAGACGGCGCTGAACTCGCACGGCCTGCGCGCCGCCGACCTGGCCGCGATCGGCGTGACCAACCAGCGTGAGACCACCGTTGTCTGGGACCGGCGCACCGGACGGCCGTACCACAACGCCATCGTCTGGCAGGACACCCGCACCGACCGGATCGCCGCCGAGCTGGAATCCCGTGCGGGCGAACTGATCCGGCAGCGCACCGGGCTGCCGCCCGCCACCTACTTCGCGGGCGGCAAGATCCGCTGGCTGCTGGAGAACGTCGACGGCCTGCGCGCCGCGGCCGAGCACGGCGAGGCGCTGTTCGGCACCATCGACTCCTGGCTGCTGTGGAATCTGACCGGCGGCGTGCACGGCGGCGTGCACGTCACCGACGTGACCAATGCCAGCCGCACCATGCTGATGGACCTGGAAACCCTGGACTGGGACGACGAACTGCTGGCCCTGTTCGACATTCCGCGCGCGATGCTGCCGACCATCCGGCCCTCCGCCGTGCCCGAGGGCTACGGTCGCGCCACCGCGCGCGGCCCACTGGCAGGCGAGGTTCCGGTCGCGGCGGCCGTCGGCGATCAGCAGGCGGCGATGATCGGGCAGGTGTGCCTGTCCGCGGGCGAGGCCAAGAACACCTACGGCACCGGCAATTTCCTCCTGCTCAACACCGGGGGCACGCCGGTGCGGTCGAAGAACGGGCTGCTCACCACGGTCTGCTATCAGTTCGCCGGACAGGACCCGGTGTACGCGCTGGAGGGCTCCATCGCTGTCACCGGCTCGGCGGTGCAGTGGCTGCGCGACCAGCTCGGCATCATCCAGGGCGCCTCGCAGAGCGAGACTTTGGCGGGCGAGGTCGCCGACAACGGCGGCGTGTACTTCGTCCCGGCGTTCTCCGGACTGTTCGCGCCGCACTGGCGCTCCGACGCACGCGGCGCGATCGTCGGGCTGACCAGGTACGCCACCAACGCGCACATCGCGCGGGCCACCCTCGAGGCGATCTGCTACCAGACCCGCGACGTCGCCGACGCGATGTTCAAGGACTCCGGGGTGGCGCTGGAGGTCCTCAAGGTGGACGGCGGAGTCACCGCCAACAACCTCTGCATGCAGATCCAGGCCGACGTGCTCGGCGTGCCGGTGAGCCGTCCGGTGGTGTCGGAGACCACCGCGCTCGGCGCCGCCTACGCCGCGGGCCTCGCCGTCGGATTCTGGGGCGGCACCGACGAATTGCGACAGAACTGGCGCGAATCCGCGCGCTGGCGACCGGAGTGGACCGAGGAACAGCGGGCCGCCGGATACGAGGGCTGGCAGAAGGCCATCGGCCGCACCCTCGACTGGGCGCCGACGCGATGAGCGGCACCACTCACCGACCACTTGCGCACGCGCGCACCACTTTTCGAACACAGAAGGAGACCGACATGGTCGACCGTTCTCTCACTTCACCGGTCGCGATGAGCCCGGCCGAGCGTAGCCGCGCCCTGGACGCCATGGCGAGCACCGAACTGGACGTGCTGGTCATCGGCGCGGGCGTGGTCGGCGCGGGCGCGGCGCTCGACGCGGTGACCCGCGGCCTCAGCGTCGGCCTGGTGGAGGCGCGCGACTACGCCTCCGGCACCTCGAGCCGGTCGTCGAAGCTGGTCCACGGCGGCCTGCGCTACCTCAAGCAGCTCAACTTCGCCCTGGTCTTCGAGGCGCTGCGGGAGCGTTCGCTGATCCTGGAGACCCTGGCGCCACATCTGGCCAAGCCGGTGGAGTTCGTCTACCCGCTGGAACGCCCCGGCCTCGACCGGGCCTGGGTGGGCGCAGGCGTCGGCGTGTACGACGTGCTCGGCGCGGGACGTGGTGTGCCGCAGCATCATCGGCATCTGGGCAGGCGGGCCACGCTGGCCCGCTTCCCCGGGGCCAAGCGCGGCACGGTGCGCGGCGGCGTGAGCTTCTACGAGGGCCAGCTCGACGACGCGCGCCACACCATGATGCTGGCGCGCACCGCCGCGAGCCACGGCGCGCTCGTCGCCTCCAGCGCCAGGGTCGTCGACTTCCTGCGCGAGGACGGCCGGATCGTCGGCGCGCTCGTGCACGACCTGGAGAGCGGCAGGCACATTCCCGTTCGCGCCAAGCGCACGGTGAACGCGGCCGGTCCGTGGACCGACGAGATCCAGGAGATGCTCGGCGGGACGAGCGATTTCCGGATCCGCACCTCCAAGGGCGTGCACATCGTCGTCCCGCGCGACCGGATCGACTCGGCGACCGGCCTGATCACCGAGACCGAGAAGAGCCTGCTGTTCGTGATCCCGTGCCCGTGGAGCGAGGACCACTGGGTCATCGGCACCACCGACACCGAATGGGACCACGACCTGGCCCACCCCGCCGCCACCCGCGCCGACATCGATTACATTCTCGCCCAGGTGAATCGGCTGCTGGAACAGCCGATCGACCACGACGACATCGTCGGCGTCTACGCCGGGCTGCGGCCCCTGCTCGCGGGCGCCTCCGAGCAGACCAGCGCGCTCTCGCGTGAGCACACCGTGGCGACGCCGGTACCCGGCCTGGTGATCGTCGCGGGCGGCAAGTACACCACCTACCGCGTGATGGCCAAGGACGCCATCGACGCCGCCGTCGCGGATCTGCCAGGGCGGGTGGCCCGGTCGTGCACCGAGCGGGTGCCGCTGGTCGGCGCCAACGGATACCGTGAGCTCTCGCTCTCCCGCGCCCGGTTGGCCGACGAGTTCGGCGTCGACCTCGCGACCGTGGAGCACCTGCTCGGCCGGTACGGCAGCGCCGTGGCGGAACTGCGTGAGATCGTCGCCGCGCAGCCGGAACTCGGCGCCCCGCTGGGCAATTCCCGGTACCTGCGGGCCGAGATCGTCTACGCGGTGACCCACGAGGGCGCCCTGCACCTCGACGACATCCTCACCCGCCGCACCCACCTGTCGGTGGAGACCGGCGACCGCGGGGTCCTGGTCGCGGCCGAGGTCGCGCGGCTGGTGGCCCCGTACCTGGGCTGGGGCGGTGAGCGAGTCGAGCGCGAGATCGAGACCTACCGGGTCCGCGTCGAGGCCGAACTGCGCGCCAACGAGCAGCCCGACGACCGGTCGGCCGATGTGGTCCGGCTCAGTGCGCCGGACTCGCGCGGGATCGCGGGGGCGCCGGAAGAGGACCGGGTCTCGGTGTAGCCGGTGTGGGCGCGGCCTCCGCGCCCGCGCCCGGTCCGAACCGGTCGAAGATGATTCGACCGGACGGCCGCGGTGACCGACCGTCTCGTCGATCACGTATATATACGACCCAATCTGAGAATTATCTTCGGATATCTGGATCTGATCTCGCAGAATTTTCATACTGAGACCTGTCGCGATCCCCATCAATAGGGATTCGCTCTGACTCGAAAGCCGACGAGACGACAGGAGTGCTGATGAAAATCGGGATCCCCCGCGAGGTCAAGAATCACGAGTACCGGGTGGCGTGCACACCCGCCGGTGTGCGTGAACTTGTCGCTCGCGGACACGAAGTGTTCCTCGAGGCCGGGGCGGGCGCCGGATCGGCGTTCGAGGACGCGGCCTATGGATACGTCGGCGCGCGCGTGCTGCCGACGGCCGACGAGGTCTGGGCCGCCGCGGATCTGGTGTTGAAGGTGAAAGAGCCGGTGGCCGAGGAGTATTCGCGGATGCGCGCCGGGCAGGTGCTGTTCACCTATCTGCACCTGGCCGCGTCAAGGGAGTGCACCGACGCGCTGCTGGCCTCCGGTGTCACCGCCCTCGCCTACGAGACGGTGACCGGCCGGGACGGCAGCCTGCCGCTGCTGGCGCCGATGAGCGAGGTCGCGGGCAGGCTCGCGCCGCAAGCGGGCGCGTACCACCTGATGCGCAGCGAGGGCGGCCGCGGCGTTCTGATGGGCGGGGTGCCCGGGGTGCGGCCCGCGAAGGTCGTGGTGCTCGGCGCGGGAGTGGCGGGTCGCAACGCGATCGCCGTCGCGGTCGGGATGCGCGCTGAGGTCACCGTGCTGGATGTGAACATCGGCCGGTTGCGCGAGGTCGACGAGCAGTACCGCGGGCACGTGCGCACCGTCGTCTCCAATGCGCTCGAGGTCGAGAATCTGGTGCGCGAAGCGGATCTGGTGATCGGCGCGGTGCTGGTGCCGGGCGCGAAGGCGCCCGAACTGGTGTCGCACGACCTCGTCGAGCAGTTGAAGCCGGGATCGGTGCTGGTCGACATCGCCATCGACCAGGGCGGCTGCTTCGCCGATTCCCGTCCGACCACCCACGCCGACCCCACCTACCGGGTGCACGATTCGGTGTTCTACTGCGTCGCGAACATGCCGGGCGCGGTGCCGAACACCTCCACGGTGGCGCTCACCAATGCCACCCTCCCTTACGTCATCGCGGTGGCCGAGCACGGCTGGCGCGCCGCGGCGGCCGCCGATTCCGGCCTGGCCGCGGGGCTGAGCACCCACGAGGGGATGCTGCTGTCCGAATCCGTCGCCGCCGCACACGGTTACACCGCGGAGCGGCTCGTCGCCGCGTGAGGTCCGAACGCCGCGCACCGTGCGGGGCGCGGCCGCGCTCAATGCCCGGGCACCGGTGTCTGCGGACGTAGGTGCTCGAAGATGAGGATCGTCTCCGTCGAGGACACCGCCGGGTTGGCGCTCAGGTGCTCCAGCACGAAACCCCGCAGCTCGTCGGTGTTCTCGGTGGCGACGTGGATCAGATAGTCGTCAGCGCCCGCGATGAAATACACATTGAGCACTTCGGGCAGCGCCGCGAGCCGATTGCCGAACTCGGCGAGGCGCTGGCGCGAATTCCCTTGCAGCCGTACCGCGATCATCGCCTGCAAGCCGCGCCCGAGGGCGGCCGGGTCGATATCGGCGTGGAAGCCGCGGATCACGCCGCGCTCCACCAGCGCCCGCACCCGCCCCAGGCAGGTCGACGGCGCGATACCGGCCGCCGCGGCGAGCGCGTTGTTGGTGATCCGGCCGTCGCGCGCCAGGTGGTCCAGCAGGACGCGGTCGACGTCGTCGAGGGGGACCGGCGCGCGACTGCGACTCGAGGAGGCCCGCGGCGGGGAGTCGGCTGAATCCTTGCTGGTCATCGACCCCATCTTAGCGAATTGGATTCGATTCCGAGCCCGATCGTCCGAACAATCGTCGATCGGATGCATCTGGCCTTCTTCACCACATTCCTGGCCTACCGGCTCTTCGGATACGGTCTGCGGCACACGCCGGTGGAGGTGGCCACCACGCTGACCCTCGCCGAGCCCGCCGTCGCCGCGATACTCGGCGTGGTGATCGTCGGCGAGCGTCTTCCGCTCGTATCGTGGTGCGGCCTGGCGGTTTTGGGCGTGGGGCTCGCGCTGCTCACGCTCGCGCCGGGCCGGTGGAGCCGCGGGGAGTGAACTGTCGCGGGTTCGGGACCGCGTGCGGTGCCGAACCCACGCCGGTCGGGAGGTCGAATCGCGGAATTGCGGGCCGGTCGAATCGACTCGAGTGATAATGGCTTGCGCTTTTGGATTGTCGTTCGTGTCCGAGAAATGGTGGCGGTGGTCCGGGAAGTACCTCGACGAGTGCCGTGCGAATTTCGCACCGAGTGTTTTCCGGGGAAGACGTAAAGCTCTCTACATGCGATGGAGGGTGTCTTGCGAATTCTGTTGGTGGCCAATGCATTCAATAGTCTCACCCAGCGCGTCCACGCCGAACTGCGTGCCCGCGACCACCACGTCGGCGTCGAATTGGCGCTCGGCGACGAATTGTTGCGGGCGGGGGTGGCGGCCTTCCAGCCGGAATTGATCCTGGCGCCGATGCTCACCACCGCGATCCCCGAGGACATCTGGTCCGCGCACACCGTCCTGATCGTGCACCCGGGACCCATCGGTGACCGCGGGCCCTCCTCTCTCGATTGGGCAATTCACGACGGCGAACGCGAGTGGGCTGTGACAGTGCTTCAGGCGGTGGCGGAGTTCGACGCGGGACCGATCTGGGCTTCGGTGCCGTTCACCGTCGCGGCCTGCGGCAAGAGCGAGCTCTATCGCACCGACGTCGCCGATGCCGCGGTGCGGGCCGTGCTGCTCGCGCTCGCCCGGTTCGCAGGCGGCCGTTTCCAGCCGGAGCCACTGGGCCGCGTCCGGTCCGATGCCAGGGGACGGCTTCGGCCCTATCACGATCAGCGATACCGCCGGATCGACTGGGCTTCCGACGACACGACGGTCGTGCTGCGGAAGTTACGCGCCGCCGATTCGCAACCGGGCGTCCTGGACGAGCTGTGCGGCCAGGAGTTCTACCTGCACGGTGGCCATCACGAGGATCGGCTGCGTGGCCGTCCCGGCACGATCATCGCCACCCGTGCCTGCGCGATCTGCCTGGCGACCGTCGACGGCGCGGTGTGGGTGCCGCAGCTACGTCCGCGCCGGGAGGCAGGCGGCCCGCCGACGTTCAAGCGGCCCGCGACCGACGCGCTCGGTTCCGGGTTGCCCGCGTCGGTCAGGGAAGTGCCCGTGTCACCCGCGGCGGCCACGATCCGGGACACCTGGTCCGAGCTGCGCTACTGGGAGGACAGTGCCGTCGGCTACCTCGAGTTCTCCTTTCCCGGCGGCGCGATGAGCGCCCGCCAGTGCCGCGCGCTGCTGTCGGCCTACCGGCAGGCCTGTGCGCGACCGATCGACGTGCTCGTGCTCGGCTCGCCGCGCGACCTCTTCTCCAACGGCATCCACCTGAACGTCATCGAGGCGGCCGACGACCCGGCGGTCGAATCCTGGCTCAACATCACCGCGATGAACGACGTGGTGGAGGCGATCCTCACCACCACGGACAAGGTCGTGATCTCGGCGCTGGCGGGCAACGCGGCGGCGGGCGGCGTGATGCTGGCATTGGCCGCGGACGAAGTGTGGTGCCGAGAGTCGGTGGTGTTGAACCCGCACTATCGGCTGATGGGCCTGCACGGCTCGGAGTACTGGACCTATCTGTTGCCCCGGCGCGTCGCCGCGACCGAGGCCGATCGCCTGATGCGGGAGGCGCTCCCGGTGGGAGCCGGTGCGGCCGCGGCACTCGGTCTGGTGGACCGCGTCGTACCCGGCGATGCCGAGACCTTCTCGGACTCGACACGGCGAGAGGCAGCGCGTCTGGCGGGCGGCGCGGAGCTGGCGCAGCGCCTTGTGGCGAAGAAGCAACGCCGCGCCGCCGACGAGATGACCAAACCGTTGGACGCCTATCGCGGCGCGGAGCTGGCCAGGATGCACCGCAACTTCTTCGCTCCTGGCGAGCCGTATCACGCGCTGCGGCGGGACTTCGTGCGCAAAGCGCCTCCGGCCGTGACCCCGCCGCATCTGCTCGGATGACCCGCGCGCGGCAGGCTCGCCTCGGACGGGCAGGCTACGCCCGAGCGTGCTCGCCGGCC
Source organism: Nocardia sp. bgisy134 (assembly GCF_965341865.1). Lineage (GTDB taxonomy): Bacteria > Actinomycetota > Actinomycetes > Mycobacteriales > Mycobacteriaceae > Nocardia. The sequence goes on from NZ_CBDQZP010000011.1 coordinate 173,660, forward strand.
GGCGGCGGCGCGGCGGGACCGGTCTGCTGGAGCTTGGAGTGGGTGCGCGAGTACCCGAAATAGATCACCAGGCCGATCACCAGCCAGACCCCGAAGCGCACCCAGGTCTCCCACGGCAGCGACAGGATCAGCCACACCGAGAACACCACGCCGACGATCGGGACGACCGGCATGAACGGCAGCCGGAAGGTGCGCGGCACCTCGGGCCGGGTGTAGCGGAAGACCAGCACGGCTACACAGACCACCACGAACGCGCTGAGGATGCCGATGTTGGTGAGCTCGGCGACCAGGTCGATCGGCAGCAGTCCGGCGAGGACGGCCGAGCCGACGCCGACGATCCACGTCACGCGGGTCGGCACTTTGCGCTCCGGATGGGTCTTGGCGAACCATTCGGGCAGCAGGCCGTCGCGGCTCATCGAGTACCACACCCGGGTCACCCCGAGCATGAAGGTGAGCACCACCGTGATGATGCCGACGATGGCGCCGACCGCGATGACGTTGGCGATGCCTGGCATGCCGACGGACTCGAAGGCGGTGGAAAAGCCGCTCTCCGGATCGATTTCGGTGTACTTCTGCATGCCGGTGAGCACCAGGGTGGCCAGCACGTACAGCACCATCGCGATGGCCAGCGAGTAGAGGATCGCCTTGGGCAGGTGCTTCTTGCCGTCGACCGACTCCTCGGCCGCGGTGCTCATGGCGTCGTAGCCGAACACCGCGAAGAACACGGTGGCCGCGCCGGTCATCACCGCGCCCGTGCCGTACGGGAAGTAGGGGGTGTAGTTCGCGCTGTCGATCTGGAAGACGCCGAGCACGATGATCAGCAGCACAAGGGCGACCTTGATGCCGACGGCCACCGTCTCGAACCGGCCGACGCTGCGGATGCCGCGGGACAGCACCCACGCCGTGCCGAGGCAGAACACCATCGCGAACACGTCGACTACGTGGCCTTCGCCGGTCCCGGAGGCGCCGAGCATCCAATCCGGCAGCGTGATGCCCACCTGATCGAGCAGGAATCCGAAGTATCCGGAGACGCCGATCGCGACGACCGCCGCGACGGCGATGTACTCCAGCAGCAGATCCCAGCCGATGAACCAGCCGACGAACTCGCCGAGCGAGACGTAGCCGTAGGTGTAGGCCGATCCGGCCTTGGGCACCATGCCGGCGAATTCCGCGTAACACAGCGCCGCCGCCGCGCTGGCCAGGCCCGCCACCAGGAAGGACAGCAGCACGGCCGGACCGGTGGTCTTGTTGGCGACGCTGCCCGCGAGGGTGAAGATGCCCGCGCCGATGATGCCGCCGACGCCGATCGCGGTGAGCTGCCACACGCCGAGGTGTTTGGCCAACCGTTCGTCGGTGGGCGTCTCGTCCTCGACTTCGACGAGGGGCTTGCGGCGCAACATCTGGTGGCGCAACTCCGCGAGGGACATGCGGCTTCCTTTCTCCGCTGCGTTCGGCTCGGCACGCCCCGGGTCGCGGGGCGTGCGCCGTAACGCGGATCACACTGGTGGCTGTCAGCTAATCGGACCACGAACGCGGTGTGATCGGTGAGTTGGATAAATAATGTTCGACCAGGCTTGGCCGATCGGACAACGCCGGGCGGGGCGCGGCGGGCTCAGCGCCGGTTGGCCGGAGCCAGCGCGCGCAGGAAGAACGCCAGGTTGGCGGGCCGTTCGGCGAGCCTGCGCATGAAGTAGCCGTACCACTGGTCGCCGTAGGGCAGATAGACGCGCACCTGGCGCCGGTCCTCGGCGAGGCGGCGCTGCTCGACGTCGCGGATGCCGTAGAGCATCTGGAACTCGAACTCGTCCGCCTTACGGTCGACAGTGTCGGCGTAGCGCTGCGCGGCCTCGATCATCGCCGGGTCGTGGGTGGCCACCATCGGATAACCCGCGCCGTCCATCAGGATGCGCAGGCACCGCAGGTAGGCGGCGTCCACCTCGGCGGCCGACTGATACGCCACCGACTCCGGCTCCCGGTACGCGCCCTTGCACAGCCGGATCCGCGAACCCGGCCCCGCGAACTCGCGGCAGTCGGCCTCGGTGCGCCGCAGGTACGCCTGTAGCACGGTGCCGGTGCCGGGAAAGTCCGCGCGCAGGTCTCGCACGATCGCCAGCGTCGAATCGGTGGTGGTGTGGTCCTCGGCGTCGACGGTGACCGCGACGCCCGCCGCGTCGGCGGCGGCGCAGATCTCGCGGGCGTGGTCGAGGGCGATCCGGTGGCCGTCGTGCGGCAGGGACTGACCGAGCGCCGAGAGCTTCAGCGAAACCTCCAGCGGCCGAGCGGTTCCCGGCTCCGCGGCGGCGAACGCCTCAGCGAGCGCCGCGAACAGTTCGCGATAGTGTGCCACGGTGTTGCGCGCCTGGGCCGGGTCGGTGGTGTCCTCGCCCAGGTAGTCGATGGTGACGAACCGGCCGGAGCTCCGGAGCGCTTCGGCCGCGGCGATGGCTTGCGGTTCGGTCGACCCGGCCACGAAACGATCGACCAGCGAGCGGGTGGCGCGCATCCGCGTGACGCCGCGCTCCAACCGCGGCGAGCGAGCGGCCGCGAGCAGCGCGGGCCGTAGCCGTCCGGCGGGCATCACTGCACCTCCGTCTCGGTGCCGGGCGTCGGTGCCTGGTGCGGATAACGGTGCTCGGTGGGCGGCACGAAGGTCTCCTTGATGGTGCGAGCAGAGGTCCAGCGCAGCAGGTTCTGCGGTGATCCCGCCTTGTCGTCGGTGCCCGACGCGCGGGCGCCGCCGAACGGTTGCTGGCCGACCACCGCGCCGGTGGGTTTGTCGTTGACGTAGAAATTGCCCGCCGCGAAGCGCAGCCGGTCGGTGGCCGCGGCGACGGCCGCGCGGTCGTCGGCGACGATCGAGCCGGTGAGGCCGTAGGCCGTCCCGCGGTCGACGAGTTCCATTGCCGCGTCGAAGGATCCGGGCGCCGAGTCGTCGTAGACGTGCACGGCCAGGATCGGTCCGAAGTACTCGGTGCGGAACGCCTCGTCGGCCGGATCGTCGCCGAGCAGCACGGTTGGATCGACGAAATAGCCCACGCTGTCGTCGGTTCGGCCGCCCGCGGCGATGGTCAGCCCCGGCGTCGCCTTCGCGCGGGCGATGGCGTCGGCGTTCTTGTCGAAGGCGCGCCGATCGATGAGCGCGCCGCCGAAATTGCCGAAATCGGTGACGTCGCCGTAGGTCAGCGCGCCGACCTTGTCGATGAAATCGACGCCCATCCTCGCCCACACCGAGGCGGGGACGAACGCGCGCGAGGCGGCCGAGCACTTCTGGCCCTGATAGTCGAACGCGCCGCGGATCAGCGCCGTGGTGAGCACGTCCGGATCGGCGGAGCTGTGCGCGAGCACGAAGTCCTTGCCGCCGGTCTCGCCGACCAGGCGCGGATATCCTTGGTAGCGCTCGAGATTCGTCGCGACGGTGCGCCACAGGTGCCGGAAGGTCGCGGTGGATCCGGTGAAATGCACACCGGCCAGGCGCGCGTCGGCCAGCGCCACCTCCGAGACCTCGGGGCCCGCCCCGTGCACCAGGTTGATCACGCCGGGCGGCAACCCGGCCGCCTCCAGCAGCTTCATGGTCCAGTACGCGGCCACCGCCTGCGTCGGCGCGGGCTTCCACAGCACGGTATTGCCCATCAGCGCGGGCGCGGTGGGCAGGTTGCCCGCGATGGCGGTGAAGTTGAACGGGGTGATCGCGTAGACGAAGCCCTCCAGCGGACGGTATTCCAGCCGGTTCCAGACGCCCGGCGTGGAGATCGGCTGCTCGGCCAGGATCTGGCGCGCGAAATGCACGTTGAAGCGCCAGAAGTCCACCAGCTCGCACGGTGTGTCGATCTCGGCCTGGTACGCCGTCTTGGATTGGCCGAGCATCGTCGCGGCGGCGAGGGTTTCGCGCCACGGCCCGGCGAGCAGATCGGCGGCGCGCAGGAATACCGCCGCCCGGTCCTCGAACGACAGCGCGCGCCAACCCGGCGCGGCCGCGGTGGCGGCCTCGATGGCGTCCTGCACATCGCGGTGCTCGGCGAACGTGACGGTGCCGAGTACCGAGGCGTGCCGATGCGGCTGCACCACCTCGACGATCGGGCCCGCCGTGCGGCGGTGTCGGCCGCCGATGACGTGGTGCACCTCGGTCGGTGTCGCCGTGAGCCGGGCCAGTTCGGCGCGCAGCCGCTCCCGTTCGGGTGTACCGGGGGCGAAGCTGCCGACCGGTTCGTTGACGGGCGTGGGCGTGGTCGCGATGGCGTCCATGGATCCTCCTGCCTGGTCGGAGCTGGTCAGCGCAGTCAACTCCGGGAAAGCCCGGCGCAGGATCGGCCGATAGGACAAAGATGGAACCGAGTTGTTGTCCGATCGGCCGAAGCCGAGCGGAACGAAAGGTGTGAGCGTGGTCACCGAGGAACCGGGCCGGCGGGAGGGCGTGCCGCTGCGCGAACTGCTCGACGCGCTCGACAGCACCGTCATCGATCTGGTCGAGGCGCCCGACGGCGACGCGGTCGGGATCGGCTCGGTGGCGCTGCTGGACAGCGACGATCTCGGCGAGACGCCCGCGACGCCGGCGGACATGGCGTTGCTGGTGGGTGTGCGGGAGTCGGCGGTGCGGCGCTGGCTGGGGGAGCTGGCCGCGCGCCCGCCCGAGCAGCGCCCGCGCGTAGTGCTGCTCAAATCGACCGCCGAGTCGGCTTCGGTGCGCGGCGCCGCCCGCCGGTCGCGAGTCGCGGTGGTCGTGGTGCACCACAAGGCGCGCTGGGACGCGGTGCTGGCGCAGGTCCGCCGCGTCCTCGACCGGGCGGCGGGTGGCGGGCCCGCCGACGACCCGCTCACCACCGACACCGACCTGTTCGGGCTGGCCCAGATCGTCGCGCAGAACGCGGGCGGCATGGTCTCCATCGAGGACCCGCATTCGCACGTGCTCGCCTATTCGGCCTCCGACGACTCGGCCGACGAACTGCGCATCCTGTCGATCCTCGGCCGCGAGGGCCCGCGCGACTACCTGCGGGTGCTGCACGACTGGGGCGTGTTCGACCGGCTGCGCCGCAGCGACGAGGTGATCGACCTGCCCGCACACGAGGAGCTGAACATCAAGCGCCGCTTGGTCGTCGGCATCCACGCGACGGCCGTCGACGGCGGGTCGCGCACACTCGGCTCGATCTGGTTGCAACAGGGTGACCGGCCGTTCAAGCCGGACGCCGCGGAGGTGCTGTGCGGAGCCGCCGCCATCGCCGCCCGCATCATCGCGCGCGCCCTGGACGCGCCGTCCACCGAAACATTGCTGCTCCAAAGGCTTTTCGGTGCGCACGGCGCCGGTGTCGACATACCGTCCGTGGCGGGCGCGCTGCGCGTCCCCGTGCACGGGCCTGCGGCCGTCGTCGGATTCGCCGTGCATGCGCCCGCGAGGGAACGGCATTCGGCGCTGGGCAGCGTGATCCGGTTGCACGCGAGTTCGTTTCGTCCCGACTCGATCGCGACCGTGCTCGGCGACCGCGTCTATGTGCTGCTGCCCGGATACCGGTCCGCGCCGTCGGTCATCGCGTGGACCCGGCAGCTGGTCGACCAGCTGGAGGCCGGCCGCGGCGCGGTCCTGCGCGCGGGCATCGCCATTCCCGTCGCCGACCTCACCGAGGTGGCCGCCGCCCGCGCCGAGGTCGATCGGGTGCTGGACAGCACCGCCGCCACCTTTCCGCGCGGCCGGGTGACCACCCTCGCCGAATCCCGCACCGCCGTGTTGCTCGGGGAGATCCTCGATCTGCTCGCCACCCGCGACGATCTGCGCGACCCCCGCGTGCGTGCCCTGTTCGACTACGACCGCGACCACGGCTCGCAACTCGGCGAGAGCGTCGAGGGCTATCTGCGCGAGCACGGCGACGTGCGCCGCGCGGCCGCCGCGCTGCGGGTACACCCGAACACGCTGCGCTACCGCCTGCGCCGCGCGGAGTCCATCACCGGCATCGGCCTGACGGACCCCGCCGACCGACTGCTCCTCGAGCTCCAGCTCACCCTGCACCGCCGCGGGAATCGCCCGGCGTGAACTGACCTTCCGGGTCGGCGATCTCAGTGCGGCCGGTGCGGGTGCAGTCCCGCGGCCGTCGCCGCCTCGGCGAGCACCTGCTCCAGCATCGCCGGGGTCAATCGTCCGGTGAAAGTGTTCTGCTGGCTGACGTGGTAGCAGCCGAACAGTTCCAGTTCCGCGCGGTTCGCGACAGCGGGCGCCAGCGTGTAGCGCACGCCGTGGCCGAACTTCGGGCGCGGGCGCGGCACCACCCAGCCTGCCTCGGCGAGCGCGGGCAGCGCCGCCTGCCACCCGAACGCGCCGAGCACAACGACCGCACGCACCGTCGGCGCCAGCAGTCCGAGCTCGAGGTCGAGCCAGCCGCGGCACCGATCGCGTTCGTCGGGAGCCGGTTTGTTGTCCGGCGGCGCGCAGTGCACGGGCGCGGTGACCCGGGCGCCGAGCAGCTCGAGCCCGTCGTCGCGGCGCACCGAGGTCGGCTGGTTGGCGAGGCCGACGGCGTGCATGGCGGCGTAGAGCACGTCCCCGCTGCGGTCGCCGGTGAACATGCGCCCGGTGCGATTTCCGCCGTGCGCCGCGGGCGCGAGGCCGATGATCAGCAGCCGGGCGTCGTCCGGACCGAAGCCGGGAACCGGTCGGCCCCAATAGGTTTCGTCGCGGAAGGCGGCGCGCTTCTCGCGCGCCACCCGCTCCCGCCATGCCACCAGGCGCGGGCAGGCGAAGCAATCGGCGACCGAGGCGTCGAGTTCGGCGAGGGTGCGGCACATGGGTACCACTCGATCACGGCCGTCGCCCGGCCGCGGCGGAACAGGCCCGGTGCCGGTCGCCATGCCAGCAGGATAGGTCCGCCCGGCACGTAGCGGCCGATTAGCCCGTATCGACTTGATCACGAACCGCGCGGTTGCCAGCCCCTGTGAAACGGCGGTACGTTGCCAGGGAGCGCGCGCTCGATTTCCCGTGGTCGCACCGGCGTCAGCGACGCGATGTGAACGAGCGCGAACCGTGAGCAGTCCAGTGGGGTGCCATCTCGTCCGGCGCCGTCCGTTATCCCGTTGGCGCACAGCGTGCGCCGCGACGCAGCGAGGTGGACATGACCGAGGGTTGGCCCAGTTCGATCAGTTCGTTCGACGACATCTTCCAGCGGTTCTTCGGCTCGGGGATGATGTCCCAGCCACCCGTGCAGCGCACCGGTCTCGGGCGGCTGATGACCGACAACGCCAAACTGCTGATCGCCACCGCGCGCGAGACGGCCCGGGACTGGGGCAATCACGAGGTCACCCCCGAGAATCTGTTGTACGCGGCCACCGAGGCGGAACCCGGTCGCAGCATCATCGCCGAACTCGGCCACGACCCCGACAAGGTTGCCAACCAGATGCGGGACGTCAGCGACACCGGCGAACCCGCCGAGGAGGCCGACGAGCCGGTGACCCTGAGCCCGGCCGCCAAGCTCGCCCTGCGGGCGGCTCAGCGCCGCGCGGCCGAAGCGGGCAGCAGCTATATCGGACCCGAGCACGTCCTGCTCGGTATCGCCTCCCTCACCGACAGTCCGGCGGCCCACGTGCTGCTGTCCGGCGCGAAGCCCGCCCCCACCGGCCGACCGGCGAAAAGCGAGACGCCGACGCTCGACGAATACAGCCGCGATCCGACCGCGGAGGCGCGGGCCGTCATCAACACCAGCAACATCGGCTCCGACCTGATCCTCTCCGCGCCCGAAGGCGATGTCGACGCGATCACACCGCAGCTGATGGATCGGCTGAGCGCGCACTTCCGCCCCGAGTTCCTCAACCGGATCGACGAGACCATCGTGTTCCACCGTCTCGACCGGCAGGAACTGCGCAACATCGTGGATCTGGTGCTGGACGGCACCCGCCGCCTGCTGCACGCACAGGACATCGACCTCGACATCACCGATCCCGCCGTGGACTGGCTCGCCGAGCACGGCTACCAGCCCGAGTACGGGGCCCGCCCGCTGCGCCGCACGGTGCAGAAAGAGCTCGACAACAAGCTGTCTCGCCTGCTGCTGGACGGAAAGCTCGGCCCGGGTGATGCGGTGCGCGTCGACGCCGACGACAGCGGGTTGATTCTCGGCGCGATCGAGCATCGCGGCGGGCAAACCGTGGAAGCCGGAGTCTGAGCGGTGGTCCCTTCCGTGCGGTACTATCGCGACGCCTATCCGGAAAGAGCCGGAGAGATGGTGGAAACCGCTGGGGGAGTGGGACATTGGGCGAACACGAGCGGATGGTGGCGCACGTGAATTCTCGCGAGGATCTGCTGCGCAGGATCAGGGACGCGCTGGTCGAGCTACCCGATGACGAACGGGTGGTACCGGTGCCGCGCGCCACCGCCCGCCCGGGCTCCGGCCCCGAGCGCGGCGACCTGGCCGAGCTGGTCGATCTGCTCGCCGAGCGATTGGCACAGCACGGTGCGCAGCTGCGCCGAATCACCGCCGCGGCCATCCCGGACCGGGTGGACGCCGCGCTGCGTGAGCACGGCGCGCGCTCGGTGATCGCCCCCGACGGATTACCCGGTGAATGGCTGGCTCGGTGGGCGGCCGCGGAAGGGCACCGCATCGTTCCCGACAGTCCGCTGGCGACGGCGAGCGAGACGGAACAGGTCGACGCGGTGGTCACCACCTGCGCGGCCGCGGCCGCCGATATCGGCGTCCTCGTGCTCGACGGTGGTGAAGGGCAGAGCCGCCGTCCCTCGACCCTGGCGCCCGACTGCCACGTCTGCGTGGTGCGAGCCGAACAGATCCAGCCGTCGCTGCCGGAGGTCATGGACCGGCTCGACCCGCGCCGCTCGACCATCCTGGTCAGCGGCCCGTCGGCGACCGCCGACGCCGTGGCGCCCGGAGTACACGGGCCGCGCAGACTGATCGTGCTCGTCGTGGAGTGAACCGGATGGCACAGCGGAAGGACGCGAACGTGAGTGAGTTCCGGACCAAGCGGATCTACGAGGACCCGAGCGACGACGACGGCCGCCGCGTGCTGGTCGACCGGCTGTGGCCGCGCGGCATCAGCAAAGAGCGGGCCCGAATCGACCTGTGGGACAAGGAGATCACTCCCTCGAACGAGCTGCGCACCTGGTTCCACCACGACTCCGCCGCCGACTTCGCCGAGTTCGCCCGGCGTTACGAGGCCGAACTGTCCGGCGAACCGCAGCGGCGCGGTCTCCAGGAGCTGCGCGAGCTGGCGGCCGAGCATCCCGTCACCCTGGTGACCGCGGCGAAGGACCCGTCGCACAGTCACGTCTCGGTGCTGCTCGACCAGCTACGCGGCGACTGAGGTCGATCGGCGAAGATCAGCGCAACTCCGCGGCGCCGGTGACCGCGTCGCCCTCGACGCGCGGCCGCGCACCGAATCCGGTGTGGATGAGCCGCCGCGCCGCGGCGTTGTCCGGCGTGGTGACGGCGGTGAGGCGGTGAGCGCCGGTTCCGGCGGCGAGCTCGCGCAACCGAGCTACGACCCGACCGCCGACGCCCTGGCCGCGATGCGAACGGCCGATCCACACGCCCGCCTCGACCTCCTCGCCGTGCGGTTCGAGCCGCGCCGCGCCGACGACCCGCCCCCCGGCCGTGATGACGAAGGTGCGTTCGTTCGGGCAGGTGGGGTGCAGCGCGCGGTCACGGTGAAAGGCGAGGAATGCCTGCTTCCGCTGTTCGGTCCAGCCGGGCGGACCTGGCACCGGCGCCATGACCTCGAGCGGGTCGGCGTCGGCGACGGCCGCGTCGAGCAGGAGCGGGAGGTTGTCCTCACTGAGTTCGATCAGCTCGACAACCGGTGCGATGCGCTCGCACCGGATCGTGTCGGCTCGCTCGAGATGCTTCGGCGACCAGAAGGCGGCCCAGTCGGCGTCCTGGCCGAGCCCGCGGCGAATCGACAGCACCCGATCGACGAGAACGACCAGATCGGCGAGGGCGCGCTCGCTCTCGGCGCGGTCCACGAAGCCCATGTGAACGGCGGAGTCGCGCACCGTGACGATCCGCGCGAGCAGTTCCTCCGGTAGGCGAACGTCGGCGGGTGTGGCGCGGTTCAGCACCTGCGCGGCCTCGATCGCGCCCACGGTCCACATGTCGGGCAGCGGCCGGTCCGGATGCTCCGGCAGCCCCGCCAGCGTCAGCGTCGTCTCGATGCCCGCCGACTGCCCGCGCACGAGGTGGATGTCGATCGCGGCGAGGACGGCCTTGAGCAGCGCCTCGGCGCACGCGCCGATCGAGACGGCCTGATCGATCAGCGCGAGCGGTTCGCGCGAATCGGTGCTGGCCAGCGCCCTGCGCGCGTGCGCGCACGCCAGCTGATCCAGCGCGGCGGGCAGCCGATCGTAGTCGACCGCGCCGAAAGCGGTGGGCCACTTGCGAAGTGCCATCGTCGGCTCCCGAAGATCGTGGGTGCGGATGTCGGGTTGTAGATTGCCACACCGCGCCCGGCCCGGCTCGGGCTTTTCACGGGCCCACAGACCATTTCGACGCCGCACAGCGCCACTGTCGCTCCGCGGCATGGCGGACGGCCCACCCGCGTGGGTTCGGGTCGGTGTCGCGGGCGCGGATCAGGCGGGGGCGCCGGATTGCTCGGTGAGACCGAGCAGCACCGACTGCACCTCGCGCAGCCGGTCCACGTCGTTGCGGATGCCCGCGGCGGTGTCGGTGTAGAGGAACGCCTCGCCCAAACGAACCAGCGTGTACGCCAACAGCTCTCGTTCCAGGAGTGGGCGGTAGCCGTCCTCCTCCTCGACCCGGGCGATGAGTTCGGTGACGGCCGCGACCGCGCGCGGCTGGACCGGTCCGTCGCTGGCGGTGAGGATGCGCAGGCCCGAGATCGGTTCGTTCTCGAAGTAGCGCCGGAAGGGCTCGTTCACGGCCTCCCAGCGGGCGACGCGGTCGAGCACCTCGAGGATGCGCTCCGCGCCACTGGTCCGCCGCTTGGCGTCGGCGCGGGCGATCATCTGCTCGTATTCCTGGAGCAGCATGGCGCCGAGCAGACCGTCCCGCGAGCCGTACCAGCGGTAGACCGAGGCGCGGCTGAGCCCTAGCTCGGCGGCGATCGCCTGCACGTCGACGCGTTCACCGGCCAGGAAAGCACGGCGGGCGAGTTCGATGACCTGCTCGCGGGTGGCCGAAGCCGGGCGTCCGGGGGAGCGGGTGGCGGTGGGCCGCGAGGAAGTGGTCACCACGTGAATCGTACAGCCGCCGCCATTTCATTGGAGACGCAGTGGTCGAGTTGTATTTTATGGATGTCCCCTCGAATCGGGACCACCCTCGACAGTCAGGAGAACCATGAGCGCCCCGACTTCTCGCACGGCCATCGTCACCGGTTCGGCCCGCGGCATCGGCGCCGCCACCGCACGCAAGCTCGCCGCGGACGGGTTCGCGGTCGCGGTCCTCGATCTGGACGAGGCCGCCTGCAAGCCCGTGGTCGAGGAGATCGAGGCCGCGGGTGGCAAGGCGCTCGCGGTCGGCGTCGACGTGTCCGACGAACAGTCCGTCGGAGCCGCCGTGCAGCGTGTCGCCGACGAACTCGGCGCGCCGACGGTGCTGGTGAACAACGCGGGCATCACCCGCGACAACCTGCTGTTCAAGATGAGCGTCGCCGACTGGGACTCGGTGCTGAGCGTGCACCTGCGCGGCTCGTTCCTGATGAGCCGCGCCGCGCAGAAGTACATGACCGAGGCCAAGTGGGGGCGCATCGTCAACCTGTCGAGCACCTCCGCGCTCGGCAACCGCGGCCAGGCCAACTACTCCGCGGCGAAGGCAGGCATGCAGGGCTTCACCAAGACACTGGCCATCGAGCTCGGCAAGTTCGGCGTGACGGTCAACGCCATCGCCCCCGGCTTCATCGAGACCGATATGACCGCCGCCACCGCCGAGCGGCTCGGCGTGACCTTCGAGCAGTTCCGCGAGGCGGCCGCCAAGCAGATCCCGGTCGGACGCACCGGCAAGCCGGAGGACATCGCCAACACGGTCTCCTTCCTGGTCGGCGAGGGCGCCGGATTCGTTTCCGGGCAGGTCATCTACGTGGCGGGCGGCCCCACCGACTGACCGCAGCGCCGCGGCGCGCTCGCCGGAGCGAACGGCCACCATGATCGGCGGATGGCGCAATCCGCCGGTGTCGGAGCGATACCATCGGAAGGGGCCGGCGTCCCGGAAGGGGTACAGGATGATCGTTGACCGCGATACTCGTCGGCGGCCGATTCGCGCCACCGTGATGGCGAGCGCCTGTGCGGGCGCCGCCGCGATCGCCGTGGCCGCCGCGCCCTCGGCGGGCGCCACGGCGACCGGAGTCGGTGTTCTGCCCGACCTCGGCTACGGCCTCGCGACCAATTTCGGCACCGGCTGTAGCTACACGATCGAGGCATTCCTCACCGACGCCGTCTCGCCGGTGTACTTCTACGACAACGGTATTCCGCTCGCCACGGTGCGGCCGACCGGCGGGGTCGCGCTGCTGAAGTGGGTGCCCGCGACGCCGGGCAGGCACACGATCAGCGTGGTGCAGGCGCCCGACGACGTCATCACCGCCGACTACGCGGTGTCCGTCGGCACCGGCGTGCACGTCGGCCACGGGTGTGCGGTGTTCGGCGGCTGATCCACGGCTCGCGCGGCACGGGGCCGCGCCGCCGTCCGGGAGCGATGCGCGTCACGGAGGATCGATATGACGAACCAGCGCAGACTCGAGGTCGGATCGGAATTCGGGCCGTACCGGCTGGTCCGGCTGATCGGTCGCGGCGGCATGGGCGAGGTGTTCGAGGCCTACGACACCGGCAAGGATCGCGTCGTCGCGATCAAGGTGCTGCCCGAGCGGCTCGCCGAAGACCCCGTCTACCGCGAACGGTTCCGGCGCGAATCGCACGCCGCGGCCCGGCTCAAGGAACCGCACGTCATCCCGATCCACGACTACGGCGAGATCGACGGGCACCTCTTCATCGACATGCGCCTTGTCGAAGGCGAGAACCTGCGCGCGGTACTGCGGCAACACGCGCCGCTGGAACCGGCCGTCGCGGTCGAACTGATCAAGCAGGTGGCCGCCGCTCTCGACGCCGCGCACGGTGACGAGCTGGTGCACCGTGACATCAAGCCCGACAACATCCTGACCACGCCCGACGGCTTCGCCTATCTCGTCGACTTCGGCATCGCGCACTCCAGCACCGCCGAGGGCCTGACCGCCGACGGTTCGGCGATCGGTTCGTTCCATTACATGTCGCCGGAGCGGTTCACCTCGCGCGTGGTGACCCAGTCCGCCGACATCTACGCCCTCGGCTGCGTGCTCTACGAATGCCTCACCGGCGCCAGACCCTTCCCGGCCGAGACCGACGGCGAGATCATGCGGGCGCACATGAACGAGCCGCCGCCGCGGCCGAGCACGCTCCGTCCGGAGATCCCGTCGGCCATGGACACCGTGATCGCCAGGGCGCTGGCGAAGGACCCCGACGCACGGTATGCCAGCGCGGGGGAGTTCGCGGCCGCCGCGCAGGAGGCGCTGCGGGGCGAGGCGGAGGTGGCACTGCCGGTGCTCCCGACTCAGGAAGCGGCCATCGGCGATGACACCGTCACGAGCGCGGAAGCCGTTGTGCCGCAGGGCGCTACAGCCGGAGACGGGCCGCGAATCCGGCCGCTCGCCGAAGACGGCGGTGCGCGGTCGCTCGGGCCGCCGAAGCGGAACTTGCGGCGGACGGCGCGCCGGTTGGCCGTCCCGGCGCTGATCGCCGCCGTGATACTCGCGGCGGCAACGGTTCTCGTCGCCTGGATGGCCTCGGGCAGGCCCGCCGACGGCACCGCGGTTCCCGACCGCGCCGCCTTGAACCCGGCGGATGTGGAGCTGGTGGCCAGCGCGGGCCTGATCGGCTACAAGCGCACCAATTGCGTGCACCGCGAGCCTGCCGCCGACACCACGGCGATCGTGTCCTGCGACGCCAACGACCGGACGGACGCCCCCGCCGCCCGCCTCTTCCGATTCCGAACCCTCGACGGCCTGCGGGACTACTACCGGCATTTCGTCGTCGAGGCATACGACGCCACGAACTGTCCGAACGATCCGCCGGGCGACGACGGCCCCCTCGTGGTGGACGGCAAGCCCGCGGGGCGGGACGCATGCCTGACCAGCCGCGTCGACGACCCGGCGACGCCCAAACCGGTGCTCGCCGTGGCCGACGAGGACCAGCTCTCGCTGGGTATCTACATCTGGGCGGACCCGAGTGACCAGCCGACGCGCGATTACGTTGCGTCGCACCATCTCTACCATTTCCTGCCGCAGGAGAAGACGGTCGACCCGGACTTCTTCACCGCCGCCGATCGGCGTGTCCTCGATCACCTGACCGGCGATTTCGGACCCTCGACCTGCAAGCACATGGACCTGCCCGCGGGTAGCACGGCGGAAGCGGCGATCCACTGCGCCACCCACCGCGGCGACCCCGCTCCCACGTTCTTCGGTTTCCCTGACCACCGGACGATGACCTTCGGATATCAAGCCGGGCTGGGGCAGGTGTCGGGACACGCGTGCGGTGGCTCCGGCGCGGACGACGTGTGGCGCAAGGCATCCGGCCCCGTCGGCCGCTTCTTCTGCTACACCGACGAGAACGCCACGTTCGGCGCGCGCCCCTGCCTGCTGGCGGTGCACGACGAATTCCGGCTCATGGTCGATGTGTGCGCCCTGGCCAAGGACGATCCGGACGAGGGCGTGAAGTCGGAAGCGGATCTGTTGGGGTGGTTCCGCACCAATTTCGGCTAGCTGCAGGGGTTTACGGTCCGGCCGTTGTTCCTGGCAGGCGAAGAAGTCGATCCCGCAGGTTTCGAGTGGGTGACCGACGACCGCCTCACGAACACCCCCGCCGATGCCAGGGTCACCCACGTAACCCTGGTCCCCTGCAACGAACCGCACTATGCGGAGGTGATCACCGAGGTACGCCTGTCCGGACCATGGCCCGGCACCGCACAGGCCTTTCAACAGTCCGAACGCCTCTGTATGGACGCCACGATAGCGATCCTGACCAACAGCACCATGCTCGATCAGCTTCGCAACCTCGTCCTTACCCGGACCAGACCCGCTGGACCCGCAAGGGCACGGCCACCTGCTTGGTAATCAACGGTTACGGCCCACAACTCACCACCGCAGTACCGCGCTGACCGATCCGCCCATAGCGCGCCCAGCGGTATGGGCGTGCGTATGGCATTTATCGATGGATCGGCGTGGTGGGCGGTTCAGTGTCGGTTGAGATGGCTCGGGGCGGGCGTGGTCGCCGCAGTCGTGACACCCGCCGTTGCGACGGCGCGGGGTCGGGACCGAACACCGCGGGCAGCTGTGTGGTGACCGGATCGGTGACCGGTGTCGTGCGGATCAGATCCACCGGGTTGGCGTTACGAGGGTGCGCGTCGTCGAGGACAGGTTCGCCGAGCCCGGCTTTCTGTTGAATGCGTTTCATCCATTCTGGCGCCCACCAGCAGTCGTCGCCGAGCAGTTTCATGGTCGCTGGGACCAGCAGCATGCGCAGGACCGTGGCATCGATAATCAGGGCCGCGATCATGCCGACGGCGATGTACTGCATCATCACCAGATCCGAGAACGCGAATGCGCCGACAACCACGAGCAGGATCAACGCGGCGGCGGTGATGATGCGCCCGGTGTGCGCGGTGCCGATGCGCACCGCCTCGGTGGTCGATGCCCCCTGCGCGCGGGCTTCGACCATGCGTGAGAGCAGGAAGACCTCGTAGTCGGTGGACAGGCCGTAGATGATGGCCACGATGACCACCAGCACCGGCGAAGTGATCGGTTGCGGGGTGAAGTTCAGCAGCGTCGCGCCGTGGCCGTCGATGAAGATCCAAGTCAGGATTCCGAGGGTGGAACCGAGGCCGAGCGCGCTCATCAGTGCGGCCTTGATCGGCAGCACCAGTGATCCGAAAGTCAGAAACATCAGCACCGTCGTGATAAGCACGACCAGGGTGACCATCCACGGTATCCGGGATAGCAGGGTATCGACACTGTCCTTCTGCAGGGCGGGCATACCACCGACGAGCATGCGCACGGACTCGGGCTGGGGGAGGTCACGCAGGTAATCGATGGCGGGCCCGGCGTTGCTCGAGTTGGTGAGCACGGCGGTGGTGCGGAAGACCTCGGGCTGTGTGGTCGAGCGGGCCGGCACACCGAACGCTTCGGCCAGGCCGGGTGCGGCGTTTGCTTGTTTCCACAGCGCGCCAATGGCGTTGGTGTCCTCGGAGACGAAAATCAGTTCGATCGGGTCGGATTTGCGAAGCGGGAAGAGCTGGTCGAATTCCTGTTGGGCCAGACGGGTCGGATTGTCCGGTGGCAGGTATTTCTCGCTGAGTCCGCCGAATGCCAGGTTGCCGATGGGCAGGATCAGCAAGACGAGCCCGAGCACGAGCGGGACCAAGACCTTGATCGGATGGCGCATGACCCAGCGGGTGCTGCGTCCCCAGAACCCGTTCTCGACCTCTTCAGCCGACCTCGTTTTGCGGAATCGCTTGATACCCAGCATGTCCACCCGCGGTCCGAGGACCGCCAGCATCGCGGGCAGGATCGTGATGGCGGTCAGCGCCGCCATCGATACCGTCGCGATCGCGCCATAGGCGAAGGATTTCAGGAATCCTTGCGGGAACAGCAGCATTCCGCCGACGCTGGCGACGATCATCGTCGCGGAGAAGACAACGGTGCGGCCCGCGGTCATCACGGTGCGCCGCACGGCGGCAGGAGTGTCATAGCCTTCGGCGAGTTCTTCGCGGAACCGGCTGACGATGAACAGTCCGTAGTCGATGGCAAGGCCGAACCCGATCATCGAAACAACAGCGGAGACAAACGAGTTGACCTCGGTGAACTCGGTGAGGAACTTGACGATGCCGAAGGCGCCGAAGACCGTCAGCCCGCCCACGACCAACGGCAGCGACGCGGCGACGAGACCGCCGAAGATGAAGAACAACAGCAGCCCGACGACGGGGAAGGCCAGCAGCTCCATCCGGTGGATATCTTCGGCAATGGTGTCGTTGAGTGCGCTGGCAACCGGCTGCAACCCGCCCACCTGCACATCGACGCCAGCGATGTCGAAGGCGCCCTTGACAGCCCGGTAGTTGCGGATCATCGACGTGTCGTCGTCGCCGTGCAGGGCGATGGCCGCGAAGGCGTGTCTGCGATCGTCGGTCGCGAGCCGGGGGCCACTGATTTTTCCGGTTTCGGTGCGCCAGTAGGCGGCGGTGATCCCTGAGATCTGCTCCGGGTATCGTCGTGGCAGATCGTTGAGGCTTTCGACGACCTTGCCCGAGAACTCGGGATCGTCGACGGTCTTCCCCTCGGGCGCGGTGTAGAGGACGAGCACATCACCGTCGTGGTTGCGCCCGAACGCCGTATCAGCCAGCCGCGCGGCTTCCGAGGACTCCGAGGTCGGGTCGAACATCCCGCCCGAACTCAGATGATCCGCGAGCCCGGCCCCGTAACCGGCCAGACCGAGCATGCCCGCGGCCACCACCCCGATGACCACGAACCGGATCCGCGAGACCAGGCCACCCCACCACGCAAACACTCACACCACCGCCACAATGCGCGCGGCGGTTAGGCGTGGGGTGAGCGTCTCGGTCTCGGTGATGGCTTCGGCCAACTGGACGATCGTGGCACCGCGGTAGTCGGGGTGTGCGCGGATCTGCTCGATGCCGAGGGTGTATCCGTCGTGCCAGCCGATCGGACAAGGCAGGCTCGCGGCACCCCTCACCGGCCACCGTGATGCGACTGCTGCGCGACCACGACCAGCACACCCGACCGATTGCCGATCTGGGACAAGGCGGGCACCGATGACCAACTCACCAGCTGTATTACGCCACGGCGCTGACGCCGCCGCATGGCAGAGATTCGGTGCGCGCCTGCGGGCGCTGCGCCGCGAAGCACGCAAGACCCAGGACGACATCGCGGCGGCCCTCTCGATCCCACGCGGCGCGGTATCCGAACTCGAACGCGGAAACCGCAAGCTACACAGCGGCGAACTCGCCCGCTTGGCCCGCTTCTCCGACATCTCGGCCGACGAGATTCTCGACCTCCCTGTGCAGACCAGCACGCTGCTCGGTGTCGACCTGCGCCCGGCCGACTACCGAACGGTGCTGTCCTACGCCGAATACCTGCGCTACCAATGCGATCGCGTCGAACAGGACAGTGCGCCGACGCCGTGAGCTGGGCACTGAACTATTCGCGCGGCGGGCCGCGGCGCGCGAATCTGTCACCGAAGCGTTCAGTAAACGCCGTCGCCACTGGGCTTCAGCCGATGCACAACGACCTTGACCTGCGCATTGCACTGAAGCTGACAGGCACTGAACTGTGCACTGCCCTGTTCGTTGAAAGACTGTCCTTTTGTCTGACGTTTCGCGTGTTCGCGAGCGTCTAGATCGCCGCTGGGTGCGAGTTCCCACCTCGATGTCAGCGTTCAGTCACAGACGGGGGAGTGACTGAGTCCGCCTCGTGCAGGAAGCGTTCGATGGTCGACCGCCACTGTTCGCGCGCGTCGATGTGTGTCATATGTCCGGCTCCGTCGAGCACTACTGCCTCGGCAGAGGGAATCGACATCGCGGTACGTTCGGCCGTAGGCAGGCCGTTCAGCAGAAGCGGATCAAAGTACCCAGGGCCTGCCGCATCCAGCCCTGTTGTCGGCCGCCCGGGGGCCATCAGATGGTGAACGAGCTGTCCGGCCCGCCGATCCGGCGGATCGCCTCCAGGGGATACGGGGTCTGTCTGCTCTCGAAACGGAACTCGCGGTAGTAGTCCGTCATTACTGCGGCGACCGGTGCGTGGCGGGTGAGGATCGCCGCGATCTGCGGCGGAATTCCCGTTGGAGGTTCCCCTCGTGCGCAGGCGTGCACGAACGCGATGCACTCGTCCCGCTCGACCCGTACAGGGCGACGACGAGCCACTGCACCAGGTGGGTGAGGGTGTAGCAGCGGTCATAGGTCTGGTGGTCGGCGAAGAAGTCGACCTCTTCCTTGGACAGGTCGAACCGGGAGGAGATCGCGAGGCCGTAGTCGGTGAAGAACAGCCGCTTGCCGTCGGTGAGGATGTTCTGGAAGTGGCCATCGAAGTGCAGGAGCCCGCGGGCGTTCATGAAGGAGATTCCGGCTTCGAGTTCCTTCGTGACCATGGTGCATGCCTGCTCGGCGGTCTCGTCGTCGGCTTTGACCTGAACGTCCAGCCAGTCGTGCAGGTTCTGCGGGATGTACTCCAGGAACAGTGTGACGCTCGCCGAGGAGTCCCGCAGCGCCTCGATCCGGTGGCGCACCTGTGGTCCGCCTCCCCAGTAGGCGACAACTTTCTCCACATCGGCCAGTTCCTCGGGCAGCGCCTGCCCGGTGTGGGGCAGCACCCGCCAGTGGTACATCAAGGGAAAGCCCTCATGGTCCTGTGCGAGCACCCAGTTCGTCGTCATGGTGTGCACGGCCAACTCCCGCCAGGCCCCCCATCCCGGGCTTCCGGGGACCCCGAGGCCGGGATGGCAGAAGACAGGTAGCCCGAAGAGGTTCGCCGTGGACCGGACGTGCTCCGGCTGCCTTTCCAGATCGGTCAGCGGCAGCCGCTTGACGAAGACCGGGGTCCCGTCGACCTCCAGCAACGCCGAAGTCCCGCCGATGCCAGAACCCATCGGCGCAGCCGTATCCACTAGGTCGCGCAGTTCGCGATCACTGCACAGCGCCAATGATGTGGAGACGGCACTGTAGGCAGCCAAACGCGCACCACGCGATGCGTCGAGCTTCTCGACGGCTACCTCCACCAGGGCACCGACCTCTCTGCGATACTCGAGTCCGTCCAAAGGGCGCGCACACACGAGGGATAGCCCGGCGGCGCGCCCGCTGGGACGGGCGGACGGCATCCGGGACCATGTTTGTGAGGCCGATCCAAATACCCTTTGGCCGCACTGTACGAACCGCGCCAGCATGGTGTTCAACAAATGCGTCGAAAACAGTTGGTGTTCAACAAATTCTGTCAGACCTTTCTCGGACAGCCACGGCTATGATCGCGACGACCGACCGACCTGATGCGGTCGTGCTCGACGGCGACACCCTCGATCCGATCGTCGGAGGTGGTGCGCGAAGCCCTCGACACCACTACACCAGGCGGCCGCCTCGTCTTCATGTGTTCGCCGCCCTCGCCGAGTTCATCCGCGACCTGATCGTCGACGGGACCAACGAGGGTCCGGCTGCCACATCGTCGCGGCTTGGTGGAAGGAGTCGTGGTGTGGGCATCGTGCGAGATCGCCACCGACTTGTGCAGTCCCAGTACTGTTGCGGTACAGCGCTATGGCCGATCGCCTGGCGCTCTCGGCACAGTTCTCGAAGGGCCCCGTATGGACAACTTTCTTGCCGTGTCCGGTATGGCCGGAACCGCCGTCGGTATCGCCGGGCTCATTTTCGCGATCATCGCATCGCGGCGGACGGCACGCGCGCGGCGGCGCCGCCAGGATCTGCTTCAGTGGGCGATCGACCGAGCCAACCACGCGAAAATGGAACACGAGATCCTCGATGACCTCGTGGCGACGAACAATGATCCCCTGCTCGCCCGCTGGCTGTGGCTGAGCCACCAGAGCGGAACCGACATGTACCTCGCCCTCGTCGACGAATACCTGTCCGGAGAGAAGAAATTCACCTACGCCGACCTGAACAAGATCGCCGACACTGGTCTTGTCGGTGGCGCCTGGCAGTACCGGTACTGGCTGTCGAAGATCGTGCTGAGGCCGGAGAACCGCGGCGAGGATGCTCCCGCAGCGCCCCAGTTCACCAGCACGCGCGTGCGGCGCCACAACGAACTCCGTCGGCTCGAAGCCGAAGGCGGCAACGCAGCCCTGACTGCTCTCAACGCGGACCCCGCAAGCGAATCGGGAAAGGCCAGCCACCCGCTCGGCCGAAAACCGGCGGATGATTGACACATCGCCCGTAGGGCGCTGGCGATCCAGGGTGGCATCAACCAACATTCCCGTGCTGCCTCGCATTCAGTTGGACAATCTCGCTCCAGTCACTTGACATCTATAACTGGTGGAGTGCACTTATTTGCGGTCTGCACTGATCCGATGGTCCTGGCCGTCCTGAGTGCCGATGAGCGAGTGATCCGGGGTGTGCTGCCGA
This sequence comes from Nocardia sp. bgisy134, assembly GCF_965341865.1. GTDB lineage: Bacteria > Actinomycetota > Actinomycetes > Mycobacteriales > Mycobacteriaceae > Nocardia. Next base: position 194,746 of record NZ_CBDQZP010000011.1, read on the forward strand.
ATCTCATACGCCCTGCTCGGCTGGGGTGACTCCCAGACGTTCGGTCATGTGTGGTGTTGGTCGTATTGCTGTCGTGCGGCGGTCACATCAGCGGCGTGGAGGCGGACCCATGCTACGAATGGCTGCAGGGACTCGGTCAGGCTGTGTCCGAGGGCGGTGAGTTCGTAGCTCACCCGTGGTGGGGTGGTGGGTTCGACACTGCGTACTACCAGCCCGTCCCGTATCTGGGTGCGCAGGGTTTGCGACAGCATCTTGTCGCTGATCCGATCGATCGCGGCCTGCAACTCGGAGAATCGTAATGGACCGTCCCGCAGCGCATTCAGAATGTGGCCGCCCCATCGGCTGGTGACGTCGACTACCTCGCGTGCGGAGCATTCGATGTTAGGTGTGTCACTCGCGCCCGATGCGGTGGGGTGGAAGACCTGCGACCGTACCGTCATTTCGGCAGCTTACCTGCAGGTAGGTACTTACCCGAGGCAAGTTCTCGGTTCTACTGTTCCGGCCATGTTGACAGTTGTTTTCGGAGCGAGTGGAAACGTCGGCCGCCACGTGGCGGCAGGGTTGAATTCCGCTGGTGCGCACGTCCGTCTGACCAGCCGCAACCCCGACACGGCGCCGCTCCCGCCAGGAGCCGACGTGGTGGCGGCCGATCTGGAACACCCCGCAACCCTTGCCTCCGCACTCGAAGGTGCCAACAAGGTGTTTCTCTACGCCAGACCCGCGGGGATCGACGGGTTCGTAAGAGCCGCCGAATCCGCTGGCGTGCAACATGTTGTGCTGCTCTCGTCGGTGGCCGTCCTGGACCTCGACCCCAGCACCAACCCCACTGCCTGGATGCACACCCAGGTCGAATCCGCCCTCGAGGCATCGGATCTGGAGTGGACATTCATCAGACCCGGGATGTTCGCCACGAACACCCTGTGGTCGTGGCAGCGGTCCGTTCGGGACGTGGGCGCGGTCCGGCTGCCGTATCCCGACGCGAGGACCGCACCTGTTCACGAAAAGGACGTCGCGGCGCTCGCGGTGGCGGCATTGACCGAGCCATACCACCGCGGCCGCGCCTATGTTGTGTCCGGACCAGAGGCGCTCACCCTGCGTAGCCAAGTGCAGCACATCGGCGAGGCCCTCGGCCGTGACATCGCCATCGAGGAATCCTCCGTCGACCAGGCACGCGCGGAATTGGTCGCGACCGTGCCACCCTTCGTCGCCGACGCGATCCTGGAGGGATGGCAGGCCGCGGCGACGACACCGCCACCGGTGTCGACCACGATCGCCGACATCCTCGGTTGTCCCGCAAGGACATTCGCGCAGTGGGCCCTCGACCACGAAGCCGACTTCCGTTGAACGACTGCTCGCCAAGCAACACCATGCTCAGTCGCGTGCATGAGTTATGACCCTCCTTCCCTTCCTTCCGATGTTCTGGCACAGGGAGCGTGGAGTCCAGGTGAGGTGGCGTCCCTTCTGTCGGTTCGAGCTGCTCGGGAGTTCGTGCCGAGGGCAAGTCGGTCGAGGCATCGTCCGTGTCTGGGTCGTGCAGGTATCGACGGCGATGTAGCGACGGAGTGGACGCGCGGCGATCACACTGTCGCGCCGACCGCGGCGGCGAGGCGGTCGATGTATTTCTCCGCCGAGGTACCGGTAACCGACTCCAGGAGTTGGCACAGCGGCCATCGGCACTACCCTCGGCCGCTGCGCTTCATCGCTCATCAAGCAACATCGTCGGGCCCGAACGGCGGACAGAACAGCTCATCGCTCGAGAGGATCCGCAAGCCCGGGTTCACCCGGATACTGTCGAGATCCACATGCGTATCCGAGTAGAGCGTCAGGTCGGTCAGGTTGGGAAGCGGTGGCAGCGAAACAGATTCGCCGTGCAGGTCGAGAATCAGCGACTTCAGCCCGGTCACGTCACTGAGGACATCGAACGTCTCGACAGCGACCAAGGACAGGACCAGATGGCGCACCGGAACTCCGCTGAGTTGCCCGAGATCCACGTGCGCAGGCCCACCCAGAAGAAGTCGATCCCACGACCGAACCTCGCCCTCGTCAGTCCGTGTCAGCGGTCCTAGATCCATGCCGTTCTCATCCCACAGCAGGGCCTCGCGCACCGCCGGCAGACAGGTCACCGGCTCCAAATATCCGACCCATTCGAGGTCGGTCGTGAGCCGTCGCCGACCGAGTATCGATGCCGCGTCAGGTGCGGCCTCTGACGCGGTGCCCGCGATAGCCCGCTGCCACGGCACGCTCAGGCTCTCCCAGAAGGAGTCCCATGATAGGTCGAAACGCGACTCCCACTGGGTGACCAGCGATGCAGTACCGTCCACCCACCCACCCTACGTTCGAACGCGGTCGCCCACTGCGATCGGTGAACGAAATACGGTTCGGTGCAGCACATTCCACAACGCCGAAGTGTCTGTGCCAGCTGCCGCTTGTGTCGGGTCGCCCTATGATCGAACCGGCCGCACTCGACAACACGCCGTAATGCCGCCTATTGCGCGGTCACGAACGTCCGCTTCTGCCGATGAGCGTGCATCTGGTCGTACCGCTTGTGTACACCGCGACCTCGAAGACTAACCCCAACGGGTCAGCGCACGCCTACATTGCCGTGCTGGGGAAAATCGCGACCGCACCGTCGATCAGCACATAGAGGGTGTGGGTCTTCGAGTCCACGGCGAGGCTGTGTGGATCCTCGACGCGCAACGTGCCGGTGCTTGCGCCGGTCACTGTGTCGATCATCTTGATCTCGTCGGTGTCGTCGGAGAATGCGTTACCCGCGACGTACACGGTGTGCGTAGCAGGGTCAAGCGTTGCCGTGTACATCAGATCGAGGCCCTTGGAGTCTTTCCGCTTTCCGAAGCCGACATGCCTCCTGAACTCCGCCATGGTGGAGTCGGCGACAACGAGATCGCCTTCTTGGTTCACAACAACGAGTTTGCCGGTGCCGGAATCGAACAGGGCGATCTCGGCCCTGGCGGATTCGCCGTAGGGCAGGCGGCTCGTCCTGGTTCGGGAGTGTGTCACCAGGTCGATCATGTCCACCTCGCCATCCACTACAAAAGCGGTGTTCGACCTGGCCTCGACAGCGATGTCCTTACCGTAGCCGACGGCCACCGGCACCGCAGCCGTGACTGACGTGGCACCCTCCGGGAGTGCCGACATGGTGCTGTTGTAGTGCAGCCCGTCGACATCCTCGACCGTACCTTGGCTGAGAATGTATGCGGTGTGGGTGTTTTCATCGACGTCTACCCGCATCGAGTACGTTCCCGTGTGAACGTTGGCGGTGATGGCGTTGGTCTTGCCGTCGATGACCGTGAGCAGCCCACGACGTTCCCGACGGTCCAAAGCGCTGACGACGTAGAGGCTGCGCGTAGTCGAGTCGAATGCGATATCCGAGGGGTAGGCGGGAAGCGGGATCACGGAGCGGGCAGCCTTGGACGTCATGTCGATCACTGACAGCGTGTAAATGTTGGTGCGGGGATCGTCGCGATCGGAGGCGATAGTGGCGGCGTACAGCGTGCCCGATGCAGGGTCGATGGCGAGTTCGCCTGCAAATACGTTGTCACCCAGAGGGATTGTCGAGATGACAGCGTTGCCCTTGATCGTTGCCGAGCAGCCGCTAGCGGGTATCGCGATACCCGCGACGCTAACCGCTGTCACGAACAGGCGGAACCATCCTGTCCGTGACAGCAGTGAAAAATGGGCTTGGTGCACCCGTCCCCCCGAGTATCGATCTTGATCGCCATACTACCTGGCACGACCTTATTGGTCGGGGCTACGGCGGTTGTCACTGCTGAGGGTGCAGCAACAGTTCGGCGATGGCTTGTATGCGGGCGAGGGTGATGCCGGTCCGCTGTTCCACGGCCAGTGGGTGGTCGGTGGGTTCCAATTCCACTGTCGGGCGGACACCGACGGGCTGGCTGTGCACCTTCGTCTTCAAGTTCAGGGTCGTCGGTTCGTATGTGGACAGCTCGGTTGAGAGCCAGCCGAAATACGGTGGCTCCTGTACCCGCTCCGGACTGGTCCACAACTCCGTCGCACGTGCGAAGTTCGCCTTGCTCAGCGAAATCCACACGCCCCATTCGAAGTCCTTCTCCGAGTCCAGGACCGGCAGGATCAGGCGGGCACGGAGGAAGAAGTGCTCGTCGGCGATCACGCACTGGTCGTCGCCGAGGACATTGCCCGAACCGCCTTCCATGCCCTCGTTCCAGTACGCGGGCGCGACCGTGCCATAGGTGAATGGCAGGCCATCGTGTTCCTGACCGCAGTGAGAGCAGAGGAACGCCAGATCTGTCGACATGCCTGACAGCATAGAAACCGGACATCGCGCTCTCGTGATCGCAGAGTCGCTCTTGGTCCGGAAGACGCCGTGGAGAATCTTTCGGCGGGTTCGGGTCTGCGGACACCCGCTCTCCCGCGCGCCGATGGCTCCGGCGTGGCGGGAGAGCGGGTGTCCGCGGCGGCGTGGGCGGCTCAGCGCCTCGCGGTGGGGACGAGTGTGGCCAGGGCCGCCGCTGTTTCGGGATGCCGGGTGACGAGCGCCGCGACCTCGGTGTGCGGGGTCGCGGCCGGGCGCTGCCATTCGCCGCTGTGGCCGAGCAGCGCGCCGAGCGCGTCGCAGGCCGCAGGGTGGGCGAACAGCAGATCCGTGACCGGTCCGCCCGCCGCCGCGAGAGCGGGCGCGGCCGCGGGTTGCGGCGTGCCGGTCCACGGCGGACTCCAGCTGTCCACGGCCGCAAGACCGGACGGGAAGGTGCGACCCGCCTCCCTGGTGAGCGCCGGAATCAGTTCACCGGCCTGGCCGCGCAGGGTGGTGATCAGCTTCGGCAGCCAGGGCAGCAGCACGCTGTCCGGCAGGCGGCCGAACGCCTTCGACAACAGCTCCACCACAAAGGGTTTCAAGGACGGCACCGGATCCATGGCCTGCACGAAACCGCTCAGATACTGCGGGAACGCAGGCACAACGAGCGGGTTGGCCAGCATGTCGTCGCAGCGGGTGCGCAGTTCCGGCAGCGTGAGCAGACCGAGTTGCAGGCGTGTCGCCCACAGCAGCGCCACCTTCGCCGGTGCCTCCGGATGCGACTGCAACACCGCCAGCTCGAGCTGGGTGTGGTCGCAGCCGAGCGACAGGGCCAGGTTCTCCATGCCGAACAGGAAGCCCAGCATGGCGGCGACCGGTCGCACGCCGGTGTTCTCGTCGGTGAAGGCGGTCGGCAGCAGCGTGCAGTAGTGGGCATAGCCCGCGGTGACGAACCGGCCGCACCAGTCGGGGAGACCGTCCTCGGTCGATCGGAAATAGTTGAGCAGCAGCCGGATTCGGCGCAGGACCTCGGGTGCGTCGTCCACCGATCGCTCGGCGGCGAGCAGTTCGACGGCGCGGTGGCCGAGTTCGTCGGCCAGCCGCGGCGACTTCAGGTACAGCAGCGCGTCTTCCACCGTCGCCAGCGCTACCGCGGCCGTCGCGTCGGCCGCGGACACCGCCATGCGCAGCCGTTGCTCGAGCACCTGCTCGATGGTCACGCCTTCGTAGCCGAGCTCGACCAGGGCCCGCTGGTGTTTGCCGAGCGCCAGATCCCAGCTTTCCTGGATGGAGCTCTCACCGAGCGTGCGCGACCCCATGATCGGCCGCACCGCGTCCGACGGCAGCAGCCTGCGCAGGATCCACAGCAGATCCGAACACGGCCGCAGATGCGGGTCGGCCCGCAGGTCCAGCAGCGACCGCTGCACGGTGCGCTTGCCGGTGTCGATGCCGAGCGGCGCCAGCCGATCGAGCACGTCGCGCGCGAGCGGCGGCAGGGCCGCGTAGCCCACCTGGCCGATGCGATCACCGCCGAGCAGGATCTCGCACAGCTTGCGCACGTCGCGGCGACCCGGGACGTGGTCCTTCTCGATGCACGTGATCGCCGCGTCTTGGAAGTCGTACGGCGTCGGGCGGGCGCGATTGCGCACGCCCGCCAACAGGATCGAGGTCTCGAACACCGCGATCGCATCGGCGGTGCTCGCCAGGTAGCCGTTGCGCCGGGCCAGCCGGACGATGTCCACCGACCAGTCGAGCAGCTCGGCCTCGTCGAGCGAGTCCAACCGCGGCGGCGTGGACAGAAACCCCGTCAGCTGGTCGGCCACCGCGGCGGTGGTCACGACGGGCGGCGTGCGCTTGCTCGTCTTCTTGCTCGCGGACTTCTGGCCCGCGAGCTGGAACGGCTTCACACCGCCCCGCCGCAATCCCTTCGACCAGGTCGCCGCGGCGATCGACACCGACCCCGAGGCGAGCCCGAACTGCTCCTCGATGGCCGACTGGCTGGACGGGATGAGCCCGTACTGCCAAGTGGTCTTCGACCGCGGCGTGATCTCGTAGGGCGCGGCGTCGGCGGGGAGGCCGAACTGCTCGACCCTGCTGGCTGCGTGGAACGCCCCGCACACGTAGAGGCAGTCGGCAGGGTCGGCGCCGGTCGCCTCGAGATGTTCGCGCATCCGCGTCCACATGTAGCGCTCGCGGTTCTCGTCCTCCTCGACGCCGGTGCGGCGCAGCCGGCGGAACAGGCTGCCGATCAGCACCATGACTTGGCGGTAGGTGTCGTAATCGGCTCCCGCCAGCGGTTGTTCGACGTACTGGTCCCACCACTCCGACCAGTGCCGCACCTTGCCGTGGTGCAGCAGGTGCTCCTCCAGCTCGGCGAAATGCGGTCGCAGATCACCGATGTCGATGCCGACGGCGTCGCCGTGCAGCGCGCCGTCCTCGGTGGGCTCCGGCGTCTTGTCGGCGGGTGTGTCACCGTCCGGCGTGCCGCCGTTCGGCGCCCACTGGAAGACGTGGTCGGTGGAGCGATCGACGAGCACGAGTTCGACGCCGGGAGTGTCGAGCGCGTAGGAGATCGCCTGGTATTCCGCCGACGCCTCGGTGATCGGCGCGACCACCGACAGCGGCGCCCAGGTGGTAGGGAAGCCGTCGAGTTCACCGGCCCACGCCTGCACCGCCACCGGCAGCTTGCAGTTGCGCAGCTCGTCCAGGATCGGCCGCAGGTCCTCGCACAGTTCCAGATAGACGACCTTGGGTCGCTTCTCGTGCAGTCGCCGCACCATCGCCAGCCCCGAGGCGGGCGAATGATGGCAGACCGGGAAGATCTCGAGCTCGACCGCCAGCGCCCGGTCGACGTCGTCGACGATGCCGGCCAAGATCTCCGCGACCGCGCCGGGCTGGGCCGCGAATCGGGTCGCGGCCTCGGCCAATTGCTCGCGCAGCGCGCCGAACGGACCGGTCACGAGAGCCTCGCGATCGCCGCCCGGCCGCCCTCCAGGAACTCCGACCAGTCCCCGCCGGCGTCCTTGCTGCGCGGTTCGACCACGCCATGCCAGAACTTGTTGAGGATGGCCAGATCCTCCGGCGCCCGCCGGGCGAGCGAGCCGACCAGCGAACCCGCGAGCGTCTCCGCCCGCAACGTGCGGTCGCCGAAGAACTGGCTGTGCAGAATCGCGTCCTCCAGCACGCCGATCTGCTCGGCGGTCGACAGCGCGGACTCCAGCTTCTCGTCGTCGCTGGTCGCGGCGGCGGCCGCGGAGCGGAGATCGGCGAAGCTGTCGAGCAGGATGTCGAGCAGCGTGGGCGGCAGCTCCAGCTCGATCTGGTGCCTGCGCAACAGTTCCGCGGTGCGGAAGCGCACGATCTCGGCCTCGCTGCGCTTGTTGGTCACCACCGGGATGCGCACGAAGTTGAAGCGCCGCTTGAGCGCCGAGGAGAGGTCGTTCACGCCGCGGTCGCGGCTGTTGGCGGTGGCGATGATGGAGAAGCCCGGCTTGGCGAACACAACGTTGTCGTCGTCGAGTTCGGGGATGGAGACGTACTTCTCGGACAGGATCGAGATGAGCGCGTCCTGCACATCGCTGGTGGAGCGGGTCAGCTCCTCGAAGCGGCCGATCACGCCCTGCTCCATCGCGGTCATGATCGGCGACGGGATCATCGATTCCCTGGACTGCCCCTTGGCGATCACCATCGAGATGTTCCAGGAGTACTTGATGTGATCCTCGGTGGTGCCCGCGGTGCCCTGGACCACGAGCGTGGAGTTCCGGCTGATGGCCGCGGAGAGCAGTTCGGCGAGCCAGCTCTTGCCGGTGCCGGGATCGCCGATCAGCAGCAGCCCGCGGTCGGAGGCCAGCGTGACGATGCTGCGCTCGACGAAACTGCGGTCGCCGAACCACTTCTGGTCGATCTGCCGGTCCAGGCCGTCGGAGCGCTCGGAACCGAGGATGAACAGCCGCACCATCTTCGGGCTCAGCCGCCAGGCGAAGGGCTTGGGGCCGTCGTCGATCGACTCCAGCCAGTCCAGCTCCTCGGCGTACTTCAGTTCGGCGGGGGCGCGCAGCGTGGTATCGGTCATGGTCTGAGGTCTCCTAGTCGAGAAAGTTCTTGAGTTCGAACACGAGTTTCTGGATGCGGCCCGAGATCACCGGCGTGCCCATGGCCTTGAAGCGTTCCCGGAACCAGGGATTCACGCTCTGGTGCCCGGAGCTGTTGACCGAGCCGACCGGGATGAGCTTCACGCCGTTGCGATGCACGGCCTGCATGCTCTCGTACAGCGGCTGGGAGCGGTCGAACTCGTAGAAGTCCGAGATCCACACCAGCACGGTGTTGGTCGGGTCGACGATCTTCGGCTGGGCCATCGCCATGGCGACGGGGCCGTCGTTGCCGCCGCCGAGGTTGGTGCGCAGCAGCACCTCGAACGGGTCGTGCACCCACGGCGTCAGGTCGATGGCGCGGGTGTCGTAGGCGATCAGGTGCACGTCGACCTTGGGCAGTCCGGCGAAGATCGAGGCGAGGATGGTGCAGTTCACCATCGAGTCCACCATCGAACCGGACTGGTCGACCACCACGATCATCCGGGCGGGCACGGTGCGCTTGGCGGTCTGCCGATAGAACAGGCGGTCCACATAGAGCCGCTCGTCGTCCGGATTCCAGTTGGTGAGGTTCTTCCAGATCGTGCGGTCCACATCCAGATTGCGCAGGATGCGCTTCGGCGGCACCGAGCGGTCGACGGTGCCCGCGGTGGTCTGCTGCACCTGGGTGCGCAGCACCTCGGCGACCTGTTCGACGTAGCGCCGGATGAGCGATTTGGCGTTGGCCAGCGCGACGCCGGACAGATTCGCCTTGTCGCGCAACAGCTGTTCGAGCAGCGACATGCTCGGTGTCAGCTGGGACGCCAGCGCGGGATCGGCGAGCACTTCGCGCAGCCGCATCCGCGAGACCAGGTCGGCCTCGAGATCGGCGAGCACGCCGCGCACCTCGCCGCCGCCCTCTGCGCCGAGCATGCGCCGCAACCAGCCCGCGTCGCGCTGCCAGCCCGCGAGCTGGGTCGCGCTGACCGTGCCGCCGCCCGTCGCGAAGACGTTCAGCAACAGCTTGGACACCAAGGCGGCCGAACGCACCTCGCCCGCGCCGATGACCGCGTCGGCCTCCGTATCGACGGGATCCCGCTGGTCTCCGGCTTCGGTTGCGTCCCGATCCGGCTCGTCCGCTCCTACGACGCCGGTCATCGATTCCGCGGCACGCACGTGCACGCCGAGGCCGTCGAATTCGGACCCCAGATCCGGGAAGCGTTGCACGACATTGTCGATCGAGACGCCGGGGTCGAGCAGTGCCGCGGGCAGGCCGAGGTCGTCGACGATCGCGACGCTCGACGTCTCCAGCGCGGGCTGGGCTTCGCTGTCGAAAATGCCCGCCAGCAGCCGCCAATAGAGGATCTGCCGTCGAGTCTCGTTGCTGTCGGTCATTTTCTCAGCAGCCGTCCCGCTCGTTCCCTCAGCACCGCCACCGCATCGCCCGACTTCGCTTGCGCCTTGACCACTTTCGGGTCGGTCGGGCCGCAGGCCCAGTCGCCGCCGTGCACGTCGACCTCGACGCCCTTGGTCTGCTTGCGCACCGCGAGCGGTCGCAGCGACCACCGCCCGGCATCCCAGCGCAGCATGCCGAGGCAGGTCGAGGAGCTGTTCACCGCGGCGGGTGTGAGCGGACCGCAGGTGGGCAGCCGATCCAGTTCGAGGGCGAGCCGGTGCCCGTCCAGCTCGATGGCGCCGTCCTCGACCTTGTAGCCCTCCAGTAGGACCGGTTCGCACAGGTGCACCGGATCGCGATCGAGCGGGGGAACGGCGGGCGCGAGCGCGCCCGCGAGCCCCACACGCGCCGTGGCGAACGGATCGGCGCTCGCGCCCAGACGAGCCGACTCGTCGTGCCAGATCAGGTCGCCGCCCGCGGTCATCGGCATGCCGTCGATATCGAGGCTCAGCCGTTCGGCGATCGCCTTCATCAGCTGCGGATGGTCGGTGAACAGCTGCCAGATCGCGGGGCCGACGATCGTGTCGACCTTGGCCGCGGCGACGCTGACCCGCACCCGGCGCGTCGCTCCCGCCGCCGTCTCCAGCAGCGCGTACAGCTGAACCTGCACCGCGGTGCCGTGCTCGTGCACGTCGACGCCCAGCGGCAGCAGCCGCCCGGACACCGCCGTCGTCTCCGCGAATCCGCCGGTGCGCCAGGACAACAGGAGCGCTCGCGCCCACAGGTCCGCCCAGCGGCGCTGCGGCAGCCGATCCAGCGTCGCGACCGGACAGCTGGCGCGCAGCTCGGCCGTCAGGCCGTCGAGCAGCACGGCGAGCCTGCGCAGGGCGGGTTCGGCCAGCAGCGCCTCGACGGTCTTGTCGGCGGCGGAGACCAGGTCGTGGTCGACGCCGCGCCATCCGGTGATGGCCACCTCCTGCAACCAGGAGCGGCTGCCCACCGCCAGGTTGTGCGGTGTGTGCGCGGGCTCGGGCTGTTCCCAGGCGGCGCGCTCGCGACCCATGGCCGTGTCCACACGGTCGAGCAGCGCGTCGTGCACGGCGCCGAGCAGCGCGGCCCGCCCGCCGGCCAGCGCCGAGAGCTCCTCAGGGCCGATCGAACCCGCGCTCAATTTCGCGACCGCCTCGGCGATCGCGGGCCCGAGCGGGGATCCGCCGGTCGCGGCGGCGAGGTTCGCCAGCGCGGCCGTGTGTTCGTCGGTGAGCCGCGCGAATCCGTGAGTCAGCGCGGTGTCGAATCCGGTCACCACATCGAGCGCCTCCGCCACCCCCGGCAGCGGCTCGAGCAGTTCGGCCATCTGTACGCCGAGCATCAGCGGCTCACCCCCGTCGAGGGGAACCACTGCAACTCGGGGATCGGCGCGGTGCCGCCCGGCAGCTCCAGGTACGCCAGATGGCGCAGGAAGCGGCTGAACACGACCGCCGCGGGCGCGGGCTCGTGCGAGCAGTTCAGCGCGTGGTACAGGCTCGCGCCCTCCGCGATCTCGACTCCCAGGTAGCGGGCCACCCGTTCGACGCCGTACTGCACGACCGCCTCGTCGAGCAGCGCGTCGATGTGCTTGCACGGATAGGCGCCGCGCAGGCCGCCGCACGGCCGATTGTTGTTGGTGCTGCAGCTGAGTCCGTGCGTCTTCGCCGCCACCGACGAGACGTACACCCGCGCGATGTCCGATCCGCTCGACACCACGCCCTGCAACCGCCCGTCCGCCATTTCGACGAAGGGCACCTTGGCCAGCTTGCGCGGCGCCACGACGGGCAGCGTCTGCACCACCGCCGCCCGCTCCCACTCGCGGTCACCCGAGTCCATCGCGTTCCCTCCCGTTTCTCTTCATGACCGAAAACCTACGCGAGCCCACCGACAAGTTCGCCGTCCTGTTGTTGATCTTGTGAATACCGACAACGACTGTCGCGCAGTACTTTTCGACAGAGACGATGTTGTCGGTACCGGCTGCTAACCTCGCGCTGGGCGACGCTGTGCCCGGCCGTGGAACCGGCCTTCGGCCACTCCTCCCAGCCGGTCTCGAGCAGCCCGGCGGCGCGTCGGCGCGCCGGGTCGGGGCGCGGCCGTGGTATCGAGGACGGATGACGCCGACGCGCTCCTCCTATGACGTCGTTGTGGTCGGCGGCGGCCACAACGGCTTGGTCGCCGCCGCGTACCTGGCGCGGGCCGGTCGGTCGGTGCTGCTGCTCGAACGGCAGTCGCACACGGGCGGCGCGGCCGTGTCGGAACGCCCGTTCCCCGGTGTCGACGCGCGAGTGTCCCGGTATTCGTACCTGGTGAGCCTGTTGCCTGCGAGCATCGTGCGTGATCTGGGTCTGCGGTTCCTGACCCGCCGCAGGCGGATCTCCTCCTATACCCCGGTCGGCGACGCAGGGCTGCTCGTCGACACCGGATCCGAGGCGCGCACCAGGGCGAGCTTCCAACGGCTGACCGGTTCGGAGCGGGACTTCGAGGCGTGGCAGCGGTTCTACGCGCGCACCGGCGCGATGGCGCGGCGTGTATTCCCCACCCTGACCGAACCACTGCCGACGCGGACGGAATTGCGCCGGACCGTCGCGGACGACGAGCTGTGGGACGCGGTGTTCGAGCGGCCGCTGGGGGAGACGATCGAGCAGACCTTCGCCGACGACACCGTTCGCGGTGTGGTGTTCACCGACGCGCTGATCGGCACCTTCACCCACGCGCACGATCCCACGCTGCGGCAGAACCGCTGCTTCCTCTACCACGTGATCGGCGGCGGCACGGGCGACTGGGACGTGCCGGTGGGCGGCATGGGCGCGCTGACCGACGCGCTGGCGGACGCTGCCCGCGCGGCGGGGGCGGAACTGATCACCGGATGCGCGGTGACCGGTGTCGACAGCGACGGCGTCGCGGCGCAGGTGCGCTACGAGGGCGGCGCCGTCGGCGCGCGGCACGTCCTGGTGAACGCCGCGCCGCACGAGCTGACGCGACTGCTGGGCGGGCCGGAAGAGCCGAAACCCGAAGGCTCCCAACTGAAAGTGAATATGGTGCTGCGGCGCCTGCCGCGCCTGCTCGACACCGCGACGGATCCCGCCGAGGCGTTCGCCGGAACCTTCCACATCGCCGAATCGTATGCCGAGCTGGAGCGGTCCTATCGGGAAGCGGAGGCGGGACGGATTCCCGCGGCGCCCCCGTCCGAGATCTACTGCCACACCCTGACCGATCCCTCGATCCTGTCCGACGACGCCGCGGCTCGCGGCATGCACACCCTCACGCTCTTCGGTTTGCACACTCCCGCAAGACTTTTCCGTGACAACCCCGACGCGGCCCGGACGGCTGCGGTGAAAGGCGTGCTCGCGCAACTGGATCGGGTGCTGGCCGAGCCCATCGCCGAATGCCTCGTCGAGGATGCCGACGGCGCGCCCTGCCTGGAGGTGAAGTCTCCGCTCGATCTGGAGCGCGAGGTCGGGCTGCCCGGAGGCCATATCTTCCACCGCGATCTCGCTTTTCCCTACCGCGACGACGGCAGCGCGACCGATCCCGCCGTGCGCTGGGGCGTCGCCACCGAAGTGCGCAATGTCTTCCTCTGCGGTTCGGGCGCGGTGCGCGGCGGCGGCGTGAGCGGCATCCCCGGCCACAATGCCGCGCGGGCCGTGCTCGAATCGTGAACCCGCCCGCCGGACATCATTCAGCGATCCGCACCGATCTGCCCGCCATGCCCACCCGGTGGACAACATCAGCGAACTTTCGGATACCGCAACGCGATCGGCTGTACAGTCACCGCGACCTCGCTCGAATTTCGTCCAGGAGCCACCATGGCAGACAAGCGCTCCGTCCGTACCGACATCCCGCATTCGGCGCGAGTCTGGAACTACTGGCTGGGTGGCCGCGACTACTACGAGGCCGATCGGATGGCGGGCGAAGCCGGTGTGGCGGTGTATCCCGAGATCAAGACGATGGCGGTCCAGTCGCGGCAGTTTCTGATCAGGGCGGTGCGATATCTGGCCGCCGAAGCGGGAATTCGCCAGTTCCTCGACATCGGCACCGGACTGCCCACCATGCAGAACACCCACGAGGTGGCGCAGTCGGCCGCGCCCGACTCCAGGATCGTCTACGTGGACAACGATCCGCTCGTCCTCGCCCATGCCAGAGCGCTGCTGGTCAACACCACCGACGAGGGTGTGACCACCTATCTGGAGGCGGATTTCCATCGGCCCGAGGTGATTCTCGCCGACGCGCGCAACGTGCTGAACTTCAGCAAGCCGATCGCGATCATGTTCATCGGCGTGCTGGGGCACGCGCGCAGCTACGACGAGGTGCGGCGCGTGGTGAGCGCCATGATGGACGGTGTGCCCTCGGGCAGCTACCTCGTCCTCAACGACGGCGCCACCGACGACAGGGCGTACGTGCGGATGTGCGAGAACTATGCCAAAACCGGTGGGGATCCGTACAACCCGCGCAGCTCCGCCGAGATCACCGGCCTCTTCGAGGGACTGGAGCTGGTCGAGCCCGGTGTGGTGCCGATCAACCATTGGCGTACCGACGAGGCCGCCGGAGGCGTGCGCGACGTCTCGGCGTGGGGCGGCGTCGGCCGGAAACCCTGACCGTCGGCATCTTCACGAAATCTCCACCGAGTCACCCCGGTATCGGCGCAGCATGCTCCTAGGGTGGCTCGCATGGTGATCGAGCAGCTCGCATCGCACGAATTCCTCCGCTGGACACGGGAATTCGAGGCGAAGGCGCGCGCGAGGGCGGCGGCGGGCGATCCGGATTGGAGTCGCGGCGCCCGGCTGCATCCGGCCATCGCGCGCAGCGTGCAGCGGTTCCAGGTCGGCGAGAGCGGCGACGGCGCCGACCTCATCGCCAAAGCCGAACGCGCGGGGGACCCCGTGTACACGGCGGCGGTCCGATTGTTCGTCGACGAGGAACGCAATCACGCCCGCCTGCTCGAGCGGCTGCTGCACGCGGCAGGGCAGCCGACCATCGCGAACCACTGGACCGACGCCGTCTTCATCCGATTGCGCCGAGCGCTGGGGTTGCGCCTGGAACTGATGGTGCTGATGGTCGCCGAAATCGTTGCCCTCCAGTACTACCGGGCGCTGCGCGACGGTACGAGCGACCCGCTCACCACCAGCGTCGCCGCCCTCATCCTCGACGACGAACGCAGGCACGTCCCCTTCCACACCCAGCGACTCCGCGCGGCCTTCGCGGGCGTTCGACTGCCTGCCCGCCTCGCCGCCCGCGCCTTCTGGTGGATCCTGCTCACCGGCGCCACCCTCGTCGTCGCGCACGACCACGGCCGCGCGCTGCGCCAACTCGGCTGCTCCCGAACGGAATTCGTCCGCGCATCGTTGGGCCTCTTCGCGACGATCGCGCCGACCGCGATCCACGGTCGGCGGTGATCACTGGCTCTCGGATCCGTTCGTGGGCTTCTCGACGATCGCGTGCGCGGGATTCACTCGGGTCGCTTCGTGGGCGCGGGCCGACTTCAGGGTGACACTCATTTGTACGGACCGTCCCGACTCGAGATCCGTTACCTGCATGTGCACGAGCCTGTTCGAGTCGATATCGACGGTCACCTCGATATCGGCGGCGCCACGCGGCTGGGGCGCCAACCCCCCCAGCTCCAGCACCCCGATCTTCCGATTCCGTGACGCGAGCCTGCTCTCCCCTTCGAACAGCTGCACCTGGACGTGCCGTTGGTCGTCGGCGACGGTCGTGAAGTTCAGAGATCTCTTGGTGGGCGCCGTGGTGTTGCGCTCGATGATCGGCACGATGCGCCCGTTGACATCCGCGACGCCGACAGTTGCCGCGCTGACGTCGAGCAACAGCGTGTCCTTGAAGTGTCCGAGTATCACGCCCGCTTGGAGCGTCGCGCCCAGCACGACACCGTCGGGAATCACCTCTCTGCGCGGCTGCCGACCGGTGATGTCCTTGACCAGGTCGACGATCGCAGGCATCCGGGTGGCGCCGCCGACGAGCGCGATCTGTTGCAGCTGGGCTGTCGTGAGGTACGCCTCGGTCACCGCGCGCTGGATCAGCGTCCTGCACCGGTCGATCAGGTCCCGCGTCAGCTCTTCGAATTCCGCCCTGGTGATGGGCAGTTCCAGGTCCAGCGGTCCGTCCGGGCCGACGCAGATCGTGGGAAGCACGATCTCCGTGGAGATCCGGGAGGACAGCTCGATCTTGGCGCGCTCGGCCGCTTCGCGGAGCCGCGCCGTCGCCCGCTGGTCTGTCGACAGGTCGATGCCGTGTTGCCTGCGAAAACGTCCGGCGGCATGTTCGAGGAGCCGATCGTCCCAGTCCACGCCGCCGAGCCGGTTGTCGCCGCCGGTGGCGAGTACCTCGACGACGCCGTCGCCGATCTCGAGGACGGAAACATCCAGCGTCCCCCCGCCCAGGTCGAACACCATGATCGTTTGGTCGGTTTCCGTATTCGCGCCGTAGGCCAGTGCCGCCGCGGTCGGTTCGTTCAGTAGACGCAACACGTTCAGTCCGGCGAGGGCGGCGGCCTCGACGGTGGCCTCCCGTTGGATCAGATCGAAATGCGCCGGGATCGTGATCACCACGTCCCGCACCATGGCTCCGAGAAATCTTTCTGCGGCCGAACGTAATTCGGCCAGTATCGTCGCCGCGACGCCGACGGGGGTGTAGGTGCGGCCGAACGCGCGAAAGCGCTTCTCGGTGCCGAGCGCCAGTTTGACCCGGGAGAACGTGCTCGCCGGATTGATCGTCGCCCGCCGCCGTGCTTCTTCCCCGACGACCCAGTTTCCGTTCTCGGTCACGGCGGCCACGCTCGGCATCGTCCGGTCACCGATCGCGCTGAGCACGACCCGGACGTCGTCGTCGGTGAACACCGCGATGGCGGAGTTGGTCGTGCCGAAGTCGATGCCCACCGCGTGCCTGGTCCGCGGACGATCAGCGCCCGGCAGCCGCGACACCCCGCGCTCGTCGCCGACGGGCAATTCCCCGAGTCCGCGCGAAAACCACAGCTGCTGGGCGAGTTTCGCCACCGCCGGATCAGGATCCGCCACCAGCGCGGTCAAATCCGCTCGCGCGGCGTCTCGAACCTCGGGCCGCCAGCTGCCGAGCAGGTTCTCCAGCTCGTGCAGCGCGCCTATCCGCTGCCACGGCAGCTTGCTGCGCAGCGCGTCCCGAATGTCGCCCGGCACGTGCTGCGGCCGGGCGGCGACATTGCGGGCGAGATACAGCGCGCCCTGAACGCTCGCGACGCTGCGCGTCGGAGTCTGGTTCGGTGCGCGACGGCGCACGGTCTCGTGCACGTAGCCGTACAGGTCGTCGATGCTGATCCAGCCGTCGCCGTCGAGATCGGCGGCGCCGGAACGCAATCCGTGCACAACCGCGCTAGTGAACACCGAGGGTTCCGCCGTGGCGCGGCTCGTCGCCTGGGACTCGTGGCTGAACTGCAGCGCGGTCGACGCGGTGATGACCACGCGGCCGCGGCCGGAGAACGGCTCGCGCACGTCGACCGACTCGGCGGCCGACCGGGTGCGCAAGCCGCGGGAGAACGCGCCGCTGTAGCAACAGTCGAGCATCAGGACGGTCTTGCTGGAGCGGCTGCCCTCGATCTGGTCGCTGATGAAGGTCGAGTCGATGCCCGTCGAGGCGACATAGGCTTTCTCGGTATCGGTGCCGACCAGATAGAGGCGATTGTGCAGGTCCTTCTGGCCGTGGCACGAGATGTGCAGCAGCAGAAGGTCGTCGCCACTCGCACTCCGGAAGAAGGTCTCGATCGCCTTCCGGCACTGCGCGGCCGTCCCGTCGCGCAACACCTGCACGTCGAATCCGGCGATATCCGGGTCGGAGAGGACCGCTTGGAGTTCCGCCGCGTCGCGCGCGGCCCCGGGCAGTTCGGGATAGGCCGGATCGTCGTAGTGCTGGTTGGCGATGATCAGACTACGGTTGACCATCGCCGTCCGCTCGCCGCCCGGCGAGGAACCGCTCGACGAGCGCGCGTTCCTCATCCTTTGCGACGCTGCTGATTTCGAGTTCGTCCTCGCCGAGCCTGATGCGGATCGAGCCGCGTTGGCGGCGCACCAGCCAGCTCTTGGCGACCTCGGTGGCCATCTGCAACACGGCGGGCGAGGACACGATGGCCACGATGGAGGCGACGGTCGTCACGTCGCCCGCGCGCGTGCCCGCCGGGGCGGTGCCGATCACCGGGCGATCGAGATCCTCGAGGCCGAGTTCGTGTAGTTCGGCGAGCAGCAGGCTGCTGTCGTTGCTGAGCAGTTCCGGGTCGTCGCCGTCTTCGACGAGACGGAATTCGATCTGTTCGCGCATCGAGATCCCCCGGGTATGTCGTCGCTGCTTCGGACCCTCAATATAGGTCCTCGCGGGGCCGGCCGCGGCGGATACCGGTTCGAACGCGGCGATGCCGGGTCCGTGGCCGTGCTCGGCGCAGAATGGAACCATGCCGGATATCGCGTCGCAGTCGGCCGTGATCATCGATGGGCCGCTGACCAGGGCACAGGTCGTCGCTGTCGCGCGCGACGGTGTTCAGGTTCGGTTGAGCGCCGCCGCCGAGCAGCGGCTGATCGCCGCCCGCGGGCACGTCGACGCCTTGGCCGAGGCGCCGACGCCGACCTACGGCGTCTCCACCGGATTCGGTGCGCTGGCGATCCGACCCATTCCGCCGCAGCGCCGTGCCGCGCTGCAACGGTCATTGATCCGCTCCCATGCCGCGGGCGCGGGCCCCGCCGTCGAGCGGGAGGTGGTGCGCGCGCAAATGGTCCTGCGGCTGCGCACCCTCGCCTCGGGATATACCGGAGCCCAGCCGGTGACCGCGCACGCGCTGGCCGCCATGCTCAACGCGGGCATCACCCCCGAGGTGCCCGAGTTCGGCTCGCTCGGCTGCTCCGGCGACCTCGCGCCGCTGGCCGCGGTCGGGCTCGCGCTCATGGGCGAAGGCACCGTGACCGATGCCGAGGGACGGGCGACCGAAGCGGCAGAAGCCCTGCGCGCCAGCGGAATCACTCCGGTCGTGCTGGCGGAGAAGGAGGGGCTCGCCCTCACCAACGGCACCGACGGCATGCTGGGCATGCTGGTGCTCGCGCTCGCCGACCTGCACCGGCTGCTCGATGTCGCCGACGTGACTGCCGCCATGAGCGTCGAAGCGCTGCTCGGCACCGATCGCGTCTTCGCCGCCGATCTGCAAGCCCTGCGGCCCCACCCGGGCCAGGCGCTGGCGGCGGCGCGGATGCGGGCCGCGCTGACCGGTTCCCAGATCGTGGCCAGCCATCGGGATTGTCATCGGGTGCAGGACGCCTATTCGCTGCGGTGCGCGCCACAGGTGCACGGCGCGGCCCGCGACACCGTCGCCCACGCGGAGACGGTGGCCGATCGAGAGTTGGCCGCCGCCATCGACAATCCGGTGGTACTGGGCGACGGACGCCTGGAATCCAACGGCAACTTCCACGGCGCGCCCCTGGCCTACGTGCTCGACTTCCTGGCCATCCCGGTCGCCGATGCCGCGAGCATGGCCGAACGCCGCACCGACCGCATGCTGGATGTCGCTCGCTCGCACGGACTTCCGCCGTTCCTGGCCGCGGATCCCGGCGTCGATTCCGGGCACATGATCGCCCAGTACACCCAGGCCGCCCTGGTCGGCGAACTGAAGCGGATCGCGGTCCCCGCCTCGGTGGATTCCATTCCGAGCAGCGCCATGCAGGAGGACCACGTGTCCATGGGCTGGTCGGCCGCACGGAAACTCCGCACCGCGGTGGACGGGCTCACCACCGTGCTCGCGGTGGAGTACCTCACCGCCGCCCGCGCGCTCGAACTGCGCGCCCCGCTGCGACCGGCGCCCGCCACCGCCGCCGCGGTCGCGCTGTTGCGCACCAGGGTCGAGGGGCCGGGCCCGGATCGGCACCTGGCTCCCGAGATCGCCGCCGCCGCGGACCTGATCCGCGACGGCGCGTTGCTCCACGCGGTCGAACCTCACCTGGCCGCGGACTCGGCACCCGGCGAACGGAGGCAGCCATGACCACAGAGCATCCGACCGTGCGGGCGGCGCGCGGCACCCGACTGACGGCCCGCACCTGGCAGACCGAGGCCGCGCTGCGCATGCTGCACAACAATCTCGACCCCGAGGTCGCCGAACGCCCGCACGACCTGGTGGTCTACGGCGGCACCGGCAAGGCGGCCAGGGATTGGGCCAGTTTCGACGCGATCAGCCGCACGCTGACCACGCTCGCGGCGGACGAGACGCTGCTCGTGCAATCCGGAAAACCGGTCGGTGTGCTGCGGACGCACGAGTGGGCGCCGCGGGTGCTGATCGCGAACTCGAACCTGGTGGGGGACTGGGCGACCTGGCCGGAGTTCCGCAGGCTGGAGGCGCTCGGGCTCACCATGTACGGGCAGATGACCGCGGGCTCCTGGATCTACATCGGCACCCAGGGCATCTTGCAGGGCACCTACGAGACCTTCGCCGCCATCGCGGACAAGCGATTCGGCGGCACCCTCGCGGGCACGCTGACGCTCAGCGCCGGCCTCGGCGGGATGGGCGGTGCGCAACCGCTGGCGGTGACCATGAACGGCGGCGCGGCGCTGATCGTCGAATGCGATCCCGCGCGGGCGCGGCGGCGGCTGCACGACGGCTACCTGGACGAGATCGCCGACGACGTCGACGACGCGATTCGCCGGGTCACCGCGGCGTGTGCCGAGCGAAAGGCGTTGTCGGTCGGCCTGATCGGCAACGCGGCGGAGCTGCTGCCGCGACTGGCCGCGGCGGACCTGCCCGCCGACATCGTCACCGACCAGACCTCGGCGCACGATCCGCTGTCCTACCTGCCTCGCGGTGTCGATCTGGCCGACTGGTCCGACTACGCGGCACGCAAACCCGACGAATTCACCGAGCGCGCCAGGGAATCCATGGCCGAACACGTCGACGGCATGCTGCGCTTCCTCGACCGCGGCGCGGAAGTCTTCGATTACGGCAACTCGCTGCGCGGTGAGGCCCGCCTCGGCGGATGCGACAGGGCCTTCGATTATCCGGGTTTCGTGCCCGCCTACATCCGGCCGCTGTTCTGCGCGGGCAAGGGACCGTTCCGCTGGGCGGCGCTGTCCGGAGATCCCGCCGATATCGCCGCGACCGATCGCGCCATCCTGGACCTGTTCCCGCACAACGAATCCCTGCGCCGGTGGATCGCTCTGGCCGGGCAGCGCGTGGCATTCCAAGGGCTGCCCGCGCGGATCTGCTGGCTCGGCTACGGCGAGCGGCACCTGGCCGGGTTGCGGTTCAACGAGATGGTCGCGAGTGGCGAGCTGCGTGCGCCCGTCGTGATCGGCCGCGACCACCTCGATTCCGGCAGCGTCGCCTCGCCCTACCGCGAAACCGAGGCGATGGCAGACGGTTCCGACGCCATCGCGGACTGGCCGCTGCTGAACGCCCTGGTGAACACCGCGTCCGGGGCGAGCTGGGTGTCCATCCACCACGGCGGCGGCGTCGGCATCGGGCGGTCGATACACGCCGGGCAGGTGT
Source organism: Nocardia sp. bgisy134 (assembly GCF_965341865.1). Classification (GTDB taxonomy): domain Bacteria; phylum Actinomycetota; class Actinomycetes; order Mycobacteriales; family Mycobacteriaceae; genus Nocardia. The sequence goes on from NZ_CBDQZP010000011.1 coordinate 216,027, forward strand.
GCGTGGCCGACGGCACCGAGCTGGCCGGGCAGAAGCTCGAACGCGTGCTCACCAACGATCCGGCGATGGGCGTGCTGCGGCACGTGGACGCCGGATACGAGCGGGCCAGGTCTGTCGCGGAGGCGGAGGGACTGCCGATTCCGTTGCGGGACAACGGCTGATCGTCGGGCGTCAGCGCGCGGGGAACCGGAGGATGCGATCGTCGCCGTGGCGTACGTCGCCGCGGCCGTCGGTGTTCGAGGTGGTGACCCACAGTGCTCCGTCCGGCGCCACTTCCACGGTGCGCAGGCGGCCGTAGCGCTCCTCGAACATCGCTCGCGGCGTACCCGCAGAACCGTTCATCAGCGGCACGGTCCACAGCCTTTCACCGCGCAGCGCCGCGACGTAGAGGGTGTCGCCCGCGATGGCGATGCCCGATGGCGACGCCTCGGCCGTGGTCCAGGTGACGACGGGATCCACGTAACCGCGGCCCGCGCCGCCACCGCCTTCCACGGCGGGCCAGCCGTAATTGCGGTTCGGTTCCACGAGATTGATCTCGTCGAGGCGATTCTGACCGAACTCGGCGGCGAACAACCGTCCCGCCCGATCCCACGCGAGACCCTGCACGTTCCGGTGGCCCAGGCTGTAGACCGGCGAGTCCGGAGTCGGATTGCCCGGCGCGGGCCTGCCGTCCGGTGTCAGACGCAAGATCTTGCCGTTGGGCGAGGCCGGATCCTGGGACAAAGCGCTGCGTGCCGCATCGCCGGTGCCGACGTAGAGCATGCCGTCGGGCCCGAACGCGATCCGTCCGCCATTGTGGTTGCCCGCCTTGGCGATTCCCTCGAAGACGACCTCCGGCGGTCCGTCGAGCCGGAACCGAACGATCCGGTTGTCCGTACTCGCGGTGAAATAGGCGTACACGTAGCCGTTTTCGGCGTACCCGGGCGACACCGCGAGACCGAGCAGGCCGCCCTCGCCGCCTGCGACGACCCCGGGTACGTCGTACACCGCTTCCGGCGGCCGTCCGGGCGCCACGCGCAGGATCTTCCCGGTGTCGCGCTCGGCGACCAGCGCCGTGCCCTCGGGCAGGAACGCCAGACCCCACGGCACATCGATCCCCTGCGCCACTTCCTCGGGCGCCGCGAGGTCGGGCATGCCCGACGGACTGCTCGCGACGGTGCTCGTCACGACCGGCGCCGTCGTCTCCTCGGTCTCGGTGCGCTCCGCGCCGCAGGCGGCGACCATGGCGAGAGCGAGCAAGGCGGCACAGGCCGTTGCCCTACCCTTCACTCGCACAGATCCCATGATTGCGCTCCCTGTTCATTCGACCGGCGCGGTCCTCGAGTTCGACGACCGAACCGAGCCCGCGCCCGCTCGTGAGCGTGCACCCCGAGCCCGGATCCCGCCGTACCGGAACCCACTCTTCTCGATCATGCCCTGTGCCAGGACGGGGAGAAACCCCGAGTAGTCACAGGCCGCCGAGCGCGGCGAGGACTTCGAAGGCGGCGTCGGCGCTGCGCCAGAGGAGGTCCATTTCGGCGCGGACGGCCGGGGCCAGCGCGGGATCCTGAAGGGCGAGGCCGTTGCCGAAGATCACGACGTTGGCGCCCGCGTCGGCCAGACGGAGCAGGGGACCGGTCGCGACGCCCGCGCCGAGCACGGCGTCGAGGCCCTCGCCGACGAAATAGAAGCGCCAGAGCGGGCCGAGGTCACCGCCGTAGACCGCCTCGGTGACGTCGACGATGCGAAAGCCCTCGATGGCGATGGCGTCGACGATCCTGAAGTAGTCGGGTCCGTTCGCGGGGGTGCCGCGCAGCGCCGCCACCGAGAGCGAGAGATCGATGGTGAGGTGTGCGTTGTAGCCCGCCATCGCCACCCGGGCGGGGGACAGCAGGCACTGTTTCGTCAGGGTGAAGTAGTGCGCCCAGTGGGGTTCGGTTGCGCCGCCGGTGAATTCGGCGTGCAGGTTGCGCAGGAAGCGGGACAGCAGGTCGAGGCTGATCCGGTGTGACCAGTCCGGGTCGTCGAAGACGGCCTCGCTGCGCTGGAGCGGCATCACCGCCGCCTGTTCGATGGCGTCGAGTCCGATCGCGAATACGCCGCGCCGGTCTCGGTGCTCGGCGAGGATCTCGACGATCCGGCGGTGGTTGGCGACGCCCTGTTCGAGCCGTTGCATGGCGGTGCCGGTCAGCGTGGTCGTGTCGGAGAGTTCGACGATGGTGTCCACCTCGGCGGCGGACAGCGGTGTGCCGCAGGCGGTGTCGAGGTCGGCGGCGCGTGTGGGCGGTGCGCTCACGCCCGCCAGCACGACGAGCAGCGCGAAGGTGATCGCCAGAACTCGTGCGACGTGCGCGGGACTGTTCAGGTGCGGGACACGCGTGCCTGCCGAATTCATCGGTGCTCCGTTGTCTCGAAGAGGGGTTGTCTCGAAGAGGGGTTGTCTGGAAGAGGGATTGTCTCGAGGCGGCTCGGGGCGCGTGCCCCGTGGGTACTCGTCGAAAGATCGCGTGCCCGTGGGTAATCGCTGCGGTGCGTTGGGATCGGGAGGCGTGTCGGCGCGCGGGCCAAGCCTAACCGACTCGACCCGCCGCGGCCGGTATCGGCGTCAGCCGCGGCGCAGCGTGCCCGCGATGGTGCCGCCGAAGACGCCCGGCGTGCTGTAGGACAGCGACCCGTCCGGTTGCAGCCGCACCGTCGAGGTGGCGCCCCCGTCGGTGCAGTCGGTGGGGCTGTCGGCGCTGAGCCGGGCGACGAAGGTGAGCTGGTTCTCGGTGGCGGCGGTGAGCCGTTCGATCCGCGCGCAGCGCTGCTGGGACAGCTTGCCGGTGTTGGCCGAGGTGGCCACCTCTTGGCCGACTTCGCCGTCCTTGACGGTCAATTCGATGTCGAAGGTGACCAGGCCGTCCGCGGCGGTGCCGCGCCAAGTGCCGACGAAAGCCTTCGGCACCCTCGTCACGGCCGTGCCCGTGTCGGTACCGGGAGCGCCGGTGACCGGAGCGGCCGACGCGGAGGCCGCGCTTCCCCCGGTATCGCCGCCGGACCCGCGCAGCTGGGTGCCGATGACGAACGCGCCGATCGCGACCACCACGCAGGCGATCAGCAGTCCGGCCAGCAGCGGTCCGCGGCGAAGACCCCGCGCGGTGGTTGTGCCCGCATACTGGGCTTCCGGGGCGGCATTCCGCGCTTCGGCAGGCCCTTGCCGCTCGGGCCGCCACTGCGTGTTCGGCCCCGATTCCGCTTGCTGCCATGGTGTTCGGCTCGGGGACGATGCCCCGAGCTGCCACTGCGGGGGAGTCGCGGGCGCCGCCGGATGGGGTCGCGGCGCGGCGTCGCTACCCGTACTCTGCGTCCAGGGTGATCGGCTCGCAGGCGTTTCGGTGTGCCGCCACTGCGTGGCCGCATCGGCTCCTGTGGGCGGAACCGACTGCTGGCGAGGCGAACTCGTCGCATCGACGTCGATACGAGAGGCCGGTCCGTGCTGCGCAGGCGGATACGCGGCCCACGGCTCGCTCCGCTGGCTGGTCCGATCCTGCGGCGGGGTCGCACCGGCGTTCGTCGGCCGACCGAGATCCGGCCCACTGTGCGCAGGCGCGGCCGGGCCGGGAGATCCGCTCAGGTCGGCGGGTAGGTCCACCGGCCCGGAATCCAGGTCGAGCAACCGCACCGCGCGCATGCTCACCTCCTCCAGCACCGGCGGCGGCAGCCACCCCGCGCGCTCGGGCACCCCGAGCGCGGCCAGGTCGTCGAGCAGCCTGCGCGGCGTCGGCCGGGCGGCGGGATCCTTGGCGAGGCAGGACGCGACGAGGGGCCGCAGCCGATCCGGCACGGCGTCCAGGCGCGGGTCCTCGTACACGATGCGCCATAGCATGTGCATCGTCTCGCCGACCCCGAACGGGCCGTGTCCCGCGGCCGCGAAGGCCAGCACGCCGCCGAGGGCGAACACATCGCTCGCCGGACCGACCGTCCCGCCGGTCACCTGCTCCGGACACATGAAACCCGGTGAGCCGATGACCTTTCCGGTGGTGGTCAGCGCGGTGTCCTCGACGGCGCGCGCGATGCCGAAATCGATCACCTTGGGTCCGTCCACGGCGAGCAGCACGTTGGACGGTTTGAGATCGCGGTGCACCACCCCGGCCTCGTGCACCGCGACCAGCGCCTCGGCCAAGCCTCGGGCCAGCACCAGAAGCGTGGCCTCCGCGAAGGTGCCGAACCGCTCCACCGCCTCCGACAGCGCGAACCCCGCCACATAACCGGTCGCCAGCCAGGGCGGATCGGCGTCCACGTCGGCGTCGAGCACCGGGGCGGTGAAGCGCCCGCCGACCCGCCGCGCTGCCGCCACCTCGCGCCGGAACCTGGTTCGGAATTCGTCGCCGCCCACCAGATCCGGGCGGATCACCTTCACCGCGACGGTGCGACCGCCCGCGTTGCGCCCGAGATAGACCCGCCCCATTCCGCCTGCCCCGAGGACGCCGAGAAGCCGGTAGTCGCCGATCCGTCGCGGATCGTTCGTGCCGAGCGGTTCCATCGCGCAGTCGGTTCCCTTCGAATGATCGAACATCGAAAGGCTACCGACCCGGACCCGGTCACACCGAGCGGCGCGACGACCCCGGTTCGAGGGGCAGCCGCGCCGCGCGGTGTCAGAGCTGAGACTTGACCTTGTCCGCGATGAGTTCCAGGTGTGCGAGGTCGTCGAGGTCCAGGATCTGCAGGTAGATGCGGCCCGCGCCGATCTCGGCGTAGCGGCCGATCTTGTCGGCCACCTCGTCCGGCGTGCCTGCGAGACCGTTGGTCTTCAGCTCGTCGACCTCACGGCCGATGGCGGCGGCGCGACGGGCGACCTCGGCGTCGTTGCTGCCGACGCAGGCGACCAGGGCGTTGGAGTACACCAGATCGTCGGCGCGGCGCCCGTACGACTCGGCCGCGGCGCGGACCCGCTCGAACTGGCGGGCGCTGTCCTCCAGCGAGGCGAAGGGCATGTTGAACTCGTTCGCGTACTGCGCGGCCAGCCGCGGTGTGCGGGTGGCTCCGTGGCCGCCGATCAGCACCGGCACCGGGTCCTGCACCGGCTTGGGCAGCGCGGGGGAGTCGGTCAGCCGATAGTGCTTGCCGTCGAAGCTGAAGGTGTCGCCGGGCTTGGTCGCCCACAGCCCGGTGACGATCGCGAGCTGTTCCTCGAAGCGCGCGAACTTGTCCGAAGGGAACGGGATGCCGTACGCGGCGTGCTCTTCGGCGAACCAGCCGGTGCCAAGGCCGAACTCGACGCGGCCGCCCGACATTCGATCGACCTGCGCGACTTGAATCGCGAGCGGGCCGGGCAGCCGGAACGTCGCGGCGGTGACCAGCGTGCCCAGCCGGATCCGGCGGGTCTCCCTGGCCAGACCGGCGAGGGTGATCCAGGCGTCGGTGGGTCCGGGCAGACCGTCGGAGCCGCCCATGGCGAGGTAGTGGTCGGAGCGGAAGAACGCGTCGAACTCCAAGTCCTCGGCCGCTTTCGCCATGGTCAGCAGGGTGTCGTAGTCCGCGCCTTGCTGCGGCTCGGTGAAGATACGCAGTTTCATGAAGTCCATCGTGCCCGAGGGATCTCGGTGATTCGCGCCGTGCGCCCCGGGGAGTGGCCGATGCCACTAGGGTCGGCTGCGATCACATCGGCGCACGCCCGTCTTCGAGGAGGACCCCGTGACCGCAGCCCCCGTTCCGCGCGTCGTCGTCATGGGCGTCTCCGGGGCGGGCAAGTCGACCATCGGCGGCAGGCTCGCGCACGCCTTGGGCGTCCCGTTCGCCGAGGGCGACGACTTCCACCCGCGGGCCAACGTGGCCAAGATGCGAGCGGGTGAACCGCTCACCGATGCCGACCGCGTCCCGTGGCTGGACAGCATCGCCGCTTGGCTGGCCGAACGGGCGGTCGGGGGCGGCGTCGTCAGCTGTTCGGCACTGAAGCGCGACTATCGGGATCGGCTGCGGGCGGCCGCGCCCGATGTGCTGTTCCTGCACCTGACGGCCTCCCGCGAAGAGCTGGCCAGCCGGATGTCCACGCGCCGCGACCATTTCATGCCCGCGAGCCTGCTCGACTCCCAGCTCGCGACTCTGGAACCGCTCGCGGCCGACGAACGCGGCATCGCCGTCGACGCCACCCGTGCGCCCGCGGACCTGGTCCGCGAGACGATCGCGGTCCTGAACAGCGCCCGCCCCTCCTGAGCCCGGAAGGCCCACGCGGGCGGCTATCCGGCAGCAGTGACGGGAGTGCGCGCAGTGTTCACCCGACGATGTGGGTCCAGTCGCCGAATCCGGACATGTCGGCGAGGTTGACGAATTTTCCGTTGCCGTTCAGTTGGCCCGAGGCGGCCGTCCGGCTCGCGCGGTTGTAGAAGAACAGCCGTCCATCCACGGGCACGACGTGGGTCCAGTCGCTGAATCCGGACATGTCGGCGAGGTTGACGAAGTTTCCGTTGCCATCGAGTACGCCCGAGGCCGCCGTCCGGCTCGGACGGTTGTAGAAGAACAACCGTCCATCCACGGACACGATGTGGGTCCAGTCGCTGAATCCGGACATGTCGGCGAGGTTGACGAAGTTTCCGTTGCCATCGAGCTCGCCTGACGCGGCCTTCCGGCTCGAGTTGTTGTAGAAGAGCATGGTTGCCACCACCTGGTGTCGGAGCTGATTTGGAAGGTCACACCATGGTCGACCGGCGCGGGTGGTGCGCCTAGGGTAGTGCGCTACCCGAAACTCGAGGGGCCCTCATACGCATCGCCGATCGCCGGAACCGGCAGCCATGACGACCGGCAGCCTTCCCCCCTGGTCAGGACGAAGAAGATCGAATCGCCTCCGTCTGTCGTAGCGCCGCAGGCAATCTGCTACGAGATGGATTGCGGGCATTCGCCGGAGACCACCGGCAGACAGATCCCCGTCGCATCCGACAGCATCAGTCCGCCGCCCACCAGCAGCGCGGCCAGCGCGATCGCCCCGAAGAAGAGGACCCACAGCAGCGCGGGTATGTGGGTCAGGCGAGCCAGTTGATCGGCGTCGGAGTCGACATTGCCGGGCTGGCGCCAGCGGTGCACCCGCCCGCGTTGCATCTCGATGACGGGGCGCAGCCCGGCCAGCAGCAGGAACCACGCGGCGAGGTAGGCGAAAGCGGCCTGCGCCGTGTCCGTTCCGAACCAGGACACCGCGAACACCGTGGCGCCTAGCGCGAACACCGTGCACAGGCCGTAGATGTTGCGGACCTTGATCAGCACGGCGGCGAGCAGCGCGATGGACGTCCAGAGCATCAGCGTGATGCGGTCGGCGCCGAGCAGGGCCGCGAAGCCCAGGCCGAGCAGCGGCGGCGCGGGGTAGCCCGCCATGGCGGTGAAAATCATGCCTGGTCCGTAGGGTTTTCCGCTGGAGACGGTCAGCCCCGAGGTGTCCGAATGCAGCGTGATGCTGTTGAGCCTGCGACCGGTGAGCAGCGCGGTGAACGCGTGGCCGCCCTCGTGCGCGATGGTGACGACATTGCGGGTGATGCGCCACAGCGGGCTGTAGCCGATCAGCACCAGTGCCGCCACCCCGGTGACGACGACCAGCTGCCAGGGCGGTGGGGTCTGCGTGGTGGTGAGCCGATCCGCGATGGAGGCGCCGCGGTCGACCAGTTCGGCGGTGTTCACCGCCGCACCCTATCGGTCGCGCGCGGGAATCGCACCGGGGGCGAATCCCCGCGGGCGTCCGGTCAGGTGAGTGGTACGGGCGTCCCGGAGGCGGACGAGCGCCGCGCGGCCTCGAGCACCCGCAGCGCCGCGACGGCGTCGCGTGGATCCACCGGCACGGGTCCGCCGTCGAGGATCGTGGCGGCCATCTCGGCGTAGAAGGCGGGATAGTCGCCCGCCAGCGTCGGATACGGCGACAGGTCCGGTTCGGCGCCGAGCAGTCCCCAGCGTTCGGATTCGACAGCACCCCACTCGTCCGCACGCGGGTCACGGCCCGCACGGAGCGCCTCTTCCTGCGGGTCGAGGCCGTAGCCGACGTAACCGGCATCCGCGCCGAGCACACGGAAGCGCGGGCCGAGCTGGGGCGTCACCGCGCTCATCCACAAGTGCGAGCGGACACCGCTCGCGTGGGTCAGCGCGAGGAAGACGTCGTCGTCGGTCTGGACGCCGGGGCGGCGGCGGTCCAGCTCGCCGTACACCGAACGAGCCGGACCGAACAGGGTGAGCGCCTGATCCACCAGGTGGCTGCCGAGATCGAAGAGCAGTCCGGCGCCCTCGGCGACGCTGCCGACCTCCCGCCATCCGCCCTTGGACACCGGACGCCACCGCTCGAACCGGGACTCGAAGCGCCGCACCGCGCCGAGCCTGCCGTCCTCGACCAGTGCGCGGATCGTCCGGAAATCGCCGTCCCAGCGCCGGTTCTGGAAGACCGACAGCACGACGCCCGCCCGCTCGGCCCGCGCCACCAGCTCCTCGGCCTCGGCGACGGTGACCGCGAACGGCTTGTCCACCACCGTCGGAATCCCGGCGGCCAACGCCCGCGCCGCCAGCGGCGCGTGGGTTCGATTGGGCGTTGCCACGACCACGAGGCCGATGCCGCGGAGGTCGGCGAACAGCGCGTCGGCGTCCGGGAACACCCGCACCCCGTCGTGCGCGCGGCGGGCCTGCTCGGCACGCTCCGCCGACCCGGTGACCACCGCCGCCACCCGCATTCGCGGTTCCGCGGCAATCAGCGGCGCGTGGAACACCGCGCCCGCCAGGCCGTATCCGACGATGGCCACCTCCAGGCTGCTCATGTCGCCGACGCTACCGCCCGGCGGCCGCGCGCCCGCGCAGCGGCACGGAGCGCTCGACGCGCGGATACCGCTCAGCGCGCGGTTCCGCGCGAAAGTGGTTCGGTCGGTGAGCAATGCGACCGAGGTGAGCGGCCAGGCGCCGACCGCGACCACCAGCAGCAGCCTGCCGAGCAGCCGCAGACCCGCCACGTCGATCGCGACGCCGGTGGAGAACGCGGCGACCGCGGTCATACCGAGTGGGAAGACGGTGGCCCAGCGCCGGATGTCGTAACGCGGCCGCGGCCGGACGGCCTCGGCCAGGAGCAGCACCGCATAACCGAACAGGTTGAGCCCCAACACGATCAGTGTGGTCACGCGGAGGATGTTTTGCGCGACGCGGTGTGTCGGCCTCGGAGGTCCAGCGGGGCCGGTCGCGCACGAAGCGGGTGACGAAGTCGATCGCGAGCAGCACCCACACCGCGGCCGCGAGGACCAGCCAGATCCACGACAGCACTGCGAATCCGGTGAGATGCAGCCCGACCGACACGATGCCGGTGGCCATCACGAACGCGCCCGCCGCCGGGGGCAACTCCTGCCACCATCGCTGTGCCACCCGGCTATCACAACCGGAAAGCGATCGGGGGTCAAGCAACTCGACGGCTATCGGCTCGGCGAGGCGGCTGCGCAGATCGAGGGCAATGGATTTGCATGGACTCCGGTCAGTCGCCTGTCCGGTGATCGGCGGGAGCGTCGGAATGGGCGGTCCGCCGCGGAGCGTGTCCGGACCACGATCGGCTTGTCCTCGCCGGGGCGAGGGCCTGCGGCGTGGGGGTATCGGTGGACCGGAAGTGCTCGGTGAGGACGAGTCCGATTGCGCGGAGTGCGTCCGGGTCGGTCATCCGTTCGTGCCGGGCCGGAATGCGGTGTTCGGTGATACGGCCGGTGATGTGGTTGTTCCATGCGAGAGCCGGAGGGGGGCCGTCGTCTCTGTGGTCCGCGATGGAGCTGAAGTAGATCAGGTCACCGTCGAAGGATGCCGGCCGGTGGTTCCGGGTGAGGTCGACGAGCCGGGTGTAGTCGCGGTGCAAGGTCACGAGATGCTCGGGGGTCAGGGCGGTGAAGAGGCCGCCCTGCCGGTGCAGCAACTCGGCCGCGACCTCGAAGGTGAGGTCGGCGGGGAGCTCGGAAGCAGCGAGGCCGCCGAACTCGGTCAGCAAGTCCACGGTGGTGGGTGTGGGAGTGCTGACGCTGCGGTCGGTGACGACTCGGGTGTCCATCATGGCCAGGGTCGCGACATGGTCACCGTCGCGGCGGAGCTGGACGGCGATCGCGTGGGCGATGGTGCCGCCGAGCGAGTAGCCGAGCAAGTGGTAAGGGCCGTGCGGCTGGACGGACCGGATCTCCCGTACGTAGCGGGCGGCGAGTTGGTCCAGCGTATCGAACCGCGCGGTGGGGTCGGTCAGCGTCGGGGATTGCAGTCCTTGGACGGGACGGTCGGGGTCGAGGTGTTGCACGAGTCCGCTGAAACCCCAGGCCAATCCGATGGCCGGGTGGACGCAGAACAGTGGTGGGTCGGCGCCGGCGGCACGCAGCGGGAGCAGGACCGACAGTGCGTCGCGGGGATCCTGTTCGTCGAGGCCGCGCAGGCGGGTGTCGACGCGGCGGGCCAGCAATTGCGGTGTCGGGTCGGTGAATACCCACTGAATCGGCACCGTGGCACCGGTCGATTCCTCCAGCCGCGCCACCAGTTGGGTGGCGGCCAGCGAGTTGCCGCCGAGGGCGAAGAAGCCATCGTCGACGCCGACTGGTTCGATGTCGAGAGTCCGGGTGAAGGCGTCGCAGACCGTGGCCTCGAGCGGGGTGGACGGCGGCCGGAATCGGGAGTGTCGCCGGTCGGGTGCCGGCAGGGCTTTGTAGTCGAGTTTGCCGGTGGAGGTGAGGGGGATCCGGTCGAGGGTGAGGATCGTGGTCGGGATCATGTGGGTGGGTAGCCGGGTCGCGAGGTAGGTGGTCAGTGCGAGGGTGTCGGATGCGGTGTCCGGGGTGGGTACGACGTAGCCGGTGAGTTGGTCGGTGCCGTTGGGTTGGGTGTGGATCGTGACGGCGGCGTGGGTGATGTCGGGGTGGCTGCGTAGCGCGGCTTCGATGTCGCCGCGTTCGATGCGGTGGCCGTGGATCTTGAGTTGGAGGTCGCTGCGGCCCTGGTATTGCAGCGTTCGGTCGGCGGTCCAGGTGACCAGGTCGCCGGTGCGGTACATCCGTGTCCCGGGCGGCCCATAGGGGTCGGGGACGAATCGGGATGCTGTGGTTGCGAATTGCTTGTGGTAGCCGCGGGCGAGGCCCGGTCCGGACACGTACAGTTCGCCGACTACTCCGGGTGGGACGGGGCGTAGTCTGCGGTCGAGTACGACGGCGGTGAATCCGCGGGTCGGGCCGCCGATTGTTATCGGACCGTTGGTGGTCCATGGTGCGCCGGCGCAGCTCATGACGGTGGATTCGGTAGCCCCGTAGGAGCTGATCACCGTCCGGCCCGGTATCCACTGTTCTGCCAGATCCGGTGGGCATATCTCGCCGCCGACCATCAGGGTGCCGAGGGTGTCGAGTTCATTGGGGGGCAGCGATGCGAGCACTGTCGGGGTGAAGGCGGCATGGGTGACGTTTCCGGCTTCGATCACCTCGGCCAGTTCGGTGCCCGCGACTACCGCTGCGGGTGCGAGGACCAGTGTGGCGCCTGCGGCTGCGGCGCTGAGCAATTCGAGGACCGAGACGTCGAAGGTCAGTGCAGCGGCGCCCAGCACTCGTGCGGCCGGGGTGAGGCCGAACCGTTCCCGTGTTTCGGCGGCAAGGTCCGCTATCCCGCTGTGGGTGACCACGACACCTTTGGGAATCCCGGTGGAGCCCGAGGTGTACATCAGGTAGGCCGGGTGGTGTGGCCGTAGCGTGGTCGTGCGGTCGTGGTCGGTGATCGCGGCGGGAGACGCCGACGCTGTCTTCGCGGCGAAGGAAGGGTCGTCGAGGGCGAGCCATCCGGTGGTGTCCGGCAGCTGGTCTCGGTGGATCCCGAGTGTGAGCCCTACGGCGGCACCGGAATCGGTGAGCATGCTGGCGATCCGGTCCCGGGGATGGGTGGGGTCGATCTGGACGAACGCGCCACCGGATTTGGCGACCGCCCAGACGGCGATCACGGCGTCGATGGAGCGCGGTAACGCTATGGCTACCAACGATTCCGGTCCTATTCCTGTCTCGATCAGTACCCGCGCCCACCGATTCGAGGTCTCATCGAGTTCGCGGTAGGACAGTCTTACGCCGTCGCAGACCACCGCTTCCGTGTCCGGAGTCATTGCGGCCGTCAACACCTGCGGCAATACCGACATCACCGCGCCGGGCCGGCCGCGAACGGGCACCAGCGTGGCTCGTTCGACCGGCGACAGCAGCTGCAGCTGGGTCAGCGGGAGGTCGATGTGTTCGGCGATGGTGCCGAGCACTCGCAGCATTCGGTCGGCGATGGCGTCGATCTGGTGTTGTGTGAACAGTTCCGGCAGGTATTTGAAGGTCAGGTGCACTCGGGCGTCCTGGTGGACGACCAGGCCGAGCGGATAGTGCGCGGCGTCGCGTCCGTGCACGTCGAGGACATGCATGCCCGCGATGTCGGTGTCTTCGGACAGCCCGGCCCGGTCGACCGGGTAGGACTCGAGGACGGTCACGGTGTCGAACATCGCGCCGGGACCGGCCACGCGCTGGATCTGGGCGAGCCCGAGGTGGTGATGGTCGAGCAGCGAGGCTTGTTCGGTTTGGATTCGCCGGAGTAGCTGGGCCAGGGTTTCGCGATGATCGAGCCGGATCCGGACGGGCACGGTATTGACGAACAGCCCGATCATCGATTCGATGCCGGAGATCTGCGCCGGACGCCCGGAGACGGTGGTGCCGAAGACCACGTCCTCGCGGGCGGTCGAGGTAGCGAGCACGATCGCCCAGGCGGCTTCGATGAGGGTGTTGAGGGTGGCCTCGTGTCGATGGGCCACCGCGACGAGGGCCGCGGTGCGCTGCTGGCTCAGCTGCACCTGGACTTCGCGCGCGGCGATGGTGGGGCGGCGGCCGCGGTCCGCGGGCGCCAGCAGAGTCGGCTCGGTCGTGCCCTCGAATGTCCGCGCCCACGCGGCTTCCGCCGCGTCCCGGTCCTGGGTGTTCAGCCACCTCAGGTAGTCGCGGTAGGGACGCACCGGGGGCAACACCGTGGGGTCGCTGTCGCCGGCGTAGAGGGTCAGCAGTTCCCGGATCAGCAGTGGCGTGGACCAGCCGTCTATCAGGATGTGATGCATGCTCAACAGCAGCCGATACTGCCGGGGCCCGGTGTTGATCAGGGTGAGTCGCAGCAGCGGCGCCGCGGTCACGTCGAAGCATGCGCGGCGGTCGGTGTCCATGAGCTGTTCGAGCGCAGCTTCCGTGTCGTCGCGCCCGGCCAGGTCGATCTCGGTGAACGGCACGTCGATGTGCTGGTGTACCACCTGGACCGCTTCGCGTGCGCCGTCGCGCACGAACGCGGTCCGCAGGTTCGGGTGCCGTCCGATGAGAGCCTGCGCGGCGCGGCGCAGCCGGTCCGTGTCGACGCGCCCGCCGAGTTCCAGACAGAGTTGCACCATGTAGGCGTCGAGGGTGCCGTCGGCGAGCTGGGCGTGGAACATCAACCCTGACTGCAGCGGCGTGAGTGGCCAGATGTCGTCCAGTGTCGGACGTCCGGTCTCGAGCCGGTCGATCGCGCCTTGGTCGAGGTCGACGAGGTCGACGTCGGAGGGGGTGAGCCCGCCTGCGCCGGGGCGGGACGCGTGTGCGGCCAGAGCGGTCACCGCGTCGCGCCACAGTCCCGCGAGGTCGGTGACCTCGGAGGAGGTGAGCAGGCCGGTCGGATACTCCCAGGCGGCGGTCAGGGTAGGCCCGTCCGATGTATCGATGGTGACCGCGTTGATGCCCAGCAGGGCTGCGACTGGTGCGTCGGGATTCTGGACGCTGCCGCCCTCGGGGCCGTCGCCGACGGGCATCCACCCGATGTCGCGCACCACTGCGGGAGTGGTGTCGAGCCGACCGAGATAGTTGAAACTCACCTGGGGGGTGGGCAGTTCACGCAGGATGCGGGTGGTATCGGTGTTGAGGTGGCGCAGCAGCCCATAGCCGATCCCGTGGTTGGGGACCTGCCGGAGCTGTTCCTTGACCGACTTGACGACCGCTGCGGCGGCACCCCCGGCGGCGAAGGCGTCGTCGATGTCGATGTCCGACAGGTCGAGCCGGACGGGGTAGGTGGTGGTGAACCATCCGATGGTGCGGGTGAGGTCGGCGCCGGGGAGCACCGTGTCGTGGCGGCCGTGGCTTTCGAGGGTGAGCAGCGTCTCGGTGACGGTGTCGCCGTGGCGGCGCCGCCATCGAGTCAGCGCCAGCGCGAGCCCGGCCACCAGGGCGTCGTCCACGTTGCCGTGGAACGCCCGGGGCAGGGTGGTGAGTACGGCGCGGGTCACCGCGGTAGGGAGCGCCACCTCGACGGTGGCGACGGTAGCTTGCACGTCCACGACCGGGTCGATCGGGCGGGCGATCGGCGGATCGTCGGCGGCGAGAGTGGACCGCCACCAGTCGAGTTCGTCGAGGCTCCCGGCCGCGGTGTGCAGAGCATGCGCCCAGCGTCGCATCGAGGTGCCGACGGGCGCGAGCCGTGGCCGTTGCCCGGCACTCAGCTGGGCCCACGCCGCGGCGAAATCGGGGATGAGGATCCGCCACGACACGCCGTCGATCACCAGGTGGTGCGCGACGACGAGCAGCCGTCCCGGCTGTCCGGCCCAGTCGAACCAGACCAGCTGCAGCACGACTCCGGCTGCGGGGTCGAGGCGTTCGGCCGCCGCGTTCGCCTCGGCGTCGGCGAGCGCCGCGAAGGCGCTGCTGTCCGGTGCCACATCCACCGGCACGCGCCGGACCAGCCCGGCGGCGGGCATCGCGGTCGGTTGCACCCGTAGCGTCCACCCCGAGGTGTGCGCGGGTTCCGGCTGTAGTCGAGCTCGCAGCATGTCGTGGTGATCGATCACCGCCTGGACGGTGGCACCGATTCCGGTGGCGTCGATACCGGTTGGCAGAGTGAGCATCACCCACTGGCAGAAGCGGTCGAAGCCGCCGCGCTCGATCATCCACCACATGATCGGCGTCACCGGTACCGGTCCCACACCCCCGCCGGGCAGTTCCGCCGGAAGGGAAGTCGCCGCGGCGCTGTCGTCGAGAACGGCGATCTCGGCCAGCCCGGCAACCGTCTTACGCTCGAACACCTCGCGCGCGGAGAACACCACACCCGCCGACCTGGCTCGCGTCACCAACTGGATCGACATGATGCTGTCGCCGCCAAGGGCGAAGAACGAATCGTCGGCGCCGACCGTGTCGATACCCAATACCTCGGCGAACAGTTCCGCCAGCGTCGTCTCCACTTCGGTGGCCGGTGCCCGGAATTCGGCTCGGCCCGTGGTGAAGTCCGGCTCGGGCAGAGCGTCGCGGTCGAGCTTGCCGTTCGCCGTCGCAGGCAGCGCGTCGAGCACCATCACGGTCGCGGGCACCATGTGCGAGGCCAACCGCTCCGCGGCGAACGCGAGGACCGCGGGCGCGTCGAGATCGGAGCCGTGCTCGGGCACCACATACCCGATCAACCGGGCGCCAGTAGCGGGGTCCCGGTGCACGGTCGCCACTGCACGGGCCACACCCGGGCAGGCCACCAGAGCCGATTCGACCTCGCCGAGCTCGATGCGGAAACCACGAACCTTGACCTGGAAATCCGACCGGCCCACGTAGTCGAGCGCCAGAGTCCCGTCCGGCAGCCGCAGCCACCGCATCAGGTCACCGGTCCGATACATGCGCTGCCCCGGACCTGCGAACGGATCGGCGACGAACCGCGACGCCGTCAGACCCAACCCGTTGCGGTAACCGCGAGCCAGACCCGGGCCCGCCAGATACAACTCTCCCACGACCCCGACCGGCACCGGCCGCAACCATGCGTCGAGCACGACCTGACCGACCCCGCGGGTCGGGCCGCCGATCGTCACCGCCTCACCTGCCACCATCGGCGCACCCGCATCGGTCATGATCGTGGCCTCCGCTGGACCGTAGGCGTTGAAGAATCTCCGGCCCGGTGCCCACCGCGACACCAGTTTGGGTGAGGGCGCCTCGCCACCGACCACGACGGTCCCGAGGTCCTCGAGCCCGTCGGGATCGACCGTCCCCAAGGCCGTGGGCGTCAGCGCGGCATGGGTCACCTTCGTGCGCAACAGGATCTGCGCCAGCTCGCCCCCGCCGTAGACGGTCGGGGGCACAATCACCAGCCGCCCACCCGTCGCGAGCGCCCACATGTGTTCGAAGACCGCCGCATCGAAACTGGGAGACGCGAAATGCAGCACCCGCGCGCTCGGCCCGATGTTCAACCGCGAACATTGTTCGGCCACCAGATTCGCCAGCCCTCGATGCGACACCACCACACCCTTCGGCACACCTGTCGAGCCGGACGTGTAGATCACGTACGCCGCACTGTCGACCCGGACCGGCGATGTTCGCTCCGCATCGGTCACCGGCACCGCCGGCAACCCGGCGGCCTCCGCTTCGACAGCCGACTCGTCCAGGATCAACCACGGCACCGGCCCAGGCAGCCGGTCTCGCCACTCCGACCGTGTGATTCCTACCGCCACACCCGAATCGGTGAGCATGTGCTCGATCCGACTGGCTGGGTACTGCGGGTCCACCGGCACGAACGCTGCCCCCGACTTGGCCACCGCCCACACCGCCAGCACCGAATCGATCGACCGCGGCAATCCCACCGCGACACTCGCTTCCGGCCCCACACCCCGACCGATCAACAATCGGGCCAACCGATTCGACTCCGCATCCAGCTCGCCGTACGTCCACCACCGATCCCCGCATACCACCGCGACCGCCCCCGGATCCCTCTCCACCGCCGCCGCCAACAACTCTGGCAACACCTGCTCCGGCACCGCCGGGTCGCCCGAAACCGGCGTCAACTCCCGGTGTTCCGCCGGGGAGAGCAGATCCAGTCGCGCCAGCGGCAGATCCGGGTCGGCGGCAATGACGCCGATGACGCGCAGGACCCTCCGCAGGGTCGCATCCATCGTGTCCTGGTCGAAGAGTTCGGGCAGATACTTGATTTCGACGTGCAGTTGCGTGTCGACCCGCGCGACCACTCCCAGTGGATAGTGCGCGCCGTCGGTGCCGGTCACGTCGAGCAGCCGCATGCCGGCGATATCGGTGTCCGCGGTCAGCCCGCCGCGATCGATCGGGAAGGACTCGAACACCGTGATCGTGTCGAATACCGCCGCGGGCCCGGCCACCCGCTCGATGTCGGTCAGACCCACGTAGTGGTGATCGAGCAGCCCGGCCTGCTCCGCCTGGATTCGGTCGAGCAGCTGCCCCAAGCTCTCGGCGGGATCGAGACGGACGCGCACCGGCAGTGTGTTGATGAACAGCCCGATCATCGACTCGATGCCCGCGATCTGTGGAGGCCGTCCGGACACCGTGGCGCCGAACGTCACATCCTCCCGGGATGTGAACGCGCCCAACACGATCGCCCATGCCATCTGGATCACAGTGTTGAGGGTGACGCCACGGGCCCGCGCCATGCCTGCCAGCGACGCGGTCTGTTCCTCGGTCAGTTCGCCGTGTACCTCACGTGATTCGGTGTAGGGGCGGCCGGGATCGGCCGGAGCCACCAGGGTCGGCCCGTCGGCGCCGTCGAACGCGCGGGCCCAGGCGTCGAGCGACGCGGCCGGGTCCCGCTTGACGATCTCCGCCAGGAAGTCCCGGTAGGGACGTATGCGGGGCAGGATCGCGGCGTCGCCGTCGGTGGCATAGAGGATCAGGAACTCCTTCAGGAGCAGTGGCGTCGACCAGCCGTCGAGCAGCAGGTGATGATTGGTCAGCACCAGCCGGTAGTGCTCGGGCCCCGTGGTGACCAGCATCCAGCGGAGCAGCGGGGCGCGAGCCGGGTCGAACCGGGCCGCCCGGTCCGCGGCCATCAGTCGATCCCACTCGCGATTCCGTGCACCGTCCTCCAGCCCGGACAGGTCGAGCTCCGACCAGGGGACCTCGACGTTTTCGTTGACCACCTGCACCGGTCCGGCGGCGGTGTCGGTGACGAATGCGGTGCGCAGATTCGCATGCCGGTCGAGCAGCACCTGCCCGGCTCGGCGCAGCCGCTCCGGGTCGACCCGCCCACGCAGCTCGAGGACCAACTGCACCAGGTAGGCGTCCATCGACTCCTCGGACACCAGCGCATGGAACAGCAACCCCTCCTGCAACGGAGTCAATGGCCAGACGTCGCTCAACGCCGGATAGCTGTCTTCGAGTCGCTCGATCTCGGGCTGCCCGAGCCTGACCAGATCCAGATCCGATGGCGTCCGTCCCCCGGCACCGGCGCGATGGACATGTCTCGCCAACGTGGTCAAGACCCGGCGCCACGACTCCGCCACCTCGCGCACCTCGTCGACGGTGAGTACCCCGGCGGGATACGACCAGATCGCCCGCAACCGCGGCCTGCCCGCATCGTCGAGGGTGAAGGCCGTGATGTCGAGCACCGCCGACACCGGCATATCCGGATTCTGCACACCGGCGAGTTCGGCACCCGCGAGGTCGTCGCCCACCCGCATCCATCCGGCCGACTGCGTTCCTTCGGGAATCTTCGTGGAGACGTAGTCGAACGCGATCTGCGGCGTCGGCAGCGTCCCGAGTATCGGTCCGGTGTCCTCGTTGAGATACCGCAACAAGCCGTAGCCGATTCCGTGGTCCGGGACAGCGCGCAGCTGTTCCTTGACGGACTTGACCGCTGCCTCCACAGCCGGCCCACCGGTGCACGCGTCGTCGAGATCGATGCCCGACAGATCCAGGCGCATCGGAAAACTCGTGGAGAACCAGCCGACCGTCCGGGTGAGATCCGAGCCCGGGACGGTACCTTCCGCACGGCCGTGCCCTTCGAGACCGATCACCACGTCCGCGAGCGGGCCGCCGAAGGCTTCCGTTCGACGCTCGCGCCGCCACTTCGTCACCGCTACCGCCAGCGCGGCCAGCAGCCCGTCGCCCACATTGCCGTGGAATGCCGCGGGCACGTCTGTCAACAGCGCCTCGGTCACCTCGGGGGGCACGTCGACCTCGACCGTGCGGGCCGTGGCAGCAACATCGATCGCGGGGTCGAGGGGCCGGGACCCGATCACCGGATCGTCCCCGGTTGCCATCGCCTGCCACAAGTCGAGCTCGGCGGCCCGCTCCGGGCGCTGGGCTGCCTCGACCAACCCGTGCGCCCACCTGCGCATCGATGTCCCGACCGGGGCCGGATCGGGTGGCTCGCCGGACTCGATCCGCGCCCATGCGCCCGCGAAGTCCACAACCAGCACCCGCCAGGACGCGCTGTCGATCGCCGAATGATGCACCAGCACAAGCACTCTGCCCGGTTCTGCCGCGTCGACCGGATCGAACCAGACCACCTGCATCACGATCCCGGCGCCCGGATCGAGCCGGTCTGCGGCGGCATCCAATTCCGCCGCCGCCGACGCACGGAACTCGACGCTGCCCGGCTTCCCCTCCATCGCGACCCGGTGGACGACGTCGTCGGCGCGAATCTTCCCGACCGGCAGCACCTCCCACGTCCAGCTCCCCTCGGCGCCCCGGCGCAGCCGCGCGCGCAGCATGTCGTGCCGATCGAGTACCGCCTGCACCGTGGCCGCCAGCCTCTGCTGGTCGATCCCCGCAGGCGGAGCCAGCACCACTGCCTGCGAGAAGCGGCCGAACCCCGACTCCGCGCGTTCGATCAGCCGTCGCATGATCGGCGTCAGCGGTATCGGCCCGACACCCCCGCCGGGCAGTTCTTTCGGAAGGGAGGTCGCCGCGGTGCTGTCGCGGACGGCGATCTGGGCCAGCCCGGCAACCGTTTTGCGCTCGAACACGTCGCGCGCGGAGAACACCACACCCGCCGCCCTGGCCCGGGTGACCAGCTGGATCGACATGATGCTGTCGCCGCCGAGGGCGAAGAACGAATCATCGAGGCCGACCGTGTCGATACCCAGTACACCGGAGAACGATTCGGCGATCGTGCGTTCGAGCGGTGTCTCGGGTGCTCGGAACGCCTTGTTGCCGGTGAATACCGGATCCGGCAGCGCCTTGCGATCCAGCTTGCCCGCGGGTGTCAAGGGAATCCGCTCCAGCACCATGATCGAGGACGGGACCATATAGGACGGCAACCGGCCGGTGAGGTACTCGGTCATGATCGTGGTATCGATCGAGTTACCAGGCGCGGCAACAACATACGAAACCAGCGACTGGGTCCCGGAATCGCTGCGGTGACCGATCGTTGCGGCGAAATCGACGGTTTCATGGGCGGCGAGCGACGCATCGATCTCCCCGAGCTCGATGCGCAGACCACGAATCTTGACCTGGAAATCCGACCGGCCGAGATGTTCGATCGCTCCGTGGGCCGTCCATCGGACCAAGTCTCCGGTGCGGTACATGCGTTCGCCGGGCGCCCATGGGCATGCTATGAAACGCGCGGCGGTCAGCCCCGCCCGGCGGTGGTATCCGCGGGCCAGCAAGGCGCCCGCGATATACAATTCGCCTGTCACGCCGACTGCTACGGGTTGTAGTCGTTGATCGAGCACCCACGCGGAGGCACCGCGAATCGGGGTACCGATGGTGACCGGTTCGCCTGCCGTCAATGGGGAGGTCAGCGTCGCGGCGATAGTGGTCTCGGTAGGCCCGTATTCGTTGACCATGCTCCGGCCGTAGTCGCTCCATCGCTCGACCAACTTGCTGCCGCAGTCCTCGCCGCCGACCAGTAGGTTTCTCAAATCCGGTAGCGGCCAACGGGTGTGGTCGATAGTGGACAACGCCGAAGGTGTGATCAGGACGTGACTGACGTGCTCGCGCTCGAGTAGTTCGGCGAGTTCGTCGCCGCCGTAGACATCGCTGGGCGCGATGACCATGGTCGCGACCCAGTACACCGCGTCCAGTAATTCCAGTACCGCCACATCGAAGCTCGGCGAAGCCAGATGCAGAACGCGAGAACCCGATGCGATTCGCATGCCATGCCGGTGCACGGTGGCGCAGTTGCGGAGTCCGCGGTGGGTGACCGCGACGCCTTTGGGTAGTCCGGTCGATCCGGAGGTGTAGAGGACGTAGGCGATGTCGTCGATACGCAGCGGGCGTACCCGGTCGCTATCGGTGACGGGGCGGTTTTCGGCCTCGGGCAGGTCCTCCGGTGTCAACCAGTCGATGTCGTCGGGTAATTGCGTTCGCGCGGATGCCACCGTCAGACCGATCGCCGCCTTGGAATCGGTCACCATGTGGGTGATGCGTTCGACGGGATTGGTCGGGTCGATCGGCAGGAAAGCAGCGCCCGACTTTGCGACGGCCCATACCGCGAGTATGGAATCGGGGGAGCGTGGCATGCCGATCGCGACGACATCTTCCGGGCCGACACCTCGCTGAATCAGTGTCCGAGCCAACCGATTCGAACGCTCGTTCAGCTCTCGATAGCTCAGCTGCTGCCCCTCGAAAACGATCGCCGTGGCGTGGGGATCCCGTGCGGCTGCCGCGGTCAACAGGTCGGCCAGTGTGGCGGGCGTCGCTGCGGGCGCACCGGAGCGCGACAACAGATCAGCACGTTCGGCGGGCTCGAGCACCTCGATCATCCCGACCGGGACCGTGGGATCGGTGGCCACCGACTCCAGTACCCGGATCCACCGGTGTGCGAGAGAGTCGATCGTCGCGGCGTCGAACAGATCCGTGGCGTAGGTGACCGCTACCGCCATCTCGCCACCGTTGTGGTTGTCCGACAGTACGACCTGCAGGTCGAAACGAGACACTTCGTTGGGGAGGTCGACCACCGATACCTCGAGACCGGGCAGTTCGAGCTTCACCTGTTCCAGGTTCTGGAATGCCAGCATCACCTGGAACATCGGGTGCCGGGACTGGGACCGGTGGGGAGCGAGTTGGTCCACCAGTTGCTCGAACGGCACGTCGGCGTGTCCGAAGGCATCCAGATCGATCTGCCTGATTCGGCCGAGCAGGTCGGTGAACGACTCGTCGAGATCGACCTCGGTCCGCAACACCAGGGTGTTGACGAACATGCCAATCACATCGTCGAGTTCGGCCGCGCCTCGTCCGGCGATCGGTGTGCCGATCGGAATATCGGTGGTACCGCTCAGCCGGGCGAGCAGGACCGCCAGCGCGCCGTGGATCACCATGAACAGCGACGAACTACGTTGCCGCGCAAAGCTTTCCAACGCACGCACCAACTCGGCATCCAAGGTGTAGTCGATGGTGGCACCCCGATTGGACGCCACCACCGGCCGTGGCCTGTCGGTCGGCAAACGAAGTTCTTCGGCAACTCCGTCCAGGGCTTCGGTCCAGTACCGGATCTGCTGGGCGCCCAGCGATTCCGGATCGTCGGGCGAGCCGAGGGTAGCTCGTTGCCACAGTGCGTAATCCGCGTACTGGATCGGCAGCGGTGTCCACGAAGGGACTTCTCCGCGGACCCGCGTGGTGTACGCGGTCGTCACGTCGCGGGCCAGTGGTGTCATCGAGAAACCGTCCGCGGCGATGTGGTGCACCACGACGGCCAGCAGGTATTCGGGGTCCTCGCTACCGGCAGCGCGGAACAATCGGGCGCGGACCGGCGCCCGGGTGCTCACATCGAAGCCCTCGGTGACGAATTCGGTTACCGCTGCGTCCAATTGGCTCGGCGGAACCGATACCAGGGCCAGCTCGGGGTCTATCTGGTCGGCGGGTTCGATGAGCTGGATCAGCATTCCGTCGTGGTCCGGGTACCGCGTCCGCAAAGATTCGTGCCTGCGCAGCACGTCGACCATGGCCGATCGCAGGGCGTCGACATTCAACTCGCCACGCAACCGAATGGCGATCGGCACGTTGTATGTCCCCGAGCTGGTGTCGTACTGGTTGAAGAACCACATCCGTTGTTGGGCAGGTGCCAAGGGCACGAGATCCGGGCGCGGCCCGGCGATGAGCGGTGGGCGTTGTCGCCTCGTGCCGGAATGCTGTTCTATGCGGGTAGCGAGTGCCGCTACCGTGGGCGCCTCGAACAACAGCCGCACCGGAATTTCGGTATCCAGCGCGGCCCCGAGTCGCGCGGCAACCCGGATCGCGACCACGCTGTCCCCGCCGAGGGCGAAGAACGAATCGTCGAGGCCGACGGTATCGATTTTCAAAACCTCGGCGAATGATCTGGCGATCGTGCGTTCGAGTGCTGTCCGGGGTGCTCGGAACACCTGGTAGTCGGTGAATACCGGATCCGGTAGCGCCTTGCGGTCCACTTTGCCCACCGGCGTCAAGGGGATCCGCTCCAGCACCATGATCGCGGACGGGACCATATAGGACGGCAACCGGTCGGCCAGGTACTCGGTCAGGATCGTGGTATCGATCGAACCACCGGACGCGGCAACAACATACGAAGCCAGCGACTCGGTCCCGGAATCGTTGCGGTGGCCGATGGTCACGGCGAAACCGACGCTCTCATGGGTGGCGAGAGTCGCATCGATCTCGCCGAGTTCGATACGCAGCCCACGAATCTTCACCTGGAAATCCGACCGGCCGAGATGCTGGATCGCTCCATCGGCTGTCCACCGGACCACGTCCCCCGTGCGATACATCCGCTCGCCGGGCGCCCAAGGACACGCTACGAAACGCTCGGCCGTCAAAGCTGTCCGGCGATGATATCCGCGGGCCAGCAGACCACCCGCGACATACAACTCACCCGCCACGCCAACGGGCACCGGTTGCAGCCGCGGATCCAGCACCCATTGCGAGACACCGCGAATCGGGCCACCGATCGTGACCAACTCACCCGCCACCAATGGGGAAGTCAGCGTCACGGCAATGGTGGCCTCGGTAGGCCCGTATTCGTTGAATATGTTCCGGCCGTCGTCGCTCCATCGCTCGACCAACTCGGTGCCGTAGCCCTCGCCGCCGACCAGCAGGTATCTCAAATCCGGTAGCGGCCAACGGGTGCGGTCGATCGTGGACAACGTCGTCGGCGGGATCAGGACATGACTGACATGCTCGCGGTCGAGCAGTTCGCCGAGTTCGTCGCCGCCGTAGACATCGCTGGGCGCGATGACCATGATCGCACCCGCGCACAACGCCAACAGCAATTCCAGTACCGACACATCGAAGCTCGGCGAAGCCAAATGCACTATACGAGAATCGGATTCGATGCCCATGGCATCGCGGTGCACGATGGCGCAGTTGCCGAGGCCGCGGTGGGTGACCGCGACGCCTTTGGGTAGTCCGGTCGATCCGGAGGTGTAGATGACATAGGCGACGTCATCGACACGCAGCGGGCGTACCCGGTCACCGTCGGTGACGGGGCGGGTCTCGGCCTCGTCGAGGTCCTCGAGTATCAACCAGTCGATGTCATCGGGTAATTGCGTTCGCGCGGATGCCACCGTCAGACCGATCGCCGCCTTGGAATCGGTCACCATGTGGGTGATGCGTTCGGCGGGATAGGTCGGGTCGATCGGAAGGAACGCAGCACCCGACTTGGCGACCGCCCATACCGCGAGAACCGAATCCGGAGAGCGCGGGATGCCGATCGCGACGACATCTTCCGGGCCGACACCTCGCTGAATCAGCAGCCGGGCCAACCGATTCGAACGCTCGTCCATTTCCCGATAGCTCAGCTGCTGCCCCTCGAAAACGATCGCCGTGGCGTGGGGATCCCTTGCGGCTGCCGCGGTCAACAAGTCAGCCAAAGTAGTGGGCGCCGCCGTGGGTGCACCAGAGCGTGACAGCAGATCGGCTCGCTCAGCAGGCTCGAGCACCTCGATGCCCCCAGCCGCAACGGTGGGATCGGTAGCTATCGACTCGAGTATCCGGATCCACCGGTGTGCGAAAGAATCGATCGTCGCGGCATCGAACACATCGGTGGCATAGGTGACCGCTACCGCCATGCCGCCACTGTCATGATCGTCCGACATCACGATCTGTAGGTCGAAACGAGACACCTCGTCGGGCAGGTCGACCACCGACGCATCCAGAGCGGGCAACTCCGGCGCCACCCGGTCCGGATTCTGGAAAGCCAGCATCACCTGGAACATCGGGTGCCGGGACTGGGACCGGTGGGGAGCGAGTTGGTCCACCAATTGCTCGAACGGCACGTCGGCGTGTCCGAAGGCATCCAGATCGATCTGCCTGATTCGGCCGAGCAGGTCGGTGAACGACTCGTCGAGATCGACCTCGGTCCGCAACACCAGGGTGTTGACGAACATATCGACCACGTCGTCGAGTTCGGACGCACGGCGTACGGCGACCCGCGTGCCGATCGGAATGTCGGTCGAACCGCTCAAGCGGGCGAGCAGGACTGCCAACGCACCATGAATCACCATGAACAGTGGCGAACCACGTTGCCGTGCAAACCTTTCCAATGCCCGAACCAACTCGGCACCCACCGTGTAGCCGAGGGTGGCACCCCGATTCGACAGCACCGTCGGCCGCGGCCTGTCAACCGGCAGAGGGAGCTCCTCAGGAAGGTCCGCGAGCGTGGCTTGCCAGAACGCCAGGTTCTCGCGGCGGCGCCGTGCCTCCGCGCCGTGGCGGGCACTGTCGGGGTGGACCTGCCCGAGATCGGTGTCCGGTGCGGCGGCGGCGAACGCATCGAGGAACTGCACGAATCTGGTGTAATGCGCCGACAATTCGGGGCCGGTGTAGAGGTTGGGATTGGCCATGAAGTGGAGGATCGTTTGCGGCGGGTCTCCGGCCTGGTACAGGTCGACCAGCAAATCTTCGACCGGCCCGGAGCTGAGGATATGGAATTCCGCGGTCATCGACCCGAGCCGGAGCTCCTGGGGGAAGAACATGACATTCACCACCGGGCCCGCGAAACGCCGCTGCCCGTTGTGTCCCGCGGCGGCGCGAATGTCGGTGAGGCCGCACCGCTGGTGCCGCAACGCGCCGATCAGGTCGGACTGCACGCGTCGCACCAGCGTCGCGATCGTGTCGCCCGTACCGAGCGTAATCGGAAGCGGCACAACGTTGACGAAGACTCCAGCGGACCGTCGCAGCACCGCCGTGGTACGACCCGATACGGGGATATTGACCAGGACCTTGTCCCGGCCGGTCATACGGGCCAGATAGCTTCCGAATGCGGCGATCACCACCGCGGCCGGGCTCGCCTCCAACGCCTCCGCGGAATGATCGATCCGCCCTACCGTCTCGGTGGGCAGTTCGGCTTTTGCCACGACACTGTCCGCGCGTGCGGGTGCGTATCCGTCGGCCAGGCTGGACTCGTCCTCGACGTCGGCGAGCCTGTCCAGCCAATATGCTTGGTCGCTGGTGAATCGCTTGGACTCCCGGTAACTGCGATCGGCCTCGTAGAGGGTGCGCAGGTCTGCCGCCCGGTTCGGCTCCGCTGTCCGGCCCTGCACCGCCGCTGTGTACAGCGCCGCGACCCGGTTCATTACCGTCATCGCGGCGTAGCCGTCCCCTGCGACGTGGTGGCCCTTGAGGTACCACAGGAAATGCCGATCCCCGACCTGCAACATCACCCATGTCAGCAACCGGTCTCGGGTCATATCCATAGGCGAGGTGTACTGCCGGTGCATCCACTGCAAGGCCGCCGTCATGGGGTCCGGTTCACCACGCATATCGATGAGCGGCCCCGTCGAATCCAGCGACGGGTCGAACAACTGATACGGCTCACCGTCGATCTCTAGCAGCCGCATATACCCCGATTGGCATTCGTGGCCTGCTTGAATCGAAACCTTGCGAAGTAAGTCGAGATCCAGATCCCCATGGAACTCGAGATACTGTGCCTCACATATCGGCACATCCGGGCTCAATTGCTGCGCCAGCCACAGCCCCCGCTGCCCCGCGGACAGCGGCACCGGCTGAGTGACCGACACGTTTGGCTCGGCGTCCCCACCCGATCCCTGGTCGGGCAGGAACTGCGGTCGCGGAACGGTCATCACTTGCCTCCAGACCCGACCGCGCCCAGTATAAGCCGACTGATTGGTATGCGTATACCCCCTGACCCACGATCCGCGTCGCGTAATAACGTCAATATTTACGAAAGTGATAGACGGCGCTCCGTGATTCCTCCACGTAGATCGTCGAGGCGCATCGGGTGCGTATAGCGATCGGCTCGACTAATGAATCATTCGCGATGGCTCGACACCTCGATGCAATTACTTCGGTGCCCGATTGCGAATTGCCTCTGCTTGCTCGCGATCGAGCATCGGGCCCGGCGGGATCGATGACGCGGCCATATTTGGACATGTAATAAGTGCAGGTCCAACGCGCTTCGCCCGATCTTGCGTCTTTTTTGTCCGTTTTCGGAGAAAAGATGCCGAAGCGTGTGTCTCGGCCTACTCCCCAGAACTGATGATCTGTTCGATATTGCGCTCGGCCAGCGCGCTGATCGTCAACGCGGGGTTCACTGTTCCGGTGCTGCCGGGCACGGCCGCCCCGTCCATCACGTACAGGCCTCGATAACCGCGTACCCGACCGTACCCGTCTGTCGCGCGTCCGATCACAGCGCCGCCCAACGGGTGTGAGGTGAACGAGGCGTCCCCGCCTATGACCGGTAGGGCGATGGGCGGGCAGTGGCACGCCACCTTGTCGTTGACTTCCAGCGCTCGCGCGAGGTAGCCGGCCGCGCCGTCGTCAGGCCATTGCAGGTCCACCCTGCCATTGGCCGGGTTGTAGACGAACCGGCCGCGGGTGTCGTCGAGCACGATGCCCAGCGATCCGAGGGTGGTGATGTCGAAAGGCGTCGCGCCGGGGATGAACCAGTTCTCCAGCGACACAGGTCTGCCCGCCTCGTCCAGAATCCGGCTCGCGGACGGTGCGCCCTGCGTGCCCACGTCGAGTGAGGTGAGCGGTCGCGCCAAGCCGACATCGCCGTTGCTGCCCCAGCCTTCGCCGATGTGTTCGTTCAGGTTCGGCAGCGCGCCGGTCTCCCGCGCGCGCACCAACAGCTCGGAGGTGCCGATCGAGCCCGCACCGAGGAACAACATGTCGCAGGTCAGCGTCCGGGTTCGGAGCACCTCACCGGTGGGTGCGAGTTTGGTCAAGGCAACGATATAGCGACCCGACGGTCCGGGTTCCTTGGCGATGGCGTCCACACGGTGGCCCGGATAGATCCGGGCGCGGCCGGTGTCCTCGGCATAGCGCAGGTAGTTCTGGTTCAGATCGAACTTCGCGCCGTTGGAATTGCCGAGGTTCGAACAGCCGACCGTTGCCGACGGCTTCGATCGCCCGGCCAGCTCGTCGCGGATGATGTTCCAATTCCACATGCCGTCGATACGCTGCGGCATATAGCCGGCCGCGCGGACCTGATCGTCCCAGGCCCGCGCGTGCGCGAACGCGACGGAGTGATAGATGTCGTCCGGTATCGGGCTCGGCCGCAACATATCTCGGACTCTGGGGTAGTAGACGTCATGCATCTCGTGGTAGTCGACCACACCGCCGAACACATGATCGAAGAACCGCTGCTCGGGCTCGAGCATCACTCCGGTGAACACCACTGAGCCACCGCCCACGCACGCACCGCGCCACACGTCGATGCCCGGGTAGTTGGAAACGTCGAGGACCCCGCCGAACAGATCGAACGACATGGTGGCCCTGGTCACTCCGGTGAACGTGGTGCGATGCCAGAAGCCACGGCCATCCGGGATGGTGTCGACGGCG
Organism: Nocardia sp. bgisy134; assembly: GCF_965341865.1. Classification (GTDB taxonomy): domain Bacteria; phylum Actinomycetota; class Actinomycetes; order Mycobacteriales; family Mycobacteriaceae; genus Nocardia. Next base: position 244,457 of record NZ_CBDQZP010000011.1, read on the forward strand.
AAGATGTAGCGCCACGGATCATTCGGCCAGCGCGACCCGCGCTCGAGCACCGCGACCTCGGTCCCGGACTGTGCCAGGCGCAGTGCGGCGATGGATGCCCCGAACCCCGAGCCGATGACGATCGCAGGCACATGGTCGGCCGGATCCGGCAGCGGCGCGAAGATCTCCGGCACCAGTACGCGGTACATCAACGAATTCGGGCTGTCGGCCCACGCGGGAGAAGCGAGCGTGCTTCCACCCGCAAGACCCAGCAGCGCGGCGGCCAGGCCGACGCCTTTGACGAAGCCGCGCCGGTCCGTCGTGGCCCTCATGTGATCTGAAGGTCGCTCCATCACATCCCCGTACCTCTTGGTTTGTGTTGGGAAACTCGGTTACGCGCGGGCGGGCCGGGACATGGCGATGATCATTGCGATGTGTGTCCTCGGAGCTTGCTGATCAAGGCGTAGTCCGCTCTACCACGCTACCTGCGTGGCAGGACCGCAGCGCCGGAGTCGGTGCGATCGACCACCGTGACGACCATGAGCAATGCCTTCCGGCCCCGGTCGGCGACGTCGCCGACGGCGGCTAGCCGAGAATTTGCCAACCGTGTGTGCGGCGGCGCTTTACCATGGGGAGATCCAGCGTGGGAGGTGACAAATGTTAGCGCGCGCGTGGATACGGTGGCTGTTCCTCCATCGCCTGGCACGGACCTATCTTTTGGTGTCGGCACGTCGGGGCGATCCCTTCGCGCAGATCGTGGTCGGTCCGGATCGCGAGCGCGGCGCGCCGCGCTCCGTAGAGGAGATCCGGCAGCGGGGCCGGATGCCCACGATAGCGCAGCAGGTGCACGTGACCGCGGACCACGAACTGTGCAGGCTCATCCTGCGGGACCGTCGCTTCGGCACGTTCACACCCAACAATCGAGCCCTGCCGAAGCTGATGCGATGGGTACTGACCAAGACGGATCTGGGGCTTCCCAACCTCGCGGAACCGCCTTCGATGCTGGTGACCGATCCGCCGGAGCACACCAAGTACCGCCGCCTGGTCGGGCAGGCATTCGCTCCGAAGGCGATAGCCAAACTCGAGGAGCGGATTGTCGAAGTGACCGATGATCTGCTCGAACGCCTGAAATCGACGCCGCGACCTGATCTGATCAGCGACTTCTCCGAGCCGTTGCCGATCTCGATCATCGCCGAGATTCTCGGGTTGCCCGCCGACATGCACTCGACCCTGCTGAGGTGGGGAGACACCGGTGCGCCGCTGCTCGACCGAGGCCTGACCTGGGCCGCTTTCCGCCGCGCCATCGAAGACTTGGCCGAGGGGCAGCGGTATTTCGACCAGCACATCGCCGGGCTCGCCGCCGAACCGGGCGACGATGTGCTCAGCATGCTGGTGACAGGTGGCGAGCTCACCCGCCGCGAGCAGGTGGCCAACGCGGCCCTGCTGCTCGACGCCGGATTCTTGACGACGGTGAACATGCTCGGCAACGGAATCGCCCTGCTGACACGCCATCCGGACCAGCTGGAAATGCTGAAGGCGCAGCCGGAGCTGTGGCCGGGTGCGGTCGAGGAAATCCTGCGCTACGACGGACCCATACGGATAACGGGCCGCCTCGCGAGTTGCGACGTCGATATCGCCGATCAGCACGTCGAATCCGGTTCCCTGATCCTGCTTTTGCTGCAGGGCGCCAACAAGGACCCCACCGTCTTCCCCGATCCCGAACGATTCGATGTGACCAGGGCCAACGCCGCGGAACATCTCTCGTTCAGCAGCGGGGTGCACAGCTGCCTGGGAGCCCACCTCGCCCGATTGGAAGGCGCCATCGGGCTGCGAGCCCTCTTCGAGCGGTACCCGGATCTGCGTCTGGACGGTCCGCCGATCCCGCGTGGCCTGGTGAACCTGAACAGCTACCGCTCCATGCCCGCCACACTCTCCGCCAACTGACAGCCAGTTATCGGCTACTGGATCTGTCTCTCGATGCCAGTGGCGGTCATGCTGGGCCAATGCTTCTCCGGCGGTTGGTCGCGCTCTACAGCGGATTGTGGTTGTACGGGTTCTCCATGGCGGTCATGGTGCGCGCCGGGCTCGGACTCGACCCGTGGGATGTGTTCCACCAGGGCGTGGCCGAGCACGTGCCGCTCAGCTTCGGCGCCGTCACCGCGGTGACCGGCGCGGTGGTGCTGCTCGCGTGGATTCCGTTGCGGCAGCGGCCCGGCCTCGGCACGATCAGCAATATCGTGGTGATCGGGTTGTCGGTGGACACCGGACTGTGGCTGCTGCCGACGGGGGAGTCGCTGCCGGTGCGCGTCGCCGCGATGCTCGCGGCCGTGGCGCTCAATGCGGCGGCCACCGTGCTCTACATCGGCGCGGGCATGGGTCCGGGGCCGCGCGATGGACTGATGACTGGCCTGGTCCGGCGCACGGGCTGGTCCGTCCGGCTGATCCGCACCGCCATCGAGGTGACGGTGCTGGTCACCGGCTGGCTGCTGGGCGGCAGCGTCGGCATCGGCACCCTCGTCTACGCGTTCGGCATCGGTCCGCTGATTCAACTCATGATCCCCGCCGTCGACCGCCGGCTCCCGGGATTCCACGCCGTGCACCGATCCGTGCCGAAAACCGCCGCGGCCGAGCCTGTCTCAGCGGAATTGTCCAGGGAGCGCCTCTAGTATCGACGCATGATCCAGCTGACCGAGCCACGGCCAGTACCTTCTGCCCTTACCAGCCCGCGCCCACTGCGGCCGATCGCGGATTTCGGACCCGAAGATCGTCTTCGCGGATGGCTTGTCACCGCTTTTCTCACCGCACTCGCGGCGGTCACCCGCTTCACCAATCTGAATTATCCGACCGACGGCGGACATCCGGTATTCGACGAGAAGTACTACGCATCTCAGGGCTGGGAGATGCTGACCAACGGGATGTGGATCGATGACAATCCGGGGTTTTCCGTCATCGTCCATCCGCCGGTCGGGAAGATGGCGATCGCGCTCGGCGAATCGCTCTTCGGCTACAACGCCTGGGGTTGGCGGTTTTCCGCCGCAGTAGCCGGAACCGTGTTGGTGCTGATCGTGATTCGCATCGCGCGGAGGCTGACGCGTTCGACCGCGGTCGGCGCGATCGCGGGCATTCTGATGGTGGCCGAGGGCGTGACTTTCGTTCAATCCCGCATCGGAATGCTGGACATCTTCATGGCTTTGTTCGCCACCGCCGCATTCGGCTGTCTCGTCGTGGATCGCGATGAGATCCGCGCGAGAACGGCCTATGCCGATCTCGCCGGACGCACGCTGTCGACACCGTACGGGCCGAGGTTGGGCGTGCGATGGTGGCGGTTCGGCGCGGGCGTATTCCTGGGACTCGCCTGCGGGACGAAGTGGTCGGGAATCTACTTCTTGGCCGCCTTCTTTCTGATGTCGCTGGCGTTCACCGCGGTCGCTCGGCGCTCGTACGGTGTGGTCCGGCCGTGGGTCGGTACGCTCGTTCGCGATCTGGTCCCGTCGATGTACGCGCTGATCGTCATTCCGTTGGGTCTCTACCTCGCCTCGTACGGCGGCTGGTTCGCCAGCGAGACCGGTATCAACAGATATGCGGTCGGAAATCACGTCGGCGCCGGGGGATTCTTTTCCTTCGTGCCCGACGCGCTGCGGTCGCTGTGGTACAACAGCGGCGCAGTTCTCGAATTCCATACGCACCTGACGAATTCGGCGGGTAATCACCATCCGTGGGAGTCGAAGCCGTGGACTTGGCCGATGGGGCTGCGTCCGATGCTGTACTACTTTCCCGATCCCGGTACGGCGACCGGCTGTGGCGACGCGCCGTGCGTGAAAGCCATCATGCTGATCGGCACGCCCGCTGTCTGGTGGCTGGCATTCCCCGTACTACTGTGGGCCGCTTGGCGATCCGTCGCCCATCGGGACTGGCGGTACGCGACCGTGCTGATGTGCTATCTGGCGGCGTGGCTGCCCTGGTTCGCGTCCCTGGATCGTCAGATGTACTTCTTCTACGCCACGGCGATGGCGCCGTTCCTGGTGATGCTGCTCGCGATCGGACTCGGCGATATCCTGGGCCGCGTATCGGCCTCCTCCGAGCGCGGGCGTTTGCGATTGCTGATCGTCTGCCTGTACCTCGGAATCGTGATCGCCGACTTCGCCTGGATATGGCCGATTCTCACGGCGACGCCGATTTCGATGGATACCTGGAATCGGCAATTGTGGCTTCCGAGTTGGCGATAGGCGCCGCCCGGCCGTGCTGACGACGTGGCCGGATCCGAGGGTTGCGTGTCCTCGAGGACATGACCGCGCCCGCCCAGACTGGGCTCATGGAATCGGATCGTGGCGATGTGGTGGTGGCGATCGCGGAGGGCGTGCTGTTGCTCGACGTCGCCGGGCCGGTGCAGGTCCTGCACTGGGCGGGTCATCGCATCCGATTCGCCTCACCGGACGGCGCACCGGTTCGCACCGACGTCGGCGCGCCGCTCGGTGTGGAGGGCGCCATCGATGACCTCGCCGCCCGCGCCGACACCCTGCTCGTGCCGGGATACGCGGTGGGCGAATCGCTTCCGCCGGAGCTGGTGCGCGCCGTCGCCGCGGCGGCGGCGGACGCGCGTCGCGTCGCGTCGGTCTGCACCGGTGCTTTTGTGCTGACCGAGGCCGGCTTGTTGGACGGACGTAGGGCAACCACCCATTGGCTGGCGTGTACCGAACTGGCGCAACGATTTCCGCGCATCGCCGTGCAGCCGGACGCCATCTACGTGCGTGACGGGGAGATCATCACCTCGGCGGGCGTGAGCGCGGGCATCGACATGGCGCTCGCGCTGGTCGAGGAGGATCACGGGCCGGAGGCGGCGCGGTCGATCGCCAAACACCTGGTGGTGTTCCTGCGCCGCCCGGGCGGGCAGTCGCAGTTCAGCCTGCACACCGGCACCGCGACGCCGCGCGCAGGCGGACTGCGCGCGGCGATCGACTCGGTCGTCGCCGACCCGGCCGCCGACCACAGCCTGGCCGCGCTCGCGGCACGCGCCGCGGTGAGCGAACGCCACCTGACCAGGTTGTTCCGCAAGGAGATCGGGGTGACCCCGGCGCAGTACGTCGAGCGGGCACGGATCGAGGCGGCCCAGCGCCTGCTGGAGGCGGGCGACGAGGGCGTGGCGACCGTCGCACGGCGCAGCGGGCTCGGCTCCGAGGAAACCATGCGCCGCACCTTCCTGAAACGGCTCGGCGTCACGCCGACCGACTACCGCAACAGATTCCGCGCCGCGGCGCGCTGAATTCCCGTTCCGCGCGCCGTATCCCGCGGCGTCGCGGTGCTTTTCACCGAACGAGGGGAGACCCATGTCCATATCACGTCGCACCGCCCTCGGCGCCGGTCTGGCCGGTGCCGCGCTCGCCTGGTCCGCCGATCAGGTGGCCGCGCAGGCGGATTCGCTCGCCCTGCCGTCCACGCCGCTGGCGAGCCGCGCCACCGAACTGATCGACCGGGCGCTCGCGCCGCACCTGCGTAATCACAGCGTGCGCGGCTACCTGTTCAGCCGCGCGGTCGCGGCCGCGCAGGGCTTGGCGCCCGGGTCCGGCTACGACGAGGAGCTGATGTATCTGATCTGCGCGCTGCACGACATCGGCCTCGGCGACATCGCCAACGGCGACCAGCGTTTCGAGGTCGACGGCGCGGACTACGCCGCCCGCTTCCTGGAGGACAACGGCGTCACCGACGACCGGGTGGACATCGTCTGGGATGCGATCGCCGCGCACACCTCGGGTCTCAGCGATTCGCCCGTCTACCGCCGCAGGCGCAGGCCGGAGATCTGGATCGCGGTGCAGGGCATCGGCATCGACATCGGTGGCAGCCCGGCCGACCTGCCGCCCGGCTACGCCGACCTGGTGCACGCGCGCTACCCCAGGCTGGGCGGCAGCCGGGCCCTCGCCGACTCCGTCGAAACGCAGGCGCTGGCGAATCCGCTCAAGGCCCCGCCCGGCTCGCTGCCCGGCGACATCCTCCGGCAACGGCACCCCGACCTGCCCTACCTGACCTGGGACGCGATCCTGGCCACGAGCGGTTGGGGGGATTGATTTCCGATGTCGTGAAGGTTTTTCACCGTAGCGGTTGAGCGGGCGGCACCGAGGACGGTCGCTCAACGGTTCGGCCGCGACCTGGGTGGCCCGCCGGTGGGAGGTCCGCCGACGGGAGGCCCAGCCGGTCGGCCCCGTTTTCACCGCGCCGGCGCGGGCGGTGAAAACGGGCGTACGCGGGCCGACGCGCGTATCAATCGACGGTTACCGTCTCCTTGGCGGCCAGGTCTGCCTTCCACTCGCGGAAGCCCTCCTCGGTGCGCCCGCGGCGCCAATAGCCCGAGATCGAGGCGGCCCACTCCGCGGGCACCTGCCGTTCCCTGCGGATGTAGCGGCGCAGATCGTGCATCACGGACTGCGCCTCGCCGTGGATGAAGACCTGGACGTGGCCCTCACGCCACGGGGTGGCCCGCACGGTCTCGGCCAGCAGCTCGCCCGCGGGCCGCGCGCCGCGGTGCAGCCAGGTGAACTCGACGCCCTCGGGCTTGTCGAGCTTCAGTTCGTCCTCGGGGCCCGACACCTCGACGAAGGCATGGCCGACGGCGTCGGCGGGCATCGCCTCCAAGGCGGCCGCGATCGCGGGCAGCGCCGCCTCGTCACCCGCGAGCAGATGCCAGTCCGCGTCGGCGCGCGGGGCGTACGCGCCGCCCGGGCCGTACGCGTCGATGGTCTCGCCGGGCTGCACCGAGGCCGCCCAAGGGCCCGCGATGCCTTCCGAACCGTGGAAGACGAAGTCGGCGGCCAGCGTTCCGGCGTCCACATCCACCGAGCGGACGGTGTAGGTGCGCAGCACATCGACGCCGTCGCGCGGGAAGATGAATTTCACATAGGAGTCGGTGAATTCGCTGGGCCGGAACGCGGTGAAGCCCGGACCGCCGAAGTGGACTCGGATCAGGTGCGGGGTCAGCCATTCGGTGCGCAGCACGGTGAGAGTGGTGCGGGGGCGTGCCAAGGTAACCTCCGGACAGTCGGTGATTTAGGTATGCCTTACCAACCGTACCCGGACTAGGGGCGGTGCGGGGTGTGCCGTTCCGTTCACGGTGACGGTTAACGCAGACGGGCGCCTCGCCGGTCGTCAAGATGAGGGCATGACCCAGATCGCACCGACCCCGACCGATGCCCTGCGCCAGCGCTACCGCGACGCGACACCGGTCGAACCCGCCCACTGGAACCCGGTCCTGCGGGTGCTGCACGAGCACCGGTCGGTGCGACGCTACCTGCCGGATCCGGTGTCCGACGACATCCTGAAGCTGGTGATCTCCGCCGCCCAATCCGCGCCGACCTCGTCGAACTTGCAGGTGTGGAGCGTGATCGCGGTTCGCGACGAGGCGCGCAAGGCGCGGCTGGCTGCGCTGGCCGGCGGCCAAGCGCACATCGAGCAGGCGCCGGTGCTGCTGGTGTGGACCGCCGATTTCGCCAGGCTCCGGCAACTCGCCGACGACCGCGGCGCCCCGCTGGAGGGCGCCGACTACCTCGAATCCAGCTACGTGGGCTTCATCGACGCCGCACTCGCCGCGCAGAACGCCGTCGTCGCGGCGGAATCGCTCGGGCTCGGCACCGTCTACATCGGCGCGTTGCGCAACAAGCCGGAACAGGTCGCCACCGAATTGGGCCTTCCGCCTCAGGTTTTCGCGGTGTTCGGACTGGTGGTCGGTCATCCCGACCCGGCCGAGGAGACCACGGTGAAGCCGCGGCTGCCGCAGGAGGCGGTGCTGCATCACGAAACCTACGAGCTGGCGGCCCAGCGCGAGCATGTCGCGGAGTACGAGGGTCGGATCGCGGAGTTCTATGCCGAGCAGGGGCTCGCGCACTCCTGGACCGAGCGGGTCCTGGACCGGCTGGCCTCGGCGCGCAGCCTCAACGGCCGCGACCGGCTGCGCGAGGCATTGGCCGGGCACGGTTTCCCGCTGCACTAAGCGGTTCGCCGCGCCGCGTGCTCCGCTGAGACTCCGGATCGGCGGCGCACTAGGCGGCCGCCACCTTGGCGATGAGCTCGAAGGAGCGGGCGCGGTCCTCGATGTCGTAGACGAGGGTGTTGAGCATCAGCTCGTCGGCCTCGGTGCGGCGCAGCAGGTCGTCGAGCTGGCCGCGCACCGCCTCCGGCGAGCCCATCACCTGGCCCGCGCGGCGCTGCGCGATGAAGTGGCTCTCCCGCTCGGAGGGCTGGAAGGCCGCGGCCTCCTCCGGCGTCGGCAGCGCCCGCGGCCTCCCGGAGGTCAGATAGAGGAAGGCCAGGTCGCGCGGGCGGGCCAAGGCGTCGGCGCGCTCGTCGGTGTCGGCGCAGATCGCGGACGCGGCGACCATGGCGTGCGGCCGCTCGAGCTGGTCGGAAGGCCGGAAGTTGTCGCGATACAACGCGAGCGCGGCCTCGGTGTTCGTCGGGCTGATGTGGTGCGCGAAGGCGAAGCGCACCCCGAGCACCGCCGCCACCTGCGCGCTGTAGCCGCTGGACCCGAGCAACCAGATCTCGGGCGCGGCGCCCCGACCCGGTGTGGCGGAGATGCCGCCCGGCCCCACGCCGCGAAAGTACCGCAGCAGATCGGCCAGCTCGCTGGGGAACGATTCCGCCGACAGCCCTTCGGCGGTGCGCCGCAGCGCGAGCGCGGTGGCCTGGTCGGTGCCGGGGGCGCGTCCGATGCCGAGATCGATCCGGCCCGGATGCAAGGCGTCCAGAGTGCCGAACTGTTCGGCGACCACCAGCGGCGCGTGGTTGGGCAGCATGACCCCGCCCGAACCGACCCTGATGCGCGTGGTCGCCGCCGCCAGGTGCGCGATCACCACGCTCGGCGAGGAGCTGGCGATACCGGGCATGTTGTGGTGCTCGGCCACCCAGAATCGCCGATAGCCCAATTCTTCGGTCCGCCGTGCCAATTCGGTCGTCGCGGCGAGCGCCTCGCCGGGGCTCGCGCCGGTCTGCACGGGCGCGAGATCCAGAACGGACAGCGGGACGTCGAACATGCGGCTCCTCCAGGGCAGACGGCCACCGGTGCAACGTCCCGCGCTGCCGACATATTTCCGGCGCGTCAGCGGGCGGCGGCGAGGGCGCGGAAGACCGTGATGGTGTCCATCTCGTCCTGCATGGTGCCGTGGTCGCTGAGCTTGACGATGACAGTGCGGCTCGGCGGGTCGACGTAGACGTACTGTCCGTACACGCCGATGGCCATCAGATCGGGCTCGGCGCCCGTCGGGTGCCACCACTGCGCGCCGTATCCCCAGTCGGAGACGGGCAGCGGCGCGGGCGTGGAGATCCGTTCGATCCACGCGGGCGAGATCACCTGGGTCGCCCCGGCGCGTCCGCCGTCGAGCACCAGCCGGCCGATCTTGGCGAAATCGCGGGCGGTGGCGTTGAGGCAGCAGAACGCCTTCTCCTGGCCGCCCGCCCGGTCGAGATTCCACAGCGCGTCGTCCTCGGCGCCGATCGGAGCCCAGATCTGTTGGGCGAGTAGCTCACCCAGTGGCTTCCCGGTGGCCCTTGCCAGCGCCATGCCGAGCAGCTGGGTGTCCACGCTGCGGTAATCGCCCCTGCTGCCCGGCGCGAACCGCAGTCCGCGGTGGTCGCGAACGAAACCGTCGAGGTCCTCGGTGAGATACATGCGGGCCGTGCCGGTGAGCGGCCAGTACGGGTTGTAGTTCTCCGAGACGTCGACGCCGGAGGCCATGTCCAGCAGCTGGCGCAGGGTGACGGTGTCGTATTCCGTGCCGTTGGCGAGCTCGGGCAGGATGTCGACGAGCCGGTCGTCCTCGCGCAGCGTGCCCGCCTCGACGGCGCCGCCGATCAACAGCGACACCACGGATTTCGCGACCGACCACGAGGACTGCATGGTGGTGGGACCGACGCCGGAGCGGTACCACTCGTTGGTCAGCTTGCCGTCGCGTACCACCAGGAACGAGTTGGTTCCTGTAGCGGTCAGGAACTCCGCGAACGGAACGCGAGAACCCTTCCACGGCACCGTGTCCGGCAACGGCGCCGTCGCGACTGGAAAGGGGCGCGGGGACGGCGCGGCCGGTACGGTCCGGCTCTCGAACAAGCCGCCCTGTGTCGACGGCGCGTCGCTCAGCAGGTGCGCGAGCGTGGTCGGTCCCGGAATGCGCAACAGCGGTGCGGCGGCGAAGGCGGCGCCGACGACCACGGCCACGATCAGGCCGAGGGTGACGGCGATCCGCAGCGCGTAACGGCGCAGCCGGGAGCCGTGGGTGGGCTGGTCAGTCATGAGATTCGTTCCGCTCGTTGGTATTCGACTTCGTGCGCGCGTCGACCGCGGTCCAGAAGGCCTCGATCATGGTGTCCAGCACCATGTCCTGGTCGACCGCTGCCACTCGCGTGGCGTATTCGGCGATGCCCGGGTACTCCTCGGCGTCGACCGCGTAATACTCACGCGTCCACGACCTTTCGTCGGCGTCGCGGACCTTCTGCGGCAGCACCGCGTAGCTCGCGCTGACACCGGCGTAGGACAGCACGCTTACCGCGAGCATGCGCTGGTAGCGGGCCACGTCACCGGGGGAGAGGCCGAGCTCGGCCAGCGCCGTGAGCATCATGTCGACCACCGCGAACTCGCCGGGCCCGCGGGTGGTGCGCGAGGCGATCGCCGCGCCGACGTACGGGTGCCCGACGAAGACCGCGACGACCGCCCTGGCCAGCGCCTCCAGTCGCGGTTTCGGATCGAGCCCGCCGGGCACCTGTTCGTAGGCCAGGGTCAGCAGCCGGTCGCCGACGGCGCGCAGCAGCGTGTCCTTGTCCGCGAAGTGCCGCCACACGGCCGAGCGGTCGACGCCGAGTTCCTCGCCGAGCGCGCGTCCGGTCAACCCGTCGGGACGGCCGCGCGCGGCGATGTCCACCGCCGCTGCCACGATGCGATCCCTGGTCAGCCGGTGCGGGCGGGCTGTCTTGTCCGACATGACCTGCTCCTGTCACCGTTGTTGTCATCATTGATGACATCGATGGTGACAGAGCGAGGGAATAGGAGCAACAAGGTTGTCGCGCGGACCGTGCCCGCCGGCTTCCCGGCCGTCGCCGGTAGCGTGACGTGCTGATCTTTCGGATGAGGGGAAGGACTGTTAGGTATGACAGCCTCTGACCGCCGGCTACCAGCGGACGCGGCGCTGTCCGATTCGGCCGCGCCGGGCGAGGAGGGTTATGCGCGGGGTCTGAACCCGCGCACGATCCAGATGATCGCCATCGGCGGCGCCATCGGCACCGGTCTCTTCTACGGCGCGGGCGGAGCCATCGAACAGGCGGGGCCCGCGCTGATCCTGGCCTACCTGGCGGCCGGCTTGGCGATCTTCGTCATCATGCGCGCGCTCGGCGAACTGCTCACCTACCGGCCGGTCTCCGGCAGCTTCGCCGAATACGCGCACGAATTCCTCGGCCGCTTCGCCGGTTTCGTGACGGGCTGGACCTACTGGGCGGTGTGGGTCGCGACCTGCATGGCCGAGATCACCGTCGCGGGCAAGTACGTGCAGTACTGGTTCGACATCGAGCCGTGGATCACCGCGCTGGTGGTGCTCGGGGTGATGTTCGCGGCCAACATGATCTCGGTGCGGTTGTTCGGCGAGGGCGAGTTCTGGTTCTCCGCCATCAAGGTCACCGCCATCCTGGCCATGATCGGCATCGGTATCGCCGTGCTGGTCTTCGGCATCGGACACGCGACAGACCCGACCGTGACGAATCTGTGGAACGACGGCGGCGTGTTCCCGAACGGCTTCGGCCAGTCCCTGCTCGTGTTGCAGATCGTGCTGTTCGCCTACGTCGGCGTCGAGCTGGTCGGCGTGACCGCGGGCGAGGCGCGCGATCCGCGCACCACGCTGCGCAAGGCGATCAACACCCTGCCCTTCCGCATCGGCCTGTTCTACGTCGGCGCGCTGGTGGTCATCATGTCGGTGGCGGGGTGGCGCTCGTTCCACGCGGGCAAGAGCCCGTTCGTGGAGGTGTTCGAGCAGATCGGCATTCCGGCCGCGGCGGGCATCATCAACTTCGTGCTGCTGACGGCGGCCCTCTCCTCGTGCAACTCCGGCATCTACTCGACCGGCCGCATGCTGCGCAGCTTGTCGCTGCGGCAGGAGGCACCGGCCCGGTTCGGCGAGCTGAGCGGTCGCTCGGTGCCCTATGTCGGCATCACCGCCTCGGCCGCGGCGATGGTCATCGGCGTGGTGGTGAACGTGATCTCGCCGGACAAGGCGTTCGCCTACATCACCTCGGTCTCGACCATCGGCATCATCTTCGTCTGGGGCACGATCCTGGTCTGCCATCTGCGCTACCGCGCCAAGGTGAGCCGCGGCCTGCTGCCCGCCAGCGACTACCGCCTGCCCGGCGCGCCGGTGACCTCGGTGGCGGCGCTGGCCTTCCTCGGTCTCGTCGTGGTGCTGCTGTTCTGGACCGAGAGCGGACGCACCGCGATCGTCGTCGGCGCGGTGTGGACGGTGCTGGTGTGCGCAGGCTACGTGGTGATGGACAAGCTCGGCGGCGGAGCGCGCGAGCAGGAGGAAGTCTCGGTGCGGTGATGCGGCCGGGCCTCGAACCCGGTCCACCCCGCTCGGAACACATCGCCCCGCGCTCACCCGGCGCGGGGCGATCCGTCTTCCTACCACTTTCGCTACGGTTGGTCGAAGGAGTTCGAGAGCCCGATCCGTCCGACGCACGGAGGTAGCGATGGCGCAGAAAACGCTGGCCGAACTGATCCCCGGCGATCTACCCCCGGCCATCGCCGCGCTGCCGCCGGACCGCCGGGCCGAACTGGCCGAGACCGTGGAACGCGCGGAGGCCAAGCAGTTCGACGACCTGCACGAGGCCGCGATCTCCCTGCTGGATCTGCTGCCGCGGATGCTGCGCGGCCCGGTGAAGAAGGCGGTGGGGCGGTGACCGCGCCGAGCGTCGCCCCGCAGCTCGTCAAACTGGCGCGGACGCTGCGCGTCCCGGTGGACGACCTCGGATACCTGGGCGACGTGCCCGACGCGGAATTGCGCCAGTTCCGTATGCAGGTCGCCGACATGCTCTTCGACCACCAGGCACACGGGCTGCGCCGAATGGCGGGCGCCACCAAGGTCATTCCCATCCCGATCCTGGTCAAGCTGGTCGGCCGCCACCACAACGCGCTGCTGGCCGCCAAGATGTCGGCGGTGCTCGACCCGGGGCACGCGGTGCAGATGGCCAAACGCCTGCCCGTCGATTTCCTCGCCGACATCGCCGCCCAGCTCGACCCCCGCCACGCGGCGACCATCATCGCCGGGCTGCCCTCGGCCACGGTGCGAGCCGTCGCCGAGCAACTCGCCGCGCGAGGCGACTGGATCACCCTCGGCGATCTGATGTCGTCGGTCTCCGACGCCGCGGCGCGCGCCACCGTGGTGGTGCTCGACGGGCTCGCGCTGACCCGCACGGCGTTCCTCGTGGACGAGCCCGCGCAGCTCGAACGCTTCGTCGGACTCGTCCCCGAATCGAAGCTCGCGGACATGCTGTCCGCGACCGCCGACCACGATCTGTGGCCCGAGTTCCACAGCACCCTGTCCGCGCTCTCGCCGGACGCCGTGCGATCCGTGCGCACGGCGGCCGCCGGGCTGCCCGCAGTTCAGCGGGACCGCGCTCTCGCCGAAATCGAAGGCCGCCGCGCCGCGGAATGACCCGCGCCCGGATCAGGTCGTGCCGTCGGCGCTGCGGTTCGGCATCATGGCCGAGGCCACCAGCATGACCGCGGCCATCGCCGCGACGGTCACGAAGACCAGGTGCACCGCCGAGGCCAGGGTGTGCGGGGCGGGGTGGTCGGTCTCGCCGACCCTGGAGTTGACGATGGCGCCGAACACGGCGACGCCGATGGCGCTGCCGATCGAGCGGGCGAACATGTTGGCCGAGGTCACCACCCCGCGCTCGGACCATTCGGCGCTCGTCTGCGCGGCGATCAGGGTCGGCGTCGCGACCAGGCCCATGCCCGTGCCGATCACGAAGCAGGACGCGGAGATCTGCCACAGCGTGGAGTGCTCGTCGATGAGCAGAGTGGACGCGGCCCCGAGTGCGGCGAGTCCGCTGCCGATGAGGGCACTGCCGCGAAAGCCGATGCGCAGGTAGACCTTTCCGGCCTGGGAGGCGGCCAGCGGCCAGCCGAGGGTGAGCGCGCCGACGGTGAGCCCCGCGACCAGCGCGCTGGTGCCGAGCACGCCCTGGGTGAAGGTCGGCACGTAGGAGGTCAGGCCGATCAGCACCGCGCCGATCAGCACCGAGACCAGGCTGCTGGCCACCACCACCCGGCGGGTGAAGACCCACAGCGGCAGAATCGGATTCGCCGCCCGCCGTTCCACGAGCGCGAACAGCACGAGCACCAAGCCGCCCCCGGCGAAGATGCCGATGCTCGCGGGCGAGGACCACGCCCACGCCTGGCCGCCCTCGAGCAATCCGAGGATGATCGCGCCCGCGCCCAGCGTCAGCAGGCCCGCGCCGAGATAGTCGATGTCCTGGCTGCGCCGCACCGTGTGCTCGGTGAAACTGCGCAACAGCATCCAGGCGGCAACCGCCGAGAGCGGCAGGTTGACCAGGAAGATCCAGCGCCAGCTGACGAAGTCGGCGAACACGCCGCCCAGCAGCGGACCAGCCACCGAGGACATCGCCCACACGCTGGCCAGGTAGCCCTGCACCCTGGCGCGTTCGGTCAGTGTGTAGAGGTCGCCCGCGATCACCATGGTCATCGGCTGGATGGCGCCCGCGCCGATGCCCTGCACCGCGCGGAAGACGATCAGCGCGAGCATGCTGGGCGCGAGCCCGCACAGCAGCGAACCCAGCGCGAACACCGCGATGCCGAACAGGATCACCGGTTTGCGGCCGACCGTGTCGGCGAGCTTGCCGTAGATCGGCACCGTCACCGCCTGCGCGAGCAGATAGATCGAGAAGAGCCAGGGGAACTGGGCGAACCCGCCGAGGTTGTCCGTGATGGACAGCACCGCGGTGGCGATGATGGTCGAATCGAGGGCGACGAGCCCGGTCGACAGCATCAGCGAGCCGAGTATCGCCCCGCGTTCGGACCGGAGGCCGATGGACGACTGCGCGGTCTCGGTGGCCACCGGCGGCCCCCTTTCGTTCGTTCAACTAAGCATCACGAACGAACGTATCGCTGTCCCGACTATTCCCGCACGGAAATTTCCGGCGGCGCCGGGCACCGCCGCGTCCGATCGGGGCGGCGCGGTTTCGACGGCCTTCCTCCCTCCCCGGCCAGTAGGCTGGCGTGGTCGCGCGGGCTCATCGCGGCGCGATCCGATTTCGACAGCGAAGGGGGCCGGAATGTCGTTGCGAGGACAACTCGGTGGGGCGCAGACGGCGGGCGCGCTCGTCTTCGGGACGCCGCAGGAGACCGCCGACGGGTCGGTCATCGTCACCGCCGCGCGGGGCGGCTGGTTGGGTGGCGCGGCGCGGCCGCTCGGCGTCTTCGTCGTCAAGGACGGTCAGGCCAGCTGGACGCCCGCCGTCGACGCGGGCCGGATCGCCCTTCTCGGCGAGACGATCGGGCTGGTGGCCGTGGTGCTCGGCTTGCTCGCGATCGTCCGGCGCCCGCCGTGGCCGGACCTCTCCCGCTGAGATCTGTCGACCGAGCTGTTTCGGGAAAGCCCAGTTCGTCCGGCTCGGAAAGCGTTCCCGCCGTGCGGCATCGAGTCCGCTTCGTCCCGGATTGCAAGACAGACCGACGATCTCGGGGCGAGTCGTGCGACTATGGGACGCAGGTCGCGAACCGGACGGACGCACATCATCGGCGATGGGCACGTCCGCACGGCACGGCCAGGCGGTGCCGCCGGTGTTTCGTGGTGATCCGGCGCGATGTCGGACCGGACCGTTAAGCTCGGCTCAACCGTGATGCGACAGCGAGAGTTTGGTTTTCCGTGAAGGGGGAACGATGGACACGCTGAAGCTCGACCCGGCGGCGATGGCCGCCTACACCGCGATAGCGGAGACCGTGGCGCAACAATTGGCCCAGGCCTCGGCCGCCGCCTCCGGCGCGGTGAACTCGCAGAAGCTCGACGCCGATCTCGGCATGGTCGGGGCGGAGTTCGTCGCGCGGTTCACCACCGCGGTGTCCGAGCACACCCAGGCACTGTCCACCGCGGGTCAGCTGGTGGCCGCCTACGGTCAGGTGCTGCGCGACTACGGTGCGGCCATGCAGACCGGCGACGCGGACACCGCCGCAGCCCTGGCGAAGACCGGGGAGGAGCTGGCATGAGGCGGCTCAGCGCGCTGCGCCGACGGCGCCCCACCGAGCAGACCAGCACCGACACGCTGCCGGTCGTCAGCAACGATCCCACCTCGGACCCGCCGATCGTCGCGGCGCTGGTGCAGCCGATGCTCTCGCTGCGCGCCACGCTCGGCACCGGCGCCACCCTGCCCGATCGCGCCATCACCGGCGCCCTGTCGGCCGCGTCCACGCACGCCGCCGAGTCCGAGGGCCCGCACCGGGACGGTCTGTACGCGCTGGAATCCACCTGGACCTCGCGCGGCGCGGACGCCGCCGTGCCCGCGTTGCGCACCACTCAGACCGAGATCGGCGAGATCTCCGATCGCGGCCCCGCCTACCTCGCGGTGCTGGGCGACGCGCAGGCCACCAGCGCCCGCGCCGCGCGCCGGGTGGATCAGATCATCGCCGACTTCCGCCGCGACGCGAGGGTGATCCTCGGCAACGCGACCGCCGCGCCCGACACCGACGCCGTCATCGAGCGCGCGGCGCAGGCGCTGCGCGACGCGATCACCACCGTCGGCACCGCGCGCACCGAGATGAACGACCACACCCGTCGATTGGACGAGATGGGTCCGCTCACGGTCACCTCGCCGGGCGGTATCGGCGGCACGAGCCAGCCGTCCATCGGCGGCACCTCGACCGCCGCCGTTCCTGGCGTCACCGTGCAGGGCCAGCCCTTGGATCCGGCGCAGGTCGCCCAACTCCAGCTGCAACAGCAGCTCGTCTCGGCGGGCGTGCAGCTGGGCACCGCGGCCATTTCCGCGGGCGTCGACATCGGCACGCATCTGATCGACAAGATCGTCGAAGTCGGCACGCACGCCATGGACACCGTGGCGGCGTCCGCGGACAAGGTCATCGAGCAGGCGATCCCGGAACTCGTCAACCCGGGCAGCACCACGAACGGCGCCAACAACGGTGGCACGTCCGGCACGCCGTCGAAGGTGATCGACTTCGGCGGCGGCTCGTCGCCGTCGAACCCGTCGCAGAACGCGACGGGCCCGAGCGCGAAACCGGATGCCCCGAAGCCCGAGCACAGGCCCGCGCCGCCCGCGTCGATCATTCCGCCCACGCCCGCGCCGCAGGACACAGCGCCCAAACCGCCCGAGCCTGCCGGACAGCCGGGCACGCACGGTGGCGTCGCGATGCCGCCGCCGATGGGCGGCGACCAAGACCGCAGGCCGCGTGACGGCCAGCTCGGCGTGACTGTTCCCGCGGCCGCGATGATTCCGGAATCGGTCACCGTCCCGGCCGCCGTGATCGGCGACTTCGGCGATGACGCGCCCTGACCAGGGCCCCTCGAACAACCAGCAGGGCCAGCCGAATCCGTTCGACACCGGGCTGCCGATGCTGCGACTGCCCGCGCCGCCGACCGGTAAGCGTCGACGGCGACGGCCCGCGGCGCGTCGGTCCTCGGCGTCGTCCGGCGCACCCCTGCGTGCGCCGGAACCGCCGCGCACACCGCCACGCCAACCAGAGCCGCCGCGCGTCGCGCCGCCTGTGATGCCGGAGCCGTTCTACGGGACCGAGCCGCCGCGGACCGGATCGCCGTCGGAGCCGCCGCGCGTTGCGCCGCCTGTGATGCCGGAGCCGTTCTACGAGCCCGAATCGCCGCGCGCCGGATCGCCGCTCGCGGGCCCGGAGCCGTTCTACCAGCCCGAGCCGCTGCGCACCGGATCGCCGTCCGAGCCGCCCGTTGCGCCGCCTGTGATGCCGGAGCCGTTCTACGAGCCTGAATCACCGCGCACCACATCGCCGTTCGCCGGGCCGACGCCGTTCTACGAGCCCGAGCCGCCTCGGGCCGAGCCACCGGTGCGTCAGCCACCGCGACGGATGGGCGAGTGGGCCGAATGGCTCGACCCGCCGATCCGCTCCGAGGAACCCTCGGATTCGCCGACCGTCGAGATCCGGGTTCCGGTCGACGAAGAGCCCGAGCCGGAGCGCGGCGGCGACGAGGGTGTTCCGGTGGTCCCCGCGATCATCGACCGGACCGGCGGCAATCCCGGTCCGGCGCTGCGCCGTCCGCGTCCGCGCCAGCCGGAGCAGCAGCCCGAGCGCGGCAACAAGCTTCTCGCGGTGCTGATCGGTCTCGGCGTGCTCGTCGCGGTGGGTTCGATTCTGTGGGCGGTGCTGCCCAGCTCCGGAACTCGCGCCGCGCCGACGCCGACGCGCCCGGTGCCCGCGGCCGACGACGCCCGGCCGACCGTGTCGCCGACGCCGACCGGACCCGAATCCCCGGCGGCGGTGGCGACTCCGGGATGCGAACAGCGCCGCACCGGTGATGTCGTCTCGGGCACCGATATCGGTGGCACCCTCGACGGCCCCTCGGCGATCATGGCTTTCGAACGCGCCTATTACGTGCAACGCTCGGGCGTCGCCGCCCGCGCCGTGGTAGCCCAGGACGCGACGGTCCCGCCCGCCGAGCAGATCCAGCGCGGCATCGATCAGGTGCCGGTCGGCACCCGCTACTGCGTGCAGATCACCCGCACCGCCGCCGGGGCGGGGGATGGGCAGTCGCACTGGGAAGTCCGGCTCACCCAGCAGTACCCGGGTCAGCTGCCGAAGACCTTCACCCAGATCATCACCACGAAGACCCTCACCGGACGCACCTTGATCACCGGTATCTCGATGGCCTGACTCCGCGTCAGCCCCAGGTGAGCGGATCGAGATGCAGATAGAAGCGCTGCCGTTCCGCGTCCAGGTCGATGCCGTAGCGTTCGGCGAAGCGGCGGTCGGCGTCCAGCGCCCACCGTTCGTCGGGCCAGGTCTCGCGCGAATTGGCCAGCAGCAGAGCGATATCGACGTACGGATCGGCCACACCGAGGCGCCCCAGATCGAGGAATCCGGTGACCGACCGCGTGTCCGGATCCAGGACGATGTTCGGCAGGCATAGATCTCCGTGGCACACCACGGATTCCACGGACTCCCGCGCGACCCACCGGTCCACCTGGGCGGCCAGCCGAGCCAGCAGCACTGCCGGAGGCGTGTCAAGCTGCTCCTCCGGCAGGAACTCCGTGTTCACCGCGCCGCGGGCCACCACGTCCTGCGCCTTCGCGAACATCGTGGTGACGCCGCGTTCGAACGGGCAGGTATCGGTCGGTAGTTCGTGCAGACGGTGGACCGCGTCGCTGATCGATTCCCACGCGGCGGCCAGCGCCTCGGCGGACACGCGGTCGGCGGGCACGCCGGGCACCACCTTCGTCACCAGGCAGGCAGCGTCGGCGTTCTCGCGCCACTCGAGTGGTCGCGGCCCGGAAATTCCACGGGCGCACAGCCATTCGGAACGATCGCGCTCTTGCGTCAGCTCGGCCGCCGCGTTCTCCGTGACGCACTTCGCGTACCGCGAGCCGTCGCCGGCGCGGAATACGGCGGCCTCCGACTCCCCGCTGTCGACCGGCTCCCACTCGCCGTCGGCGGGGAGAACGGATCGGTATCGGGTCAGCGCGTCGGGCACGATTCGACGTTAGCAGCGCGTTCTCGATACGAACCGAGCTCGACCGTCGATTCCGGATCGCCCTCGGCGCGCAGCCTGCCGGTCTCCAGCAGCAGACAGTGGCCGCCCGCGCAGGTGTCGTGAGCGCGCCGAGGTCGACAGGAACTGGCGCGTCGGTGCTCTCAGCCCAGTAGCCGGCTGTTCAGGCGAGCGAGGTAGTCGCGGCCGTACGTCCCGTTCTCCAGGTTCTCCAGCAGCACAGACGGAAGGTCCTGTGTGATTTCGGATGAGCGCGCGGCGGCGGCGAGGGCGATCGTCGCGACAGTGTCCACGTCTCCGGTGAACGCGACGCAGGTGCGCAACAATTCGCTCATCGTGCCGCTGGTGGACAACGCGGTGAGGGCGGCGCCGACGCTCATGCGTCCTTTGGAACCGACCTTGCCGCGCCACGGCCGCGACCATCCGGACGGGACGTGACTGTCCACCCACTGCGGGAGGTTCGCGACCGGGCCGAGCTCGTAGTGGCAGTAGTGGACCGCCAGCGCCGCGGCCTGAGCGGAGGCGATCCCCGCCGGAGTGTCGTGGGTGACCGCCGCCTGCACCGCGGCATGGTGCAGCACCTCGTCGACAGTGGGGAGCAGGCCGATCGGCGTCGCCCGCATGGCGGCGCCGCTCTTGTCGCTGTCGGGCCGGATCCGGCGCAGGAATTCCGCGCCGTCGTGGACGGAGCGGAGGAAGTCGTAGAACCGTCCGGCGTAGCCCTCGCGCGGGTCACGGTGGAACGCCGAGACGAATTTGTCGGCCAGCCCCAGCGGCGTCCACGGATCCCCGGCGACCAGCAATTCGGCGATGGCCAAGGTCATTTGGGTGTCGTCGGTGTACGCGCCAGGGCGGATGCCGAGATGCTTCGGGTGCTGCACGTAGCCCCGCAGTGTGTTGTGCGCCGCCACGAACGCGGGATCCGCGTACTCGAATCCCGCACCGTACGCATCGCCGATCGCCGATTCGACCAGCACCCGCCGCCCCCTTCTGTCGGGATCACCGACCCGGACGGTCGGTGATCCAAGTAATCCTCTTACCCGGCAGCGTATTACGGATTCCAGTTACGACCACTCGTTCCGGTGATCGGCGACCCAGTCGGCGAACGAGCGCGTGGGCCGTCCCAGGATCGTCGCCAGCTCCTCCGTGACGACCGGTCGGCGCTCGAGTTCGCGAGCGTAGCGGTTCATCAGTGCGTGCACGAACCCCTCGTCCAGGCCGTGCGCGATCATCGCCGACGCGGCTGCTTCGGCCGGAACCTCTTGGTATCTCAGGGGTTTGCCGATCACCGTGCCGATGATCGTGACGAGCTGCTCCAGGCTGAGCGCCTCGGGGCCGGTGATCGAGAGCCGTCGTCCGTCGAGCGCGTCGTCGACCATGGCGCGAGCGATCACGTCGGCGACGTCCTTTTCGTGGATGACGGCCTCCGAGAACGCCGCATACGGACCGAACACCTTGTCGCCCATCGAGATGACACCGCGCCACATCGCCAGGGTGTTCATCGCGAACGAGCTGGGCCGCACGCTCACCCACGGCAGCCCGCAGGCGACCACCGCTCGCTCCACTTCGGTGTTGCGATCGCCATTGAACCGGGACGGCTGATGCGCCGGTTCGTCGTCGGCATTGATGGCCGACAGGACGACGACGCGCCGGACGTCGTGGGCGACAGCTCGGCGGAGCAGGTCGTCGACGGAGTCCTTCGTCGCTCGCGGGTGGACGAACAGGGATTCGACACCCGCGAGATCCAGATCCTCGGGCGACACCAGGTCGACGCCGTCGGGCAGCGCGACGTGGGGGTGCCGGGAAACCGCCCGGACCGGGAGTCCGCCGGAGGTCAGCGCGGTGACCAACGGTCGGCCGATGACGCCGGTGGCGCCGGTGACGAGATACATGAGGTTCCTCTCTCGGTCATAAGATATGAATCTCATATTATCTGGCGACCGTAAAGACTTCATATGGTTTTCGTAACAGTTTCCGGCGTCTCGCGTGGGCTCAGGCGAGCTCGTCGGCGGCTGCGCGGCCCGCCGTCGCGGTGCGGTGCAGGAACCCGGCGATCAGTTCCAGTTCGGCGGGCGTGTAGTCCTCGCAGAGCTCGTCCATCCGGCCGTTCATGCCGGCGAACAGGTCGAACAGCTCGTGATTGCGATCGCCGAGCGCGCGCACGGTCACCGCCCGCCGGTCGGCGGCCTCGGGGTCGCGCTCCCTGACGACCCAACCGCCGCGCTCCAGCCGGTCGAGAATGCCCGTCAGCGTCGCCGGGTGCAGATTCGCCGTGCGGGCCAGCGCTGTCGGCGTCAGCGGGCCGTGCAGGTCGATCAGATCCAGGCAGGTCCAGTCCACGTCCCTGAGCTCCACCTTGCCGCCGAAGCGCCGGTTCAACAGGGCGAGTTGCGTATTCAGCTCGCGCAGCCCGCGTTTGACCGTCTGCGTCTCGCGGCGGTGCTGACGTTTCGCGGCTTCCCGGCTCATCGTCTCGCCCTTCCTTCGTATGGTTTCCATATCATACGAAGAATTCCCTGGCGCCGTCGCGGAGGAGCAAGCAATTTATTGCTATCTCGAACTCCGTTGACCGGCAGCACCGGAACTCCTGCCGTGCTGCACAGTCGCGTGCGCCGAGCGGCTGGGAACCGTGACGAAGCGGACACGGAGGTGACCTCGGATGTCCGCTCGCCGAACGGCATCACGGCAGCGACCGGGCCGGAATACTTCGGGGCGTTACCGGAAAGGGAATCGCATGAACAGCTTTCACCGGCGCGCAATGGTCGGCGCGGCAATGGTCCTCGGCAGTGTGCTTCTGGCGCCGCCTCCCGCGCAGGCCGCTTCGGCGGGCGTCTACGGCATCGTGCCGAAGTGGGGTGGCTGGGACTGCACCGGGCCGCGGAACAAGGTCGCGTTCGTGACCTACCACAACCACACGTCGGGGAAGAACGGCGGCGACGCGGGCGACGACATCGTATGGATTCCCGTCACCTTGAATCGGAACAACAACATCACGATGAGCATCAGGTGCAGCTTCGGTACCCATATGGCCCAGAACTTCGTCATCAAGCCCACTCGCAACGCGCAGTCGTGGTGGTTCCGGCTGAACGGAACCGCCACGAGCAACTAGCGTCCGAAAGGCTCAGGGCATCCAGGTGATTCGACCGCCTTGGAAGTCCTGGGCCTTGCCGCCCTGGTAGTCGTATTCTTCGCCGGTGGGGTAGCCGTAGCGGCCGTTCTCGGCTCCCGCGCGGACCCAGTCGTCGCGAATGGCGCCCCAGACGACGTGGGCGCCGGTGGGTGCGGACCAGTAGATGGCGCCGCCTGCGAAGAGGTTGTAGCGGCCGTTGTCCGCGGCGGCGGTGGCTTCGTCGGTAATGGGGAAGCCGAGGGCACCACCTTCCCAGCCGTAGGCTCCCCACCTGTCGCGAATGGCCCCGCCGATCTGGTGTGCGTCGGTGCCGAGGGACCAGTAGATGGATCCGCCTTGGAAGTGGTTGAAGCTGCCCGGTCTGCCCGGTGTGGCGAGTTCTCCGGTGACGGGGTAACCGAGGACGCCGTTCTCCCAACCGAACGTGCCCCACTTGTCGCGGATCGAGCCGCCGATCAGGTGGGCGTCGGCCTCGGGATGCCAATAGACGGAGGCGTTGCGTTCGAAGGCTTGGAATCGTCCGCCGCGGCCCGCGTCGAGTTCGGGGGTGACGGGATCGCCGAGGGCGGCGGGCCCGCCCGCGCGGTCGTATTCGACCTCGATGGCCCCGCCGACATCGAAGGCGCCGACGGGGCGCGCGGCGGCGGCGCCGATGCCCGCGGCGAGCGCGAGCGCGAGCGCGGTGGTGGCGATGGCGCCGCGACGGGACGCGGACAGGCTGCTGGTGCGACGTTGCCGAGCCAAGTGAACTCCTTGACAGGTGTGAACCGGAGGGCGGACCGGGATCGCGAAGCGCCCGGTGTCGACGTGCGAGGTCAGCGTACTGGCGTCGGCGTGCGATGCCCGTCCCGACTCGCGCACGACCGGAGCGAAAGCGCAGCTCTGCGCCACGTGGCCGAGGGTGCCGGTGTCGTCGTCGACACGAGGTGCATCGGCGATCCGTGCGCGGTCGTTAGCAAACCTTGCGATTCGTTTCCTTGGTCCGGTTCGCTGTGGGCGCGATGATGTCCGTGCCGAACGGGCGCGTCCCGGCTATTCGGAGGTGATGGTGAGGATGTCCTCGATCGGTAGGCGGGGTGTCGGCGGCACGGGATCCGGTTCGGGTGCGCTGCCCACGCGGATGACGACCTGGGGGCGCAGGTGGCCGGGTATCAGTGTCTCGATCACGCGCCGGGCCGCGGGCAGCTCGGTGATGTGCGTGAGCGGACACGTCGAGAGCCCGGCGCCGGTGCACTCCAGCAGCACCGCCGACAGCGCCTCGCCGGTGCGCAACCACTGCGCGGGCGTGTCGCCCGAGGAGCTCAATGACAGCAGACGGGCTCGATCCTCGGCCGTCGTCCGGCGGGTGGTTCCCGGCGCGAGGGGGAAGTCGCGGCGA
Organism: Nocardia sp. bgisy134; assembly: GCF_965341865.1. GTDB lineage: Bacteria > Actinomycetota > Actinomycetes > Mycobacteriales > Mycobacteriaceae > Nocardia. Next base: position 268,671 of record NZ_CBDQZP010000011.1, read on the forward strand.
ACGGGCACGCGCCCCGCCTCGGCCGTGGTCGCGAGCGCGGTCGGAGGAATGCCCTCGGATATATCGAAATGTCCAGTCCACCAGCGCAATTCGCTCTGATACGGCTTGTCGTAGCGACGCAGCGCGGCGGCCTGATCGGACACGGCGGCGAGTCGGTCGCGCACCGAGTCGGGCAGGTCGTCGAGCGTGATCTCGCACGCGCGCGCCACTTCCGTCACGCCGGGCAGGAGGGCGTCCCAGCCGTCGGGTGCGTCCATCGGCAGTCGGTCGGAGTACCTGCGCCCGATGATGCGGGCCTGATTGCGGATGCGTTCGGGCGGATCGGGCCAGGGCCGGAAGGCGAGGGCGGCCAGATAGCGCGGCCGCGCCGGATCGGGCAGCCGAACGACCTCGGTGTGCCAGCCATTTGCGGCGAACGCGGTCCTGGTGTGGTGCAACAGTGCGCCGCAGCTGATCACCTGCTGGCGCCCGTCCGGATCGGCCATCGGAAGCAGCCGATCGGGGTCGCTGTACAGGTGCAGCCGCTTGCCGTCGAAGATCAGGCGCCACGGCTGGGAGTTGTGCAGGGAGGGAGCGCGGCGGGCTACCTGCAGCGCGGCGGCGACGGCCGAGGCATCGGGAACTGCAGATCCGGCACGAGCGTTTTCTGCGGTCATGCCTATCGAGTATTGCACGAGGTGAGCGGGCATCGAGGAGCAGGCGGGTCCGTCGCATCGGTGGCGCCGGTCACCTTCCGCCACCGGCAACTTCGATCTCGCCTCCGATGCCAATGGTTTGCCAGGAATGTGCAAAGACACCGTCCTTAGAAAATGTTGTCACCTGAGTTGCAGGTCAAGATGTCTTTTTGTGGGAATTGCCAATATTGCGCCGCGCGCTGTGTTGTGCTCGACGCGTGAGCCAAGTCCACTTGGGGCACATCTTTCACGTCACTGGACAAGCGACCGTCCAGGAGGCGGCGGACGCGCTGGTTTCCATACCGGACGGCGCTCTGATCGTCGCCGGGGACGGGCGGATCGCCTATTGCGGCGCCCGAGACGAGATCCCGGCCGAATTCCGTGGCGTGCCCCCGATGGACCACCGCCCGGGCTTCCTGCTTCCCGGCTTTGTCGACACCCACATCCACTTCCCGCAGACCTTCGCGGGCGACGCCTACGGCGGCGGCCAGCTGCTCGAATGGCTCACGCGCTGCATCTACCCGTCCGAAGCCCAGCTGGCCGACCCCGTGTACGCGCATCGGGCGGCCGTCGAATTCTGCGCCCGCCGTCTCGCCGCGGGCACCACCGCCGCGATGGTCTTCGGGTCGGCGTTTCCGCACGCCCAGGACGCGCTGTTCGCCGAGACGCGCCGGCGCGGCCTGCGCATGGTCAGCGGCCGCGGTATCCAGACCACGGGCGAGGCGTCCGTCGCGCCGCTGATGACCTCCGAGGACGAGGCGATCCGGCTGACCAAATCGGAGATCGACACCTGGCATGCCATCGACACCGGCGACGTCGACACGGCCCTGCTGCATGTGGCGGTGGTTCCGCGCTTCGCGCTGGCGGTGACCCGCGAAACGCTGCGCAACCTCGGCGAGCTCTACGACTCCGTGCGCGATCAGGGCGTCTATTTCCACAGCCACCTGAACGAGAACAACCGTCCCGGCACCGGCGAGGTCGACAGCACCAAGCAGGCGTACCAGGTGGATTCCTACCTGGACACCTACGACGGGAAGTTCCTGCCCGGCTCGCAAGTGGGCGGCAAGAGCCTGCTCGGCAGGCGCAGCATCCTCGCGCACAGCGTGCACTGCCAGGATTCGGAACTGCGGCGCTTGGCGCAGACCGGCAGTTCGATCGCGCATTGCCCGGTGTCGCAGCAGTTCCTCGGGTCCGGCACGATGCCGTGGAAGCGGACGATCGCCTCGGGCGTCACGGTGGCCGCGGGCACCGACTACGGCGGCGGCGACGAATGGTCGATCCCGCGGGTGCTCTCCGCGGCGTTCAAGGTGCACATCTCCGAGCCGGGCGAGGACGGAGTGTCGATGCATCCGGCGGAGATGCTGTTCACCGGAACGCTGGCCGGCGCGCGCGCCCTCGACATGGAGAGCCGGTTCGGCAACTTCGATGTCGGCAAGGAGGCCGATTTCGTCGTCATCGATCCCACGGGCACACCGGCGCTGGAAGGCACTCTGGCGCAAGGGATTCGATCCGACGACTCCGTCCTCGCGCGCGATCAGACGCTGTTCGCGTTGCTGATGGGGATGGACGAATCGACGATCGCGCAGGTCTACGTCCGAGGTCGCCGCGTCGACGACCGCTAGCGGGCCGCCGATGAACGCCACCGCCGTCACCGTCTTCCATCGTCCCGCGGACAGCGCGGCCTTCGCCGCCTGGCTGGATCGGATGACCGAAATGGCCTCGGTCGCCGAGGGATTCGTGGAGAGTTGCCGCGCGGTGAGCGACGACCCGGCCCTGGAACCAGGGTTCAGCGCCACCTTCGGAACAGAGCGGCAGGTGAACGACTTCCTGGACTCGACCGCCAGGTCCCATGCGCTCGCCGAGGGAGATTCGCTCGGCTTTCACCGGAAGAGCTCGGATCTGGTCATCGTCGAGGGAGGGTTGCCGCCGCCCGGCGTCGGGGTGTTCCATCACAGCGTCACCCGGGGCAAAGCGGCGGAATTCGTTGCGGCGGAGGCGGAACTGGTCACCCTGAGCGCCACGTTCCCCGGATTCGAGGGTGTCGCGCTGTTCCCTCGCGGCGACACCGGCCGGTGGTTCACGGTGCTGCGATTTCGCACGGCCCAGCACCTGTCGGACTGGATGCGCTCGAAGGAGCGCGCCGCGGCCCTGCCCGCGCTGCGCGCCGAACTGACCGAGGATTTCTCGGTCGTCGCGCACACCACGCCGTTCGGTTCGACGCTGCGCACCGTCGACGGCCAGACTCGGGTGACGCCCACCTGGAAGATCGCGATGCTGGTGCTGCTCGTGCTGTATCCGACGGTGATGACGCTGTCCAGGTTCCTCGGCCCGGTGCTGGACGAGAACGGCGCGCCACCCTGGCTGGCGATGTGGCTCAGCCAGATCGTGAGCGTCGCGTTGATGAGCTGGATACTCTCGCCCGCCGTGGCCGCCTGTTTCCGGTGGTGGGTCGATCCGGTCGACGGCGCGGGCTGGCGCGTGAGTGCGCTCGGGGCCGCGATCGTCGTGGCCCTCTACGGTCTGACGCTGCTGCTGTTCGAGTCGGTCAAGTGGCTGCACTACTGGGACTACAACCGATGAACGGCCCCGGGCGCCCGGGTCGGTCAGCGGGCCATCGCGGTCCCGCCGATCGAGACGTAGACGAGCATCATGACGAACAGGAACCACCCGGCGCCCTGCCAGATCGGCCAGACCCGGCCGCGCCGCCAGCGCAGATAAGTGATGACGAAGGCGCCGATGCCGCCCGCCAGCAGGACGACGGCGGGCACGAGCAGCACCGCAATACTCGAGGCGGCGTCGCACAGCAGCGGACCGGACAGGCACGCCTCCCGGCCTGCGGCCCAGACCGTGGCCACCAGCGCGACGAGCGCCGCCGTGCCGAGAACCGCGAGGTCGTACCGGACGGCTTGGCGAAATCCCTCCGGATCGGACCAGCGCTTCTCGACGTCGTTCACCATCCGGCTCACCTCCGATCGCGGTCACGGGCGTCGAAAACGCCCGTGACCGGAGTTGCCGGACCGATCGCTCCCAAACTCGCGGTCGACCGCTCAGTGCGCGGCGGTCAGATCCGGCGGGTCGGCGCGGCGGTGGCGCATTTCGAACCAGTACGTGGCAATCACCGTGCCGTAGGCGGCAACGACGACGGAGACGGTGACGGCGAGCATGAGCAAGAGCAGTAGAAGCAGAAAAGCCATGTGCCCTCCCCGGAATCAGCGTGAGGTCGGCGTCGAAACAGGGACAGCGCCGCGTCGCGCCTGTTCCCTTGTCAATCCCCCTGCACCCCTCGAATCCTAGAACCGCGGGCCTGCCATGGCACGGGTGCGCCGGTGTGAGTCGAGTCATAACGAATTGGGTGTGTCCGGCCCATCACATGATCTTGGTGGGGTTGAATGGGAGAGTTCTCCGTTTTCGAAGTATCGCGCTCTCGTGAAAACGAATCCCCAGCATCACTCCAGCATCCGCGAAGGAGTATGACAGTGAGCACGATCCTCTGCGCGTTACACGACACTGTCCTCGCGCAGTACAGCAATCCGACCCCGGAAGAGCCGCCGCTGGCGGACAAGCTCATGCAAATGGGTCGGTACTTCACCTGGCTCGTTCAGCTGTCCGGGATCACCGCCATTACTTACGGCGGTGGCCGTTTCGCCTGGGAAAAGTGGAGCGGTGGCGGTCTACAGTCGCCGAAGATGATCGCCAGCGCGATGGCGGGAGGCGCCGTCGCGACCAGCGCGGGGACGATCATGAACGCGGTGATCTAGCCGCTCGGCGGGTCGCACACCGCGGGCGGAACCGACTCCGCCCGCGGTGTGCGGCCCGTTTCACATCCCATATTAGTTGTGTGCAACTGAGTTGCCCGCTACCGTTCATGGGGCACGGCACGTTCTTCGAGAAAGGCACCCCATGAGCACCCTCTACACCGCACAGGCCACCGCGACCGGCGCCGGACGCGGCGGGCACGTCCGTTCCTCCGACCAGGCGCTCGACCTGGAACTGAGCATCCCGAAGGAACTCGGCGGCGCGGGCGGTGCGGGCACCAACCCCGAACAGCTGTTCGCCGCGGGATACGCCGCCTGCTTCCACAGCGCGCTCCAGCTCGTCGCCCGCCGCGAGAAGGTGAAGGTCGCGGACTCCGCGGTGACCGGCGCGGTCGGCATCGGCCCCAACGGGGACGGTTTCGGTCTGGCCGTCACCCTCACCGTCGACCTGCCCGGCGTCGACCCCGCCCTGGCGCGCTCCCTGGTCGACGCGGCGCACCAGGTCTGCCCGTACTCGAACGCCACCCGCGGCAACATCGACGTCGATCTCGTGCTGGCCTGATCCGCGAGTCCGCGCACCCGGATCGGCTCGCCCATTCGCGCTCGCACGTTCATCAGATCCCTCCGACCCGTCTCGGTGCGGTCGACCGGCCATCCAGTAGCTTTGGCAACAGGGTGGCCGCGTCGCTCGCACGAGCCGACGGTGCCGCCGCGGAACCAGTTTTCGCACACCCACCGGACCTGACGAACGAAGAGAGCTGATCGATGCCGACCTCTACCGCGCGTGCACAAATCGGTGTTACCGGCCTGGCTGTCATGGGCAGCAACATCGCCCGCAACTTCGCCAGGCACGGTTATACCGTCGCGCTGCACAACCGTTCCGTGGCCAAGACCGACGCACTGCTCGCCGACCACGGCGGCGACGGCGATTTCGTTCGCACCGAGACCGTCGAGGAGTTCGTCGCGGCGCTGGAGAAGCCGCGCCGGGTGCTGATCATGGTCAAGGCCGGTGACGCGACCGACGCCGTCATCGAGGAGCTCGCCGCGGTGATGGAGCAGGGCGACATCATCATCGACGGCGGCAACGCCCTCTACACCGACACGATCCGCCGCGAGGCCGCCATGCGCGAGCGCGGACTGAACTTCGTCGGCGCGGGCATCTCGGGCGGCGAGGAGGGCGCGCTCAACGGTCCGGCGATCATGCCGGGCGGACCGAAGGAGTCCTACGAGTCGCTCGGTCCGCTGCTGGAATCGATCGCGGCGCAGGTCGACGGCACCCCGTGCTGCACCCACATCGGCCCCGACGGTTCCGGGCACTTCGTCAAGATGGTGCACAACGGCATCGAGTACGCCGACATGCAGCTGATCGGCGAGGCCTACCACCTGTTCCGCGACGCGCTCGGTCTGGACGCCAAGCAGATCGCGGATGTGTTCACCCAGTGGAACTCCGGCGACCTGGAGAGCTACCTGGTCGAGATCACCGCCGAGGTGCTCGCGCAGGTCGACGCGAAGACCGGCCGCCCGCTGGTCGACATCATCGTCGACGCCGCCGAGCAGAAGGGCACCGGCCGCTGGACCGTCAAGTCCGCGCTCGATCTCGGCGTCCCGGTGACCGGCATCGCCGAGGCGGTCTTCGCCAGGGCGCTGTCCGGTTCCCGCGCGCAGCGCAAGGCCGCGGTCGGCCTCGCCTCCGGCACGCTGGCCGAAAAGCCCACCGACGTAGAGCAATTCACCGAGGACATCCGCCAGGCGCTGTACGCGTCGAAGGTCGTCGCGTACGCGCAGGGCTTCGACCAGATCGCCGCGGGCAGCGCCGAATACAACTGGGATCTGCGTCCGGGCGACCTGGCGACGATCTGGCGCGGCGGCTGCATCATCCGGGCCCGGTTCCTGAACCGGATCAAGGAGGCCTACGACCAGGATCCCGCTCTGCCGAGCCTGATCCTCGCGCCGTACTTCCGCGAAGCGATCGAGACGGCCATCGACAGCTGGCGGCGCGTGGTGTCCACCGCGACCCTGCTCGGCATCCCGGTCCCGGCCTTCGCGTCCTCGCTGTCGTACTACGACGCGCTGCGCGCCGAGCGGCTGCCCGCCGCGCTCACCCAGGGACAGCGCGATTTCTTCGGCGCGCACACCTACGAGCGCATCGACGCCGAGGGCAAGTTCCACACGCTGTGGAGCGGCGACCGCAGCGAGGTCGCCGCGGGCTGAGCGGCGCGGGTCACGCCGTGACCCCGTCGTAAGCGGCCGCGACGATGTCGAACGACCGGTCGTCGGTGAGCGATCGGTCGTCGTCGAGCATCCGGTTCATGACGTAGGACACCGTCATCCGCGTGTCCATGTCGACCCAGACGAGCGAGCCACCCCAGCCGCCCCAGAAACACGTACGGGCGCTGGGGGATTCGCCGCCGCCGAGACCGTATCCGAGGCCGTAACGCATCGGTGTGCCCAGCACGGTGTCCATGCCGCGGAACTGCTCGTGGACGGCGCGTTCGCAGCCTTCTCGCGACAGCAACCGCACGCCGCGCCAGGCGCCGCCGTTCGCTAGCACCGACTGGACGGCGGTCACCGAGCGGGCGTTGCCGAATCCGCCGACGGCCGGAATCTCCGAACGCCGCCAGGCAGCGGTGTTGGCCGCGGCGGCGGGCACCGACGGATTGCCGGGGCCGCGCGGCGCGGAATCGTCGCGCCCCGGGCTCGCGGGCGGCGCGATGATCGGTGCTACGCGGTGGTCGTGCTCGGCGGGCAACCCGATGTGGAAGTCGGCCTCCAGGGGCCCGGCGATCTCCTCGGCGAAGAAGGCACCCAGACTGCGACCGGTGATCCGCCGGACGATCTCGCCCACCAGATAACCCTGGGTGAGCCCGTGGTAGCCGGCCGCCGTCCCCGGCGACCAGCGGAGAGGTTGCGCCGCAAGCCGTGCCGTAGCGGTCGGCCACTCGTAGAGATCTTCCACCGTCATCGGCTCGTCCCAGGTCGGCAAGCCCGCGGTATGCGAGAGCACGTGCCGCACCAGCACGCTTTCCTTGCCCGCGGCGCCGAATTCGGGCCAGTACTCGGCCACCGGCGCCGCCGGATCGAGGTCGCCGCGGTCCGCGAGGACCAGCGCGCACAGCGCCGTCATGGTTTTGGTCGTCGACCAGACGTTGGTGATGGTGTCGCGCTGCCACCGCGCGGTGCGCGACTCGTCGGTATATCCGCCCCAGATGTCGACCACGAGTTCGTCGCCCACCGACACCGCCACCGAGGCCCCCACGTCGTCGCGATCCAACGACGCCGCCAAAGTATCTGCCACCGTGCCGAATTCGCTCGCGCACCGCCCGTGTATCTCAGCCATACGGGGCAAGCTAATCCGGGACGTCCGCTCGAGCCACCGATTTTCGACGGTTCACGAAGCACCCGCACTCTCGTACAGTGCAGATATGCCCGAAGAAGCGCATACAGGCGCGGTCGAGGCCGCCGCCGCGGGCACCGATGACGTGCTCTCGCTCGCGGCCCAGCTGTGCTTTGCCCTGTACTCGACCTCGCGCTCGATGACCGCGGCCTACCGGCCGTATCTCGACGCCATGCGGGTGACCTACCCGCAGTACCTCACGCTGCTCGCGCTCTGGGAGAACCCGGGAATGACGATGAAGCAGCTCGCCGATCGGCTACGGCTCGACTACGGCACCGTCTCTCCGCTCGTGCAGCGGCTCCAGGCGCGCGGCCTGGTCGAGAGCGTGCGCAGCTCGCACGACCGGCGGGCCGTGCATCTGCACGCCACCGATGCGGGGCTCGCACTGAAACAGCAAGCCAGGCAGATGATCGCCGAGGTGCTGGCGGACGTCGACTGTTCCATCGAGACGGTGACGGAGCTGCGCGACCAGGTCAACGCACTCGGCGCCCGCCTCGACACCATCGTCGCCGACCGCGCCGCGCGCTGACCGTCGCTCGGATCGCCGGGCTCGGCTACGCGTCCGCGTCTTGGAACTCGCGCCGGGTGATGAGGATGCCGGATGTTTGACGCGTGGGTCGCAGGGCGATGGCCAGTACGGCCGCTCCGGAGAGTGCGATGAGCATGGTCCAGACCGCGCCGACGTGCATGGCGTGCACGAACGCGTCGTCGGCGGCGCGCGCCAGGTCGGGCAGCCCGACGGCGTCGGCGACATGCCGGGCCTGTTCCGCGGAGATGCGCGCTCGGTCCTGCACGTCAGGGGGCAGGCCGGGCAGCGCCGATTCGATGCCCCGGCTGTACACGATGGACATGATCGTCCCGCCCACTGCGATACCGAGCACGCTGCCGGTCTGACGCACCGTGTTGGTGACGGCCGATCCGGCGCCTGCCTGTTCCATCGGCAGGGTGGCCATGAGGGCCGCCGTCACCGAGCCGATGACCAGACCGATGGCAAGGCCCTGGATGAGGACGAGGATCTCGTACCAGACCATCGAAGTGTCCAGTCCGAAGAAACCGAAGGTGCCCATGGCCAGTCCCGCGACGGTCAGTGCGGTCACGGTGACGGGACGCAGCCCCCAGCGGCGGACCAAGCGGATGCCGAGCGGGCCGCCGACGATCGCGCCGAGTGCGCCCGGGGAGCTGGCCAGTCCGGCTTGCAATGCCGAGAAGCCACGTGCGCCTTGGAGATAGAAAGCGCCGTAGAAACCGACGGCGGTCATGGCGAACAGCAGCAAGCCGATGGCGGCGTTACCGCCACCGAAGGTGCGTTGCGCGAGCAGTCGTGGGTTGAAACTGGGCTGGGCACTGCGCAATTCGACGATCACGAAGGCGGCCAGCAGCAGAATACCCGTGGTGACCGGCAGCCAGACATCCACGCGGCCCCAGGTCGCGACCTGACCCGCGCGAATCAGGCCGTAGGCCAGGAGCGCAAGTCCAGTGATGGACAGCGCCAATCCAGGAAGATCCAGCGGACGCCGGGTGGGACTGCGGAAGTCCGGGATGAGCGTCGCGATCCCCACCAACCCGAGCGCAACGGCCGGGACGTTGACGAGAAACACCGAGCCCCACCAGAAACGGTCGAGCAGCACACCCGCGATCAAGGGTCCCGCCGCGATACCCACACCGGCCGACGCCGAGGTGATACCGATGGCGGTCGCCCGCGCGGGCCCGGTGAAGGTCCAGGTGAGGATGGCCATCGTCGCGGGCATGATGAGCGCGCTGCCGACCCCCATGGCGGCGCGGGCGGCAATGAGCTGCCCGGCGTCGGCGGAGTAGGCGGCCCACATGGACGAGGCGGCGAAGACGGTCATCCCGGTGGCGAGCACGGCCCGGTGCCCGAAGCGATCGCCGAGGGCGCCTGCGGTGAACATCAGCGCGGCGAAGACCAATGTGTAAGAGCCGGTTGTCCATTGCAGTTGTGCGGGGCTGGCATTCAAACCGCGGACCGGATCGGAGAGAGTTTCGAGAGCGGTGCTGAGGATCGTGTTGTCCATCCAGATGAGCAAGGAGGACAGCAGGAGTACGGCGAGGATCAACCGCTGCCTGACGTTCGGCAGTGTCGCGGGCGTGGTCATGGAAACCTTCGATACGATTGGTAGGAACCTGACGTTATCGAGAGTGCATTATCGTCAGGAACCTGTCAATCTCGGAAAGGGTTGCGCGTGCATGCGGAAGGCGGATCGCTGACCTTCATCGTTCGCAAGGTCTGGCTGAATATGCGGGCGGCGATCGGCGAGGAGCTCAAGGAGTTCGGACTGTCGACCTCGCAGTACGCCACGCTGATGATGACCGCCGCACAGCCGGGGATGTCGGTGGCCGATATCGCACGAGAGGTGGCGAGTACCCGGCAGGCCGCGAACGAGATGATCGGCGGACTGGAGAAGGAGGGCCTGATCGAACGCCGCCCGCATCCGACCGATCGTCGTACGCACCAGATCCAGGTGACCGAGGCGGGAATGCAGCGATACGCGGCGGCGCGGGTGGCCGTCGCGCGGCGCGAGGCGGAGCTGGAAGCCGGCCTTACTCCCGCGCAGCGCAAGGCGATTCGCGAGTGGATGTCAGGTATCGCCGACGCCTGTCACTGACGGGATCGGGCGCCATCGTGAGAGCCGCCTGCCCGGCCGACTGAAGCCGCATCCCGGGCCGAAATGACTCGACCCGACGGAGTCGCGAATGTACTTTGCCCGCATGTGCATCTACCCCAGCCGGACACATCTGGTGTGCCTGCGCTGCCGGGGCTCTTACAAGTACTCGATCGGACAGGGGCCGGCCCGCTGCCCGCAATGCCGTGGGGACCTCCTCGACGCCGGTCCGCACCTGGAGGTGCCCAGGAAAGTCGACAAGGCGAGTTGGCGAGCGCTCGAAGCCGTGCTCGAATCCGGGCTGAACTTCTCCGGCGGCTGCTGTGGCACTGGTCCTGGCTATCGGCCCCGCACGCCGCGCGAAGTTCGGGAGCGACTGATTTTCGCTGAACGCACCGGTACGCCGATCGCCGAGGCGCTGGCCACGGCCGATCCCGCAATCGGCGACCGTCCGCCGGGTGTGGCGCGAACCGAGCGCCGTGTCGGGTGAATGCAGCTTCGGGGAACACGTTGCGACGAATCTCCTTGGTCGGCACCATGCTTGGATTGCCGCTGAACGCCGCTATGCAGGGACCGCGTCGGGTTCGAACATCTGCCACAGCACCGGCGACCCGACTCACGGAATTCGATACTACGGTTCAGACACCGTGGGTGGTCAGGCAGAACGGGTGCCCCGCGGGATCGAGCATCACCCGGCGGTGGCTGATGTCGGGTTGGAAGGCGGTCAGTACCGCGCCCAGCTCGCCCATCCACGCTTGCGCAGAATCCAGATCATCGACCCCGAACTCCAGATGGGCCTGCTTGGCCACCACCGATTCCGGCCAACTCGGGCGTCGATAGTCCAGGATGCGGATGAAACCCAACCCCGGCCCGCCGGCTCCGGTCCCGAGCAGGACGAAGTCATCGCTGGTGTAGAGCACCGGCAGGCCGAGTCCACGGCTGTAGAACTGTGCCAACTCGACAGGATCTGAGCAGTCGAAATCTATTGAGAGCCAACGGATTATCGGCCGAGGTTCGGCGACGGCACGGTTCTGTGTTGTCTGTTCAGCAGTCATGGTCCACACCGTAGGGTCCGACCAGGACAGGTCCGGTCCTGGATCCGGACGAGAATACCGACTGTGATCGGATCTACCGCGCGGTTGCTGCATGTATTGGCTCTGCTGGACTCCCGCCCGGCATGGACCTGTCAGGAATTGAGCAGGCGGCTGGGAGTGACCGACCGGACGGTACGCCGCGATATCGCACGCCTGCGAGAACTGGGGTACGGCATCGATTCCGATCCCGGCCCGTGGGGAGGCTATCGCCTGGCTCGTCGACCACGGGTTCCAGCGCTCGCCCTCGACGAAGAAGAGGGTTTCGCAGTGGCCGTGGCGTTGCGGGAAGCCGCGGCGGGCGGCGTGCTCGGCAGCAGCGTCTCGGCATTGTCGGCGCTGTTCAAACTGCAAACCCTGCTACCCGAACGGTTCGCGCGCCACCTCGACGCGGTGAACCGCACCCTCGCCCACACCGCCGACGGGGCCGAGGTATCCCCGCAAGCCGACGCGTCCGTGCTGTGGGCTCTGGCCACGGCATGCCGACAGAGCGAACGCCTCGCGCTGACCTACCGCGATCATCACCAGCGCATCACCCGCCGCTACGTCGACCCCTATCGTCTGGTGCGCGCCAACCGCCGCTGGTACTTCCTCGCCGAAGACGTCGACAAACAGCAATGGCGTACATTCCGAGTGGACCGGGTACTGCACACCGAACTCACCGGACATCGCATCGAACACGACAACCCGCCCGACCCCGCCACGCTGGTCACCGAAGCGATCGCCGCGGTCACCTACCCGCTCTACGCCACGATCAGGCTCGCCGTGCCACTCCAGCAAGCCTTGCGAATCGTGCCGGCCACCATCGGAACCCACCGCCCCGACGGCCCCGACGCCACCCTCATCGATATCGGCGCCAACGACATCGACTCTCTCGTCACCTATCTGATGGGTCTGGGCGCCACACTGCGCGTACTGAGCCCCGACACCGTCCGCCGAGCCCTCCTGGACAGGGTGGCCGCTCTGCGGGTCGACAACCTGTAACAAGGCTGTGCATCGCGCGCGGCGTCGCCGCAGGGATGTTGTTCGCGCCTACGTTTTCCTAGGGTTGCCCAGTTCGTCGTCCGGCCGTATTTCGAGCGTTTCCACGAGGGCAGAGGCGAGGAGGGCCACGGCCCGATCATCGTCGCGGGCCAGTTGCCGCAGGGTATCCAGCGCGATGGTCCCAGGCATCTCGGCGAGTGCCTGGGTCAGTCGTATCCGCACTGCCGAGTCCGCTGTATGTGCGGTCAGCTCGTCGATCAGCGCAGTCATGATCCGGTCTGCCCACGTCTCGTCGCACGCCAACGTTCCCAGAAGCTCGGCCGCCTCGATATCATTCGGGCCCTCGACCACCGTGCCGACAAGTTCCGGCACAGCCTGGGTCACGCCACGCGCACCCAGTGCGAGAGCAGCGTGTCTGCGGACCGTCGCGTCCGCGTCCCCGAGCGCGTCCGTGAGCACCGCGGTCGCCTCGTCGCCCGGTATCTCGGCCAGCGCCAAGACCGCGCGCCTCCGGACGTCGACGTCGTCTGACCTCATTCCGGATGCCACTCGCGCTGCACCGTCACCGCCGGCCCGTGCGAGGGCCCACCGCAGGGCCCCGGCAACGTTTGGATCGGATTCGGTGAGGAGCGCCTCGGCCAGCAGCTCGGCAGGCATCGAGACATCCTCGGCCGGGGCCAGGACGGCCTGCTGCCGCCGGGCGGCGCTTTGCGAACCGAGTCCGTGCAGGAGCTCGATGATACGCAGGACGTGTTGCCAGTCGAAGGGCTCGGCCGCATCGACCGTCCGGAGCCGCTCGAGGAGCTCTTGCTCCCGGTGCAGTCGTTCCTCGGTCTTTCGGATGAGGTCGCCGACCAGTGCGGCCGGGGTGAATTCGGCATCATCGAGAGCGCGCCCGATCTGGCTCAGGGACAGCCCCAGGGAACGCAACCCCTCCACGTGGAAGATCCGCCGGATGTCCTCGGGGGCGTATTCCCGGTAGCCACCCACGGTTCGTCCGGTCGGCCGTACCAGCCCGAGGGAGTCGTAGTGCCTGAGCATCCTGGCGCTCACCCCCGAGCGGCGCGCCACCTCACCGATCAGCACGCGCTTGTCTCCTCCCGGTCCGGACCGAGCGCGACGACCCGTCTCGCCTGATCGACGGCGAGGTCGAATCCGGCATCCGGGTCGCGCAGGAGCCGCTCCGTGGCGCGCGCATGCGCCCGCACCATCGGGTCGTGACTTGCCATCGCCGTCCGAAGGAGCGGCTCGCTCACATCGCCGAGCGCGACGAGCGCACGGCTCAAACTCAGCCGTACCTCCCGGTCGCCGCGCCCGAATTGCCTGGCCAGTTCGGCGGCCAGCCCTTCCTTCGCTCCGTCGGGCACGAGAACCGCGGCAGCGCGCCATGCACTCCGCGCGACGTCGTCGTCGGCATCGCGCAGCAACGAACGCGTGATCGCCGGCCACACACTCGGGTCCCCGATCTTGGACAGCGTGTGCAACGCTTGGCTGCGAGCCTGAGCGTGCTCGGAACGGAGCTCCGCGCGCAGCTTCGGAACCGTGATCTCCGAAGGAAGACGGGTAAGCGCCCATGTGAGCATGTCGCGCACGAAGAAGTCCGGCTCGATCGCGCACCGTTCTATCAGCGCATCGACGAAACCGGGCTCGGGATTCGTGCCGGCCGCCAGAGCCGCCTCGAGCCGAGTCGACGAGTTACCGGCCGCCAACGCGTCGAGCAGTCGCCTGTCCTGTGTATTCCTGTGTGTCGAGTTGATGGAAACCACCTCCGACAGCCAGTCAAGGCCTTCACACAGTGACAAGGTCAAGTCCACGGGCGTGACCGCCGTGGGCATCGTCCACCATCGCATTCGTGGCCCGGCCCGAGCACCGGGTTCGGCTACGCGTCCAGTACGCGCGCGGCCCGCTGCACCACGGGCGGCTCGGTGGACCACGGGAAGTTGATCCACCTGTCGGTGTGTCGCCAGACGTACTCGCACGCCACCTCGGAGCGCGGCTTCTGGTAGATCACCGCGCAGCGCACCTCGGCGACGTGCGCGGAACAGAAGTCGCGGACCAGCTTCAGCGTTGCGCCGGTATCGGCGACATCGTCGGCGACGAGCACCGTCGCGCCCTCGAGGTCGACGGACTTGGGGACCGGAGGCAGCATGGCCGGCATGTCGAGGCGCTGATCGACGCCGGTATAGAACTCGACGTTCATCACGTGCAGGTTCTTCACATCCAGCGCGTAGCCGAGGGCGCCCGCGACGAACAGGCCGCCGCGGGCGATGGACAGAATCAGGTCGGGATGGAAGCCGTCGGCCGCGATCTCGGTCGCCAGCTCCCGTCCCACGACGCCGAACTGCTCCCAGGACAGCACTTCCCGATCCGCCATCGGACCTTTCCTCTCGCTCGAATGTGGTTTCCGAGCATACGGATGGTTATCCGGCGCGGCGGCGGAACGGGCGCGGCCGGAGCCCGCGCCCGCCCTGCGGTTCCGCGCTGGACGCCGCAGGGCCGAGTGCGGAGCGGAGGGCGGGCTGCGTTCGCCGCGCCCAGGCGAGGCGAGGCGACCCCCGACCAATGGGTACAGTGCGCGATCACGCGTCGACCGCCCGCCGGGCGTAGGCGCGCACGTCCGCGTCGGTGTCGTCGATCGCGCGCTTCAGCGCCTCGCGAGCCGATGCGTCCGTGCGCCAGGTGCTGAGCGAGAGCACCGCGGCCTTGCGGACGTCCAGGTGCGGGTCGAGCAACGCCTCGGCGAGCACGGGGATCGCCGGCTCGGGCGCGGCCCCCGCGAGGCCGCGGGCTGCGCCGACCCGCACCTGCCAGGCCGAATCACGCAGTGCACCGGACAGATTCGCGCCGTCGTCCGGTCCGGCGCCGAGCGCGGCGAACGCGGTGAGTGCGGCCGCGCGGACCAGCGGGTCGCGGTCGGCGGACAGGGTCCGCACGACCTCCACCCCGCCCTCGCCGATGGCCGCGAGACCGTTGGAGACCGCGATCCGCACCTCTCGGTTCGGATCGTCCGCCAACGCGGCGACCCCGGCGCGGTCGTCGAGCGAGACCAGCGCGCGCACCGCTTCGATGCGCACCCGGTGGTCCGGATCGGCCAGCGCCGCACCGAATTGCGCCGCGCTGCCCGCGCGCAGGGCACGCAGCACATCGATGACGGTGGCGCGGACGAGCGGGTCGGCGGAGTCGAGGTGTTCGGGCAGCCCTGTCGCGTCCGGCAGCACTTCCACCAGCTCCCGCAGGCTTTCGGCGGCCACCCGCCGCACCGACGCGGCGGCGTCGCCCAGCGCGTTCGCGAGCGCGGACGCGAAACCGTCCGGCGTGTGCTCGGTGAGCACCGAGATCGCCGCGCCACGCACACCGGCGTCGGCATCCACGAGATAGCTCGAAAGATCCCGCACCGTAGGCGAATCCAAGGCGAGCAGGGTGACGAGTCGCGGTGACGGGGGAGCGGCGGGCGCCGCGGCTTCGGTGACGACCACCGTGTCGTCGCGCTGCGGAGGTCGGCCCGAGCGCAGCCGCGGCTGTTCGACCGCCACGATGGTGGGGTCCGTCGACGGCACGTCGTCCAGTCCGGGCACCGGCACGAGATACGGCGCGACCGGACGCTTGAGGAACTCCATCGCCCCGTCCGCGTCCTTGCGCAGATTCAGGTGATAGCGCCAGGCATTGTCGTCGCGTTCGGGCAGATCGGCGCGCTCGTGGTAGAGGCCCCACCGGGATTCGGTGCGGGTCAGCGAGCTGCGCGCCGCCATCTCGGCGCAATCGCGGATGAACGAGACCTCCACCGCGCGCATCAGCTCGTGCGGGGTGCGCGCGCCGATGCCGTCGACCTCGGTGCGCATCCGCTCGAACGTCTCCACCGCGATGGACAGCTTGGTGGCCGTCTTCGGCGGCGCCACATAGTCGTTCACGAAGCGGCGCAGCTTGTATTCGACCTGGGGCTGCGGCGGCCCGTCCGATTGGCGCAGCGGCCGGTAGACGAGTTCGTGCGCTTCGGACAGCTGGTCCTCGGGAAGGTCCTGCGGCGCTTCGAGATCGGCGAGGGTGGAGGCGGCGTGCGCGCCCGCGAGATCGCCGTAGACGAACGCGCCGATCATGTAGTTGTGCGGCACGCAGGCCAGATCGCCCGCGGCGTACAGGCCGGGCACGGTGGTGCGCGCGTGTTCGTCCACCCACACGCCCGAGGCGGAATGGCCACTGCACAAACCGATCTCGGAGATGTGCATCTCGATGTCGTGGGTGCGGTAGTCGTGGCCGCGGTTGGCGTGGAAGGTGCCGCGGGTCGGGCGTTCGGTGGTGTGCAGGATGCCTTCGAGCGTGGACAGCGTCTCGTCGGGCAGGTGCGACACCTTCAGATAGATGGGGCCGCGCGCGGATTCGATCTCGCGCTTGACCTCCGCCATCATCTGGCCCGACCAGTAGTCGGAGTCGACGAACCGCTCGCCTTCGGCGTTGACCTGATAGCCGCCGAACGGATTGGCGACGTAGGCGCAGGCGGGACCGTTGTAATCCTTGATGAGCGGGTTGATCTGGAAGCACTCGATGCCGGAGAGTTCCGCACCGGCGTGATAGGCCATCGCGTAGCCGTCGCCCGCGTTGGTCGGGTTCTCGTAGGTGCCGTACAGGTAGCCGCTGGCGGGTAGCCCGAGTCGTCCGCAAGGTCCGGTGGCTAGGATCACCGCTTTCGCGCCGACCGCCACGAATTCGCCGGTACGCGTGTGCAACGCGGCGGCGCCGACCGCGCGACCGTTCTCGGTGAGCACCCGAACGGGCATGAGCCGGTTCTCGATCCGGATCTTCTCCCGCATCGAGCGCTGGCGCAGCACGCGATACAGCGCCTTCTTGACGTCCTTGCCCTCCGGCATCGGCAGCACGTACGACCCGGAGCGGTGCACCCGGCGCACCGCGTACTCGCCGTACTCGTCCTTCTCGAACTTCACGCCGTAGCGCTCCAGCCGCTGCACCATCGCGAAGCCGCGCGTCGCGGTCTGATAGACGGTGCGCTGGTCGACGATTCCGTCGTTGGCCCTGGTGATTTCGGCGACGTAGTCCTCCGGTGTCGCCTTGCCGGGGATGACCGCGTTGTTGACGCCGTCCATGCCCATGGCCAGCGCACCGGAGTGGCGCACGTGGGCCTTCTCCAGCAGCAGCACGTTCGCGCCGTGTTCGGCGGCGGTGAGCGCGGCCATGGTGCCCGCGGTGCCGCCGCCGATGA
Source organism: Nocardia sp. bgisy134 (assembly GCF_965341865.1). Taxonomy (GTDB): domain Bacteria; phylum Actinomycetota; class Actinomycetes; order Mycobacteriales; family Mycobacteriaceae; genus Nocardia. The sequence continues at coordinate 286,402 of NZ_CBDQZP010000011.1, forward strand.
CCAGGACATCGCAGTCGAGCCGGATCCGTTCGGATAGCTCGGGAATGTTCACAGTTTCTCCAGGATCTCGTCCCGCACCGCCTGCCGGTCGACCGGCTGTCGCGGTGCGGGCACCTCGACGACGGCGCGCAGGGCGGCGGAGTGTTCGTCGTGCCTGCCGAGCACGGCGATGCGATCGCCGAGCAGCAGGGCCTCGTCGAGGTCGTGGGTGACGAAGACGATGGTGGTGGGGTGGGCGCGCCAGGTGTCGATCAGCAACCGCTGCATGGTGGCCCTGGTCTGGGTGTCCAGCGCGCCGAACGGCTCGTCCATCAGCACGGCCCGCGGCGCTCCGGCGAGGCTGCGCGCCAATTGGACTCGCTGCCGCATGCCGCCGGACAGGTCGCGCGGCAGGTAGTCGGCGTAGCCGGTGAGACCGACCTCGGCGACCCAGCGTCGCGCGACGGACTTGCGTTCGGCGCGCGGTGTGCCGCGCAGATGCAGCGCCAGTTCGATGTTCTGGCGCGCGGTGCGCCATGGCAGCAGCGCGTCGTCCTGGAACACCAGCGCGCGATCGGCCGACGGTCCGGTGACCGTGGCGCCGTCGGCGCGCACCACCCCGGCGTCGGGGCTGCGCAGACCGGCGATGGCGCGCAGCAGGGTGGACTTGCCGCAGCCGGATTTGCCGACCACGACGAGGATTTCGCCCGCGGCGATGTCCAGGTCGAGGCCGTCGACGACGGTGCGTGCGCCGTAGGCGATCCGCACGCCGTCCAGGGTCAGCCGCATCCCCGAAGTGACGGGTGCGGCGGGCGCCGTTGTGGTGGTGGTCATTCCGCAACCTCCCTGGGCAGCCAGCGGGTGATCCGGCGACCGGCCAGCTCGACCAGCCCGGAGGTGGCGAAGCCGAGCACGCCGATGGTGATCATGCCGACGAAGACCGCTGGATAGTCGACGATGGTGTAGGCCTGCCAGGTGCGGTAGCCGACGCCGAGCCGCCCGGAGATCATCTCCGCGGAGATGAGGCAGATCCAGGCCACGCCAACTCCGACCGACAGCCCGCTGAACACGCCGGGCAGGATGCCGGGAAACACCACGCGCACCAGCACATCTCGGCGCGACGCGCCGAGCGTGCGCACCGCGTCCTCCCAGATGGTCGGCAGCGCACGCACCGCGTGCCTGGTGCTCACCAGGACCGGGAACAGCGACGCGGTGAAGGTGATGAAGACGATGCCGGATTCGTCGCTGGGGAACAGCAGGATCGCGACAGGCACCAGCGCGATGGCGGGGATCGGGCGGACCAGCTCGGTGAGCGGGCCGAAGACGTCGGCGAGCAACCGGGAGCGGCCGAGCCCGATGCCCGCGAGCACGCCGACCACCGCGGCCAGCCCGAAGCCGGTGACGATGCGGATCAGCGACTGCGCGATGTCCAGGTAGTACTGGTCCTTGCCGAGATGCTCGCCGAACTCCGCCACGATCTCGGTCACCGTCGGCAGCGAGTCGAAGCGCAGTCCGGCTCGCACGTCGTTGACGGTGAGCAGCTGCCAGAGCCCGACGGCCGCGAGCACCGAGACGATCCGGACGGCCCGTGACCGCCACTCGGAAGTGGTTCGGCCCTTTGCGGTCTCCGGCTCGGTGACCGCGTCGCCCGCGACGGCCACGGCGCTCATGCCTGCGCCTCGCTGGCGCTCGGCACCGGCATGCGCGAGGCGCGCTGGCACATGACTCGCTCACTTCGTTCGCTCATCCGCGTACTTCCGTGACCGCCTGGTCGTAGGAGACCGACGTGGCGGCGGGGTGGTTCTGCCGGTAGCGCTGCGCGGCGGCCTGCGTGGTGAACGGCAGGTACTTCGCGCCGTCGCGCAGCCACACCGCCTTGTCGGCGAACCAGCGGGTGCCGAGTTCGGCGTCGGGCACGTAGACCGCGCGGATCACCTTGCCCTGGGCCTTGGCGGCCTGCACGGCGCGCAGCAGGCAGGTGGGGTCGGCCGCGGGCTGCGGGCGGTCGGCGCCGTCCACCCACACCTCACCGGCCAGCGCCGGATCGCTGACCGCGATGCCGCAGACCGGGTCGGCGCCGGTGATCGAGCTCGGGTTGGCGGTGGCGGCCAGCGCCCGGTCGTAGTCGCCCTGCCCGGTTTCGGCGAAGGCCTTGCGCAGCGCCGCGTCGTCGACGAAGCGGTCGATGTCCAGGTCGGCGAAGTCGCCGATCGACTTCAGGTACGGCACATCGCCTTTCAGCGCCGAGATCAGGCTCGGCTTGAGCGTCGTGTCGAAACGGGTGCCGCCGGGGCCGTTGTAGAGGTACACCACTTCCTGCGGCAGGCCGGAACCGTCCGCGACGATCTTGGCGGCCTCGAAGGGGCGCTCGGTGAGGAACTTCGTCGCGTCGAGTTGCGCGGCGAGGAAGGCTTGCAGCACCTCGGGATGGTCGGCGGTGTAGGAGCGGCGCGCGACGACGCCGTGGAAGGTGGGCACGTTCAGCTCGGCGCCGTCGTAGAGCAGCTTGGCCTTGTTCTGGAAGACGAGCAGGCCGGGCCAGGCGACGAACTGGGACAGCGCGCCCACCTGGTGCGACTCCAGCGTGGTCGCGCCGACCTGCGGCTGCTGGTTGAGCACCTCGACGCCCTTGGCCGGGTCGATGCCCGCCCGCGACAGGGCCTGCACGAGCGTGCCGTGGCCCGCCGAGCCGACGCTGGCCGAGATCTTCTGGCCGGCCAGGTCGGTGATCCCGCTCGCGGTCGAATCGTTCGGCACCACAACCATGTTGAGCGCGCCCTTGGGGTTGTACCCGGTGACCGAGACCAGCGCGGTCTTCGCCCGCTCGTTGGCCTGCGTGCGAGACCCGTTGATCAGCAACGGATAGTCGCCCATCGAGCCGATATCGATCTTCTCGGCCACCATCTGCGCGGTGATCGGTGCGCCGGTGTCGTAGTCCTGCCACTCCACCTGGTACTCGGCGCCGCCGTTGTCGGTGATCTGGCGCAACCGCTGCTCCAGATACCCCTGGGCGCGCAGCAGCGTGCCCGCGGTGACGGTGTTGATGGTCTTGGACTGGTAGCCGACGACGACCTCGACCGTGCCCGCGGGGGCTTCGTCGGAGCTTTCGAGCGAGCAGCCCGCGACGGCAAGTGCGGCGGCGAGCAGGACGGGAACGAGACGTGCTTTCATGAGACTTCCAGATCAGCGGAGCAGATAGGGCATGTTGACGGTGACCGCGCCGGTGGGGCAGCGGGCCGCGCACGGTCCGCAGTACCAGCACTCGTCCACGTGCATGTAGGCCTTCCCGTTGTCGGGATTGATGGCCAGGGAGTCGAGGGGGCAGATCTCCACGCACAGCGTGCAGCCCTGGATGCACAGCGATTCATCGATCGTGACCGGGATGTCGGCGCGCTGATTCGCGAGTGCCATCTACAGGACCTTCCATTCGGGTGCGCCGCGGGACAGGCTGCCGCGCATGGTGATTCGATCGCCGCGCATGCGGATGTACTCGAGGTCGACCGGTCTGCCGTCGTCGAGACGGGTCAGTCGCTCGAGCATCAGCAGCGGGGCGCCGTCGGGGGTGTCGAGAGTGGATGCGGTGTGCGGGTCGGCGGCGATCGCCTCCAGCGCCAGATCGGCGCGGCCGAGGGAGCGGCCGCTGATCTTCTCCAGCAGCACGAAGATGTCGGTGTTCTCGAGGTCGTTGGCGAGCACCTCGGCGCCGATGTCGGGGACCAGATAGGTCAGGTCGAGGCTCAGCGGCAGGTCCGCCAGATAGCGCAGCCGCTCCAGGTAGACGACTCGCTGCCCGGGTTCGAGCCCGAGCCTGCGGGCCACCGCGGGCGGCGCGGTGATGTGCTGCGCGGTGCGCACCTCGTTGCGAACGGTGCCGTGGCCCTTGAGGGTTTCCTGGAGCCCGAGCAGCGCGTCGAGGCCGTGGTCGTATTTGCGGGTCGCCACCCGGGTGCCGACCTTGGGCGCGCGGTCGATCAGGCCCTCGTCCTTGAGCAGGGCCAGCGCCTCGCGCACGGTGTTGCGCGAGGCGGAGTGCTCGGCGACCAGCTGCTGTTCGGTCGGCAAGATCTCGTCGAACGCGCCCGCGTGGATCTGGTGGCGCAGCACGTCGGCAACCCGGCGCGCCTGATCGGCGCGCAGCTGCCGCACGGGGGCCGGTTCCGCACCCATCTGTTCCGCCTCTCTTTCGCTGACCTGCACGAACAGCGACGATAGACGGGGAATGGGCGCGGGAAATCCAGCTCGCGCGCCGTGCGAATCAAGGGATGTTTCTTCGCCAGTGGTAACCGGCGCCGACCTGGGGAAACAGGGTGGCTAACGGCTATTGCGCCACCCTGTTTCCCGGGCTCGGGTTTCGATCACGCAGATTCGAATGATCGATGCCGATCGTGCTCAGAACCAGTCGTCGCGCATCTCGAGCGTGGTGCGGTCCATGGCGGCGAGCAGGTCGAGCTGCGGCCCGGTCTTGGGCAGCTCGTAACGGAAGAAGTAGCGTGCCGCGGCGCGCTTGCCCTCGTAGAAGTCGCCCTCGTGGTCGGCGGCGGCCACCATCTGCTCCAGCCAGATCCACGCGACCACGATGTGACCGAACGCCTCCAGGTAGATGGACGAGTTCGCCATCGCGGCGGCCGGATCGCCCGCCGCGAACATGCCTGCGGTGACGAGCAGCAGGCGCTGCCAGGCCGAGTCGAGCTCCACCGCGAATTCCTCCGCGTCGCCGCCCTGTGCGGTGGCCGCTTCGACGGTCGCCGCGATCCGCGCACCGAGCAGTCGCAGCGAGGCGCCCTCGTGCTGGATCACCTTGCGGCCCAGCAGATCCAGGCCCTGGATGCCGTGCGTGCCCTCGTGGATCGGGTTGAGGCGGTTGTCGCGGTAGTGCTGTTCCACGTCGTACTCGCGGGTGTAGCCGTAGCCGCCGTGCACCTGGATGGCGAGGCTGTTCGCCTCCAGGCACCACTGCGAGGGCCAGCTCTTGGCGACGCCGGTCAGGATCTCCAGCAGCAGTGTGTGTTCGCGGGCGGCCTGCTCGTCGGCGGCGGTGCGGCGCAGGTCGACCAGCCGGTTGCAGTAGAGCAGCAGGGCCAGCGCGCCTTCGACATAGGCCTTCTGCGCCAACAGCATTCGCCGCACGTCGGCGTGCTCGACGATCGGGACCTGTGGCGCGGCGGCGTCTTTGGTGGTCACCGCGCGGCCCTGGTGCCGCTGCCTGGCGTACTCCACGGACTTGAGGTAGCCGGTGTATCCCAGCGCGGTGGCGCCGAGGCCGACGCCGAGCCGCGCCTCGTTCATCATGTGGAACATGTAGGAAAGGCCGCGATGCGGTTCGCCGACCAGGTAGCCCACCGCGCCGGGCGCGCCGTCCGGGGTGTGCCTGCCTTCGCCGAAGTTGAGCACCGTGTTGGTCGTGCCGCGGTAGCCCATCTTGTGGTTGAGGCCCGCCAGCACCACGTCGTTGCGCTCGCCGAGCGTGCCGTCCGCGCCCACCAGGAACTTCGGGACGACGAACAGCGAGATGCCCTTGGTGCCCGCCGGACCGCCGGGGATCTTGGCCAGCACCAGGTGCACGATGTTCTCGGTGAGCTCGTGATCGCCGCCGGAGATCCACATCTTCGAGCCGAACAGACGATAGGTGCCGTCGGCCTGCGGTTCGGCGCGGGTGACGATGTCGGCCAGCGACGACCCGGCCTGCGGCTCCGACAGGCACATGGTTCCGGTGAACCTGCCCTCGACCATGGGCCGGACGAAACGGTCGATCTGGTCCTGAGTCCCGTGCTCGGCGAGGAGATTGGCGTTGCCGATGGTCAGGAACAGGTAGCCGGAGGTACCGACGTTGGCGGCCTGGAACCAGCTGAACCCGGCGGCCTCCACGGTGGCGGGCAGTTGCAGGCCGCCGATCCCCTCGTCCATGCCCGCCCCGACCAGGTTCGCCTTGGTGAACGCCTCGACGGCCGCCTTCACCTCGGGGATGATCGTCACCCGCTCGCCGTCGAAGGTCGGCTCGTTGCTGTCGTTGCGCTTGTTGTGCGGCGCGAAATGCCGGGTGGCGATGTCTTCGCAGAGATCGAGGAAGCCGTCGAAGGTCTCCCTGGAATGCTCCGCGAAACGGGGGAACGCGGCCAAGTCCTCGACCCGCAGCCATTCGTACAGCAGGAAGTCGAGATCCCTACGGGAGATCAGGTTCGAGCGCACGGTCATCCTCTCGCGAACATCACTTCCGGAGCGCCGTCTCGGCCCCGGGTATTTGATACGTTACTACCGATGTGTCGCGAAAGGTGAGGGGTCGGCTACCGCGATCGGCTCGAGGCGGCCGCGACCGCCTCGAGCAGCGGTGTTCGCCACGCCGTCCGGCAGATCAGCAGGTCGGGTAGGTAGGGGTGCGGACGGTTGTACTCCAGCGGGCTGCCGTCCACCCGGGAGGCGTGCAGGCCGGCCGCCAGCGCGACGCCGACGGGCGCGGCCGAATCCCACTCGTATTGTCCGCCCGCGTGCAGGTAGCCGTCGGCCTCGCCGCGCACCACCGCCATCGCCTTGGCGCCCGCCGAGCCCATCGGCACCAATCGCGCGCCGACAGCGTCGGCGACGTCGCGCGCCCAGACGGGCGGCCGCGAGTCGCTCACCAGGAGTCGCGGCTTCCCGGGGTCGGCGGCGGGGCACGGCGCGTCGCTGACGTGCACCCGGCCCAGCGCCGGCTGCGCCACGGCCGCGGCGGTGATGCCGCGGCCGCGCTCCCACAGCGCGACGTGCACGGCCCAGTCCGAGCGGCCTGGCATGGCGTACTCGCGGGTGCCGTCGAGCGGATCGATGATCCATACCCGGTCGGCGGTGAGTCGGGCCGGGTCGTCCGCGGATTCCTCGGAGAGCACCGCGTCCCCCGGCCGGGCCGCGGCGAGCTCGGCGAGCAGGAAGTCATTGGACAGCGTGTCGCCGCGCGCCCCGAGATCGGGTGGCGGCGGGCCGCCGGGGGATACCTCGTCGCGCAGGGCGCGCAGCAGGGTTCCGGCGCGTTCGGCCAGGTCGGCGGCCAGGCGGGCATCGGTGAGCATGGTATGAATCAATCCAGGGTGTCCAGCAGGGTCAGAATGGTCGCGGCCATGGCGGCCGGGTCGCCGTCGGCGGGGCGCAGCGCCAGATCCGGTGCGGCGGGCGTTTCGTACGGATCGTCGATGCCGGTGAAGCCGCGGATCTCACCCGCCCTGGCCTTGGCGTACATGCCCTTCGGATCGCGCGCCTCGCAGATCTCCAGCGGCGTGTCGACGAACACCTCGACGAACGGGAGTCCGGCCGCTTCGTGCGCGGCGCGCACCCGCTCGCGGTCGGCGCGGTACGGGCTGATCAGCGAAACGACCGCCACCACACCGGCTTCGGCGAACAACCGGGCCACCTCACCGACGCGGCGGATGTTCTCGGCCCGGTCCTCGGCGGAGAAACCGAGATCGGCGTTCAAGCCGTGGCGCAGGTTGTCGCCGTCCAGCAGGAACGCGGGACGCCCCGACGCCACCAGCCGCCGCTCCACTTCGACGGCGACCGTGGACTTCCCGGAACCGGACAGGCCCGTGAGCCAGACCGTCGCGCCGCGGGTGGCGCGCTCCTCGCGACCGACCGCGGTCGAGTGCCAGACCACCCGAACCGAGGGCAGCGTCGGGCCGGTGATCATGCCCGCGGCGACGGTGTTGTTCGTCGCCTCGTCGACCAGGACGAAGCTGCCGGTCGAACGATTGCGGCGGTAGGGGTCGAAAAGCAGCGGCTGACGGGTGCGCAGCTGGATGCGCCCGATCTCGTTGAGCGACAACGATTCCGCGTGTTCGTCGCGATGCAGGGTGTTCACGTCGAGCCGGTAGTCGAGGCTGCGGACCTCCGCGGTCGCGGCGCGGGTGGTGTGGCGCACCGTGTACGTGGCGCCCGGTGTCAGCGCGGAGTCCTCGGCGAACCAACACACCATGGCGTCGATGTCGCGGCCCACTTGCGGGCGGTTGGCCGGACGGCAGATCAGGTCGCCGCGCGAGATGTCGATCTCGTCGGCGAGCTGCATCGTGATCGCCTGCGGCGGAAAGGCTTCGGCCACCGGGATGCCGCCGGGCCCCCAGATCGCGGCCACCGTGGTGGTGAAACCCGAAGGCAGCACAGCCACTTCGTCGCCCGGCTTGAACACCCCGCCCGCCACGGTGCCCGCGTAACCGCGGAAATCCTGCCCGTGCCTGCGGGTCACGTACTGCACGGGGAAGCGCGCGTCGATCAGGTTGCGGTCGGAGGCGATGTGCAGCTCCTCCAAGTGGTGCAGCAGGGGCGTGCCCTCGTACCAGGGCATGCTGGCGCCGTGGTGCACGATGTTGTCGCCCTGGAGCGCCGAGACCGGGATGAAGGACAGATCGGCGACCTCGAGCTTGGTGGCGAATCCGGCGAACTCCTCGCGGATCTCGGTGAACCGCTGCTGGGACCAGCCGACCAGATCCATCTTGTTGACGCACAGCACCAGGTGCGGAATGCCGAGCAGGCTGGCGAGGAAGGCATGGCGGCGGGTCTGCTCCACCACGCCCTTGCGCGCGTCGACCAGGATGAGCGCGACGTCGGCGGTGGACGCGCCGGTCACCATGTTGCGGGTGTACTGGATGTGCCCCGGGGTGTCGGCGATGATGAACTTGCGCCGCGGCGTGGCGAAATACCGGTGCGCCACGTCGATGGTGATGCCCTGCTCACGCTCCGCGCGCAGTCCGTCGGTGAGCAGCGCGAGATCCGGGTAGTCGTCGCCGCGGTCGCGGCTGGTGCGCTCCACGGCGGCGAGCTGATCGGTGAAGATCGTCTTGGAGTCGTAGAGCAGACGGCCGATCAGGGTCGACTTGCCGTCGTCGACGCTGCCCGCGGTGGCGAGGCGCAGCAGGGTGGTGGCCATCAGAAGTACCCTTCTCGTTTGCGATCTTCCATGCCCGCCTCGGAGATGCGGTCGTCGGCACGGGTGGCGCCGCGTTCGGTGACGCGGGCGGCGGCGACCTCGGCGACCACCTCGGCGGGGGTGGCGGCGGTGGAATCCACGCATCCGGTGCAGGTCGCGTCGCCGACGGTGCGGAAGCGCACGGTCGCCTCGTAGGGCCGTTCGCCGTCGAGCAACCGCAGGAACCTGGTGTGCGCCAACAGCATTCCGTCGCGCTGCACGACGGGGCGGCGATGCGCGTAGTACAGCGGGGGAAGCTCGATCTCCTCGGCCACGATGTAGCTCCAGATATCCAGTTCGGTCCAGTTGGAGAGCGGGAAGACCCGGATGTGCTCGCCGGGGCGGTGCCTGCCGTTGTACAGATTCCACAGTTCGGGGCGCTGGGCGCGCGGGTCCCACTGCCCGTATTCGTCGCGGAAGCTGAAGACCCGCTCCTTGGCGCGGGCCTTCTCCTCGTCGCGGCGGGCGCCGCCGAAGACCGCGTCGAAGCCGCCCTCCCGGATGCTGCGCAGCAGCGTGCTGGTCTGTAGCCGATTGCGCGAAGCGCGCGGGCCGGCGTCCTCCACGACCCGGCCCGCGTCGATGTCGTCCTGCACGCTGCCGACGATCAGTCGCAGCCCGAGGCGCTCGACGGTGCGGTCACGGAACTCGATGACCTCGTCGAAGTTGTGCCCGGTGTCGATGTGCAGCACCGGGAACGGCAGCGGCGCGGGCCAGAAGGCCTTGGCCGCCAGGTGCAGCATCACCACCGAATCCTTGCCGCCGGAGAACAGCAGCACCGGACGTTCGAAGGTGGCTGCCACTTCACGGAATATGTGCGCCGACTCGGCCTCGAGCGCGTCCAAATGAGGCAGCTCGTAGGTGCTTGCCGTCGACTTTGCGTACTGGCTCACGCCCCAAAACTAGAACACGTTTCGGTCTGTGGTCAACGGGTCGGCCGCGGGGGGGGGGGGGGGGGGGGGGGGGGGGGGGGGGGGGGGGGGGGGG